>CAVPBK010000007.1:0-71959 GCA_963701855.1 Nitrospirota bacterium
GCGTTGCGTCATGATTGGCGACTTATGGCCAAGCAACCGCTGAACCTTGTAAAGATCCACGCCCGCCTGAACGAGCCGCGTCGCGAAGGTATGCCGCAAATCGTGAAAGCGAAAACCTTCGATCTTGGCCTTGCTCAACGCTAACCGGAATGATCGGCGCAAATGCCCCGACTCTATCGGCGTGAAGGTTTTGTTGCACAGAAGACCACATCCGTTCTCAATGATCGCACCTTGGCCTTCTCCTTCAGCACAGACAGCACTGTGTGACCTTCCCCCAATTCCGTGGACACCTGGTTAAGCCACTGCCGTCCTCGCTTCGTACTCGGCTGGGGAGTCATAGCCAAGGGTCGAATGACGACGCTGCCGGTTATAGAACACCTCAATGTACTCGAAGATCTCCTGTCTCGCGTCTTCACGGGTCGTGTAGTGCCGATGGTACACGAGCTCGCGCTTGAGTGTCCCAAAGAAGCGTTCGACACAGGCGTTGTCCCAGCAGTTGCCTTTACGACTCATGCTGGTGGTGATGCCGTGCTCGTCGAGCAGATGCTGGTAGCTCGTGGCCGCATACTGACTGCCGCGATCCGAGTGGTGTAGGAGCCCGGCCGCGGGTGTCCGGTTCGCCAGCGCCATGATGAGGGCACGCTCGGCCAGCTCCACGGTCAGCCGGTGGCCCATCGCCCAGCCGATCACGAGGCGCGAGTACAGAGCGAGCACGACGGCGAGGTAGAGCCAGCCTTCCGTGGGCCAGACATACGTGATGTCCCCAGCCCACACCCGGGTGGGCGGCATCACCGTGAACTGACGATTGAGCGTGTTGAGGGCTACGGGTAGCCGATGAGTCGACTGGGTGGTGGCGCGCCACTTCTTGACGGTCTTGGCCCGGATCCCCTCCTGCCGCATCAACCGAGCGATGCGATGCTCGCCGACGTCGTGCCCCTGCTTGATCAAGGCGTTCCAGATGCGGGGACTGCCGTCGGTCTCGCGGGACTCGCGGTGGATCACCCGGAGCTTCGCGACGAGCGCCCGGTTGACCGCCCCGCGCACACTCTCAGGCCGCGCCCGCCAGGCATAGTCGCCGGCGGATGAGACCGCGAGGGCGCGGCACATGAGCCGGATCGGATAGCGACGGTCGTATGCCTGGATCGCACGGAATCTCACTGCGATTCCCTCGCGAAGAACGCCGCCGCACGTTGTAAAAAATCCCGCTCCTTCCGGAGCGTCTCGTTTTCTCGTGTGAGCCGTGTCAGCTCGTCCTGCTCGGCCCGCACCGCCTGGCGCGTGCGGCCCTGGGATTCGACCGGTTGCTGCTCACTCCTCCAGCGATACAGCACATTGTCAGAAATTCCGAGCTCCCGCGCCACCTGGGCCACCGGTCGACCCGATTCCCGCGTGAGCCGTACGGCCTCGGACTTGACTGCCTCGGTAACCTGACGTCGCGTTGTTGTTGCCATGCTGACCGCCAATTTCATCATTCTCCCCCGTATGGAGGTGGCTGTGAAATCAGGGGAGGGTCAGTTTGATCCTTGAAAATCCCACAACACGTTGATAATGCAGATTTCTGTTCAGCCATGAAAAGGCAAGGGACTCACCTCATGCGCAAACAGCGGCCGACAGTAAATGGCGACCGAATTAGTTTCTCCCTCTCTTTCGCCACTCTTACGGTGGCACGGCATAGGTGAGTCATTGATGGTATCTGTTACGCCAGGCATGGCGCAGGATTTTGGGAGGACTCGCGGAAGGGTAACTGGCGGGGCCTTGAGTAGTCAGAAGGCCCCGCCAGTGGCCACACAGAACGCGCCTATGCCGTCACGTTGACCTGGTTTGTGGTGCTGCTCTGTGATGTGGGTACTGTGGATGCGATCGCTTGCTGATACTGTGCTAGCAAGTCATTGGCAATTTTACTCGCAAGCTTGTCGATGAAAGACCCACCAGTCGCACTCGAGGTTGCCGAGCCCGTAGTGGATGATCCGGATCCCGCCGAGGCCCCGTTCCCGGTAGCCTTCTGGAGATCGGTGACGATCGATAGGGCGAGTTGATCCATAAAGGAGCTGCCACCTTGACCACCACCATGATGATGGTGATGATGGTGTCCTTGTGGCCCATAGACGCCCGACGTTTGAGATGGATCAGGGGCTTGCGAAGCCTGGTTTGCATTTAATTGGACTGCTTGTTGGGAGATTGAGGTGGTGTCATTTGACGAAGACAGACACCTACTAGACGACGGACTTCCAGTCGCAGACCCGGCACTGGAGAGGTTGTTTTGGAACCACTGCACCATAGGGGAAGATCCGACACCTGATACGGACATAGAACCTCCTTGGCAATCAATGAGTCTCGCGATCCGTGCTTGGTGACCCACTGATCTCGGAACAACGGGCAGCCCGTCCCTGTGCTGCCCACCAACAATGTATCGGTCTCTTGAACCGATGTCTGTAGCTGTTAAAGGGGAGCAAGGACCGCGCCTGTATCAAAGGTCCATCACGCACCGGAACGGCGCATTCCAACTGCTTCTAGGCGGTGTGCAGCAATCAGCTCGGCAAGAGTTGCCGCTCTTGAGCCGCATGGCGCTTGTCTGCCAGGCAAGAGTATCCCTTTACAAATTGCCGAACCAATCGCTTCATGTCATGGGCCAAGTGAGCCTGGGTGTGCCGCTCATCAATCGCCACAGTCTTCACCGAGAACGCCGGTCCTCTCGATCACCGCACTAGCATTAGGGATCTCGATGCGGGGCTCATTCGGAAGGGGGACCGTGAGCGAGAGGGGTTCTGCCGGCCGCATGGGCAGATCACCAGTGAGTCGCCAGACCCTTCCTTCCTGGCTGATGGACCGCAGCCTAACAGAGGTCCGTCCTTCTGGCTCATTCAGTTTTCTGGGAGGAGGGCACGTCAACCCCCTGTCCAAGGTGGGCGTCCACCGGATATTGGTGCGGGTTCTGCTAGGGCGTTTCCCGTTTCTGTTCTTCCTTTTCGAGTCGGTCAAAGGCACGGTCAGCATTCTTACGCACAAAATCTCGCATCTGACCGTTCAGCTCTTTCGACTGCATGAGCATGTCTTTCACATCCGCGAGATCCATTTTGACCACCACGTAGTAGATCCCTTTCTTTTCATCCTGATATCGGTCTACAGATCGAACGCCATTCAGAGTGGCTGCCGCAAACGTTTTTGTCGCTTCCTCGATGTGTTGCTCCTCAGCCGTCTTTTGGAAATCCGCTGCCGTCGTGGACGCCGCATAATCGCGCATCAGATAGGCCGTATAGGTGGAGAGTATTTTCACCATCTGCGCCCGCGCCCGATTCTCCGCCGCATCCCAGGCGAGGGGTTCATTCCGAATACCCATCACTTCGCCGATCCCATAGAAGGCCTTGGCATCCTGGCTCGTGTAGGTCCCAGTCTTGACCCACTTCGGGGTACTCTCGCAGGCGCTTATGGTAAGGGTCACAAACACGCCGCCCAGTATCATCGCGGTGAGCTGCTTCCACCGAGTGCTTGCCTCTATCATGGCTACCTCCATCCACTGCCGCGTGGTGTTCGCTTCCAAGAACAGTATATCACTGACTCAGAGGCATCAGATTTCCGATCCAGCAGTCTGGTTTTCAGAGAAAGGCTAGGCCTGACCACAAGCCATATCTAGATATAACCCCTATCTGTTCCCGGCGTGTTCATTCTACGGCACAATACGCCCTAAAGGGCATCACTTCACGTGAAGAGAACCAAATGCTCAACCAGGCGCACGGCGGTTCTCTGAGCCACGTTCCTCTGTGCTGACTAGGGTTTATGTGGAAGTACTGGAAAGGCTTAGATAGCGTTGCTGCCTCATTGTTTCACCCTAGGAGGGGTATGCTGGCCGTAGTAGGAAAAGGTAGTCTGCGGCGGCTATCGTATAGGCGCCGACGGTGGTCCAGCCTTGGGTACACCTCTCCGAGGCAACCCGATCACCCACACTCCCGTCGTTGTTGAGCGCGTGAATGTGGACGTTGTTGCCGTCGCGTCCGAACCCTGACGCCTTCAGCAGGAAGAGATACGGCGCTCCGCCAGCCGCATATGCAATGGCGGTGGTCCAGCCTTGGGTCCACTTATAGGAGGCGACGCGGGCGCCCACACTCCCGTTGTTGTTGAGCGCGTGGATGTGGGCGTTGTTGCCGTCGCGTCCGAACCCTGACGCCTTCAGCAGGAAGAGATACGGCGCACCTCCAACCACATAGGTAATGGCGGTGGTCCAGCCTTGGGTCCACTTATAGGAGGCGACACGGGCGCCCACACTCCCGTTGTTGTTGAGCGCATGGATGTGGGCGCTGTTGCCGTCGCTCCCGAATCCCGTCACCTTCAGCAGGAAGAGATACGGGGCACCTCCAACCACGTAGGCAATGGCGGTGGTCCAGCCTTGGGTCCACTTGTACGAGGCAACCCGTTCTCCCACGCCGCCATCACTGTTGAGCTTGTGGATGTGGACGTTGTTGCCGTCGCGGCCGACCCCCCTTGCTTTCAGCAGGAGGAGATACGGGGCACCGCCAGCCACATAGGCAATGGCCGTACTCCAGCCTTCGGTCCACTTGTATGAGGCAACCCGTTCGCCCACGTCGCCGTCACTGTTGAATTTGTGGATGCGGACATTGTTGCCGTCGTTTCCAGTGCCTATTCTTTTAAGGAGCAAGAGATAGACTTGCCCTTCGAGTGTATATGTAATGCCCGTGGTCCAACCGTTTGTCCAATGCTGTGTGTCACGACGCCGGCCGAGGGTCCCATTCGGCTGTAGAACATGAGCATGCAAGATTCCCCGAGGCAGGCTGTCCAGCGTCGCCAAGTCAGTATTGGTGAGTGTGTTGCCACCCATGTTGGCAGGGTCTCCAGTACAGGTTGTCGGGTCCGCCGAGGATTTGAAAGTGAGCGTGGGGCAGATGGTGACGTGCCCATCCACTGTGCCGTTCACCCCGAGTTTCTCGATGTGGACGTTGTTGCCGTCGCGTCCGAACCCACCCGCATTGAGCAGGAAGAGAAATGGCGCACCGCCAGCTGCATAGACAATGGCGGTGGTCCAGCCTTGAGTCCACTTGTAGGAGACGACGCGGGCGCCCACGCTCCCATTTTTGCTGAGCGCGTGGATGTGAACGTTGTTGCCGTCTCGTCCGAACCCCGACGCCTTCAGCATGAAGAGATACGGCGCACCGCCAACCACGTAGACAACGGCAGTGGTCCAGCCTGGTGTCCACTTGTTCGAGGCAGCCCAATCGCCCACGCTCCCGTTGTTGTCGAGCGCGTGGATGTGGACGTTGTTGCCGTGGCTCCCGAACCCCGACGCTTTCAGCAGGAGGAGATACATGGCACCGCCAGCCGAGTAGGCAATGGCGGTGGTCCAGCCTTCGGTCCACTTGTATGAGGCAACCCGATCGCCAAAGTCGCCGTCACTGTTCAACTTGTGGACGTGGACGTTGTTGCCGTCGATCCCGAACCCCGACACCTTCAGCAGGAAGAGATACGGGGCACCTCCAACCACGTAGGCAATGACGGTGGTCCAGCCTGAAGTCCACTTGTACGAGGCAACCCGATCGCCCACGCTGCCGTCGCTGTTGAGCTTGTGGATGTGGACGTTGTTGCCGTCGCTTCCGAACCCCGATGCCTTCAGCAGGAGGAGATACGGGGCATTGCCAGCCACGTAGGCAATGGCGGTGGTCCAGCCTTCGGTCCACTTGTAGGAGGCGACCCGATCGCCCACGCTGCCGTCGCTGTTGAGCTTGTGGATGTGGACGTTGTTGCCGTCGCTTCCGAACCCCGCCGCCTTCAGCAGGAAGAGATACAGGGCACCGCCAGCCACGTAGGCAATGGCGGTGGTCCAGCCTGAAGTCCAATAATAGCCCCCACGTCCGAATGCGCAGCTCCGGTAATGCATGACAGAAGAGAAGTCGTACAACCCGTGCTCGCTTCCCTCACTTGCGCTATGTTTCTCGAAGCAGTGCTGTTTTCCGTCCTCAATATTCTCCCAGTGCACGTTGACAAACCGATCGCGATCGCGCCTCGAATGCTCATGTCGCATCCCGATGGCATGCGCGATCTCATGGACCACCGCATCGGATTTATCGCAGGTGTGCTTGTTCAGCTTGACGTCTTGCCGGCCCCCTTGCCGTCCGTATGGCGAGCTGCAGGCTTCGCCATGGGCGAAGCGTATGTAGTCGCTCTGATGTGACCGTTCGACGAACCGGAGGTGAGTCTGCTCCTGGAGGATCTGGATCGCCCCAGTCGTCGCCGTGTCACCCTCGATGAATCTCCGGAGGTTCTCAACGGAACTGTCGATGACATACGGAATCGTACCCCCGAACCACCGTAGATGTTCCTCCTTCACTGTGGAGCCCATGAGGTAACTCTCTCCTCTTCACACTTCTTTGAACAGGGGCGACCTAACTCTTGTGTATACTGACCGCGTAGTGTGCACAGCCAGAATGAACACTGGCGTGTGATTCTTGCGCCTATTCAATCACCCGTCAACGCTTCCTCTAGCGTCGCGTCAGCCTGTAATTCAGATCGGCATGATTATGTTATCGCTGCATATCTGCGAAGGGTTGAAACCTCAGTCTGTACTTCGAAAAGAAGGTTTGCAGATAGACCCTTAAATATTCTTCGGAGACACTCATAAGAACTATCCCACTTCTAGTGGCCAAGGTTTTTTAGATTGGCAACCTTTACTTCTTGCAGTTTGGCATGGTCAAAATCATTTGTTTCTGAACAGGCGGAAGGATACGCGTGTCTTCCATTAAAATCGAGGTGGTACCATGGGATTGTTTTTAGGGTTTTTGACCTCCCCTTTCTTCGGGCGTGACTGTAGCTTAAATGTAGCGGAACCATCGTGCTCGATCTGGTTTGATCGGTCTTTCATCTGCCTCTGGCCTTCGTGAATGATTGAGATAGAACCGATACGGTGAGGTCAGGCCCTATAGTCTCTGGGACATCGGTGGTTTCAAATCTCGCCCCTCCGCCTAAGAGCAGGAGCAGCTTCATTACCATGGTTATCCTCCATCTCGAATTCCTGGTACATACCCTATAGCTGAATGGAAACGTATAGGTTACTACCCCCAAAATCTTGCCCCCAGTCTTTCCATTGTGCATCCAAAAAGCCATTTCTAGATACAAACCCTACGTGTTCTCGGCGTGTTCCATTTACAGCAAAAAAGGCCTAACACGGCCTCACTCCACCTGAATAGAACTAAATGGCCAAATCAGCGCGAAGCCGCTATAGGATGGACCTTCAGCTCTACTGGCAAGGGTTTGCGCGGACGTACTGGAAAGGCTTAGAAGGCTGATCCGTGATCAACGGGCGCTATATTGCGAATAGAGCCGATCGACCGCTAAACTCCCATCCAACAAAAGGAGCCGACAGTGATGAACGATGCAAAACGAAAAGTTGCCGATGCACTCATGGAAGCAGCCATTGGAGATAAAGGGATACGAGCCGCATACCAGAAAGCGTTGGGATCGTTAGCCATCAATTTCTCGCTGCTGCACTTTACCCTCGAAATGTTTTCATGGGAGGTGTTTGCAGTTGACCACCAAACTGGCCAGATTCTCACCAAGGACCTCCCGACCACGAAACTCATTCAAAAGCTCCGATCGTCCTGTGGCCATAGAGCGATCAAACCTACAGAGCGCCATCAGCTTTCAGACCTCTTGAAACAGATAGAAAAGGCCGCCGAGCGTCGCAACGAACTCTTGCATAATTTGTGGTTCATTTCCGAAGGCCAACCGGTATTTTGCTACAAGCGTGGAAGTGGTAAGGGTAAAGTTCAGCCCGCACCTACTGCTTCTGAAATCACTGAGTTCGCTCGGTCGATAGAGATCCTGATCCTCATGCTGGTTGATTTCAAAAATACGGCCTCGATCTCGATTCCCTCATTTGCTGGTGAAGGGCACCCCGAGAACCTAATTCGTCGTCAGCCATAGACTTTGGTGCCAAGCTGGTGCCAAAACACCGTGACGCACCATGATCAATGATGATCTGATCCATCACGAATCTTTCCCTTTCGCTGATGATTGTTCTTGCTGAGTGTTCTGAGATAGGTCTTCGGCAGGACTCTTAATCAGCGGGACCTCGTATGGTCTCAGTGATCTCGACGGCCTTGTCATCGTCACCGAGAAGTCAACGAGTGGATCACGTCCGTTGTTTCAATGAAACCTATCGAACTCGCGAACTACTACTGCCCCGAGAAGCACGCTAAGCTATGCGATCGCAGGATGCCTCTGCGTCTGGGGCTGAGCTTCGGCTCGCCCGAGGTGCGGGAGGTGATCGGGACCCGGTGGAAGAGGTGCGTTGATTCGAGTATACTCCGGCTCTCACCATTGGCGAATGCGCGAAGTTCACAGGGCGGAGGCTGGACTGGAGGCTAGGATCCTTGGTGCACCTGGTCGACCCGCAGCGGAACGACCGAGCAAGGGCTTTTGAAGTTGCTTATGGCTTTCTTGACTGTAAGAGAGGGATTTGAGACTTCCTATCCTCCCTGAATTCTGAGACGCAATTCGGGAGGATTTTATTGTATTATAATCAATGATTCAGCTTGTCCCCATCCTGCAGGATAAGCATGTTCAAAAAGAATGTTCTCCGTTGGAACGTCTGGCTTCTTTTAAGTTTCGGGTTGCCCCTCAGTGTCGGAGCGGACGATACCACCCTTGACCATCCGGGATTCGCACTCAGCACCCTGGACGGGTCAGGCAACGTCGGCCAATACAGCTCAGTGACCATCGGGGCTGACGACCTCGCCCTCATCAGCTACTACGACGCCACCAACGGCGACCTCAAGGTGGCCCATTGCGCCAACGTGGCCTGCACCTCCGCCACCCTCACCACGGTGGACAGCGCAGGCGACGTCGGCCAATACAGCTCAGTGACCATCGGGACCGACGGCCTAGCCCTGATCAGCTACTACGACGCCACCAATGGCGACCTCAAGGTGGCCCATTGCGCCGACTCGGCCTGCACCTCCGCCACCCGCACCACGATGGATAGCGCAGGCAACGTCGGCCAATACAACTCAGTGACCATCGGGACTGACGGCTTAGCCCTCATCAGTTATTACGATGAGACGAACGGCGATCTCAAGATGGCCCACTGCGCCGACTTGGCCTGCACCTCCGCCACCCGCACAACCCTCACTTTTCTCCAAAGCGAGGGCAATGTCGGTCTGTTCACCTCAGTGACCATCACCGGTGGCCACGGCCTCATCACCTACTATGACAGCACTGACCAAGTCCTCAAATTGGCCTTCTGCCCAGACTTAGCCTGCACCTCTCCCACCGTCACGAATACCCCGGACCGCACAGGCAACGTCGGCCAGTACAGCTCAGTGACCATCGGGACTGACGGCCGAGCCCTCATCAGCTACTACGACGCCACCAATGGCGACCTCAAGGTAGCCCACTGCGCCGACTCGGCCGACTCGGCCTGTCCCTCTGTGACCCGCACAACCCTCCAAACCGAGGACAATGTCGGTCAGTTCACCTCAATAACCATTGGGACCGATGGCCTAGGCCTCATCAGCTACTACGACGCCACCAATGGCGACCTCAAGGTGGCCCATTGCGCCGACTCGGCCTGCACCTCTGCCACCCGCACAACCCTCCAAAGCGAGGACAATGTCGGTCAGTTCACCTCAGTAACCATTGGGACCGATGGCCTGGGCCTCATCACTTACTACGACGTCACCAATGGAAGCCTCAAGGTGGCGCATTGCGCCAACGTGGCCTGCACCTCTGCCATCCGCACAACCCTGGATGGAGGAGCCCATAACGTAGGCGCGCCGTCTTCGATGATCATGGGAGCCGATGGCCTGGGCCTCATCAGCTACTACGACACCACTAACGGCGACCTCAAGGTGGCGCATTGCGCCAACGTGGCCTGCACCTCTGCCACCCGCACAACCCTGGACGGAGGAGCCCATAACGTAGGCGCGCCGTCTTCGATGATCATGGGAGCCGACAGCCTGGGCCTCATCAGCTACTACGACGCCACCAACGGCGACCTCAAGGTGGCCCACTGCGCCAACGTGGCCTGCACCTCCGCCACCCTCACCACAGTGGACAGCCCAGGCAGCGTCGGCCAATACAGCTCAGTGACCATCGGCACTGACGGCTTAGCCCTCATCAGTTATTACGATGAGACGAACGGCGATCTCAAGATGGCCCACTGCGCCAACGTGGCCTGCACCTCCGCCACCCTCGCCACGGTGGACAGCATAGGCAGCGTCGGCCAATACAACTCAGTGACCATCGGGGCCGACGGTTTGGCACTCATCAGCTATCACGATGAGACGAGCGGCGACCTCAAGGTGGCCCACTGCGCCAACGTGGCCTGCACCTCCGCCACCCTCATCACGATGGACAGCCCAGGCACCGTCGGCCAGTACAGCTCAGTGACTATCGGGTCCGATGGTTTGGCACTCATCAGCTATTACGATAAGACGAACGGCGACCTCAAAGTGGCTCACTGCGCCAACGTGACCTGCACCTCCGCCACCCTCACCACGGTGGACAGCATAGGCACCGTCGGTCAGTACAGCTCAGTGACCATTGGGGCCGACGGTTTGGCACTCATCAGCTATCACGATGAGACGAGCGGCGACCTCAAGGTGGCCCACTGCGCCAACGTGACCTGCATCTCCGCCACCCTCATCACGATGGACAGCCCAGGCACCGTCGGCCAGTACAGCTCAGTGACTATCGGGTCCGATGGTTTGGCACTCATCAGCTATTACGATAAGACGAACGGCGACCTCAAAGTGGCTCACTGCGCCAACCTATTCTGCGTTCCTTACCACCGCCGCCGCTGAGCAGTTGAGGATGACCGCGTCGCACGATGAAACAGGGCGTAACCAAGTTGTAAGCCCTCGATTAATTTAAATAAGCGAGAAACCAGACGGAAAATCAGGGTGATAAGAAATTCCCTCTTACGGCCTCATAACCCAAAGATCGAAGGTTCAAATCCTTCCCCCGCAACCAAGACTATCAAGGGGTTCAGCCATCCGGCCGAGCCCCCTTCTGTTATGAAGTTCACAGGAAGTTAACGGGATGGTGGCAGGACGTGGAATAACGGGTACTCGCGGGCACAGTCAAGCGCACACTGTACGGCGGTGAATGGCAAGAGTCATGGACGAGGTTTCATGCGATAATGTACTTCAAAGGTATCTGACTTGAGTGAATTGTTTAACACGAACTCTTTCTCATTGTTTTAACAAGGCGGTCACTGTGATCCGACCATTCGCCCTTCTTGCACTGATGCTCGCGATGTCGGCATGCACGCCCAACCGCATCATCTATCAGCACGCGGACCTCCTTGGCGGCCAGCATGACCTGTATGTGGTGCGGGAGGATGGGTCGAACCGGGCCGTGTTGGCGAAGAGTCCGGATGAGGAAACTGCCTGTGGCGTGACGACCGACCGCCGCATTGTCTTTACGCGTCAGACGCCCAATGGCGGCGATATTTATGTTGTGAATGAGGACGGAACGGGATTAGCCCCGGTGCGGACCACCTCGGCTGATGAAGCCTGCTTTGGGGTCACGGGCAACAACATGGTGATTTTTGGGGTCACCGTTAGCGTAGTCAACCATGACCTCTATAGTATCTTCGTCAACGCAGCGACCACGGACACCCCTATTACACTCTCCGCGGCCCCGCGCGATGAACTCCCGATGGCGATTGGTTGGGACAATCGGATTGTGTATGCGAAACAGGATGTCGACGTGGCGATTGACGGACATCGGTACTCGTATAACAGCATCAATGATGACGGCTCGCAGTCGGCCCATGTCGCCGGCGTGTTCGAAGAGCCACGCTATGTCGCAATTAGTCCAGGGCACCGGATGATTTGGACGAGACCGGGTTCCCCGCCGAATGGCGGACTGTTTAGCACGACCACGGGACCAGCGCCGACCACTGCGGCGTTGAATACGTTTCTCCATAACCTCGGATGGATCGAAGACCGCTTCTGCGGCTTTACCCCGAATGGCCGACTCCTCCTCACGTCCCGCGGCTTTTATCCGGTCGACGGAATCCCGACAGGCTTTGCCAGCATATATGTGATGGCAGATGACGGCGGTGGCCGAGTGTTGATCAATCCAGGGCCGCGGAATTTTAATGAACTGTGCGTCGGTGCGACGGACGACTGGGTCATCGTGGCCCGCTACCCCGATACCATCGACCCCACTCGGGGAGGGCCCACGGCGCTCTGGAGTTATCCGATCAATGGCACCGGCCGTCCTGTTCGAATCGCAACTGCGCCATCCACCAATAGCTTCGCCCTCGCTTTTGAAGGGGTTGCCGTACAAGGTCGTGTGCTCTTTACGACCTACGATGCGGCTTCCCAGCAATATTCGCATTTCAGCATCAATCCGGATGGGTCAGGACTGGTCACCTTAACGGTCAGCACCGGTGGCCCCACGGCCTTAACCCTGGGACAGGTGGTCTATTCCTTACAAGGAGGGCAGCAATATAACCTCGGAATTGTTCCCGCCGGTGGGCAGAGCGCACTCACCAATCTCGCTGGGCAGGCGGTCGAAAATTGGACCTCCTTCGTGTATCGCACGGATTTTATGACCGGCACGGCCACACGCTGCCGCGTCTGCTGGCCCCACAGTATCGTCGATCGCGGCGGGATTCCAATCCCGAGCCCTCTGCCGCCACCCTAGCGGGACGGCCGTGTCGCATCACGGTCGGATATACGATCCCTCCTATGGGCTGGCGCTGCATGCCTCAGACATATCTGGGTTGAAGTCCGAAGATGTCTATACGTCTTTGCAGACTGACTGACAAGGAGGAACCTCGCCAGATCAAGGCAAGACATTCCAAAATCTTGCGAGTGCGGCGTCCACTGCTCGAGCAATGGCAGCCAAACTTGAAGGGAAGGAGCCAACGATCCCCTGTACAATAACTCCAGTTTTCGTCGGTTACGAGAAGCTTCGCACACAGGCGCAGATACCTGAATTCGAAACGCTGTGCAGGGACCCCAAGACATATTAAGGGGTCCAGCCTGGTCAATTGTCTAGGTCTTCCGGCTAGGATGTACGTGAGGATAGCCAAATGAACACTAATATACCCGCAATAGATAAGGTTTTTGTCCTTGTGCTTGAAAATAGATCATTTGATCACATGCTAGGCTTCTCCAATATTCAGGGAACCGACGTCATCACTGGAAAGACCCGAACAATTAATGGTCTCACGGACGGTAAATATTTCAACCTAGATCCGCAAGGGCAGCTCGTTTATGCCACGATTGGTGCGTCAGCGAGCCTGACAAGAGATCCAGGCCATGAGTTTAAGGATGTACTAGAACAGTTGTGTGGGACAGGCGCATCAATCGACACCTCGACCGGGGCGTATCCCAAACTCACTAATTCCGGATTCGTCTCAAACTATCGATCTCACGCTACTGAGCCAGGACCTGTGCCGGTAATGCAGGGCTTCGGACCAGGCCAGCTTTCAGTGCTCGAAAGCCTTGCCAGAGAATTCGCTGTGTGCGATTCATGGTATTCCTCGATTCCTGGAGCGACGTGGCCAAACAGGTTCTTTTTTCATGCGGCTTCCTCGGGGGGCATGGTCGAAAGTGCCTCAGACTGGGCCATGTTCAACAGTACCTTTTTCCAAGGATATAACTTTCAACACGGTACAATTTTCGATTTGCTCGACGCCGCAAAGATAGACTGGTGTATATACGAAGGCGACGCATTCCCCCAGTCTTATGCAATGAAAGGGATGACCAGGCAATGGATTAGGAATAAGCGATTTTTGGACTTCTCGAGGTTTGCTCGAGATGTCTCACAGACCACCTTCAGCCCTCGGTACGTTTTTATAGAACCAAATTATGGACGGGATATTCTGCCACCAGCGGATTTCGTTGGCGGAAACTCCCAACATCCATTGGACGACGTTTTTATGGGAGAGAAGCTAATAAAAGATGTCTATGAAGCAGTGAGAAATTCGCCGCACTGGGAACGCAGCCTATTAGTCGTATCCTATGATGAGCACGGAGGATTCTATGATCATGTTCCTCCACTTACTGCAGCTATACCTCCTGGTGATGCTGCAACTGTGCCTCGACAGCCGAAATTTGATTTCAGACAATACGGCGTTCGCGTACCGACGATAATCATATCGCCCTATACAGCTCGCAACCTCATTGATAGTACGCTGTATGATCATTCATCACTTCTGAGAACCGTTGAATTGTTATTTGACCTGCCAACGCTAACTGACCGCGACGCCAATTCCGCTGACTTTGTCCATTTGCTTCGATCAGTGCAACAGCCCCGCAGTCTTGCACCTCCCACGGTCCCATCGGGGTCTGCACCAAGACAGATGTCTAAAGACCCGGCTGCTGGGAACGGTGGTCCTGACTTTTTTGCTCCGGACAAGGTACACTCTGATGACTCAAAGAATGAAGAGTCAAAGATAACTCGTATAGAGATTGATATAGAGAATAGACTTTTGAAACCTCATCAGTATGATTGGTTACATGTCGCGTTTCTCAGAGATTTGGCAATCCGCCAACACGACCAACCTGACGCGTTATCGTTAGACCAGCTACGTCGAGAAGTGGTCCCTATCAGAACGGTTGGCCAGGCCCGGAACTACATGGAGACAGTGCGTCAGAAAGTGAAAGAATTTAAGCGTCGATTGGATCTGTTGTAAGGGAACGCGGAGCGCCGACATGCTACCAAAAATGCTCTGCTAATTTTGTGCGAAAGAGCATCGAAACGAATAGAATTATTAGGAGTGACCGCAACAAATAGAACGCTGTAAGCCCTCGATTACTTTATAATAGCGAGAAACCAGACGGAAAATCATGGTGTTAAGAAAATACCCCTTACGGCCTCATACCCCAAAGTGCACATCGTGCAATCAAGTACTCCAGATCGCTTGGTACATGCGTTCTGGACTTTCCCTGAAAATGGTCCCCCGTTACTAGTTCCCAACAAGGGAAAGCTCGCCAGCGTGGAGGCACCACACCTCAAAGAAATCTTAGAAAGGGTCGATGCGACAGACCGTTTCATAGATGGGTTCTTTAAGGCCATGCTTCCAATCAATAATCCCTCATCTGGATCACTCCCGCTCCCAATCTAGGGAAACATCTTGAGGGCTCTTTTGCTGTAGCTTAACTGTAGCGGAACCATCGTGCCCGATCTGGTTTGATCAGTCTTTCATCTGCCGCTGGCCTTCGTAAATGATTGAGATAGAACCGATACGGTGAGATCAGGCCCTATAGTCTCTGGGACATCGGGGGTTTCAAATCTCGCCCCCTCCGCCTAAGACAGGAGCAGGCACAGGCAGACACCTGTATCAGGAGCAGCATCACCGGATACCGAACGACCACGGGCATGAACTCGGTATGCCACCGCCGCTCTCTTCGCTTCCGCACTCACTTGAGCGACCGCTCAATCAATCGGGCTTCGACCATTAACCGTTTGTGCTCCAGATCGAGCCGTTTTTGCCAGAATGTATCCAGATTCTTCCGATACTCCCGTTCATGAATGGTCCATTTCTGGAGCAGCCGCGATTTGTCGTCCGGATTACGGTTCGACGCAATCATCTGAGCTTTCACAAAGTGCAGATGGTTCAGCTGCAGCACCAATTGTTGCTGTCGCAGTTGCGAGTGGATTAGATCCATCGCTCGAAACGCTTGCAGCATCGTGTCCTGCGTATCGGGGAACTGCTCGAGTTCTTCAAGTCGTTTTGTGGCACGATCGCTGCTCACATCAAAATGGATGATGTCGTCGTTCAATATGCCCAGCACCGGATCCACGAATTCCGCTGGCTGATGGGCAGCATTGGTCGTCCCGACGCATCCCACCGTCACCACCAACAGGAGACTCGCTCCCATTGCTTGCTATCGTTTTTCCGTGCCGCTCATATTCCCTCCCTCCCTCCCTCCCTCCCTCATGTTCACCCAGCTCGCGCTGAGATCGGTACGAGTCGGGATCTGGCGTCTGGTTACCAGGTTAAAGCTATCTGGGTCAATCCAGGTCGGTTGTAGATGGGTTCGATGATAGCAACAAAAAAATCAACAAACGGCTTTGAGACCAGACGCTAGATTATGCGCTTCCCTGTGTCATCTCCTCCCTTCAACAGATGGCTACTCTCCTGACCACTTTTCGAACTCCCCCTACTGCTGCGGGACGCAGGACGTGTGCTCCGGAAGAGGGGAATAGCCAGCTCCAACATTCTCCTTAAATTCGGCGATTTCGGTCCTACCTGTCTGCCACACATGGAGGCAGTCGGCAATCAAGAAGAGCTCGGTCTTCGGCAGGCCGTTCACTACGACCGGTCGTCTGCTCGTGGTTGTTCCCACAACGATGAAGCGGTTCCCGTTTTGTAGATCCTGAAATTCAAGTGCTCCTGGATAGAGAAAGGCGAATTCATGGTCACCAGTTCTATTGACATCTTCCGTGGGTCCATACACGGGATGGTTCACGATGGGAAGTTGTTCCGCGACAACCATGATGCCTTTGTCGTTCCTGGTCACCTGTACGATCCGGCCCCCCAGCTGGATTTTAATATCTGAATCGGAACTTCCTAATAAATTCATGGGAGGCGCATCACGCCACGCCTCAAAATCAAAATCCGGAGAGACCTTTTCCAACACTTTGGGTGGGAACGGTGTGGCAGGGGCGCACCCAGACAGCACTGCGCATACGGTCATGATAGTGAATGTGATGAGATGAATCCGTTTCATGGGACGACCTCCTTTGTTAGGTGGATAGTCGTATTAATCGAAAATCGCAATTTTCCCCAAGATTCAATCCCAGCCTGGGGCTGCCTGCTCACCTTCAAGAACGCGCCTGGAATGTAGAAAACGCTTGGTGGACGGGTGGATGGTCGGGGGTGTTGGCTATTATGGAAAATCCAAAAACTTCGCTGATAAAGCGGCTGGGCCTCGCTGTATTGTTCTTGAACCTGATACGGGTTGGTGAGACGGATCGCTCTATTAGGCTGATCAGGAGTGCGCGCCACCTGGTCAATCCGGAGCGCCCTCCTACCAAGGATCTCTGCCTCGTTCCATTGGGTCAAACACACTGTGGTGCCTCACAGCACAGCGGTTCTTGACCTTTTTTACCAGCTCTAATCTACTCCGCTTGGAGTCCAGCGCATGCTAGTGAAAACCCTAGCCATCGAGATTGGATGCGGAATTACTGCAGATCTTGTCCCCAGTCTTTCCATTGTGCATCCAAAAAGCCATTTCCAGATACAAACCCTACCTGTTTCCGGCGTGTTCCATTTACAGCAAAAAGGCTTAACACGGCCTCACTCCACCTGAATAGAACTAAATGGCCAAATCAGCGCGAAGCCGCTATAGGATGGACCTTCAGCTCTACTGGCAAGGGTTTGCGTGGACGTACTGGAAAGGCTTAGAAGGCTGATGCTCTATCCGACTGAGCTATGGGTGCCCGCCCTTCGCACGTTCCGCGTTCTCTTCTTCGACCATAGCGCTGTTTCAACCTCATCCCACGGAATATATTTTCGTATCGCTGCGGATTTCTGTTGGAGAGAGGACGCTCCCTTGCATGCCCGTCGAGCAGAGATAACAAGCTCGTTTCTCACTTCGGCCACCTTGATCAGCCATAGCAGCATCTTGGATTCGACAATGTGGTTATAGGCGTATCTGGCATCTCGGATCGCTTTGCTCTTGCGGCGGCACGCCCCTTTGTCGTTGCGTAACTCGGACGGTTCGACGGCAGAGGAAGGCTTGACAGAGTTCGCTACTGCCGCTCCCAGCACTTGTTGCACAGCAGGTGCTGCAGGTACCGTTGCAGTTGCGTGACCATGCGACCTGGACCTGACGGTAGACAATATACATTGCATAATGTAATGTATGCATGACACATTCTTCGAGAGTAACCGTCTTTTTGACTGGTCTCTGGTCGCAGAGGTCAGTGGTATGGACATGCGATCAGCCGTTTGGAAATTGGTAGAACACGAAACGGTAACGGTCGGTCGTTACTTATACCATCTTTATATTTGAGGACTTATCATGCGCTACAACCGTGGAAGGCGATGGGCATCTATTGTTCTTTTCATGGTTGTAGCTCCCCTGATCATGCTCCCCCCAATCGTGCTGGCAGATCTCGATGACATTTGTCAGACATGCTACAACATGGTCAATCGGATTTTTCCTCCAGCGCCAAAGGAAGATATTGAGAAATACCGAAAGAGTTGGAATCCGTTTGCGGCCGGTCCGATGCTGAATCCAGCAATCGATATTCAGCCGCAAGGGCAGACGGTCATCCATCCCTATTTCTTCGGAACCATAGGACACCAACAGTTCGGGAATAAGTTCGGGACGAACACGTCAGACTCGCCGACGCACCTCAGTGCGAGCTTGATGCTGCTGCCGATTGAGTATGGCGTGACCGACTCGATGGAGGCTTCGGTGGCATTCAGTTTTATCGACTGGTTTGCCACCCAGCAGAACTTCAATCCCGACAAAACCCACAATGCAAATGGACTCGGGGACACCTCGATCTTTCTCAAACACAGACCCATTGTCCAGGATCCGGATAGTTGGCGTCCCACGGTGACCTTCTACCATAGCGTCGTCTTGCCGACCAGCCAATGGGCGGGCACCACTTCCATTCCAGGAGGATTCGCCCCCATCGGTCGACTCCCAGCCACACGATTCGGTGATCTGACCCTCACCGAGGGAATCATGATGCGCAAAAATATTCAGCCGTTTCGGTTCATGGGTGCGGTGTACTATTCCTATGCCACCCCCGGAAACACCGCAGGGATGAACAAGTACCCGAGTGATCTTATCAATTGGCGTCTGATGATGGAGCACGTCCTTGATGACTCCAAGGGGTTTGGCTATATGATCGAATTAATAGGGCTGCACGCTCTTCCCTGGCGAGCCGATGGACATGATATCAATGTGCCTGCGACCGCTCCCGCCAAGGGATTTCCTCCCAGCGGTCCCACCTTTTCAGTCATTGGGGTCCAGCCATCGATAGAGTACAAGTTTTCGAACAACATTGTGTTGGCTGGTGGTGTCCTCTTCACCCCATTTGGTCAGAACCAGCTGGATGCGATCTATCCCAACTTCACGCTCTATTATTACTGGGGTAGTAAAGACCGGCCTGTCACGATGCGATAGAATAACCCACTACCTGGGAGATCCTTATGCATTGGGGGATGTCCGGTCCCGGTCCCATTCCAATAAGACCTCAAAAAACTCTACGAGGTTGTTGGTAATGACGCCCGCGTCCTCTTCTGTCAAGGACACGTCATGATAGCCCTGCCAGGCCTGGCGCGTCTGCGTGACCTACGCAGAGGAGCAGGGTTTCCGACGGTGAGGGGTCGCCATGCTAACTCCCGTCGAGATGATCTTCACGCTCGTCTGCTTGCAGAGGATCGTACGGGATCCACCGAGGGGGGCACCTCCAAAGCAATGAAAGCAATGTGCTAATGAAATGGACCCAGCCTTCTTCCACCCGAGTCTCACGCGAGGCACAATGGGTAGTGTTGCGCGCGCAACCCACACGCATCGTCAGGAAGAAAGGAGGGGCTGTTATGCGCAGTACAACCTTGGAAATTGATCTGGCGAAAAACGTGTTCCAGTAGTACGGGATGATGCTCGAGGGCACGCCGTGCTAGCCGATGCGTGAAGCGTCAGCAGGTATTGGATACGGTGGCGAACCTGCCGGCCTGTGTGATCGGGATGGAGGCATGCGGGAGTGCGCATTCATTATTGGGGTCGAGCGTTTGAACAGCTCGGGCATTGCCTCTAGTTGATGAGTCCCAGATATGTCCGGAATGATCGTCACGATGCGGAAGCAATCTGCGAAGCGGCGAGTCGGCCCACCAGGCGCTGTGTCTCGATCAAGACGGTGGAACAAGTCGATCTGCAGGCTGTGCACCGGACGCGGTCGCTCTTTGTGAAACATCGGACCGCCGTCATCAATCAGATTCGGGATTTGTTGGCCGAGTATTAGTGATTGGACAATCTCTGGAGAAGGTCCGGCCCGCCCTCGTCCGTTTTCTGGATGACGCGGCGTCGGGATTGACCACCTTTGCCCGGGAGATCTTCGCCAAGTTGTACGCGCAACTGACGGAGCTCGACGCGCATATTGAGCGGGGGACGCACCGGATAGAGTGCTTGTTCCGGACGCATCCGGTGTGCCGGAAACTGGCCACGGTGCCGGGGAGTGGTCCGTTGAAGGCCACCGCGGTGCTGGCGACTATCGGTGGACCCGCTGAACCGCTTCCATGGGAAACCTCCGGCCCTCCGGGGGCTTTCCTCCCGATTGAATCAGATGAAGAAAGACAAATTGGTGCTGCGTCTTATAGCGTGTGGGCTTCTTCGCCGCTTACTCGTCGATCATTTCGGCAGCCATGCGGTAGCAGGTCTCCCTAACCTCGTGCCTTCTCAAGCGATTGTCAGCCGCAGCACACTAACAAACCGCAGGTCATCACGGTGATTGAGACTGTGCTTTGCGCAACCCGACAAGCTGAAAATATCGGCAAATCGGAGGGCAAGCAATCTGATGACAGTGATGGGTCTATTGAGCCGTCAGATGGTGCGAGAAACGAACCCTGCCGCTATCATCGATGATGGTCACGTCCAGCGTAGTTCCCCGCACAGTCACCTTGCCAAAGTTCATGAAGCCGCCTTCACTGAACAACGTGGTTGGTCTGAAGGCAGAATCTGGCAGGAGGGGCGCCATGGACGCGCCGGACAGAGGCCCACAGATGAACTCATGAAAATCGATCACCCCGTCGCCGTTCGCATCATAGGCGTTCGCTTGCACGTAATGGACGTCTCCGGCTAACCAGATGACATTCCGAATCTTCCGTGAAAGAATCGTATCGACAATCACGCGCAATTCAGTTTGAAACCCCGTTCCGTCCGTTCCCCTCGCCCAACTGTCATTGCCCGGCATAGCCAAGCTCCCGGCCTTCGGGGACGATAACGGCACGCTGCTCGCGATCAGCTTCCACTTCGCAGTGGAGTGGGCTAGTCCATTCAGTAACCACGCGAGTTGCGTCTGTCCCAGCATCGTCTTATTCGGCCCATCGAGATCGGCGTTGCGGCTCCGATACTGGCGAGTATCCAGGATAAAGACCTCGATATCGGTGCCATAGCGCAGTTGCCGATACAACCGCGTTGGATCACCGGGAGGTGTGAGAATCGGCCAATACTCTAACAGCGCCTGCCGGCCTAGCGGCATCTGAGGATCATACGGACCAGAAAAATTGTTCCTGACATCGTGATCATCCCACGTTACCCAGATCGGAACCGACGCAAGAAACCGTTGCAGGGCTAACGATCCATGCTGGTAACGATGCTTCGCTCGATACTGACTCAGAGTGGATGCCGTGAACTCGCTGCCCGAGGCATTGGGAGGGGATGGACACTGGTCATCGCCGTAGATGAGATCGCCCAACAGAATCGTAAAGTCCGACTTCTGAGCCCGCAATATATCGAAAATCGGATAGCCAGTCTGTTCGTCTCGACAACGATGTTGTCCCCCAAGATCGGCACTCCAGAGAAATGTGGCGGGAACAGACTCGTCCGACGAAGGTGCGGTCATGAATTCGCCTTGCATTGCTATTGTCGTGGATCCAGGCGGCTGTGCGGGCTGAATTGTGCGAACATCATAGCGGTAGCGGGTGGCTGGGATTAGACCTGTCAGTGGGACCTTCGCCGTAAAGTCCTGCTCCGTATTCGTGGAAAGCTGTTCTGTTTTCCTCAAGGATTGTTGTTGCGCCCCTCCCAGTTCAACTTGCTCCCAATTCTTGACTGTGGCAAAACGGACTTCGACCTGAGCGGGACCATCCGTCCGTAACCAGACTAAGGCAGAGTCATGGGTCACATCGCCTGTCGCAATTCCATGGGACACGGCTCCAGTCCATGAGAAAGAAGACGTCTCGAACGGATTGTCGATACAATAGGTTTGGTGTTTTAATGGGTAATATCCACCAGGCAAATTAGGGAAGTCACTGATCGCATACCGACCGGTTTCCCACATGTGCACACATCGGGCGAGTACATAGGGAGCCAGCCTCTGGACGCCATTGATGGTGACTTTTTGGGTTCCTTTCACGAGTCCCACCAGGATGAACTTATTTCCTTGCTGGAGCCCTAGAGGATCTAGGCGTCCCTTGTACAGAAACACAAACCAGCCAGTAGATTTGGCGGTCTCCACAACCCCAGTCGCTGCTTGAGTGAGAGGCAACTCCTCGGCTGTAATTAGAGGCCCATCAGATGTCTGCTCAATGGCGATGATCCGACCGCCTGCTTGGGCAAGATGGTCTTTGAAATAGACGTCGGCCTCCGGATTAGAGATCCCCATTTGCAGAGCAGGGTCCAGATCCTTGACCGCAGAGGGTGGGAACAATGGTTTCGCACATGACACCACAGAGAATGCAAGGAACGTCCCGCATAAGCAGATCAGCAGGTTGGCCTTCCACGCAATCTTCCCATGCGAATGACAGGGCGACACTGCATGGAGTAAGGATTTTCTGAAGGCGATAGGGGGAGGAATCATGTGTGCAGGATTCACTCTTTCTGATGAGCTCGCATCGCTGACTTCAAGCATTTGCGCCTCACTTGTTACTTTTAACGGGTTACTTTTTCACCTGTGACTATCATCCCATGTAGAAGTATCGCATGATCGCCATCAAATTGAATTGCGGAGGGACATCCAATGAGGAAGCATCGCAATATGATAACACCACTAACTCATTTTTCCCTCCTCCTCTGAAGTGAAGCCCGTATCTGCTACCACACTGCGACTAGGACAGGACAAATGATCCCCGTAAGGCCCCATGTCGAGAGCACCCTGGGTTATGGTTCCTTGTGGGGTTAGGTTGTCTGAGGTTGGGTTATCGGAAATTCGCAAACTGCAGGCCATGGCGATTGGTGCCAAGCTGGTGCCAAAATACCCTGACACACCATGACCCCTCATGAGTTGTCCCATCACGGATCTTCCTCTTTTGCTGCTGATTTGTTCTGCTGAGTGTCCTGAGGTAGGGCTTGGGCGGGACTCTTAATCAGCGGGCCGTAGGTTCGACCCCTACACGGCCCACCAAGTTCTTCAATGTGCCGAAGAAATAGGTGGAAGTAGCAGAGTATCGGCGGTCAGGCCGCCGTCAGTGCGATTGCTTCAATTCTAAACTCTAGTGCGCGAGTTAAGGATAGTTGTATACTTCCCCCTGGCAAAGCCCAAAGGTCAGGATGAAGCAGGGGCGTGGAACTTTCGAGAAGTTCCACGAGACATCATCATTAAGGCCAAGATCCAGGCGGCTGTTGAGAGCAAGTTTGTGAAAGCCTTGCTCATAGATCTCGTGGAAGTGCATTGGCAGGAGTTAGAGCGGAAAGGTATCTTGCCGAAGGGCAAGTGACGGGCGCTTATTGTCTAGCAGGTTGGGGAAAAACTCGCTCGTTCATTGGGCGAAGCCCGTAAAAGCACGGTTTTCGATTGAATAAGTAATTGAATAAGTAAAATGTCTCGGCATGGGCTGTTCGCCTGTCCTAATCGAAGTAAATGCGGTTTTCGAATAAGTTTGAGGTCATTCCAGACATCGAAGTCCACGCTTCGGAAGAGGCTAGAAAATGTTTTTTCGCAGTCTGCTGTTAGACAGGTACTTTGTGCGTCTTGCAATTCGGCAGGGGGAGGATCCCACGGTGTGGCTCATTCCGTTTCTCCATCGCCTTGCGATTGAATGCAAATCCTAGCCGCCGGGTATCTGCCAGCTTGTCTGCAGGAGCTGGAAAAGTAGGGCCTCCTGCCGAAGGGAAAGGGATAACCGCATGAGCAAGATTGTCAATTATCGGGAATACACCATCAGTTCTAACCCTTTGCAACTGTTGGGAAGAGGCGAATGGAAACCGGAAATTTTGATTTCCTCCCAGCGTGAGGGGGTCGTGACATCGGAGCCTTATGCGGATGAAACCATCTACACAACGGAAGAGGCAGCTGATAACCATGGGATCACGTTGGGCCAAGAGATTATCGACGGAAAGGTCCCGGAATTGTCGGGGAATTACGACGAGCACGAGCTTTTTAAAGCAAGCACGCCATTCACCGATCGGAAATAATGAGAGAGACAGGCTTCAAGGGGCATCGCCTTCAATGGCGTTCCACTGTGTGTGGTAGTACCTCTCAGCCTCAATCAACATTATCGCTACTGCACTACTACCAAAACAAGTCAAACCATCCCAACCCATCAAGCTGAGTGATACGTTGAGCCGGGCGGCCACACAAATTCATTTTTAAGGAGACCTCCTAGATGCCCAAGAAGCTGTCACCACCGGAAATCATGCGGAACCTCACCATCGGATATTGGGTCGCACGACTTATTCACGTCGCCGCGACACTCAAGCTGGCCGACCTCCTGAAGAAGGGACCACGCACGGTCGAAGATTTGGCAGCAGCTACGGGCGTTCAGCCGCACGGGCTCTACCGTATCCTCCGCGCGCTGGCGAGCGTCGGCATCTTTGCAGAGACCAAGAACCGGCGGTTCAAACTCACGCCGCTCGCCGCAACCCTTCAAACAGGCGTCCCGGCCTCCATGCACGCCTGGGCGCTGATGATAAACGACAACTGGCAATGGAATGCCTGGATGGAACTCCCCCATGGAGTCAAGACCAGCGAGGTACCGTTCCTCAAGGCCCACGGTGTTCCGATCTTCGAATATCTTGAAAAACACTCCGAGGACCTCCAGGTCTTTGGCGAATCGATGACCAGCCTCTCCAGGACCGAAAACCCCACAATCCCAGCCGCGTATAAATTCTCCGGAATCCGGACCCTGGTGGATGTCGGCGGTGGACATGGCAGCCTCCTGGCCACCATCCTCAAAGCGAACCCAAAGCTGAAGGGTGTGCTCTACGACCAGCACTCTGTCGTCTCCCGCGCTGAGAAGGACCAGTACGTGACTGCGAAAGGCATCAAGGAACGCTGCAGGCTCGAATCCGGGAACTTCTTCGAGGCCGTGCCAACAGGCGGCGATGCCTACATCATGAAATATATCCTCCACGATTGGAACGATGAAGAGTGCGTGAAAATTCTTGCGAACTGCCGCGCCGCCATGAATGAGAAGGGGAAGGTTCTCATCGTCGACAACGTTATCGATTCCGGCAACGACCCAAGCTGGGGCAAACTCCTCGACATTCAAATGCTCATCATCGGAGGACGCGAGCGCACGAAGAAGGAGTTCGCTTCGATGTTCGCAGAGGCCGGCTTGAAGCTGACCCGAGTGGTGCCGACCAAGGGTCCTCTCAGCATTGTCGAAGGAGTTCGAGCATGACGGTCTGGACTAGGAAGGCGGCGGAGTGGAACTCTCGTTGCTTCGATGCGAAGCGTGGTCGCGGGGGCTCTCAATCGTCGTCGGTGGTTTATGTCGTGTCTTGTCCAGCAACCGCGTGTTTCGGTCTCCTGCATGAATGACTGAGGCACGAGGGGCCGGCGAACGGTCGTCGGTAGCCAGTGTGCGAGGAGCGTCCTGCTGTCTAACAAGCACTTCTAGCCAACGAGCGCGGCGTATAGAATTCGCGGGCCGCTGCGATGCCACGTTCCAATCCAAACGAAGACCACCCCATGGTACTGTTCTAAATTTTGGCTAAAGATCTGCACTACGGATCAAGTTCTACAGAATCAATAGAATGCATGGAATCATCTCAAGCCCTTGTTCGCTGAGAAAAAACAGGGAAACTGCTACCGCCACACAAATATTTTATTTCGCCAAACACAACATGCTCATGATCCCAATGGCCATTGCCCGAAAGAAGAAGTATGGTGGCAAGAAAGATCGGACTCTCAGGAAGCCAAAACTAATCCTGGTGCCAAAACACCCTGACACAGGATGATTCATGTTGATATGCGAAATCACAAATTCTCCTCCTTTGCTGCTGATTCGTTCTGCTGAGTGTTCTGAGGTAGCTCTTCGACGGGACTCTTAATCAGCGTGCCGACGGCGAAACCGATCCTCTATGCGGCCTCTCATTCGTCCAAGCTAGCGCTTCTTGCTCAGCGCGGGGACGCGCTAGCCATGTTCTCGCACACTCGAAGTCTTTCCTGAGAATTGAATGGAGTTGGGAGTTTTATTGACACATGGGGGGTATCGGTCCAGTGTTGCATTGTGCGGGTGGGCTGGTGGGGGTGATGCCGGATCTGCTGTTGGCCTGCACCGCGGTGGTGTGAAAGCAGATTGTTATGAGGATGGATCGCCTATGAAGAAGGAATATTGGCTTTACGGTTTAGCTCTCGTGACTGGAATTCTGGTGTGGGTCGTCGTGTCCAACGCCACCGGACGGAGAGAGGCGTGGGACTCCCAGTGGTATTTTCTCATTAGCGTTCCAGTAGTCTGCATCGTATCTGCCGCGCTCGGTTTTGTTGAGCCGAACAGGCCGTGGCGATGGGGGGTCGCTCCTCTTGTGGGCCAGTTTTCCTGGATGCTGTTCACTCAAGGGCCGGGTAATCTGCTGCCGCTTGGGGTAGTGGTGTTCGGTATGCTCTCCGTGCCATCGATCATTACGGCGCGGATCGGCGCATTTTTTGGAAGCAAGCGTGTGAAATAACATGAAGCTTCGCGCAGTGTTCTGGCTGGTCGATGCCTTCGTGATCAGCTTCTTCGCCGTGGGTTTTCCCTATCGGCAGATCCCCTACGCAAAGGTTTCGCTGTCAAGTGCCTTGTACGAACGGGTTTGCTTGTGGTCGGTGTTCTAGCCGCTGCCGCCCGCGCAGTTGGAATCATCCTAGCCATCCCGTAGTAAAGTAGTAAGTCGGCCCTGCTGGATGGCCTTTTGAGCATCCTGCAAGAGCGTTCTTGGACCACATGTGCAGACCCTCGAAGCTCTCGCGTGCCGAAATGGTTGTTCTGCAGCCTGTTAGGTAAGACATACCGCTTAGCACAGGTGGTGCTCTCGTGATCGAGGAAACGATGAAAGAGGGGAGGAGTCGAGGCAACTGACCCTCATCCGTCTCGATACCAAGGTGCTTCTCAGGCTCAGGGCCGCTGCAGCAAAACGGCACGTCCTGTATCAGTTGCTCATTAGCGACTTGTTGGCGAGCGAAACAAAGAAGGTGGATTAAGTGGTATCGAAACGCATTCTGAGGAAGCGACGGCATCAGAGATAGCCTGACATGCTCCCAGAGTATGACTTCAGCAAAGGTATCTGTGGGAAATATGCGAAACGGTAGGCAGAGGAAGGGAATGTCGTCGTTCTTTCCCCGGGCATGGCCAAGGTATTTCCAACTTCTGTCTGGTCAGGGTGGGGGAGAAAGCGAACGAGAAAACTGTCGGCGTGACAGGCGCCTGTTCACCCAGGATTGCCAGGATATTAAAGCCTGACCATGAGTTTTTGTCCGCGGCCGATTATATTGGCAACCGACACCTCCTAACATGCTTAATGCATTGACTATTCCAGCCTCAATTTATACTGCTTGACTCCCGTACTCATTGCGTCCAGGGTGATGGTGCGAGGTGTGAAGCTCGCTGACTGTCCCATCTCTTGCGCTTCCTGATTCTTCCTGGCGTGACCGATTCTCCAGTCTTCTCCGTTTCAATGTCAGAGTTTCTCTGAACGGCTGTATGCCTTGTGTCATGGTCTGCTGATGGAGGCGGCCAGGACGTCGGCCATGTGCCGGAGGACCGTTCGACTCACGCTCGCATTCCATAGAAAGGAATGAGCCATGCTTTACTACGCACTGGTGTTCCTAGTGGTCGGTGTGATTGCCGGCGCCCTGAATCTTGCCGGGGTGTCCGCGGTTGCGGTGCAGATCTCTTGGGTTCTATTTTTGATCGGGATCGTGTTGGTCGCGATCCATGTGATCACAGGGCGCTCCGCTCGGGTTGCATGATCGGAAGCTGTCGGGATGTCCGACAGTGTCTCGGCGCGATGATCTGACGTTACACAGTGAAGCTCGAGCATCGATTTTTCACACAGGAGGATGATGCGATGAATGCTGAACAACTCAAGGGGAAATGGACCCATTTCAAAGGCGATTTGAAACAGCAGTGGGGCGAGTTTACCGATGATGATTTGAAGCAGATTGAAGGGAACTACGAGAAATTTATCGGCAAAGTTCAAGAACGGTATGCCGGGAAAAAGGTCGAGCTGATGAAGTGGGCGGACGCGTGGCATGCGAAGCCTGCCGCGCCGAAAGTCGTGGAGAAGAAGCCCCGCTGAATGGATGCAACTCATGAAAGTCGTTTGACGACACACTTTTACATTTCGGTTAAGGAGAAGACTATGAACACACGCTATATACTGACACTCTGCACGGCCTTGGTTATCGGTGGGGCACTGATCACCGGATCGGCCCATGCGCTCAGCAAGGCCGACGAGAAGACGACGATCACCGACACATGGCTCACGGCGAAAACCAAGATCGCCCTCGCTGCCGATGGTCGGGTCAAAGGGAGCGAAATCAATGTCGAGACCTCACAGGGCTCGGTGATCATCCGCGGCAAGGTGGATTCTGACGAGGCGAAGCAGGCGGCGGAAGGGATTACCACAGGGATCGACGGCGTCAAGACGGTGAAGAACGAGCTCCAAGTCGTCGCCCCTGCCAAACGCGAGGCGATCGATGACAAAGATTCGTCAATTACGATACTGGTCATTGCGAAGATTGCGAAAGACTACTCTCTGAGTGGTGCCGGTATCCATGCCCAGACCAATGCGGGCGTGGTGTCGCTGAGCGGCGAAGTGCCGAGCCTGATGACCAGTGCCCAAGCGTCTTGGACTGTCTGGCAGGTTCCCGGCGTGAAGTCGGTGAAGAATGATCTGACGGTAAAGGAAAAAGCCTAAGATTTTACTCGCAAGACACGGGAGCTCTACGTCCGTCGATATCCGATCATAGTGGTGTCGACGGACGACAAGGTTCGGCCAGAATGATCATCTTTGTCACCACCATGTTTTTGTTTCCGCTTGGGCTCGTGGCCCTCCACCTCTATTTGTCCGGCGTGTTCACAAAGAGAGCGTAGACCTTGTGAGCTCTAAGATGGCTGCCTGAGCGGAGCGAGGGCGTTTCAAGGCCACTGGCATGGCCATATATGAAAATTGTAGAGGAGTGACCGAGGATGCGCCGGGATATTGTGCACTTGGTGCGATAAGTCATGAGAAAAAGCCGCCGCGCGCGTACTGAGGTTCATCAATGCAAGTTGCCCGACGCACCTACGAACTGTATGAGCAACGGGGACGAAGAGTACTGGGGCTTGGAGGATCAATCTATAAGTGTCGGTCGTCTCGCTCTACCCTGCCCTCCCGAGGAGCCGCCTTTTGCTCATTTCATTCTGCCGACGATGTTGCCGCTGCGACGTGTCATCCTATCGCTGTCGCACTGCACGGTTATGCCCCCGTCGCCGTTCTGTCGATCTATGCCCGCCGGCGGTATCGTAACCATGTCGGTTGTCAGACTCACGCGCTGAGTCGCAGACTTGAGCCCCACCATGAATGAACACCCGGGAAATCATTGCACGATGCCTGCTGTCATTAACAGGCATCGGAAGAACTATAGTGGCACAATGGAAATCCAAGGGTCTGCCCGTTTGGCTTTCCAGAAGAACACTCCCGCAGGATAGCCGATCGTGAGGAGGAGCGTATGCGGTGAGCGAGCCCCACGTTCTCATCTCATGCGCCCTTTATTTCTTCTGTGGGAGAACATCATTTCTATTCATATTCTTGGCTCTTTCAATCACGCACTCACTGTTCTCGCAAACCTTCGCTTTTGCTTGCTGCCTCTCCGCACAAGAACGCGTATCCTCTTGGCTAATGGCATTATCGAGGCATTGTTTCAGCTGTGCCTGAGCTGCCTTGATACAGTCTTCGCAAGGGTTTTGTGCATAGACTGGAGTGCCAAAAAATAGTAATAAGACCAACGCGAATACGAGCGTGACGTTCATAGCAGTGCCTCCCGCGAGAGATGCTGAGGAAAAATTCACCGCATGCTGATGATTCATGGCGGCTCTCCGCATATCAGCCACGATCAACCAACTTGATGGCAGCTTGAATTTCGGCGAGGGCGCTCAATTCTTGTGTCATGTCTCGGCCGTGAGATTGTGCGAGATCTCGGGCACAGAACTGTAGTAGGGGGATCAGAATGCGGCACTCACTCCGCAGATGCTGATCGAAGGTGAATCGCCGCAGATTGGGCTCAACCATCTGACGGGCTTCGTGTTCATACCGGGGATCGGCATGATCGAGCCGGCGGAGCGTCTCCACTTCCTGCTCCAACGCGGCCTCCAGTTTTTTGATCAGCGCCAGAAGGAAGTCCAATCGAAAGCGGCCGTCAATCCATTGAGTGGCGATGTGCGCATCGAGAGACGAATCAGGCACGGCAGCCCTGCGGATCGTGCCGCCTGTGGCACGATTCCGTTTCAACCACTCACGTGCGACCCGCAACACATAATAGCTTACAGCGCTGGCGGCGACAGTACCCAACAACAGAAAGAGAATGGAGGTCATGTCCAGATCTAACATAATGGTTGTCTCGTGACTGCGGCAGTGCGCTCATGAGTGTATTCGGTTAAATTCCTGCGAACAGAACAATTTCGACACGTCGATTCATTTGCCGCCCTTCTTCAGTCTCATTGGTCGCGATTGGCCGGATGTCCCCAAACCATTCAATGATAAAGCTCTGCGAATCCATTCCGTCCCCCTTCAGCACACCTACCGTTTGAGTCGCACGGGCTTTGCATAAGGCCAACCTCTCGAAATACTGGTTGGATCCATCAGAGGCCGAGGCCTTGTCGGCGTGCCCAACCACTCGGATTTCCTTGAGTGAAGCTGACTTAAAGAGTACTCCCATCTGCCTCAACACATCGATAGCATCCGGCTTGATCTCATGACTCCCGGCATCGAAGAGCAGACGTTCAGCAATCATGACGGTGAGATGATCGCTGGTCCGTTGCATCCTGACGTCACCATCGCGCAATGCTGTTTGAAGCACCCGCTCCAACTCATTCTGCATCAGTCTCAGCCGTTGCTCGGCACTGTCTGCACAACCGATCACCAAAGTCAGGCTCATCAGAACACTAGCAAGGAACAACACGGTCTTCACAGTCTTCCTCTCCCGCTTTCTCACACGTGTCACCGAACCGATCATGCGTCGACACATCCATGACAAGATCCGGACATATCTCGCTACAATGCCCTGCACATGAAGACTGCTCCCTGATGGGAATCGCAGCCGGGGAGACGATCGTTTCCTTACTACACTCTCCTGGCTCCACTGATCAGCAGTACAATGCCTCCGACCAGTGCTAATCCCCCGACAAGGGGCGTCAGCGGAATCGTCTGCTTTGTGTCGACCGTGGCTTGGAGAGGGCCGAGATCGATCACCTTTTCGCGGGTCGTATAGGTGATGCCTTGGTAGGTGAACGCCATGACACCGAGCACGATGAGTGCGATGCAGAGAATTGTTGCTGCTTTCATGATCATGTCCTTTCGCGTGAGGCTACACAGCCAGCCTCTTTCGCGCGGCGCCAGTTCCTTACCATCGAAGAGGGGCGCCACGTGAGAGTTCGAAAAGTCGTTATCAGTCACTCAGCATGCCGGCTGGCCGAGGCGACAGGTCAGAGCTAGGATGACCAGAAGAAGAGGGTTAATTCAGCTCCCACTTTGGCAATATCCCTGACGTTGCACTTCGCCGTCAGACCGTCTTCTCGCCAGACAACCGTTCACGCTCCCGTGACATAGCAGCACGCCCAGCATCGACCGCCTCGGTGAGGACGGACTTTTTCTCCTGGACGAACTCGCGTCCCCTATCCACCGCCTGGTCCATGAAATCGGTGGTTTTACCGGCCAGCTCATGGACATTTTCTTCGGCCCGCCGCGCATACCCGCGCACCTGCTCCCGTGATTCACGACCAGACTGCGGCGCCAGCAACAGTGCCATCGCTGCCCCCACTAATCCTCCGCCCACAAACGCTAATCCCACCGCTCCTAATGAACACCCGCTGTCATCTGCCATTGTTCGTCCCTCCTTCTCGATGAATATGTGCCTTGACTACGCCCGTCGTAGCCTTGAAACCTGCCACTATGCTGACCAGGTTGACCAGGAACGATCGGCTCGTGCCCTGTACCGTCTCATGGACCCGTTGCACAGTGTCGCCCAATGCCCCTGCCGCATGCAGCAGCACCGCCGCATGCTCGACCCCACCACGCGCATGCTCGACGAGCATATTCAGGTTCTCCGTCGTCGTCCGCATCTCTTTGAGCAACAACGGCAGCTCGGCGTTCATACGGGCCAAGAGGTATTCCGATTCCGCCACCGGTTTCCTGAGTTGTATCAACAGTGGAACCAGTAAGCCGACCATCACCGCCAACGCTCCTGCCCCCACACAGAGGGCGATCTCGACAAGCATACAAACTCCTCCTCCGCTATCAGACTCCCGCTAGACCAGCAGGTCTTCCACATGCGTCTTATCGAAGGACACCGAAGGCCCAGAGGACGACGATTAACGTGACCGGCACGCCCAGCAGCCAGAGAATGAACCCTTTTCCCATGATGGCCTCTCCTTTCCTACCCCGCTAACGACCAGGATTTTGAGCATGCGCTTACGCGCCCAGTTCTTTGAGGAGGCTGGCCAGATCCTCTGCATGCTCTTCTTCTTGCGCAAGAATCCCCTCCAAAACTTTACGCGTCGTGGGATCATCCGGGCCGACATAGGCGACCATTTCGCGATAGCTGTCGATTGCGATCCGTTCGGCAATCAGGTCTTCCGTGATCATCTCCACCAAGGACCCGCCTTCGACATATTCCGAGTGGCTCCGGCTCAGCAGCCCTTCCGGGGACAGATTCGGCTCCCCCCCGAGTTGGACAATGCGTTCGGCCAATTGATCGGCATGGAGTTGTTCCTCTGTGGCGTGCTGGAGAAACTCGCCCTTCACGCTGAGAGAACTGATTCCGGTGGCCATGAAATAATGGCGCTTATAGCGCAGGACGCACACGATTTCTGTGGCGAGGGCTTCATTGAGCAGCGTGATGACCGTCTCCGCTTTGGCCTTGTACCCTGCGGTCATGGCGCCGTCTTCAATCCCTTGGCGTGCCCGAGCCCGGAGCGTCTTCACATCGGTCAGACCGATGGCTTCTTTTATGATTTCTTCCTTTCGGGGGGTGCGTGGCGCCGTTGTTCCAGGTTGCCCCGTTATCGCTGCGGCTGCTTTCATGATGTCCTCCTTTCGGGGCGTACCCCGGTTGTTATGCTGCCGATCACAAGTTGCCCAAGGCGATCCGGTCATCCTCAGGCGGCTTTCACCAACGCCGGCTCGCCGAGCTGCAGCCGCTTCTCCACGGCCTTCCAATCGATGTTGGTGAAGAACGCCTCGATGTAGGCCGCGCGCTCTGCAGGCTTGTAATCGAGGAGATACGCGTGTTCCCACACGTCCATGACGAGGAGCGGAATGAACCCCGCCACATGCCCATGTTCATGCAGACTGATCCAATGGTTGGAAAGACGGCGGCTCGCTGGGTTTAGGGAGCACACAGCCCAACCCACGCCGCGCATTTTCCCCACGCTGGAAAAATCCAATTTCCACATGTCATAGCTGCCGAAACTGTCTTCGGCCGCTTTCACAAATGCCGAGCCTCGATCGGGCTTGGTGGTTCCGCCTTTCTGCACATTCTCAAAGTAATATTCGTGCAAGACCATCCCGTTATATTCAAACCCTAAACGTCGTGTCAGTTCCGAATAGGCCGGCATTTCCTCATGATCAATCCGTCCATCTTTGAGCATCTCGCCAATCTGGGTCGTGAGCTGGTTCGTGGCCTGCACGTATCCCTCATAGAGCTTGAGATGCATCTCGAGCGTGCGGTCGGAAATCCCGACTAGCCCGTGTAAGTCGAACGGCTTGACGTCGTAGAGATTGTTCAATTTCATATCCTGCCCCCTGTGTTCCTTTGATTGTTCAACTGATCACCGCCATGGCTGTCTGTGCGTCTCTCTGTGGCCAGAATTCTTCAACGTCGTCTCCCTTATGACAGTTAGAGCACGCGTAGAAAGGCGACCAGGTCCTGTTTCTCCTCCGTCGTCAACTGGGTCCCTAACACGAGGTTGAAGAACTCCACAGTATCCTCTAACGTCAGCAACCGCCCATCGTGCAAGTAAGGAGGCGAATCCTTGATGCCCCGCAAAGGAAACGTCTTGATGGGGCCATCCGCGCTCGCCATGCGTCCATTGATCATCCGCGGCGTGTAAAAGCGTTCTACTTTCAGATTGTGCATGGAATTGTCCGTGTAATACGGCGGCTGATGGCACTCGGCGCAGGCCGCTTTGCCGAAGAAGAGGATCTGTCCGCGCTTCTCCGATGCGGTGGCTTTTTGAGGATTCACCTTGCCGTCAATGCCCAGTTTGGGTGCCGGCGGAAAATCCAGGAGTTCCTGAAACTCCGCCATGAAATGCACCTGGCTCCCTCGTTCGAGTATGTTGGCCCCTTTCTTAGTCCCGATCACATGATCGCCATCAAAATACGCGCCGCGTTGCTCAAACTCCGTGAAATCCTCCACGCTCTTGAGTGCCCGCTGCGAGCCGAAGAGTCGCTGGATGTTGAGACCGCGTAACGTGGGAGTATCGATTCGATGACGGAACTCCTGTGGGCGGACGTCTCCGGCCAGGTGGGTACTGGCGTTCGTGTGGCCGTTCGCATGACACTCGAAGCAGGTGACGCCGCGGCTGGGACGCATGGTGCGGCGATCCTCTGTCTGATTGAACTGTTGCTGCGGGAATGGCGTGACGAGCAGCCGCAAGCCCTCGAGCTGTTTCGGATTCAAAATCCCGTTGAAGAATTCGTAATAGTTGTCGATGGTCACCAATTTGCCCTGGGACAGGTCGCCGAGATCGGGCCGTGTCGTGAGATAGAGGGCGGGCGGAAACTCCGGTAAAAAATGGGTCGGTATGTCAAAATCCAGATCGAAGCGCGTGAGATCACGGCCCTCCTGCTTCTGAATCTCCTCGATCTGGAACGTAGGGAACACCATCCCACCTTCAGGATGGTTGGGATGCGGAAGCGGAAAGAATCCAGCCGGAAATGAATCCCTCTCCCGGATCTCTTCGGGGCTCATGGCCTGGAGTTGTTCCCAGGTCAATCCCTTCGGTAGTGTGACTCGTATCCCTTCCTGAATAGGCTTACCGCGGGACATCGAGACACCTTTGGCTGGGCGGTTTGCGAGGTCGTACCGCTCCTTGAGCAAATCCATCTGCCGTTTCATGACCTCAGGCTTTGCGGCGTTCATGCGAGCGATGACGTCGGCCATGTCCTCCTTGAGATCAACGGGTGCATAGCTCGTCCCCTTCTGGGGTACGGCTTGTGCGTTCGTGGTCTTCTCTGTGGCCTTGCCCGACGCGGTCACCGGGGCCGCGGTGAGCATGGCTCCGACAACCAGTGTGGTGCAGAGTGTGATCAAATTGTGTGTCTTCACGATTACCCTTCTCGTCCGTGTACAGCCTTAAATATGTGCGTCTAGGGCCAAGCTAACAATTCCATCGTGTGTAGTCTGGTCACAATTGCTCAGATGCTGAGAATCTCTTTTCATAATCCAAGCCGTCTGGTCGATTTGAAATAGGCCGGCATTTCCTCATGATCCACTTTGCCGTCCATTGATAGATCAAAAATACGTTCATTCAACTCATTGGTGGCGATGACATCCCTCTGTCCATGGCCACGGTCCTGTCGGATATCCCTCTCGGGCTATTCAAATTAAACACGTGGGGCTTATTCATTTCGAGGGCCTTGATCATGATGTCTCCCTTGTCGAGCCGCTTCGCTATTCCTGCACTCGTTGGATTCGATCGCCGGTCGCGGGATGTGTTGCGAAGAAGCCTCCGGCCCCCACACCTTCGGCCTCCATCAGCCACGTCAGCGTGGCCGCCATGACCCGTTTGCCATTGCGTCCGGTACGCTGGAGGATGTCGGCGCTATGGCGATCGGCCGCGTACTCCGCGTCACGCTCGTAGGGCCGCGCGATCAGTAGATCACCGGCCATCGGTGCCAGCCCTGCGCCTGGCACACCGAACGCGTTGAGCAGAACAGCGGCAATATTCGTCCCCGTCCCGATGGTCTGCAACCTGGTCACGTGTCCGAGATCCGCATGCGCAACCTCATGCGCGAGCGAGCCCGAGAGCTGCTCATCATTCGCCTTCATAAGAAGTCCGGTCGTCACATAAAATTCTCCGCCACCTGCATTGGCCGCATTGATGTGGGAATCATCCATCAGCCCGACGCGGATCTGATCCAGCGGGATCGGGTGGTTCATCTTCTGCAGCAGGGGGGTCATCACCGTTTTCAGCCGCTCGGCTTGTTGCAGATCTAATTGTCGCCCCTCGGGCGCTGACTGCCGGTCGGCGGTCGCCGCCTGAGAGCTGTCCATCGCCCACCCTGCCAGCGCAAGGGCCAGGCCAAGGGCAGGAGCAGTGGGGCGCCATGAGATGGAGGGTTGGTTCAGAGGCATGGATGTGCGTTTCCGTATGCTTTAGGCCTTCTCCTTCACTGTGAGATCGTTCTTCACGGATTTCACACCGGGGACTTGGCGGGTCGTCCAGGACGCCTGGGCACTGGTCGCGATGTCCGGCACCTCACCGGTCAGCGAGACGACCCCTGCATTGGTATGAACGTTAATATCGGCGTCCTTGAGACGCGAGTCCTTTATCAGAGTCGAATCCTTGGCGATATACTCTTTGACCCGTGCAGTAATAGCCTCATCCTTCTCCTCTTCCGCCTCGCGTGCTGAAGGAGGGACCACCTCTAGGTCATTCTTCACCGTCTTGACGCCATCGAGCCCCGCGGTGATCCCCTCTGCCGCACGCTTCGCCGTATTGGAATCGACCTTCCCTCGGAGCAGCACCCGTCCCTCTGTAGTCTCGACTTCGATCTGTCTCCCTTTGACCCGGGAATCGGCAGCGAGGGCGATCTTGGTTTTCGCCGTCAGCCACGAGTCGTTAACCAGCGTCTTTTCTTTGGATATGTCAACGGCGATGGCCGGCACTGTGATGAGTGCCGCCCCGATAACCACAGCGGCGCAGAGCGTGATCAAATAGTGTCTCTCCATTATATTCTCCTTAAGTGAAATGTGACCGTATTGGCAAACAATATTTTCTTGATGACTTCCCCTCTGCGCGTCATTTCATTCGTGGCTTCCGGTTGGGACCGCTGCTGCCGCTCGTCCGCCCATTTCATGAGTTCGTCCTTTTTCTCGCCATATCGCTCCCGGACCAAGCTGACACAGTTACCACCGTAACGTTCCTGAAGTAGGCCGATAATCTTGTCGTAGCTCCCTTCGGTTTGTTGCAAGTCATTATCCATAAACTTGCCCCATTGCTGTTTCCGTTCGCCTTTGAACTGCATCCATTTTCCTTTGAGTTGATCCGCGTTCATGGCGTTCTTCTCCTGTGAGATGGCGCTGCCGCACTGTTCGTATCAATCTGGCCTGTCCTCCACAATCTCTGCCTGTCCTGATGATTATGGCGAGAAGGACGGCAGCGGTCTGGTCAAGATTGCTCAGGTTGAGAGCACTAATGAGGGATAAGCCCGGGCAGCGCTGTCGTATCCACCAGCTCTATTTCAACGAAGAGAACTCGGCCAACATTGGGCTTCGGTCGTGGATCTGGTCATTGCCGAGTCACAATTGAGGTCAAGACACCTCTTCTGGCCTCGTTCACGGACTAGGAACGCGTCACCTAAAAGTTAGAAAATTTTCAGACCTGGTCAAAATTGCTCAGCCTGCAGGACTTCGAAGAGCACACGGTTAGATGTATACGTGTGTTACATCTAATAACCGAGGAGGTTCCCATGGTAGCTATTTCAAAATTCGTCGGTGTCATCTCTTGCGGTTTCTTGCTGTGCCTGGGTCTGTCCAATGTCGTGCAAGCAGAGCCTGCGCCCTCAGACGTTATGAAAACCTACTCCGTCACTGATCAGAGAGGTTTTCAATCTGATGATGACAAGCAAAAGAACGTGAACGATGAGAAGGGAAGTAACCGTGCAGACGGCGCCAACACGATCAAGGGCGCACTGTTTCGCGTCGAAGACGGGAACTATTTCGTCAAGGGGAAGGACGGCAAGGAAGTCCGTTTACATACAGATAAGACCACCCAGATGACGGGAGAAATCAAAAAGGGTGATCGTATTGAGGCGCAGGTGAACAATCAGAATCACGCGCTGTCGATTCGCTCGGCCCGCGGAACTGAGTAGTAGTGACTGCAGTTGACGCCTGCAGGTCGCTAGGCCTAGGGTCGCGGCCTGCCGATTGTTCGAGCCACGGATCACACGAAAAGTCCCTCTTCTCGAATTTCAAGACAAGGAATAGGGGAGTACCCATGACCGGTCACACGACTGTGCCTGACCGTGTATGGTTGATCGTCTTGGCAGGGAGTAAGGGATATGCCCCCCTCCTTCTCGCCTGCGCATTGTTCGCAGGCGCCTGTGCCAAGCCGGCGGTTTATCGAGCGACTCCCACGGATTCCCTTCTTCCATCGATGGTGTGTCAGGTCAGAAACTGCCATGTCCTCGCCGGTGAGTGGGAATATGTTGACGGCGCTGCCGTTCGGCTGACGCTCGACGAGCAGGGCAATGGCCGCTATGCTTGGAAAGACGGGCGATTCGAGACACGTACGCTCATTGATCATACCTGGCAGGGCAGGTGGTTTCAGAAGGAGAATGACCGGGAGGGTGGATTTACAGTCGAGCTCTCGCCAGACTTTTCAGAAGGGGAGGGACGTTGGTGGGTGAGCCGCATCGGAGCCGACCAGACAGCCACGCAAAAGGGCGGGACGTTTCATCTCTCCAAGAAGACCGCTCTTCTGAACCGGAGCCATACTCCTCCGGCACCGTGAGAAGCTCCTCACGCCAATTCATTCGGCTTGTTGAACGTTGAACGTGCTAGTCGGATTTTTCCCAATGGGAGCGGGGATGTGTGAGGCACAGACGTTCCCACTCCCTGCCGGGAAAGTCTTGGTCAATATGCGGTCGATGGCAGGTTTGAGCGAGTGCCCCTTCACCTCGTCGGGTCGATTCTGCAATGCTGCATCAAACGACGGAAGCAGACCGAGGATGTCTAGCAGGCTGTTGACAAACCCTCTCCTGCTGCGGCCGTGTTTATGATAAGAGGGGTGTCCATCAGGAGGGCACCCCGATGATGGGCATATCCGATCCACAGCCGTCGATGTTCTACCACATCAACCTGGAGCAGTTTGTGACCGCCGATCACCCGATGCGGAAGATCCGCCCGTTGATCGATATGGCGCGACTTCGGCAGCTCTGCGAACCACTGATTCCGAGGTCGGCCGTCCATCGATTCCGCCGGAGCAACTGTTTCTGGCCCGAGAGTTTATCGATGTGCTGGGTCGCTCGCGGAGCGAGAGTGCCGTTCGCGGCGGTTGCCGATGACTATCTGTACAAGGGCGGGAACAGTTTGACGGACCATCTCACGGAGGAGACTGCGTCCGAATTGGATGAAGCCCTTCCTTGCCACACCGAGTTCATCTTGGAGTGTTCGTTCCACCTCGACCCATATCGTTGATCGATCGGTCCGGCCTTGCTCCCTTCCCTCATAGGCCGCCGCGGAATGGGTATGGAAAGGGTATACTCCGGATTCCCACCGCTCGGGAGCTGATGAGCCACTTATAGGCATCACCGCCGCATCCGTCACTCCCTGTGGGTAATAGGGAATTACTCCTGTGGTGATTCGCCGGCCTCGACGATAAATAGCGCCCACTGCATAGCCAAGACAGACTGCCGCGCCCACGGACATCCACGGGTGGCGTGTTACAGGAACGCGTGGATCGAGGACTTCCTTGGTCACCTGCGCCGTTTCACGCACAGAGGACGTCGTCTTGTCCGCAAGCTCAGTCATCATCGTCCTGGCATGCCGCATTGTTGATCCGACATGTTCCTCGATGGCTCCAAGCTTTTCTGCAATCGCCACTCTGGTCTGGACGATATCTCTCATGTCTTGGGCAATACGCCCCACACCGTTATCCATGATCTCCCTCTCTTCCTTAGCACGTTTATGAAGGCTCACTCACATGATCGCCCCTCCGCTGAGAGACCATTGGATATGACGGCGCCAGGCCCTGCTCTGGGATTCAGTGCTTCCAGGATCGAGAGAGCAGATATCCCATTGAGAACCCAATCAAGAGGGCCTGAAACGGATAGCGACGGATAAGAGATTCTACGTCCTCGACCGCACCCACTATTTCATCCCCTATAAGATAATCTGTAGAGGTCTGGATGCCATCCGAGACATTCTTCATCGCGACACGAGCACTCCTTTTCGTTCGGCGCAACGTATCATGTACGGCCTCCGTCGCCGTCTCTACGGTTTGACCGGTCGACCCGACCAATACCTCGGCTCGTTCAGTCACGCCCACCACCGGCTGTAAGCCGGACTCTCCGTTTGGTTCTATGTCGTATTCTTTTTCTGACGCCATCTGAGACCTTTTTCTAATCAAGCTGCGAACCCATGCCCCCTCTTCAGCCTCCTGGCCTGTAGGAAAGGACTCGACGGATTGCAGAAGCTGTTTCCCGCGCGCTGACAATTACAGGCACCCCCAGAAGCCAGAGCGTTTTTTGTTCCAAGCTCTGACGCCGCTCGATCACGCGTTTCGTCAGTCGGTCCCAATCCACGTCTGCCTTCTCCGCTTGACGAAACATCTTCTCCTCCTCCTCTTTGATATGGTACGTGACGTGTTCGCTCAGGGCCGTAAACATGGCATTGTACCTTTCGTCCTCAGGATCCATTTTCTTGAGCTCTTCGATCAGCACGTGAGCGACATGGTGCTCGGCGAGGGCCTCGTCCGTCAGACTCTGCTCGTCCACGTGTTCCTTCCAGGCAGGGTAAATCAGCTCCTCTTCGAGTGTTGCGTGGACCTCCAAGACCGCGATCGCCGCCGCCACGATTTTCAGATTCTCATTTGTATTCGTCGATTCGTTAAATTGATCAAATAGCCGTTTGATCTTCTGATGGTCTTCGCGGAGCATCAACGTGATGAGGGTTGCCCTGGCATCGATCGTGTTTCCTTGATTCGCCATACATCCTCCTTATGTGTGGTTTGCGTTTAACCACTGCTACAATTCACGTGCGCTAGTGTCGTTCGCTGGGCCTCGCCTCGATCGTGGCCGCTTTGTGCACGTTGTTGGCTCAATTGCCTCAAGTCCAACGACCTGACGCGAGACCCTTCCGAATAACTCCGTTGAACGGTCTCCAACTTATGATAATGAATACATGAAACTCGTGCCGCGACGAACACGAACAGGAAGTGTTGTGAGCGCACAAGGGATCTTTTGTATATCGATCTGGCCCTGTCATCTCAAAAATTTCCCCGTAACCTCCCTGCGAGTCACAGTTATGACTAGATGACCGGCAGCGGTCTGGTCAGAATTGCTCAGATAGCAAGTATTGGTTCGGCAGCATCCTGGTGGTGACTACATGCTTGTACGACTGGAACTGGTTTCTGGGCCGATCTTTTCAACAGGCAGGCGAGATTTTCTGCCGGAGAGTGTGAGCTATGCGTGAGGCTAGATCACGTGTGGTCGCTTGTGGCGAATAGTCCATGAGACGCCTTCACAATCGACGACAGCCTTTCCCCTGAATCAAAAAAACAGAACGCTCCTCTAAGTCGTCCGGGTGGGCACTCTTAAATACTTGAAAGCACTGGACACTTTTGTTTTGCTTTGATAGCGTGCGGCATTAATGGCGCTCTTGATTCAGACAGAGCACAGCGCGGACCCTCTTCCTCTTACGTGTAAGTCGCGCCCTCGCGTAGCCATGGCTTCCCAAGCTTCAGTGCTTTTCTTCATGTCACTCCTGCTGCTGGTGTCCACTCCCGACATGGCGCTGTCGTATACCCAGGGCGATCTCTATCGCCAGGCCAAGGCGTCGACCGTGTTGATTGTGGGTATTAACGATGAATCCAATGCCCTCTCGTTCGGCAGCGGTGTGTTCATCTCGGAGCAGGGCGTGATCCTGACCAATGCCCACGTGGTGGAAGATTCGACCCGACTCTTTGTCTATATCCGTAATCAAACCATCGATTCCGGGGCAACTGTACTTGCGATCGATTCCGACCTCGATCTCGCCGCACTCCGCATCCACACGGACCTTCCGGTTCCGTTCCTTCCGTTGGCGGCGGAGGTTCCAGACGACGGCACGCCGACGATTGCGGTCGGATATCCGCGTGTATCAGATGTCTTGCATATGGGGTTGACGCTGCATGCGTCGGTCATTCCGATGACGATTACCGGTGCAGCCATGGGACGGTCCAGAACGGCAGGGTTGCCGGTACCCTTCGTGCAAACCGTGGGTATGCTGAACGCTGGGAGTAGTGGAGGGCCGCTGGTGGACAGCGAGTCCGGTGAGCTTGCGGGGCTGGTCGTACATACGGTGCCCTATATGGAACCGGTCAAGAATGCTGGAGGGGAGCGGCTGGGCGCGGTGATGATGCGAGCCGGCCTCAGTTATTCCATCCCCGTGTCTCGACTGCGCGAATGGTTGCAGAAGAGCCGCATTCCCTTCCCGACGAAGCAGACGCGTGAGGGTTCTCTCACCTTTCTAGAGAAGGAGCGCCCAATTCGTGCCTTTCTCACGACCGCGCACCTTCTTCATCTGATGGCGGCAGTTCTGCACCAGGATCGCGATCTCCTGGATCTCGCCATTAAACATTATGAATCGGCTCTGCAACTCGAACCGGAACGGCCTGACGTGTTACGGAATCTCGGGCTCGCGTTAGCGGCGACGGGGGAGACGGACCGGGCACGCGTGACGTATGAGCGGGCCTTTGCCCACACACCGAGCGATCCCGTACTCTTAATGAATATGGGTGAACTCAGATATCGTACGCGCGACACCCAGGGCGCGGCAGACCTGTATCGAGCGGCCATTCGGCAAGATGCCTGTTTAGTGCGCGCCTCCTTAGGGTTAGAGGTGGTTCTCCAGGCGCAAGGTCGAGCGGACGAAGCGAAACAAGTTCTCAAGCGTGCGGCGGCCTGTCCGTCGTATTCGCCCGATGCGGCCTATCACGTGGGCCTTGCGTTGGAGCAACAGGAGCTGGGACGTGATGCGGTGCAGGTATGGGAGGATGCTCTTAAGCAAGCCGACAGTACCTCTGTCACCGAGCGACCAATTCTCAATAAGATTCGGGAGCGAATCGTCCAACTTCGTGCCCAACTCACGCTGCAGGACCGAGAGGTCAATGTGGCGCCGGTATCCTCAAGCGCACAATCCTTCGTGCCCAAAGACCCCAACTAAATTTCCACTCACCCGCTAGTCTTATTCCAGATCCAATGATTCCGCGAAAAAACTAGGAATTTTCGCCGGCCTGGTCAAAATTGCTCAGAAAGCAAGACTCTGGGGAGCATACAGTTGCATGAATACGTATTTTACATCTAACCCAGGAGGCTTCCATGGTTTCTACTCTCAAAGTCGTCGGTGTCCTGTCTTGCGGTTTTCTGCTGTGCCTCGGTTTGTCTAACGCGGCGCAAGCAGAGCATGCGCCTGCGTCATCAGACGTTATGAAAACGGACTCCCAAACTGAACGGCAAGGCTTCAAATCTGATGATGACAAGCAAAAGAACGTGAAGGATGAGAAGGGAAGTCCCGGCGCAGGAGGCGCCAAGACGATCACGGGCGAACTGTTCCGTGTCGAAGACGGAAACTATTTCGTCAAGGGGAAAGACGGCAAGGAAGTACGGTTGCATACAGATAAAACGACCCAGATGATGGGAGAAATCAAGAAGGGTGATCGTATTGAGGCGCAGGTGAACGATCAGAATCACGCGCTGTCGATTCGTTCGGCCCGAGGAACTGATGCCAGTCACGGAAATTAACCTGGCCGCGAGTTGAACAACTCAGGTCTTGGCAAACCCCACAGAGAGAGATTTCTATCTCCTGACCCGCGTTGCTCTTGATGACAGCTGTTGTCAAGAGCAACGTCGCGCCATGACGACGACCAACCTCCCAGCGCCCGTCACCGAACTGTCATGTCTTCGGGTAGCGACCTGTCGACTCTTCGAGTAATGTCGCGGGAGTGGACAATCTGACCTGGATGGACAGGTCAGGAATACGCGGCTCCGAAGCGAAGGCGATCTCGGTACCCTTAAAGTCCTTATCCTTGTGACGGTCCTTACAGGATAACGACTGTCAGGAGAAATCCGGTGAGTTCCAGCCCAAACCCAAGGAGGGAAAGTATTAATGTGAAGTAGCGCATGGTTGCTCCTGCCTGCTTGATTGTTGAGGATTATGGCCTGAATCCCATGAAGTTCTTCTCGATTGGATTGGGCCAGCTACGGGCCTGGCCTAATCTCTGTGCCGGAACTTCCACTTTCGTATCCCGGAACCTACATCTTAGGCTGCACATGTTTAATAGACGCGGCGTGGTTCTTTTCCGTGGCCTGGGCCTCGAGTTTGTCGCCGACCTTGATGGTACCGTCCATGGCAGTGGTCTTGTCCACATGCAGGCGGATTTCCTTGCCTGCCATGTCCTTCACCACATAAAATTCCCCGTCGATCTTCAGCAGGTCCCCGTTGATCGTCTGGGTGCTTGGCGCGGCCATGTCACTAGCCGCATATGAGTAGACTGCCATCACGACACCGACGATCATGGCGAACACGAACGGACCGATTAGCTTCTTCATGGTTGAACCTCCTTGTAAATGAATGTGGTGCTTGCGATTGCGCCGACCCACTGGCTTTGAAACACAATCAGCGATGCGTTGATCAAAGCCTTAGGCCTTCTCCTTCACTGTGAGATCATTCTTCACCGATTTCACGCCCGGTACAAACCAGGCAGTCCAGGACGCATTGGCACTGGTCATGAGGTCCTTCACTTCGCCGGTCAGCGAGACGATCCCCGCATTGGTCTGAACGGCAATATCTGCTTTCTTTAGATCTGCGTTCTTCGAGATCTTGCTTTGGACGCGCGCTGTAATGGCGTCATCCTTCTCCTCCACCGCTTCGCGCTTGGACGAAGCCACCACTTGTAGATCGTTCTTCACCGTCTTGACGCCGTCGAGCATTTTGGTGATGTCCTCCGCCGCCTGCTTGGCCGCGTCGGAATCGACCTTGCCGCGGAGCATCACGACGTTCTTCGTGGTCTCGACATCGATTTGCCGCCCCTTGACCCGACCATCGGCAGCGAGGGCGATCTTGGTTTTCGCCGTGAGCCATGTGTCGTTGATCGGCGTCTTCTCATCAGCCTGGCCCAGCGCGTGCGCCGATCCGGTGATAAATGTCCCACCAATAACCAGAGCCGTGCAGAGTGTCAGTACATAGCGTGTGTTCATGATTTGCTCCTTAACCGAAACCTAACGGTGTGTCGTCAAACGTCTTTCGTGAACTGCTGCCATTCAGCGGGACTTCTTCTCCATAGTTTTCGGCTCCGACTTCTCATGCCACGCGTCCGCCCACTTCATGAGCTCGTCTTTTTTATCGCCATATCGTTCCTGAGCTTTTCCGACGAATTTGTCGTAATTGCCTTCGATCTGCTTCAAATCATCATCGGTGAATTTACCGTACTGCTGTTTCAGTTCGCCCTTGAACTGCATCCATCTTCCCTTGAGTTGATCCGCGTTCATGATGTCTCCCTCTCCTGTTAGATACGGTGTATTGGCTTTCTCTTCTCTTATTGGCCATTATGTTGGTCAGTATGCTTAGAAGACCGGCAACGATCTGGTCAGAATTGCTCAGGTTGGAAGAATTAAAATAGCAGACGGCATGACTCTGCCTTCACGCCAAGATCACCGGTAATAAAAGAACCTGGTCGTGGAGGACGACATTGAAGAGGGAGCTGTGCACGTGCCGCCGTTAGTCGATGAAGCACACCCGTTGCCGGAGAGGCTCGACTGGCGATGCGCGCCGCAGAGAGGCTAGGTGAACGCCGCGCTGCTCATTGATCCTCTGGCGGGCGACCGGAATGTTGTGTCGAACGCCATATGTTTTACGGATGAAGACCACGGTTGAATGGTGATGTTATTCTCAACCCGTAGAACCCCTTCCACTTGACGCGCGATCTCTTCCGTCCGATTCTTGGCTTGCATTGTCGGCGCTACGCCCGTGAGATAGACGATGTTCTCGACTGTTTTGACGCTTATTGAGTCATCGACTTGAGCGGACCCTCCGTTGCAAGATGCGCCTTGACTGATGTCGTGATGGCTGTATCGTCGATGTAGTGCCCCGTGGGCTGGGGATTCGATGTACAACCGATGGTGAGAAATATGGAGACACCTACAGCCATCAGAATGTGTGGAGTCCGAGTCGTATGAGTCCTTCCTCTGCTCAGGTGAGCGATCTACAGCTTGCCATGATGATTGAGTAGGTCTTAACAGGATGCTGAAAAAGTCCGCCGGACTGTCTTGCTCATTTGGTCTGTTCGGTTTGTCCGGTTGAATTGTGGACTAGCCAGATGGACCAGACAGACCGGGGTTGCCCTAGACGGGAGATCCATCGAGACTCTCGCGAGCCAGCAAAATTTTCCTCAGCCTGTTAAATCCGACCGGTCAACAACAGAACGACCACGACCAACAGGACCAAGCCTAGCCCGCCGCTGGGGCCGTAACCCCAGTTCACGCTGTGAGGCCAGGTAGGCAACGCGCCAACAAGGAATAGGATCAGAATGACGAGGATTATGGTGCTCATATTCCACCTCCGCTTACGTTAATAATATTTTGGCCTGGTACATTGCTTTCAACCACCGGCCCAGCTTTAACCTGACGGTTCCATCTCTTGCAGTCTGCTCACAATTCTTCACAGTATGGTCTCGGGATACTCTATTCATTGGCCTCGCCGAAAGGCGTCCCGACACTCAGGCATCACAAGGACGTTCGCAGTCGGAGGTGGCTCTATTCTGCGCTGAGCACGAGACGCAGTCTGGTCACAATTGAGCAGTTTATAAAACTACCAGGACGAATCAGTCCTGTGGCTCGCTTCCTGACAGACGTTGCAGGTGGGAGGAATCATTGTGGATAGCGCGTGTCCATTTCAGCCTCTTAAAATAAGGTGTGAAACGATGAGATAGTCCTTGTTGCGGATCCACACGGTGGAAACAGGTTTGATCTTGCTCTGTCGGGTACCCTCGGTCTCGTGATGACCTTCATCAACCTCGACCTTATCTATTGGCACGATTACGCTCGCTCACGTTATTCATATGCCTTGCATTACAACCGTGGATACGCGCTGCAACGATCTTCGTCCCTTGTCGTTCCAGACGAGATGCGCTTCACGCATTGCGAGAATGTCGTGACGAACTGTCGTCAATAATGTGAGCGAACAGTCCCTCGCGGCTACGTCCAGTATGCCTTGCTGCCCATTTGCCGCATGAATTATTCCGACCTGAGCAATTGTGAACAGATTTCAATCTATCCTCGCGCCATACTGTTGTTGAGACTTACCATCTGTCTCAGAAAAGAAGGAGGCAACATCATGAGTTGTCGAGTGGCTCGGTTGTCCTCAGACCTTCTCCGTATAAACTTGGTTTTCTGCTGTGAATGTGGTTCATCCGATCTGGAGATGTGCTCCGCCTCGAAAGCCCTGGGGCCTCATCTGTGCCTGACCTGCGCCCAGTCCATGGTCGAGTACGGAGCGTCGAAGGAAACCTGGATGCGATTGCCGATGTGTGGGCAGCCTGTAGCCTGAACCGGCGCCGTGCCTCCATGTGAAACTCAAATATGAGCGATAACGAAGCCAGAAGGAGAGCGTATGGTCTGTGAACGCTGCAGGGGGCTGCTCGTCCATGAAAACTTCGATGATCTGAGAGAGGAAGTAGGTGCCATGTGTCAAGCAACTCGATGCATCAATTGTGGATATATCGAGGACTCCGTGATGCGTGCCAATCGCCTCCGTCCTCCTGCAGCAAAACGAGCGGTGCCTCGCAGGATGACTGGGAGGGGAGGAGTCCTGTCCCTAAGACCTCATTCTGAAAGATACCACTCCGTATGAGCCGAAGGTCTTGCGGCGGTTGTGTCGCGACGCTTGATGCCCTCCGATTTCTCCTGAGGAGAACATTCTTCCACCGATTTAATCTTGTCTCCCAGGGAGTCTCGATCTGTAACTCAGGCATGGACAGAGTCTACATCGAGTTCTCAGCTCATAGGTAACAATGACAGGGGGAATCGCCACGCTCGAGATACCCGAACTCTATTTGCAACATAAGGAAGTATTCAAAGATGATCGACGGAACTGAGATACGAAATGGCCAGGAATCGCACATGCAGCGTGGACAGGGACTGTCCTCCTCTGAGCCTGGTGCGAAGAGTGCATCGGTGCGCTCACGACCGGGCATTCTGATCTTTTCGCGCAGGCAGCAGTTGCTGCATATGAATCGTCTGGCCTTGGAACTGATGAGCGATTTCAATCAGAGCGAGATCGGACCAGTCAACGAAATCCTTTTGGCGCCGGTGCGTGAACTCAGTGTTCAGATCCAAAAGGCCCTGGATAGCCGCAAAGAGGCCAACAGCTGGGAAACTTTCGAATTGAAGCGCGTCATCTTTGACGCCGGGCGCAAAATCCTGGTCCGTGGATTCGGGCTGGCGGGCCGGAATTCACACGACGACTCAAGCATTGTGATTGTGCTTGAGGAGGTCGGTCTTCGGCAGGAACACCAGCCTCAGCCGACGCCGGACTTCTCTCCACAAAGTCTTCGCGCCAGCCCCTAGAAGTCAGCAGGACGCCGATCCAAAGGACGCGGTGAACGCATCGCGGTGAGATTGTTCGGCATGAGTGATTGCACGTCATGACGTGTCGATGCGTTCGATCAGGCATGAGTGAAATGACCTCCCATGAAATACTTCGAGAATATCTCCAAGCTGAGCAATAGTGATCAGACGGCTAGTGCTCCTACAGGCATACTGGATGTGTACTCGATGACCTGTTATTCACCAGGAGGGATTTTCCATGGGTACGCGTATCCATGTTAGCGGGCTATCCTACTTTTGCACCGATGATAAGCTCCGTCAGGCCTTCACCCCGTTTGGGACGGTGGGGTTGGCGCACGTTGTCCGGGATGAGTGGGGTCATTCTCTCGGTCTCGGGATCGTGCACATGGCCTGTTCCGAGGACGTGGAGCGGGTCTTCAATGAGCAGCAGCACTTTGAAATCTCGGGCTCACGTGTGGACCTCTGGGAACCCGCAGAGCCGGAGGAGCCCCAAGCTGAGCAAATAGTGGTCTATAATCTGCGAGATACGTCAGCTACACAGACAGGCCAAGACGTGGGACATGAGAAGAGCCAGAAGGCACTCAGGTCCTTGGCGGTGTTCTGGCGTCGTCTCGTCCAGCCGCTGATAGCCTGTGCCAGGACCGTCAAACACTAACGTTCGCTACAGCCGGCGCCCGCATGCCTCTCCACATCTCGGGATACGGTCCCTGGGCAGTTTGCGGCTTTTCTCGTAGCCACATGCACAATTGCCATATTCGTCGGCTCTGTTCTCTTTTGCGAAGAGAAGATCGGCTTGAACGGCAGTAGGTTCACTCCTTCGCGCAGAGTCAGCGCCACGCGACCGGCCTTCATCCATTCAGTTCATTCAATCACGCTGAGCACTTTTGACCAGACCTCCACCGACTTTCTAGGCAGAGTGTGACAAACCCTCTGTGAGGCACGCGCTCGCTGGCGATCGCCACCTTCGTCGGCATATTTGTCGTCACCTGGAAGACCGGCCACATTGCGAAAACGAATCCAGTGGCGGTATATGCGGTATTATAGTGCGCTGCGCTTCTGGGGCTGGCTCTGGGGGGTAGGGGGTCTGCTGCTCGCGATTCCCATCATTGGCATTGTGAAGGTTGTTTCCCAGCATATAAAAGAACTCCACCCTCTGGCTGAGTTGTTGAGAGAATGAAGGCGTCATTCCATACCATGTCGTGTAGCCTGAAAAAGTATCTGAGCCCTCGTGACGCCAGCACATGCTTCGCGTTCATCTTCGTGATCGCCGCGCTCGTGTCCACCTCTGTAGAGGCTGCACCTATTGCGGTGCGGTTTCCGGAGGGTATGGGGCACGGCTTTCTGCTCGTGCGATCGCTCGCCGGGGAGATCATCGGCCATGGTGAGATGACCCAAGTCGTCAAAGAGGGAGATCAGGTCGAAAGCCACTTGGTGTTCACTTTCAAGGACGGCTCTTTGCACGATGAGAAAGTAATCTTCTCACAACAGCGCGTGTTTACGATGCTCCGTTATCACCTGCTCCAGCGCGGCCCGTCGTTTCCTGACCAGATCGAGGTTTCGATAGACCGAAGCACGGCGGAATACAAAGTTCGCTCAAAAACGGAGGAGGATGGGAAGGAGGAGGTGCTGACCGGAGCGTTTACTCTGCCTAAAGATGTGTACAACGGCCTCTTTGTCACGCTGTTGCTGAACCTGCCGAAAGGGGCCAGCGAAACGGTGAACTTTCTCGCCTTCACGCCGGCACCAGAGGTCATCAAACTGGAGCTGAATCTCATAGGTGAGCACACCGTCCGCATCGGCGACCTGTCACGTAAGGCGGTACAGTATGCCTTCAAGCCGGATATCGGAATGATTCGGAAATTGCTCGGTGAGGCCACCGGCAGGCTCCCGGCCCAGTTTCACTATGATTGCTGGGTCCTGGATGATGAGGTGCCGAGTTTCGTGCAATTCGAAGGACCACTGCAACTCATGGGGCCGATCGTGCGAATCGAACTGGTGAGTCCCCACTTGCTGACAAAGCCCCAGGACAAGAAAATTTCTTCAAAATAACGTTGACTCGGTCATGTCCGGTCATTCCGAACATCTGCTATACAATGTTGTCTGACATGTATAGGCACGAGGCGCTCACGCTGCAGTTTCCTTTCGATCAAGTTCTGGAGGTCGGGCCTCATTGACTGTTACCGTGGTATGCACGTACAGGTTGTCATGTTCATGGGATCGTCGTGTGAGGGCGGAGACAAGCGGCCTGCCTCTTCCCCTCTGAACTGAGCAGTTGTGACAAGGCTACACTTTTGGAACCGTTATCCTGAAACGGATCACCATTTTGAAACCGTGAACGGCCAAGGCCCAGGACTTCCTACCCACCCTATGCCGGACTAGCGCGATATTTCTACGGAGTATGTCGTGTCTGGGGCTGAGCATTACCCCTTTTACGCAGACGTTCAAACTGCTGCTGCAAGATTTCCAACTTCCGATCGGATAAATTTTCTAAATCGATAAGGCTATATCGAGTCGAAAAAATATTCGTGGAAGACCAGGGTGGTAACCGGTACAGTGGTGTTTCCAGATTCCAAAGTCATGAGGCCTGGATGCCCGATGGCGCACCTGTCCCACGACCTCTTGCCCCCTGTTCAGACTTGTGATCAAGCACCGCATGATGAATATCATACTGTCAAATTTTGGAGACGCCGATGGACCTGCAACTTTGTTATACCGCCAGCGAGGATACCTTTCCCTTACCTCGACACTTCAAGGAGCGCTATGGCCCGTTTGGGTTTCCTGCACCTGCCGACACCCGTCGCCCGTATATCTCTTCCAACTTTGTGATGGGGCTCGACGGCAGGGCCTCGTTTAGAGAATTGACGGACCGTGCCGATGGCAATATAGTTTCAAGGAGCAGAGAAGATCGCTGGCTGATGGATTTTTTGCGAGCGCACCATGACGGGCAATTGATCGGTGCGAGCACGCTCCGTGAGGAACTGAACCCTGCGGGGCGAGGTTGGGACTACGGCATCGATGACGAGGAATTGCGGACATACCGACAGGATACTCTCAGGCTCGCCCGGCAGAAAGTCCTCGTTCTCAGCGGTTCAGGAAACATCGATCTCACTCTTCGCATCTTCAGTTCTCCGCGAGTTGAAGCCTGGGTCATCACCGCTCAGGAGGGGGAAAAGAATCTCCGGTCGCAGATCAAGAGATTAGGCCTTGAGAAAACAATTGAAATCCTCTCCGTGGGTGAAGGAACGAGGGTTGATCTTGTCGCGGCCACACAACTGCTCAGGCAAAAACATGGCATCCGGACACTGCTCTGTGAAGGCGGACCCACTCTGTATGGAGAGTTCCTCAAGAACCAACTGATCGATGAGGATTTTCGGACGATGTCGCTTCAAGTATTGGGTGAGTCCACCAAGTCCGGGATAGACCGACCGACGGCGTATGGTCACGTGAGCTATACGCCAGGAAGCGCACCGTGGTTTCGATTGATAAGCCTTCACTATGCTCTGCCTTACCACGCATTTTTCCGCCTTCGGTACGAGGGTCCAAGAACGTTTCGAGCCTGAGTTGCTGAGGTCGGCATGTCGACGAGACGTGACGACAGCAGCATCCGGCAACGAAATCCTCGCCGCCTCTTCATCAAGGAGGCCGGACTCGTGTCGGTTATACCGGCGTGCGAAACGGTTTAAACTTCCGTTCGGCTTTAGCCGCCAAGATAAAGTCGCTTTCAGTCAGAGCCTTAATTTTGTGCGACCAGATCTCGATCTTGCACTTCCCCCAGGCCAGATACAGATCAGGATGATGGCCCTCGGCCTCCGCGACAGCGCCCACCTTGTTCGCAAATGCCAGCGCCTGCGCGAAGTCCGTGAAGGTGTAGCGCCGCTCCAAATGCCGTTTTCCGTTGAGTTTTCAGCCCTGGCCGAGTTCCTTCAACAACTCCCTCGCGCGAAGAACCTTCAACGGAGACACACTGGCTCCATCACTACAGTTCTTATCCGCCAGTTTCATCGGAGCCTCCCTTCAATTGTTCTCGAAGGCGCGTTCACTTACTGAGGCGGCCTAGTTGGATTACTGGTTTGATCACTGGTTTGATCACTTGCTCCCTCAGTGGTCGTCGTAGTACTGGTGGTGGTCGACGTTGAGCTTCTTGGACTACTTGTTTTATCACTGGGTTGCTCACTGGTACGGCCACTGGGTTGCTCACTGGTTTGACCACTGGTACGGCCCCTGTTTTGCTCACTGGTTTGAGCAGCGGCCTGGCCGCCCTGTCCTCCAACCTTGATTACTCCTTGAATGTTGATATCGCCAGTCGTCTTGCCTGATTCCATTCTGACGATATACCGGAAATAGCCGGGATCTCGGAAACAGACGCTGGCGGTTTCGTTTTTGCCCAGTTGGGCTGTGTCGCTCGGTGTCATCCACCCACCCACATTATTCTTGCATGACAACTGCTTGTCCAACATAGCGTCGAGAAAGATGACTCGCACAGGTTGGGTCCTTTTGTTGATCCACCGAACTTCATCGCCTGTATTGACGACTATTTCTCTTGACGACAGGTCATCCCCAATAAGGATGTCTTTGACATCCCCAGTTCTCGTCACCGTGGGCGTGCCTTGACAGCCCAACACGAAAAGTAGCGCAACTCCTAGATATCGGATCGGGTTCATGGAAGTACCTCCTTGTTGAAGTTTGAAATTCGCCAACTAAATTTCCATCGGCTCTTTCCTGACAATCACAACATTCACGCTGGCAGGTGGTCAATGGGCGCGGTCGTGGTGATGCGGGATGTGTTGCATACTACGAGTAGGAAGGGATACACGTCCGATCAATACAGCTCACTTTGAAAAATTGACGAGGCTGGCAATACGATGGCGCCGCCCCTGCGCGAAGCGCAGCTGAGATTAGAAAAATTCCTTGTGATCATCACGGTGACTTGGCCTGCGTGCCTGATTTGTCTCGCGAGTTCCTAGACAATGCGCGCGCGCAACACAGACTTACTGCCATGACGATCTATTCAGCTCGCAGGCCATGCGAGTGCTCAGTGCACATATCTCCACCGGGCGACCGATAGCGCTCGACTCCAGTTCAAGAGAATCCTGCAGGTCAGGAGACCCGGGCGGGGCGATTCATGGCCAGATGGATCACCAGCAACACGATCCCGATTATGAACAGGATCCAGGAAATCTGGACCGCCACTGCGGCTACCCCGGCCAGATTCAGGGCTCCGGCAATAACTCCAACCACTAAGAACATCAGTGCGTAGTACAGCATAACGTGCTCCTTTCAATAAGGCGATTCTCGAGAATCACGGAATCGTCGATGGACCCACAGTTCACACATCTCACACATTTCATTCTCCAGAGACGTTTATCACGGACATAATTGACGGGCTCCCCCCATTCGTCGATCACCAAAAACCCACCGCATCGTACACAGGCCATAAGTCCTCCTATTCTGCTCTATTCGAGAGCCTTTGGACGTTGTTCACGTGTCAGGCGACGATCAGACGCCTCCTCTAGCCACACAATGATGCTGGACCTTTGGCTGAATGGAAGCTGACCCAAACTGCTCACTTTGAAAAAAATGATGAGGCAGGCGATATGACGCGTCCCCTGCGAGAAGATAAGCAGGAATAAGGGAAAGGGTCGTGCGGGACGATATTGAGGAGAGAACTGTGATCTCGTGACGATCACGAAGGCATGGCCTGCCTACGCCATTGTGCCGGGAAACAACAAATCTACTTCTATCAAACGAAAGGCGCTATCCAATGGTGATCGCGTGGATACTGGTATCGGCTCACCTCGTCTGAGTTCTTCACGAGCGCTTTCCGACTCCAATCCACCGTGCTCCGCTTATTGAACTGAATAGCATACCCAGCGAGCCAACCCACCATCCAGAGGAAATGAGTGGGCTGTACCCGCACTTCAGTTTGCCGATGATTCATCTTTGATGCGTAGGCGAACTAGCAATCGGACCAACCAGTCTCGGAAAGAAGATCCTCCTAGAGTCCACTGCCTCGCAGAGGCAGTCTTCACCACTGAGCAATATTGACCAGACTCTGTTACGGCTCATCAGTCACACTGTGACGGTAAACTAATGGTGGTGCAGCGCATCACGCAAGATCGCGATGTTTCACATTCTTACCAAGGAGGTCCCGGTGAAGAAAATTACGATCGCCGCTATGGCTTTTCTGTTTGTGTTCGTTGGCATTCAACATGTTGCTCAAGCCGATGAGGTAAAAGCCGCTGTTGAAGACATGAAGGGAAAAGCGAACGCGAATGCTGAGGAGGCCAAGGGGGAAGTGAAAGCCCTCACGGAGGAGGCCAAAGGAAATAAAGTGAGCGGCGCGATGGAACGGACGAAGGGGAAAACCAAAGCCGCCGGAGAGCGAATCAAAGGCGAGGCGAAAGAACTGAAAGCCAAGACAGAGTAAAATCAATTGAGAGTCTGTTTGCGAACACCCAGTGGAGAGGCGTCTCTTCACCGGGTGTTTCTATAGGAGGGGGAGAGGAGACAGCGGTCAGGTCACATTGTTACCGGAATACCCGTAGAAATGGCAGCGTCTTCGATACATCACTCACCTGCGTGCCGATGAAGCGACAGGGTTACACTACGCTACGTCCCTCTCCATTCGCTGAAGGAGCCGTCCAGGGTGACTAGGCTGTCGGCGGAGAGGGTTACGGAAAAATGATCGCGTGCTTGGAGTAGCCGATTGCCTTGAGCGTCGTTTCAAGCGCGTCGGCCATCGGCGGCGGGCCGCAGAGAAAAATCAGGGTGTCAGGACCGGGCGGCGGCAGATGCTCGCGCAGCATGGCCTCGGTGATTCGGCCCGTGCCTTGCGACCAATCTGCAGGCGGCTGCTCCAACACATGATAACAATGGAAGCTTGCGTGCTCGCGCGCATCCTCGTCCCACTCGTCTTGGAAAATGATGTCGGCCTCCGCCTTGTTGGCAAAGACCAGAAATAGTTCAACCGCGAGGCTCTGGACGAGAATCCAGCGAATGATGGCAATCATCGGGGTGATGCCAGTGCCGCCGGCCACAAACCCCACCTGCTTCGCCATGCCGTCCACCCAGTGGCCGCCAGAATTTGGCCCGCTCATCAGCACGCGGTCTCCGGGCCCCCGCGCATGGAGATACTTCGACACCACGCCGGTTTCGTACCGCTTGACCGTCAAGTCGAAGTACCCCCTGGTGCCGGGCACCGACGACGGCGTGTAGGGCCGTTTCGCCGGTATTCCGTCGATCGTCGCGTGGACGTACAGGTGATCGCCGGGCAGCATGTCCAACGTGGCGTCGTCAGGGAGGGCAAAGCAAAACGTCTTCGTGTCGTGGGTATTGTGATGAATAGCCGTGATCTCATAGGGTACGGGCGTCTTCGACTTGATGCGGATGATAGGATCAGAACTCATAAATCTTTCATACGAGCTTGATTGTGAGAATTTCAATACCGTATCAGACAACGCGTTTGCCAATTCATCTTGTGCGCCTTCACGATTACCATTTTTCTTCAAAGGTTCTTCCGCAATCGCACGACCCTGCCCAAGATGCGCTGTTGGCTCGTCACGGGGAGATCGTTATACCGTTGATTGAGGGGATGAAGGATGGTCTGCCTGCCGATTTCCTTGAGCTGCCTCAAGAGGGCTCCCTCTGGGCGGCCCTCCTCACTATCGACCAGCACATACTGACCGGGCTCACTCGGAAGATCAGGGTTGACGAAAATGACCTCGCCCTCGCTGAAGAGAGGCTGCATGGAATTGTCTTTCACCTGCATGGCAAACGTACGTGTCCCTGGAACGTCTGTTTCGAGCATCGCTTCAGCTTGGATGACACGAGACGGCTCTTCGGGCATGACCATCTGATCGATTTGATCCCACTTCAGGAGTGGAACCTTCCTCATCTGGCCGAGGGGAGAGGGAGTGGCGCTTTCTTTGAGATCGAACTGTCCCGCTGAGTGTGGCGGGCCACCGATTTGGAGGAAATCTATGTCCATACGAAAAAACCGCGCAAAGTGTTCCCAGATTGCGCGCTCTTGAGGGGGGTCGTCGGCCAGAATATTCGTGATCGTTCGCACAGAGACCCCAATCGTAGAGGCCAACTCCTCTTCGGTCAGGCCCTCACCGAGTTCTCGATGAACAAGCCCTTTCAGGTCCATAATGAAACTCTTTCTTAGTCACGTCCAGGTCGGTCGGTTTGTCTTTGCCGTCCAGCACGCCAAAGTTTGCCGCTCCTCATTCTCCGTGGCAAGCTTGAATCCCCAAGACAGTGAATAGGTCAACTCAGGCCAATGTGCGCTTCCATAGATCCGCCCCTCTTTCTGGTCCTCAACAAAGACCCAATGGATCTCCGCAGGTGCCGAGCCTTCGGGAAGATGCTTAATAGATCATCTGAATCGCATGACTATTCCCCTTCATAAATTGGCGCCGTCAAACTCCGGTGTGAGGCAGAGCTAATGCCGGTGTGTGAAATGGTGATCTGCCTGACTGTGGCCGTTGCGTTACACAGTATTTCGGCAGAAAACAAGCACGGATTTCCCATATGTGACATGACGATCAACCTCCCAACTCATCTGTAGCCCAGATGGTGTTGCGTTGATCTCTTGAACCCACCACGCCTTATTTTTTGTCCTTATGAATATCGATGACCTCTCCCATTTCATTCACTTCGATCGTGACCTGAGAGCCGACAGCGATATCTCTGAACATACGACTCTCGGGTCTAAGGCTATAACCCCTCTCTCCTCTCGACGTCAAAAGAGTCATCTGGGACGTGCCATTATCAATTGATGCGAGCGTACCAGTGATGAAACGAGGAGCCTTATCGGGCTGGCCTTTCGGATGGGCAGCCATGACCATGTTGCCTTCGTTGACCCAGAGCGTCATTTCATCACCGACTTTCGGGACGGGCTTGTCTTGACGAAAGGCCGCCGCTTCGGTCAGCGTGAGCGTGGCGCCGGTAGACGACTTGACGATAATGAGACCGGACTTCAGCTCAGTCACTACCCCCTCGACCTTTTTATGGCCAGCTTTCATATGCGCGACCTCTTCCGGGTCCGCCGGATCCGATTGGGCAGCCAGAGGAGTCATCAGCACGATGGCGGGTATGATAAAGAGCGAGAAGATTGAAAATATTTTACGAACCATGGTAGCCCCTCCGTTTGTTTGATTGGCCTTTTCATCACCCATTCTATGGGGATCACCATGCGGTGAATGTATAAAATGAGACACACTTTCCCCTTTCTTCTATCCAAACATCCGGCTCAGCGCGACCAGAGTATCTTTAGCGATTTCTGGATGCGCCCCCTTCGAAATCGTCTGTGTGCAATTCTCACATTAGGTCACAGTTCTGTTCAACACTGTTGCTTTTGACTCTATCTTCGTTACGTGAGTCAGTCTTTTGGTCGTTGGTTTGACCCGATGTGCTCTGGTGCCTTTGGCGTTGACGGCACGCTAGTTCCATCACATGATCAATCCATGAAGGGATAAGGAAGAATTCTTCATCAGGTTCTGAATGACTTGGAGACACACCGTTAGGGGCTAGGGATCATCTCCACTTGCAATTCGTCTCGATCGTTTCAACCAACTTCCGAAAGTCGTCCTCCGCCATAGGCCACGGTACTTTGGAAGGATCAACGATGGCACTGCTTGTCGATACGCCGTCACCTCCGCTTTGCCTTGTTCGCAAACTCCATGCGATTTTCCAAGTTGGTCTGGCCGTAGACTGCGCTGTGGGGCAGATGGTACTTGGCGCTATGTTGTCGACGAGGGCAAGGGCGCTAATTCCGGTGGCTCAGGCCGTGAAGGTAATTGGCACCCTTGTGAGGAGCCGGTACAATCGGGAAGCAAGACATCTCATCCCGACTCACTGAATGCCCACGATGCCGCTTACGAAACATCCATGGGGGGATCGGTTTTGGGCCTTGTCACAGACCACATGTGACATCACGCGGTCTAACTCTCTAGTTGCGCCAAAGGGGAGCGCGACCCAGTATTTGAAAGCCTGCTCCAGCTCTTCGTGGTGCAACACAGGTTTGACCTTGCATTGTCGGGTATCCTCGGCGCCGTGATGTCTTCTTCGTTCTCAACCAGATCTCTCAGGCTATTACACGCCCGTTTTTCTCGCCGGCTAACCGTTCAGTATGTCTCGCTGCGCATCTCCCATATCTCAATTTTTCCAACATGACCAATTGTGAACAGACAACCGTCTCTCTTCACGGTACTCTGCCGATCACACTCTCCGTCTGATTGAGACGAGAGGAGATGACATCGTGAGCTGCCGAGTGGCTCCATTGTCCCAAGAACTCCTTTTTCAGGAGGTTTCGTTGATGTCGAGCAAAGCGAGCGTGGAGTTGCCTGCCATCAGGACTCTTCAAACTGAGCAATTTTGACCAGACTGGAATCTGTCTTGTGGGATAGATGTAACTTGTACACCCACCCGATAGGTTATTCATGCCTAACCGCATGATACGAATTCACCATTCCACGGTCTTAGGACTTCTGCTCCTCTCAGCCCTAGGCATGCAAGGCTGTTTGGCCATGGTGTGGCTGGGCACGGTTGGGATTGATGTGATCCGGACCAGTGACATTGAGTTCCAGCCATTCGAGAATTCGTGGTTGGTCGCACCGCAAGAACGGCAGCACCTGGCATCGATGAAGAGTATCGCGGTGATGCCGTTCGCCGGAGATCCTGTGATGGCTGAGCGGTGGACCGTTGTTTTTCGCGAAACGACCAATCTTCGTGTCGTGAGCCCATTCGACGCAACCCGGTATGCGATATCCGACCGCGGGCAGATAGAGCTGGCTCAGCGGATAGGCGCGGAGCTTCAGGTGGATTGTGTGCTGATCGGGAATGTGACCGGGCAAGAGCCGCAGAAAAGTTTTGTGGGATTAAAGGAAAGTTCCTCGCGGCGGTTGTATCTACAAATGGTGAGTGCAGAAGGAACCCTCATGTGGAAGACGGAACTGCCCTTCATGACGGTGAAGGGAACAAAGGGTATGGATGAGGAATTTGTGACACAGGCGCTTTTGACTCATGTCAGATCACAGGCGACAGAGCTTGGGTTGGCTGAACTGGGAGCGACAGCAATACAGGCTGCGCTACGATCCGTGCGTGATACGCCCGACAATCAAATGGCACGTCCTGTGACGAGGTTCGAGCGTCCTTGATGTCCGCATCAATCTACGTACCGTTTGCCTTGTTATGAGGCATCGTTAATTTTGATCCGAGCGAACGTGACTTTGTCTGTCGAAAGAATTTTTGAGATGTGAGCAATTTGGGACAGACTGCGGTCTGTCTAGTTGGATAGATATAACCTGTAGTCTACACACGAATTGGCGTGTGTCCAAAGGAGGAAACTATGAGATATTTCGCTATGACGATGCTCGTGTTAGTCATGGGAGTTGCCGCTGGTTGCTCAATATCCAGCACAGCTTCTGATTTGCGCGGCATAAAAGGGATGGACGGCGATAAGCTGACGCACATCAACACGAGAAACTACGCGATCCACCTATTCATGACCAAACCGCTCTGGGGAGACGCCACATTGAACTCGACAGTCCAGAGTTTCGCCGACGTGGCCAAAAAACACGGTGCAACGAAGGTGCGAATTGTACAGTCTGATGAATCCACAATGTGGTACCTCATCCCGGTCTTGGGGTTTATTTTCACTCCGGTTGCCACGAACGTCGCGGGAGATGCGCTTCTTCCCTAGTGCAGGAGGTAGGTTGAGCGGGCACGATTTTGCGGACTTCTCCGGAGAAGCGGCAAAGATGGACTGCCGAGACGAATGCAGAGGAACCCCTTCTGAGCGGTGACCAAGATCAAGCATGACGCGGTGAACTCGGCGCGTAGTTATAGCAATGTCCACGAAGGGAGATCGACAGCGTGAGCCAAACGATGTCAAACCAGTGGGTCGTGGAGCCGGGGGCTAGGCCCCCGGTGAGGTCCGCGCAACTCAACTCAATCTCCGCCGGCCATGCACTCCGCGTCGCGTACGTGGAGGCGGATCGGTTAGCAACCCTGCTAAAAGTTTCGCCATCCACAGTCCTAGGTATCGTCTGCCATGAGCAGAGCCTCGGGCAACCCAATGGCTTGGGGGCCTATCCTGTTGTCTGTCTCGATATCCCGCAATTCAACAGGCCTACATTGGCCGAAGTGTGGACGAGCACCCTGCCGCTTACCTATTACCAGGCCGATGGAGTCCACTGCGCCATGAACGATGAGGTGCTCTTTGGTGCGTTGCAGTTGGAAGAAAGCCCAGGGGCGCTGCTGGACACCGTGACCTACACTGCCTATCGACGCCTGCTCGCCCAAGCTCGTGCCCTGGGCTACCCGCACTTGTTGCGGGTGTGGAATTACTTCCCTCATATCAATCGTGAATCCGATGGGCTGGAACGGTACCAGCGATTTTGCGCCGGTCGACATCTGGCTCTAGCCGAGGGCCTGGCTGGTTTCCCTCAAACCCTGCCTGCGGGGACTGCCGTCGGGACGATGTCCGGCCCGCTGAAAATCCATTTCTTGGCGGCGAGGCAGCCTGGAACACACGTCGAGAATCCGCGACAGGTGAGCGCGTACGAGTATCCCCGTGTCTATGGTCCGTGCAGCCCGTCGTTTGCGAGAGCCTCCCTGCGGCCATCCAACACCGGGTTCCACCTGCTCATCGCCGGTACGGCGAGCGTGGTCGGTCATGTGAGTGTACATATCGGTGATCCGTATAAGCAGACCCTGGAAATCATGCAGAACCTCAATGCCTTGCTCACACATACTGAGCAGTTCCACGGAATTACTCGCGGACAGTGGTATGGGCAGGCCCTCTTCAAGATTTATATTCGACACCCGGAACACTTTGCGATGATCCGCGACATTCTCCAGAAGCAGCTGCCTTCCCATACTCAGGTTTTGTACCTTCAAGGAGACATGTGCCGAAGCGAGTTATTATTGGAGGTCGAGGGCGTCCTGGGTCAAGAACGGACCATTGACGTGAGCCAAACAGTGTCGCCGCCCCGCGTTCGTCTCCGGCAACCTGCGACGTCTCAGCATGCGCAGCCGGATAGGCTCAGGATCGTGTCGTCGGCGGACTCCCTTCCACATGCTCTCTGAGATTCGGGACTGATCTCAACATTGACATCACATGCATTCACTGGTTCACATGCCATGGCACTTCACCATTGATGTGGACTGGATCCCTGGGTCCGAGGTCGGGCTGGAAGGCTTGCTGGATTTCTGTGATCGATGGAAGCTCAAGGCGACGATTTTTGTTGCCGGGCGATTTGCGGAAACCTACGCGGATCTTATCAAAGATTGCCGGCGGCGGGGGCACGAACTCGGAACACATGGATGGGAGCATGGCAGCCTCGAGAGAGACGAGGATTTTAGGTCAGCCAGTTATGATCAGCAGCGAGCATGGATCCGGTTGGCGACGGAGGCCGTGGAGAAAGCCTCAGGGCTTCGCCCGGTCGTCTTCCGCGCACCGAGCCTGTGGATCGGCGAAACGACCTTGCGCGCACTCGAAGACGAGGGATACCGCTACGATTCATCTGTTCCGGCCAGGCGATTTGATTGTGGATTCGGCCGGGTGCACTACCTGAAATACTTTCGTGCGCCGAGTGAGCCGTACCGCCTGTCGTCTTACCGCCTGAGCCTTCCGGGATACAGCTCGATCATCGAAATTCCCCCGTCAGCGTTTCTGCTTCCCATCAATATGGCGACGCTCAGGGTGCTCGGTCTGCCGGTGATGAAATGGATGGTCCGCCGGATCTCTCGGGATGTTTCGCGGCTGGTGTTCTATTGCCACCCGCACGAATTGGTGCATGCCCATCGGCAATCCTTTCCGCGCAATATGTCCAAATGGAATATGCGAGGTATGGGCCCGGAGAACTTCTCGCTCCTTGACATATTCGTCGCTCACATGGTGCGGCGAGGATATGTTTCTACGTTGTTTGCAGACTCGTTCGACGAAGCGCGCCCGTCATCCTATGAAGCCCCCCCTCGCGGATACGCAACTTCCCCATAGCGAGATCGATGACGGCAACGCGCATGCAGCTTTGCCCGAGCAGGGGATGTCTAGGAGACCAATGCCATTACACATGACTTTAGGCGCCGATGCTGGAGCGTTTCGATGGAGTAATGGTGCGCCCCTAGTCCTCTTTGAGACCTCGCCGGTATTGAGACGGTGAATCAGATGACACCTATACCAACCGAATTGATCCGGATGATGAGAGTCAAGATGTCAGCAAGTCTGTCCCGAACAAAAGTGGCCGAATTTTCGCTCGAGACACCGCTAGAAGATTTGGGGCTCGATGTGTAATGGCTGAAAATCTTGGAGTAAAAGATTCCGTGTCCGCACGGCAGGTCCCTGTTCGTAGTACCGTGAGGATCGCGACGGGGGGCGTGGTTTTCGTGCTCTGTCTCATCCTGGGAATCGTGTCGATCGCGATTGCGGTTGACGATTCCTACATCGCCGGCTACGCCGCTGCTGTCCTCCGACATGAATTTGACGCAACTAAAGCGTCTCTGCAAGTGCGGGAGGGAGTCGTGACCGTCGATGCCCAGTCGCTCGGCACGGTTGACCAAAGAAAAGTCATTACCGCATTGGAAAGCATTCCCGGTGTGGTGCGTGTGGAGATTCGGGAGGGCCAGGCTCACACCGATCTCCGTGAATCCGTTCCCATTCAGCAAGAACCTACCAAGCCCGAGTCAAAATTTCTTCCTCGCGGTCTGCTCGTGACTCCGTTCCATGCGGACCCCCGATGGCCGCATTTCTCCATGGCGTACCGGCAAGTGACATTGGGTCAGCCGGGCGACACCGGCTCGGCCAATTTCGGTGAAACGTTTGCCCTCTATCGAAACGCTGCACCGTTGGATGGCCAATGGGAATTCGCGCTCCAGGCCGGCGTCTTCAGTATCTTCAATATGGGCGCCCCTTCGAAAGATCTCGTCAACGCCGACTACACCGTCGGGTTGCTCACCAGCTATCGGACCGGTCCATTCTCCGGTTTCCTCCGCCTCCACCATCAGAGTTCACACTTGGGCGATGAATTTATTCTCGATAGCCCGACGCCGGTCAACAGAGTCAATTTAAGCTTTGAAGAACTCGACCTGAAATTGTCTTACGAACTGACCTCGTGGTTCCGGATCTATGGCGGCGGGGGTTACCTGGTTGATCGAGATCCAGACTATCTCAGACGCGGCACGAGCCAGGTGGGAACTGAATTCACCAGCCCCTGGACCTTGTGGAACGGCAAGGTTCGTCCTGTGGCCTATGGAGACTTTCAGGCCAACGCGAGAAGTAACTGGAGGGTCGCCAACTCCGTCATGGCGGGGCTGCAATTCGAGAATGCGCGCATCGGAGATCGCAAACTGCAAGTATTGGCAGAGTATTTCTCCGGCCCCTCGCCAAACGGACAGTTCTATACGCAAAACACCGAATGGTTCGGACTCGGCGTCCACCTCTATTATTGATCTACACGCACTGCCACATCGTTGTCTTCGTGATGCCGACTTCTGGTGCCGTCCTCATGACAAGGATGACGCAGAACCTCACCCGCACTTGCGCTGACGGCGCGCCTCTCCGTGCTTCACAACGTGGCTTTGGATCCCACAACTCGGAAGAGCTGGTTGGACGCATCGAGTCGGTGCGCCCTCCTCAACCGCATGATCCTCACTCGACACACACGAGGTCTGCCCAAAGAGCGAGCGGTACAGTCCGATCGGGTACATGCCTCTGGACAGGAGTTTCCATCCCACCATGCAGGTGATGCGGGCGATATCGAGCACCGGACGAAAATAACTCGGCCGCGCTCCTGGACGGAACAAGGCTTCAATGGGAACCGCCAGGTTTCGATGTCCTAAGCGCGTGGCCTCGATCAGAATTTCACTTTCAAAGACAAAGCTCCTGGTTTTTCCATGCTTGATCTGTACAAGACTCAACAGCGATGCGGGGTAGACACGAAAGCCCGACTGGCTATCTGCAAATGAATAGCCCGCGGCCCAGGAGATCCAGAAATCAGCCACACGGTTTGCGGCATAACGCAAGAAGGCCGCACGCCGCTGATCTCGACGGCGGGCACCCATGATCAGATGATCAGGATAGAAGGCAGCTTCAGCAAGTAATCGTGGAATGTCTTCCGGCGCATGCTGACCATCGCCGTCCAGCGTCACGACGCCGGAGGCTCCAGCAGCCAATGCCTGCTGAAAGCCACGCCACAGGCTGGCGGCCTTTCCACAGTTCGTGGGATTTCGCAACACTGCCACGGGCAAACCAACCAAGGCTTCTGCCGTCCCATCGGTAGACCCATCGTCCACGACGATGACGTTCTCGTTCTGTCGGGATGCCCGTGATGCCACGCCCCAAATCGTGGCGGCTTCGTTATAAGCGGGGATTACAACCCAGTAGTCGGCCATGACGTTGATCCTCGAATGTGCATGGGCGTTCACACCATTCCCCCATTGAGGCCAATCACTTGGCCGGAGATATAGTCGGCCTTCTCGGAGGCCAGGAATCCGACCAGGTGCGCAACCTCTTGAGGCGTGCCGGCTCGCTTCATCGGTACCAGAGCCTCGATCTTTTCCGGTTTGCAACTTTGCTCGACCATCCGCGATTCGATAAAGCCCAGCGCAACCACATTGACGGTCACGCCACGGGAGGCGACCTCCCGTGCAAGCGATTTCGAGGCACCGTGGAGCCCTGCTTTGGCTGCTGCGTAATTCGTCTGGCCCCGATTGCCGAGCAAGGCCGAGACCGACGAGATCGTGATGATCCGTCCCCACCGTGTGCCGATCATCGGAAGGAGCAACGGCTGAGTCACATTGAAAAATCCTCCCAGCGAGACCGCGATCACGTGGCTCCATTGGTCCACTCGCATGCCCGCCATCGGGGCATCGTCGTAGACGCCTGCATTGTTCACGAGCACCTGGATCGGACCATCTTCCAGAATCTGCGCCAGGGTACGTTGGGCGGCCTGGGTATCGCTGACATCGAAGGAGACCACGCTGGCCGATCCGCCTGCTCCGATGATCTGATGGGCCACCTCTTCAGCCGCAGCGCGATTGCGATGCGCATGGACGATGACGTGCAGGTGCTCTTGCGCCAGTTGTCGGCTGATCGCGGCGCCGATTTGACCGCTGCCGCCTGTGACCAAGGCTCGCTTCATGATTGGTGGTCGAGGTACTTGAGAAATATGGATGCGCGCCCGTCGAGGAACTCTTCTCGCCCAACCGACATTCGAAACGTATAGATGAAGCAATTCACCTCGCCGACTAAACGGGTCGCCTGAATCGTTAAGTCTTCCTTCACGTCATCCAGGCGAATGGCCCGAAGTATCAGATTCTTTACGCCTCCCAGGTACCCCACGGTGAGTCGACGCTCCTTTCCCTGCTCCAGAAGCCCGACATGCACTGCCATCGCCTGTGCCGCATACTCCAGTCCGCAGATCGCCTCCAATTGGTTATCTCGCCGAAGAGGATTCGTCGCGTCACGATGCGACGCAGTCGTACACAGAATGCTGGTCTCGTCCCACCGCTCAACCGTGTCCAGTAGGCACATCGTGCCGTGATGCGGAATCAATTGACAAAGAGCGGCTTTGCCGATCCTTAGCATGGCCGCACCCGGATCAATACGTATTGGTCTTCTAAATACTCAAGACGGACTAGTGTGTTTTGCTGCTTCGCGATGGCGGCCAGAAGCGGTAACGACCGCGCGGCATGATTCCCGCTCCGAAGCGCTTCCAGTCCTGGATCATTCATGTTCGTCGCTTCTTCAGAGAGATCACTAGAAAGATCGAGATCGAACCGAGCGAGGTTGCGCGGCGCAGGAGTTCGCGTCAACAACAGAGCGGTTGCGAATCCTCCTCGCAGGGGTCTTGCAGCATAGAGCGGAGGGGGTGGCGGAAGATCATAGGCCACCAGGAGTACAGACCTCTCCTCGATCTGCGCATAGGCGGCCGCCTCCAGCAGGGCGGCACAGAAGGAAGAATCATAACAAGCCAACACGGTTGACGATTGCTGCGAGCCCGTGGCGATGCCCCAGTATCCTGACGCGGCATTATGGACGGAATGGTGAAACAGCGTGGGCGAAATCGTCCGTTGCGGCGCAGCGAGCGCCGTGCAGAGACGGTTCAGGACATCGGTCTCGCCGTCGGACGACGCGAAGACGGTTGCCACCTCGCGCGCATCGGCCTCCGCTTGCTGCATGGCCTCCTGAGCCACATGGAGTGCCCAGCGCACCGTCTCGCTGCTGCGCCTCCGTTCGTTTGGCGGAAGCACGCTCGTACTCGGCTCCGTCGGGGCGGCTTCACTCGAAGGGCTCTCGCCCGCCAGCACGGCCCGGCTTCCCGCCCAACCTGCGAGCCCTGGTCCCAACGTGCCGATCCCGTTTATATACAATGTCATCAGACTGTCCCAAAAATCAGGCTGCAGTTGTTGCCGCCAAACCCAAAGCTATTGCTCAACACCCGTCGAACCGGCTGCTCCCGATTGTCCAGCATCACATGACTGCTCAAGTTGGGATCAATTCGAGTCGTATTCAAGGTTCCGGGAAGAAAACCGCGCGTGAGGCACATTGTGGCAATCACCGCTCCCGTGACTCCCGCCGCCCCCAATGTATGTCCCGTCCACCCTTTGGTCGAGCTGCAGGGGGTCGAGGGGCCAAACACCGAGTGGACGGCTCGATCTTCAATGCTGTCGTTCGCCTTGGTCGCGGTGCCGTGCAGATGAATGTAGTCAATGTCCGAGGAGGTGAGCCTACTCCGTAGTAATGCCGCTTGCATCGCATTGATCGCCCCGGTCCCTTCCGGATGGGGATGCGACATGTGATACCCGTCGCAACTCTCCCCGTAGCCTAATAACGCGACCGCTCCAGGCCGAGCCGCATGCTCGGATTTTTCCAGTAACACAAACCCGGCCGATTCGCCCAACGTCAGTCCGTTGCGATTCTCGTCGCATGGGCGGCAGGGGCTGCTCGACATCAGCTCCAACGACGCGAATCCATACAGGATCGTCAGACAGAGGCTATCCACGCCGCCGACCACCGCCGCATCGCAGAATCCTGCCTCGATGAATCGTGCTGCCGTTGCAAATGCCTTCGCGCTGGACGAGCAGGCCGTGGAGATGACCATCGCCGGCCCCCGCAGTCCCAGGTATGTGCGCACAAAATGCGCGGATGAAAACATGTTATGGGTATATCGCTGGGACGTCAGGTATGACGACGGCAAGGCGCCGGTGGCGGGGTGACGTCGGCTATACGCATGCTCCGTCTCCAGAATACCCGAGGTGCTCGAACCGAGGATCACCGCTACGCGGTGGGCGCCATAGCGCTCCCGGACCTCTATGGCGGCTTGGATGAATCCATCTTGCTGGAGTCCAAGAAGCGCGAGCCGATTATTCCGACAATCGAACTGCTCCAATTCCGTTGATGATGAGCTACCGCCGACGAACACGTCTTCCACATCATCAACCCGGCCGATGTAGGTGGCGATTCCCACATCTTCGAAATCGCAGGGCCGCAACCCGGAACGCCGATTCCGCAATGCCAGATAGGTCTCAGTGAGGCCCCTCCCCAGCGCTGAGACGATGGTATAGTGGGTGAGAATGAGCGGAGCCATTAATCTTGCCCCAACGTGTCGATGTTGTGGAGCTGCGTGCCGGCCGCCACGAGGATCGTAAGGGACATCATCGACGGCCAGATTCAAGCGGCGTTTCTCAACGCGGTGGGATATGTCTTTCTCTAAGTGTTCATGAACCAAAGCTTGTGGCATTACAGGCGTCCCTCCGCGCTGGCGATCCAGCCGCCGGGGAGAAAACTACCAGGTTACGGGGAGACAGACTGTGCAAAACTGCTCAGTCGAAGGAAGTCGCGGCGAGAAGAGGTGGTTTCTTAGGCGATTCAGCTAGGAGCGCGGCAAAGACCAGACAGGCCAGCGATCCCAAGGCCGTGGTCAACCCAATGGCACGGAGCACGGGGATTTGCGAGAGGGCCAACACTCCGAATACCAAGATCGTCGTCGCGCTGCATACGACCAGGCCATAGACGGTGCGTCCTCGTTCCGCCTCTGTGCCGTCTTTCCGGTTGAAGAACAACGCATAGTCCAACCCGAGACCGATGACTAACAGAAATGACGCGATATGGAACAGCGAAAACCGTTCCCCTAGCGCGTGTAGTAGGGCAGCCACCACCACGATGGCGCTCCCGATCGGAAGCATCACGCGCAGGACGGTGACGGGAGCGTGGAGTCCGGCAAGCAGCACGAGACCGATGGCCAGGACCCCCCATCCCAAGATTCGTAGCGTTTCATTCCGGTACAGGCTGACCACTCGGTTCGATTCTTCCTTCAGATCTAAATAGGTAATGTGTTGTGTACCCAACGGCGACAGAAGTTCCCGGAACTTCTGTCTGTCGGAGACGCCACGTAACGGCACGACCGCAGCCCAGCGCCCCTCATGCATAAACAGCAGCGAGTCCAGTTTGATTCCCAACGCGGTCCCGCGGAACATCTGGATGTTGATTGGCTCCTGCGTCTTAGCCTTCCCTGCCGCGTCCAGGAAGGGTTGAAACAGGCCGGGCTTGAACGGTAAACCCTTCATGGCGGAAGTGAGATTCCGCTCCAAGGTTTCGCGATCAGGCACCGATGCCTGGCGTGCCTGTTGCGTCTTGCGACTGGGCAGATAGCGAGCAGCGAGATCGTATCCTGCCAGTTCCCCTTTTCTCACGAGTGGGTCCAACGCCAGCGCCAACGCTTCACTCCGCTGGAGGGCTTCTTCTTCGTTTGAGCCCTCCACCACGATGAGGTCCCGGACATCCGGCACCCCGAGTTCATGACGAAGGACTTGATCCCGTTCTTTCTGCTCCGCTGAGATCGGGCTCAGATTGGCAATGTCCTGTTCCCATAGTGGCGTATCTGGCCAGATGAAGGAGCCGATGGCTATGACCACAAGCAACAGGACCACGAGTCGTGCCTTTACCAGCGCATCGACCCACCGTGCGACATGCAGCCCTTCGCGTTTGGTGTGAAATGCTATGGGAACGATGTGGGGAAGAACCCACCTGGTCACGCATGCGGCTGTGAATAAGCCGACCATCGCGAACAGTCCCAGTTGCGACAGGCCGGGAAATCCGCTCAGGAGTAATGCAGAGAAACCAAGAGCCGTTGCGACGACTCCGAGGCGCATCGTCGGCCAAATTTCTTTCATCACGGCCGGCGCCCGGCTCTCCCTGGTGAGATGGCTGAACAGATGGATAGGATAATCATCCACGACGCCGAGCAACGTAATTCCAAACGCCAAGGTCATGCCGTGAATGGATCCGAACACAAGACACACGGCGACAATTCCGGCCAAGATTGCGCTCGTCAAGGGAAGAAGAGTGAGAGCCAGAACGGAAACGGATCCATAGCTGGAGAAGAGCAACGTGGTGACCAGCAATGTCGCGCACAAGGACAACCACCACACATCATCTTGAATGATCTGCCGCATCTCAACGGCAATGATGCTGGGTCCCGTCATGACCAATCGAACGGGAGTTGCGCCAGGGGAAGGTCCGGCGGCCGCTCTGAAGGCCTCTCTCATGTGTTCTTGCAGTTGCTCCTGGGATTCCATATCAAAGCCGGCCGCATGCGTCTCCGCCACGAGCAATGCGCGTCGCAGGTCCGACGAGAACCACACTCCGTGATATCTCGCCGGAGCCGTCCAGGTCATCCAGGTTTGAAGGATCGTTATGAACTCGCCGGAGGGATCGCTCGGGATCAGTTCCTTGACCATCGGTGACAGTGGAGAGGTGAGGTCGCTGAGCCTCAGCTCAAGGGAGTCGCGGAGATGATCTCGACTGAACGTGGATTCCTGCACGCCGGGACTGAGCACGTACCGGTTCTGAAAGAGGCGTTCGCGCTCCTCCGTTGTCCAGGCTTGCTCCCCATTGCCGACATACTGAAACGCACCACTGTTGCGCATCCAGGTCGCTAACTGTGTGCTGGCTCCTGCCAGGAGGTCGGCATCCTCTCCCTCCAGAGCGATAAGAATGAGCCGCCCGCCCGCGCCTGTTCGCAGTTCAGTGAGCAGCAGGCGTTCTGTGGGTGTAGTACCCTCCGGCAATAAGCGGGAGAGTTCGGTTTCCACATGTGCACGCGTGGCCACGAACCACGCAGTGAGCCCCAGGACCATGCACCAGATCAACAGTGTGACCCAGGATCTTCTGGTCACGGTGCGCCCGTTGTGATCACCATGATAGACCGATCTCCGCCCGGGGCTTGGATCTCAATGCTACCGAGGTATTCCCTTTCTCCGGAGAATCGAATGGACTCCACCAGTTCCTGCACGGCTTTGTCCAGCGGCCGCAGCGTCAAGACCCATCGTCGTGGCTCCCCCTCCAGCGTCACGCTATAGAAACGCTTCAGGGTGATGACATCATTGGCGAGCGTTGACCGAAAGGCCTCGATGAATGCCCGTAGCGCGGGATAGTCGTGCAATGAAAGGGTCCTGCTCGTACCTTTTGTCTTACTCTCGAAAATGACCGTATCGCCTTCAACGAGGTAGCGCTCGTCATGAGGAGCGGTGATATGTTTCTCGAGTCCCGCCTGAGGAGTGAAACGCAAGATGCCTCGGGTCTTCAACGGTTGGGTGAGTAGGTTCGAAAACGCGGTCTCTTCAAACCGTACCTCCGCCTGCCGGTTCTTGGCGAGGCTCCCGATGAGTTGTTCTATATTCCAGCCAGGTGATTCTGCCGCTCGCTCAGACTGGGAAACCATTGCGCCAGGGATATCGGCACGAAACCCGGCGAGAACAACCAGATGAGGAGCAGGGCCGCCAGTCTCAACGGCCGGCTACCGTTGCTCTTCCCAAAAGTCATAAAAATTGAACCAGTTGTCGGCCGCCAAGCGGCAGTGATACTCCAGGCGGTCGGTGTAGCGCTGGGTCCATTGCTGAACCTCCTGGTCCCGGTGCCGCCGGTCGATCGCGATCTCTTCTGCGAACAACTCGAAGTGGATCTCGTAGCGGCTGCCTCCGCGGTAGAGGCCGAAGAAGAGAATGACCGGCACCTTTAAGACGCTCGCAAGCCACATGGTTCCGGCAGGGAATCGTGCAAGCTTGCCGAAAAACTTACAGTCCGTCGCCTGATTCTGATTCACCAGCCGATCCGCGAGAATGCCCACCACCCCTCCGCGGTCCAGACATTCCTTGACTTGCAACATCGTGTTCGGCGAGCCGGTCTGTATGACCGAATCGGCAACTTCTGGATTCAAGTCGCGGAAGAGGTCCCGGATCATCGGTGTATGCTGCTCGTGCATGAGGACTTTGATTTCGACATCCCGCTGGCTCAGCCCGATGGCGCGCACGATCTCGAAGCTCCCCAGACGCGAACCGAGCAGGATACATCC
>CAVPBK010000008.1:0-60537 GCA_963701855.1 Nitrospirota bacterium
CAGAAGTGGCCCCATTCGTTTGAACAGCTCGCCCGAGGTTTTTAAGTGGAGTCTCTGCTGATACTTACGCTGCCAGTTTACCCGTCGGCAGCATCACGGCATACGCCTCATCAGGTGTTTTCTTGCCCAGGCTCGAATGCGGTCTGGATTGGTTGTACCAATCCATGTATTGCATGATCGACTGCCTGGCTTCAGTGACTGAGTCATAGGCATATAAATACACCCGCTCGTATTTCACCGATTTCCACAGACGCTCGACGAACACATTGTCCCTCCAGGCTCCGCGCCCGTCCATGCTGAGGTGGCACCCCCGATCCTTGACGGCGTGCACGAACTCCTGCGCGGTGAACTGGCTGCCCTGATCGGTATTCACAATCTCCGGCTCGCCATGGCGAGTGAACGCCTCTTGCAGCACATCGACGGCATGGCAGGTCTCCATCGTGATCGCGACCTTCGCGGCCAGCACCTTGCGGCTGGCCCAATCCACCACGGCGGTCAGGTAGACAAACCCTTTGGCCATGGGAATATACGTCGTGTCGAGCGCCCACACCTGGTTGGCCCGGTTGATGGTGAGCCCGCGCAGCAGTAGGGATACACGTCATGGCCGGGGTGTTTCTTGCTGGTGCCCGGCTTTCGGTACAGCGCCTCCATGCCCATGCGCTTCATCAACGTGCCCACGTGTTTTCGTCCCACGTCGAACCCCTCCCGATTCAGTTGGTCGCGCAGCATACGCGCGCCCATGAACGGGTGCTCCAGGTGCAACGCGTCCAGGCGACGCATCAGGAGCAGATCGGTCGCGCTGACAGACTTGGGCACATAGTAGACGCTGCCCCGGCTGATCCCCGCCAGCTGGGCCTGGCGGCTGATCGGCAGGGCATGGGTGGCGTCCATCATCGCTTTGCGCTCAGCAATCCCACCTTGATGAGCGCCCCTTCTAAAAAATCATTCTCCAGCGTGAGCTGCCCAATCTTGGCATGCACGGCCTTCAGATCCACCGGCGGCTCCGTTGCCGCGGTTCCACCGCCAAAGATTTCGGCGGCTCGCTCGCTGAGTTGCCGTTTCCACTCGGTAATCTGATTGGGATGCACCTCAAACCGCTGTGCCAGTTCGGCCAACGTCTTGTCGCCGCCCATCGCGGCTAACGCCACGGTGGCTTTGAACACCGCTGAGTGCGTCCGTCTCGTTCTCTTTGTCATTCTCTGCTCCCTTTCATCGCCCAGTAGGGCCATTTACGGTAGCAGATTCTCCACTTAGCGGCTTGTTCAAATTTCTGGAGCCACTTCTAACATTGAGTAGGACGGTCACAACCCTAGTACGAAAGCAGTGGGTCGCCAAGCGTCGTTCCGCTACAGATGATCACGTTGTTGCCTTGTCGCTCAGTCGGCGGGGAAACGTGCTCGCCCTACAAATCGGCCAGCGGGTACACTAAACGATTGTCCTACTGGATCAACACGACCATAGGCCCTCGGTGTGATCCCGTTAGGCCACCTCGCATAGGCACTTGTGCCTTCCTTCGCATCCCTCCTACAATACGCTCCCTGCGGGGCTCTCATGACCTTCTCGATTCGCCCAGCGTGTCGCTTGCCGCTGGCCTATGTTTTGGGTTTCGTGGCCACGATCACACTCCTGGTGAGTAGTGTGCCAGCATATGCGGAGTGGGTGGAGGTTGGTGGCAACGAGGAAGCAGGAGTGACTGTATACGCCGATCCAGACACCATTTCCCGCAAAGGAAATCTAGCGAAGATGTGGGCATTGTTCGACTCCAAGACGACACAAAACATTGGGGTCGGCTTGTTTATGTCTCACAAGGACCAACGCGAGTACGACTGCACAATAGAACGCTATCGGTTACTTACATTCATGCAATTCTCTGGCAACATGGGAAGTGGTACGGTGGGTTATAGCAGCTCAGGTGAAGGGCGGTGGATACCAGTTCAACCAGGTAGTCTTGACCAATCTCTGTGGAAAATTGCCTGCGACAAGAAGTGATCTCGCAATGCTCAAACGGTTGGGGCGGATCATTGAGATGGGGCAGCGAGTGGCGAAGGGGACGATGCACTAGCGATGTCGCACCGCCAGCAACACATTCGTAGATGCGGGGACACCCCCTATCGCGGGCCTGCGGCCTTCTATAGGTGCCTTTCAATTGTGTTTAAGCATAAGTCGAGGAGGAGATGTGAGAAATATTTGTAGAGAGGTCAAGAAAAATATTCACAAAACCCTTTCCCCAGCTTCTGTGGACAAGTCTGTTCATAAGGTCGCCCTGCCCACCAAATACCATGAATTTCTGTACTCCAATACGTCTTTGCCTAAAAATTAAGCATTGGTTGAAACCGATAGTGCACCACAAGATATGGTGCTCTTAAGGGTTAAACCCAAGAGGACACAACAATTCCTAGAACATGGCAGGCGTTCCACGTATTACCGTATGAATTTCAGCCCTGGAAGCGCTGTTCATGATCGAGTTATGCACAGACACCGCTCCTGGCTTGTGTTTTGTGTCTCATTATTTGGATTCAATTAAATCTTGAACAGTGATCAATATTGACCAGTTTTGTTGAGCGGGCACATGCTATTTGCGTTCTAGCAAACCGTCCCAGTACCCATGTCTTATTGTTTCCTATTACGGATAGAAGACGAGCATCAGGGCGCGCATCTTTTCGCAATACGTACTTGGCATCCCGGAGGTCCACCGTGAGACGGAAAGAATCGCAAGAAGCACCACAGTTCCTCCCCGTGAGTCCACACCGCACCTGTAGGCATAGTCGTCTGATCTCCGACAACGTCACGGAAGAAGAACACAACGCCGGTCAGGTACGCTGTGTTGAATGTGGGACTATCATTTCTGATCCGCACCGCTAACAGGAAGCCAAGTGAAGCCGTGTTAGGCCACCCAAGGCAAATCCTTGGAGCTCAAAGCGTAGAGCATCGGCTAACGAAAGTAAGGGAGATCGGCCATAGCACGCAAACGAACCACATCGTTTGATCCCCAGACATTCCTCAGCAAAGTGGGGGACGGCAAAACTAGTCTGACTTTCCCCAAGAAGCAGATTCTCTATTCGCAAGGGGATGCGGCGGACGCCGTGTTCTATATCCAGGCGGGCAAGGTCAAGTTGTCCGTAGTCTCGCCGCGTGGCAAAGAAGCCGTCGTTGCGATTCTGGAGCAGGGCAGCTTTTTTGGGGAATCCTGCCTTGCTGGACAGATTGTTCGGACGGCGACGGTGACCGCTCTGGAAGACTGCACGGTCGTGCGCATCGACAAAGGCGCCATGATCCGTGTGCTGCACGACGAACCCACGTTCGCCGAGCTGTTTATGACCTATCTGCTGACTCACTCGATTCGCATCCAAGAGGATTTAGTGGATCAACTCTTCAATTCTATCGAGAAGCGGCTGGCGAGCGCGTTGCTATTAATGGCCCACTTTGGAAAAGACGGCAAGCCGAAACCGGTGATCGCGAAGGTCAATCAGGAAACACTCGCCGAGATGATCGGCACGACACGCTCCCGGGTCAGTTACTTTATGAACAAGTTCCGCAAACTGGGCTTCATTAGTTACAACGGCGGGATGCACGTGCACAGTTCCCTTCTCAATATCGTTCTCCATGACTAGATCCCCCGTTATAAGTCCTGCACAACACCTACCTTGAACGTATCCGCCTCAGCGGGATCGACTGCCCTGAGAAAGGCCAAGCCTATGGCACCATTGGCATCTAATTCTACAATCGACCTGCTGTGATCCCGTTTCCGTCCCAATCTATAAACCACCTCCCTGTCCTGTTCCCACGGACAGCGTTAATCCAACCCGGGCGTCTACCCCCTTCTTTTATCCATCACGGCAGGAGCCATTTGTTGTGGTTCACCATCATGGAGACGATTTTTGTGAGACGCTCAGCCACGTTTGGTAGGAGAGTGTCGAAGTCCATCCCAAACTCAGACCCCTTGACCCATTTCACGATGGCGCGGTCAATCCACAACGGCTCCGGGTCCCACGGCACAAAAATTTGCAGTGCGAGTGCCATGCCGACGGAGACCGGTCTATTCCCGGTAATGTAACTCCCGCCCAGCGAAAGATGTTTGATGATTCCTTCACCGGCAATCTTGTTCCAAAGGTACCGCACCTGCATCTCATTTTTCGACTTCGACGATGTATCAGCAATGAGGTCCGTATCCCCAAGGGTCGCAAATATCAGACTCATCAACACCGTACCGAGAATAAGTTCACATACGATAATTCCATTCATGCTGAGCATAACTCACCTCTTTCTGAACGCGTTGCGCATCGGTTCATCGCACCGTAGATGAAAAACAACAGCCGACTCATCTTCCACTATATTGAACCACCGCAAATACAGGACTGGTATTATCCCTTGTTATTACGCGATGTACCCTAGGTCTCAATTCACCTCATAATGCTAGGCTAACTGGATCACATACTTGGCGGTCCACTGCCATGGCTCCTCCACTAGGTTTTTTCCCAGGAAGCCCTAGTCCAGGACCCTAGTAGAGTAAACTTGCCTTAGAAACCGTCATGGAAACACTTTGCCGACCCACTGCAGTGTGACCATGCGTAATCTGAGGTGAAAGGCTCGGCTCCGAAAGGGGTCGGGCCTTTGTTTTTGCTCACAGGCGACTAGAAGTTGTATAGGGTCTAAGGATCGTCGCGTCTAATCCCTTGCGCCTTCCTTCGCATCCCTCCTACAATACGCCTCCCTGCGAGGCTGCCTATGCCCTTCTCGATTCGTCGCCACTGTCGCTTCCCCGTTATAATGCTATCGCTGAACACGCTGACAAAGATGGCGAAGGCGCTGAAGGTGCTGGTGGCGGAGTTGGTGACGTAACGAGATACGAAACGGGAGGGGACAAAATGAACTTCTTCTACACGCGCCTCTTTGTGCTGATCGCGATGCTGGTGCCAGTCCTCGCGGGCTGCGAGTCCTATGTACTGCCGCTCGGGCTCGCAAATCCTTCTATTAAGGATGCGAAACAAGGTCAGGACTGTCGAGGGTACTTTAGTGACGTGCCTGATCTCACCGGCACGCAGGCGATGCGCTCGGGCGGGATTACCAAACTACGAAGCGCCGAGTATCGCGTGAACGCCTTTGCAGGCGTGGGACACGAGTGCGTGATCGCTCGCGGAGAATAACCGACAGGGCGGTGCCGCCGTGGGAGTGACGGAAGAAGAACTATCGGCAGTGAGCTGGCTTATTTCCTGGCGTTGGCGCGCTTGGCTTCGGCTTGCGTCGCTCGCAGCGGCACGCGGATTTTTGGGGTCAAATAATATAAATTCCGGCAAGGCTCCCGGTTTGTGATGATGTGTTTCAAAAAATGCTTATAGTGTTCGAGATCTTCCCGCACGCGGTATCCAAGTCGGCCTTGGCGAAGAAAAAAGCCTCGTGCAACGGCGCTCGTCTAATTCGGCGTGCAGTCACCCTCATGCTCATTTCTACGATCCGTCGATTTGCCAGATCGAATCAATAGCGTATGGTTCTGTTCGTTCGTGTACGCCAGAACCTGGTCTCCTTGAGTTATGTCAATTTTCTCCGTGGTCTGGTCGGTCTGCAAACTCACTTCCTTGCCGTCCTGCCCCTTCACGACATAGGTAGTGCCTTCCACGCGCAACAATTCTCCCTGGATCACTTGCTTAGCTTTTAAAGCAGCTACATGGGCTTCACATGGGTCAGCACTTGTTTGCTCAGCACCAGAGTAAGGATCATTAGCCAGCACCCCATGGGACAGACCATCACCGCACAAGAGAGCACACGAAAGCACATAGACTGTTCGAAGTTTGATCATAAACGCCTCCTTAGAAAAAACTGTGTATACAAATCCTACCTATCTCCGATGGCGTATAAAACTAGGAGAAGCCCTAGCAAACACCCATGTATGTGAACGATGTGAGCATGCACTCGCATTAGTCTAGGGGCGGTCTCTTCGTTGTGTTCATGTTTTTCTTTGTCTGGCTCGCCCTCGTGAGGGAACGCCAAAGGGTCGGTAGCTTCCCTCTGAGCGCATCCGCCTCAGCAGCGTCGACTGCCCTGAGAAAGGCCAAGCCTTTGGTACCCGAGCGAAGCAGGCTGCGTCCGCGTTCGTGTTCAGGAGAGATGTCATCCTCCAGACTCATGGTCAGGACAAGTACGGGCGCACCCTTGGAGACGTGCTCCTGCCCGATGGCATGAACCTGAATCAGGAACTCGTCAGGCAAGGGGTGTGCTGGTGGTACCGGAAGTACGCACCAGGGGATAGGGTGCTGGAAAGGCTGGAGTGTGGACCCGGAGCTTGATTATCGAAGCAATATGGCAAGCAGGGTGCCGATTGCGGTCATGCTAGTAAGGACGAGAATGGCATCGAAGAGAGATCGAAATTCGCTCATTAAGGTAGTCACCTCCTGTATACGAACCATACCGCTGAGAGTGCGTTTCGTCAAACTAGGATGTCCTCTAGGGCTGGTGCTGGTGGTATCGGAAGTACGCGCCAGGGGATAGGGTGCTGGAAGGCTTGGAGTGGTGCGTCTAGTCCTACGCCCCGGCCTTCCTGCTTAAGGGATTATCGAATCAATAGCGCGTTATTCTTATCGTCCACCTTCGCTTCAACACGATCCCCCTTCTTCACTTGTCCCATTACCTGGGTCTTGTTATCTATATGCACACGGACTTCCTTGCCATCCTTATCCTTGATGATATAGTCCCCGTATTCGACGTTCACCAGAACCCCCTTGATCACCTTGGCCTGTTCGAGGCGGCTCGCTCCCTCCTCATCGGCGGCGGCATGCGCCGCTTGGGACAGCCCGAGGCACAGCAACACCCCACACGATAGGACACTGACTACTTTGGTAATTGAAAGCATTAACGCCTCCTCGGTTAGAGAGTCAGGGGAGCTAGAAAGACACCTCGTTTGGCCTGAGGTTCGAACGAAACGCGTCTAAAGGTCATATCAATACGGCGGCCAGGCTTCGCCAGGCCCGTTTGTAGCGCGTCAAACACGAGCCGATCGGCTCTTCAGCCAGGACTGCCGCATGATCTCCTCGACCTTCGCGAAACACGTCGGACAGTACGTGTGCGTGAGCGCAAGCTCGGCTGGACTCACGCCATGGGCCTCGCGATACGCCCGTTGACTTATCCAGCGTTCAAGATCAGGGGTTGCTCCCACCTTGTCTTGTACGAGTCCGCAGGCACAACAGGCGGGGAGCAGCGTCGGGGCGATGAAGGTTTCTCTCACCGGAGCAGAAGGCGACTTACGAGCGGTCTTTGTGAACAGCGTCTCAAGAAACATACGCCACCTCCTTATTCTTCGCCAGTCAGGGAAATCACCACTGCAGTGATAGGGCGAAGCTGATTGTCAATACTAACTACCAACATACAGCGATTTGTAGAACTGGGGAATTCCCCAGTTTCATTTGAACAGGGTACTAGGGACTAGCTACTTAGACCGGACTTGGGGAGGAGCTTGCCGGAGAGCCCGAATGCTTTCTTGCCTCATGTCATAGGAATTGGCGGGGCTTTCAATGGAAGGCTACGGCACGATCGTTTCATAATGACCGGCCCCCAGCTGATAGGGGCGGTATCGAAAGCATCTGCCAGGCGATGCTGTTTGCGAAGAGTTGAAGAAGGCAGCACGAGAGGCCAAGAGAGACTTGTGGATTTATTCCAAGCCGGTGCCGCCGTGGGAGGGGAAGAAGCGGTAACCAAGGGGCGGGGTATCAATGGGCAGGGAATTGTCAGTCATGCGACCGCTACAGTTGCCTCTCTACTGTTGATACCAACTTGCTCGCTGATGCCTTCAATGCACGAGACACCTTGAGAATCATACTCAGTGAGGGTGACTTCAACCATCTCTCCAAAAAGACCTTCAAGAGCTGCGAACCTTGAAAATTAAACAGGAACAAAAAATCTCAGAACTCCAGTAGAAGCTTGCGCATCATAAAAAGTCAAAGGCAGGAAAGTAGTCATGGGACCTATCATCAGGAAAGGGAAAATGAAAAGAGTACAGCCTGAGCTAGCCCTGTTTGTGTGGACACTTTCAAAAGGGGACAATAACCCGTGGAGGTGTCTGATGGCGAAACGGCAACAGTTCACTACAGAATTTACGCGTGAAGCGGTCCAACTCTGGAAATCGTCGGGACGCCCTGCGGCGGCGGTCGCCCGCGAGTTAGGCCTGCGGCGCAACCATCTGTACCAGTGGCAGCATGAATTGGAGACGCATGGCGAAGCCGCGTTTCCCGGCAAGGGCGGCCGCGCCCATAGTACCGATGAGCTCACACGACTGCGGCGTGAGAATGCCCGGCTCCGGGAGGAGCGCGACATGTTAAAAAAAGCCGCCATGTACTTTGCCAAGGAGTCACCATGAGGTATCGGTTTATCTACGCGCATCAGGCGGAGCACCGGCTCACCCGGCTGTGCCAGACGCTGGGCGTGAGTCGGAGTGGCTACTATGCGTGGCGACGTCGGCCAGCCAGTGCGCGGACCCGAGCGAACGCGCGCTTGCTTGAGCACATGCAGCAACTCCATCGGCAGACCCAGGCACGCTACGGGGCCATCAAGATGTGGCACACCCTGCTTGCGTCGGGAGTCGTGTGCGGCCGACACCAGGTCGCACGGCTGCGCCGACTGCACGGGCTTGAAGCTCGCCGCATGCGGCGGTTCCGGATGCTGACGGAACGGCACCAGTTTGCCCCGGCTGCGCCCAACCGCCTGCACCAGGTCTTCGTGGCCCCCGCGGTGAATCGGATCTGGGTGGGAGACCTCACAGCCATCGCGACGCGGAGCGGCTGGCTGTATCTGGCGGTGCTGCTCGATCTATACTCGCGCCGCGTGATTGGCTGGGCGATGAGTGCCAAGCCGGATCAGCACCTGGCCATCGAGGCGTTGCAGATGGCACTCGTGTCGCGTCGGCCTCACCAGGGACTCATGCCTCACACGGATCAAGGGGCCACCTACACCAGCGTGGCCTACCAACATCGGCTGGCCGAGCACGGGATTGTGGTGAGTATGAGTCGGAAGGGCAACTGCTATGACAATGCGGTGGCCGAGAGCTTCTTCAGTACCTTGAAGAACGAACTCGTCCATGAGCGGGACTATCACACCCGCGAGGAGGCACGGGCCGAGATCTTCGAGTTCATTGAGGTGTTCTATAATCGGCAACGGCTACACCAGACGCTCGGCTATGTCAGTCCCGAGCAGTTTGAAACCCAGAACCTGTCCCCCTTCGGGGGTGTCTGCGGAATCGGGGGTAGCTCAGCCTGTCCACTTTTTTCCTCCTTCACCTACCCTCTTTGCCTTGCTATCTTGCTTTCTTTCCCTGAGAGAGGTGCATCACAGCGGTTTCTGCGTATTTCGTGGCTACGTCAGCATGACCCGCTTTCCCATGCTCAATTGCTTCTTTCAGATGTGAGATCCCTTCCCCCACATGCGGATTATCCGTGTCTCCCTTCAAGGCATTCTGCAACGCGTGTTTCGCATGTTCCAGGAGTGCCTCAGCATCACCATCTTTACCATGGAACACCGCTACTTTCGCGTGCTCGATGGCGTCCTTGAGGTTCTGCTCTTCTTGAAGCACAACGTCACGCCGCGCGCCCCCGCCCCCGCCGAATACCGGTTGCAAAGGCAGCACAGTGGTGGCGACTAAGGCTAGAACTCCAGCCAGCGTGACAGCTTGTTGCATTGTAGATCCTCTCATTGGCATTCTCCCTTTCTCAAAAGAAGTGAAAAGACCTCCATTAGGGTGAGAGGCCTAAATTCGAAAGGTCTTCATAGCACGTCATGGCGGATATATATAACGCGAAGTGGATTTTTTGCGCAACGAGAAGAAAGAGAAAATGCGATATAAAAAGGTGTCAGGGTGCATTCAAGATCCTAGTGCAACAGGTGGTGAAACGCATGCGCGGGGCTGTGCCAGTTCAAAATCTTTCGGGGCCGATCATTGAGCATCACCTGCACCCGCTTGATCTTAGCGCGAGACAACTGAGTGAACCGTGTCCCCTTGGGAAAGAACTGGCGGAGCAAGCCATTCGTGTTCTCATTCGTGCCTCGCTCCCACGGCGAATGTGGATGGGCAAAATAGACCCGCATCTTGGTCTGCTTAGTGAAGAGCCGATGCTCCCGCATTTCGGGTCCTTGGTCGTACGTGAGGGAGCGACGAAGCTGCGCCGGCAGCGTCCGCAGTTCACGCGCGAAGGCCTGCCGCACGGTGGCCGCATCCTTGGCTTTCAGCGGCACCAGCAATGTAAACCGTGTCGTCCGCTCCACCAGTGTGCCAAGCGCCGACGCATTGGCATGGGCCGACCAGCAAGTCCCCCTCCCAATGCCCCGGCACCGTACGATCAGCGACCTCTTGGGGGCGCTGATCAATACTGATCAGCGCCTGAATGGGCCGCGACGAGAGGCCCACCTTGCGCGACCGACGAAAACGATGTCGGCGACGAAGATACCGGGCGAGTTCCCGCTTCAAGGCTCCGCTAGGCAGCACATACAGATAGGTATAGATGGCTTCATGCGAGATCCGCATCGTCGGTTCGTCAGGATACCGCTGCGGCAACCCGCGTGCAATCTGTTCGGGAGACCAGCGGTGGGCGAGCAGGTGCAAGACGGCGGCGCGCAAGCGCGCGCGGACCACGAGCTTCCGAGGCTTGCGCGGCTGGTGGGCCCAGCGCTGCGCCCGTTGATGGGCGGGCACCGCTCGATAGGTGATCGGCGAAGTCCGATGGCGTGTAAGTTCACGCGACAGGGTGCTCGGGGCTCGACTCAGCGCCTGGGCGGTAACTCGGAGACTATGACCCGCAGCCAACATGCGACTCAACTCCTCACGTTCCATGAGACTCAATCGTTGATATTGGGCCATGTGCAACTCCTTGGTTCCTGGATTAACCAGGATACTGGTGTTGCACTAGAACCTTGAACCCAGACAGGAACCATTTCGCGGCGCGAGGCAGCAACTTCCTCCTGCTCTACCGTACCTAACACATCGCGATTTCAGTTATCGTTTGGGTTGACATCGTAATGCCTTTAACCTGACCGTGGCCCCTTGGCGACAGGGGTAAGGTCTTTTTGAATTTCCCCATTTTTTTGGAACCTCTTTTCCATGAGCTGTGTATCCCCCTTTACCTGACCGGCAACCGCCCCACAACTGACACCCCTTCGCAAGGGTGGCGCCAGGGGGTACCTAGCAAAGCGAGGCGAGCGTAGACACTTTCATGCCCCCACTGTATCCTAGTAATCGCCAGCGATCACAAGGACCATACCATCCGGAGAAGTGAGTGGACGAGTTCATCAGCGAGGACGATCTCAAGTCATTCGACGGATGGTTGCGGTATCAGGCTATTGACGCAACCGCGATCACGTCAGAGGAATTAGCGACGTGGCGGCGCATCTTCGAGGAAGCGAGGCAGCGCTGCGCCGTGAATCCCAAAGTGGGATTGATGAAGCTTCAGCCGGTCCCCGGTGAGTATCGGTACGCAGTAGTAGTCAGAGACCTCGCCGATCTCCGACTCACACTCTGGATAAAGCGTTCGCGGACGGGCGAGTTTTCCATCATGCTCCCGCGAGGTGATCGAGAGTGGGACGTTCACACGAGTTACCATCTCGACGGCACCCTGCGCATGAAAAGCCACGGGAGTAAGGCCTTCACCTCGGACCGCCGCCAGCCGTTGAACGACACGTTCCGAGGAAGTGAACACCTTGGGACCTATTTGGGCTATGGCCCGAAGAGCGTTGGAGCGATTTGCGATCCCATAGCCTTCGCGGGCGTTGTCGAGGTCTCGCCGGACGTATGGGGGCCAATGGACGGCTGGGTGGCGGTGGAGCTCGTGGAGCCTGGCACAGAGCCCATGAATATCCCTTACCCCCAAATCATCACCCGAAGGCAATTTACCGACCTCCTGCCGTGGGTCGTCATCACCGTGGGTATGCCAGCAGGCTAAAACTGTCGCATACTTCTCACCATCACAATTTGATGCGGTTCTCCTGACTCTACATCCTCCCCCTACCCCATCATCGGCAACCGACGAAGCCACATCTACCACCGCCCAAACTGCCCGAACTACAGCCAGGTTGCGCCACAGAACAGAGTAGCGTTTAATAGCGCGACAGAAACGGAAGATGCGGGGAATCGAGTCTCAGCGAATTGTCCATAACAACCTACTCAAGCGAGATGTCTAACTTACTTTTCTGAAATGCCCAAGCAACTCGATACAAGTCAAATCGTTACAATTCTCAAATCCGGCGACTTTGACGAACTCGTGGGAACCGTTGAGGACGACCATTTCGAGTGCAAAGCAGAGCCATACCGCATAGAGGACGAGCATCAAAAGTTTGAACTGGCTAAGGATGTCTCTGCCCTTGCAAATGCTCAGGGCGGGATCATTTTGATTGGCGTTCAAACAGAGAGAGATTCAACGCGCGCCACAGACGTAATCAGTAAAATTCGCCCATTTGGCGACACTGTGAGAAGGCCCAGCCGTCAAACGGACCCGCTTTGAGGATCTCATTGAGGAACTGAAAAACGACTATATCCTCAAGCGGCGCAAGACCTGGAAGCTGCGCGAGCAACATCTTGCTCACCTGAAGCCAGTTTTTGGAAGCATGCGAGCGAAGGCGATCACGACACCAAAACTTCAAGCCTACGTGACCAAGCGGTTAGACGAGAAAGCAGCCCCCGCCACCGTAAATAGAGAATTGGACTGTCTGCACCGCATGATGATTCTCGGCCAACAGCACACCCCCCAAGATCATCTTTATCCCACATTTCCCGCGACTCGCTGAAGATAATGTGCGGGAAGGGTTCTGCGAGCATGATGCCTGCCTGTGTATTCGAGGCGCGGCCCCCTATCACATCCAAGTAGCGGCGACGATTGGATACTACACAGGAATGCGAAAGGCGGAGATTCTCTCTCTCCAGTGGGATAAGCACATGGATATGGAGCAGCACTGTATCCGGCTGGAGCGAAAGCAGACCAAAACCAACACGTCACGCGGTCTATACATGACGGGCGATTTCTTGAAGGTGATGTTGAAGGCGAAGGAAGTTCGAGATCGTGAGTATCCAACCTGTCCGTGGGTGGTTCATTTGAGGGGCCAGCGAGTGAAGAGTTTCGATCATGGCTGGACTGCCTTGATGAAGCACCTAGGCATGTCAGGAACTTTGTTCCATGATCTGCGCCGAACGGGAGTGCGTAACCTCGTGAGGGCAGGGGTGCCCGAGACCGTTGCGATGAAGATTAGCGGTCACAAAACACGATCTGTCTTTAACCGGTATAACATTACCAGCGAAGAGGACTTGAAGCAGGCGGCAAACCGGCTTGATGACTACATTCAGCAGAAAATGGTTACACTTCCGGTTACACTTGAGGAGGCAGCGGGTCGGAATGACTCGGACCCGGATGCACAACCTCTTGAAAATTGGCGGAGAGGGTGGGGATCGAACCCACGGTCCCGTTGCCAGGACAGCAGTTTTCGAGACTGCCCGATTCGGCCACTCTCGCACCTCTCCGCAGGGTAGAACTTGCCTCACGTCAGGATAGGGGTGGGGTAAATATGTCGTCGTTGTGACCGGCTCTGGGGGGAGCTTACCCTGGGGAGTGTGATTTTTCAATCGGTTTTCTTTCTGCTCGAAGACCGATAGGGCTGGTAGGCAGACGATGTTGCTGGAGTCTACTATAGGAGGGTACAGGTGAATCCTGGTGTCAGTGAGCCAACTGTTGCCTTTTCTTCGGCTGAGTTAATTGCAACGACCTGTTGGTTGGCACCGATCGAGATAGAGGATCGGACCATTCATGTCTGGGGCTTCTTGCTCGACGGAAGCCCGTCTTTCGTGGAGCAGTGTCGTTCTTGGTTGAGTGAAAAGGAGCTCGGTAGGGCGGCACGGTTTATCCGCCAACAAGATCAACTCCGATACGTCCTCGCACATGGCAGCTGCAGGGCCGTGCTGGCCCGTTACACCGGCCTTGACCCTTCGTCCGTGACGTTTCAAATGGGAGAGACAGGAAAACCTGCGCTTGCAGAGACGAATAATGGCCGGCACCGCATCCATTTTAATCTTTCCCACTCCCATGGACGCATGCTCATTGCGGTGGCCCTTGGTCAGGACATCGGCACCGACCTCGAACAGATTCGAGACAAAGTCCAAGTGGTCAAGCTGGCGGAACGCTTCTATGCGCCATCGGAGCATGGCAGAGTGGCAGGCGTGACTGGCTTGGATCAGACAAAACGGTTCTACCGGTATTGGGTCGCGAAAGAAGCGGTGCTGAAAGGCCAGGCGGGGGCGATATGGTCATTGCCGCAATGCGAAATTCTCGATTCATGTGATGCTTCGAGGGCCGAGGTCCACCTGTTAGAAGGGGCAGCCATGAAACCTGGATGGACCGTTCACTGGCTCGAATGTGGGCCTGAATGGGCAGGAGCCGTGTCGGCATACGGCAGTGATTGGACCATTCGCGCTATGACGAGAGGATAGTTGCGGAGTTTTTTCCTTCTTCATCCCGTTCGTAACTGTCTAAAAAACTGCTGCAGTAGTGTCTGGCTCTCTTCTTTGAGCAATCCGCCGACAATCTCAACGCGGTGATTCAAGTGCGGTTCGTTTGTAAGATCAAACACCGATCCGCAGGCGCCGGCTTTCTGATCCCACGCCCCAAACACGATCCGGGGAATCCTCGCCAGGATAATCGCGCCGATACACATCGCGCAGGGCTCGACGGTTACATAGAGAGTCGTGTCAGTCAATCGCCATGTGCCCAATGCGGTCGCTGCAGCACGGATCGCAATGACCTCCGCATGGGCCGTGGGGTCTTGCCAGAGCTCGCGATAGTTGTGTGTTTGCGCCAGAACCTGGCCGTCTTGAACGATCAAGGCGGCGATCGGTACTTCGCCGACGACCGGCGCCCGGGCTGCTTCTTCCAGGGCCATCTGCATAAACGTAAGGTCTTGTGTGCGCTCGTTTCCGGGCACGGTTCTCTCCTCAACAGAAGACTGTTGCTGGTTTATCTGGTTTTTTTGGTTGGATGAACCTGATCAGATAAACCAAATAAACAAAACAAACCAAACAGACCAGATTAGGACCGGCTCAAAAGATAGACCGGTCCGGTTGGTTCTGGGCGGCCGCCTGAGGGCTCAAGGCTGACGGAAAAGCTCTTTGCATCCGCGAAGGTCGGCACCTTTCTGGCCAGCAGATGAGCGGTTTCTCCGAAACCAATATGAAAGGACCCGATGCTCACGGGTTTGTCATGAATGGCCCATAGCTGATAGGTCTTGCCGGTGGGACATTCCGGCAGGTTCATGGAGTAGAGCCAGACGTTTTGGGTTCGAGCATCGTACAGCAGGAACCCCGCTGCCCGTTGTGCCATGTCCGATCCGGTGAGAGACACGGCTTTGACGTTGGGAATTCGAAGGAGCGTGGCCAATTCATCTTGCGGAGTCCTGCCGGTACGAGCGTTACCTTGCTGGTTTAATTGATCACGTGTCTCTTCCAGTTCAGCCTCGCGCTGGGCCAGTTGCTCCTTGGCTTCCGTGGCTTCGTTCGTTCGTTGCTGTAAGTTGTTGCGTAATTCGGCGAGAGCTTTGGCTTGGTCGCCGACCTCACGCTGCACATCGGCAAGTTTCGTCGACTTGTGCTGAAGCGATGCTTCGAGCTGCTGAATCTTCGATGTGTCGGTGGATCGTTGCGTCGATACGTTCCATGCGAAATATCCACCGACCACCATGATCAGGAGTGCAGCCAAGCCTAGGGCCCAGGGTAGTGACGACGATCGGGCAGGGGCGACGGGAGGAAAGAGATGGTTCATCCATTCACCAGCTTCCAGACTTTGCCGGGCCGGTTCGTTTGGCGGCATTTCCGATGGAATAGGTGTGGGGTTTCTCTCGGCCATGATCGTGGCTTTGAGGGAGCGTGGAGGTGCGATTGGACTGAGACTGAGCGGAAGGAGCGCGGCGATGGACTGATAGTTCTTCAGCGCACTGTGACAGGAGGCGCAGCCGGAGAGTAAGTGGGCTTCCAGCGTCTGTCGCTCGATTTTGTCTAGCGCGCCTGCGGCATACAAAGGAACCGATTCTTCGAGTTCTTCATGCGTCATTGAAGATCACCATGGTTCCCCCACTGTTGGAGACCATCCCGGAGTTTTGACATTCCCAGTTTAATCCGTGTCTTGACGGTTCCCAGCGGCTGGTTCAGCCGCGCGGCAATCTCGGCATGGGAGAGTCCTTCGTAATAGGCGAGTTCGATCGCTTGTTGCTGCGCCTGGGGTAATCCAGCCACAGCTGTTCCGACCGCAATACGCAGTTCCTGATCGGACTGCGTTTCAAGCGGGCTCGGACCAGGATCCGCTATCTGCACAGCGGTTTCGGCTTCCAGCGAGTTCGTAGCCCGATAGCCTCGTGCAGCTCTGGCTCGCAGCCGATCGATGGCCCTGCTCTTGGTGAGGGTGATCAACCATGCGACCGGGGTTCCACGCCCAACGTCATAGCGGGAGACTTTCCGCCAGACTTCCAAATAGACATCCTGCAAGAGTTCTGCTGCTTCCTCGCGATTCCCTAAGATTTTGACTGCCAACGTGAATAAAAGCGTACTCGAATGGTCATAGAGCTGACTGAATGCTTGTTGATCGCCTTTGACCACAAGTGCCAGCAGGTTTGGGTCGATCATCGAGGTGGTGTGTTGAGAGGGTTTGTCCATAACACGAGCGAGGTGTGCGAGAGAAACTGAATCTACCTCATGTCCGCCACGACTATAGCACTCTACGGAAGCAACGGGCAAAAGGATGTGTGCTTTGGCATCCTGCTAGGTTATGTGACGCTCACGGTGGATTTGCCGACATTGCGACTCTCGACCGGCGTCTCGGAGAGATTGGCGGAACAGAAGTGTGATGATCCGGTTGCTCACGCTGCCAAAGATTCTGAAAAAGAGTATGAAGATGCGCACGCGTCAGCCGCTCGAATCGAGAAGGTACGGGGCGAGAATAGCTGCTGCCTGTGCTGCCCCCGTAGGTGGAGGCGGAGCGGCTGAAGGTATGGCAGTTTCGTTAGACTTTCTGATCGCCGCCTCCCAACGGCCCGCCTTGAATTCACTCATAGACATTTCCACGCCGCGACCATGCCGCTGTAGATAGTCTACCAGCGGCTGTTCGTCGACAAAGTTGTATCGCCGTACATACACGAGGGGTGTTTGCAACGCCACCGCTTCGACGATAGTGGCATAGCCCGGTTTGGTCATGATGACATCAACGGACGCCATCAAGGTCTTAAATGAAAGTGGCAGCGACCGCGTGGAGACGAATTGTGCGCGGTTCGTGGGAACGGGTCCGTCGAAGAGGAAACGATAGCCCGAGAGTTGCTCCAGATCGGCGAACGGGAGGGATGTCAAAGGAATGCCACCGAACCCTACCAAGACGGTTCGTTCTTTGGGCATCAGAGCGAGGAACGAAGCAAGTCGGCCTCGCTCAGGGGAGTTGGGGCTGGCTATCGGGCCAATATCGATCATGTTGGAGAAGGTATCGATTCTTGGAGCAGGGGTGATGCGAAGGGCTATGTCGGCTTTTGCATAGGATTCGCGGATGCGTTGAATCAACTGTTGCTGTGAATGGTCTGATGCCTGGCAATATTCCTTGAGTACGAGGTCCCAGGTAAAATTTGCCAAGGCGACGATCGGTATCTGCGCGCAGGAACTTGCCTCGATGGCGAGATATGGCGTGTCTGCGATAACCAGTGTGGGGGAGGCCGCCTGCATGGCAGCGACTTCTTGGGACAGACGTGCCCCCCAGGTGTTATGGAAGAGTTGGTGAGCCGCCCACGTTGCATCGATATCGATCGTGAGGGGGCCGTCTTGGATACAGCCGACATCCTGTTGTGCGGGACTGAGTGTCCACGGGATTGTCAGGCGGTCTTGGAAAAACGAGGCTGGGACTGTGGTGCGGATGATGGCGGTCACTCCGGGTACGAGAGCGCCCAGTGCATTGAGTACGGGCACCACTTGCGCCGCGTGACCGTAGCCATGTCCGGAGATGGCACACCAAATTATCGGCATAGTAGGGTGCTGAAAAAGCTCCTCAACATCGTTCTCGGCTCATCGAAATCCTCAACGTACCCCCAGAGGGTACGCCTCTGGTTTCGACTCGCCTGCGGCCTTGTTGAAGAAGCTTTTTGAGCACCCTGAATGAGATGCGTTAGGCCGTATGCCCATGGCTTAGCTGCTGGAGAATCCCGGTTCTATCGGGGCGATGTTGTATTGTAATTCGAGGTCAAACTCGTCGATCAATTCATTGGCCGTGGCAGTGCCGAGGTCGGACTTCACCTCGCTGATCACAAGATCGATCGCCACCCCGGCGTGTGCTCCGTACTGTGTCATCGCCGATTCGATTCGCTGTCTGGCCTCTTCAATTTTCATGGGACGCTCCTTGCTCGATCTAGATCCGATTCGTTATCCCAAGGTTTGTAGCAACGCTTCCATCTCAGGGACCAGGTCTCCCCCTCCATTCGATCGACCCGAGCGTGCCGCGTCGATGCCGGCTTGCAAGATGGGCTTCGCATGATCCTTCCGCCCCAAAGAGATTAAGGCGCGTCCGAGGCCTAGGTGTGACGCGACGTGGGTCGGATCCAGCTGTGTGGCGACAGTCAGGTGTTCAATCGCCTCTTCGAGATTGCCGCCTTCTTGAATAAGTTTATTTCCGAGTCCATAACGGCCGAGAAATCCCTTTGGATTTTTGGCGACCATTTGTCTAAATGCATCGAGATCCATACTGCCTCCTCCTGCGTGCTGGACGAATGATACCACTGCAGGGGAGGGGAGAGCCAGCCCGGTCCGTCTGGTTCATCTGGTTATGGGGGTAGTTTCGTCAGTGACCCGATAGCCGATGCTGTGAGGATCCGTGAAAGAAATTGCATGCGATACCCACATCAGTATCCTGTGGGATATTTTATGGTGAAACTTGAAGCAACAGGGTGACGCTCCAAAAATAGCAGCGGGTCAGGTTCTGTCCAAGAATATGCAGGATTCGTCTTGGTGGAAAGTAAAGAACCCCGCCCTATCGAGCGGGGCATCCTGGCAGATCTTGGTGAAAAATATTAAACAGCTGGTGGCGGTTACTCGGATACACAGAAGCGCAAATGAGAGGCTAACCCGACTGCTTCAACATCTCAAGAGAAGTCGAGTCGGTTTGAAGCTCAGGCAGTGCGTATCGTTGGTCGAGTGCCACCACTCGTTCAAGACATCGTCGTGCCGAAACAAGATCATGGCGAGTGTCATACACCGTGGCAAGGAGCCGGAGCACTGCAGCTTCGGCTGGCTCGTTGCCGAGCTTGATGTAATGCTCCGAGGCGTTGTTTAAACAGCGCTCGGCTCTGAGTAGATCGTTCTGGTCGAGAAAACACTTGCCGAGCTGGCTATAGGTCACTGCGAGTCCTTCTTCATTCCCGACCACCCGGTGATAGTCGAGGGCCTGTTTGAACGAAGCGACGGCCCGTTCCCACTGTCCCTCACGTGCCTCTTGCAACGCCAGATTGTTGTGGAGGATGCCGAGCGCGCGATTGTCTTGTAGATCGCGAAGCAGATCCAACGCTTCGAGATAGTAGGGGCGGGCTTTCTCAGGATGATCGGCGCCGATGTGGAGATTGCCGAGGTTGACCAGCGTGTGGGCTATGGCATGCTGATTCCGCTCCGTACGTTGAATCGTGAGCACTTCTTTGTAGCAGGCTTCTGCGCGATCCAGGTCGCCAGAGAGGGCATAGACGTTGCCCAGATTACCGAGCGAGTCGGAGAGTGCGCGCGGGTCATTGGCCAGGCGATCATCCGCGACGGCCCGTTCATACGCGCCTTTGGCCTGCGCCAGTTGGCCCCGGTGGAGAAAAATTCGCGCGCGATGTTTGTCGGCGTCCGACATGAATCAGCTCTTGTGAGGAGGCGGGAAGTTTGCTACGGTGCGCTCACAGATGGCTCACACGAACTGCACACGTTGCGGCCGCGAATACATCTACCATTGTTGCGATGGGCCGGTGTGCATGCCATGTCCCCATTGTGGGCACGATGAGTCCGATCCAGAGCCCGTAGCTGCCAGCGAACAGCGCTCTGCTTCTAATAATCCCTAACTCAGCACTCAGAACTGTGAACTCAGTACTTTTGAAGGCTAGTCTCCTCCCTTCGGCGTGTCCCGTCGAAACTCGACTTGAATCTCATCCTCTTCATCAAGTCCCAATCCGTCACGAAATGATCCGTAGAGTTCCGTGATCTGTTCGACATCTGCTGGATGCTTGCCATCAGGAGAAGCAAGAAAGGTTTCACAAAGCCGGAGGCCGGTATGGAAATGACGCGCAATGGTCTCTTCCGTCACCTGCTGCCAAGTGATGTAGATGCAGAAGGCCTGGAAGGCGTGGGCTAAAGGATAATGTTGTGCAATGGCAAGAAGACCCTCATAGGCCTCTCGCGCCGTCGCTCCGGCGTTTGACGAAAAGGTCAATTCGGCCTCGGCGGCGGCATCCCAGTCAGCACCGAGTTCGTTATTGGTGTCTGCTCGGCTGAATGCCTGCTGAGCGGCAAGAGCTGGATCGAATTGCATGAGGCCCTCCGTGACTATGTTGACTGCAGCATACGCGCGTGGAGAAATGGAGGTCAATGCAATGCGTGCGTTTACTTTTCTTCTTGCTGCTCTGTAGACTGTGACTGAGTAAGACGATGGCCACCGAAATCCCCTTGTATCGAGAACCAGGCGAGACCTTACCGACCGATCCCATCGATCGCGTGATCCACTATCACACCCAGACGAAGCATCATTTCAATCGCTATGCTCGTGCGCTTGGTTATCTGGATTGGGCGAATCAGCCTGATCCGTTTCGGCGGTTTGATGGAGCACCTCTTATCGCTCTGCCACTGCTGACGCCTGATGAAGACCCGGTATCGCCGGCCTATGACGCCATCTACCAGCCTGGGGCGGTCGCCTGCCAGCCTGTCAACATCCGTACGCTTTCTCGGTTCTTCGAGTTCGCCCTCGCGTTGTCGGCTTGGAAGAAGGCAGGGGAGTCGGAGTGGCCGCTACGGAGTAACCCATCCTCAGGCAACCTACATCCGACAGAAGGCTATGTGGTCATGCCGCAGATCGAGGGGCTCGATCTGAATCCGGGTCTTTATCACTACGCACCCAAAGAACATGGATTGGAGTTACGCGCTGAATTTCCAGCTGAACAGATTGTCCGACTGCTGGCTCCTTTTCCTTCCAGTGCATTTCTTTTCGGCCTGGCCTCGGTCCATTGGCGAGAAGCCTGGAAGTATGGAGAGCGAGCGTTTCGTTACTGTAACCATGATGTCGGCCATGCGATCGGTTCAGCGCGAATCGCCGCTGCGACGCTGGGCTGGAGCATGGCGCTGCTGGATAGTATGGGACAAGACACTGTTGCGCATCTGTTGGGGACCAATCGGTTGGGCGACTTTCAAGATGTAGAACCAGAGCATCCGGACTGTCTCGCAGTGGTCTGGCCATCGAGGGATGTAAAAGGTGAATCGTTAAACGTGAAACGCGGGGAACTGATAGAGATTCCGCTGTTTCTCGATCCAGCGGTGGTCAAGGGACTCACTTCAGGAAAGTGGAATGGAAAGGCTAATCGGTTGAGCGGCGAACATGGCGTACATTGGGATATTATTGAGGAAGCAGCAACCGCGAGTTGGAAGTGTACGGCTGAGCAGCGCTCGGTGGCTCTTCCAATACTCCTCACGAATGACGTTTCACACTTCACGCTTAACGAGAGCCCCTCCGCGGGACAGATTATTCGCCAGCGGCGGAGTGCCGTGTCGTTCGATGGCAAGACTGCGATCTCCGCTACGACGTTCTATAGAATGATGCGATTGGTGACGCCTCGCGCGGATCGGCCTCAGTTGGATCGACCGATGCCGTGGGATACTTGGCCCTACGAGCCCGCGATTCATTTAGTGCTTTTTGTCCATCGCATTGACGGTCTCACACCGGGGCTCTATTTTCTGGTCCGTGATCCACAGAAGCTATCGTTCATCCAGCAATCGATGAATACAGAGCTGACATGGACTCCGGCCCCAGGTTGTCCGGAGGATCTGTCTCTCTACTGGTTGCTTGAAGGCGATGCAAAGAAGCTGGCCATTCAAGTAAGTTGTCATCAAGACATTGCCGGTGACAGCGCATTCTCGTTTGGTATGCTGGCTGAGTTCGAGGGGCGCATGCGGGAAGGGGGAGCCTGGCAGTATCCACGTCTTTTCTGGGAGTCGGGATTGCTGGGACAGATCCTGTATTTGGAAGCAGAAGCTGCAGGGGTCAGGGCCACTGGGATCGGATGTTTCTTCGACGACCCGGTGCATGAGATCGTGGCGGTGAAGGAGCGGAGCTTCCAATCGTTCTATCACTTCACGATAGGCGGCCCGGTCGAAGATAAACGACTGATGACATTGCCGCCCTATGAGCATCTAAGGCGTAAGGGGAGTAACGTGCCGAGTGCGGAGAGCGGAGAACCAGTCATCTAAACGATATACTAGAGGTAAGCTGAGGAATGTTCAAGATCAAGAAGAAAGCCGGGAAGCAGAAATCTACAGTCCTTTATAACATCGTCGAAGACTATTCTGAGTTCGATGCGCCGGGGAATGTGACGGTCTGTGCTATGACGCTCCAGGAAGATTTGGTCGCACATGCGAAGGTCTTATCGGAAAGCTATGAGGTTCCACTGTCGGTGATGACCAAGCTGCTGACCGAAGGCGGCGTCTATGTGTATCCCCAAGCTGGCGGGATCCTGACACGAGGGTTGTTTACCTGTCGAATCGATCCGACTGGGGAGTTTCCCAAGCAAACCTGGACCTTGGACCTTCTGCAATTTGCCGAGGCGGAACAGCTGGCGCACGCGCGCGGCATTTCACTCGATGAAGTAGCGGCGTTAGTCTTTCACCGGACTTTGCCGGAGGAGTTGCAGACGAAACTCTACCAGAAGAACCTTGGGATCGATTACCGCACATTGGATCGCGCGGTTGCGAAGGGCGGAGACATCAAGTACATCGACTTCCGCAAGGATTGGTCTCCGCATTTCAAGCGACTCTGTATCATGCCGGATGGGCGTTTAGTTGAGACGGGAGGACTCGAGGAGTTTGCGCAGCTCCATGGCATTACGTCGGCGCAGGCGAAGACGCTGGTCGAGCAGGGAGGCACGTTGGAAGTGAATGACGAGATCTTGGCTTGTCAGATTGTGAACGGTCAGCCAGCCGTGGCGCGATTTACTGCGAAGAACTATGCGAAAGCCAAGGAGTTGGTTAGGACAAAAGGGCTCCATATTATAGATGCCTTGAGCGAAGTGGCGTATAGCGATCCGGTAATGATGCGTTCGTTGGCCAGGAAAGAACTCTCTGAAGGCCGATGAGGCTTCCTGTGACATTGCTGACCACGTCAGTGGGCGAGGGGTGTCGGTTGTGGCAATAGACTTGGAACCATTCGACACTCAACGAGAGCAGAAATGCAACACCAGTAGCGAAGAATAGTGCGCGCCGAGCTGTTGTGGTAGAGCAGAATCGGTTAAGGAGATACCTGAGTGGAAGAAAGAGGCCTACCTTTGCGACGACATCAAACAGGAAATGCCGCGAGTTGAAATTATCAGCGGTCGGGAGCCATTGACTGTATTCCCAACGGGAATGTGCCGACCAGTGCAATGAATAGAGCCCAGAGCGGAAGCAGCGCTCACTCGATTTTCCTCGTGTGATTGGCCACACCTTCCATGTTTGTTCATCTTCCTGCCTGCCGCAGAGAGTGAGCGACCCGAGGTTGCAATCCTAGGGATTTTCTGTTTCCCGCGCGTCCCGCGCCTGTGATCGGTTGAAGCAGGAAGCCGAATAAGAAGCGAACGAATCAGAAAATTGTGAAGCTGCTTGTGAATCTGAAGAGGGCTGCGCTACTTGGCGAGTTCTTCGTTGACGGCTTGAACGAGTTTGTCGAGGTCGAAGGGTTTCTCGAAGACGCGACGGGCTCCAAAGAGCTTCGCAACATCGAGAAAGTTGCGGTCGCCTTGCGCGCCGGTCATAGCAATGACTTTCGCATCGAGATAATCACGCGTCAGTTGCAACGTGGTTTCGAGACCGTCGGTTCCCGGCATCAGAATGTCCATGAGGACCAGGTCTACTTTGTTTTGTTGGTAGAGAGTCAACCCCTCCTGACCATCACGGGCTTCGAGCACACGGTGGTTGGCTCTTTCCAGAACCTCCTTCAGGAGGTTCCGGATCGATTCTTCGTCGTCGATGATGAGGATCGTAGCCATGGTGTAAGCGGTGCTCCTATTGTTTTGAATCTTACCTATATTGGATTCTCCTGTCTAGGAAGAAGTTAATAGGAGGTGCGGGGAATAAGCATGACGGTGAGGCTGGATCGAGCAGCTGCATGCCAATGAAGCGGACGCTGGAGAGAAACGATTCTCTATATGAATTCTCTTGCACCGATCAAGACTAGGCCGATAGAGATTGAGTCGGACGAGACGAGGTGGTGCTGATTGCATCTACGGGAGGGGTTGACTGGCCCTGAGACTTTTGATACAAGCACCAGCGTTGTCCTGACAGACTGCTGTGCACCTTTTCCGGAGTGGTTCTTTGCCGCACCCAGATTCCTGGTCTTGGACTCGCCGAGATTTCTTGAAAACGTCCGTTGTCGGACTTCTATTGCTCGGCAGTAGATTTCTGTGCCCATCGGTCGCGCGCGCAACCGAGCTTCCTGACGCCGAACTCACCTTCTTCAATGTGCACACGAACGAACGACTGCGAGTCCGCTATCGTGATGACGCAGGGAATTATGACCTGACGGCGCTGGATGAGGTAAATCATATTCTGCGTTGCCATCACACAGGAGAAGTTGCCGCCATCGATGTGCAATTGCTCGAACACGTTAATCTCGTGCATAAAGCGGTTAATGGCGCCGGCGACATCCATGTAATTTCCGGCTATCGGTCGCCTGAATACAATGCGCAGCTCGTGAAGCGGAGCCGGCGGGTCGCGCAGCACAGCCTGCACGTCCAGGGACAGGCGCTCGACTTTTATGTTCCCGGTGTCAAGATCCGCGAGATCCGCCATGCCGCGTTGAAGCTGAAGTATGGTGGGGTAGGCTTTTATCCACGCGCGCAGTTCATTCATCTCGATTGCGGTCCTTTCCGAACCTGGTAGCTCCCTTCTATTGAACTGCTGAAAAACGATTGCGGCACGCTGGAACTTCGACGATCCACAGGTGTATCCCAATAAGAAGACCTTCTCGCAGGACGCTCAAAAAGCCCGTCCAGCGCGGCCGCAGCGAGCGATGAGGCGAGGCGTACCCTTGCGGTACGTTGAGTCTCTGAGCGATGCGAGAACAAAGCTGGCGGGATTTTTCAGCGTCCTGCACTTCAGATTCGCTTGAGGAATAAGACCGAGAGAGGCGGTAGTGTGACGGCGAGTGAATAGGGCATCCCGTGGGAGGGGACAGCGCTTGTGAGAAGTCCTCCCGTATTACCCATGTTGCTTCCCCCGTAGACCGAGGCATCGCTGTTCAAGAGCTCGCAATAGTAGCCTTGGCCAGGTACACCGACTCGATAGTTGTAGCGAGGAACAGGGGTGAAGTTGCACAAGCATACGATCTGATTTTCTCGGTTCCTGGCTTTTCGGAGGAAGGCGACCACGGAATGGGCCGCATCGCAAAAATCGATCCACTGAAAACCTGCCCAATCGTGATCGAGTTCATGCAATGCCGGCTCTTGGCAGTAAAGTCGGTTAAGGTCTTGTACAAGCCGCTGTAGTCCCGCATGCCGCTCGAATTCACAGAGATGCCATTCCAGGCTGGTGTCATGATTCCACTCGCGCCACTGTCCGAATTCTCCGCCCATGAACAGCATTTTCTTGCCGGGATGCCCGTACATGAAGCCATAGATGGCGCGGAGGTTGGCAAAGCGTTGCCACTCGTCACCGGGCATTTTGTCGAGCAGCGATCGCTTTCCGTGCACCACTTCATCGTGGGACAGCACCAGGACGAAATTTTCATTGAAGGCATAAAGGAGCCCAAATGTAATCTGATTCTGGTGAAAAGGGCGATGGACAGGATCGTGGCCGAAGTATCCCAGCATGTCGTGCATCCAGCCCATGTTCCACTTGAACGTGAAGCCCAGCCCTCCGGCATAGGTGGGGCGTGAGACTCCCGGCCAGTGCGTGGATTCCTCGGCAATGGTTATGGCGCCAGGGAAATCACGATGGACCAGGACATTCAAGTCTTTCAGCAGCGTGACGGCTCCGATGTTTTCTTGCCCGCCGAACTGATTGGGAATCCATTCTCCCTCCTTCCGGCCGTAATTGAGATAGAGCATCGAGGCGACAGCATCCACCCGCAAGCCGTCGATATGGTATCGATCCAACCAAAAAAGCCCGCTGTTTAGAAGGAAGTTCCGGACCTCGGCGCGATCGTAATTGAAGATGCGGCTATGCCAGTCCGGGTGGTAGCCAAGCCTTGGGTCGGCATGGTCGTAGAGATGCGTGCCGTCAAACTGGGCAAGTCCATGCGGATCGTCTGGAAAGTGCGCGGGGGTCCAGTCCATCAGCACACCGATTCCGGCCTGATGTGCCGTATCGACAAAGGCCATGAAGTCTTCTGGAGAGCCGTGTCGGCTGGTGACGGCGAAATAGCCGGTGGTCTGATAGCCCCAGGATCCATCGAAAGGGTGTTCGGTAATTGGCAGCAGTTCCATATGGGTATAGCCCATATTTTTCACGTATGGGATGAGCTTCGCGGCAAGTTCTGAATAGGTCAGCCAGCGATTCCCTTCCTCAGGGATACGCATCCAGGAGCCGAGATGGACCTCGTAAATTGCGAGAGGCGAGGTGAGCGGGTCTTGCTGTGCCCGCGCCGTCATCCAGGGCTGGTCCTTCCAGCAGTAGGGAGAGAATGCTCGAACGATCGAGGCGGTCTTGGGCCGCAGTTCTGATGCGACTGCATAGGGATCGGCTTTCAGGAGCGGTGCCTCATGATGGCGCGGTAGAATTTCATATTTATAGAGGGTGCCGTCTGTGAGTTCAGGAATGAAGAGTTCCCAGAGGCCGGTTGCTCCGCGGTTCGTCATGGGGTGGCGGCGGCCATCCCATTGGTTGAAGTCGCCCACAATACTCACTCGCGTAGCGTTCGGCGCCCAGACGACAAAATGGACTCCAACGATATTCTGCACTGTTCGGAAATGGGCGCCCATGGTTTCGTAGGCTTTGAAGAAAGTCCCCTCGGCGAAGAGATGCAGCTCAAAGTCGGTGAGGAGGGGCGGGAAGGTATAGGGATCGTACCGTTCCGAGACTTGTCCTGCCTGGTTGGTTACGCGGAGACGATAGGGGCCTGTTTCGAGTGGCCCAGGCACGATGGCTTCAAACAGACCAGCCACATGGAGGCGCGTCATGGGAATGGGCTGTTGACCTCGCTTACTGAGGAGTAGGGCAACGTCATCGGCCTCCGGCAAGAAACAACGAATCGCAACAAATGGGGAACCACCCTGGACCATTGGATGGGGACCAAGAATCGCGAGGGGGTCCCAATGGTGACCCTGGACGAGTTGTTTGAGTTGATCGAGCGGCAAATCTGACATGTAAAGAGCCCCCGCAGTGTATTGGCTGTATCGTAAGGGGGGTGAATGAAGAATGGAAGAGGAAAACGTCTTGTAATTTCAGATTTCAGAACTCACCGTCGCATGCCTTGTCCACGACCGCCCATTGCAGTTCGGTTGAAGGTCGCCCATCGTGAAGTGGAAATGTCCTGAAGTAAAAAAGAATCAAATGAGCCTGATCAGCGGCATTTTCACCAGGCATCCATATAATGTTTGGGGGTAGATCAACACCTCATGTCGCGAATGAGTCGTGGCTTGACTCAATATCAAAGGGGTAGACATTCTAGACGGCGATGGATCTTCGCATATGCGCAGATCTGGTCACACCACTCTTGAGGACAATCTCGCAAATGTGATCGAGGCGCTCGATATGTTCATAGGCGGCCCATGGATCCGTTGCGACTGCACAGACGCCATGATTGGCTTGTCCCACGATATCGAAGGCCAGCGACCCGTCCTTGCCGATGCCGAAACATTCAGCCGTCGCATCCGCAAGTTCACGTGACAAAGCCGGCAACGCCGACACAGTCGGTCCTACTCGGGTATAGCGCGAAATTTCAGGGAACTCTGCACTAATAGACTGCAAGTCGATGCCGGCATAGATGGCAGCCACGATGTGGGTGGAGTGAACATGCACGACCGTTCTGGTTTTACTCCCATCGCGCTGCAAATTCCAGTGCATCCAGAGCTCTCCAGACGGTTGCTGGCCCTCACGAACCTTAGGCATCAGTTCACCCGTCAGGGGCTCTTTCACAATCTCTACCCGTACGACATGCTCCGGATGCACAATGGTTTTTCGCCAGCCAGAGGGGGTAATGTAGAGATACTTCCCCTCGCGCTTCCGCATGCTAATGTTCCCGTCTCTCGTCGTAATCCATCCGCGCTCATACACGCGCCGCATCACATCGCCGATCGCTGTCAACATGCTTCCTCCTTAGGCACTTGTGTGGCAGGGTGGGGAATGATGTCTATTCCGTTCCTGCCGTGACTTTTGACACGATACAGAGCGTAGTCAGCCATCTTGCGCAAAAGATCCGAGTTCAATGGGTGTTCGGATGACCAGACCGTTGCTCCAATGCTCACTGTAATGGCAAGCGGCCCGTTCGGTGTAGCAAACGGCAAGTCGCTGATGGACGACCGAAAGCGTTCAGCACACTCACGTAATGCGTCCTGGTCACAATTGGGAACAACAATCAAAAACTCTTCTCCACCTATGCGCCCGACGTGATCGTAGCGACGTGCGGTTTCGCGGAGGCGCGTTGCGGCTTCTTGAAGGACGACATCGCCTACGAGATGTCCATAGGTATCGTTGACCTGCTTGAAATGGTCGAGGTCGGCGATAAGAACCGCAAATGGTTGCTGGCTTCGTTCAGCCCGCGATAGCTCCTGCATTAAAACCGTAAGCGTCGTCGAATGATTCAGAAGCCCCGTCAAGGAATCACGGGTGGCCTGTTCCTTGGAATCGTGGAGGAGTTGCAGATTCTGAATAGCCGTACCGGCCTGAGAGGCAAGGGTCAGCACAACCAGTTCGTCCAGTTCGCTGAAGTTGTCCGCGAGGCCGTGCGGCGTTATTTTATTGGCGAGAGAAAGGTGGCCGAAGAATTGGTCGTGGCATCGAATCGGCACGCCGAGAAACGACTTCATGGGGACCTGATCTAGGGGAAGCCCGAGGGCGGCCCAGTGCGCTGTGAGATGAGCCAGGCGAAGGATGCCGTCTCCTTGTCCAAGAGATTCCCGCGACGCCTGATCGAATGGAAACAGCTGAATGGCGCGGCCCGCTGCCTCATCGATTCCGGCAGTCAAGAACTGTATCGCTGCGTGCGTAGTGCCTTCGTAGACCATTAAGGCCGCATAGCGCGCGCCGGTATTCTCCTTCGCGAGATGAAGGAGCTGGCGCAGCAATCCGTCGATGTTTTGCTGGGTAGCTAAGCTCTGTGCGGACACGACCAATGCATGAAGGGTCTCCGTCCTTTTTCTAAGCGCCGTTTCTGCGTCGGCCGCTCGTTGGTACTCATGTTTCGTGGTGTGCCATTCTTCGTGCAGAGTCTTGATCATTCCCAACACAAGACCGAGCAAAGGAAGGAGAATCAGAATGGCCAGAACCAGCAATTTCCAGAGAAACGACTGAACGGGGGCAAGAATATTATCCCGGTCTACCCGAATTATGATGCCCCAATGCTGGGTCGGGTAGGCATGAGCAATGGTGACTTGCGCATAAGCGGTGATGACGGAGGTTCCGCGATGAAGATGCGTTTCCTCGATGAAACCCTTTGCGTACATACCCACACGTGTTGCCAAAGGGAGACCGGGTTGTTTGAGGTGATCTTCCATTCGTATCGTTGAGTCGGCGATCAGATCCCCCTTCTCGTTGATGACTTGATATTCAACATCCGACAGTTCTGTCCATTCGGAGCTCTTAAGCAGTTGTATTGTATTCTCAAGGATGTTTATCAATGAGGGGACGCTCACTACCGCCGCAATTGCGCCGAGAAATTGTCCGTCGGAACTGTGCAGGGGAGCAATCACAGTGATTGCCAAGGCCCCTCCGGATTTCTCACTCACCTGCGCATCAAGAATCCTGGCGTCGGTGAGGGTACGTGCCTGTTGAAACCAGAAGTGTTGGCTCTGATCGGAAGAGGTGTCCAACGGATCAGTTGCCGCAATCACCCTGCCATGCAAGTCGGTGACGCCAATCCATTGATAGGCCGGGTGGGCGCGCACAAGCTCACGGAGATATCTCGTCAGCGCCTCAGGGTTTTGACCCTGTGCCATCGGAGTCGTGGAGAGTAACTGGATGTCGCGGTATCGCTCCAGGATCATCGTATCCAATTTGCCGGCGGCATTCGTGGCTGTTTGTACCAGGCGCTGGCCGCTGGTTTGGATTAATCCCTGTTGCACGGTGTATGCGGTCCATCCCAGGCAGAGGAGCGTCACGAGTGCAATGACGGCAGCCGAGGAAATAATCCACATGGTGGGATGACTGTTCATCCACACAGGAAATCGATTTGTGGTAATCGAAATGCGAGACGACGTACTCACGGGAGCGGGTGGAACCCTGGTAGGGTCAGGAGTGGCAGCGATGTCGATCTGATTTTTCATTCAAGTCAAGCTATGGCGTTTTATTGCGAGACGTTCTCCGTAAGGCTGCGATAATCATAAAGTAAGGAATAGGCAAAGCAAGAAAAGTGCTGATTGTCGCTACGGTTAATACCCCATATTGCTTGACTACAAGATGAAACGCGAGAGTATTGTAGAGATTCTGAGGCGCGAAACACTCGATGGTCAGGACATCTTAATAGGTTACATGTAAAATGAACTGTTGGACGTATGCAGGAGGGGATCGACTGGACCGTCCATTCGTATGAGAAAAGCATCAATGCATGTGGAGAGAGTGTGTGTTGAGAATGAATCAGAGTCCCTCGTTGTCGTTCCCATATCCATTCAACAGTGACCATTAAGAAGAGGCTGCAGTGACTTTATCCCCGTGGACGGCCAAGTTGCGCGAGTGGCAAGCTCGCGCAGTGTCCGGAGTTCTCACCCATGCGCGTCCTGATTTCCTTGCTACAGCAACACCTGCTTCAGGGAAAACGCGCTTTGCCCTGCGTATTGCCCATCAGTATCTGGCCGATCGAGTGGCCAGTCGCGTTCTGGTTATCTGTCCGACCAACCACCTGCGTACACAGTGGGCGGCCGCCGCCGGATTGGCAGGAATTCACCTGGATCCTGCGCTGACAAACGAGCAGGCCATCGAAGCCCGTGACTATCATGGCGCAGTCGTGACCTATCAGCAAGTCTGTCTCGCTCCGGAGGTGTTTCAGCGCGCCTGCCGGAGTCGGCCCACGCTGCTCATCTTCGACGAGTTGCACCATGCAGGCGAGGGCAAGGATTGGGGCAACGCGCTGCGGGAAGCGTTTGAAGAGGCGGTCTTTCGCCTGGCCTTATCGGGTACCCCCTTTCGCTCCGACAACAATCCGATTCCCTACGTGCGGTATGAGCAGGGCGAGAGTCAGGCCGACTTCACCTATGGGTATGCCGAAGCGATTCGCGAAAATGTCTGCCGCCCGATTCTCTTTCCGAGTTATGAGGGAGAACTGGCGTGGCTCTCGGAGGGTCGCGAACATCGGGCGACGTTCGAGGATGGACTCACCTTCGAGCTACAGCGGGAGCGGCTTAAGACCGCGCTATTGCAAGATAGTTGGCTGGGCCCGGTCATTAAGGATGCTCACGACGAGTTACGCCGGCTCCGCAAGCAGGAACAGCAGGATGCCGGCGGGCTTATCGTCGCGATGAATCAGGACCATGCTCGGCAAGTGGCAGAGTTGGTGGGGCGTATCACGGGCAGCCGCGCGCACGTAGCCGTTTCCGACGATCCATCGGCTTCGAAGACGATCTCCACGTTCGCGAAGCATAAGACCCAGCAATGGCTTGTTGCGGTGAACATGGTAAGCGAAGGCGTCGATATTCCGAGGCTCCGTGTCGGCGTCTATGCCACGAACGTTCTGACTGAGATGTATTTCCGCCAGGTCGTCGGGCGATTCATCCGGATGCAGGATGGACTGCCGCAACCGCAGCGGGCCTGGCTGTATCTGCCAAAGGACGCCACCCTCGTCCACTATGCCAAACAGATCAAGGCGGAACGCGACCATGTCCTGGAAGAGATCATGCCCCCTGCGCAGCGAACGCTCTTTGGTACGGCTGCCACCTCGCTGAAAGAATATATGCCTTTGCACGGGGTAGCTCGGATGGATGCACTGATTGGGGGAGAGGATGTGGAATCAGACGGCCAGGGCAAGGGCGTACCAGAGCCGATAGTGGCGCTCCATGACAAGAAGAACGAATTGCGAGACCAGCATCGTACCCTCGTCGGCACCGTGGCGCGAAAGGCCGGAATCGATCATCGCCAACTCAATGCAGAACTCATCAAGCGAACCGGCGGCCGGGTCGATCAGGCGACCATCGCGCAGCTGGAACGCCGAATTGCGCTCCTAGAAAAATGGCGGGATTCAGGCTTTGAGAGGGTGTGAGCACGAGACATACGAGAAAAGCGCGATCCGAAGTTTGGGGTTCGAAGTCCCAAAAACCTCGAAGCCTCGCTCGTCCCGCCAGTCCCGTTCGCCATCCTGTCAACAACACATTCTAGGATTTAATATCCAAAAGGTTTTACTGAACAGTACTGATGTGCAGGCCGCCCGGGGCAGGGGGAGCTTTCAGGGGAGGTGTTGGGGGAGATCCGGCCGGTATGAAGGTCGCGATGTTGCTACTACCTGATTCAAGATTACCATTGTCATATGCCGTAATGAAGTAGTACTGGGTCACTGCCGGCGTTCCGATATTGAAACTTGTCACCTTTCCCAACGTGGCCAGATGAGACGCGGTGCCGGATGTCTGCGTGCAGGGTTGCCGACCGCACTGATAGACGCGATATCCCGCTAGATCCGGTTCACTGTTGGCATTCCACGTCAATGTGGCGCCCCACGCAGTACTCGACCATAACACGAGAGCACCGACGATAGCCTTTACACAGTTCATGCAATTACTCCCTTGTTTTCTCCCCGGCACCAGGCAGATCTTTCCCGGAGAAGCAAACTCCTCACATACAAGAGTCTATGTCGGATTACTCAACTGACTTGGCCACCCAGAGAAAGATTGAAGAGGGCAATCATTTACTTCTTCACTGTGACAACTAGGCAAGGTGCGTGCCGTTGCAGGAGGAAGCTGGCAGGAACAAAAACCTGAAAAATAGTGATGGAAAGAAAAAGGTAGACGGTGGATGCAGGGAGACTGTAGGAAATTGCGGCAGATACCTAAGCAATCTTAGTATTTCTAGAAGGATAGATGATGCAGTTATTTGCCTACAGGTATAACAGTGAAAAGAGCAGCGTGCCCATAATGGAAAAGAACGATCCCGCTCCTACATGGTCGTTGGCTTGCTAGATCTCTATTTTTCGACTTCCTCCCGTAACTGAAACTTGAGGGGGGTGTATTCCTTCATGCAGTAGGCAAGCAGCCGTTCGGAGCCGAAGAGCATGACCATGTGGCCGTCCTTGTCCACGAGACGGCGCGTATCCTGCGGCCAATAGATCCGGGCGATCACGTCGGGATCTCCCGTCACCCAGCGAGCCAGGGCAAAGGGCATCCGCTCGACGAGAGTCTTAACCCCATATTCGGTCTCGAGGCGTGAGGCGACGACATCGAATTGAAGTTCTCCCACGGCAGCCAAGACCGGCTCACGCCGCACATGATCGGGTGAATAAAACACCTGCATCACTCCTTCTTCTTCGAGCTGCTGGAGTCCTTTCTGAAACTGTTTCTGCTTCGTCAGATCCTGGCTCCGAAGCACACCGAAGCATTCAGGGGGAAATTGTGGAATCGCATCGAAGGAACGTGGAGTGCCGGAGCAGAGAGTATCGCCGATAGCAAAGAGGCCAGGATTCACAAGCCCCACGACGTCGCCAGGGTAGGCCTCCTCAATCGTCTCTCGATCACGACCGAAGAGCCGATGCGGTCGCGTCATCCGGATCTTCCTATCCAGCCGCGCATGATAGACCATCATGTCCTTCTCGAAGCGGCCAGATACGATACGTAAAAATGCCATCCGATCGCGATGTAGTGGATCCATATTCGCCTGTATCTTGAATACAAAGCCGGCGAACTTCTCGTCTGTCGGCAGCACCAACCCTTCCGAACTCATGCGCGGTCCTGGGGGTGGCGCGAGTTGGAGGAAGGCGTTCAGAAACGGCTCGACTCCGAAGTTCGTTAGCGCGCTCCCGAAGAAGACTGGCGTGAGTTGTCCGGCGAGAAAGTGGCTGCGATCGAACTTCGTCCCCGCGCCAGTCACCAGGGCGATCTCTTCCTGCAGTGGACCATAGGCTTCTCCGAGCGTCTCTGCCAGGCTTGGGTGTGGGAACGTTTCCACTCTCATCGGCGCCCGGCGCTGGTTATGCAGCGTCCGTTGAAAAAACAAGACTTGAGGTTCTTGAAGATCGTACAGCCCCTGAAAGCCTGATCCCTCACCGATGGGCCAATTGAAAGGGACCGCCGTCATGCCCAAGGTCTGCTCAATCTCTTCTAGCAGTTCGTACGGGTGGCGCCCAGGCAGATCCATCTTGTTGATGAAGGTCATGATCGGGATGTTGCGCTTGCGACAGACCGCGAACAGTTTCTTGGTCTGAGGCTCGATGCCCTTGGCGCAGTCGAGCACCATGACTGCGCTGTCCACCGCCATGAGAGTGCGATAGGTGTCTTCACTAAAGTCTTGGTGGCCCGGTGTATCGAGTAGATTCACTCGCACACCCTTATAATCAAACTGCAGAGCGGTGGAGGTGATCGAAATCCCGCGCGCCTGTTCCAACTCCATCCAGTCCGACTTCGCCGCACGCTGATGCGATCGAGCCTGCACCGCGCCGGCCAGGTGCACTGCGCCGGCGTACAAGAGGAGTTTCTCGGTCAGCGTAGTTTTCCCCGCGTCCGGGTGCGAAATAATGGCAAACGTGCGCCGCCTGGCCACTTCTCGTGCCAATTCATCGGACGACGACTTCTCAATCGGCAAAGACATAGACGTTCTTATCCTGAGCAAGATATCAGATGAGGTATTTGAGATATGTTTTAGCACCTGGGAGAGGAGAAAACCAGAAGAGGGGAGCGGCCCGGCCATCCATCCTGCTCGCAGAGGCCGCACGCTCAAAAGGTGCTCTCTGGAAGCGCTCAGTGGAGATGAATTATTGTTCCTCATTTGGAGTCCATCTCTCGACGAGTTGACGCCATCTGTAGAACGACGTAGCCTGTCACTGTCCCTTGAACCGAAGAAGGAGGAATCACCATGGAATTTCAACCGTTACAGGATTGGGCACTGATCGAACCGTCGGAGGCCAAGGGAAAAACCCCTGGGGGGTTGTTCATCCCGGATACGGCCAAGGAGAAACCGGTTGAAGGAACGGTCCTGGCCGTGGGGAACGGGCGCTGGGAAACACCGGAAAAGAAACAGGGCAATACACCTAAAAAGAAAGAGAAAAAGCTCTTCACGCCCACGGTTCTCAAACCTGGCGATCAGATACTCTACGAAAAATATGGAACGACCGAAATCGATCTGGACGGAAAGGAGCTTGTTCTGGTCCGCGAGTCCGACGTCCTGGGCTTGATGGGATAAGAAGGAGCGGTGAGGCTCCACCTGATCGAATACCCCATAAAGAGGTGTTGTTCTGGGGAAAGGGGCTGTTCCGCTGCGAGGGCGCCGAGGGAGGTCTTTGGGTGTGACTCTCGCCTGGTCTAACCAGTTGTCGTCGATCCGGCCCCGTAAGCCAGTCTCCTTTCCGGGCGACCTCATTGCGTAACTGTGCGCTGCCGCTGGATAGAATCCAAGGCCATGGCTCGCTAACTTCGTGCGTGTCACGTCGCGCAATGGGCCTTGCATTACCTATTGCATTGACAATCTGTTGACAGGTTTGCTGGCAAGACAGTAGCCTGTCATCGTTTCCCGCTCCATTGTTCACCTCACAGGGTCATCGCATGATTAAGCCTGAGACTACCACGCCGGATGCCGGCGAGCTTATCCGGAAACTGCACGAGCGGCCACAGATGCTCTGGGCCGATTGGCTGCACGCCCCCGCGCACGTGCACTACAAAACATTTCGCATGAGCGACCCACCGGTGCAGCGGCCAGCGAGTCGTGACGAGTTCAGGTCTCTCTTGGAGGCCTTGAAGATTTCTGCAGACACGACGGTGATTCGAGACGCGTTTGGCTATGGCATGAAGAAGGCGGCGAACGGCGATCGGTTGATTGTGATCTGGCAAACGCACACGGAGTATTACAGTTATCAAATCTGGCATATTCCCTCCAACCACGCTGGGAGGGTGGCCTTTGGCCCGATGACCTTTCCTGACTATCGGTTTGCGGTTACACCGCTCGGTGCAGAAGTCTGCCATCTGGATATCGTGCTGCTGGTTGAGCCGTTGCCAGATAGTGAGGCGTTACGCCCACAATTTCCCGGCCCGGTCATGTATGGCAGCCGGATTCTCGATGAAGAGACTTCTCTGGTCACCAGCTTTACACCGGACGAGCATGGACGCGAGCGCTATTGGGTTAGTGTAGGGTCTGGCAGATCCAGCAAGTCTCATCTGAAAGACATCGTCGATGCTATTGTCCGGATCGAAACCTACTACCACTTGTTACTCATGCAAAAGCCGTTGTTTTCGGCTGCGATCGATCAGGCCTACAAGTTCGAGCAGGTGCACTTGAAGCAGCGTGAAATCATCAGCGAGCATATCGGTCACGCCGACGCCCCGGCCCTACAGCGGTGGCTCAATGGGCTGACACAAGATTGGTTAAAAACCACTCGGCTGTCCAGTAAGTTGCACTTCGAGCTGTCCGCCTCTGTTCCCTACGACAAGATTGTGCACCGGACGCTGGCATCACTTGACGAACGTACGCTCCCCCTCTACCGCCCGATGTCCGAGTTTGTCCTCAGCGGGATCACTGGGGTGGCGGAGGGCTATCAACAACTCTTGAAGCGAATGGACACGCTTCGTAGCAGCTTTGAAGGGACGATCTCTATTATTCGCGCACGCGTCGACCTCATGCTGCAATCTCAAAACCTGACGCTCTTGATGAGCGTCGACAAGACGACGAAGAGCCAGGCGATCCTCCAGTACACGGTCGAAGGTTTGTCGGTTATCGTGATTGCCTACTATCTCAGCGGGCTCATGGCCTATATCTTCAAGGCTCTTCAGGAGATGGGGTGGCTCCGAAGTGCGGATATTGCCGCGGCATTGTTCGTCCCGCTCTCGCTTGGTCTCGCATTGGGGATTACAATTCTCGGACGAAAACTTCTCCACAAGAAATTCTCTGGCGAATCCGCTCCTCCGGCATCGGAGAAGCCGCAAGCCTAATAATCAGAACATTATTTGGTTTGTCTTGTTTGATTGGTTGAATGAAACTAACCAGATAAACCAAACAAGCATTTCCTGTTCATTTCTTGACGTTGCTCATTCGCCTGATACGATGCTGTTATCCTTACATGAGGCAGGTGTCCATGATTTTTGTTACCGGCGGTGCTGGCTATATCGGTTCGCATACCTGCGTGGAACTACTCGATGCTAACTGTGATCTCACGGTCTTCGATAACTTCTCTAATAGCCACCCCGAGGCGCTGGCTCGGGTGGAACGTATTACAGGGAAAAAACTGCGATTGGTGCGTGGCGACATCCGCGATCGTGCGGCCTTGGTGGTGGCTCTGCGTGAGAGCGGGGCCAATTCGGTTATTCACTTCGCCGGTCTCAAGGCCGTGGGGGAGTCGGTGACACAACCGCTGGACTACTACGACAATAACGTGGTCGGCACCCTGCGTTTGCTGGAGGCGATGGGGGAGTGCGGGGTGAAAACCCTGGTGTTCAGCTCCTCCGCCACCGTGTATGGCGATCCGATTCGGCTGCCACTGACTGAAGACCACCCACTTTCCGCCACCAATCCCTATGGCCGCACAAAGCTGATGATTGAGGAAATTCTGCGTGATCTGCACCGCAGCGATCTGTCTTGGAAGATCGGCATTTTGCGTTATTTCAACCCGGCGGGTGCCCATGCCAGCGGTCTGATCGGGGAAGATCCTCAGGGTATCCCGAACAATTTACTGCCCGTCGTGGCGCAGGTAGCTGTTGGGCGACGAGCCTGTCTCAATGTCTGGGGGAACGATTATCTCACTCCGGATGGGACGGGGGTGCGGGATTATATTCATGTCGTGGATTTGGCCCTGGGGCACCTCAAAGCGCTGAAGACTCTGGAACGACTAGAGGAGAAGGCCGAGTGTCTAACCGTGAATCTTGGCACGGGTACTGGGTACAGCGTGCTGGATATCGTGCGGGCATTTGAGCAGGCAAGCGGACGGTCAGTGCCATACAAGATTGCGCCCAGGCGCCCCGGCGACATCGCCTCTTGCTATGCTGATCCGCAACGGGCGTTTGAGTTGTTGGACTGGAGGGCGGAACGTGGGATTGCCGCGATGTGCGCCGACGCCTGGCGCTGGCAGAGTGGCAATTCTAACGGATATGCAGGCTGATTCAGATTCACTATTACTTCGCTCTCCACGTTCAACTCCCATTCGGTAGCTCGCCATACTCGTCTCGATATACAGGACAGATGGATGAGGCAGAAGAAAGCGGCACGCATGGAGTCGCACGCAGCGAATTAATCGAGATGGAATGTTTTGAAGCGACAGTGATGCTGGTTCAGGTTGCGACGGCGGTGATCAATGTGCGCAGCAAGTAGGAGGCCGGTCAGGGACGGGGCGGGACCTTCCAGATTTGAATGATCGGTGCCGCGCCGGCACGTGCATCGGCGTAAGGAAGGCCATAGAGGCTTTCAATTGTGCGCAAGACATTGCAGTGAGTGATCCGTTGTTCGTAGCGACCGGCCTGCACCATGGGTCCGAAGAAGGGTGTTACGATCCGGTTATTCTCTTTCCCATTGTCTTCATCCCAGGTCACGATCAGCAGACTGTTGTGCTGCATTGCCCACTGGACGTAGCCATCCATGTGCTCCTGGAGCCAACGATCGCCGGCCTGAGTCGCTTCGGGATTTTTCCCATTGTGCATGTCGTTGACCTGGTTCGACACGATCATGTTTACAGTAGGAAGTTGGTTATGCTCGGTGGGAAAACTCGACATCTGCAAATTGGCCGTCGCGGGGAGCCCGTTGGCCACGCTATTCTGCCAATTCATCCAGGGATTATGTTTGCGTGCGTACAGCCCCATGCTACAGATCAGAGAGCTCTCCGAGGACAGGTCTTCCAAATATCCAGTGAAGGTCAGCCCCGCTGCCAACAACGCATGTCCGAGGTTGGGTGTCACGAAGGTGAGCGGCACAAGTTGTCGGCGATGCTCTGTGTCGATCCGAAAAACAGCGCGAGATAATTCGGCTGGCTGGTGTGGGTGATGCTGAAAGACTGTGTGAAGACTGCGCTCTGGGCAGCAAATTGATTGATGTATGGCGCATCGGGTGAGTCGATAATCTGGCTGTAGGAATGATTCTCTTCAATCATCAACACAATGTGATCGGGTCTGGGGAGTGAAGGCGCAGTGCCGCCTAGCGTCGATGTCGCAGAGAGTACACCTGCCTCCACAGCTAACAGCGCAACAATCGTTCAAAAATGAGTTTGACTGCATATCGATGTATGCCATAAAGCGTGAAGCGCGAAATTGGCGAGAATAGCGCAACACGAAGTTCGAATTTCCGGGTTCGAGATTCCGAACACTTCAGCCTTCAGTTTTCAGTCTTCCGAACACCCACCGGTTCCGCTCTTCTCGCTCGTCCCGCATGTCTCATGCAATTATCCATCTGGCTCACCTGGGCAATCGATGAGATAGCGAGGTCGCGCTTTCGAATCGGTAGCGATCTGTTGTGTCTGGCAGGGGGGAATATCTTCCTGCAGGCGCTTCAGGAGTCTAGGGACCTTCATGCTGGGCGGCACCTCGCATATCCATAGGTGCGTACCGGATTCCAGTTCTTCCATGTAACGTTGCACGCGAAATCCTGGATGTTCCATGAAATACGCCGACAAGAATCCTCCAATGGCTTGGACCACCCAGGGGTGCGCGGTCGTATAGCGGTAGCTGGTCCGAAGCTCAACTACCTGTATAGGCTCTTGTTCATCCATCGTTGCACGGGAGTATAGCTTGTTCCGGGCTATGAAATCTTGTGAGTGCCACGTCCGTGCTTGACCCATTTCAGTTCTGCGTGTAGGGTCCCGCGCGGACGATGCGGGAGAAGCGAGAAATGCAAGAAAATCGAGATGCGCCGAACAGATGATTGATCGAGTCACACATTTTTCGTTTGTCCGCCTGTTTAATCTACATTCATGAGAAGACCCATGAAGATTGCCATTATCGGTGGAGGCCCGGCCGGGCTAATGGCAGCAGAGGCGGCGACTGCCACCGGCGCACAAGTCAATATTTATGACGCCATGGCGTCGGTCGGTCGAAAGTTTCTCTTGGCAGGGAAAGGCGGCCTGAATCTTACGCACTCGGAGACGTCCGAAAAGTTTCTCTCGCGTTATGGAGCACGACGTGCACAGATTGCGCCGCTGCTCATGTCGTTCGGGCCTCATGCACTCCGAACATGGGCCCGTGGACTTGGTATCGAAACATTCGAAGGATCTTCCGGGCGCGTGTTCCCCACCGATCTGAAAGCCGCGCCGCTGCTGCGTTCGTGGCTGCGAAGGTTGCGCAAGGCCGGCGTCCAATTTCATGTTCGACATCGGTGGACCGGCTGGGACGAGCAGGGGGCGCTGCGTTTTAGCACGTCGGAGGGAAACCTCTCTGTCCAGGCCGATGCGGTAGTGCTGACGCTTGGTGGCGGCAGTTGGCCAAAACTCGGCTCCGATGCTTCATGGGTGCCACTGCTGGTGGGACGCGGGGTTCACATTGCGCCGTTACAGCCGGCGAACTGTGGCTTCGATGTAGGATGGAGCGATCATTTCAGGGTAAAGTTTGCCGGACATCCGGTCAAATCGGTGGCCATTGTGATGAAGAGTAAGTCCGGTACCGAATCCTGGCATCCCGGAGAATTTATCATCACGGAGACTGGCGTAGAAGGCGGCATCATCTACGCAGTGTCCGCCTCTCTTCGCGACGAGATTTTGGCGAAGGGATCGGCGACCGTGCTCCTCGACCTGACACCTGATCGAGATATGCCGCGTCTAACTCACGATCTGTCGAGGCCGCGCGGCAAACGTACGATGGCAACGCATCTTCAGCGGCAGGTCCATATTGAAGGCGTGAAGGCGGGGCTGCTTCGCGAAGTGCTTTCGAAAAAGGATATCGCGGACCCGGCTCGTCTGGCTGCTGCGATCAAATCGTTACCGTTACGACTCGTTGAGCCGCGCCCGTTGGAGGAAGCGATCAGTACGGCCGGTGGAGTTCCCTTTGAAGCACTTGACGAACGGCTGATGATCCGTACCCTGCCAGGTCTATTTTGTGCTGGAGAAATGTTGGATTGGGAAGCCCCGACCGGAGGCTATCTGCTCACGGCGTGTTTAGCCAGTGGCCGTGCCGCCGGCCTTGGAGCGGCAGCTTGGTTCCTAGAGGGAGGAAAAAGTGAGACGTGAGCCGCGGCGCGCAAGACTTGTGGGAAGAACCGGATGCGCGGGACCTGTCTCGCTCAGCTTATCGAGGAGAAACGGCCAGCCCGTTGATGGCTCCGATGGATCGGTATTTCTGATCGCGTTGGGCTAGCAATTGAGGAATGGAGAGATCGTTGAGCTGGGAGAGTTGGTTGCTGAGGGATTTGGCGACTCGATCGGTGATGGCATTGAGATCCCGATGGGCGCCACCGAGCGGTTCGGGAATCACTTCGTCTACGATGCGGAGGTCAACCAGATCTTTCGCCGTCATTTTCAAGGCGGAGGCCGCATCGGGAACTTTAGTCGGATCGTCCCACAGGATGGCGGCGCAGCCTTCCGGTGAAATCACCGAATAGACTCCATGCTCCAACATGAGGACGCGGTCTGAGACGCCCAATGCGAGTGCTCCGCCGCTGCCACCTTCACCGATAACGATGGAAATAATTGGGACCGCGAGCCGGGACATGACAAACAGATTGCGGGCGATAGCTTCAGCCTGGCCGCGCTCTTCCGCGCCGATGCCGGGGTAGGCACCCGGCGTGTCGATAAAGGTCACGATCGGACGTCCAAACTTCTCGGCCATCCTCATGAGACGCAGGGCCTTTCGGTAACCTTCTGGATTCGGCATGCCAAAGTTTCGTTGCATCCGTTCTTTGAGAGTCTTTCCTTTTTGATGACCGATAACCATGACCGAGCGGTCATTGAATCGAGCGAAGCCTCCGACAATGGCACGATCGTCGCCGAACGAACGGTCCCCATGGAACTCAAAAAAATCTCTAAATAGATAGCTGATGTAATCGAGGGTGCTGGGTCTTTGGGGATGCCGGGCGAGTTGTGTTCTCTGCCAAGGAGTCAGTTTGCTATAGAGCGTATGCTCGACCTGGGCCAGCTTCATCCGCAGCTTGCGGATCTCATCCTGGGGAGCCGATTTCCCGGCAGGAACGGCCGCGAGCTTTTCTATCTTTTCTTCAATCTCGCGAACCGGTTTTTCAAATTCAAGGTAATCGCGCATACAGTGTTTGATGGATATCAATATTGAGGGAGGGGAGTACAGATACCCTACCCTGAATTAGTGCCTACGATAGCAGAAAAATGGTCCCTTTGCCTAGCACTTCTTCAACATCCGCGACAAATCGTTCGCTCGGGCTGACGGTCAGGTGGGGGAGGGGGGTGGTCTCGGCTTCCATCGCTGAATCCAAGCAAAACTTGAGCGAGACGGTCGTGGCTCCTGAGTGACGCAGAAAAACCTCACGGAGGTGCGGTAACTGTTCTGTCACGCCGGGGCGATCTGTCAGTTGAACACGAACCCGTTTGATCGTCTGCGCTTGCACTTCGGCGAGCGGTTCAATTTTACTCCCTCGAATCTTCGTGCCTTTATCTCCCCGATCCACTGTGCCTGTGATGCGCACCAGGCGTTCCGGCACAACCAAGTCGGCGGCGGTTTTGTAGAGATCTGGAAAGACGATGATTTCGACTACACCCTGGAGGTCTTCCAGCGTGAGATAGGCCATTCGGTCGCCCTTCTTGGTCAGCATGCTCTTGACGGTCGTAATGATTCCGCAGAGTTTCACCTCCCGGCCATCCGACAATTCCGGCAGGCCGATAGTCGAGGCCGTGGCAAGCGCCTGAATTGTGGCCTCATAGCGTGCCAGCGGATGAGAGGAGATATAGAAGCCGGTCAGCTCCCGCTCCTGCTTCAACCGCTCGCTTTGATCCCATTCAGGTATGTTGGGCAGCGGCATGGCCGGATGTTCCGCCAAGTCCTGTCCGTGCAGTTCGTCACCGAAAATATTGGTCTGCCCCAGATCCCGTTCACGCTGTGCAGCCGCCCCGTCTTCAACGGCTTGATCCAAAACCGCGGCCAATTGAGAACGTTTCGCGCCGGTTGAGTCGAACGCACCGGTCTTGATCAGCCCTTCGAGCATGCGCTTGTTCACTCTGCGGAGATCGACGCGGCGGCAGAACTCAAAGAAAGACTTGAAGGGGCCGGTTTCATTTCGAATCTCGATGATCGATTCGACGGCGCCTTCGCCGACATTCTTGATGGCGGCCAGGCCGAACCGGATGGCATGGTCCACCACGGTGAAGTTCTTATGGCTTTCGTTGACGTCGGGGGGCAAGACCTTGATGTTAAGGTCGCGGCATTCCGTGAAGTAGCCGACGATCTTGTCGGCGTTGCCCATGTCGGTGGTCATCAGGGCGGCCATGAACTCAGTCGGATAGTGCGCTTTCAGATAGCCGGTCTGATAGCAGACAACGGCATAGGCTGCGGCGTGCGATTTGTTGAACCCGTAGCCGGCAAACTTCTGGATCAGTTCATAGAGCTTTTCCGCTTTCTTGTCGGGAATCTTATTGATCTTGGCCCCGGCCAGGAACTGCATGCGCAGCTTCTCCATTTCCTCCGGTTTCTTTTTGCCCATCGCGCGCCGGAGAATGTCGGCTTGGCCGAGCGAAAAGCCCGCCACCTTGTTGGCAATGGCCATTACCTGTTCCTGATAGACGATGACCCCGTAGGTGTCCTTCAGGATCGGTTCGAGTTCAGGTACTTCATAGGCGATCGGAATCTTGCCCTGTTTGCGTTTGATGAAGTCGGGAATCAGATCCATTGGGCCGGGGCGATAAAGCGCGATGATGGCGATGATGTCCTCGAAACGATCCGGTTTCAGGCCGGTCAGGAGATCGCGCATTCCGGAGCTCTCCAACTGGAAGAGGCCAATGGTCTTTCCTGAGGAGAGAAGGGCGAATGTTTTGAGATCGTCGAACGGCATCTGCTCCATGACCAATGGTGGATTGCCGGGATACCGCTCATTGATCAGAGTCTCTGCACGTTTGATCATCGTGAGGGTTTTGAGGCCCAGGAAATCAAATTTGACGAGCCCGATCTTTTCGACATCTCCCATTGAATATTGAGTGACGATTTCGTCGTTGGCTCCTTTGTAGAGCGGCACGTGGTCCGTGAGAGGTCCTTCGGAAATTACTACGCCGGCGGCGTGAGTCGAGGCGTGCCGGGCCAGTCCTTCGAGGGAACGGGCGATGCCCATTAGCTCTTTGACCCGCGTATCGGTCTCGACGAGATCGCGCAGTTTCGGTTCTTGATCGAGTGCCTGTTGGAGCGTGATATTCAATTGATTCGGGACGAGCTTGGCCACGCGATCGACTTCTGCATAGGGAATTTCCAGCACGCGGCCCACGTCCCGAATCGCGGCTTTCGCCCCGAGCGTCCCGAACGTAATGATCTGGGCCACATGGTCTTTGCCATACTTATCGACCACATAGTTGATGACCTCACCCCGGCGTTCCATGCAGAAATCCATGTCGATATCGGGGAGGGACACGCGCTCGGGATTCAAAAACCGTTCGAATAAAAGTGTGTAGACGAGAGGATCGAGGTCTGTGATGCGCAGTGCATAGGCGACGAGACTTCCGGCGGCGGAGCCTCGGCCCGGTCCGACTGGAATATTGCGCGACCGGGCAAACTTGATGATGTCCCACACGATAAGGAAATAGCCGGCGAACCCCATCGAGCAGATAATCGTCAGCTCTTCACGCAGGCGCAGTTCATAGGCAGTCTGCAGGATCTGACTGGGCCTTTCTCGTAGCCTGGATGCCAACCCCTCCAGCGCCAAACGCTCCAGATAGGTTTCCCGCGTGAACCCTTCAGGCACTTTGTATTGCGGGAGGTGCGTCTTATTCAGCGCCAATTGGAGATCGCAGTTGTCCGCAATTCGACAGGTATTGGTGACGGCGTTGGGGAACTCGATAAAGGCGGCTGAGACTTCTTCTGTCGATTTCACATAGAGCTGATCCGTATCGAACTTCATGCGATTCGGGTCGCTGATCGTCTTGCCGGTTTGCAGACAGAGCATCAGTTCATGCGGGCGGAAATCTTCTTTCTTAAGGTAATGGCAATCGTTGGTGCCGGCCAGAGGGATGTCCATTTTCCTGGCAATCTCAAGCAGGCCGCTATTCGCGACTCGCTGGTGATCCAACCCGTTCGCCTGCACTTCAAGATAGAAGTGTTCCTTCCCGAATATTTCCTGAAACTCGCCTGCCACAGCCATCGCGCCGGCCATGTCTTTCTGGCCGATGAGGTAAGGAATCTCGCCGCTTAAACAACCGGATAGGGCGATGAGTCCCTCATGGTGCTCTTTCAAAATTTCCTTGTCCATCCGTGGTTTGTAGTAGAATCCTTCAAGGTAAGCCTTACTAACAAGATTGATCAGGTTCTGATAGCCGGTCAGATTTCGAGCCAGGAGGATCAGGTGATAGTAGTCGTTGTGGGCGAGGCCGCTGTCTTTGGCAGCCAAGCGACTGCCAGGGGCCATGTAGGCTTCGCAGCCGATGATGGGTTTGATACCGGCGTCTTTGGCTTTGCGGTAAAACTCGATGGCTCCGAACATGTTGCCATGGTCGGTCATGGCCACAGCCGGCTGATCGAAGGCTTTGATCTGCTGGACCAGCGGCTCGATTTGATTCGCGCCGTCTAAGAGGCTGAACTGGGTGTGGAGGTGGAGATGAACAAAGGACGACGCCATGGCGGGATTCTAGGAGGGCAGAGAAGGCGAAGTCAAACGAGAGAGGGAGGGCAATCTGGTCGCTCGCCTGCTCGTGGAACGCGCACGATAGGAATGTGCCCGAGCAACGCGCATGTCTAGCTTGTCTCGCTCACGTTTGCGTGGGAGTGACCGGCCGATTGAGAGCTGTCATAATGGTGTGGGGCAAGGAACGCGCTAGATAGAAGTAAGGAATCTCATGCGAATATTGCTGGTTGAAGACGATCTGAACCTCGCGCAGTTCATCCGCAAAGGGTTGAAGGAAGAACAGTATGCGGTGGACTTCGCGGCCGATGGCGAAGAAGGGTTGGCGCTGGCCTTGGCAAATCCTTACGATCTGTTGATCCTCGACATCATGTTGTCTAAGCTCGATGGCCTCACCCTCTGCCGCCGTGTCCGGGCCAAGGGAAACACGACTCCAGTATTGCTGTTGACCGCGCGCAACACCTTGGAGGCCAAGATTTCAGGTTTCGATACCGGCGCGGATCAGTTTCTGTCGAAGCCGTTCGCGTTTGCAGAAATGCTGGCACGAATCCGGGCCTTGCTACGACGAGGTGGGCCGCAACAAATGATCCGACTCAAAGCGGCAGATTTGGAGCTGGATCCGGCTTCTCACCGCGTGTGGCGAGCCGGGCAAGAAATCCCACTGACGAATAAAGAGTATGCATTGCTAGAGTTCCTCTTGCGAAACAAGAATCGGGTGTTGACGCGAACGGCGATCATCGAACACGTGTGGGACATCAGCTATGACCCCATGACAAATATCGTGGACGCTCATATTCGGGCCCTGCGCGCGAAGATCGACCGAGATTTTTCACCCCAATTGATTGCCACCGTACGCGGCGCTGGGTACATGTTGGAGGAAGCGGAACCGATCGCATGAAGTCCCTGCATAATTTGATCCGTCAGTCTGCGCTCATTCTGATGGCAGCGCTTCTCCTGGTCTTTTCTGTTCTGATCTACGCCGGAGGCGATGCCTTGTTGCGCCGCTTTGTGGATGGCCGGCTGTTCGGGTTGGCGGAAACGATGGCCAGGATCGTTGAGCAACACCCCAACATTGTCGAGAGTTCCAATGAGGAATATACGCTTGCGGACGAGATGATCCGAGGCAAAAATGATACGCGCGAGGTGACCCATTCTCTTCGGATCTTCTCCCCGGATGGCCGACTGGTTTGGAAAAGTCCCAACGCCGTGGCACAGGCAACGATTCCCGATCGCGTCCTCGAACAAGTCCGTCTCGGAAAAATGCTGTATGAAACTGCTGAGTCGTTGTTGGATGGTAAGTCCGTACGACAGCTATACGTCACGATTCCTCGGCAGGGCCCGGTACGACACGTTCTGCAGGCAGAGGCATCAATGCTGCTGTACCGGGAAACACTTGTTGGTCTCGTGATCCTACTGACCCTTGGATCCGGGACCATCCTTTTCGTTGCTTGGATAGGCAGCGGGTGGCTGGCCAAGAAAGTGATGACTCCGATCGAGGTGTTGAGTACCGGTGCAGAAACAATGTCGGAAGCTGACTTGGGGAAACGCTTAACCCTGGATTCGCCCTACCAGGAATTCCGTCGACTCACCCAAGCGTTCAACTCCGTGATGGACCGGTTCCAACGGAGCGGTGAAACTCAGCGGAGGTTTTGCGACATTGCCGCCCACGAAATGAAAACCCCCTTGACCATATTGCAGGGCAATCTGGACGTTGCCCTCATGAAAGCCAGAACTTCGGAAGAATATCGCGAAGCCCTCATCAACAATCTTGAGCAGGTGGGACGGCTCATTGCCCTGACTCGTTCCCTGTTGACCCTCGCCAATTTCACGAGCGGCAAGCCGCCGGTTCACCTCGTGCCGCTCGTCCTGGGACCGATGATTCAAGATATAGTGGATGAACTGACCCCCCTTGCCGATGACCGCCGAATCAGTTTGTCGTTTGAACCCCAATCAGTCCCATCCGTCCTCGGCGATGCCCAGTGGCTCAAGCAAGCACTGATCAATCTACTCGACAACGCGCTGCACTATACGCCGTCCGGTGGAGCCGTGACCGTTCATTTACAGGCAGTCAGGGAAGGAGTTGCTGTGGCTGTCGAGGATACAGGCCATGGCATCGAGCCGGAGCATCTTCCTTATCTCTTCGAGCGGTTTTATCGAACTGATTGGGCAAGGGCAAAGGATGCAGGTGGTACCGGGCTTGGGTTGCCGATCGTCAAGGAAATCGCTGAGGCCCATGGCGGGACCGTTTCGGTCACAAGCCAAGTCGATAAAGGCTCAGTCTTTACCCTGCGCTTGCCGGTCCTCACTCACCAGACGATTCCTGCTTAGTAGGATGCTGAAAAAAACCTCCAGCTTAGTTTTCGACTTATCGAAATCCTCGCTGACGTCCTTTTGGGGCATTCTGCACGCAATCGCCCGGTGTCTAGTTTTGGAAACCGTTGAATTTCTACCATGAACACAAGGTTTTCCGCAGGCTCCAAGCCCGCAGGAGTTACGAAGACTTCTAGTGCAACTGCGATCATGACTCAAGCAGGATAGGCACCGCAACCCCTCAGGATGATGAAGGTTTCTTCATGATCCGTTCATGTTTCCTTCATATCCGACTGTTACAGTCGTACTGTACCCCACAGGATACCAAAATCACTCTCGGAGATTTTGAACATCAGGGATTTACCTGCAACTTAGGACTAGTTATGATGAGGGAGCTATGAGCAAGATATTTCAATCTATGCCGGTGTTGGCACTCGCACTCGCTGGCTTGGTGGGCTGTGACTACGAATCGCGTGCAGCAGGGGAAGTCAATCCAGCCCGTGTAGCAGAGATGAAACAGGCCTATCGCGATCTCTGGCTTGGGCACATCTATTGGGTGCAGCATGCCGTATTAACCGAGGCGACGGGCAGTCCGGCGGAGCGTGATGCTGTCAAGAAGAGAGTCGACGATAATACGAAACAGATTGCGAGCATGCTGATACCATTCTACGGTGAGGCTCGGTCGCAGAAATTCTCGAGCCTGTTGGATAGCAACATCGGCGCAGTGAGAGAATACTCGGAAGCCACCGTTGCAGGGAATACGAGCCAGCAGGATGCCGCACTTGCCCACTTAGCGAAAAATGCCGACAATTTCGGCGCATTTTTTAAGGAAATCAATCCCTATCTGTCGGAATCCACCGTTCGGGGGCTGATCGCGGCGCATGGCGCTCACCATGTCCTCCAAATCAACCAGTACAAGAAAAAGGACTATGCGCATCTAGATGAAACCTGGAAGATGATGCGTGAACACGTCTATGTCATAGCAGATACGTTGATAGAGGCGTTGGTGAAGCAGTTTCCTGGCAAGTTCGTATAACCGGCTACCGTCGCGTGCTGCCGTCACCCCCGACGATTTCGAGAGAGGAACACAGAGCGGTTATGAATACTCCAACCTAGCCGCTTCAGACAGAGCTACGGTGTTGCAGTACAAGCGGTTTGCAACCACATAATTCGGTACAATTCGTCTCGACAGGGAGGCTCAACACGGGGAAAGTTGGCCTATTCGCCACCTGAGATACGAGTCTGTCCCTCAAATAATTTGCGGCCCGCTTTTATCGGGTTCTGGTCATCGGGTTTTGAGCCGTCTTTCTCCTAAGCCCTATAGATTGACCGCAATCTCCTGAGCACATCGCAAAGAAATAAGAGGACGCCGCGCAATGAACCGAGCCGCACAATGGGGAGATCAACTCCGCATTCAGCACAAAGTATGGGTGGTGCTTCTGCTGCTCTGTGTGCCGCTCAGTGCGGGCATTGCAATTCACCTGTATGTTGCCCAACAGCTGCTTACGCTCCAACAACAACGGGATGACCTCATGCTGGCTGCTGAACAGGTTCATGTGCTGGGGCGACTCGCGGTCGATATCGAGGACGGTTTTCGCGGCTATGTTTTGACCCAGCAGTCAGCGTTTCTCTCTCCGCTGGCTGAAGCTGAAACGAAACTCAACCAGACTTTGTCGGATGCCGCAAAGTCGCTCACGAAACTGTCTGGTTCTCCAAACCAACTCGCTTCGATCGAGCGACAACTGAAAGACCTGCTGCGATCAAAACATGAATTGATTGCAGACATTCAGAATGGGCAGCTGGACAAAGCGTTAGCGTACGTGCGGTCGGGTGAAGGGCTCCGACTCTCCTCTCTCCTCCGCGCAGACCTCTGGGCTGTCGAAAACCATTTGGAGACGCAGCGGAATTTTTCGCATGAACAAGCGGATGCGTTGTCGCAGCGAACCTTTGTCGGCCTGTGGATCACGCTGGCTGGTGTGGTCGTGCTGGGATGGATAGTCTCACGCGTACTAGCCCGCTCTCTCACAGATCCGATCACACGACTGCAATCCGCTACGGCAAGTATCGGAGCGCAAGTCGATGTGGCCGGGATCACCGAGTTGCTGGTCACTGGCCGAGGAGCGAAGGACGAGCTCAGTCAATTGGCCGAAGCCTACCTTGCCATGGCTCGTCGCATCGAGAGAACCTTTCGAGAGATCAACACCATCGGATCGGACGATCTAGAGGAGTCGCTTCATCGTATTACCGACCGCGCTGTGGAATTGGTGCAAACAGATATCTGTTTGGTGCTTCTTCGCGGTGAAGACGTAGGTTGCTGGATTGTAACGGCTGCGTCCGGAGAATGGAACGACCATTTGAAAAAACGAGTCATACCGTGGAAGGAAATCCCTGTCGGAGTTCAAGCGTTTGAGACACGTAAGGTCGCCACAGGGGAATGGTGTCGTTCGGATGAGTGGCCGCCGATGGTCCGGCGCCACTTGATCGGAGACAGTATGCTGGCCATTCCACTATTGGCACATGGAACTCCATTTGGTGTCCTGTCGTTTTTGAACGAGCGACCCCGGACCGCTCATGAATGGAGTCAGCGACTGGCTGAAGGATTAGCCCAGGAAGCTGCGCTGGCCATCTCAAATGCGCGAATGTACGAAGCGGCACAACAGAAGCAGCGGGGGTTAGCGACACGCCTTCGACAACTTGAGCATCTGGCGGAAACCTTGGCGCATGATCTCAAAGGGCCGGGGGCTCGCATGGAAGAACTCGCACGTTTGCTGGTTCAGCAGGACCGTGGGCAATTCGATGACCGGACGAAGCGGTGGTTATCACTTATAGAAGAGAATAGTAGAGATCTTGTACAGCGAGTGGAAGGAATCTTGACCGTGGCTCACGTGGGTGTTGATCAAGAGGCTGTCACGGCTATCGATCCAACTGCAATTATTAGTGAGGTGCTGAACGCCCGATCTGATGAGATCACGCGGCTTCATGCGGTAGTACACGTTGAACGAGGGTTACCGCTTGTCGTCTGTCATGGCGTTCATCTTCGGCAAATCTTTGACAACCTTGTCTCGAACGCGCTTAAATTCTCGGCCATGGGAGAGTCGCCCGTGATAAAAATCAGCGGGTGTGTGCAAAATTCAGTGGTGGCATTTTCTGTTGAGGATCGCGGGATCGGGATCCCTTCGACCCAACGCATTCGAGTGTTTCAGCCATTTGTCCGTTTGTTGATGTCTGACACAGCCGGCGACGGGATTGGTCTGACCATAGTCCAGCGTATCGTGGAACTGTACGGCGGCACCGTGTGGATCGAAGGAGCCGAGGGGCCTGGCTGCACAGTACAATTCACGGTCCCGAGCTTTCGAGATCAAGAGGGAGCCTCGAACGCCAGGCTACGGTCGTCGAGGAATCCCGATGTGGTTGATGTCGTCCGGCCAGGAGCGTTGTGAGGAGAGATGAGATGATGACACGTGGTGGAGTGGCCGACACGCGATCGGCCAGAACAAAGTCCAAAGCGCCGTTCACGATCCTGATCGTTGAAGACAATGCAACGGATGTTGAGTTGATGCTGCACGCCCTTGAATCCGCGGATCTGAAACCGCTCGGGGGGGATTTCGATATGGAAGTTCGTGCCACCGCAGAAGGGGCCTTGCAGTTGCTCGGGGACCGGGCCGTCGATCTTGTGCTGACCGACATGATGTTGCCGGGTATGAATGGGCTGGACCTCGTCAGCAGCATTCAAAGGATCGATCCAAACTTGCCAGTGCTGGTGGTGACAAGAATGAATGCCGTTCCTTTTGCCGTGGATGCGATGCGGCGAGGCGCCTTCGACTATGTACTGAAACCAGTCAATGCCGAGGACTTGGGGGCTCGACTTCATCGGGCGATTCGAATCTCTGAAATTCTGCGTCGGCATTCGGTCTACGAACAGCAGGACCGGCAGGAATTTTCGGCCAATAGTTTCGTGGGGAGCGGCGCCGCATTCGAACAAATCATGAGGAGTATTCGTGAGGCGTCCCAAAGCCACGCGACAGTCTTAATTACCGGCGAAACCGGAACGGGAAAAGGGATGATTGCACGGGCGATCCATCAGCAGAGTCCTGAGCGCGATCGTCCGTTTCAAGTGATCGATTGTACGACCGTTCCTGATGGGATGATGGAGTCAGAGCTATTCGGGCATGTTCGGGGGGCCTTCACCGGTGCGATCGTTGATAAGCCTGGACTCATTGAGTTGGCGAACGGCGGCAGTGTGTTTCTCGATGAGATCGGTGAGCTTCCCCTTCTCCTTCAAGCGAAACTCTTGCACGTTCTGGAGGAAAGCGAGGTGCGTCCCGTAGGCGGAACCAGAGTCCGACGGATCAATACACGCTTTATCGCTGCAACCAACCGGAATCTAGAAGCACGAGTGCGTGAGGGGACTTTCCGGAAGGATTTGTACTATCGGCTCGCCGTCGTTTCGATACGGGTGCCCCCACTCCGCGAGCGTTGCGACGACATTCCCGTTATCGCACGGCATTTGCTCAGCAGGCTTGTTCAATCCATGGGCAAGGCACAATGCCATTTTGATGAAGAGGCTATGAGAGTTCTTGTGTCTTACTCCTGGCCGGGGAATGGACGGGAGCTTCGCAATGTCTTGGAACGGCTGGCCATGCTTGCGACCGGCGACATTATTCGGGCGCGAGATGTCCGAAGTCTGCTTCCACAGTGTGCTGCTGAAAGTCTCGCCGTAGTTGATCCAAGTCTGACCATCCTTCCCTATATGGAGGCGAAGGAGCGAGCGCTCGAAGTGTTTACGAAATCATACCTGCGTGTCAAGCTGGCGCAGCATGGCGGTGTCATCACGAAGGCCGCTGAAGAGAGCGGCATTCCACGGCAGCATTTCTCGCTGCTCATGAAACGATTTCTGGGGAGCGAGGACGTCGAGAATCTGTAGCGCCTGTCTCTCATTCGTAACAATTCAACAATCCACCCGCCTCTTTCTCTGCTCATTCCCACGATCATGTTTCGTCTTCGTAGCATAGCAAGCTTGCGAAATGGTTCAAGGGGCACCTTGTCAGGGTTCTTCAATATATCCACGTTGACGAATACTCAGATATGCGAATACAACAACTTGATATATTTTATTAAATTACATGCTTACCCAATGACGCATATCACAATATTCGATTAACGAAATAACTTATTTTCTCCTTCCCCTAACATCTCGTCTCAATCCTAGCATTATCCCTTCTACTTCAATGTGTTAACACTCATGATTTTCTTGATGCCACATTATTTCAGTCTGGCAACTCTCTTGCTATATCGTTAGCAAAATTTGTGGATGGCCAGCATGTTCATGAAATTGTGTCAGATTTTCAGAAACGAAGGAAATGTAGACGAAATATTTTCTGTGCGTCACATGGGCTTGATCGAAGCCCTCAACTAGAGGAGGTGTGACCCATGTTTTTGTCACGGAGGCAGTTCTTAAAAGTGACGGCGGGGACGGTCGCGGCCGTGGCCGTGGCGGACAATGTGCTGGCGCTGACCGCACTCCAGCCGGTCATCGAAGTCGGGAACCCGTTGGGAGACTATCCGGACCGGTCCTGGGAGCGGGTCTATCACGACCAGTATCGGTACGATTCATCGTTTACCTGGGTCTGTTCCCCGAATGACACGCATGCCTGCCGCGTGCGGGCCTTTGTCCGGAACGGCGTGGTGATGCGGGTCGAGCAGAATTACGACCACCAGACCTATGAAGATCTCTACGGCAACCGCGGGACCTTTGCCCACAACCCGCGCATGTGCTTGAAGGGGTTTACCTTCCACCGCCGGGTCTATGGCCCCTATCGGTTGAAAGGGCCGTTGATGCGCAAGGGCTGGAAGGAGTGGATGGACGCGGGCTCCCCGGAGCTCACGTCGGAGGCGAAGCGCAAGTATAAGTTCGATAGCCGCTTCCTCGACGATATGCTGCGGGTGTCGTGGGATACGGCGTTCACCTATGTGGCCAAGGCCATGATCATCATTGCCACACGGTACAGCGGGGAGGCCGGCGCGCGGCGGCTGCGGGAGCAGGGCTATGCGCCGGAAATGATCGAGATGATGAAGGGTGCAGGTACGCGCTGCTTCAAGCATCGCGCGGGCATGCCGGTCCTCGGGATCCTGGGCAAGATGGGGAATACCCGGATGAACGGGGGCGTCAATGCGCTCCTGGATACCTGGATCCGGAAGGTCGGCCCCGAACAGGCGCAGGGGGGCCGCTACTGGTCGAACTATACCTGGCACGGGGACCAGAACCCATCTGACCCTTGGTGGTGCGGAGCGCAGGCCTCGGACGTCGACCTTTCCGACATGCGGTTCTCCAAGTTGAACACGAGCTGGGGCAAGAACTTCGTCGAGAACAAGATGCCGGAAGCCCACTGGAAGCTCGAGTGTATCGAGCGGGGGGCCCGGATCGTCGTGATCACGCCGGAGTATAACCCGACCGCCTATCGGGCGGACTACTGGATGCCGCTCCGGCCCGCATCGGATGGCGCGATTTTCTTGGGCGCCATGAAGATCATCGTCGATGAGAATATGCACGACACCGACTTCTTGAAGGGCTTTACCGATTCGCCCATGCTCGTCCGCACCGACACCTTGCAATTCCTGGATCCGCGCGATGTGGTGGCGGACTACCAGTTCCCGGACTTCTCCAAGAGCTATTCGGGCCGGGTACAGTCGCTGAACCCGGCGCAGGTTGCGCGGCTCGGCGGCATGATGGTCTGGGATCTGAACAAGAAGCAGGCGGTCCCGCTGCACCGGGAGCAGGTCGGCTGGCATTATCAGAACAGTGGCATCGATGCCGCCCTCACCGGGACCTATCGCGTGAAGTTGCTCAATGGGCGCGAAGTCGATGCGATGCCGGTCTGGCAGATGTATTTGGTGCATTTCCAGGACTATGACCTGGACACCGTCCATCAGATTTGCCGGACGCCGAAGGATCTGTTGGTCCGCTGGGCTCGGGATTCCGGCTCGATCAAGCCCGCCGCCATTCACAACGGCGAAGGAACGAACCACTATTTCCATCAGACGATTAACTCGCGTGGAGCAGCGATGGTGCTCATCGTCACGGGCAACGTGGGCAAGTTCGGCACCGGGCAGCATACCTGGTCCGGCAACTACAAAGCGGGCATCTGGACGGCAACACCCTGGTCTGGGGCGGGACTCGCGGTACACACCGGGGAGGATCCCTTCAACATCACGCTCGATCCGAACGCGCACGGCAAGGAGATCAAGACCAACTCGTATTACTACGGCGAAGAGGTCGGCTACTGGAACCATGGCGATACCGCCTTGATCGTCAGCACCCCCAAGTATGGGCGCAAGGTGTTTACGGGCAAAACGCACATGCCGACCCCGAGCAAGTTCCGCTGGGTGGTCAATGTGAACGTGCTGAACAACGCCAAGCACCACTACGACATGGTGCGCAATGTCGATCCGAATATCGAGACCCTGATCTGTCAGGACATCGAGATGACCTCGGACGTGAACCATAACGATATCGCCTTCGCCGCGAACTCCTGGATGGAGTTCACCTATCCCGAGATGACGGTGACGGTGTCGAACCCCTGGATCCAGATCTGGAAGGGGGGGATCCGGCCGCTGTACGACACGCGGAACGACCTCGATACCTTTGCCGGGGTGGCGGCCAAGTTGTCGGATATGACCGGCGACAAGCGGATGCGCGACTACTTCAAGTTCGTCTACGAAAACCGCGTCGATGTCTATGCCCAACGGATGCTCGATGCCTCCAGTACCTTCTACGGCTACAGCGCCGATGTCATGCTGAAATCCGAAAAGGGCTGGATGGTCATGGTGCGGACCTATCCGCGTACGCCGTTTTGGGAAGAGACCAACGAGTCGAAACCCATGTGGACCCGAACCGGGCGGTATGAAAATTACCGAACCGAGCCGGAAGCGATCGAATATGGCGAAAACTTCATTTCACACCGCGAAGGGACGGAAGCGACCCCCTATCTGCCGAATGCGATCATGACCACCAACGCGTATGTCCGGCCGGACGATTACGGGATTCCGATCACGGCGCAGCACCATGACGATAAAACGGTGCGGAACATCAAGCTGCCGTGGCAGGAAATTAAGCGCCATGCGAACCCCTTGTGGGAGAAGGGCTACCAGTTCTACTGCGTCACGCCCAAGACCCGCCATCGGGTGCACAGCCAATGGTCCGTGAACGACTGGGTGCAGATTTATGAGTCGAACTTCGGCGATCCGTACCGCATGGACAAACGGACCCCGGGGGTGGGCGAGCACCAGCTGCACATCAACCCGCAGGCGGCGAAAGACCGCGGGATCAACGACGGCGACTATGTCTATGTGGACGGCAATCCGGTGGACCGGCCCTATCGCGGCTGGAAGCCCTCGGATCCCTACTATAAGGTGGCGCGCCTCATGATTCGGGCCAAGTACAATCCGGCCTATCCCTACCACGTCACGATGGCGAAGCACGCGCCCTACGTGGCCACGCCCAAGTCGGTCAAGGGCCATGAGACGCGCCCGGACGGCCGCGCCATTGCCGTGGACACGGGCTATCAGTCGAACTTCCGGTACGGAGCCCAACAGTCCTTTACGCGGAGCTGGTTGATGCCGATGCATCAGACCGACTCGTTGCCCGGCAAGCATGCCATCGCCTGGAAGTTTAAGTGGGGCTATCAGGTCGATCACCATGCGATCAATACCGTGCCGAAGGAATGTCTCATCCGGATCACCAAGGCCGAAGACGGCGGGATCGGGGCTCGGGGACCCTGGGAGCCGGTGCGGACGGGCTTCACGCCGGGCCAAGAGAATGAGTTCATGATCAAGTGGCTCAAAGGCGAACACATCAAGATTAAAGTCTGAGGACGGTACGTGTGCCATGGGAATCGACGGCGAGGAATCGCGGTGAACGAAGAATGAGGAGGAACCACCATGCCTGAAGTGTATAACTGGCACCTGGGACGGAAGATGCTGTATCCCTACGAGGAGCGGCATCCGAAGTGGCAGTTTGCCTTTGTGTTTAATATTAACCGGTGTTTGGCCTGTCAGACCTGTTCGATGGCGGACAAGTCCACCTGGCTCTTCTCCAAAGGGCAGGAATACATGTGGTGGAACAATGTGGAAACCAAGCCGTACGGCGGGTACCCCCAGTTCTACGATGTGAAGATTACCCAGCTCATCGAGCAGGTGAACCCGGGGGGCCAGGTCTGGAACGTCCGGGTGGGCCGCAAGCACCATGCCCCCTACGGCGTGTTTGAAGGCATGACCATTTTCGACGCCGGGGCCAAGGTGGGGCAGGCGGCGATCGGCTATATTCCGACGGACCAGGAGTGGCGGTTCGTGAATATCTACGAAGACACGGCCACCTCGATGCGCGCCCTCGTGGAAGGCATCGATAAGACCGGGTTCTCCCGGGACGAACCGTGGAAGATGACGGGCAGTAGTCTGCCGGAGCACGAGACCTTCTTCTTCTATCTCCAACGGATTTGCAACCACTGCACGTATCCCGGGTGCTTGGCGGCCTGCCCCCGCAAGGCGATCTACAAGCGGCCCGAAGACGGCATTGTCTTGATCGACCAGAATCGGTGCCGGGGGTACAAGAAGTGTGTCGAACAATGTCCCTACAAGAAACCGATGTATCGCGGCACCACGCGCGTCTCGGAGAAGTGCATTGCCTGCTATCCGCGCATTGAAGGGAAGGATCCGCTGACCGGGGGCGAGCCGATGGAAACCCGCTGTATGGCGGCCTGTGTCGGGAAGATCCGCATGCAGAGTCTCATGCGCATCGGCGACGATGGCCTGTGGGCGGAAGATCGGTGGCATCCGCTCTACTACACCATTCGTGTCGAGCAGGTGGCGCTGCCCCTGTACCCGCAGTGGGGCACGGAGCCCAATGGCTACTACATCCCCCCGCGGCATAGCCCCCGCGGCTATGCGCGCCAGATGTTCGGCCCGGGCGTGGATAATGCCATTGAAAAGTATCTGGTGCCCAGCCGGGAACTCTTGGCCGTGCTCCAGCTCTGGCGCGCCAGCCAGCAGATCGTCTTCCGGTACGATGTCATTCCGGGCCCCAAAGTGTTCGAAACCCAGATCCACGGGAAACGGTTCGAGATGTACAACGATACCGTGCTGGGCTTCAACAAGTCGGGGAAGGAAGTGGCGCGGATTCAGGTCGAAGAGCCGATCTACATTCGGCCCGCCGAACGCGTCAACTGGTTGTAGGCGTCGGCGCGACCAGCGCGTGACAGGGGGCGGAGTTCCGTCAGGAGCCCCGCCTCGTGTGTTTAATCCTTGGCATTGGAGAGACTCCTTTGCCACCCCATTTCTAGACCGCATTATCCATGAAGGGTCGTCGCGAAAGCATGCAGACGCAAAGCGAAACGAGCGCTCAGAGGGGTGCAGCCCTGAGGCATACTCGTGCAGTATGTCGAAGGGCTGCACGGTGAGACTGCCAGTCATAGCCGCATATCTGCGCTATCCCATCGCTGCCCATATTTTCTGTGCGTTCTCGCCTGTAAATGTCATGTCATCCTGTGTGTTGGAGCTGCGCTCGAAATAGAGATGCAGCAATCCTCCTCCAAAGTGCGCTTCTCGGACTAGGTCGAGATTGATCGCAACGTCACCTGTGCGTTCTTCATCCTTCACTTTGATAAACCGCATAACTGCCTCCTTTTGTAGATATAACGATTATCCTTTCACATGAGAGCATTGGATCTCATGTCTGTGAAAGGTCGTCGTAAATTATGCGGCCGGGGAGAATGAGTCAAGCTAGGAGGGGGTAAGTTACTTTTTCGATTTGGCCTCCGCCACACCCTGTCGTGAATTGAACGACCCCTGCTTGCTTAAGTGAGCTTATTGTAATGGGTAAGCTCACCTAAAACCGATCTATCTGGCTCACAAGCCTGTGTTGTCTTTCTCGTTCGTCGAACTCAGCAAACGAGATAGATCAGATTCCCGCCACAATCAATGAAATGGCGTAAGCTCCCCCGTCAAGGAGACAGTATCAAAGGAGAACTTCCAGCCGTCATGCGGACCCAGAAGCTGGTCGGGGGCAACCCGTCCAACGTGTCATGGGGCCGCTCTTCGTTGTACTCCTGCATCCACTCCGCACTGAATCTTGCGCAGCTGAGCCAGCGACTCGAACACTTAGGCGTCGAGCACCTCATGGTGGAACGTTCGATTGAATCGTTCCACAAAGGCATTCTGATTCGGTTGGCCCGGCTGAATATACCGCAGAGCAATCCCTCGGTCCGCACACCACCTCGCAACGCGGTCGGCGAGAAATTCCTGGCCATTGTCGAGCCGAATCGCCTGCGGCTGGCCCCGCCAAGCGGTGACGTGCTCCAAGCACCGGCACCCTAGTTCTCCCTTACCCCTGAAGTTGACGGCGCCGTTTAGTTTGAAGGGCGCCGTCATAAAATTCAGACAATCCATCATCCCAATAGTCACTCTACTGATCATGATCATGGGACTCTTCTGCGGGGCCGAGGCAAAAACCGTCGAAGCGGGTCATGCGACATTACGCTGGACAGGGACAGACGCCATTGATGATCTGGGGAATGGGGACAGAGTCTTGAGCGGCACTATTACCGGGACCATTCCCGTTAAGTATCTTCCCGAAGGATCGGGATCTCCGCAGATCCATACGGGCAAAATAGCAGGTTGTTGATACAGTCCACCTGCAGCGTTCTCGCTTGCGACCTATTGTGCGGCCATCCGTAGCTTGCGCCAGTCTTGTATCCAGCAAGGATCACGAGAGTTTGTCAACGCCCTCCTAGTAGTGTGAGACCCACTTCGTCACCGCATGAGAAGGGGATAGGCGTCGTTTAGAGGTTTATTGGGCAAAAATATACCGCCATTCCTCATAATGGAGGAACTCGCAAAAGTTGAAGGTGTGCACCAGAACTATTACGAGGACCAGGTGAGGTGATCTGACGATTAGGATGTGCTTACGATGCCGTGGGTGAGCGCGTATTTGATCAAATCCGCAGTGGTTTTGAGATTAAGCTGGTCCATGATCTGCG
>CAVPBK010000009.1:0-522062 GCA_963701855.1 Nitrospirota bacterium
ACACGTGGGCCGTTGATGAAGCGCATGGGCATGGCGACACTCTACCGAAAGCCGGGCACCAGCAAGAAACACCCCGGCCATGACGTGTATCCCTATCTGTTGCGCGGGCTCACCATCAACCGGGCGAACCAGGTGTGGGCGCTCGAACGCCGTACGTACGCCCAGCCAACGAAGCCCGCCTGTCTGGGGGTGGCTTGCTGAGCATGTCTGGAATGCATAGCTCGATGGAGTTGCCGTAGCAGCCACGGCATGCCCTCCTTCTGCTACGAGAAGGAGTGAGCCGAAGCGGCGGTGACTTGCCGGACACTGGCAAGGTGACGAAGTCCGCGGGAAACGGGGCGTGCGGCGAAGCGGTTACGCCAAGATGAGCCTCCAGGCTGAGCACGGGAAGGTTGAGGAACACAAACCTATTAAACCGCATCTGAGGGTTGAAATGTCACCCCTGCCTACACCGCTTAACAGGCAGGCGCGGATCCGTGCCCGTCATACGTTGGACTGGCACGGCAAATGCGGGCTGGATATGTAAGCTGGCCGGCAGGGAGTCACGAAGAGCGCATAGCTAGACTGTGACGTCCGCGACGACTTGCAGAACGCAAGGAGAAAGACTGCGATAGGTAACCTAACCCATGTGTGAAGTCCAGCATGTGAACTGGGGAAGGCGTGTACCGATGACCGATGACAAGGGAGTGTGTCCCCTGATGCGGTACACGATGACGGAGCCCCCGTAGTAGTCCGAGACCGGGAAAGCCGGCCACATGGCAAAGGGAGGCAGTTTAAGTGGTTTGCTTGGCTGATTAACTGACCTCAGTGAGGTGAAGACCTTTGATAATCAGTGAAATGCAAAGCAAACTGGCGAAATGGTCAACAGAAAACAACGAACGCAAGTTCGATCGACTCCTGAGACTGATCGCGGATAGCGCTTGGCTCACCGAAGCCGCTCGCATCACGTAGCTTCCGGTGGTGCCGAACACCGGGCGTAGATGGGGTCAACAAGGCCATGATGGCAGGAATCCTCCACCAGGAACTGGCGACGATACGTGCCGAGCTGTTAGCGGGCTGCTACAAGCCGCGACCCGCCCGGCGCGTGTACATACCGAAAGCGAACGGCAAGCTCAGACCTTTAGGTATCCCCAGTCTGCGAGATCGAATCGTCCAGAGAGCGATGCTGATGGCCATGGAGCCGATATGGGAGAGTGATTTCCATCGAGCGTCCTATGGTTTCAGACCCGCCCGGAGTGTCCACCATGCGATACGAACGGTCAAATTGCAGCTGCAGGAAAGTGATGAACAAAGAACGGCAGGTCGCTGGGTGATAGAGGGCGACCTGGCCAGCTACTTTGAGACCGTCCATCACCGCCTGCTGCTGAAAGGCGTCCGCACACGTATCGCTGATCAGGCTTCCTTGCCTTGCTGTGGAAGTTTATCAAAGCAGGATGTGTTGATCAGGGTCTATTTCGCGCCGCGAGCGAAGGCGTTCCGCAAGGGGGAGTCATTTCCCCGCTGCTCTCCAACATCATGTTGCATGAATTCGATGGCTGGATGGAAGCGAACTACCTGAGCAAGAAGGTGCGCAAGGATCGATGGGCGTGGAACTTCGGAATTCTCAAGCAGCGACCGATTGTTACGCGAGAAAACCGGCAGTGGAAACCAGCCGTATCCTACTGCCGCTACGCGGATGATTTCGTCGTGGTCGTCAAAGGAACCCAAGCGCATGCGAGGCGATACGCGAAGCGTGCCGGACGTTTCTGGAAGGGAAGCTCACACTCACGATGAATATGGAGAAGACCCATATCACCCACGTGAACGACGGCTTTGTCTTCCTCGGCCACCGCATCATTCGCAAGCGGGGACCACGAGGTCGTATGCGACCTGTCACGACGATTCCATGGGAGAAGTACCGAGGCTTCACGGACAAGCTGGTCAAGGAACTGTCTGGCAATTACAGCGTGAACAGAATGGACTTGATGGAAAGCCTGAACCGGAAACTCTCAGGGTGGGCGAACTTCTATCAATACACCGACTATACGGCGACCGTCTTTAGCCGAGTGGACCGGACCGTCTTCTGGAAGCTCGGACATTGGCTCGCGCGCAAGTATCGGCGAGGATTCCCGAGCCTGATGCGCGAACATGTCCGGGCACCAGAACCGGGGCGCGCCACAACTTGGGTACTGAAGGGACAGAATAGTCGTGGGTGGTATGGCGAACAGGCGCTTCGACGCCTTGTCACCAGCCGCAAAGGTCAGTTCAGGTGGCGGAACCCGGAAGGGAACCCGTACCTTATACGCGACGAGCATCGCACGTTCCTCGAATCGCGCTACGCTGACATTGCCTTTGCTTTAAGCAACACTTGAATGGAGAGCCGGATGCGCTGAGAGGTGCAAGTCCGGTTCGGGGAGGAGAGGCTGGGAGATAGTTCGACTACGCCCGGTCTCTCACTCCACTTCCCATGGCCAAAGGGTTTGTCTACCTGCCTGCGGTGGTAGATTGGGCCAGCCGCAAGGTTTTAGCCTCGACGGTCGCGATCACGTTGGAGACCTGCCATGCCGTTGCGGTGCTGCACGAGGCGTTCACACGGCATGGGACACCTGAGATTGTGAATACTGATCAGGGCGGTCAGTTCACCGCGCAGGCGTTCGTGCACGCGGTCAAGGATCGCGGGTGTCACTTCAGCATGGACGGGCGCGGAGCCTGGAGGGATAATGTGTTCGTCGAGCGTTTGTGGAAATCGGTGAAATATGAGCGGGGGTATCTACAGGCCTATGACTCCGTCACTGAAGCCAGGCAGTCGATTATGCAATACTTGGATTGGTACAACCGAGCGAGACCCCATTCGAGCCTGGACCGGCAAACACCGGATGAGGCGTATGCCGTGATGCTGCCGACGGGTAAACTGGCAGCGTAAGTAGCAGCAGAGACTCCACTTAAAAACCTCGGGCGACTGTTCAAACGAATGGGGCCACTTCTGATTCATGACAGAAGGCTAGGCCGTCCGTGGGGGAGGTGTCAAGCTGCTACGGAGTGACAGCAAGGAGGAGAGGGTAGCTGTTGTCCAAACATCCTAATACCCACCCCTGCGTGCGAAGCGAGCCTAGTAAAAAATTTGTAATAGACAGATACCTCCCCACGCATACCTTGAGAGCTGATTTTTGGGGGTAGTGGAGGGGGCCTTTTTTATTGTACCGGTCAGTGTAACCATTTTCGTAACCGTTAGCTCTCTCACCCGTCACATCCAGCGCAACAGGATGCAACCTCTCCCAAGGGCTATTCCACACTTCCCTCGCGGCTTTCGTCGGCTGTATGCGGGGATTGGTCTTCCTCCAAATCTGGCTCTGATTGGTCTCGAAAACTGCTGTCCTGGCAACGGGACCGTGGGTTCGATCCCCACCCTCTCCGCCAAAATCAAGGACGCATATGCCGCCGGCGTCCCGGGCAGGTCTGTCTTGTTCATTTGGTTTGTCTTGTTTGGTTGGTTCGAAGAACGAAAGAAACCAAATGAACCGGATAGACCAGATCAACCCGTCTCGCCTTTCATTTGCGCTTTTTCCATCAATGCTCGCCTGAGTTCGACCATCGCACGCGTGTCGCGCTTGCAGTAAGCCAGCAACGCTTCTTGGATTTTTGCCCGTTCAATCCAATCCGTTTCGACAAAGACCATGCGGTAATACTGACTTGCGGCATGCCCACCTTCTTTGATGGCTAGGTCATCGTACCCCATCGAAGGGACGAGCGCAGGAAGAATTTCTTTTAGTGAATAAGAACCTTCAAAGCGTGGATGATAGTAGTGATCGCGCACAATTGGATGCAGATCCCAGATGCGCTTTACTAATGCTCGAAGAGCGGTACGCAACAAAGGAAGCGCCTCGGCTAGTTGCTCGATCACAGACTTTTCATAGGGCGAGTAGACGCAAATACTCCCTTTGCTTCCAAGCGACTCCAGCAAGGCTTCGGCCAGCCGATTGCGCGGATCAGTCCCCTCTCCGTGCAAGAACTCGTGATGCACGATGTCACCGTGGTCTTGTTCGATGTGGTTCGACCATTGCACCGGCAGCGCTTGATACGGACGCGTCTCAGGAAATCGTGGAACAGCCAGCATCACCGTTTCAAAATCCAGATGATGGACGGGAAACCGCACAGTCTTGAGCATAGCGCCCAATTTCTCCGACACCCACTCGACATTCTCTTTCACACGACGCTGAACTGGCGATAGTTTCGTACCAATTGGAATCTCGTCGATCGTCGTCACACCCTGCTGAATTAACTGACTGACCACCTGCTTCGATCCCGGCAAGTAATGAATCCACCGCGCCGGTTTGTCTTTGGTGCAATGTTCCCAGAAGGGGCAATCGTAGGGCATATGACAATGCCGGTCCGGCTCGATGGCAGGGGGTTGCGTCTGGAGCAGCATGCGAGTCATCTCGGCCAATCGCCCTGGCACCTCAATCCGCCGTTGCGCTACGGCCTCGGACAGATCCTGAATCGCAAAAAGCTCTGTCAGATCGATTGTCCCATCTCGATAGAGATACCCGGTATTGATATGCATGAGACCGACGGAGATGAGCGTCAGCCCTGCGCCCTGTATCACTTCGCTTTGCACGGCAAGATCTTCGAGATGTACGTCTTTGACCTTGGTTGAAGACTTGACCTCGATCAGACGCCAGCCAGATGGTTGTCCCTCCACGACTTGAACACGCTCCAACACATCTGCGCGAATCAACACCCCGCCGTGCAATAATGCCGCTTCGAAAATTGCCGGAACGGTAAGATCCTGAATCAGCGCGGCGGTCTGCACAAGCGCGGCTTCTGTCTGACGATAGCCCGCTGTCACCAATATCCCGCCTGGAAAACGAGTTCGAGCCAACTCCCCGACTTCTGTTCCCATATCGAACATCGCCTGAGTCGCCGCATCCGGCTTAGTCGCGAGAGAAGGATGATGAACTTCGAGGTATAGACGCTTGTGACATTGAAGACCGGACAGGAATTTTGACTTTGAGAGACGCGGGGCCTTCGGAAGTAGGACTGGTGAGAGCTCGCTAAGTTTAGTCATGGCAAGATGACCCTAAACGGACAGACACACGGTTGTCTAGCAGAATAGCCGCGAGACAGACGAAACTGGTTGATTTGGTTTATCCGGTTAGTTTCGTTCAACTAAAAAACGAGACAAACCAAATAAACTAAATAACCGTCTGCTTCATCCTGTTAGGATGGCCCGCCATGGCATCCAGCATTTCACAGATCAGAAAGTCCGTCCTGACCCTTGCCTTACCGGTCACGGTCAGCACCCTGCTTCAGCGCACCGAAGGCATTGCCGCTGTCTTCCTTGTCGGTGGTCTCGGCGCCACATCCATTGCTGCTGTGGGACTTGGCCAGTTACTGGCCTTTATCGCCACTACGCTCGTTTCCGGATTATCGGTAGGAGCCAACGTCCTCATCGCCCAACTATGGGGCGCCCGCCGCACCAAAGACGTTGGAGAAGCCGCCACGCATCTTCTCGGATTGGCAGCCATTGTGTCCTGCTCAATTGTAGTATTCGGATGGTCTCTAAATCGTGTCACCATGGAGCTGTTGGGCGCAGAGCACGACGTCATCGCGCTGGCCCTTCCTTATTCGAACATCATCTTCACGGTCATTCCCTGCACGATCTTCTTGCAAGTCCTCTCTTCGATCATACAAGGCACCGGAGACACCAAAACTCCCATGTACGCCTTAATTACGGTAAATCTGCTCTATCTGACGATTGCCTACCCGCTGATCTACGGACTCTGGGGCTTCCCTGCCTTTGGTATCACCGGAGCAGCCGTGGCAGCCGGTCTTGCGGAAGGGACGGGCGTGGCCTACCTCCTCTGGTCTTGCCGAAGGCTCTTTCGGAAGTCGCTTCACCTACGACGCGATCTCTTACGCTCCACCTGGCAGGTTGGCGCATCGGTCTCAGGCGAGCGAATATTTCAACAGGCAGGGATTATTCTCTACACGAAGATCGTCCTGGTATACGGCACTGTGACTTACGCCGCCCATCAAGTCGGTCTGTCGATCGAATCCCTCTCGTTCCTGCCTGGATATGGTTTTGCGATCGCAGCAGCCACGATGGTGGGACAAAGTATCGGCGCAGGGAAATATGTCCGGGCCAAATTGGAAAACTGGGAGGCGAATCGCCTGGCCGGTATCGCGATGGCATCGATGGGCGTGCTGTTCTTTTTCTTTCCCTATGCCCTGCTCCGAGCCTTCACCAACGACGAAGCCGTCGTCGAACTCGGGACGCTGTTCCTGCGCATCGTCGCCATCCTCCAAGTCCCGCTCGCCCTCACCATGGTCCTGGCCGGATCGTTACGTGGAGCCGGCGACACTCGGTTCATTATGGTGGCGACAACGATCGGCATGTGGGGAGTCCGTTTGCCCCTCGCAGCCATAGCAGGACCGTGGCTCGCACTGGATGTGCTCTATGTGTGGAGCGCCATGATCGCAGATTGGACAGTCCGAATGGGGTTGCTCCTCTGGCGTTACCGATCGGAACGGTGGAAAGCGATTCAGGTCATTCGCTAGCCCGGTCTGTCTGGTTCATCTGGTTTCTCTTGTTTATTTGGTTTGTTTGGTTGAACCAGACTAACTAAATAGACAAGAGAAACCAGCCGGAAGTCGCGCACTGGAGGGCGATAATTTTTCTGTTGCTTTCATTGTCAGATTATCAGTACGTTATTCCACAAGTGGCTGAGGGAGCAAAAACATACCTGCGACCCTGGGCTGGGAATTTTTCCACGCTGTTGCAAATGCGGCAGCCTTACCAAAAACCGTTACATTTGAAGGGAGATCAAGATGAAAACCAAAGCAACTTTCTACCACGCAGGATGCCCCGTATGCGTCGCCGCCGAGAACAGCGTCGCCAACGCTCTGGATCCGGCGAAATATGACGTGGAACACGTCCATCTCGGCACGAACAAGTCGCGCGTGAAAGAAGCGGAAGCAGCCGGAGTCAAGTCGGTGCCTGCTCTGGTCATGAATGGCGCCGCGTTTCACATTAACTTCGGAGCCGGCATCGATGCCTTGAAGTAACCGATTCAGTCTGCTGACTGGCCTAAGTTCAGGGGGCGTGCCTAACGGCACGCCCCATTTTTATTGCGGCCGGACGCTTGGCGCTGAGCAACCGTGGCTATGGGAACTCCTCTGCAGGCCGCAGCCTACTCAAGCGCGATGCTAGTCACCTTGACATGTTGATCTGGCCTTCTTAGATAACTCTTCTCGCAGCGCTCGAATGAATATCAATCCATATTCCGGGTTTTGTCTGTACCTATGTGCAGACTCCGCCACGAAACCACCAACAACTTTCTCTGACTCGCGTGCGTCCCATCCGGCCTTGTATAACATCAACGACTCTGTGCAAAACTGCTTATCGGTCCCCTGGAGTTCCAAGACCTTTTCGTAATGCCCGACCGACTTGAGCCATTCTTCAAGCGACAAATAGTACGCCTGCTGGGAATCCGCTGGAACCGACTCTTCCACTCTCAGCTCCGTTAATAGATTACGCAGGCGCACCTCAGCCTCATCGACTGCGCCTCGAAGGTTCATCCCAGGGCGACTAGGTAACGGCGCTTTCTTCAAAATCTCCGCCTGAACGAGACCACGGTTGCATAGGTCTCTTGCTTCATCATCGTGATTGAAGAGATGCTTTAGAACAGCCTGTTGCACATATGCGTGGAGGAAAGACGGCTGCAGCTCGATTGCGCACTCTAAGCAGTCAGTTGCGAAACCATAATGCTTCTTTAGCTCATCCTGATTAGCACTCGGCCTCATGAGTTCGACAACGAGTTCAGACTCCCGATCCCGTTCGAAACAAGATGTCATTGATTGCTCTAAAAAAGGCCTCGTCTGCTCCTTTTCCGAGAAGCCTATTTAGCGCCGCATACTGGCCGATAAGCCTTGCCTCACGCGACAAGTGTACAAATACCTCAAACATCGGATTCCCATAGAGCCGCTCGATGAAAGCTTCGGCTATCTTGGGGTCAAGCGTGTCCCAGCCGGGCGCCTTAGCGAACCATTCTTTAAGGTCAGCCCTAGTCTGATTCTTGTAAAAAGGTCGCGAGAACGACTGCTTCGATATCCAATCTAGCAGACCCATCGTCGCTCCTTACGTTTTGTGTGCTTAACGATCGCCGCTCAGCCGCATGTTGAAGCCTTGAATCTCAATCTTGGGCCATACTGCCGAGGCATTGGCCTTCAGATCTGACGACTTGGAGAGGTCAGCCAAGTAGGCCGTCAGAAGCGTGTCAAGGTCGTCGAGAAAATGCTCTAGGCCGAAGTGAGTTTGTTGCCCTCCGAGATTTGGTAATGGTGGACCGGGGAAACTCTAGCGCGTCCCAGTGCAACAGATACGAGTACTCAAGACCGCTCGCTCGGTCACGCAGGCGTCGAGGCCTGGACGTGTGCATCAGCGTGTGGCGCCATAGCTGGATAGCAAGAACGTCGGCTAGCGGATCCCGTGGCAAGTAGCATGCTAGGAAAGCACGCATTCGAACCGTTTGGACCCTGGTGGCATCCCCGTCCCACAGCTTGGAATAAAGGTCGAGTCTTGCAAACCCGGCCATCACATAGGCCCACAAGGTAGCCGGAAAGTGATGGGTGTGGGCCTGCCAAGTAGGTCGCACCACGGTCGCATTCGTGGCGTCAACCTCGGCCCGAAGCTGGCTAAGATCGGACCGTAGGTGATCGGTGAGGTATGAGAGCGTACTCAGCATAGCGTCATAAACTTTCGTGGGGTCCTACGACCTCCCGTTCAGCGGCGCTGCGTGATCGGCGTCCGTTGCAACAGTGTGTTAGCCAGAGCCCTTGCCGATAAAAGCGGTTGCGCTGCAGCCACCGTAAAACACAAATATCATTAAACATTGGAATGGGCCTTTCGGCGCGTGTACCTGATACCAGAACACACTAGGATTCTCGCCGTACTTCGGTTCATTGGCGAACAACTGCTTCGCACAATTAAAGAGGATGAGCCGGTAGGCGTCGATGTCGGCGAGGGATTCGGCGTTGTCGAAAGCGATGAAGTCTGGGTACACACGGATGCTGCCCACCCACCTTCGCCAAAGTGGTGCCGGTATAGTCCAAGCGTGAGTAGGTCGAGTACCCGCTGAAATCGTGCGCCGTCGAGTGGCACTTGGACTGCTTCGTAGTTCGTACCCGCGTGGCTGTCCATGACGGTGACTTCCTCGTAGCCGCTGAGGATCGAATGGCCAAGGGCGGGTCTTCGCTGATGGGCGCGTGTAAGTTTCGTAGACACTTGGGTACGAGCAATGGCATTCGCCGTAACATTGGTACTGAGGACCCAGAGGAAATATCGTCGTGGCTGGACTTGACGAGGTTATGATCCGCGCAGGCAGGTACGGTGATCAGGTTTCGCAGAAGATCATGGATGCCGTTGGTGTCCTTTGGCTCGGGGAAAAGGCACGCAGGTGGAATATGCTCACGCGTCGTGGCAGGACTCGGGCACGCGAAACAGGTGTCGGTCATCTCTTCTGGCTTTTACTGGCTAACTATTGAGTATGCTGACCGGTATATTACGCGAAACTGCCCCACAAATTCCTACATGATGATTTCGTGTCGGCTCTAACCCGCATTATTCATGAACACTTCTGCAGCAATCGCCGATCCGCTACTACGACGAGCCTTCGGCTGGCGAGCCTCGCCACTCGTGAGGAGCAGCCGGACAGGCACTGCCGCACGACGGCAGAGCCTGTCCCCGGCTCCGCGCGCCGGTCTTGCGACGCGGCTCAGTGATTTCGCGATGAACCTGCATGAATCATCCCGCAGGCTGTTCAGAAAGGCCGTCCAGCAAGGCCGCAGCAAGCGCAGAGGCGAGGCGTACGCTTCGGTACGTTGAGCCTCTAAGCGCCGCGAGAACGATGCTGGCGGACTTTATCAACAGCCTGCTAGCAATTCGTTGGCCTCGTGTCTACTTCCGGTTCCGATGGTCACCTCGATTCTCGCGACCCCCTTCACATTGGCGCACAGATCTCCAAGACCGGGAGTCACCAACCGAAATGGACCCCCTTTCGCATCGGGCAACGATGCTCCGTCGAGTTCATAGACGAGCACCCCGTACTCTCTCGCCTGTTGCAGCGTAAGGCAGGCGGAATACTTCCCGTCCGAGGCATGAAAGGTGACATGATCCGCTCCGATGGCCAGCGCTGGAATATCGAGTAGCCCCTTCACGCGAATCCCTTTCCCCATCATGCCTGGCATCACCGTCGAAATATCGATCTGATGTTCTGCCGGCAATGCTGTGATCGCGGCACGATCGAGCGAGACAGGTTGGACCACCGCTCCGTCGATCCGCACAATACCGGGACCGGTTCGTTCCCGCTCGGTAATGGTTTTGATCACCGCCGTCAGCAGGTCGTTCAGCGGTGTCGGAATGCCGAATTTTCGTCCAAGCTTCGCGACATACCCATTCAGATAGTCGATTTCGGTCGGCCGACCGGCCTTCCAATCGTCATACATCGAGGTATGGATATCCCGAATCTCTTGTGTCCAGCGGACCACCTTCTCTGCCATATCCGGAGCCAACGGCACTTTTGCGCTGGCGGCCACCGCCACGATTTCACCCACGATCTGGTGGATCACTCCCAGCATCTCGGGATGATCGAGCGCCTTGGCGACCTTGTCGTCGATCATCACGGTCAAGGGATTGAAGACGCAATTCCAACAGAGCTTCTCCCACTTGCTGCGCCGGATATCGTCGACCAGCTGACAAGGAATCCCCGCCTGTTTGAACAGATCCGCGATGGCCAGCAGACGAGCGCTTTGGTTCCCCATCAGCTCCCCGATCGCCACAGCCCCTTTCTTATAATGGTCGATGATCCCAGGCGCCGCGATCTTGGTATAGATATACGCGATACCGCCAACGACACAGTCCCGTTGAACACGCGCCAGGATGCGATCTTCCGTATCGACTCCATTCTGCAGGGTCAAGATAACGGTCCGATCCGTCAGGATCGGCTCGATCTGTGTCAGCACCTCATCCAGATCGTAGGCTTTCATGGAGAGCATAATCAGGTCCGGCTTCGGGAGATCTCGCGGATCGGAGGCGGCCGGCGGATGCACGGTGAAGGAACCATGGGCACTGCGAATCGTAAGACCGTTCTGCTTCACGGCCGCGAGCGTCTTGGGCCGAAGCAGGAACGACACAGAGAGCTTCGCTTTCGAGAAATGTGCGCCGAAGAATCCACCGACCGATCCGGCACCTACCATGAGAATCTGTTTCATCATGCACCTCACAAGAATAGCGGACGCGTACTATATCACGCTGATTCGTTGGCTCGAAATGCGATACCATTCGCACAACCATTCAGGTAGATAGGCTGATGGCTTTCAGGGGTCGGGCTTCTTGCGCAACGAGGATTCATTTCTGCTTGAACCCAATGTCGAAGAAACCGAGAATGTGTTGAATGGGTTGGCTCATGCCTTGCGAGATGTTTTTTGACCTTCAGCCTTCAGGCTGAACACCTGAGTAGATACCCATCTGCCTATGGCCACCGACGACCAGATCCTCCTCGCCCGCAGACACCTCGCGTCCGCTAAGAATGTGACCGTCCTCACTGGAGCCGGCATTTCAGCCGATAGCGGCGTGCCGACCTTTCGCGGGGCAGAAGGTTTGTGGCGCACCTTTCGCGCGGAAGATCTCGCTACTCCGGAGGCTTTTAAGCGGGACCCGCGACTGGTCTGGGAATGGTACAACTGGCGGCGTGAATTGATTGCCACCAAACAGCCAAATTCTGCCCACATCACCCTTGTAGAGCTTGAACGTCGTACACACGATTCATTCTGGCTGATCACGCAAAATGTCGATGGACTCCATCGAACCGCCGGCTCACAATGGCTCACCGAAATTCACGGCAACATCTGGAAAGTCCGCTGTACGAGCTGTGGCGTCATCTCGGAAAACCGGGAGATCCCTCTTTCCGCCCTGCCGACGTGTCGGCTATGCCAAGCATTGCTTCGGCCTCATATCGTCTGGTTTGGGGAATCGCTCTGGGAAGAAGACCTGCGCCGCTGTGACGAGGCCCTGCGGACCTGCGATCTCCTCCTTGTGATCGGCACATCGGGAGTTGTCTATCCAGCAGCAGGATTTGCGTCGGTAGCGAAAGAGGTCGGCGCGTTGGTCATCGAGATCAATCTCGAGAGCACCCCGCAGTCGAACCTGGTTGACCTCTCACTGCAGGGCCGCGCAAAAGATCTGGTTCCGTTACTTCTTTGAGGCCATCACCAGCGGAAGAATTTCTTCTAATGTCCGAATCACAGTCCCGCCCGACGCCTGAGTGCGCCCTGCTCGATCCAGCAACACGCCGGTCAGCCCGGCCTTCGCCGCACCCTCCATATCGTCCCGCACACTGTCACCCACATGCATCGCTTCATCCGGATCGACCGCATGCTTTTCGAGAGCAATCTCAAAAATCTTCGGCGCCGGCTTAGCAGCCCTAGCAAGGCTTGCTATCGTCACGGTATCGAAAAGCCGGTCGATGCCAAGCCCCCGCATTACAGGAAAGAGCCGGGAATCGAAGTTGGACACAATGCCAAGCTCAAACCCTTCTTCACGCAGCCTGGTCAGCACGGCAAGAGTTTCAGGAAACAACGCCCAGGAGCGAGGATCTTCAAACACCTGAAAGACCTGCTCGAAAAATTCATCGAACCGTTCGAACATCCCAACGCGATAAAACACGTTGTGTACGATGTCGAACCACCAGAGCCGTTCACATCGTTTTAACTCGATAGGATCCGTTGCGGCAAAGACCGGCGGCGAGGCGTCATGAAAGGCGCGCTGAAAGGCTTGCGCAATCGATGCCTGCGAGTCGGGAGTCTGCCGAAACCCGTGCTGAACTGCATGCATGAGGTAGATATTCGCCACCGAACCATTCACATGAAACAGCGTTTCAGCTGCATCAAAAAAGATGACGTGGATGGGAGTCTTCATTGGTCGTACGAGCCCTACTACTGCCGAATTGTAGTCAGTTCAAAAATCCGAAGTCAAAACGCGTATCTATCGCGCGATTTCTTGACAAAGAATAACCTCACTGCTAACGTCGATATAGTTCAATAACATTGGAGGGTTAGGTGTCTTCAACCATCTTTGTCGTTGACAGTAGTCCCGCCGTACGCCGGTTGGTCGAGCATATTTCGAAGCAAGAGGGGTGCGAGGTACAGGGGTTCCAGGATGGCCCCGCAGCCTTGGAAGCTGCACGCCGGATAAGCCCAAATCTCATCATCGCAGATTATCATTTGGAAAATATGACCTTTTCGGGATTCTGTAAAGAAGTCCACAAGCTGGATAACCTGGCAGAAACCTATATTGTCTCTCTAACCAGCCCTGCCGATCGTGTGGATGAAACCCACTTGCGTTCGTTAGGGGTAAAGGCCTTTCTCAACAAACCATTTCAGTCCGAAGACCTCACCGATGTGATCAAGGATTTGGAAGCGCAACAGGCATCCAGGACGAATGGAGCAAAGAAGAAATCTCGCTCGTGGCCGCCAGTCTCAAGCACAACGGACTCCGATGATGATGCCTACGACGATGACAGCCTAACCGAGGAAGAAGAGGAACAGGCCATTGCACCCCACCCCCAACCGAAAGACTCCCCCGTGACCACCACAGCAGCGCAGTCCTCTGCAGCCGAACCGGAAGAAGCGATGAAGGGCCTCTTCGGTCAACTCCTTCAGTCCATGTCAGAACGGACGGAAAAAAAGATTGCCGACCTGCTTCCCAAGATGGTGGGAAAAGATCTGGCATCTCTTGTGGCCAAAGCCGTGGAAACAGAGGTGCACACACACATGGGTGCGGCCTTCACGGAAGAACGGCTGACTCAGGTACTTGAACCATTGCTCATGACGACACTTCCGAAGGTGCTCTCACGGGAAATGCCCCTCCTCCAACCCATCATTCGACAGAGCGTGTTCGAAACCGCGAGCCCCCTGATCAAAGAGCGTATCGATCAATTCGTCCGTGAAGAAATCACTGCCGTTCGCACCGCACTGTCCGATATGGTTCGAGAAGAGCTCGGATCGCTTGAAGGTCTCATCAAGGAAGAGATCCACCAGGCTGCTGCCAAACAGACCGCTGAAATGGCCGAAGCACTCGTCAAAGCGACAGCTCGCGAGCAAGTCGAACAGGCTGTTCTGCGTCTCGTGCCAAATCTGGCCGAAGAGCAGATTAAAGCAGAGATCGTTCGCCTTACACGAGCTGCGTAGACCTTCGCCTCCGCTCCAACTTATCCCTTCTTGCTTTTCTTACCCTTACTCCGCCTAGCGGTCGCCAGAGCCTTCACCCGTGCGACACTCTTCCGGTGTTTCTTTCTCGTCTTGCGGTCTTTTTCACGCCCTGTGGCCATAATCTCTCCCAACTGTAAAAAGTGGAAGCGGAACGAACCCCTCGCCCTCGCCTTGTGCGAGTCTGTATAACACACGGCTCTACACCCCTCAAGCTATCTATGTGCCCACGTCGTCTTGAGAGGCCAGCACCCGCATGCTAAGATGGGCCGCACTTCTAGCAGGATGCTGAAAAAGTCCGCCACCGTTATCGGAAGGTTAAGGCTGAGGCCACGGCTGAGATGAGAAAAATCAGGTCTTCGCTCAACCTTGACCTCAGCCTGTCTTGCTCGGCTATACTGGGGAAGCGTTCTTGACCACACCCCAACTCGATAAAACCTACGATCCGAAGGCAGTCGAAGCACGTTGGTATGAGGTATGGAGCCGGAAAGGCTACTTCCATGCCTCGCCGACTCATCCCGGCCAACCCTACAGCATCGTGATTCCCCCGCCGAATGTCACAGGCTCACTCCATGTCGGCCACGCGCTGAATCATTCGATCCAAGACATCCTGATACGCTGGCGGCGCATGCAGGGCCGCAATGTGCTCTGGCTACCCGGGACCGATCATGCCGGGATTGCCACGCAGAACGTCGTGGAAAAGCAGCTCATGGCCGAAGGCGAATCCCGTGAGTCCCTGGGACGCGAACGCTTCATTGAACGCGTTTGGCAATGGAAGGCCTCCTCCGGAAACACGATCATCAGTCAACAGAAACAACTAGGCGAGTCCTGCGACTGGGACCGCCTGCGATTCACGATGGATGAGGGGCTATCGAAAGCCGTCCTGGAAGTCTTCGTGCGGCTGTATCAAGACGGGCTGATCTACCGAGGCGAACGATTGATCAATTGGTGTCCTCGCTGTCTGACGGCTCTGTCGGACATCGAGGTCGAACACGAAGATGTAAAAGGAAAGCTCTACCATATCCGCTACCCTCTTGCAGACGATCCTCATACTGCACTTATCGTGGCGACAACCAGACCTGAAACGATGCTCGGCGATACGGCAGTGGCGGTCCATCCCGACGACCCGCGTTATCGCCATCTCATCGGCAAAAAAGTCCGCTTACCGCTGACCACGCGTGAAATTCCAATCGTGGGCGACTCGATCCTTGTAGACCTCGCGTTCGGCACCGGCGCCGTGAAGATCACTCCCGCGCACGACTTCAACGACTTTGAGGCGGGCGAAAGACATGCGCTGGGACGAATCGCGTTGCTAACCCAAGAAGGCAAGTTCGATCCTTCAGGTCTGCAAGACAGCAAAGTAGAACATGCCCTAGGACAGGAGCTCGCATTAAAGCCTGTTCAGAAAGCACGGGCCATAGTCGAAGCAGTTCTTACTGAGCAGGGATACCTTGCCAAAATTGAAGACCACAAGATGGCAGTGGGCAAGTGCTACCGTTGCAAAACCGTGGTCGAACCGTATTTGTCGCCACAGTGGTTTGTGAAGATTAAGCCGTTGGCGGAGCCTGCGATCAAGGCGGTGGAAGACGGACGCATTCGCATCATTCCTGAAGGCTGGACTAACAACTATCTCGGCTGGATGCGAGACATCAAGGATTGGTGTATCTCTCGCCAGATATGGTGGGGACACCAAATTCCAGCGTGGTACTGTAGACAATGCAACGCCGACTCTATATTCGAGTCAAAATCCATAGAGGTCCAAGACGATAAGGTAACGGAAAAGCACACACTCGTCATCACGAAGAATGCCCGGCCTATCATCGCTAGAGCTGCCCCTACTAAATGCTCCACCTGTGGGGAAGGAAACTTTCTTCGCGATCCTGACGTCCTTGATACCTGGTTTTCTTCCGCACTTTGGCCCTTCTCCACGATGGGATGGCCGGAACAGACTCCCGAGCTAAAAACATACTACCCGACCTCGACACTCGTCACCGGCCTCGACATTCTTTTTTTCTGGGTCGCCCGCATGATCATGATGGGTCTGAAATTCATGGACGATGTTCCTTTCCGCGATGTCTACATCCATGCCTTGGTCCGCGATGCCGAAGGGCAAAAAATGAGCAAGTCGAAAGGCAACGTCATCGATCCGTTGCATGTGATGGAGCAGTTTGGCACCGATGCGCTCCGCTTCACGCTCGCCTCGATGGCCTCACCTGGGCGTGACATTAAACTCGCAGAGGAACGGATTGAGGGTTACAGAAACTTTGCAAACAAGATCTGGAATGCCGCCCGCTTCACTCACATGCACATTGCCAACGTAAAAGAATCACAACTTCCGGACGATCGGTCATTTCCCGGTCTCTGGATACGAACCAGGCTGAACGATACCATCCAGATTGTGACGATGGAGCTGGAAGCCTATCGGTTTGATCGAGCAACTAGTGCTCTTTACCAATTTTTCTGGCATGAGTACTGCGATTGGTATCTTGAATTGATCAAACCTGTCCTCCAGGATTCTGTGCATCCTCAAGGTTCTGCAACCAGACGGACGCTTCAGGATACGCTCGAGGTGTTTTTGCGACTACTTCATCCTTTCATGCCCTTTATTTCCGAAGAAATTTGGCAGACCTTACCTCACAAGGGTGAAACCATTGTGACCCAACCCTATCCAGGCCCTCAGACGGACTGGCACGAGCCGTCTGCAGAAAAAACATTTCGTCTCTTTGAGCAGAGCATCGGTCTGATCCGGACCGCTCGCGTGCTCCTCAACTATCCACAGGGACAAGAGGTCCGCGTCTTTGTGACCCATGAGGAGCCGGCAGCGAGCGCGACACTGGTTACTCTTGAACAGAATCTCACGCATCTTGGGCGAGGACAGATCTCGTCTATTCCTATATCCCAGTGGCCGACATTGAATATACTCCGCCTCGTCGCAGGCGGCGTCACAGTGGGAGTATCCGTCGAGGGTGACGTGGACCTCAAAAAAGCGCTTGACCGTCTCGTGAAACAGATCATAGAAATCGACAAGGAATTCCAGCGGCTCGACGGCAAGCTCAAAAATACGGACTTTGTCTCAAAGGCCCCGCCAGAAGTGATCACTGACCATCAGGACCGCCTCCGCGCACTCTCTCGTGACCGCGCCATGCTGACCAGCAGCGAACGGCAGCTGCGCGCGATGCTGGGAACCTAAGCATGATGGCGCTGCCGGCTGTTGATATTCGACGTGCGGTCCGGATGGGACTCGAAGAAGATCTCGCCCAAGGAGACATCACGACATCGGCACTCTTTCCCGAACCAACTCCTGCTCGCGCCAGAATCATTGCCCAACAACCCCTCGTCGTTGCAGGGATGGCAGCGGCCATTCAAACATTTATCGCAGTAGATTCCTCTCTCAAGCTGACTCCATCCCGACGAGATGGGTCGCATGCCAAAAATGGAGATGTCCTATTGCAAATCGAAGGCGATGGACGATCCATCTTAATGGCTGAACGAGTTGCCCTGAACTTTCTCCAACATCTCTCCGGGATCGCCACACTCACTAGTTGCTTCTGCCGTGCCGTCCATGGCTATCCAGTCAGCATTATGGATACAAGAAAGACTCTCCCAGGATGGAGGGCTCTGCAGAAATGGGCGGTGTCGCTTGGTGGGGGGACGAATCATCGTGCCTCGCTCGGCACCGGCATCTTGATCAAGGATAATCATCTGGCACTGATGAAAAACAAGAAAACCGCTGTCGTGACAGCCTGCCGGATAGCACATGCCATAGCGTCCAAAGACAAGCCTGTGATTGTCGAAGTGGAATCGTTATCGGAGGTTCACGACGCCCTTCATGGCAAGGCCGACATCATTCTCCTGGACAATATGACTCCCGCCACAGTGAAACGGGCAGTGAAACTCATCGACGGCCACGCACTGGTGGAAGTCTCGGGAGGCATCACCCTGAAAAACCTACGCGCAATGGCTGCGGCCGGCCCAAACCGCATTTCCATCGGGGCCCTCACCCATTCAGCTCCCGCCGCAACACTCAGCCTAGTACTCGAACCACGCCGCCGGTCTAGCAAGTAGCGGAGAATTACTTTTACATGCGAGAATTTAGAGAATCCGCGCATATCCTACGAGACTCTCCCGCGGAATGCTCAAACAGTTCGTCCAGCAAGGCCGCAGCGAGTGAAGGGCCGAGGCGTACCCTCTGTGGTACGTTGAGGCTCTGAACGATGCGAGAACGCCGCTGGAGGACTGTTTCAGCATTTCGCTAGGTAACACGTGCAACCTTCGCCACCACTGACCAGAGACACGATTCACAGCACCCTGTCGACCACGTGGCTGGGCCGTCGCATTGAACTGTTCGACGACCTTCCTTCAACAAACAGGGAAGCCGTTCATCTCGCAGAGGCAGAAGTGGAGCATGGCACCGTCGTCGTCGCCGATCGCCAGACCGCCGGACGCGGACGTCTCTCCAGAACCTGGTTTTCTCCGCCTGGCGCCAATCTCTACTGTTCCATCATTCTCAGAACAGCACGTCCAACGGAGCGCCTCACGGAATGGCTCTCCTGGTTGCCTCTGATCTCTGCGCTGGCCGCCGCTGAAGCAATCGAACAGGTCTCGTTCATCCATGTCTCTGTGAAATGGCCCAATGATCTCCTGATCTCGGAAAGAAAAGTCGGTGGAATTCTCTGTCAAAGCGGCACAAGCGCGCGGTCAGGCCCTTTCCAGATCATCGGAATCGGCATCAACGTCAACCTTGACCAGGATGATTGGCCTGCTGACTTGCGCGACTCAGCCACGTCAATATGGCAGGAACGAAAGGTTGTCATCGACCGCAACAGACTCCTCGCGCAGCTGCTCCACGAACTCGAACAATGCCTCGATGAATTAGTGACTCACGGAACAAGCCAGCTCGCATTGGCCTATTGCCAACGATGCACGACCATCGGCCACAGGGTACAAGCAACGTTGGGCAATGGAAGCTCCGTTGTGGGGCTTGCCGAGGGAATCGGCCAGGATGGATCCTTGCGCGTGCAGACGCAGACGATTCAACTTGGATCAGGAACGCCGGAGGTCGTCCACTTGCGCGTGGCGGATATCATCCACGTGAGGACATAAACAGAGTGTTCTTTTGGTTTGTTTGGTAGAACTAGACTAACCAGACAAACGAATCAAACCAGATGAACCAGATTGCCTACTGGCCAAACCACCCAACCGAAACGTACAATAGTTACCATGCTCATCGTCGTTGATATCGGCAACACGAACATTGTTTGGGGAGTCTACGACGACATCACCCTAGTGGCCCATTGGCGATTGGCTACGGATGTAAAAAAAACCTCGGACGAATACGGCATCCTCTTCTCCAATCTTCTCACCGCAGCGGGGATTCCCTCTCAACGTCTCTCCGGCGCCATCATCTCCAGCGTCGTGCCTGCACTGACCGGGACTATCGAGGACATGATCGGCCAATACTTTCATCAGCATCCCCTGATCGTCACCTCAGATACGGACACGGGGCTCACACTCCGTTATGCCAACCCAAGAGAAATCGGGAGCGACCGGCTGGTGAATGCTGCAGCCGCATATCATAAATATCGCCGTGATCTCATCGTCGTCGACTTCGGCACCGCCACAACCTTTTGCGCCATCACGGCAGAGGGCCACTACCTCGGAGGCGTCATCGCCCCCGGCCTCGGAATCTCGGCGGACGCTCTGTTCGCCCGCGCCGCCAAACTAGCCAAGGTCGAATTGATCCGTCCGAAGACCGTGATCGGCACTGACACCGCCGGCAGTATTCAATCCGGCCTGTTATTCGGGTATGCAGGACTGGTCGATACCGTCGTCCGGCGAATGGAACAGGAACTCGGACGCTCAGCCTACGTCATCGGCACCGGAGGACTCAGTTCAATTCTGGCAACCGAAACCGCCTCTATTCAAAAGATTGACCCCTTCCTCACCTTAGAAGGCCTTGAGCTTCTCTACCGACGATCCCAAGGTCGCCTCCCTCCCAACATACAAGTCTAACGACTGGGATTTCCTTCACAAGTAATTAATTTTTCTAGGCCCCGTTGACTTTATAGGGCTTGTGGCTATCTTCAACCAGTTAGAGGAGTCTTGAATGGCAGAAGAACAGCAGAACACAAATACAATCGAGAACTTGGATGCTCCTGCGCGGAGTGCTTCTTCGGCCACAGAAGATGCCAACTTGGTCACAGAGCTTCAGCTGGCTCTCGCGGCAAAGACTGAAGAGGTAACGGGCTTGAATGATAAATATCTTCGGCTCGCCGCCGAGTTTGACAACTACAAACGATTGATCCAGCGGGACCAGCGCGATCAGATCCGGTTCGGCAATGAACACTTACTCAAGGAACTGTTGCCGGTCGTCGACAATCTCGAACGGGCCATCAAGTCTTCACGAGAGGGGGGAGGCAGCGACGTCCTTATTCAGGGCGTGGATCTCACCCTCAAGCAGTTGACGGGAGCCTTGGCGAGATTTCATGTCGTACCTGTCGAGACGGTCGGTCGGCTGTTCGATCCCGCCACACATCAAGCCGTCACCTCCATCGAGTCTGAGAAGGTCCCAAAACAGCATGTGGTCGACGAGCTCCAGCGGGGATATCTCCTGCATGACCGTATCTTGCGGGCAGCCATGGTGAGCGTATCAGCGGGTCGGCCCGACGGAGCATCGAGAGCAGAAGACAGAATCAGTTCGACGTAACAACATCATCAAAGATAGACCTAGTCAGGAAGGAGTAGGCACATGGGCAAAGTGATCGGCATCGACCTTGGAACCACGAACTCCTGCGTTTCCATCATGAGTGGTGGCGAACCGGTCGTGATCGCCAACGCAGAAGGAGCCCGCACAACACCGTCCGTCGTCGCCATCACAGAGAAGGGCGAGCGCCTTGTCGGACAAATCGCAAAGCGCCAGGCGATTACCAATCCCGAGAATACGATTTTCTCCGTGAAACGCCTCATGGGCCGCAAGTTTCACAGCCAGCAAGTAACCGATGCCGCAAAGCGGCTCCCCTACAAAGTGTCTGAGGGGGACAACGGCGATGCGCACGTCGAATTACGCGGAAAGCGCTACAGCCCGCCGGAAATCTCTGCCATGATTCTGCAAAAGATGAGGCAGACAGCGGAGGACTATCTCGGCGAGAAAGTCACCGAAGCGGTCGTGACCGTTCCCGCCTACTTCGACGACAGCCAACGACAGGCCACTAAAGATGCCGGCCAGATCGCAGGCTTGAACGTACTCAGGATCATCAATGAGCCGACCGCTGCCGCTCTGGCCTACGGCCTGGACAAGAAAAAGGACGAGCGGGTTGCCGTCTATGATTTGGGCGGCGGTACATTCGATGTCTCCATCCTTGAGATCGGCGACGGCGTTTTCGAGGTCAAGTCAACCAACGGCGACACCTATCTCGGCGGCGACGACTTCGACCAGCGCGTTATGGACTGGTTGGTCGATGAGTTCAAGAAGGATCAAGGCATCGATCTTCGGAAAGATCGAATGGCCCTCCAACGCCTGAAAGAAGCGGCGGAACGCGCCAAAATCGAGCTCTCTTCGTCGCAGGAAACCGAGATCAATCTGCCCTTCGTCACCGCAGACGCCAACGGACCGAAACATTTAGTTGTCAAACTGACCCGTGCGAAACTTGAACAGATGGTCGACGACCTGATTAAACGATCGATCGAGCCCTGCAAAAAGGCGCTCGCCGACGCCGGCGTATCCGCGGGCGACATCAAGGAAGTCGTCCTAGTCGGCGGCATGACCCGCATGCCGAGAGTCATTCAGGCCGTCAAAGAGTTCTTCGGAAAAGAACCTCACCGGGGTGTGAATCCTGACGAAGTCGTGGCGATCGGCGCCGCCATTCAAGGTGGCGTGCTCAAGGGCGAAGTAAAGGACGTACTGCTCCTCGACGTCACGCCCCTCTCGCTGGGCATCGAAACCCTCGGCGGTGTCTTTACAAAGTTGATCGAGCGGAATACGACCGTCCCGACAAAAAAGAGCCAGGTCTTCTCGACGGCTGCCGACAATCAAACGGCAGTGACCATTCGAGTCTTCCAAGGCGAACGCGAGATGGCCAACGATAATAAACTGCTCGGCCAGTTCGACTTGGTCGGGATCCCTCCCGCTCCACGCGGGATGCCGCAAGTCGAAGTGACGTTTGACATCGACGCCAACGGCATCGTCCATGTTTCGGCCAAAGACTTGGCGACACAAAAGGAGCAATCCATCAAGATCACGGCATCCAGCGGCTTGAGCAAGGAAGAAGTCGAAAAGCTGGTGAAGGATGCACAGGCCCATACCGACGAAGATAAAAAGCGTCGGAAGACCGCCGAAGCCAAAAATCAGGCTGACTCGCTGATCTACCAGACGGAAAAAAACCTGAGCGAGCACGGCGACAAGATCGCAGCGGAAGACAAGACCAAGATCGAAGAAGCGGTGGCCGCGCTGAAAAAAGCGATGGAGGGAACAGACCCTGGAGCGATCGAGTCCGCGACCCAAACGCTGACGACCGCGTCCCACAAGTTGGCTGAGGAGATGTATAAGAAGGCTTCGGCATCGACTGCAGCCGGCAATGGCGCCGACACAACAGGCGGAGCCGGCACCGGTGAGACCAAGACGGATGAAAAGGTCGTCGATGCAGAATTCGAAGAAGTAGACAAAGATAAGAAGTAAGTTAGAATACCGTCAGTGAGACCGAGCTTCGCCGATACAGCGGGCTCGGTCTTGCTACACTGTCACCCTGAGAGATAGCGTCCGTGTCTAAACGTGACTACTACGAAACCTTGGGCGTCGAACGAAGCGCGTCCGACGATGAGCTCAAGAAAGCCTACCGGAAGATGGCCCGCCAACACCATCCCGATCTCCAGACGGGCGAAACCCAGAAGAAAACATCAGAAGAGAAATTCAAAGAAGTCAATGAAGCCTACGAGACGCTGAGCGACCAGGAAAAACGAAAACGTTACGACATGTTTGGTCACGCTGGAGCCCAGCAGGGTGCTGGTCCAGAGGGCTTCGGGTTCGGCGGAAGCGGCTTCGGCGACGCGTTCAACGATATCTTCGAGGATTTTTTCGGGGGCCAGCGTGGCGGCAATCGGGCCGAACGCGGCAACGACCTCCAATACAATCTGGAACTGACCTTCGAAGAAGCCGTCTACGGAAAAGAGGCCAAACTCAAAATCCCACGATGGGAAATGTGCACCGACTGCAAAGGGAGCGGCGCCAAAAGCGCGGCATCGGTCAAGACCTGCCCCAGTTGCAAAGGGGCGGGACAGATGCGGTTCCAGCAAGGGTTCTTCAGCATCACCCGTCCCTGCGGCCAATGCGAGGGGGCAGGACGAATCGTCACAGAGCCCTGTCCTGTCTGTCAGGGCCGTCAACGCACCTATCGAGAGCGAACCATTGCCGTACATATCCCGGCCGGCATTGAGTCAGGCATGCGCCTGCGCCTCTCGAACGAAGGGGAGCACGGAGTCAACGCAGGCCCTCCAGGCGATCTCTATGTGGCGATTACCGTCAGGCCGCACCCGATCTTTCGGCGAGAGGGGCACGATATTCTCTGTGACGTCCCGATTCAGTTCGTCACCGCCGTACTCGGAGGAAAAATTGAAGTTCCCACGCTGAAAGGCAACACGGTCATCAAGATTCCTGCTGGCACGCAGCAAGATAAGATCCTGCGCATCAAAGGCCTGGGCGTTCCCAGTCTCAAGAACCAGAGTACCGGCGACCAATTATTTATCATCAAGATTCAGATTCCCACCAAACTGACCGCGCGTCAAAAGGAATTGCTCAAAGAATTTGCCAAAGAGAGCGGCATGACGATGGAAGAAGACAGCGACGGCTTCTTCGACAAGATGAAGACTTTCTTCGAATAGCACGGCGGCCATCGCCCACCAGTCTGCGGAAAAACCATTCGACATAGCAAGACTTCGATAATCTGTACGTCTGGGGCAAGAAAAGAACACTCACGCAGGATGCTCAAAAAGTCTGTACAGCAAGGCCGCAGCAAGCGAAGAGGCGAGGCGTACGCTTCGGTACGTTGAGCTTCTGAGTGATGCGAGAACGACGCGGGCAGACTTTTTCAGCATGCTGCTAGACACCCGCATTATGTCCACTTTCTTCGTCGACCCTGACGCCATCACTCCTCCTACGATTCGCATCGCCGGCGACCTACTCCATCATCTTCGCGATAGTCTCCGCTTACACCCGGGCGACTCCCTCGTCCTGAACGACGGAGATGGAACCCGCTATCGCGTGGAAGTGACCCACATAACCTCACAGGCTATCGACAGCCAAATTATCGATCGGCAAACTGAGCCGGCGCGCAAAACCTCACCGATTGTGCTCGGACAGGCGTTGATCAAAGGCGACAAGATGGATTGGGTTATTCAAAAGGCCACAGAACTTGGAGTTGCAACCATCATCCCCACTCACAGCGCACACAGTGTCATCAAGCCCAATCCTGAGCGCCTGGAACACCAACGCTCCAGGTGGGAACGCATTGCGCGGGACGCGTCACAACAATCGGAACGATGGACCATCCCCACTATCGCAGACCCGGTGGACCTAGCAGGGATCTGCCGACAATATGCCTCAGCACCTCTGAAAGGCATGCTCGTGGAACGCTCCAGCGCCCCGTCCCTTGCAACCATACCGTTGCCGTCAAACCCTCAACTTCCGATTGTCTTATTGATAGGGCCGGAAGGGGGGTGGGCGCCGGAGGAACAGCGCCAGGCCCAGAAGCAAGGTTTCCTTCCGCTCACCCTTGGACCTAGAATCCTGCGGGCCGAGACCGCAGCCATCGCCGCACTCAGCATTCTCCAATCAAGGCTCGATGAGATGGGATAGGACCGGCTGTCAGCGGCCAGTCTTCAAATGAACGATCGTGCCGTTTTCTCCACTGGCCCAGCCCTGTATTCCATCAGGAAACGAGAGGCCAAACAGCGAGACCTTCGCAATCGTCCCCTGCTCTATCCAGGTAAATCCACCATCGGTCGTCCGATAGGCCATGCCCCGTTCCCCCACAATCCATCCGGTCTGAGGGTCGGTAAAGCGTACACGCAAAAAGTCGGTGAGCTTCGTGCAGGTACTGGAGCAGGGTAACGTGCGGTCAATCCATTGATGGCCGCCATCGGTCGTTTGGAAAATGGCTCCGGCGTTTCCAACAACCCACCCCGTCGACACATCGGAAAAGTACACGTCGAACAGCGTGACAGCCCCCTGTGTTTCTTGCGGTGTCCAGGTGATCCCGCCATTGTCCGTCATTAAGACAGTCCCCACCGCCCCCACCACCGTCCCATGCTGTGCGGTGAGAAATTGCACGCCATAGAGGGCCGCACTTATCTTGCTTGGTTGCTCAACCCAATGAGTTCCGCCGTCCTTGGTATGTAAAATGGTTCCGTTGCCGCCAACCACCCACCCTTCACTGGCCGACACAAACGAAAGGCCATAGAATGGTACTTGCGTATCGACGGGTTGCTGCTGCCAGGTATTCCCCCCGTCCTGACTTCGACGAATCGTCCCATTGGTTCCGACAACCCAGCCCTGCTTCTCATCGAAAAAGAAGACGGCTGAGAGGCTCGCCGCAGTCCCGCTGGCGACCTTCTTCCACTTTTCCCCGCCATCGGCCGTCTTCAGAATGATACCGCCAGAGCCGACTGCCCAACCCAGCTGAGGCGTACGAAAATACAGCCCCATCAGGATGGCTTCGGTATGGCTCACTTGAGAGGTGACCGTCAGAGAAGAATCAGCAGTCCACGAGGGAGACGCGCGCAACAGCGTCACCAACACCACGAGCGTGAGGCATCCAGTCCAAGACAGAGGGAGCCTCCACCATGATCCTGGCAATCCGTATCTCACTGGTTGGTGTCGGCGTCAGGGCGATTGTTATTGAAGTAGCCTGGGTCGGGCATGCCCTTGGCCAGAATGGTGAAGGTACCCACGTCCAACGTCAGCCACTTCTTCGGAGTACAACACGTTTCGTCGGGCTGCACATCCCAGGAGCCGCGCCGCACAATCAGCGGTCCAGTCGCAAGATCGTTGAAGAACTCATTGCGCTTCCCCACACCATAGAGATTCCGGTGGGGCACTCGCACGACAATCTCCGTGTCCGTCCAGGACATCACCTGCGCCGCGACGTTGCTGAACAGCACCTCCGTACGCGAGACGTTCTCGTCCAGCTCGATATCGTCTCGCCGCTTGTAAGCCTTCTGGTTGAGGCCTAAATAGGCATGCTCGGCTGTTTTCAAGAACGTGCCGAACCCCGACCCTTTGATCGTGATCAATTCATCGAGTCCCCCCGATTGCGGGCTATAGGAATCGATCTTCGGCACGACCAATGTAAAGACTCCCGCCTCAGTTTTTACGACCTCCTTCGACGCACAGCAAGAACCGTCTGGATTGGGCTTGGTCGCGCCTCGAGATATCACAACCGATCCGCTTTTCGCACTGAAGGGTACCCACACATCGATGCGATCGTCTTGCCAGCGATAGATGATGGCGCGGACCCCACCGATATCGACTCGATTCTCTCCTGTATTGAAATCGGTAAAAGCGTAGGGGGTCGCTCCACTTTCTGAATAGAATCCAAAATGTTCCCCGCTGATTCTGAGCAAAGTACCGATGGGGGCGGCAGAAGGTATCATTGCAGTCACCTTCGATGCGTGAACCGTAAATGTCCCGACCATTCGCTCCTGCCCCTGCATAGTCAGAGCAATGGGTCCAGTCTCCGCATCCATCGGGAGATGTACAACGATAGCGCTATCGGACCACTGGGCGATGGTGGCAGGGTGTCCACCGAAGGTCACCGTGTCATCGGCACCCTTTGCAGTGCCAAAGCCCTGGCCGAAGAAGACTACCTTTGTACCGACCGGTCCAGTCACGGGATCGACACGAATGCTCGGAATCAGTTTAAGTGGAACAGCATTGCTCACTGTATACTGGACCGGCGCACAACAAGACCCGTCCGGCAAGGGATCGGACGATGCCAATCGAATCAGCACATCGCCAGACGCAGCATTCGTGGGAACCTCAACTTCGATGATGTCGTCCTTCCAGCGACGTGGCCTGACGATCACGCTCCCGATCATCACGTCGTTGACTCCGAACATCGTATTAGGATCTCGCGGGCCGGCTGTGGGACCGAAATGTGTGCCGGTAATCTGCACGGTATGGCCTGGTTCGATTTCTGCCGGCGTCACTGCGGTAATCGTCGGTTGCACGACCGTCAATGTCCCACCAGCCACCTTCTTCTTTCCAACCATGATTTCAACGGGGCCGGATTGAGCCTGGAAGGGAACCTTTATCTCGATCAGGTCAGGCTCCCATCGCTGAATCAACGCAGGGAACCCACCGACAGTCACGCGATTCACTTGCACGGATCGAAATGCGCCGAACCCTTTCCCGCCGATCGACAGGGTGGCGCCAGCGACAGCCGTTGATGGGTGCAACTCAAGCATGGAAGGAGTGGCCGCAAAGACGGCAATACTCAGGCTGGCCCACAATGTCAATGTACCCACGGCGGTTACAAACGCATTCATCATCTGGTTTGTTTTGTTTATCCGGTTGATTTGGCTCATCTGGTTTCTTTGATCTGTCTGGTTCATCTGGTTTGTTTAGTTGATTTGGTTGGTTCAATCAAATACATAAGACAAACAAGCCAAATCACATAAACGGGTTCGACTGAACTATAGCAACCGGTTTTTTCGAGAGTCAATCCGGTGAGCGCGCACCCAGCCAGCGTTCAGGGCAGGGGAAAAAGGCCCATCAAGAGACGGAGAAAATCACTTCAATTTCGATGGGAGCCCCGCGAGGCAACTCAGCAGCCCCCACAGCCACACGTGCATGACGACCAGCCTCTCCAAAGATCTCAACCAGGAGGTCCGAAGCCCCGTTGAGGACTTGGGGCTGCTGCACAAAACCTTCCGCCGACGCTACATGCCCGACGACCTTTACGACGCGCGTAACTCGGTCCAACGTTCCGAGTGCCTGCTTGGCAATCGCCAGTGCATTCAGGAGAGCGAGCCTGGCCGCCTCCATCCCCTGCGCGATCGTCAGATCACGTCCAAGCTTACCGGAGAATACCAACTGCCCGTCTCGCATGGGAAGGACGCCGGACAAAAACAAGAGATCTCCTGCCAGGACAGCCGGAACGTAGATCGCCAACGGTTGCGGCGGCGGAGGCAACTCGATGTTCAGTTCTTTCAGTTTACTTTCGTAGGACATCCCGATGACTCGCGTGCTCCCTTTATTTCTTACGTTTCACGTCATACATCCTGCGCGCTACCCTGCGCGAAGAGCATCGAGAAAACTTTCACCCAAAGGAAGTTGATCCCCTAGCAGCGCCTCCACAATGGTATGTCCCAGATCGGCAGCGGACGCTCTGATGCCGAGATTGACCCCATGGGCCAGCTTCGGCCCAGTGGCCAAAAGAGGGACATATTCTCGCGTCGGCAGCAGGTCAGCCTTCGTCATATCCCGTCCATGATCGCCCGTCAGAATGAGCAGGTCGCCCGGGCGAAGCTGTTCCAGCAACACAGGGAGCCGTCGATCGAAATCATGGAGGGCTGTGGCCGACTGTGTTGCATCCGATTCCAGTACATCGAGTCCAGCGAAAATCAATCCGCGGGGAACCGTTTTGAACATCCTTGTGACCTCAGAAAATAATGAGGTCCAGTGCGCAACGGGAACGGAACGAGTGAGCCCACGACCGCTGAAGAGATCACCGACTTTTCCCACCCCGATCAGAATCTGGCTGGCACGATTGAGCACATCGAACATGGTTGGCCCAGGCGGTTCAAGTACAAACTCACGGGGTTGCGGAGCAAACCGTATCACACCGGCATCACCCAAAAGCGGATGGGCTGAAACACGCCACATTCCCCAGGGATCCTTGAGTAATTTTCTCGCGTCACGGCAGCGCTGAAAGAACTCGTCCCGGCGCATCGCGCGCTCATGCACCGCCACATGACAGGTTCGCCGTCCATCCGTCCAAACGATCAGCGATCCCGACGACAGATGTTCGGCTGCACACTCATTCAGCATGACCGTTCCTAAGGCGCGGCGATTGCCAATGATCTTGCGGCCGAATGCCTGTTCAAGAACTCTAACCATATCGGGAGGAAAGCCGTTGGGATACAACGGCCCGGCAACATCCATCAGATGACCGGCCATTTCCCAATAACCGGCTATAGAATCCACACCTTTTGAGCAGAACCCAAGACGACCGAAGCACCCTTCCGGCTGCCCCATCGTCCTCACACCTTTGATCTCCGCGATGTGGCCAAGCCCAAGCGCTTCCAGCGTGGGGAGGTTGAGTCCCCCAACGGCATCGGCCAGATGCGACAAGGTATTAGAACCAGCATCACCGTACTCCTCCGCATCAGGCATAGCCCCGACGCCGAGTCCATCAATCACCAGCACAATGATACGAGTAATCATGGGCGCACTATAGCAGAAGCAAGACACATCGGATATGCCGGAGTGGCGAGCGACACGTGCGAGGAGCCGGACAAGCTAGTAAATCTAGACGGGTGAGGTGGTCTCACGGATGAAGGCTGAAGCGTTCGAAGCTTGGATCCCCGGCATTTGGACTTCGACCTTCAGCTTTCAGCCTTCAGCCTGCTGGTCCACTCGGCCATGATTGCGAGACTCGCGCTGGTTCCGATCCGATCCGCACCGGCCTCCAGCATGGCCAGCATGGTCTTCCAGTCTCTAATTCCGCCGGAGGCCTTCACCTTGACGCGACCAGCCACAGCCGCTTTCATCAGTCTTACATCTTCAACCGTCGCACCGGCAGGGCCGAAACCGGTAGATGTCTTCACGTAGTCGGCCCCCGCCTCCACCACCAACTGACAGGCCGTATGCTTCTCGTGCTGGGTCAGGTAACAGGTCTCGAGTATAACCTTGTGCTCAATGCCCGGTGTCGCGTTCACCACTTCAGCAATGTCCTTTCGCACATACTCACGATCTCCCGACTTTAGCCGGCTCACATTCATCACCATATCCAGCACTCGAGCGCCGCGCGCGACCGCTTCCATGGCTTCGGCGACTTTGGTCTTCGTCGTGTGAGCACCCAGAGGAAACCCGATAGGAATGCCGACTCGAATCGCTGTGCCCGCGACAGCGGCCACTGCTTCATCCACATAGCAAGGCGGGACGAAAATCACGGTGAATCGGAACTCCTTCGCTTCCTGGCACAGTCGCAGAACATCAATCTTTGTTGCATCAGGCCGAAGCACTGTGTGGTCTATGAGACCCGGCACGTTCCATTCAGACATCACTCACGACATTCCTTCCTTCTGGACAAGAGTTCCCTCTCGGGGGGCAATTGACGTTCTGGGAATGGGATCCTCGACGAAAGGGCCTCTTCTGATATTTTTCCACTGCCTTGTTGTGTTCGATCAGCGTCGCAGAGAACTGATGCGTTCCATCGTTCCGGGAAACAAAATATAATGAGCGAGAATCGGACGGATAGAGTGCCGCGCGAATAGCTTGAATGCCTGGGCTGGCAATCGGTCCAGGCGGGAGTCCCTGCACGCGATAGGTATTGTAGGGACTGAGACTCGAGAGATCTTTCTTATGCAAATTCCCGTCGAATGCCGGCAGGCCATAGATGACGGTTGGATCGCTCTGTAATGGAATGTGCTTCTTCAGCCGGTTGTGAAACACCGCTGAAATCTCCGGACGCTCACCGCCCGACCCTGTCTCCTTTTCGATCACGGAGGCGAGGGTCAGCACTTCGTGCATCGTCATCTTGAGTTCCTGCATCCGAGCCAGGAGATCCGGTCCGACCTCCTGCCGTAGCTGCTCGACCATTGCCACCAACACCTCCCGCGCCTTGACCGGACGAGGAAACTTATACGTGTCGGGATAGAGATATCCTTCCAGCGTCTCCGCCTTGACCCCAAGAGACGCAATAAACTCCCGATCCTTCGCAAGCCGGAGGAACTCCGCGCGATCCGTGAGGCCATCCTGAGAGGCCAAGTCGGCGATTTGGACGAAGGTCAGCCCTTCGGGGACAGTCAACGAATGGAGCAGCACGTGGCCGCTACGCAACATCGAGAGGATCTCCGCCGGGGTCATGCCGGGATTCAACTCATATTCACCTGCATGAACTTTCCGGTCGGCAGATTGTGATTTCCCAAAAAGAACAAAGGCCAACCTGCTCTTGATCAATCGTTCGCGCTCAAGCAGCTCAGCGACTTGTTGAAACGTCGAGCCGTCTGGGATGACGACGACTTTCGAGGGGGGATGCTCTTCCGTGGGAATAGCCGGGCCTTCAGCCCAACGAATCGTCTGATATGCGATGACGCCAAGTGCGACTATTGCGACCAGTAGACATCCGAGAATGATCCGTAGGCTCATGAGGTGGTCCTACCGTTTCTCCGTCCGCATACTCATCCGACCATGATTCTGGCTCTCTCTTTGGCGCCGGTTCAAGGCTCGCCAGATAACTCTGGAGCAAAATCGAAGCGGCGATGCGATCAACCACACCCTTCCGCTTTTTCCGGCTGACATCGGCCGCGATCAGGAGATCTTCCGCCGCTTTCGTCGTCAACCGTTCATCCCACAGAATAACGGGAACGGTCACTCCCTGTTCCAACCGGGCCTGAAACTCGCGCATCGCTCGGATCGCCGGACCTTCGCGGCCATCCAATTGAATGGGGAAACCTAACAGGACTTGCCCTACCTCATGTGTCCTGACGAGCGACGCAATATGGGCAATGTCTCGGTCCAACGTGCGCCGATTGAGGGTCTCAAGCGGTTGGGCAGTCCACCCCAGCTCGTCACTCAGAGCCACACCGATCCGTTTGGTCCCGTAATCGAGCGCAAGTATTCGTTTACCCTCCATGAGTGTACCGCTGCAACATGCGTTCGACCAGTCCAAAGACCTTTTCCAACGCGGCATCCAACTTGGCAGGCTCCTTCCCACCCGCTTGCGCCATCTCGGGGCGCCCCCCACCCGTGCCGCCGACTTCCGCCGCCATCTCTTTGATGAGGTCGCCCGCTTTCAGCCGGGTAATCAGATCCTTCGTGACGACGACCAGCAATGAGACCTTGCCATCGTTGGCGGCCCCGAGAGCCACGACACCGCTTTTCAACTTGTCCCGCAACTGATCGGCCAGCGCCCGCATGCCGTTTACATCTAATCCATCCGTCCGCTGCACATGAACTTGCACGCCCGCGATGGTTTTCGACGTGGCCTCGGCGGCTGAACCGCCAGCCATTTTCAATTTCACCTCTTCCAGCTCACGTTCCTTATCTTTCAGCTGCGTCATAACCTTGCGTGTTTTAGCCACCAGATCAGACTGGCCGACCTTGAGCAAGCTCGAGAGTTCTCGAATATCAGTTTCCAATTGCTTCATATGCGCGAGCGCCCCGCTGCCGGTCTGAGCTTCGATACGGCGCACACCAGCCGCGACGCCGGTCTCCGACACAATTCTAAACAGACCGATGTCCCCCGTCTGCCGACAGTGCGTGCCACCGCAGAGTTCTTTACTGAAGGATTCAACAGTCACCACCCGAACTTGCTCGCCATATTTATCTCCGAAGAAGGCCAGCGCGCCCTTGGCCACCGCATCTTGAATGCTCATGACCTCGGTCTCGACCCGCTCATTCTTCCGCACCTCGTAATTCACGACCGTTTCAATCTCATCCACATCGCGGGAAGACAGGGGTCTGAAATGGGCAAAGTCGAATCGCAAGCGATTCGGCCCGACGAGCGAGCCATATTGTTTTACGTGAGGGCCCAGCATGTCGCGTAGCGCGGCATGGAGCAAATGGGTAGCGGTATGGTTTCGCTGGGCGTCCTGCCGTATTGTGGCATTGACGGTCATGCGCAGCTGCTCGCCCTCGCGAATCCGCCCTTTCGTGACAGTCCCCTTGTGTAAAATCACTGTCGGCGCCGGCCTCGTGGTTTCCGTGATCTCGACCTGCCCATCATGGCCCGTTAATACGCCCCGGTCGCCGACCTGCCCACCGCCTTCTGCATAGAACGGCGTCACATCCAGAACTATTTCAACCTCATCGCCTTCCGCCGCTTCTTTGACCAACCGGTCGCCTTTTAAAATGGCCTGCACGAGACTCTCGCTCTCCAGGCGATCGTAGCCGATAAAATTCGTCTTCCCAATACGACCGGCTAGTTCCGCAACCCCAGGCCGAGCCGTTTCCTGTTCAAACCCGCCGGTCTTGCGCGCACGATTCCTTTGTTCCTCAATTGCCAGGTCGAACCCCGCCTCATCGAGTGTCATTCCCTGCTCTCGACAGGCCTCCCCCATCAAGTCCATCGGAAACCCATAGGTATCGTAGAGCTTGAACACATCAGGGCCCGTGAGAACCTGACTCCCGGACGAACGTGTATTCGCAAGCATCTCGTTCAGGATCGGCAAGCCTTGATCGAGCGTGGCAATGAACCGCTCCTCTTCGCCTCTCGTTGCTTCGGCAATCGTCGCGGCAGCGCTTCGAACTTCTGAATAGACCGGACTCATCTGGCTCACGACCACCGCCGTCAATTCATGAAGGAAGGGCTCGACAATGCCCAACAGCCGTCCATGACGCGCAGCCCGGCGCAGAATCCGACGCAACACATAGCCGCGCCCTTCGTTCGACGGCAACACGCCATCGGCCATCAAAAACGTGATCGCGCGAAGATGGTCCGCCACCACGCGCATCGACCGATCGGTCTGCTCTTGTTCCCCATACCGGACTCCGGCCCTGGCCGCCACGGCGATCAGCAACGGCGTGAACACATCGCTGTCATAGTTGCTGTAAACGCCTTGTGCCACTGCCGCCAGCCGTTCCAATCCCATGCCCGTATCGATGCTGGGTTTAGGTAAGGGATGCAGAGTCCCCGCGGCATCCCGATTGAACTGCATGAAGACGAGATTCCAGATCTCGATGACGCGATCGCCCGCGCCGTTCGGCCGATCGTCGCCCGGCACCGACGGTCCCTGGTCGAAATGTAATTCCGAGCAGGGCCCACAAGGTCCGGTATCTCCCATCTGCCAGAAGTTGTCCTTCTCGCCGCACCGCACGATCCGAGAGGCAGGAACTCCGACCTTCTTCCATAACTGGTCCGCGTCATCGTCGTCGCGGAAGATCGTCACCCACATCCGATCCTTCGCCAAGCCGACCGTCTGAGTCAGAAATTCCCAGCCAAACCGGATGGCATCTTCCTTGAAGTAGTCGCCGAAGGAAAAGTTCCCCAACATTTCAAAGAACGTATGGTGGCGTCTGGTATAGCCGACATTCTCAAGATCGTTGTGCTTGCCTCCTGCACGGAGACACTTCTGCACAGTAACCGCCCGCTTATAGGCGCGCTGGTCCTCGCCGAGGAACACCCGCTTAAATTGGTTCATCCCGGCGTTAGTGAAGAGCAATGTGGGATCGGCCTGAGGAATCAAGGCGGAACTCGGCACGGCCTGATGGCCATGCTGTTCGAAATATCGAATGAAGGCTTGTCGTAATTCTTGCGTGCTGTTCTTCATACCGTCCTAACATCCATCCCGCAGCAGCGGCGCCATCACTGTCTCAATGGTGTCTTCGTTAAATCCTCGCTGGTTCAAGAGTCTCGCCAGTCGGCCAAGCGTTTGGATCGAACTGGCCCGCCCAGCCGTCTTGACCACCTGCATGGCCAGGTCCCGTTCGCTCATCTTGCGGTAGGTAGCCCGCAGCGTCGACTGCACGATGTGGTCCGGACAACCAGTGGCGAGCAGTTCATCTTGCAGCCGTGCACGCCCCATCGGCATATGGGCAAGTCGCCGATCGGCCCACCGCGTAGCAAAGGCCTCATCGTCGAGGTATCGCAACGCTATCAGCCGTCGAACTGCGGTTCGTATCTGCGCAGGAGGCGCCCCTTTCACTGCAAGCAAACGTTCGACCTGCGCCGTCGTACGATCGCTACGGGCCAGCGCGCGTATGGCTAGTTGCAACCACTGATCAGGAGACGGCGCTGCTTTGATTGTGACTCGCTTACTCACTAGCCTTGAGCAAGATCATTGTTTGGCTTGTCTTGTCTGTTTGGATTTTTTGGTTGAACGAAACGAACCAGATGAACCAAATAAACAAAACAAATAGACCTGTTTAGACACCCACCTTGTGCGGTCGCCGTTCCTCGCGTTTCTCCTCAGTCTTTTTTTCGTCTTTCACCGGCATAGCAGAGGGCTTCTCAATCGTACGTCCAGGCAGACCGGCCAAATCACGAAGCTTTCCTTCAATCTCACGCGCTAACGGCTGGTTACTCAAAAGAATATCTCGCACCGCGTCGCGTCCCTGCCCGAGCCGCTCGCCCTGATAGGAATACCAGGCCCCGGACTTCTCCACTACTTTCTTTTCGACCCCGAGATCGACTAACTCGCCGGTTTTCGAAATACCCTGCGCGAACATGATGTCGAACTCCGCCTGCTTGAATGGAGGCGCCATTTTGTTCTTCACCACCTTCACACGTACACGGCTGCCGGTCACCTCCTGCCCTTCCTTGATCGACTCAATGCGGCGGATATCCAACCGCACGGACGAATAGAACTTGAGTGCGTTGCCGCCGGTCGTCGTCTCCGGGTTGCCGAACATCACGCCGATCTTCATCCTGATCTGATTAATGAAAATCAGGGTCGTCTGCGACTTGGAAATAGCCGCCGTCAATTTGCGAAGGGCCTGCGACATGAGCCGCGCTTGCAGCCCCATATGCGCATCGCCCATTTCACCTTCGATTTCGGCTCTCGGCACAAGCGCTGCGACAGAGTCCACCACGATCACATCGATCGCTCCGCTCCGGACGAGCGTCTCGGCAATTTCCAGTGCCTGTTCACCAGTATCGGGCTGCGACACCAACAGATCATCCACCTGCACGCCCAGCTTCTTGGCATAGCCCAAATCCAGCGCATGTTCGGCATCAATAAAGGCCGCGGTGCCACCGGCTTTCTGTGCTTCCGCAATCGCATGCAGAGTCAATGTTGTCTTGCCCGAGGACTCGGGACCAAAGACTTCGATCACCCGACCGCGGGGAAGTCCGCCAACACCCAGGGCAATATCGAGTCCGAGGGATCCCGTCGAAATCGCCGGAATATCCATCTGAGCATCGGCCCCCCCTAGCTTCATGATGGCCCCCTTCCCATACTGCTTCTCAATTTGGGACAGGGCCAGATCCAATGCACGCTTCTTGTCGTCTTTTTCAGTCATGGGTACTCCTCTTGTGATAGAGCGATCGGGGGCGATTATACCCAAGTTGAGAGAAAGAAACCTAGCCCACCGAATAGCTGCGCAAGACTGGCGGGAACTGAAGTTCTGAGTGCTGAGTTAGGGGCGGATCGGGAAAGCCGGGGCGGGAGACGGTTGCTCGGCTGAAGGCCGAAGTATTTAGAACTTCGAACCCAGAACTCAGCACTCAGCACTTCTTCATCTGTCCTGCGCATCGCTTGCGCCTCGTATGTAATCCCGTGTATTCATGCGATTTCATTGACCGGCAGAGGGGATAGGGCTACAAGTACTACTATGCCTTCGACTCTCGTCCCTAACACAAGCGACCATAAACCAACCGTCCTGATCGTCGACGATGAAGCCGCCCCGCGCGCAGCACTCACACAGATCCTCAGGCAAGACTTCCACATTCTCACCGCGGAAAATGCTCATGCAGCCCTGGCCATCCTCAATGATCACGGTGTTGATCTCGTCACGTTGGATTTGAAATTGCCCGATCGTTCAGGATCGGACCTCTTGCACGACATCAAGCGCGCGCATGCAGAGACCGAAGTCATCATGGTCACGGCCTATGGCAGTCTTCAGTCAGCGATGGACTGTATTCGCGACGGCGCGGCCGGCTTCCTCCTGAAACCATTCAATGCCTCAGAATTGTTGGCCATTTCCTTGCAAACCGCTCAGAAGAAGCTGCGCCTCGATCAACTGCGTCCGGTCCTCATCAACTCGACGACACTCTGGGATCCGGAACCAGCCTGCAGCAAAGCTTGGCAAGTTCTCATCAACGACTACACCACCATGAACCGCAAGGGATCGCTCTCCGCGTCGCAAAACAATGAGACGTCGCCCTTGGTTCCCCTGATCTCCGACCTCTTAGAAGCCAAGGATCGTCATCTGCTCAATCATGGAAGTCGCGTCAGTTTTTATGCGACGCTGGTTGCCAATCGACTCAGCCTTCCTCTCGCCGAACAGCAGTCGCTCGCGCTCGGCGCACTCGTGCACGATCTCGATTTGATCAGCACCGGGGACATTAACATCCTCAACATGGAATCCGACCAGCAGATACATCGTCCCGACCTCGGCGCGAGGATGGGCCGAGCGATGGGATTACCAGCCGATGCCGTGCAGATTATCGCCCTCCATCACGAGCGATGGGACGGAACAGGCTATCCATTTGGCTTACGAGATGAACTCACGCCCTTGCTCGCTCGCATTGTCGGTATCGCCCAAGTGTTCGACGACCTGACTGCCGAAAAACCTGGACGCACGTCCCTCCCCATTGACGAAGCCCTGCAACAGATCGAGCAGCAAGCCGGCATCGCCTTCGATCCCACGCTGACCGAACTCTTCTGCCGCACCATGCGCGAGCAACCTCCGCAGCAGTAGAACCAAGAGGCTACGCCTGACTCACATTGCTTGCGGCTGATACAACCACAAGGGGCAAATCAGTGCGCCGTGCCGTGTTCAAACCGAAAAATGATCCGCTAGTTTTCCAACACAGACACCGGCCAGAAGCCCACCAGCTCACATTTTAACGGATGAAGCCTGTACCCCTGGCAGGGGCCCATACCCTGCCCTATCAGCGCCTCATTCAGGCGTGCCAGAATCCGTGCTATTTTGTCACTGTGCGCCGCCGGCACCCTGCATGCGCCAGTCATCATCCTCAAAGAACCTTCTAAGACCCTTATCGAGCAAACACATTCTGATCGTGCGCGCTCTGGGAGCAAGGGATCGGCACGGATGTCATTCCACCCTTTCTATCTAGGCTGTTCTCAGTCGCACCTCCCACAGCTTCGTATAGACCGAACCGGTCGGCTTCAATTCACTCTTCATCAGCACAACCGAGTCCACCGCCAACGAGCCCAATGAAACCAGCCGGTTCAGCACTCCGACCTTGGCCAAGGCGACGCCAACGTGCCGCTCTCCCATCTTAATCCTCGCCAAGGTCAAATGTGGACTGAACGGTTTCGCTTCGCGGAGAAAGCCTAGGCCTTCACAAGCCTGTTCGATTGCACCATGGATCTCCGAGATTCGCTTCGCCTCTGCTCCTCGCTCCCAATGCTCCGACGGCCCCATCCACAGCACGCGCGGACTATGCGGACGAGGAAAAACCCCGAGTCGTTCAAGCGGCACATTCACAGCTGTCTGGCTTCCGATCGCCTGATCAAACGTAGCGCGTAGCGGATCAATGACCTGTTCATCCATATCGCCAAGAAACTTGAGCGTCAGATGAATCGATGCTGGCCGCGCCCACGAGATGCGCATGTCCCGCTTCATCTCCGGCTCAATTGTATGCTTCAACTCCTGTTGGACAAGGGCTAGTTCAGCTTGCAATGCATGAGACAGTTCAACGGCAAGGAAGGCCCGGATCACTTCAAGCCCGCATTATTCAAGACGGTTCGTCGCGAGACCGGCGCGCGGAGATTAGGGGACTGGCACTGCCGTCTTCGGCGGTGCCTGTCCCGCTCCCAAAACGGGGACAGGCGCCAAAAAGAAGGGCGCCAGTCCCCAACAGTACGGTGAGGGTCTGAGGGGCGAGCCCGTCGGCCGAAGGCTCGTCGTAGCAGCGGATCGGCGATTGCAGCAGAAATGTTCATGAACAATGCGGGCTAGGCCTTATCGAACAGCCAGCGGCGAAGAACGTCCAATGCAGCTTGTGACGACCGCTGTTTAATGACATTCCGGTCGCCGTGAAACCGGAATTCCCGTGCGATCGGCGGGCCAGTCCCATCATCCAACCCGACATAGACCAGCCCGACCGGCTTGATCTCGGTCCCGCCTCCCGGCCCGGCAATGCCCGTAACGCTGAGTCCCACCGACACGTTGGCGCGCTCACGAATGCCGCAAGCCATCGCCGCTGCGACCTCTTGACTCACTGCGCCATGTCGGGCAATCAGTTTCGCCGGCACACCCAGCATCTCCGTTTTCGCCCGATTGCTGTAGCAGACAGCGCCACGATCCACATAGGCAGATGAGCCAGCCACCTGCGTGAGCCGATGGCCAATCAATCCCCCGGTGCAAGATTCTGCGACCGCCACCATGAGCCCTCGTGTGGCAAGTTCACGCCCAACGACTGCTTCCATCGTGTCTCGACCCTCGGCAAAGAGCCAATCGCCGAGTCGTGAGCGAACATCGCTCGCCACCCTTTGAAGCAGATCACGATTCTTCTCCGTGGCAGATTGATTCCCCTTCGTCGTCAGTGAAACCAGCACCCCCATGGGCGATGCGAGCAGCCCCAGGTCAATCGGCACTCCCTTCGGAATGATCCCTTTGAGCTTGGCATCAACGTCCGCCTCCGCCAAGCCGAACGTATGAAACACTTGACGGATGATCGGCGCTCGGGAAGACCGGCCTGACAATTCGCTTGCTGCGCGCAGAAATGGCACAACCTCCTGCCGCATCATCTCTTCCATTTCTCGCGGCACGCCGGGCAAACAAATAATCAGTGCCTTCTTCCATGTTAGGCAGAACCCCGGCGCAGAACCGACTGGATTCTTTAATACAGCGGCGCCGGATGGAATCAGAGCCTGACGCAGTTGCGCGGGGTTCGGTATGCGGCCCCATTGCGCGAGTCGAGCCGTCATTCCCTCCAATGCTTCCTTGCGACGACTGAGCCGGTGTCCAGTAGCGTGCGCCACCGCCTCTCTCGTGCAATCGTCTACGGTGGGGCCGAGTCCGCCGGTCATGACGATCACATGAGATCGCTTTACGGCTGTGTGAATAACCGTAACGATGTCCTGCCGTTCATCGCCAACGACCGATTTGAATCGAACGGCGATTCCAAATTTTCCGAGTTCATCAGCGAGGAAGAGAGAATTGGAGTCGGATCGGCCCCCGATCAGCAGTTCGGCACCGATAGCGATGATTTCTGCGTCGAGTTGGTTCATATGGTCTGCCTCGTTTATCTGGTTTGTCTGGTTCATCTGGTTTGTTTGGTTGCTCGACCCGGTGAAACCAAATAACCAAATGAATAAGACAAACCAAATAACGATCTTCTTTTGTTATTGAATCTCGCTAAAATCTATAGAAAAGTTCGACTCTCCTCCAGTCCCCGGATACACAGCAATCAAGGTTTTGGCCTTCAGATCGAAGTCGGCATAGTTGAACGACGCCACGACCTTCGCCTTAAACCGAGGACTCTTCGGCCAAACGACACTGCGATTGGCTTGCGCATCAAATCGCACTATCACAGGCTTGACCGTCTTCCCCTCCTGATTGAGCACCATATAACTGTCTACCGCAAAAGTTGGCGTATTACCGAAGATAACCGCGCTGATAAGCATCGTGTTGCCTTCCAGCACTTGCGTCACATCTGCCTCGCTCGGCTGTAGTCCCCGCAGTGCCATATGCGCGGCCATCACCGATAGGGCTCGTATTTTTGTGATCAAAAATCCCTTAGGCTGGACCTCGTCTGCCACTCCAAACTGCACATAAAAACTATCCGGAGACATCCCGTTCTGCGCCGCTTCTTTACCCTGATCGAGTGCAGTCTGAATCTGCTGCGCGGTAGGATGCACGTCAATAGCATATGCAGGCACATGAAGGAGGCCACTCAACGCAACAGTGCCCACGCACAGCAACATATACGTCAGCCTACCCGTCGGCCGGAGCCTCTGGGCGGCGTGCCGATGGCTCTGTAGAGCCCACATGAACATGCCACTATCAGAACACTCTTCTCATGTCAACGAACGGCCCAACCTTCCACCGCCCGTTGACAAGAGCAACGGTGTAGTGATAAAAAATCGAGCCGCGCTGAGCCAGAATTATTTACGAACGCCGTCGTGAAAACGCGTTCCTCGTGAAACAAGGGAGCCCTACACGGCACCTGCAGCGGAAGTATTCCCCAATAGTTGTCGCTAGCACGCATCTTCAAAGAAGATATACGGAGGAGTTTCGATGTCGACCCCTGAACAAACCCCAGCGCCTCAAACACCGAGACGTCAATATGTGAACTTCGTCTTCTACAAAATCGACCCGGCCTGGCGGCGCCTCCCCGAGAGTGAACGCACCAAAGGGAAGCAGGAGTTCATCCGTGCGGTCGAGGAGTATACCGGCAAGGTGCTCGTGGTGGCCTACTCCTCGGTCGGCATCAGGGGCGATTGCGACATCATGCTGTGGCGGATCAGCTACGAACTGGAACTATTCCAGGACATGACTACAAAGATCTTGGCTTCGGGCTTGGGGCAGTACCTGACCACACCCTACTCCTATCTCGCGATCACCAAGCGGTCCGTCTACGTGGATAATCACACGCACGAAAATCAAGAGAGCAAGCGGCTGACCGTCGTGCCAGGCAAAGGCAAATATATTTTCGTCTACCCGTTCCTCAAGACGCGCGAGTGGTTCCTGCTCACAAAAGCGGCACGGCAGGGCATGATGGACGAGCACATTGAAGTCGGCCATCGCTTCCCGTCGGTGAAACTGAATACGACCTATTCTTTCGGGTTGGATGATCAGGAGTGGGTGGTGGCATTTGAGAGCGATAAACCGGAAGACTTCCTGGATCTCGTAATGGCGCTCCGCGAAACTGAAGGCTCCCGCTATACCTTGCGCGACACGCCGATTTTTACCTGCATTCGCAAGAGCCTCAAGGAAACGCTCGACACGCTCGGCGGCTGATCTGGTTCATTTGGTTTGTTAGGTCTATTTGGTCTATCCGGTTAGTCTGGTCCAACCAAATAACGAGACAAACCAAAGAAACCAAATAAACGTTTTCAGCATCCTGCTAGAAGCGTTTCGACATATCCAATGGCTGACAACAATGCGCTCTACGCGGTTCGTTTTCCAGACGGGTCGGTGAGCCTGTACATTGACGAAGACTATGCAATTGAACGCGGGGTGGACCCAGCCACTCTCACTCGCGTGGAAATCCCACGAGACCTGTTTGTCAGCGGAACCATTCAAGAGATTAGAGAATATGTCGCCATCTACCTTGAGTCGCAGCATTCCGGCAATGCATAGAAAACATTAGTATCCTGCCCGACATTGTCGTTCGTGACGAGTCGAAAGTAGTTGCGGCCAGATGAGCGGCGCAAGGCCTGGAAAAACCGGAGGTGTATTCGCTAGAATATGCCGAGGCATTATTCGAGCCGAGCACGACGCAGATAGTCGCAGATCGTTCCGCCGCAGTAGCTCAGTCAATATCGGACAGGTTCCTGCACCCAATGACCACAATAGCCTCACCGACATCGCCACTGACCGTTGAAACAATCCGATCCGTCATCGATGCCATGCCCATACAAGGGCGGATTATGCTTCGACTGATCCTACTCCAGTACTTCGACATCACGGACGAAGAAATTTTATATATCGTGGCAGACCGACCGGATCCCCGTTGCGTTGCCGGAAGCAAACCCACCAACATCACCATGACCAAGGAATCAATTAAGGTGGTCACAGACCGGCGTGACCAATACCGACGGCAGGTACGGCTCAAACGGGAACGGACGTGGCTGCAAGGCGAGAGTCTTCGGAGTCTCGCGCAGCTCCGTGAGGGTTTCGCCGACCGTGCCCGCACCCTCCTGGCCGACCGTTTCTTCGTCTCCGCCGAGACGCTCGATGCCCTGCATGCATCCGCGAGAACAGTATTGCCCAGACCGGCAATTCGCCTGCTGGAGCAGCGTTGGGACACCGATGAGATCACAGCTGAGGATTATCAGCAACAACGACTCAGTATCGAGTTCCAAACCCAACTCCGCATGGCAGAAAAATATCGTACACGGCGCATCCTGGCGGAACGCGAGCGACAGAGCGCGATATCAGCGCCCCTGCAAGATCACGAAATTGCACATGTATGGGGCATCCCCGCCGGCAGTCTCGCCGCTCGAAAAGTGAAGTACCTCACGCAGTATCTGCAAGCCCTCCAGTCCAGGTTACAAAGCGACGGGGCAGCCACGACGTCCCCAGTGGATTTATGGAAGGAAACCTTCGTGGTGCTCGCAACGCAGCCCATCGAACGTTCGCTCTCGACCTATGATGGGTTGGAAAAAACAGAATCCGCGCTCATCGACAAACTGACCGCCATGGTCTGGGGCAGTCTGCCGGAGGAGATCGAAGTGAAGTTCTGGACCTCGCTCGTCTTCGGAGCCAGCTCCAATGCCATGCACTCAGAAATCACCAGAAACTTGTTTGGGCTGCAACGGCTCATTACCATCCTCAACGACATGGACCGCTCTCCCGAGGCAATTGATGACGACTTACTCAAGCGGACCGCAGCCACACCCAAGATTGCGGTGGAAGCGCTTGAAACCGCTGCTGAGCATCCAGTAATGGAATTGAGCGAGATGCAGGCTCAGATACTCAATAATATGAGGGGAGAAGATGCGAGCGGAAGATCCTCCGATAAGTGGTAGCCCGCATCCGGCTAATGCCCTTTCATTGCACTTTTCCATGGGTAAAGTATAATGTCTTCATATCATGGCCAGACAGTCACACTTCCATCCACAGCTTCAGCATAACCGAGTGGCACGCTTCCTGACTCTTCTACTCCCCCTTCTCGCCTTCAGCCTGGTACCGTTGCTTGCGCAGGCATCCGGTCTTCTGGAAATTACCGAACTCCTCACACACCCTGAGCAATACGATCGCCAAGAAGTGGTGGTAACCGGCCAGGTCACCAACGTCCAACTTGCGACGAATCGGCAAGGCCAGCCGGCCTATGGGTTTCTCTTGAAGGATCAGGCCGGCACGCTGAAAGTCATCAGCCTCGGTCAAATCGAAGTTCGAGAAGGCGACCAGGTAATTGTGGAAGGAGTCTTCTCGCGCCTTCGCCAGGTAGGACGCACGATCATCTACAACGAAATCAAAGCCCTCTCAATCAAACCGATAAATCGGCTCAACCCCGACCTAGTTGGTTGATCTGGTTGCTCTGGTTTGTTTGGTTGATTTGGTTTATCTGGTTAGTCTCGTTCAACCAAATAAACAAGACAAACGAAACAACGGCTTCCTAGCCCTCGCGCGGATAGTTCAACGCCCATCCCAGCAACTTGTCCTGAACTCGATCCGGTAACCACTTCACCATCCAAGCACGCAACTTAGCATCCGTGCCTACGAGATAGCGGGTGCGAGGGTGAACGGCCGTTAATGCATGGTATACAGCTCGAACCACCGCACCCGGTGGAATCGCTCGCTGAGCCGCCTGTGCAATCGCTTCACGAATTCGGATCACAGCCTCGCCATAGAGATCCTTGGCCTCTTCGCTGACAGACGATTCAATGTCCCTTGCCCCCTTGGCTGATTTCTCCCAAAGTGGCGTCGCGATCGCCCCCGGCTCAATAATCGACACCTGAATCCCCCAGGGTCGCAGTTCCATTCTCAACGCATCTGTCAGGGCCTCCAAAGCAAATTTCGATGCAGAATAGGGCCCCAAGAGCGGAATAGTCCCTCGTCCGGCAATCGATCCCATGTTCACGATTCGACCTCGGCCTCGGCGCAGCAACGGGAGGAACGCCTGCGTGACAGCGATCTGCCCAATCACGTTGACCTCAAGCTGTTTCCGCAGTTGGGATAACGGAATCACTTCGAGGGGACTCCCGATAACGATCCCGGCATTATTGACAAGCCCCCCAAGACCACCCTCGCCTACAACCCGTTGCACCATTTCGGTGGATCTCATAATCGACCGCTCATCGGTGACATCGAGCATGATGGGAATAAGCGATGGACCACCCCTTGCGGCAAGCGCCTCACCTGCCTGAGGGTTACGAACACCGGCAAACACTGTCATCCCACGAACGGCGAAATCGAGTGCGCAAGCCTCACCAATGCCGGTCGAAGCACCGGTCACCACAACAGCCATGGACGACGGACGATCAGACATAGCAGGCTGCGAAAAAATTCTGTGGGCAACAGTCTCGCAGGATGCTCAAAAAGTCCAGACTTCTCACCCACCCAACCCTGGCGCGCCGAGACGCGCCTTGTCCCAAGCAAAGCCGCAGCGAGCAAATAGGTTGAGGTCGAGGTTAAGGTTGAGCGAAGATCAGACTCTTTTTTTTCTCAGACTCAACCTGAGCCGTAACCTTCCAATAACGCTGGCGGACTTTTTCAGCACCCTGCTAGGCGAGAGTACCACGACTGCCTGTAAGAGAGCAGCCTCCTAGGTCAGCATTATTCATGACGGTTCGTCACGAGGTGGCAAAGTGGTGCGCGGGAAACGTGAAGACTGGCTGGTCTCTCTTGTTTTTCTAGTTTCTCTCGTTCGCTTGGTCGAACCAGATAGACCAGATGAACCAGAGAGACCCTCTCATCGCGCTTTTCCCGCTAGTCTCGTCCGTCTCGTTTGAATCAGGCATCGGCAATTGCAGCTGAAACGTTCATGAATAATGTGGGTTAAATATATAAGAATTAACTCGGCAGAGCTTGACAGATCACGGTTCTTTCATTATGGTTTTCCGCTGTTGTACCATCATCCGACCACGACATGCCCCACAGTTCAGTGTGGTCTATTCTCACGCGGCACGAGAGAAAATAATCCGGCAATAAATCGCATACATCAGTTGAAGTATAAATTATAAGTAACTGAAATATAATAATTAATTTATGGCAAAGATTGCCGTCATCGACATCGGAACAAACTCAATCCATATGGTGCTGGCTGAAATCCAGCCGGACGCAGGCTACAAGATTCTCGATCGCTTCAAAGACATGACGAGGCTCGGGAACGGCGCCTTTACGACGCACCGCCTCTCCGATGAGGCAATCGCACGTGGACTCGACGTCATTCGCAACCTCGTCACCCTGGCTAGGAACAAGGGCTACGATCGCATCATCGCTGTCGCCACCAGCGCTGTGCGCGAGGCAAAAAATGGAGGGGATTTTGTTGATCTCGTGGCCAAACACGCAGGGCTGGCCGTCCGCGTCATCAGCGGCACCGAAGAAGCCAGGCTGATTTTCCTGGGCGTCAAAAACAACGTGCCCATGACAGAACAGCCGGTGCTCTCAGTGGATGTCGGCGGTGGGTCGGTTGAACTGATGGTCGGGAACCGCGACCAGCTCATCCACTCAAAGAGCCTGAAGCTGGGCGCCATCAGACTGGCGGATGAATTCCTCAAACGCACGCCACCTTCTAAAAGAATGCTCCGCTTACTCGAAGACACGGTGACGACCCAGTTACAGGGCGCCCTCGATTCATTCAAGACCAAACGATTCGATTCCCTGATCGCCACCTCCGGCATGGCGGCGAACTTGGCAGAAGTCATTCATCTGCGCCGAACGAATCGCCCGCTCCCGCAAATCAATCTCGCCACGGTTTCACTGAAGGACGTCAAAGAAATCGAGCAGGATCTCCGTCAATCTACCATTAGAGCCAGGCTGGCGATCCCCGGACTAGATCCCAAACGCGTCGATACCCTGTTTCCTGCCACGTTGGTCCTTCGGCGTCTAATGGAGATCTCGGAGCGAGATGAACTGACCCTTTGCGATAAGGCCATTCGGGAAGGCATGATCTACGACTTTGTCCATCGCCACCGTGAACGGCTTAAAACGGAAGCGGAAATTCCCGATTTGCGCCGGCGCAACGTCATGGCGCTGGCCCGTCGCTGTCACGCCCCGGAAACCCATAGCCTTCATGTCGCCAGCCTGGCCCTGCGCCTCTTCGACCAGACGGCACGCCTCCATCGTCTGGGACCCACCGAGCGGAACTGGCTTGAATACGCCGCGATTCTGCACGATGTCGGCTACCTCATCAACGAACAACAGCATCACAAGCATGCCTACTATCTCATCACGAATAGCGGCCTGGGTGGATTATCCGGCGAGGAGATTCAAGTCGTCGCGAATGTGGCCCGCTACCACCGGCGCGCAATCCCGCAACGGAAACACGAGGAATTCGACACCCTCTCACCCAAATACAAACGAATCGTGCGGATCCTGTCCGCGCTGCTTCGGATCGCCGATGGCCTGGATCGAACGCATTTTTCGGTCGTCCGCACCCTTGATGTGCGGCTCGGCGCCACGGTCACCATCATCGTTCGTGTCACAGGCGATGCGGAGTTGGAAACCTGGGCCGCCACAGGCCGGGCAGATCTCTTTGAACGCGTGTTCCGCCGCCGCGTGAAGTTTTCCGTCATCTTGCAGGACGATGCCGCATGAGCAACCAGCCCCCTCCATCCATCACTCCCCACCCCTATCCAGGGAAACTCATCATCGTCGAGGGCATCGACGGGTCCGGCAAGAGCACGCAATTGCTGTTGCTGCACAAGTGGCTGGAGTCGAAGGGTCATCGAGTCTTTTTCACGGAGTGGAACTCCTCGGAACTGGTCAAAGACACAACCAAACGGGGAAAGAAAAACAAAAGCCTGACCCCGACGACGTTCAGCTTGTTGCATGCGACCGACTTTGCCAGCCGGTTCTATCATGACATTTTACCTCCGCTCAAAGCCGGCATGATCGTCTTGGCCGACCGCTACATGTACACGGCCTTCGCGCGTGACGTCGTCCGCGGCGTTTCGCCTGAATGGATTCGCAAGCTCTATAGCTTCGCCATTACACCCGACATGGCCTTCTACTTCAAGATACCGATCGAGTCAGCCATCTCGCGGCTCCTCGGAGGCACGCGTGGACAATTCAAGTACTACGAAGCCGGCATGGACATGAACCTGAACCCGGACGTTACCGAAAGCTTCCGCCTCTTCCAATCGAGCATCCTGGCTCAATACGAGAAGATCGTCGATGAGTTTCAGCTCATCACGATGGATGCGACGAAAGACATCGAAGCCCAGCAGAACAACATGCGCCGGCTCGTGGGAGAGGCGCTCAAGGACTACAAACCAAGACGGGGCACCCATGGTCGACGCACGGTATTTTGGCGACGGTTTGATCTACCTAAATCCGAGTGACCTCAAAGGGAAGCTCATCGCCATCGAAGGCACCGACGGTGTCGGCCGCTCCACGCACATCGAGATGTTGCAGGAATGGCTGGAGGTGCAGGGCTATGGCGTGATCACGACCGGCTGGACCCGTTCCAATCTCATGTCAAAAACGATCGAAATGGCCAAAGAAGGCAACATTCTCGACCGATGGTCATTCAGCCTGCTGTACGCCACCGACTTTGCCGATCGCTTAGAGCACGAGATTATCCCCGCGCTTCGTTCAGGCTTCATCGTCCTGGCCGACCGGTACATCTATACGGCCCTCGCACGCGATTTTGTGCGCAGCGGGAACCGCCAGTGGGCGAGAGACGTCTTCGGCTTCGCCTTAGTGCCGGATCTCGTCTGCTACATGCGTATCGACGTCGAAACACTCGTGCTGCGCGTCATCGAAACCAAAGGAATGAACTTCTGGGAATCAGGAATGGATCTTCGTCTCGGCAGCGATCTCTACGACAGCTTTAAAAAATATCAATCGCTCCTGATCGAGGAATTCGACAAAATGGCAGAAGAATTTCATTTCGAAGTGATCGATGCCAGACAGTCGCCGGATGAGATCCAGGACGCACTGCGCAGCAAGATTCAGCCGCTACTCGCCACCAACTTGCGCAGCCCGGCGCTACCGTCCGACCACCTGATCCAGCCGACATAAGAAGATTGTTATTTGGTTTGTTTGGTTGTCTCGTTTGTCTGGCTTTTGGTTGAACGAAACTACCAAATCAACTGATAAACAAAACAAACCAGATCAACCTTCCACACCCAGTTTCCCGATCGCCCTTAGCTGACTCGGCGTCAACCACCAACGCAGAACACCTTGACCTGGCTTCGGCGGAATCGACAGTTCAATCAGGCAAGCCCCGGCTTTCTTCAGGGGGAATGATGCAGAGGCTCGTCCGGATAGGAAGACACTGGCTGCCATGCCCAGCTGCGGCTCGTGACCGATACAGAGCACACAGGACTCCGGCGGAAGATCGTGCAGAATCGACAAGAGCCGATTGGGCGGCGCATCCGGCAAGAGTGCATCGACGATCTGCACCTCAGCGCGAACTCGCAGCGAGCGGTGCACAATCGTCGCCGTCTCGATCGCCCGAATCAAGGGACTCGACAAGACATGAGTCGGCTGCACATCGAGCCGGCGGAACCCAGCCGCCATCTGCGCCACGCGCTTCGCCCCGCGCTCAGTCAAAGGACGATCCGCTTCGGACCCTTCCCATTCTTCTCGCTCCACCGCAATACCATGCCGTACCAACACACAATCCATCTTCCCTCGTTTCTGAATCAAGATTATTCGTAACTACTCAGGTCGATAGGCTGAAGGATTTTGGGGGTTGGACTTCTTGCGCAACAAGGACTCATCTCTGCTTGAACCCAAAGTCGTATGAACTGAGAAGGTATTGAATGACGTGATTCGTGTTTTGCGAAAGCATTTTTTATAGTCTTCACACTTCAGCCTTCAGCCTGAACACCTGAGTCGTTACGATTATTCATGAATCCGCTCCCCGCCGCAAGCGCATCTGAATCAAATCGGATTCTCCTATTAATCAAAACAGATTCAGATCAGATATGCCAGTCATCTCCTGCGCCTGAGCATATCCATTCGTCATCATGAAAACCCGGTAATTTTCAACGCAATGACGAGAAATTTCTCAAACCCGTCTATGTAGGCTACTGGCACAACGATTGCTGTATGTCTCGTCAGAAGGGCACCAGGCGAAAACCGGCACAGAACATTCGAAAGAGTCATCAGAGCCATTTGAACCTATGAGGCGAGATGAGCAGTCAACCATCAGTCATTATTGGGCTCTTCGTGAGAACTCAATGGCGACATAAATCCTGGGCATACCAACCAGACCATCCTCCTCTGGTTGGGAGCCTTCTGGTTGACTGAGCGTCAACGCCATGGGAGCCCCGGCTCTGTCCTACCCAGAGCTGCGGCTCCCTCCTTCCTAGCTGAGCGAGACGGCTAAAGAAGTGCTGAGTGCTGAGTAGTGGGTGAGGCGGACGGAAAGGGCGAGATGGGCAAAGACGTTCTAAATTCTGAGTTAATAGGTTCTGCGTTGCCCGGAATTAACTCACAACTCAGCACTCAGCACTTCTTTCGGACTGTAATCGTCTCTTCTGCCAAATGCGGAGGTGGTGAATGAAAAAGCACCTCGTATTCGTCGCGATGCTGATGCTGGGTCTCGGTACTGATCTGACGATGGCCGCAGTACCCGGTGATGCGCGTACCAAGAAATTTGCCATAGGCTACGAGTTCCTGAAACAAAACAAGTACCAGGAGGCGCGCGCAGCCTATGAAACCGGCCTGCAAGAATACCCGGCGAATGCCCTGGCGCACTTCTATCTCGGCGATGCCTGCCGAGGCCTGAAAGCCTGGGCCAGTGCGGAAGAACATTACGCGACATCGTTGGAGCTGGATACGAAATCTTCGGTGGCCGGGTTAGCCAGACAACGGATGCTAAAAGCCAAAATCTGGCGCTTGCTGAGCGAAGGAAAGCTGGCCATCAACGAACCGAACACCCCACCCAAGAAGATCGCCGAGGCCAAGGACACCCTGGACATTGCGAACAAGCTGGGGCTTGATGACGAGCAACAGATCTTCTACCAACAGGTGCTAGTGAAACTTCAGCAGCGACACACACAGAGTCATGAGAAGCCGGCGTCGGCCCCGCAGAAAAATTGGTCGATGGCACTGGTGCCAGCGGGGGAGTTCACGATGGGGAGTGCGACAGGAGATGCCGACGAACAACCGGTGCACAAAGTCTATGTGGATGCCTTTTTCATGGATATGCACCTACTGTCGGTGGCGCAATATGCGAGGTTCTTGGAAAACACGCACCATGACGTACCACCGGAGTGGAGTCTCATGAACAGACCCCAGAACCAGAATCGCCCAGTCGCCAATGTGAATTGGGTTGATGCGGAGGCCTACTGCAAATGGGCCGGCAAGCGTCTGCCGACCGAGGCGGAATGGGAGAAAGCGGCCCGGGGGACAGATGGCCGGACCTATCCCTGGGGAAATGAGCCTCCGACAGGGCTACACGCGAACTCAGGGAAAGAAGTCTGGAATAACCATGCAGTAGTGACACCGGTGGGATTCTTCGAAGAGGGCAAGAGTCCCTATGGTATCTATGACATGGCCGGGAATGTCTGGGAATGGGTCGGCGATTGGTATGACAAGGATTATTACAAGGCCAGTCCCTCACAGAACCCGACAGGACCGCCAATGGGCTTGTACAAAGTGATTCGTGGCGGCTCCTGGGGCAGCAGTCGGAATAGCCTGCGCTCCTCGAACCGAGAAACCCATTTAACATCATTCCAGGGCTTCGGCACCGGGTTCCGCTGTGCGAAGACGCCGTAATCTGGTTTCGTCTGTCTGGTCTATCTGGTTGGTTTAGTTGCTTGACCCAGAGAAACCAAACAAACGAGACAGACGAGACCGACCAGATAGACCAGACAGACCGAATAGACGAGACAGACCAGATGAACCAGAAAGACCAGCCACCAGCATGGCAACCAGTCCGGCCCCCCCAAACGTACCTATTGCTAAAAATGCCGTACAGGTTTAATACGAGCTACCAGTTGCTTGCACGTCGCAGTGAATGTGTGCTGTGTGACTGGTTTCTCTCCCTGAATCTTCAAAGGAGCCGGCCATGAATGGCACCTCAGGCTTCCGAGAAGTGCGGTCTTCTACCTCCCGATCACCAACAAATCGGTTGCTGCACGAGCAACGGCATCAATTCGGAACAGGTTCCTGGCACCTTCTCCGTACTCACGATCTCATTGCTCTCTCCACAGACATCAGCACAAAGAGAGAAACGGTTCCTGACACCGTTTTCATTCCCAAGCTTAATACAGGCTACCAGTTGCTAGCACGTCACCGTTTGTGTGCGCTGTGTGATTGGTTTCTCTCACTGGACTTTCGAAGGAGCCGGCCATGAATGGTGCTCAGGCTTCCGAGAAGTGCGGTCTTCTAGCTCCCGATCATCAACAAATCGGTTGCTGCACGAGCAACAGGCTCAATTCGGAACAGGTTGCTGGCACCTTCTTCGCGCTCACGATCTCGTCGCTCGCTCTACAGTTATCAGCACAAAGCAAAAAACGGTTCCTGACACCTTTTCTATCCCCTGACACCTTTTCTATCCCCTCAAGCGGGTGCAAGTGATGCTCAATGATCGGCCGCGAAAGATCCTGAACTGGCATAGCCCCGCCCATGCCTTTCACCAACTGTTGCACTAGGACCTTGAATGCACCCTGACACCATTTCTGGATCTCTCAATTGTAAGCGTATCGCTTCCTGCAGAAGGAGCAACGGGATTAATACGGAATAGGTTTCTGGCATAATTTCTGTCTCTTCAGAAGTTACTGACAAAGAATGAGCTTCTTCCCAGGGAGAAAAAGATGCAAAAATTAATGGCCAGTATTCTCATGCTAGCACTCCTCCTTTCGCCAGCCCTCGCAGGCAGCTTGTTGGCCGCCGACACGACTCCTCCTGCTCCTCCTGCAGGAATAGCAATTGGCAACCCTGAAAAGGTGGACCCCTGTACCTCTTTTGCGATGATCAGTTTGCCTCTCAACTGGCCTGTGGTCGATCCCACGAAGCAACTGGGGTGGATCACACCGAAGAAACAAGAAGGGAGCGTCTTGTGCTGGGCAGCGACCACAGAGATGGCTCTAGGCTACCATGGCACGAACGTTCCGCAATGTAAGCAGGTTGATGACGAATTCTACTCTTCATCGAATCCAGGAATCTGCTGTCAGAGGGTTGCTCAGAACCTTCCGCTTACCTCTACCATATGCGATAGGACGGATTGGAACCCGCCCAACTTCAACCGGTATGGGTTCCACGTGAAGACGAATCTTACGATTACCGACTGGTCTCAGCTACAGACCTATATTTGCCTAAAACAAAGTCCATTTATTTATTTCTCCGAATACAACGGAGGGGGTGAACATACCGTTTTGGTGTACGGATATGACGGGAGCGTGAATCATGTCTTTATCGTCGATCCAGACAATCCTGCTACGGGCCCATCGCTTGATACTACATGGGACTTCGACACCTATTTTAAAGGCGGGGTAGATCCATATCTCGTCCATACGCGAGACTATGTCGATATTTGTCCCAATACGTCACTAGACCCCAGCGGATCATGTCAAATTGTTTATTAACTAATGAGAATGCCATGCGTAAGACCTCACGCTCCATGCCAAAACTCCTTCTGTTAGTCGCAGGGATATGCGTTCAGCTCTTTGTTATCGCGGGCTGTTCGACAATCGCGCAGAAGGAGCGTGAGCAGGAAGCTGCTAACAAAGGCCTGGACCTTTTGCGTGAGATCACACAAAAGCCCACGTTTAGGCAGACATTTCAAAACTATGGATTCGATTCACCGGAGCAAGCGACCGATCTTGAATTCGGGCGTCTCCTTCAAATTTATTGGGTTCGCTTGGATCGCCTGCGGCAATTCCATTCCGGAAATGACGCACAACAACTGCTGGAACCGCCGTTCGAAGTGATACATCCGATCAAAGCTTCACGGGCAAGTTACATCCTCAATCACAGTAACATTCTCCCGGAACCACAAGACATGGAAGGCTTCGCGTTTTGGCGCATCTACCTTGATCCGTCTGCTGACACAGTTCCCACAATATAAGAATTCAAACTCGAGTTTTGTGGTCCGAATCCCAGCGCTCAATCTCTATTTTCTCGGCGACCATATCAGCGGGCAACTCCTGTTGACCGCGATCGTTACTCGACCAGAGTTTCATTGGGAGGCGGGCCAGACGCTGCCAGCTCAGGAGATATTCTCCAGACTCGTGTTAGCGGCGAGAGCCCGTGGCGACGGACCCGGTTAAGACATCGCGTTTCTTGTGACCGTTCAACCAACCAAGGAGGGTAGCAGATGAAGACAATGTGTATGTTTCCTAAAGTGGGCATGCAAATGTTAGTAGTCGTGTTTTTCTTGGCGATCTTGGGTGGATGTATCACGCTGGACTGTAAGGACTGTTGTGGAGGGCCCGGAGGAAACTGCCCTAACGCTGATGCGTCTCTTGAACCATCCCTTGCAAGCCCCGGGCACACTTGCGTCGCTGGCAGTCTCAAATGTCAAGACCACCGCAAATGCAATCCACCACAAAAAACTTGCCAAGATGTCTATGCTGCCATCGATGCAACGACGGGGACCTGCGGTTGTTCGTGTAAGTAACAACTGCCGCTTCCGGTTCCAGCGGTCAACCAGCTGGAACTGCTGCTCAGGAGGAAAATAAACATATTCCATCAAAACCTCCCACAAAACATGCTACTTCTCGCACTTTACGCGAATTAGAGGTGGATTAAAACTTTACTCAACAGTACTTTTCAGAACAAGTCAGTATTGATAGAGATGCGTCGTCCGAATGCTGCACGCACGAAAAGCAGGCACAGCATGTGTTGTCCCCTTGAAGTTCGGTCAGGTAACCGGAGGATAGTGCCATGAGCATTCGTCGCTCCGATCAGCGTTCAGCGAATCCCTCCTTTCTGTCGATTTTAGGTCTCACGGGACTTCTTGTCTTTCTATGTCACGCCAAACCAGAGATCATTGACGATGCCTACGCCGAGACCACGTCTCCGATTACGTCATCAGGGCTGAACACGACCATTACGCACTCTGGTTCCACGTATGATATTACAGGTGGAACCAGGCCGGGGAACGGTCCCAATCTTTATCATAGCTTCGGTGAGTTTGGAGTTCCTGCCAATAACATCGCCAACTTCCTGAACGAGACTCCCAATCTGACGACTTCCAATATCCTTGGTCGTGTGACCGGAGGGAATCCGTCTAATATTTTCGGTACCATTCAAACCACTGGATTCGGCAACGCAAATCTCTTTTTGATGAATCCGGCCGGCTTTTTGTTCGGTCCGAACGCCACCGTGAACGTCGGTGGAATGGTGTCTTTCACCAGCGCTGATTACCTCAGACTCACGGACAATGCGCGGTTCAACGCCATCCCTAATACCGCAGTGGATTCCTTGTTAACTGCCTCGCCGCTGATCGCCTTTGGATTCCTGGGATCAAATCCCGGAGCAATCACCGTTCAGGGCAGCCAGTTCATGGTAACGCAGGGAAGCGGCATCTCGCTGGTCGGCGGGAATATCACAATTCAATCTGGCACCCTCAACGACGGCACGGTCCAACCAGCCAAGCTTACTGCCCAGGGTGGTCAAATCAACCTCACCAGCATCGCATCGGCTGGAGAAATACTCTCCTCAAATCTACAGTTAGGAGAGAATGTAAATGGCACGTCATTCACTTCCCTGGGGGGCATCACAATTAGTCAGGATGCCCGAATCGACACCGCGGGGGCTATCGGTGGCACCATCGCGATTCGCGGTGGTCAACTCACAATAAGGGACGGCGCTACGATCGCCAGTGAATCAAGTTCGAGCCCTTCACCATCACCAGGCTCGGTCACCATCAGCGGAGCTGGCGTCCAAATGACAGGTGCAAATGTGATGGTCAACGGAACGAATGTATCTGTGACGGGCTCCAAAGTGACTGCGGCCAATCTCGACGGCTCAGGAGGAATGATCACAATCACGGCGGGAAGTGCGGATCATCCAGGAAATGTAACTGTGGCTCAGAATGCCCTACTGGACGCCAGCGGTACCAGGGGCGGCAGTATTAGCATCCGAGGTAAACAGTTGGTGGTGGACAACGCCACAATTTCAGCAGACAACAGAAATGCGGACGGCGCATCTATCGCCATTAACATAAATGTTACTGGAGACCTGTCCATAACCGATGCCCGAGGGATTCCCGCGATGACGGCGCGAAATATGGGCACGGGAAATTCTGGCGAAATACGGTTGACCTCAGGCAATTTAGTAGCGACATCAAGCTTCAAACCTTCCTCTTTCACCACTACGTTGATTGATTCCCACACCTCGGGAGAGGGTCGAGGCGGAGACGTCTGTATCACTACAGGCAATCTCACTGTAGCAGGACCAAATAGTAACGCGTTTTTCTTTATCGATAGCGGAACGGTGGGGAATGGGCGTGGAGGAAATGTCTCAATCCAAGCCAACATAGTGGACCTCAACTGGACATCAATCAGTACGGGCCAATTCAACGTAAGTGCCCTGGTGGAAGACACCAGCGGCATCAATGGTTCAGCCGGCGACTTGACCATCGCCGCCGACACATTACGGCTCAGGAATTCTATTCTCGACACAGGTGCCTTCCTTGGACTATCCGAGTTCCAGAAGGGAGGAGATATCACCATCAATGCGCGTGACATCTCCATGATGAACACCCAAGCTGGCTCGACTGGTCTTGACGGCGGTGGGACTTTCGTTATTAAGGCCGACAGGCTCGTAACAGACTTCACCTTCTTCGAAACAGATACGGTGTCCGGACCAGGGGGGGGAGTTAAAGTTAACGCTCGCGCAGTTGAGTTGACAAACGGAAGTGCCTTAATCAGCAGTACATTCGGCGACGGCAATGCAGGAGATATATATGTGACTGCCACTGACCATGTAAATCTCATAGGTCGTACCGGTCCAAATCCTCAGGGAAAGTTTGAGCCAAGTGGTCTCTTCAGCAACTCGTTCGGAGATTTGGGTAGTCATGGGAATGCGGGGAATATCGCTGTGACCACACCAAGGCTAGACATGATCGGTGGTCGAATCAATACTGTCACAGCATCGAGTGGTAACGGTGGAAACGTGACGCTCAATGTAACGGATAAGATCTCGATATCTGGAGAGTTTCTTTCAGATCCGAACATTGTGCCTTCAATTTTTATCTTAGGTCCTCTTGCGCCGAGCGGGATCGTTACTCAGACAATCGGCAGCGAATCCTGTTCGGGACCCTGCGGCAATGCCGGAAACGTGTCAATCACGACTGGCTCGCTGATTATGGGCAGCGGCGCCCAGATTGATGCCGGCACCAGCGGTGCCATGCCAGGAGGCGCCATTACTGTCCATGCGACGGATACGATCTCGATGTCTGGAACATTGAGTAATGGCTCCCCTGTCGGCATTTTCAGTCGCGCGTTCTCGACCGAACCCGGTTCTGGAGCCGGCGGCAACATTGCTCTCACAGCCGGGCAGTCCGTTATGATCTCAAATGGTGCCTCCGTCTCCGCGAGTAGCACCGGACCTGGCACCACGGGCAACATTCAGATCAATGCCGGCAGCCTATTTGCGATGACAAATCATAGCTCAGTGACGACAGAAGCCGACCAGGCAAGCGGTGGCGCAATCAAGATCTCTACGACTCCCAACGGCACGGTCCAGCTTACCGATAGCAAGATCAGTGCGTCGGTTCTCAACGGTGCAGGTGGTGGCGGCAGCGTGAATATCGATCCGCAGCTCGTCATTTTTCTGAACAGCCAGATCCTGGCCAACGCGGTGAATGGACCGGGCGGGAATATTTCCATCACGACCAATTTCCTGTTGCCGGACGCGAACAGCACGATCAGCGCCTCCTCGCAATTCGGCGTGAACGGCACCGTGACGATTCAATCGCCAAACGCTCCGATTAGCGGCCATATTCAGCCGCTGGGAAAGACACCACTGATCGCAACGTCGCTGCTCAATCAACGCTGCGCATCGTTGGCCGGCGGTGAGTTTAGCAGCTTCACCGTGGCAGGCCGGGACAGTTTGCCAACTGAGCCGGGCAGCTGGCTCACCAGCCCACTGGCCCTGAGCTTGGCCGGGACCGGGAGCGGCACCTTGCCCGATAAAGGTGTACGCGCAGGCATCGATAATGATCCTGCACGTGAGACCACAGTTCTGTCGTTGCGACAGATCGCACCGGCTGGCTTCCTGACCCAGGCCTTCGCGGTGGATGAGCCGACAGGCTGTCAATCATGACCCATCGCGCTTGCGCGTGAAGCGTCTGTCTGGTTCATCTGGTCTATCTGGATGAGTTGGTTCATCGTGAAGCGGCATGGGGAATGTTGGATGTTGAATTGTCGGCGTAGGACTCGCTCTGACGATTTCTGAACATGCACCATTCAAAATCGGCTTTCGATTGCGGGTCGGACGCGATGGTGATGGGTGGTTCTGCGCAGATAATGAGATTTTCATGCGTTTTATGGGTACAATAGGAGCCATCGAGACCCAAATCAAAGGAATGAGTGGAGAGTTGAGGAGGAACCCACGATGCGACAGACGATCAAAGCCCGCTACCATGACGGAGTCTTACAGCCGTTGGAGCCCCTAGCGCTCGCGGACGACGCGGAAGTGCAGGTCACGGTGGACACCGAGATGGCTGTCAGTGCCGAGGAAATTTTGCGACGTGCCGCACGGGTCTACCAGGGGCTCACCGCCGAAGACATCGCGCATGTGGAGGCCATCGCCTTGGACCGGCAGCACTTCTTCCGTGAACCGTCCGCCTAATGCCTCAACCCGCAGTCCTGCTTGACATCGATATTCTCTCTGAACTCCTCAAACAACATCCGCTCGTCCTGCAACGGGTACGGACCTATCTCGCCGAACACGAGCGGCTCGCCTTCTCGATCATCACCCGCTATGAACTGCTCCGCGGGCTGAAAGCCAAACAGGCGCAGACCCAGGAGGCGGCATTTACGCTCCTGTGTCAGGCCAGCCTCATCCTTCCGCTCACTGACCAGGTGGTGGACCGCGCCGCCACGTTGTATGGTGAACTCCATCGGCAGGGTGCCCTGCTCCCCGATGCGGATCTGCTCATTGCCGCGACGGCGCTGGAAGCCCAGCGCATATTGGTCACAAACAACCTCGCTCACTTTCAGCGCGTGCCCCATTTAGTCATCGAGACCTGGAAGCGGTAACGCGAGCCACACCCTCCTGCCCGATGCAAACCTAGCTTGTCCGGATCCTGACGCGCTGTCTTCCGGTGCTCCGACAGCTCCTGTCATGGCTGCATCGGCTCGTACGACGGCGATGGCCACATACCGGTAGCCAGGCCTCACCACCCCATCGAGTCTTTGCCCAGCTAAAGCCACAGCAGGAACCACGCGGTGGCGGGATCGAGCAATCACTCCCCACCTCGCCGTTTCCTTCCTCTGCTTCGAAGTGCCCAGCCACGCAACGACTCCATTGAGTTCTTTTATCTATCTGGTCTGACTGGTTGGTCTGGTTGCTTGACCCAGAGAACCCAAACAATCAGATAAACGAGACAGACAATACAGACGAGATAGACCAAAGCGCGTCTGAATCCATTTTGATTCTCGTAGAATCAAAATGGATTCAGTTGAAATATGGCTAGTTATGTTCTCTGCCTCCTAGTTTCCTTTGACATCGCGAAATCCTGGCATTTTTAAGGCAACCAAAAAAGATTTTCCAAGGCCGACTACAGAATCCGCTGGCACAACGATTGCGCTATACCTCACGTTATGGAAGGCAGTTGTGAGTTCTGAGTGTGTGTTGTGCGTGAGTTTCGGACAACTCAGTATCCCCCAACTTAGAACTCAGAACTAGTTCACGCTTCACGCAGCGGATATGAGACGGGATAAGGTGATCTGGTCTGTCTAGTCCATATAACCCAAAATATCTATTGCTAATAATGCCGTACAGGTTTAATACGGGGTACCAGTTGGTAGCGCGTCACTGTTTATGTGTACTGTCCGGCTGGCTTTCCTCACTGGACTTTCAACGGAGCCGGCCATGATTGGCACCTTAGGCTTCCAAGAAGTGTGGTCTTCTCCCTCCCGATCATCAGCCTTGGTTCCTCGAAGAGCAACGGCATCGATTTGGAACAGATGCCTGGCATCGTTTACGTACGCACGATCTCATCGCTCTCTCCACAGACATCAGCACAAAGCGAGTAAAGGTTCCTGACACCATTCTCAGAACCTCAATACTCTCATTAAAAACGCAGGAATGGGGCATCGAAGGGAGCCGCAATTCCTATCAAACCAGGAGGGCACAGATGAAAATCCGCAGATCCTTCTTCGCACTGACACTTGTCAGTCTCATATTCGTCGGTCTGCTTGCTCTAAGCATCCCGGTCCCAGGATTCGCTCAGCCGCACACATGCCAATCAAACTTGTCGGGTCATTGGCCATCGAGCCCGTATGGGCTAGGTGGAGTTAATAGTTTCACCTTTTTGTTCGCCAGGGACTGCACAATCCCCTCTGGTGCGATAACATTAAAATGGTTCATCAACAAATATTCTGATAATTCTCCACTCTGTACTGCTACAGCTCCAGCAAATTTCACTTCTACATCGAATCCGCCGTATACGGTCAGCGTACCATGCGGATCCCTCCCAATTGGACTAGGGCCACAGGTGAAAGTGACCCTTTCCTACCAGACAACGTCGGGAGGCTCTGGATGAACCATCCTCAGCAGACTTATTACAACCGAAAACCATGACGCCGGTTTGCGCTGACAGCGTCACACTTAGTGGAGAATGGACATGAAAATCTCAGGTCTTTGCCAAAGAATTTCGAGCTTAGTGGCAGGAGGAACTCTCTTGGTGAGCTGCTTTCTACTCTCAGGCTAATATTTTATTAAGACCCATACTCTGTTCGGAGAAGAACTCGACAAGTTTCCTTCCGTCGTTCTAACCGCGCAGAATCATGATTGTACCACTTACGTGTTCGATTGGAACGTGTCCACAATTGGTGGAGTCTCGTTATCTAAATTCAAACCGAAGGCAACGTATTGGAGGCTGCATCTCTTTAAGTTTTCTACTGGCGATCTCATTGCCCCTGCTAACGCCAATTGGAAACTCTTGGAATACGACACAAAAGAAACATATGAAAAGCTTACATGCAATATATTGTATCGGGCTGATCTTGACCTTACCGATAGTATCGAATCTGGGGAGCATGCTAGGACTTACAGCCTAAACTTTTTATTACACGACGAGTAGCGCGCGGCTCCAGCCTTGCATCGGGCCGGACAGCAAGTCAAGCCGGCTCGATGTGCGCTCTTCGTTGGGCGCAGAGACTTGTCAGGGTAGATGCTCAAAGTGTTTTTCATGCAATCAAGACTTTGGCTTAGCCACGATTGAGCAGTCTTGGCATGGCAATTGTGGAATTGACGTCAAGAAGCGTGCCGTATGATTCCTTTCGTTGAGACATCAGGAGGATGAATCATGCAACGTATCTTCCTGTTTTGGATGCCGGCTCCGAGCCGTCTTTCACGATACTTGTTCTTGGACTTCTGCTACCGTGGCTTTTCTACGTACCGATTGCAAGTAACGTTCAAGCCGGAGTCCCTACGGCGATCTCTCCGACTGACGGGACTGGAAGCCCTGCCAGCCTTGGTACAGTCATTACTTCAGGAACCTCTACCGTTCCGACCAATCTATGCATCGCAAGCTGTGTGATCACAGGGGGAACCACCGCTGGCCACAATCTCTTCCACAGTTTCGGTGACTTCAATATCGGCGTATCGGACAGCGCCCGATTCCAAACGGGACTCGTCAACCCTCTCCCCGATCCAAGCGTGTCAAATATTCTTGCCCGGGTCACGGGAGGGCTTCGAATCTATTCGGAAACTTGGACAGCGCCACCTACTACCCTTCCGCCAATCTGTTCCTAATGAACCCTGCAGGATTTTTGTTCGGGCCGAATGCCACCATCAACGTCGGCGGGATGGTGGCCTTTACCAGTGCCGATTACCTCCAGCTGACAGATGCGCACGTTTCAACGCGATTCCCAATCTGGCAGCCGATGCATTGCTGACTGCTTTGCCGGTTGCCTCGTTTGGATTCTTGGGATCAAATCCGGGAGCCATCACCATTCAGGGAACCCAGTTCTCCGTAACAGAAGGGCAAGGTATCTCTCTCGTCGGCGGCAAAGTAACGATTCAGTCAGGCACACCTGATGGCGGGATCAGCACCAGCTCAACTTCGGCACCAAACGGCAAGATTCAGCTGGCCAGCGCCGCCTCGCCCGGAGAGTTCGACGCCGCAACGCTCCAGGCGCTGCCAAGGGAGTGATCATCGTCGTTCACCTCCTTGGATCCATCGCTCTAGCATCGGGCTCAAGTATCGAACGTCAGGGCGCGAGTACGGTTTCGATTATAGGCGGGAAATTTGTTATCTCGGTGAACAACGCGGTGCTCTCCACTCACCTCTTCGCAGACCCCAGCCTGTCAAAGACGATTTCGCTGAGCCCAGGCAGTTCAATAGTGATGTCAAATTCTGGAACAGATCTGGGCACTGACATACAGCTCATCGCCTCGAACGTCCAGATAGACGGAGCTTCCATTATCACTAGCCCTATTGAGGGGAGTATCGGAAAGGGAGGCAACGTCACGATCATGGCTACAGGCCCTGCCTCCTTCAATAACTCATTCATCGATACGCATTCTGACGTTGCCAATGGCGGCGGCGGAGCAGTCAAGGTGTCGGCTTCGGATCTGACTCTGCATAACACCACTATTATGACAAGCGTCTTCGGAGACGGTGTTACCCCAGTGACGAGCGGCGGTGGAGGTGGGGCAGTGACATTAAGAAAATACCACAAACGGATCATTCTCCATGACCGACTCAGCAATTGATACCTCTTCATCTTATGCCGGGAAAGGTGGAGAGGTGACGTTCACGGGCACTGAGAGTGTCACTCTGACACGATGCGAATATCCATACGGATTCATTCTTTCCAGTTTTAAATAACAATGCAAATAGCGGCGCAGTGGGCGCACGGCTCTCCTGTGGTTTTCTCTTCAAGGACAGCTTTATCTCTACATCTGTCAATGGAGACGTTGCCACACCCATAACAGCAAATAGCGGGGCAGTCAACGCTGACCGGAATAAGGAGTGTATCCTTGCTACGCTCGTCAATCGATACCAATTCCTTTAACACCGAGGGGAATTCCGGTTCGGTAATGATAACGGCTCCCACCGTCACTATGGTCGGAGACCCGAACCTTGTCGGGGCTGGTATTACTACTGGTACACATAATTTCTCGGGAGATCCTAATTCTGGCAATGGCGGAGATATCGTGATCACGTCAACGGTAACCAACGTGACCTTCACCGGGGCACATCTCGATAGTGCGGCCGACGGCCTCGGAGGATTCGGCCGCAAAGGAGGAGACATTCGGATTAGTGGCGCTCAAAGCATCCTTCTCGACAACGGAACGGTCTTCCTGTCCTCGACAAATAGCAAGGGCAACGCGGGGAACATGAGACTGGTGAGCCCGCATGTGACGATCAGAGGGCAGAGTACGCTTTCAAGTTCTACGTTTGCACAAGGGAGTGCAGGAACAATCACAATCACAGGCAAAGAGAATATTGCTATCGAATCGAGTTCGGCTCTCTTCACACTCGCAGACAGTGGGAGTCAAGGGCCGGCGGGACATATCGAGTTCAATACCCCGCAAGTTGACGATTGTTGGAGGAAGTCGAGTTCACAGTGAAACCTTCGGCTCAGGCCCAGGCGGTACTGTTACCGTCCAAGGCATCACTGGTCCTGCACAGTCGGTCTTGATCAGCGATCCCGGCAGCGGCATCTTCACCAACACGCGCGATACCGGCGCGGGCGGAATATCTTCGTAATGCCAACTCGGTCACGCTTCAGAACGGCGGCACGCTCTCGGCAACAACATCAGGTACTGCATCCTCGGCCACAGGCGGCACGATCACGGTGGACGCGGCGAATACCATCACCATGAACAGTGCCTCAATCACGGCCAAGAGCGACGGGAGTGGCGAATGCCGGCAGCATCGATCTCACCGCGATGAACGGATTTACGATGCAGAACAGTACCATCACGACACAAGCTGGACAGGGGGCAGGCGGCGGCAACATCAAAGTGACCACCTCTCCATCGGCCACAGTGTTGCTCGAGAACAGTCGGATCAGCGCCTCGGTCGCCGACGGGTATGGAGGCGGCGGGAACATTTCGATCGATCCGCAGTTCGTGATTTTGCAGAACAGCCAGATTCTCGCGAACGCGGCCCAGGGTCAGGGTGGCGCGATCACGATCACCAGCGAGGGCTCTTTCTCTCCGATGCGAACAGCACCGTCAAGCGCGATCTCGCTCCGGCGTGAATGGCACCGTGACAATTCAGTCGCCGAATGCCCCGCTCAGCGGCCATATTCAGCCGCTGGGGAAGACACCGCTGATCGCGACGTCGCTGCTCAATCAACGCTGCGCATCGTTGGCCGGCGGTGAGTTTAGCAGCTTCACCGTGGCGGGACGGGACAGCCTGCCTACCGAACCGGGTGGTTGGCTCGCCAGTCCGCTGGCCTTCGGCTCGACCGGATTCAGTGCCGGCGCCGTAGCAGAGGCAGGCACACAGGCACGCGTCATCGATCCCGCGCAGGAGACTCCCCTCCTCTCATTGCGACAGATCGCACCGGCCGGGTTCCTGACCCAGGCCTTCGCGGTGGATGAGTCGACAGGCTGTCAATCATGACCCTTTGCGCAAGTGCACCGGGCTCCTCACGACCACCGAACCGCGCGTATGTCTATCGCGCTCGATTCAGCGGTTTCGCGCTGTTGGCACTCGGACTTGTAGTTGGCGGCTGTGCCACGATGGACCCGAGGGAGTTAACGGCCTGTAGCTCTTATGTCATCGAGGGTTTTCGGCCAATCGCTACGGAGCGCACCGGGCGGTTTCTTGGCAAGGTCAAAGAGAACACCGCTCGCTGTCGAGGCGGAGGCAAAGCGGTCGACGGTCGCGCCCTCCCGTGGGTGGATTGGCAGAACTACTGGGCCACCGGCGACGCCAACTCACTGGCCTATGGTGCGGCGGACGGAAGTGAACACCTCGCTCCGAACGGACGCGGCATCGACGGCGCGTTGCTCGACCTCGAGTACCAACGCATGGAGATGATCAAGTTCAACCTGTTCGACAACAGCGGGACCTACCCGTGAATATGTGCTCGGCCGTGGCGGAGTCGAAGGACCAGCCCTCAAAGTCTGGAACTCCATGCGACTACCCAATGACCATCCCGATTACACCACTGTGGGCGGCGCCGGCCCGCAACTCTGCCACGGCGATTTAATCCGCTTCCGCACCCCCACTGGCATCTGCAACGACATCACAAATCCTCTCATGGGGTCGACCGCGATGCCTTTCGCCCGCAACGTCCAGTTCGAGACCACCTTTCCAGACCTGGGAAAGAATGAGGTGGCCAAGAACCGGCACGGCGATCGGCTCGGCTTACTCAAACCGGATCCGCAGGTGATCAGTCGCAAGCTGTTCACTCGGGTGCAATCAGAGCCGGACAAGTGCAAGGCGGACTCCGGATTGCCTGGCGGTTCCGTTGAAGCCAATTGCGATTATAAACCGGCCCCGTTTTTCAATGTCCTCGCCGCCTTCTGGATCCAATTTATGACTCACGATTGGTTCTCCCATCTGTACCAAGGGGACAACTCCCCTCAACACATGGCCATGGGCTGCGCGACACATCTGGTCAACAACATTGATACGCCTCTTTCGCCGGACGATGTTGCCAGGCTCGGATGCCGCCCAGATGATCGGATTGATCAGGCCATGATGGCCGAGGCCAATGACCCGCCGTCCTTCACCGAGAAGGGCAAGGAATATCTATCCCGGGCGTACAAGACGACCCACAATAACGTCACAGCGTGGTGGGATGCGTCACAGCTCTATGGTTACGATGATAAGTCTCGTAGTCGCGTGAAGCGCGATCCCAATGACCGGGCCAAGCTGCGCCTCGATCCGGTGCGAGCCGGCGATCCGCTGGGTTACCTGCCGGTGTTCGAGGCAAGCGATCCGATCAATGGCGTATGGCGCGGCCAGGAAGCGACGGCCTTCCCGGATAATTGGTCTATCGGTCTGAGTTTCTTCCACAACGTGTTCGCCCGAGAGCACAACCGGTTCGTGGACGAGTTCCGCAGATTGCAGCGGGACGAGCAGATGAAGGACATCGACAGCGGGCTGCGCAATCCTCTGAACCCGGAGCGAGACATTCCTTACCAGTGACGTCACCGACGACGAACTCTTCGAAATTGGTCGGCTCGTGGTCTCAGCCGAGATTGCCAAAATCCACACCACCGAGTGGACGACCCAACTACTCTATGACGAGCCGCTCTACCTGGGCATGAATGCCAATTGGCACGGTCTCCTGCGCGAGGACGACCCGGTCTCGGCAGCGATCGAGAAGATCGTGGTACAGAACTTCGGCAAATCCCACGACGCCAAGAAGGCAAATCAGTGGTATTCCGTCTTCGCCGCAGGATCAGGGATTTTCGGGTTGGGCAGCCACGTCTATGCCGACGATGCGATCTTCGCCCTCTATGATCCGAAGAAGACAGACATCTGGAGCCTCAACAAACTGAACCACATCAACGGGGGGGTCAACCACTTCGGTTCGCCGTTCAACTTCCCCGAGGAGTTCGTCACCGTCTATCGGCTGCACACCATGGTCCCCGATCTGATTGAGTACACAGAATTGGCGGACGATCCTCGTACCATCCGAGACAAAATCCCGGTGCTGGAGACTTTCCGGGGGAAGGCTACGCCGGCGATGCGAGAGCGAGGACTCGCCAATTGGGGCTTGTCAATGGGCCGCCAGCCGCTCGGACGGCTCACGCTACAGAACCATCCCCAGTTCCTGCAAAACTTGCCGATGGATCGCTTTCACACAAACACCGACAAAATCGACGTCGCGGCGCTCGACCTGATCCGCGACCGCGAGCGCGGCGTACCGCGCTTCAATGAATTTCGCCGGCAGTACGGACTCAAGACCCTGACGAGCTTCGACGACTTTGTGGACCAGCGACTACCCAAGGACTCGAAGGAGCGCATGCGGCAAGAAGAATTGATACGCCTCCTCCGCGAGGTTTACGGCCAGCACACGTGTGACGCGTCAAAGACAATTACCGATGCGCAAAAGAACGACGACGGGACATGGATCAACGACTGCCTTGGCCACCCCAACGGCAGTATGGTGGACAACATTGAGGACGTGGACACGGTCGTGGGCTGGCTCGCTGAATTTCCTCGGCCTCATGGCTTCGCCATTTCCGAGACCCAGTTCCAGGTATTCATCCTCAATGCTTCGCAGGCGCCTGTTCAGCGACCGGTTCTTCACCTCCAGCTTCCGTCCTGAGTTCTACACGCATCTTGGTGTGGACTGGGTCATGAACAATGGCCCGGGCGGCAAGAACATGGAGCCAAACAAATCGAACGGCCACGAGGTGGACGTGTCGCCCCTCAAGCGCGTGTTACAGCGGACCATCCCGGAATTAGTGCCGGAGCTTGAGCACGTGGTCAACGTGTTCGACCCCTGGGCCCGCGACCGTGGGAAGTATTACGCCTTGCAGCCACCGCCGGATCGAAAGGCGGCACAGTGACCGAGAAGGACAGGCGCACGAGTCTGAGTGAGCCGATGGGAGGCATGAGCGCAGGCGCTGGGCAAGTGGCAAGTGGTCAGTGGCGAGTGGATGACATACGGATTCTGTCGTTGCGTCAGATCGCGCCGGTCGGGTTCCTGATCCGGGCCTTTTCGCTGGACTCGTCGGCGGGCTGTCAATCATGACCCATTCGCACTGGGGAACCGGCACATGCCTGCGCCCCTTGGTTCGTCAAAGCAACTCTTTCCCGGTATCGGTCTCACCATGGTCATGCTATTGGCATCTACTTCAGTCTTCGCACAGACTGCGCTCGACCCGACGGGGCGATCAGGCGAACCGCTCGGCCCCCTGAAGGAAGAATTTCAGCGGCCCAAGCCGCCTCCAAGTCCCGTGCTTCCCATCGTCCCACTCACGCCGGAGACCGGGGTGCCGACACAGCCCGGCACGGTGCAGGTATTCGTCCGTGACGTGAACGTGATCGGCAACACCGCCTTTTCGGATAAGGAGATCGCCGAGGTGACGACCCCCTTCAAGAACCGGACGTTGGTTACCGAGGATCTTGAACGGCTCAGGCTGGCCCTCACCCTCCTCTACATCAACAAGGGCTACCTGACCTCCGGCGCGATCATCCCCGACCAGGACGTCACGTCTGGCGAAATCACGGTGCAGATCATCGAAGGGAAGCTCACTCGGATCGACGTCGAGGGCAACCGCTGGTTCCGTTCGTCCTACCTGCGCGACCGCCTCTCGCTCGGCATCCGCACGCCGGTGACGCTCGGCCCCTTACAGGAACAGCTGCAACTCTTGCAGCAAGATCGCCGGATCGAGCGCGTCAATGCGGAACTGCGGCCCGGCGATACAGCGAGGCGACAGCCTGTTGAACGTGCGCGTGGCGGACCGGAATCCATTTCATGCCACGATGGAGGTCAACAACTACCTGACGCCACTGGTCGGAGAATTCCGTGGGGTCGGCACCCTCGTCCACGACAACCTGACAGGCCACGGAGACCCGCTCAGACTCAGCTATGGCCAGTCGAGCGGCGCCTTTCCGATGGTGGACGCCTCGTACGCCCTCCCCTTCAACCGATACGGGACGACCTTTTCTCCGTACTACCGGCGCACCGGCTTCAAACTCATCGAGCCGCCCTTCACTCCGCTGAACATCAAGTCCAACTCGGAGATCATCGGCATGAGTCTCCGCCATCCGATTTATAAGACCGTGACCGACGAGGTGGCGCTCTCGATCATCGGGGAGCATCTCTTCACCCAAAGCTTTCTCTTCAACGGCACCCCTGACCAGATGACGTTCAATTCGTTTCCCGGTTATCAGAATGGGGCGGCAACGGTCTCGGCACTCCGTTTCGCGCAGGACTGGACCCACCGCACGCTCGATACCGTGCTGGCCGTCCGCTCGCGATTTAGCGTCGGCTTGAACGTGCTGGGTGCGACCATCAATGCGAACCCCGACACACCCGACGGCCAATTCTTCTCCTGGCTGGGCCAGGCGCAGGGGATTAAACAGTTCGGTGAGAATTTGTTCGGCATGCAGCTCCTCGGTCACATGGACCTGCAACTCACCAACTCACCACTGTTTCCAGTCGAGCAGGTATCGCTCGGCGGCCGGTACACGGTGCGCGGTTACCGCGAGGTGACCATCCTGCGCGACAACTCGTTCATGGCTTCGGTCGAGCCCCGCTTTCCGTTGGTCCGCTGGGCAAACGGGCAACCGATGTTCCAGTTCGCACCCTTCGTGGATGTCGCGCACGGATGGAACATCGGCGCGCAACCACGCAACCGTGATTACCCCACTCGCCTTTTCCACCAACACGCTCGCCAGCGTGGGCGCCGGTCTCCGGTGGAATATCCTGCCGGACGACAAGGCCAGCTTCGAAGTCTATTGGGGGCAGCAACTGAACCACGTGCCAAGCATCGGCAACACGATTCAGGGTCATGGAGTGCATCTGGGTATTGTGGTCAATCTTTTCTAACAGGAGCTGAGGTCAAGGTTAAGCGTCTGCAGCGAAGATCAAACTACTCTTTATCTCAACCTCAACTCGCTGAAGCCTCTAACCTTCTTCGATGTGTGAGTCGATGGCAGCAAGACATGCGCAACGGAAATGATATGAGATCTCAATCTGCTCAGACTTGCCCTGCTCTTGATCCTCGCGAGCGGGCTCGTGCTGGCCAAGACATCCGGAACGGTCGCCGCGCTCGAGCCGACTCCGGACATCTTGATGACGCAGGGGCTTCAGGCGTACCAGCGGGGTTCATTCGATCAGGCGCTCGCCGCATGGAAGCAGGCGGCAGATCTCTATGAGCGAGACGGCAAGGCTAAAGAACAGAGTCAGGCCCTGGCACAGGCTGCGCAGGCCTCGGAATCGTTAGGGCAGCTCAGTCAGGCCTTGCAGCAATTGGAACTGGCGCTGACCCTGGCTCAACAGACAGGAGATCGCACCAGGATCGCTGCCGTGCTGGAGAATCTCGGTCGGACGTACCTGGCGGCGCGCAAACCGGACGCGGCGATGCAGTATCTGACTCAGGCGTTGGCCATGGCACAAGCCGATGAGGATCGGCGCCTCATCGCGGCCATCCACAACGACCTCGGCATCGCTCATGTCGCGCAACAGCATGACAAAGATGCGCTGGCCGCTTTTGCTAGCAGCGCACAAGAGGCACAAGCGGCCGGTGATCGCCCTCTGACCGTGCGGGCCCACATCAATGCGGCCCGCGTGGCGTTGAAGCTGAATCAACCGGACCGCGCGCGTAACTGGCTGGACCAGGCCTTGGATGCTCTGAAAGGTTTCGAGCCTTCGCACGACAAGGCCATGAATCTCATACAGGTGGGACTGGGCTATCAGCAACTCCGTGCCTCTATGTCGGCCATGAACGCACCCCTGCTGCTGCGTGCGGCCGGCGCGCTGCTGGAAGCGACAACCGTAGCGGAGCAAGTCGGCGACGCAAGGACTCGCTCCTATGCCGAGGGCTATCTCGGTCACTTGTATGAAACCGAGCATCGCTACGACGAGGCATTGCAACTGACCAGACGCGCGGTCTTCTCCGCCCAGTCTGCCAACGCGCCGGAGTCGCTCTTCCGCTGGCAATGGCAGCTCGGCCGTGTGCTGGCGGCGACGGGCAAGCTGGACGAGGCCATTGCCTCTTACGGCCATGCCACCACGACCCTGCGCCCCATTCGCACGGAAGTCGCATCCGCATGGGGGAACGATGTAATAGCCGGAGAGGATTCGGTTCGCGCGCTTTTCTTTGAGCTGGCCGATCTGCTCCTCCATCGCGCCTCGCTGACGGCCGACTCGCAAGAGGCCGAGCAGTACCTGGTCCGTGCACGCGATGCAATCGAGACCTACAAGGCCGCCGAGTTACGGGATTACTTCCGGGATGACTGTGTGGATACGATGCAAGCGCGTATCACGAAAATGGACCAGCTGGCCGTCGGAACGGCCGTGGTCTATCCCATCGTCTTTGCTGATCGTTTGGAACTGCTGGTCAGCCTCCCCAATGGGCTGAAAAGACTGACGATCCCCGTCTCGTCAATCACGCTCACAAAAGAAGTGCGCGTCTTTCGCAAAACGGTCGAAAAGCGAACGACGCGCGAGTATCTCCCACACGCCCAACAACTCTACGCCTGGTTGATCCGCCCGCTCGAGCCGGATTTGGCCTCCTTCGGAATCGATACACTGGTCTTTATCCCCGATGGCCCGCTCCGCACGGTGCCGATGGCCGCGCTCCATGACGGCCGACAGTTCCTCATCGAGAAATTTGCGCTGGCCACCACACCCGGCCTGAATCTCACCGACCCAAAGCCGATCGACCGCGACAAGGTCCGGTTGTTGTCGAGCGGACTCACACGAGCCGTTCAAGGATTTCCCTCCCTCCCCTTCGTCGAAGAAGAAATCAATTCCATTCGTACCCTCTACCAGGGCAATCAACTATTGAATGCCGATTTTTCGACTCCGCGTCTTGAGCAAGAATTACGAGACCACCCCTATGGCATCTTGCACATTGCCACCCATGGCTGGTTTGCCTCAGACACCACGCTGTCCTATTTGTTGACCTATAACGGAAAACTCACCATTGATGAGCTGGACCGTTTGATTGGACTATTCCGCTATCGAAAAGATCCACTGGAACTCTTGACCCTCAGCGCGTGTCAGACCGCCATTGGCGACGACCGTTCGGCGCTCGGCCTGGCCGGAATAGCCATCAAGGCCGGGGCTCGGAGTGCCATCGCGACACTCTGGTTCATCAATGATGAAGCCTCGGCTACCTTGGTCTCTGAATTCTACCTGCAGCTACGAAATCCCAAGCAGTCAAAGGCACAGGCTTTGCAACAAGCACAGCAGAAGCTCTTGGCAGATCGGGTCTACGAACATCCGGCATACTGGTCGCCGTTTCTGTTGCTGAACAACTGGCTATAGGGGACAGGCACCCTTCCTATTGGTGCCTGTCCCCGTCGGGACTCCTACTGTTGTTGTCCTCGTCACTGTGCTACTGTACGCTGGCGCGGGAAGAATGTTATTTGCTTTGTTAGGTTTGTCTTGTTTATTTGGTTGATCCAGACCAACTCGATTAACTAAACAAACCGGATAAACCAGCCCGATCGCGACCTGCCTGGGAGGTGCCACCGATGCGAAACCCAACTGTTTCTCTTCTAGCAGGACTGATCCTGAGCGTGGGGCTGTATGATCCGGCTGCAACGCCGGCGGTAACGGATAAGCCTGGCGTCGCTCAGTCAGGGCTAACGGAGGATACGCCGCCTCTCGTCTACACGCCCCCCAGGAAACTGACACCACGTGCTCGCGTGGGTGGTGGATTGCGTGGAACCGACGGAAAAGATCCCGTGCTCGAAGCCTTGGTGCCGGACCATGTCGGGTACACCATCAAGAAGTCTCCCATCTTGAACTGGTTTATCTCAAAACCAACGGAATACCCTCTGAAATTTACGCTCATCGACACTCGATCAGTCACGCCAATACATGAAGGCGGGATTCCCTCACCGGATCATGCAGGCGTCCATTCGATCAAGCTCAGTGATTGGAATCTTGCACTGGAGCCGGACGTGCAATATCGCTGGTACATCTCCGCGATTCGCGATCAAGACTCACCATCGAAAGATATTGTAGTCGGCGGCATTATTGAACGTAGTGAGTTCAATGCGGGCGTCGTGGAAATGCAAGTCGATCTGAGCTGCGACCGGCTAAGCATACGGAGAAATGCCGAGAATAGTTTTTGGTACGACGCCGTATCCTGTCTGAGCGATCTGATCACCACCAATCCTCAAGATACCTCTTTCCGACGCATGCGTGCGGCTTTGCTCAAACAAGTCGGCCTCAACGGCGTAGCAGAGTGGGATCTCAAGTCGATTCCGTCAGAAAAGTAATCGCTCGCCAAATTTGCGAGACTCGCAAGACCAGCGAGAAAAGCGCGACGGACGAAGAAGCGCTGCGTTCGATATTCCGAAAACCTCAAACTTCTTACCTCAAATCGTCCGCTTTCACACCTCTCTTATTCGCGTCTAACCCAGCACTTCCTCGTGACTGAGTGGGTCTTTACCCGTCGCGCCTATTCCGGCCAATCCGGTAATCAAATTCGATTCAGTATCGAATCGTTTTCAATTCACATAGGCTGCTTCCATCTTCATTTCTGTGACGTCGCCTGATGCAATTCCTTGAAAAACCATAGACCGCAACAGAGAATGCACACATTTTATATTAGGCATGCGGCTTGCTGGATAGAGAGTAGCCGATGCCTACCCTCTAGATGAAAGGAGCCGCAGCCATGGAACTGATAATCCTTGAGATACTCATTGCGGGGCTGATTGCTGGGCTGGCGGTGATCGTCTGGATGATAGCTCGCAACTACTTTGATGACGACCATTTCTTCGAGGACAATCAGTTAGGAGGAGTCCGCTTGTCGGAAACACATGATCAGGAGGAACCACAGAAAGAGCACTCATCCGGACAGTCGAAGGCTGCGGCCTGACAGTGGACTGCTTGCTCTGGTCTGTGTGGTCTAACTGGTTTGTCTGGTTCATCTAGTTGGCCGGGTTTAACCAAATGATCGAGACAGACCAGATCAACCCTCTCCCATCACGCCCATTTCAGTTCTCTTCTCCGTTTCAAACTCAGCATTCAGAACTTCGTCCCGGTACCACCCAAGCACGACTCTTGCTGTATATCGTATTCGTTGATTGCTGGCGAGGCACGTTACAATGCGGGACGAGCGGCTACCCCGTGGCATGGCAATGGAAGTTCTGAGTGCTGAGCGGGAAGACATAGGGTTCTGGTTCGACTTATTCGGAAGACTCAACCGCATGATCAGCAAAACCTTGCCGGCCTATTGAAAGAACGCGACGAACTGCTCAGAATATTGAACAGTATCATTCTACCCATGCGCCGCTAGATCATGACTCGTGAAAACTCAGAACCCAGAGCTCAAAACTCAAAACTCGGCGAAGCCGTTGACTCCGCACTTTCTATCGCCTGAGGTCTCGATGCTCACCGATGCAAACCCATATTCCATTCTCGTCGTGGAAGACAACCTGGACCTTGTCATGGGGCTACAGGATTTCCTGCACTATGATGGCTACGACGTCACCATTGCCGACACCGTCGTTGGCGCTATCGAACTCGTTCGAACCCATCGCTTCAACGCCATCATTCTGGACCTGGGCCTGCCGGATGGCGATGGGATCGATGTCTTGAAAGAATCCCAATGCCTAGACCCCGCTCTCCCTGTCGTGGTCGTAACCGCCCATATCTCGCCGGATCGCACCCTGGGAGCACTGGCGGAGGGCGCGTATGCCTATCTCACAAAACCATATGACCGGGAGGAGCTTCGGCACATCCTCCGTCGCGCCATCGGAGTCAAGGAACTCGCTATCAAAGTCGAACGGACGGAACGCCTCCTCAGCCAAAGCGAAGAACGCTTGGAGCTCGTGATCCAAGGCTCCAATGACGGCTTCTGGGATGGACGGGTCCTTCCCGGCGAACCGTGGAATTCCCCGCGTACACCGGTGTGGTGGTCTCCTCGCGTCAAAGCCATGCTGGGTTATACCGACGAAGAATTTCCCGATGTCTTGGAGAGCTGGGCTTCTCGGCTTCATCCCGAAGATACCGACCGCGTCTTCGATGCCTTGACGGACCATATCGAGCGCCGTGGTCCCTACGACGTGGAATGCCGGATCCTCACCAAGGCAGGAGAGTATCGCTGGTTCCGCGCCCGAGGCCAAGCGATCTGGGACGAGACCGGCCAGTTAACTCGTATGTCCGGCTCCCTCCGGGACGTGACGGATCGCAAACTCACGGAGGAGGCGTTGCATCGTAGCGAGCAATTGCTCCGAAACGTGGCCGACAACACGACGGCGGTCATTTATGTCAAAGACGTCGACGGCCGGTTTCTGTTTACCAACCGCCGCTTTGAGCAGCTGTTTCATCTCTCGACCGAACAGATAGTCGGTCATACGAACCACGAAATCTTTCCACGAGAAATTGCCGATGCATTCCGCGCAAACGATCTGCGTGTCCTGGAGCAGAACAGTACCGTGGAATATGAAGAACAGGCGCCGCTGGAGGACGGATTGCATACTTTTCTCTCGATTAAATTCCCGCTGTGCGACCACGCCGGCACACCTTACGCAACCTGCGGTATTTCTTCCGACATTACCGAGCGCAAGCGGACGGAGACAGCCCTTCGAACTTCGCAGGAAAACCTACGGCAGGCTCTCCAAGCGTCCAACACGGGACTATGGGATTGGAACACGGAGACGAACGATGTCTGGCTCTCCAGAGAATGGAAACGCCAGCTTGGGTACGAGGAATCAGACATGAGGAATGCCTTCGAGTCATGGGAGACGCATCTGCATCCCGACGACCATGACAAGGCCATTGCGTTTGTGCGGACCTATCTGGCACACCCCGTTGGCGATTACCAACAGGAATTTCGCCTGCGGCACAAGGATGGGACTTACCGGTGGATCGAGGCCCGGGCCTCGCTTGTAAAAGAGCCGGATGGTCGACGGGTTCGTCTCCTGGGATCGCACACCGACATCACCGAGCGCAAATGCATCGAACACAACCTCCGCGCTCTTACGGAACAACTTCGCCTTGCCCTGAGCTCGACAGAGATGGGGACGTGGAGTTGGGATCTCCAAAGCGATCACATCTATTGGTCCTCGCAAGTCGATAGGTTCTTCGGCCTATCTAACGGGGCACAGCCTCGCACGAAGAAGGACTGGCTGGAGCTTGTGTACCGGGAGGATCAGGAGTTGCTGGCGCGTATGATGCGTCAGGCAATGGATCAAGCCGACGCCAACCTGACATTTGAGCACCGCATCATGAGACAGAACGGCAGCTTCCAATTGTGTATCTGGATTGGTGAAATTATTCGCGATCATGACGGAAAAGCTTTGCATATATTGGGGACGGTGCGCACCACAGACTGTGGCGCGTGAAGCATCATTCGTCTCTCAGGTCTGTCTTGTCGTGGGTCCGGACCAGAAAGACCAGATGAACCAGACTAACCAGATAGACAGGCTCTTCCGTGCGGGGCGTTGCTTTGCTGCCTGGACGGTGCTGGGACTCGTCTGCTTGCTCGGCCTCTGTACCCTGTGTGTGACCGAATCCTTTGCGATGGACATTGCCATCCTGCATTCTTCCAGCATTCCCGCGTATCAGGAAGCCGTTGCAGGCTTGAAAGCTACTGGCCCGATTGGAGCGATCTATACCGAATACGATCTGCAAGGCGATTTGGAGCTTGGGAAAAAACTCTCACGCAAACTGCGGGAATCGCATCCGTCATTGGTCGTCGCCGTGGGACTCAAGGCCGCTTTGGCAGCGAAAATGGAAATTGAGAACATCCCGATCGTCTATATGATGGTCCTGGATCCGTTGAAATATCAACTTACATCCGCCAACATAACCGGCACGCTCCTGGAAGTTCCCATCGACCGACAGCTGAAGATCATGCGGATGTTCCTGCCGAACCTTCAACGAATTGGGATGCTTTACGATCCAGGCAAGACCTCCTCTCGGGTGAAGGACACAATCCAGCTAGCCACCATCTCCAACTTTCGATTGAACAGCCTTCCCGTCGAGAGTGACAAGGATATTCCCCAGCAATTACGCACGCTGCTCCCGGAGATTGAAGCCCTCTGGCTCATACCGGACTCAACGGTGCTGACGAACGAATCAATACGATTCATTCTTGAATCGGCGCTCGCACATCAGATACCCGTGATCGGATTCTCACCGGAGTTCACACGCCTGGGAGCTTTGCTCAGCTTGTCCGTCAACTACGGAGAAGTCGGACGAGAGACCGGATTGCTTACGAAGCGTATTCTCAACGGAGAAATGCTTCTGCCGCACAATCCTATACCGATCGAGCGACACGTGATCACCGTCAATCTCAAGACCGCAAAGTTCCTGGGCATGACGTTTTCGAAGGAATTGACGAGTCTCATCGATGAAACCTATTAATGTGGACCGGTAAGTGAATCCTTCTAATCCACTGAAGACACCCAGAGCCGCCGTGGAATTACCCGCATACGGGTTCCGCAGCCTACGCATAAAGTTTGTGTTATTTTTCAGCTTCATTCTCATCATCGCGTGTTCGGCCTTGAGCTTGTATTACATCAAAGAGAGGCGAGCAGCAATGACCGAGAGCCTCCATCAACTGGGAACAATTCTCCTCACCGGCGTTGTCAATAATGAACACTTCCAATATGCGGGCCTTGTGGCGGAAGATCCCGACACGCTTAAACAATTTATTCAAGGCCTCCTAGCTGTCCAGGATGTGGAATACGTGCTCATTACCCGCCTAGATGGATCCATACTCGCCCTGCACAGGAAGGGAACATCCCAATCTTCTGTCGGCCTTGACCTACCCGTGAATGATTCTCTATTCCCGGACAATCAGATTGCAAAACAGCTCTTCCAATCTACGAATAGGACTCCTCTGATCACACGCAGCCCCCTCTCCACCAAGACAGAAAGGTTATTTGATTGGGAGCAAATCGTATACGACTTTGCCCTGCCCGTGCTGCGAAGGACAACAGAAAAGACCGCGCCGCCGCCATTCTCTATCCAACTGGATGAAGGAAACACCAAATCATCCCCGCCACAGCCTGCGCTCGTATCCGGTATCGTCCAAATAGGATTGAGCGACGCACGCCTGAAACATGAACTCGCAGCGATGATCAGAAACTTTCTCCTCTTCACCGTCGGTATCATCGGCGCAGGTGCGCTCGGCGCCCATCTGCTCATCCTCCGCATCACGAAGCCCCTCGGGAGTCTTACCGGTGTAGCCCGACAAGTGGCCGGCGGCCAGTCGCCTGCGCTACTCACACCTGCCACCCGCGACGAAATCGGCCAACTGACGAGCATGTTTAACCTAATGACTCACTCATTACAGGAGCGGAGCATCGCCATTACCGCAAACCTGGCCACCATTAAACACCAAGTCAGCCAATTGACCACGTTACATCAAGTCAGTGCGGCCATCGCCCAGACGCTGAACCTGAACCAAATTCTTAGCACCATCCTGCAGCTCCTGATTGCCAACATGGGTTTTACACGGATGTTTTTGACGTTGCGCCATGCCGAACGGGACACGGTGTATGTGGCTCAAATCGCTGGAGTCTCGCCGGCCATCGCGGAAGCAGCTCGCCGGCTTGAGCTGCCGATCCAGGACGATAACAGTCTCCAAGCCGACCTGCTGATTCACGGCAAGCCCCTGCTCGTCCACAGCCTTGAGGCCGTGGCTCATCGTGTGCAACCACCGGTACTGGAGCTGGCTCGCCAAGTCGGGGTGACATCCTTCGTCGCAGTGCCGCTCCAGAGCCAGAACCAGACGCTCGGATATCTCGCCGGTGACCGGGGCTCACAGCCCTGCACGGACGAAGATCTCCATATGTTGCTGACGATTGCCAGTCATGTGGCCGCGGCCATCGACAATGCCAGAGCCTATTCCCATCTCGAAGAGATCACGACACATCTTGAACAGCGTATTGCGGAACGCACGCAGGAATTGACCATTGCCAATGCACACCTCCAGAAGCAAGATCGGCAGCGGTCGCTGTTTCTCTCTGTCGCTTCGCATGAATTGCGCACCCCCATGACCGTGATTCGCAGCTTTGCAGACAATATGCGTGACGGTATTGCAGGGCCAGTCAGTGAACAACAAATGGCCTATCTCACTCGCATCGGATATAACCTGAGCCGACTCACAAGAATCATCAATCAATTGCTTGATTGGTCCCGCCTCGACAGTAAAAATGAAACGCTTTGCCTTACGCCAATCTGCGTCGAAACATCCGCCCGTCTAGTCGCCGAAAATTTGCGCACCGTTGCGGGTGATAAAACAATTGCTCTCGAAATCCTGCACGCAGAAGGGCTTCCAGCAGTCCAGGGGGACAGCGATAAGCTGGAGCAGATTCTCTGGAATCTCATTGGCAATGCTATCAAGTTTACGCCGCCAGGCGGCCGCATCACCGTCGGTTTCCAGACTACCCCCGATGGCTTTGTCGAGACCTCTGTCGCCGATACCGGTTGCGGGATTGACCCGAGTCACGTCGGAATGCTTTTCCATGAATTTTCAAAACTGCCGTCTGCGAATCCCACTGTTCAGGGCGCTCAACTTGGCCTATTCATCACCAAAAGCCTGGTGACGATGCATCGAGGAACCATCGGCGTGGAGAGCACACCCGGAGCTGGTACTCGCTTTTATTTCACAGTGCCTGTCGCGTCTTCGCAGGAAGCGCAGATCAGGTGAAGCAGGTAGAAGACCGAAGGACGAGATTCCGGACACTTCAGCCTTCGGCCATCAGCAATTGGGAGGAGTGTATTTTCCCATGTCGATGATCTACAATTTCAGAACTTCAGGCTGATAGGCTGAAGGGGTTCAGGAGTTCAGCATGCGTGATCACACAGACCTTCAGCCTGAATTCCTGAATCCCTGAACGCCTGATTTCCTGAGCAGACACAATGCGCGCAAAAATTCTCATCGTCGACGACGACCGCGATATTCTTCTCGGGCTCGAGAATCGTATCGCGTGGATGGGGCACGAGCCTGTCACAGCCAACAACGGCAAAGATGCGCTGCGCCTGATTGAACAAAACGAATTCGATCTCGCGCTCCTGGATTTGGAACTGCCGGGTCTGTCAGGTCTGGAGGTTCTGGAGAGAGTGAATGGGGCCTCGCACAGCGAGCAGCAACCCGAAAAGAACACCAGCCCAGCTTGCACCGCACCGCTCATCATTATCCTGACCGCATTCGGCACCGTCGAGCGCGCCGTGCACGCCATGCAGCTTGGCGCATTTGATTTCCTGACGAAACCGTTCAACGCCGACCATCTGACCGTCGTGGTGAACAAAGCCCTGGCCACGGTCACGTTGCACCGTCAGGTCGATGTTCTCCGTCAGGAAGTCGACGATCGGTACGACCATCTTGTCGGAACCAACGCCAAGATGGCAATGCAACTCACGATCGCCAAACAAGCGGCGCAATCCGATGTGTCCGTCCTCCTGCTCGGTGAAACCGGCACGGGAAAGGAGGTCGTGGCCCGCGCGATTCATCGTTGGAGTCCACGCCGCTCGAAACCATTCGTGGCGGTCAATTGCGCGGCTTTGCCGGAGCATCTTCTTGAGAATGAACTGTTCGGTCATGAAAAGGGCTCCTATACCGGAGCAGTCAAACGGGAACCGGGCAAGATCGAAATAGCAGAAGGCGGAACGGTGTTTCTCGATGAAATCGGAGATATGCCGCTCCCCTTACAAAGCCACTTGCTGCGGCTTATCCAGGATCAAACCTTCTACCGCATAGGCGGAACCCAGCTGGTTCGCACCAATGTACGTTTCATCGCAGCCACGAATAAAGATATATTGCGCGCAATCCAGCAGGGCACATTTCGTGAGGATTTATACTACCGGCTCGCGGTGATTACCGTACCACTTCCGCCCCTGCGCGAACGGATGGACGATGTCCCTGCACTCGCCAGGCATTTCCTCGATCGTGCGGTCAGAATGGGGGTTCATCGCTCCTGCGCCCTGAGTGAACATGCCGTCCAGGTGTTGCAACAGTATCCGTGGCCTGGCAATATCCGCGAACTTGAAAATGTGCTGATGCGTGCAGTTATCTTGTGTCCCAAAGACACTCTTGACCCCTCGCACCTGCACCTGCCGGATTCAGCATTCCCTTCGGCGACCGAGCCAAAAACTGGATCTCCTCCTCGCCACTATCATGAAAGCATGGACGCCTACAGTCGGACGATTATCGAAGAGGCGTTGCGCAGAAATAGATGGAACCAAACCAGGGCAGCCGAAGAGCTTGGCCTTCAACGGACCTACCTCACGAGGCTACTCCGTCAGAAAGACATCTCTGGCAGACAGCCAAAAGATTCTACTTCATCTTCCAAAGACGATTCGCGCTGAAAGCCGTGCTGAGTCCTGAATGCTGAGTTCGAACCCTGAACCCTTCAGCCTTCGGATTATCTCATTTTCCCGAATAGTAGCGCATGCGGCTGCCGTGAAGAAGGGACAGTTCAATTTCACTGGCCGTCAGGTCAAGGGGGAAATAGGCGCCTGAAATTTTTGCGGCGTTGATGCTGGCGCCTTCAAGCCGCGCGTTGCGAAAGTCGACGCTGCGAAGATCGGTCTGCCGAAAATAACAGTCGCTGAAGTCCAGACCATCGGCATCCAGCCCTCTCAGGTCGAGACCGCGCAGATCGCATCCCCGCAAGTCAACTTTCTCTCCCGACGCTTTTTTTACGTTAAATTCGGTGATACACCCTTCACGTAGCAAGCGATACATCGGGTCATTGGGAATTCGCAATTTGGAGCGGGTGGGATTTGTGGTATCCATAGGGCCTCCGTCTGGTCTGGTCAATCTCGTTTCTTTGGTTAGTTTCGTTCAAGCAAAAACCAGACAAACTAAATGAACCAAACAAACCAAATCACGTTCTTCTTATGCTAAGGGAACTGTGAACATGACCTCGTTTCCCTTGTCGTTATACGCAATGTCAGGAAAGAACGAATGAACGAGGAATATGCCTCGTCCACTGGCATCCCCCGGGGGGCACACATCAAAACCTGATTTTACGAGCGACTTCCAATTAAACCCCTTCCCTTCGTCGGCAATCTGATACGTCAACATCTGTCGCCCCTTGTCGTAAATCGTACGGATAGTGACCCGACGGTCCCGAAAGCGGGCATCCTGCCTGCGCCGCTGGACCAGCTCGTCGTACTGGTCCTTCGCCATGGCTTCGAGTTTCTCACGATAGCGAAGTTCAAGGCAGCCATGCTCAACCGCATTCATGACGAGTTCTTGCAACGCGGCTCGAAGATGAAGCTGACGCGCCTCCATCAGCCCCATGGCCGTACCTTGAACAAGCCAGTTCACCGTGCTTTCGATGAAACTCGGGTCGGTACCCATGAGCAGCACATACTCCAGCCGTTCGACACCCGGCGCATCGTCCACAGAGACAGGCAGCGAATGGGTTGCCCGCTGTAGAACCTGCGCGAATGCATCCTCATCAATCGGCTGCTGCACATAATCAAGAGCGCCGGCGCGCAACCCTTCCAGCGTCGATTCGTCATGGCCTGCATCGGTGAGGAGTACAATGGGGCAGCTTGGGCGACGCTCGTGAATCTGCTTCACCAGATTAATCCCGTCCTGTTCCGGCAGAAAAAGATCTGTAATCACGATATCGGGCTGCGTCATATCGAATGTTGAGAACCCGAGCGCGGGGGTCGCAGCAGATATCACTGAATACCCCTTCGCCCTCGCATACTCCAATATCACAGTCTGGCTATCGGCATTGCCGGCTACGACGAGCAACGTACGCGCCTGTGCATGCAAACAAGTAGCAACCACCATAATAGATATCTCCAACGATTATTTACCGAAACACGACTCCTGCGCGCGCGATCCTGTCGTCTCGATCATGATGGAAACCCTTCGGCGATCAATTCCCGAAGCGCGGCGTGCACCTCGTCCAAGTGCGTCTCGACAACCATACAGACCGACAAGGCCTCGGCTAACTCCCCCTGTCGGCCCAACTCTTCCAACCGTTTCGTACTCTCGAACAGTCGTGTCGCACACATCTGTATGACAGACCCCTTCAATTTATGCGCAGCGGCCGCCAACCCGGCGCCATCCAACCGCTCCAGAGCCGCGCGCGCCGCCGCCGCTGCCTTGGGACTCTCCTGCAAAAAAATCTCGGCCAAGGTAAGAAAGAGATCTTGATCTCCATCGGCTTGGCTCAACGCCTTGGAAAGGTCAAACACCTCCGTTTTACCCACGGTCTTATCCATTAAATGTCCTTTCAAGGCTATTGGTCAGTTCAAGCCCCAGGACCGCCGCATCGTCCGAAAATTGTTGCGCTTGTTGCCAGCCTTGGGCTGCTGAAAAGCTGGACCTGATCGTCGCCGAAAGAGACGTTTGCTTCTCGGCATCGATCACCGCTTGGAAACGGTCTCGTCCCCAGACCTCCCCGCTTGAAGACGGGGCCTCGTAAATCCCATCGCTCAATAAAAACAGCCGGTCGGCAGGCTTCATGCAAAGGCGGTCGCATGCAAACTGCGCGGACAAATCGAAACCAAGGGGATACGATGAGCGCGTAAGCCATTGGGACGGACGCTGAGCCGAGCTGAGCAGAGCGCCGGAATGGCCGGCAGTCGCGTACGATAGGCTGCCTGTCGGCAAGTGAAGCAGTCCCACCCACAGGGTGAAATACTCCCCATCGTCGCTCAAGGGAAACCGCCGATTGACCTCGAATAAGACCTTCCCAGGATCGTACGATCCAATCAATTGAAGCATGTTGTCCACTCGCAGACATGTCATCAGCGAGACCGAGCGCAATGCGGCGGAGACCCCGTGTCCCGACGCATCCATCATATAGAGGCCGAGATTGTCCGCATCGACCGCCATCACGCCAAAGAGATCGCCGCCCAACAATAAAGACGGCTGATACTCCCATGCCAGCTCGATTCCTTGGGTAAAGCTTCCTTGTGGGGGAAACTGCGAACGGATAAATGCGGCGGCAGCTTGGAGATCGGCTTCCGTTTCTTCCTGCTTCCTTTGCAGTAACTTCAACGACGACTCCAGTTGATTGCCGGTTGTTTCCAGCTCTCGTAGCAAACGGCTGGTGCGCAGACCGGCCAGCACGCGTGCAGTGATTTCCTGTTTACTGGCCGACTTACTCAGAAAGTCGTCGGCGCCTCGCGCCAGCCCTTCGACAATCTGTGCCGGTTGATCCTGGCCGGTCATGAGAAGAAGCTGGCTTGAATTCAACAAGGGATCACGGCGCACTGCTTCACAGAGCGTCGGCCCATCCATCTCCGGCATCATCCAATCGACGACAAGAAGATCCGGGCGTTCACGTCTGGCCACGTCCAGACCCACTCGCCCATTCTCGGCTACAAGAATTCGATACCCCAACCTCCCCAACCGCGCAGCCATACTCGCTCTGGTGACTGGTTCATCCTCCACGAGGAGGATTGTCGCGGCAGACGCCTTAGGCTGTGCAGACAAGGCGTCAGCCTGCCCAGTGTGTTGCACTGTGTTCGAATTCATCATGCACCAATAGCACTATGCCGCACGCGCGGTGAGCGCATCTTCCTCGCGCTCATAGATCGGAATCATCACCGGAATATTCGCCAGGCTCATGACCTCCCGCACGTAAATCTGAGGTTTCAGCAGACTGATCTGGGACTGCGCCCGTTTTAAGCTCTGCGCAGAAATCACGAGCAGCCCGAGCCCTGCGCTATCCACGAATCGCACTTTTTCAAAGTTCAGAATGAGATGTTTACATCGTGCCTGTGTCGCCTTCTCAACGGCCGCCTTAAAGGCGGTTCGATTGGCATAGGTCAAGTCTCCCTCGATATCCAAGATAATCCCATGTGAAAAGGAGCGTTCTTTGATTGTCATGTCATCACCCTTTCTTGTGCAAAACGATTAATGAGCTCACCGTCTCAACACTCGTCGTGACTGATGTGTCTGTTCACTGGTTTAACCAATAAACAAGACAAACCAGATGAACCAGCTAGAGCTTGCAGACATAAGCCACAATCGCAGCGGGAATCTCCGACAACGGCAATATTTTATCCACCCCGCCCAGCTTGATCGCCTCTTTCGGCATACCGAACACCACGCAACTGGCTTCGTCCTGTGCGATCGTAAACGCGCCGGCCTGCTTCATCGTCAACATTTCCTTAGCGCCATCGCCACCCATGCCGGTAAGGATGACTCCGATTGCGTTGGCGCCGGCATACTGGGCAACCGAAGCAAAGGTCACATCGACGGACGGTCGATGGCGATTCACCGGTGGATTCTGGTTGATCTGAACGCTGTAGCGCGCCCCGCTACGTACGAGTGTCATGTGATAACTGCCTGGCGCGACCAGAGCATGGCCCGGCAAAACGCTGTCGCCGTCTTCGGCTTCCTTGACTGAGATTTGGCACAGGCTGTTCATCCGATCCGCCCACGTCTTTGTGAAGTGTTCCGGCATGTGCTGTGTGATCAAGATCGGCGGCGTATTCGGCGGCAGAGCCATCAACACATCCTTCACTGCTTCCGTGCCTCCTGTGGACGAGCCGATCGCGATGATCGTATCCGTCGTCTTGATCATGGCAGCCTCAGGCGTCAGGGGTGCGGCTCCCCCCTTACTCCCTGCTCCCCTGCCCTTCACCTTCGCCTGCGCGGCAGCCTTCACCTTGGCGATGAGATCCTGAGCCACCTCCTCCATGCCTTCCCTAAGATCAATTTTTGGCTTGGTGATGAAATCCACCGCACCTAACTCCAATGCGCGTAAGGTAGTCTGGCAGCCAACTTCGGTCAGCGAACTCACCATCACAACCGGCATCGGATGCCCTCGCATCAACTTCTCAAGAAACGTCAGTCCATCCATTTTAGGCATCTCGACGTCGAGCGTAATCACATCCGGGTTAAGCGCTTTGATTTTTTCACGAGCGATAAAAGGGTCGGGAGCGGACCCGATCACTTCGATCCCGGAGTCTTTCGACAACAGCGTCGCCAACACCTGCCGCATCAGCGCCGAATCATCGACAGTCAATACGCGAATTTTCGCCATAAGCCCCCTTGTATCTCGTGAAACATGAAACGTATGTCGTTCAGGATTCGACGCTGCACGTCGCTTAGAAAAGCGTGGCATCCTCCACCGACAGCTGTTCCCGCTGCTTGATTTTTAATGCATAATCCTTCTCCCGTTCGAAAATCGTCTTATTCTTGATATGCTCAATCTTCTTCATCAAGACACGCCCCGAGTCAGTAAAGTAATAGACCTTGCGGGGGAACACATCGCCGAGATCGGTCTTGACGATTGCGAGTCCCTCGCTCTTCAAGTACCCGATCACCCACTTGGCATTGTTCGCGCCCACATCGATATGGCCTTCGTAAATCCTGCCGGCACCAAAGAGCTTGATTTCCATACGACTTTTCACCCCACCCTGTTTGAGGATCTCGTTGATCAACGATTCCATCGCATACGATCCATATCGGGTGGATTCTCCCCAGGAATTACTCCCACCTTCTTTCGGCTCCGGCAGCATAAAGTGATTCATCCCGCCGACCCTTGCAATCGGATCACGGATGCATGCAGAGATGCAGGACCCCAAAACTGTGTACACAACCATAGGGTCTCTGCTGACAAAAAACTCTCCTGGCAGGATGGTCGCAATCTCATGCGGAAACCGATGGTCCCGCATGCGCCGGATGTGGGCGAACGCGTCACATGAGGCGTCAGGCGTCAGATGCAAGGGGATATTGGTCATGATTCGCGATGCTTCCTCTCCGACCGTGCTGTTTTACCTATCACCCCTCACGTCCCTTTCCGGTAAATCGTAGGCGCAATCGACTTGAAGGAATGAGCGACCCACTGCAAGCTCTCCGAATGCCCGATGAATAGGTAGCCACCCGGTTTCAAATAACGATGAAACTTGTTCACGAGGGTTTCCTGGGTCGGGCGATCGAAATAGATCATGACGTTTCGGCAGAAAATGAGATCGAGCGGGTTCTTGATGGGGAAACCGTCGTCCATCAAATTTATGCGCCGGAACGTAATCGCGTCGGCGAGGTGCGGTTTCACCTTAAAGACTCCGGTTTGATCACCTCGCCCGCGAAGGAAATGACGTTTCATGACGCCGGGCGGCACGGTACGAAAACACTCTTCGTTGTATAAGCCTGCTGCGGCTTTAGCCAGGACGCGAGTCGAGAGATCCGAGGCCAATATTTTCATATCCCACCGCTCGGGACTCCGCACCGCTTCGTACAGCGTGATGGCGATCGTATAGGGTTCTTCCCCGGTCGAACAGGCAGACGACCAGATTCGAATGCGTTTGGCGCTGTCCAGCTCTGGAAGAATCTTTTCGCGTAGGAAATCAAAATGCTTTGGCTCGCGAAAGAAATCCGTTTTATTCGTTGAAATCAGATCCAGCATCCGAGTGAATTCTTCATGTGCCTGATCTTCTACCACCTTCGCGTAGTATTCCGAGAAAGTCGCCAGGTCAAGATCGTGCAGTCGTTTCGAGAGACGGGAAGCCAAGAACGACTGTTTTTGCTCACTCAGCGAAATGCCGCTCTCGTCGTAAATCAACGTGCGAAACCGGTGGAATTCTTCTGCGGTGATCGAGTACTCCATAAATAGGCGAGGATCCGGTTACACGCGGCGTGCCGATGCCCTGCCAGGTTGAACCCAGGGTCACTTCTCTATCGGTTAGTTATGGTCGATTCTTAACTATGAAACTTCCTGCAGCAGCCGACTCCGTAGAAGGAGCCACTTCGGTTACGAAAACCTGCGGCTACGGGCGTATATAGCGAAGGAGAATCAAAACGAAGACCAGGCTGGTCGCTGAGGGGGAGGGAAGCAGAAAATATTGCCGCTCAGCTAGAAGCCTGTGCGGCATTGCCTTCATGACGAGGGGAATGAGGTGCGTCCAGATGCGAGGCCGCAGACTCGAGGCTGATCCCCGTTTTGTGTTTCACGCCTTACGTTTCAGGTTCCAAGTTTCTAGTTTCCGGAGAGGGTTTCCTGACAACATGAAACCTGAAACTTCGACTCCGTGCAAACGACCCTTCACGGAGCGGATCGGCGTTTGAAGGGGAAACATTCATGAATAATGCGAGCTCATGCTGACAACAGGATCATGGTTTCCCTCGGACAGGGCCTTTCGGGTAATCAGCGGGTCATCTCGCCAGAGTCGGTCCATAACAAATTACCATCTGTTAAGTTTAAGGTTGATGCTGGCGCGTTGACCCAGCGCGCGAGGATCTTTCCCTGCACCCGGGATTGCAGGAGATTTTTCAGATAATCATTACCCTAGCAGCGAAGCACCTGATCTCGTCACTCCTAAGACTATTTACACATGTTTTTTTCTATGCGCAGGCACGAGGCGAAGACCTTCACCATCTCACCGCGCGCTCGTCTCACTTATCTCGCATGTCATGCTTTGCATCCTTAGAATTCCTCGAACTCTTCTTCCGTCTTGCGCCGCTCCTTGCCGTTGCCGGCGGCGACGCCGGCCGGTTCCTCCCAACTCTTCGCCTTCGTCGGAGCCGCGAACTTCTGGTCCCGTGCTTTGATCCTAGGTTTCGGGGACAAGCCGGCACCCGGTGCAAACTCCCCATCAAAGGCCTGACTCGTGCGTGCCGTATGCTCTCTCATCTCCGCCATGGGTGGCATCGCCATCTTCATCGCTCCGGAAGCAGTGATCTTGAAAGCCTCGACCTGCGTCATCAGCGCCTTGGCCTGCTCCCGCATGGATTGGCTGGCGGCCGTGGTTTCTTCGACCAGCGCGGCGTTCTGCTGGGTGGTCTGGTCCATTTGCATGATGGACGTATTCACCTGATCGATGCCGCTGGCCTGTTCCTGCGAGGCCGCTGTGATCTCGGCAATGATGTCTGTCACATGCTTGACCGACGTCACGATCTCATTGAGTGTCTTGCCGGATTGATTGACCAGCTCGCTCCCGTCCGTCACCCGCTGGAGCGACTCTTTGATGAGGCCCTTGATCTCTTTGGCTGCGGTCGCTGACCGCTGCGCCAGGTTCCGCACCTCGGCGGCCACCACGGCAAACCCACGCCCATGCTCGCCCGCCCGCGCCGCTTCAACCGCGGCGTTCAGCGCCAATAGGTTGGTCTGGAAGGCGATCTCGTCGATCACGGTAATGATGTCGGCAATCTTCGTGCTACTCTTGTTGATCTCGTGCATCGCCTCAACTGCCTTCGTGGTCACGGCACCGCCCTTGGCCGCCACGTCGCGCGCGGCCACGGCCAGCTGATTCGCCTGTTTGGCGTTGTCGGCGTTCTGCTTAACCGTCGAGGTCATCTCCTCCATCGCGCTGGACGTCTCCTCCAGCGATGCGGCCTGCTCGCTGGTCCGTTGCGAGAGGTCCTCGTTGCCCTTGGTGATTTCTTCTGCCCCCAACGACACGCTCTCCGCGGCTTCACGCACTGTATTGAGGGACACCTTCAGATTGGTGATCGCACCGTTGATGCTGCCCTTGATCTGTTCGAGCTCACCCTCGCAGGCTATCGTCAGCTGGTCCGTCAGGTCGCCCTGTGCCAAGTTCGTCAGCACCCGCTTGGCCTCTACCAGAAACTGTTCCATCTTTGCCGTTTGCACTTGTTCCGCCGTCGCCTTCGCTTGGAGTGTCTTCCCCATTTCATTGAACCCCCGCGACAGCAGGCCTACCTCGTCCGTCGTCGTGACTGGAACCCGCGTGTCAAGCGCGCCGCCGGCCAGCTTCGCCGCCGCCTCGCTCACCCGGACGATGCCTTTGGCGCCGATGCGCCCAATCAGGATTCCGATCAGCAGGATCAACATCACACACACGACAATGGCGATCAGTACGTTCCGGTTGATTGCTCTGGCATCGGCAGTCGCATCGGCATGATCGACCATGATGAGGACCGACCAATTCATGCCCGGATAGCCTAACGCCCCCTTGAGGTGCGTGTAGCCAATCACTTGTTGTATTCCGGTCCGTGGGTGGGGCTCAATCGCAAAGCCCGGCTTGCCGGCCACGGCTTCTTTGGCCGCCGTAAGCCCACGATCAGCCAAATTGGTGGTCATCAGCGTCGAAAAATCGTGCCGGAACCGGTCACTGCCCGCGCCCGCAGGCTCGAAGTTCGCGAGAATCTTGCCGTCCTTATCGAGGAGGAGAACGCTCGAGTTGGCGAACCCGGCATTCATCATAACCGTTTGGGCCACGCGCAGGATATCTTCTACGAGCGAGAACTTCGCACGATTGCTCCAGTAGGCCACGACTTTGCCGTCCCTATAGACCGGGGCCGAAAAGCCCAGCGTGAGGCCATCATCGCCGGGATAGGCTGCTTTCACGTCCGGATCGACATGAAGATCTTCGATATACGTGCCGGTCGCCACCGTGTTGCCCGGCGCCGCGAACGGCATCGTGGTCGTAAACTGCTGGGCCTTCAACGCCCGGAACCAGGGCGTCTCGGCGTAGTTCTTCTTGTAGAGGTCGTGGGACTGGATGGGCTTCCCGTCGGCATCCTTGGAATTCACGGCGATCACGCGCCCCTCCAGGTCGACCAGCAAGCTCAAGGAGTACAGATCGTAGGTGTCCACATATTGGTTGATGACCTGTCGGATGGGATTGCCCTCGGCCTCGGCACGATACCAGGCGGTCTTCTGATCGAGCACGCTATTAAGCCCGAACGCCTGCACATCGCCATAGCGTTCGAAGAGGTTGCGATCAATCTTGTCGGCCACTCCCTCCGCCATTGCGTGAAAGCGCATCCCGGACGAGTTCTCGATGGTCAGACTGGCGTTGTACGCAATCAACCCGATGACCACCATTGGCACGAAACCAAAGAGAACAAAAAGCGCGGTCAGTTTCGCGGTGATCCCCCAACGACTAGAACTTCGCTTCATGTCGTCCATAATCGGTCGCCCCCTTTTCTGGACTAGAAATCGGTCTAATAAGGTTTCTAGTCCCACGTTTCATGTTGTCCGGACACCCCTTCAGAAAACCACAAACTCAAAACCGGAAACTAGAATTACTCGAACTCGTCTTCCGTCCTGCGCCGCTCCTTGCCGTTGCCGGCCGCGACCTCGGCCGGTTCTTCCTGACTCTTCGCCTTCGACGGAGCCGCGAACTTCTGATCCCGTGCGTTGAACCCAGATTTCGTAGACGAATCGGCACTCGGTTTCGACTCCCCATCAAAGGCCTGACTCGTGCGCGCCGTGTGCTCTCTCATCTCCGTCGTATAGCGAAATTCCCGAACCATGTTCCTATCACTCTTTCCTTCCTTGGCTGCCGATTATTTTGAGGCCAGGTTGAAAATCAAAAGTCCGAAGAGCGGAGTTCGAAGATTCAAATACTTCAGCCTGCCTCACCTGTCCTGCGCTTAGGCCGAGACCGTTATGATTTTCTGCAACTCGTTCTCGCTCAATAATCGGTCAATATTCAGCAGCGCTACGAGCTTATCGCCACACTTGGCAATGCCGTTCAAGAAACTCACATCGACCTTAGCTCCGAACTCCGGCGTGGCCTGAATGTCCTTTTGGCTGATGTTGAGCACATCTGATACGGAATCTACCACCAGACCCATGATGCGATCCCGCACGACGACCACGACGATGACGCTGAGCATCGTGTAATCGATAGTTGCCATGCCGAACGTGGTCCGCAATTCGACGATGGGCACAATCGTGCCGCGCAGATTCATGACCCCTTTGATGTAGCTCGGCGTGTTGGGGATCTTCGTCACGGTCGTGTAGCCCTTGAGTTCCTGTACGCGTAAAATATCCACCCCGTAGAGTTCTTCGCCGAGCTGAAACGTCAGGAACTGGCTCCCGTCCGTGGCGAGCCCAATTTGCTGATTAAGTTCCTTTGTCGAGGTCTCAGGCGTTACTGTTGTCATAAGGTTCTCCTATTAGTCTGTCGCATGTGCTTAATTGAACCGGACCAAACATATAGGCCAAACAGACCGCTCTCGCTCGCCTCACGCCGCAACCGGCACAATCCGGCGCGACATTTCGATCAGTCCACGAACATCCAAAATAAATCCGACCGTGCCGTCGCCCAAAATCGTCGCGCCGGCGACGCCGTCGACCTTGCGGAAATTCTGCTCCATGCTCTTGATAACGACCTGTTGCTGGCCGATGATTTCGTCCACCATCACGGCGACCTGCTCCCCTTCCGTTTCAAGAATCAAAAGAATTGCCTTAGCAGGATCGGTGAATTCCGGCTGCAAGGAGAACACATCGTACAGGCGCATCATGGGCAAGTAGGTGTTGCGCACGTCGATGAGTTCGCCCTTGCCGGCGACGGTCTTAATTTCGCCGGCTTTCGGCTGGATGGATTCCAAGATCGACAGCAACGGCACGATGTACGTCTCTTTACCGACTCGAACTGTCATCCCTTCGATGATGGCCAGGGTCAGCGGGAGCTTGAGTGTAAAAATCGTGCCTTTGCCCAGCGTCGTCTTGATGGTGACGGCGCCGCCCAAGCTTTCGATATTCCGCTTGACGACATCCATTCCGACACCACGGCCTGAGATATCCGTTACCTTTTCCGCTGTTGAAAACCCTGGCTTGAAGATTAAAGGCCATATCTGGTCGTCGGACAGTTTTTCGTGTTTCGCGATCAAGCCCTGTTTAATGGCCTTAGCGAGAATTTTCTCGCGGTTCAACCCTCGCCCGTCGTCTTCGACGGTGACGCAGATACTTCCACCTGCATGGAAGGCATTGAGACGGATGGTTCCAAATTCAGGCTTGTTGTTATCAAGGCGTTCTTCCGGCGCTTCCAACCCGTGATCGGCCGAGTTCCGCACGAGATGTGTCAGCGGGTCGCCGATGGATTCGATGACGGTCTTGTCCAGTTCGGTCTCTTCGCCTGACAGGACGAGCTGAATTTTCTTACCGGCTTTGGCCGAGAGATCACGGACTAGTCTCGGGAACCGGCTAAAGGCAGTGCCGATCGGCAACATCCGGATGCCCATGACCCGCTCCTGAATCTCGCGCGTGTTATGCTCCAATTGCGCCATCCGTTCCAGCAACACCGGCATCTGACTCATCTCGAAGTGGACTCCGAGATCGCTCAACATTGACTGAGTAATGACCAGTTCGCCCACGAGGTTAATGAGCTTGTCGATCTTGTCGGTATCCACACGGATCGACGTTGCCTCGCTTTTCTTCGATTGTGCGGCGGACTCCTGTTGCTTCTGCTTCTGTAAGGCCTGCTCCACCTGCTGCGGCGTAACCGCGTGCTGCTCAATGAGAATCTCACCCACACGCTTTTGCTGTGCGAGCGCGTGGTCGAGTGTTTCTCGCGACACAACCCCGGTTTCGACGAGAATCTCGCCAAGGGGTTTAGGCTTCCCCTCCATGCCGTCAGGAATGAGCGGCGCTTCATACCTCACGCCTGCCGCCTTGCGTTCCTCGATCATGAGATGACTGTCTTCCCGAACAAACTCAAACACCGCATCCACAACCTGCCGGCCCTTGGAAGTTTCTAATTTCATCGTCCAGGAGAGGTAGCACTTCTCCGGATCCATCGTGGCCAACTCCGGCAACTTCGTCGTATTGACAGTGACCTGGGATAAGATCCCAAGATCGGCAAGTTCCTTGAAGATTTGCAGCGGATCAAGACCGCGCTGAAAGAGCCATTCCGGTGGTGTCCAGGCAATAAGAAAGGTTGTGGCTGAGGTTGAGGTCAAGGCCGTAGAGGAAGAGGAGCGGTTTCCCTTCTCGACCTTAGCCTCAGTCTTGACCTTTGTGTCGCTTGCGGCCGCCAGTTCAGCCGTGAGTCGTTGAACCGGTTCGTCATCCACTGGTGAGCCGGTCTTGGCTGCATCGATCAGCAGCTTCAAACAGTCGGTCGATTTGAGCAGGAGGTCCGCGATTATCGGCGTGACGACCTTCTGGCCGTTACGAAGCAGGTCGAGCAGGGTCTCCATCTTATGGGTAAACTGCGCAACCGCGCTGAACCCGAACATGCCGCTCGTGCCCTTGATCGAATGGGCCGAACGAAATATCTTGTTCAACAGATCCAGATCCTCGGGATGCTGCTCGAGCGCCAGCAGCCCCTCTTCGACCACAGCCAAATGGTCGCCGGCTTCTTCGAAAAAGGCCTCTTGAAATTCCGATAAATCGTTACTCATGTTTGAACCCTGTGATGGGTGACAGGCAATGAATGCGAGATTCGATGGATCACCTCTCACTACTGTTATGCCGGCAACACCTTCGCGATCACTTTCAGCATCAACTCGGGATTGAACGGCTTCACGATCCACCCGGTGGCGCCAGCCTCTTTGCCGGCTTGCTTCTTGTCTGCCGCCGACTCTGTGGTGAGCATAAGAATCGGAGTAAACCTGAATGATGCCATCTTGCGGAGTTCCTTGATCAGACTGATGCCGTCCATCTCCGGCATGTTCAAGTCGGTGAAGACAATGTCCACTTTGGGCTCACCGGCAACCTTCGCGACGGCATCTTTTCCGTGTTCCGCTTGCACAACCTTGAAGCCGGCATTCGTTAAGGTGAACGCCACCATCTGTCTCATGGTCGGCGAATCGTCCACGACTAACGCTGTTTTGCTCATCTTCTCCTCCAACTCTAAGCCGTGGGCTTGAATGCCGTGAAACGCGTTCCTGAATTACTCGCGAGCATAACGAGAGCCGCTTCACATCCCTTGGGCTCCCATTCTCAAAACAGCGTGGCGGAATCCGCATCCCTTTCTGTCTGTGCCGTTTCGATCGGTACTGGTTCTTGATAATCGGAGACCAGAGTTGCCGCATGGAGGCGGCGCTCTTCATCCATGGTATAGCTCTCTTCAAGCCGTTGCAGCGCCGCAATTTCCTGCTTCGCGCCTTCGTCCAGCGGCCCCTTCAACAAGGCTTGGAGATGCTTCTGCCATTGATCCAGCGCCTGGGTTACGTGTTCCAACTTCTGCTGAGTGATGTCTTGGAATTGCATCGCCATCACGACCTTAGAAAGATCTGCCGATGTATCTGCATGTCTTGAAACCTTAGTTGATGATGTTAATGCGCTGATGTGCAGCATCAAATCCATCGCCGCCCGTTCCGTTTGTTGTGCCACGGCGACCATTTGTTTCTTCAAGACCGGAATCATGGATACGGCGCAGGTGGCAAATGCTTCCCATGCCTCCTGATGCGCTTTCAGGCTCACGAGTTCGCTCGTCTCACCGCCGGCTATCGTGGGTCGTCCAGGGCCTTGGGCGTTTCGCATAGTTCGGGCCGTGAGTCTAACTTCCATCGCGGTTTCTACTCATGTCCATGCGTGAAGCGTCGTTCGTTTCCAGATTCGAATGCTTCACGCGATGCGCTTCATTTACTGCTACTCACTGAGCGGCTCTGAGAACCCAAGCTGAGTCACTTTTGCCTGCAGCTCTGGCGTAATGCCTGTGACCAGAAGACGTCCCAGCTTTCGGGCCGCCCACATTAACTGAATAGCCGCGGTATCCACGCGCGCAACCTGTGAAAGATCCAGGCAGACCAATCCATCGTTCGCAAGCACCGCGAGCAGCGACTCCTTGAATTCAGCCGCTTCAAAGATCGTCAATTCACCAGATGGCTTACAGAGCTTGGAGTCGGTATCCATCGTGCCTCTTGATGCATTGCAGGTTGGAATCGATGGATTCGTTATCGGGATGTTCTTCGCGATTCTTGAGAGCTGGAGGCCTGACTTCGTTCATAGACGGGAGGCTGGCTCCGATACGTGGCTGGAGGCTGTACCGCGAGGGGAATATCATTTGGAAGAGGACTTGCCTCTTGCTTCACTCCCCCTTGATGAGCGCCAAACATCTCCAGGGCGGTGCGCGGCTCAGCCTTCTCGACCGGCTCTGGGATCGAGTTTCGTTCCTGGACGACGATCTCGACCCGACGGTTCTTCGCCCGATTCTCGGGCGTCAGATTGTCCGTGAGGGAATGTGAGTCGGCATGACCCACCGCAGTGAGGTGATTGGACTGCACGCCATATTCTTCGGAAAGCGTTCGTACTACCGTCACAGCACGTGCGGCAGACAGCTCCCAATTAGACGGAAATTGCGCTGTGGCGATCGGCACATTGTCGGTGTGCCCTTCGACACGCACATGACGATCCAGCTCAATCAGCACCTCACCAATCGCCTCTATGAATGGACGGGCCTCGGGCCGAAGGGCGGATTGCCCGGTGCGAAATAACACCGTGTCCGGCAGCGTCAACACGATATCTCCATTTGTGAGTTCCTTCAGCTGAATAATCTCTAAATGTGTTTCATTCTTGAGGGAACGCATGATCTGACGGAGGCGCCGAACCGCCGGTTCCTTTGCCTCTTCAATGGTCGGCTTCAGCGACAAGGCTTTTTCCTTCCCAATTGTGAAGGGCGTCAGGGTGTTCGGGGGGCTGACAAGAGGATTGAGCGCAGCTTTAATCGAATCGCTTACCGTTCGAAACTTGCCCTCGTTCACGGACGAGATCGAATACATCACAACAAAAAAGGCAAAGAGCAGCGTGATGAAGTCCGCATAGGACACAAGCCAGCGTTCGTGGTTTTCTTGTTCCTCGTGTTTTTTCTTGGCCATAGCTATAGAAGGGATAGAAGTCTAAAATCCGTTATCCCGTTGCTTCCTTGCCCCCGTTACCCCTATTTTTTCTCTTCTTTCGTTCGTTCCGATTCCGGCAGATAGCCTTCCAGTTTTTCCTGCAAGAGGCGCGGGTTTTCGCCTTGCGCCAACCCTACGAGCCCCATAATGATCATCATGCGCGAAGCCGCTTCTTCCTTCAGCTTGAATTTCATCTTGCCGGCAAGAGGAAGAAACAACAGGTTGGCCGCGCCAACTCCGTAAACGGTGGCCACAAATGCGACGGCGATGCCGCTGCCGAGCTTAGAAGGATCAGCCAGATTCTCCATAACGTGAATCAGGCCGAGTACCGCACCGATAATCCCGACGGTCGGCGCATAACCACCTGCAGCCTCCCAAACCTTAGCCGCCTTAATCCCTTCTTCCTCTTGATATTCGACATCGATCTCCATAATCTCGTGGACCACCTTCGGGTCTGTCCCATCCACGATTAATTGCACGCCCTTCCTAAAAAACGGATCGTGGATATCTTTGAGCCTGCCCTCGAGCGCGAGCAACCCTTGCTTGCGGGACACATTGGCCAAATCGATGATCGTTGTGATGGTTCCCTTGTTGTCATGCTTCGGGTCCATGATGCCGAGAGTCAGCAAGGAAATCCCTTTTAGCACGACCGACAGCGGATTCTGAACGCACACGGCTCCAATGGTTCCGCCCATCACGATGACGAAGGCCGTGAGCTGCACGATCGATCCGAGATGGCCACCTTCAAGAGCCTGACCACCAACGATTGACCCGAGTGCGAGGACAATTCCAACGATTGTTGCGATATCCAATTTGTTCTAGATCCCGTTCATTTTGCTTTGTCTTGTTTATTTGGTTGAACGAAACTATCCTGATGAACCAAATCGATCAGAAAAACTAAACAAGCCAGATAAACCAGATAGACCAGCGAGGGCTATTTGAATCCAAATTCTGACAGCAATTCGTCCGCCAGATCCTGCTTGATCGCGGTGGACTTGGATGCTTCCAGCTGCCGAAGCATTTCACCAGCCTTCCCTTGGGCATCTGGCGCGGCGCCCTCATGCTTCAGACCGAACACGACGACCAGCTCCACGAGCTTGCACTGGACGTCTTCGACGATGGTCACAAGTTTCTTCACCCGTTGAGCGACGAGATCCTGAAACGACAGAGCCGTCATAATGTCCATCAAATGCTTGTCGTCCTGCGCCAACTCGTTAGCGGTCTTTTCTAGACGCGATGCGAGCTTCTGACAATCGACTGCTTCCAATGTCGATACTACTGCGGCCAGTTCTTTAGCGGCGCGGGCGCGATTATCCTGAATAATCTCGGTCAAGCGCATGACCTCCAGCGTGCCCTCTTCCGTCATCTGATTCAGATCGAGCAGATGGGCCGCCGCTTGAGGTAGCTGCGCGCTATTGGCCAACATCGGGGCTCCGATCTCAGACATTTTTCGCATGGCCGTTTCGAGATAACGGGCCAGCTCACCGAGTTCGTCGTACAGTTTGACATTGCCATTTAGCACGGCAGCCTCCTCGATCGCGCAGTAGATGCTGATCAACCCGGTCTATCTGGTCTGTCTCGTTTATTTTGGTAAACTAAACCAACCAGATAGACCGAGCTTGTTTTACTTGAAAATTTTGTTCATTTTTTCCTGTAACACTTCGGCGGTAAACGGCTTCACAATGTAATTACTCACACCCGCTTGAATCGCTTCGACAAGATTTTCCTTCTGTGCCTCCGCCGTAACCATCAAGACAGGGATGGGCTTCAACTTGTCATCGGCACGAACAGCCCGCAACAGCTCGATGCCACTCATGACAGGCATGTTCCAATCAGAAATGATAAATCCAAATGATTCAGCCCTAAGCTTGACGAGCGCCTCTTGGCCATTTTCTGCCTCTTCGACATTCGCAAAGCCAAGTTGTTTCATGATGTTTTTCAAAATCCTTCGCATGGTAGACATGTCATCCACGACGAGAATTTTCATGTTCGGATCGGCCGGCATGATTGGAGCCTCCTTATAATTCTGGACCTTGGCACGTAAGGCGCATCTCGTTATTCGCGCGAGACATGCGTGACTTGCGAGAAAAGCGTGACTGGTGAGGCGGGCTGAAGGCTGAGATGTTCGGATCTTCGAAACCAGCACTCAGAACCCAGAGCTCAACGCTTCGTTTCCCGCCTGTCTCGCAAGTCCTGCTTGTCTTGCTACAATCCACCGACGGCGCACGTCGTCGCTCATTCCAAACAGGCGACCATCTCAGAGAAAGATATAGTCGTTAGCTCTGATGGGAGCGGCTGTGCATCCATTCACGAATGTCGTGACGGAGAAAGCGCCAATGCTTCCCGATCTTTGACGCCGGCAATTCTCCGACCCTAGCGAGCTTATATACGGTAGACTTGGGCACCCGAAGAAAACGGGCTACCTCCAAGACCGTCAAAATCTCGCCGTCCGTTGATGGCGTTCCGTTCGGTTGAAATATTGTTGATGCAGAAATTGTGTTGTTCATTGTGAATGGAATATCGGCGCCACCGACAGAAAACTTAAGTCATTGCAAGTGAGTGGGATGGTGAGATGAGGGATACAGGCTAAAGACCGAAGGCTGAAGTGTTCGGCTCTTCGAACACCAGCCCTCAGCCTTCGAATTTCAGTCTATACAGTACGGTTGATCATCAACCGGCAGGAAGCTGCCTTAACGGTTAGCAACAGGGATTTCGACCGCCGTGAAGCGTGAGAAGAGAGGGATGGGCAAGATGAATGCGGTTGGCTGAATACTGAAGTGTTCGGATTTTAACCTCAGACCTTCAGTCTTACCCGCATTACTTAGGCTGCTGCACGACAGCCGCATACCATCCATGTCTGTCATATTCCTGGTGGCCAAGAGTCTTTGCAAACGCGATCATCTCCTGGTCGTTATTACATAATGGCCTTTTTGTCGGCCCTTATGTTCACGCATGAACGGCAAGAGGATTTCATTATTGTCGGATGCTGCAATAATGCGCATATTCTGATCCAGTCCGAAAATCGTTCACATTCATTTTCGGTAAACTGCCCCTGCAATGCGCTCGTATTCGCACGTATGGCGCCCAGTTCTTTAGATGCATTAGCCGCTTGCATGGCCAGGTTTTCACCTCGGAAGCCACCAAAGCAAACCCTTTGCCGGCATCACCAGCTCGCGCCGCTTCGATAGTTGCGTTGAGGGCAAGAAGATTGACTTGACTTGTTATTCTTTGATTCACAAACATATGCTCTTCAAACCGTTTTTCTATGATGCCTATGATGTCTTTGATATTCAGACTGCTCATGCTTATACCCTCTGTTAGAAAGTTTCTAGTTCTACGTTTCTAATTTCAGGTTCGCATTGGAATTTCCGCAATCCAAAACGGACAATTTGAAACTAGAAACTCAAACTACCTGACGCATCACGCTTCACCAGTGCCCGGAACTAGCCAGTTTGCTTGCGTCGAGTGCGCAACCGTTCGGCCTGTGCCTGAATAATGTGCCGGATCAGGTGTTCTTGATCGCCCGGAGTGAGCTGGATAAATTCCGTCGCAATGTCAAAATTGATGCCGTCTTTGGCTTGGATCGATCGAATCACTCGCGCCGTCGTGTGAATAGGTATAAAGGGCGGCAGAATTATTTTAAGCTTCAGCGTGTCGTCGATGGCAAAATGACGCGGCGAAAGAAACCCAATGCCGCCCCCGCTCAACGTCACATCGGCAACTTGTGCGATCGCGATTCCTTCCGGCTGCATTTTCGCAAGCTGCTTCACGATGATTTCCAACAGCCAGTCCACTTTCATAATCCAGGGAAGGAGCGAAGATTCCGCCAGCTGTTCACCGCTACGGAGCAATAAGTCCGATGTCGGCTTGGCGATGACAGCGGAAACTGCCTCGTCGCTTGCTGACGGAATGCCTGGCGTGGGTCCCTCCGCCGGGTCGGTCAGTAGTCGGTACTCGAGGAGCACTCGATCGTCGATTCGAATCCACTCACGTCGCTCGTCCGACAAGCTTTTGGCCGCTTTGATTGATGGTGGCAACATGGTTGTATTCATTACCTACGAAGTCCGTTGTTTGGTTTGTCTGGTCTGTCGGGTTTTTTGGTTGAACGAAACTAACCAAAGAAACCAAATAAACTTGGCTCCATTTATGCCGCCAGAGTCAAGACGGCTGATTCGACCGGTAACGCCTGATCCGGCACGTGGACCGCCACACGGTTTCTTCCAAGGGCTTTGGCGTCGTACAGCGCCGAGTCGGCCGCCGCAATCCAGTCGAACACGGAGCGAATGGTCACGTCAGGGATGTGGGCGATGCCGATGCTGGCAGTCATCCGCACGCTCCCTTCGCCCGCTTCAAATGCCCGACATTCAATCTGCCGGCGCAGCCGCTCTGCCAATACCAGTGCTCGAGCAAGATCGGTATGGGGAAGGACGACCCCGAATTCTTCCCCGCCATATCGACCGATCGCATCGATATCGCGCACTGCCCTTCGCATTAAGGCCGCCATACTCGTGAGCACCTGATCCCCTGCGAGATGGCCGAGCTGGTCATTGACCACCTTGAAATAGTCCAAGTCCACAAGAAGAAAGCAAGCAGATGCGCTGTAGCGAGAACCTGCTCTAAACTCACGCGCAAGAACCTCCTCAAGCGCCCGGCGATTTAGCATTCCGGTTAAGCTGTCTCGCAAGGCCAGTTCTTGGATCTGCCTATGGGTATCGGCATTCCGGAATGCCAATGAGAGCGACGTCCCCACGGTCGACAAGACATGGAAATCAGCTTCGGTAAACGTGCCCTGCCTGCGTTCGAGATGAAGCAATCCTTGTTTATCTTGGGTGATGGTCAATGGGATTGTCATGGTGTGACGGTCTTCTCCTAGGATGGGAAAAGATGATAGTGGCGTGCAGTCTTCCCCCGACACAACCCCAGCCTGGGCCAGGTGCAGGGACTGTCGGACATGCGCCACAGGATTGGCACCTTCAGGAAAACGACGGAGCAACCGCTCTCGAACCTGTATTTCCTCACGGTTGAAGACTGGCGAGCGAGACCAGGTCTTGACCCGATGCGGCTCTGTACGGACAAGCCCAATAATGTCCAAAGGAATGAGAGTGGCGAGTCCGGTGAAAAGAGACTTAACGATGGTTTCGCTGTCCAGCGAGCCGGTCAATACTTGTGTCAGATGATTGAGAGCCAAAAGATTCCGGCTCCATTGTTTGAGCGCGTCGCGCTCGCCGGCGAGCAGATCGTTTGATTGCGCGAGTTCCTGTGAAAGATTGCGCACGGCGCGGAGTTCAGCTTCGAATTTGGACGTCCTGTCCTTCATGATATTTGAAAATCCTTGCGCTATCTGTTAGTTATGCGCATAACATTATTTATTAGATGAGTATGTATGCATGTGCTCTTTCCGTTGGGAAAACGAAATCTGATTCTCTCCCTGATGCCAGACTTGATCAGCGTACTAAACCCGCTACCTTCCTTCGCCATGACTACAGAAAGTTGTCCTCGCCTTTCGGGGAAGAAAAATTATGCCAGTTGGTCCATGAGAGGGCGCTCTTTTTCACTCAGCCCCTGCCAGGACCGTAACCCCAGAAGATTCCGCCGGACCTTGGCTGTCTCGATCAGCAACGATTCGACCGCCGCACGTGCATTCACAAGTCGCGCTGCAACCTCCAGGTCCAACGCTGTCAAATCTGTCGCGAGCGCCGGAGGTATCGGTTGGTCCCGGAGATGCATTCCCCGCAGCCGGTAGCACTCTCTAACCTTATCCCACAGTCCGAGCACCGCAGCCTGCCTGGCCTGTTCCGTCACATTGCGCAAGTCCCGCTCCCAGATTGTCTCGCTCGATGGGCTCATCCTAGCCTCGCGACAAGGACATCAGCTGGTTCTGCTGCTGAGCCACAATGTGCCAGGCTCCGCGCATTTCCTTCAGGCATCGTAGCGGGCCGTCGAGATGGCGGGCATCGTTGTGCAGGTTGGCCTGCGTCATCTCCGAGAGCATGTAGTCGTAGAGACGATACAGCGACGTTGCGATCTCACCGCCTCGCTCGAAGTCAAGGACGCTGGATAGTTCACTGACAATGCCCACGGCTCGCCCCAGAAACCGAGCCTTGTCAGGCTGATGCTGTCGGGTCATCCCGTCACTCGCGAGTTCGATCGCCTGAATGGCGGAATCGTACAGCAGAACAATGAGTTGGACGCCAGAGGCGGTCAACACCTGCGTGTGTCGATAGTGGGTAACGGCAGCTGTGGGTGATAAAGTGTTCATTGTTTTCCCAGTGTGGTTAGAAAGTTGGTCTGCCCTTGCAGCTGGCTCAGTAAGCTGTCGAGTTGTGCATACTGGATCTTGAGTCGTTCTTCATAGGCTGATATGGCCGTTTCTTTCCTACTAATCTGGTCTGTCAGACTATTGATTTGACTGGTGAGTGTATTCTTGCGGCCCGTGAGCGAGCCTGAGACGACGTCATCGATCGCATCAATGGCCTGGCTGACGCGCTGGGCGACACCGGTCGCGGTACCCTGGTTGCTGAAGAGCGATTTGACAGCGCTGTAGTTGGTGCTCAATGCGCTAGTGAGCTTGGCATTATCCAAAGTAATCGTGCCGTCACGATTGGTTTGAAACCCGATCTCACCTACCGACCCAAAGGGGGTCAGCCCGCCGACAGAGCCGGAGAGCGCCTGTCGGATTTGAGACAGGAACCCTTTCACGCTGGTCTCATTGTACAAAATCGCCCCTGTTTTGGTCGTCACGTCGTAGGCCGTTTCCTTGCCCACGAAGGTCACAATGTCGTTATAGGCCTTCACAAAATTCTGGATGTTAGCCGCCACCGCGCTGTTATCTGGCGTCACATTGACGGAGACTGCGCTGGTTCCTGTTGTTTTGGTGAGCGACAGAGTGACGCCTGGAATCGCGTCCGTGATCACGTTGCTGCTACGGTGCAAGGTGACAGGGTTCTGTGTCGGGTCGCCCAAGATGGCGATGGCGTCCTGCGCAGCCTGCAAGGTATCGACGCCTCCACTGCCGCTGCCGTTGGCAAAATCCAATGTGGTACCGTCGGCCACGACTGTCACGCCATTGCTGGCTCCCGAAGCGGTGGCCGTGAGAATCAAGCGATAGGCCGGCGTGGTCTCACTGCCTGCATTCACAATCGACGCGGTCACCCCGGTGCCTAAGTCGTTAATCCCCGTTCTCAGGTCTTCAATGGTGGCCGAATCACCTAATGTGACAGTCTGGTCGGGTCCTGATCCTGCGCGGAAGGTAAACGTGCCCGACGCGCCGTTGACGATATCCGTGGAGAGGCTGGCAACGGCTGTGGCCGCCTTGTTGGTGATCTGATGCGACTGCGCCAATTGCGTCACCTGGACGAGATAGGACCCTGCTGAGGCAGTCGATGCTGCAGTGGCGGTCAAGGTGGTCGGATCTGAAACAGTCGCGGTCGCTTGATCGAAGGCGGTCGGCAATGCCAAGGAGGCTGCTGCCGTTTGCAAGGCCAGGAGTTTGTCGTTCACCGCTCCGTAGTCCGTCAGTTTGGACTGCAACGCCGCTTTGTCCTGATTGAGTTGATCGATGGGTTGATGTTCGATCGCGACCAGTTGAGTGATTACCTGACTAAAGTCTACGCCGTTCCCCAATCCCCCAAACGAAATCGATGATGAAGATGCCATAGCCTCAGCTCACTTGTTTACGCATGTTTACGGACCAAGATACCCTTCGGTTCATCGAGATGCTTGGCCAGGTCTAGAAGTTCCTGCGTTGGAATCTGGCGAATGATCTCTCCGGATTCCCCGTTGCGAATCTTGACCACCGCCTTGTGCAAATCAGGATCGATCTCGATCTCCAGGCTGGACGTGGTTCCACGAAGCACGTCCTTAATGCGAGCCGCTGCCTGCTCCACCTGGTCCCTCGTCGGCGTCGATACTGGAGTAGCCGCCCTGGGGTCGGCTTCCACCTTGCGGTCCTCCTCGCGAACGGGCTTCGCAGCATTCTCTGGCTGGCACTGAGGAAAATCATAACCTTGAGGCGGTCGAATGTTTTGGACCATAGATGCCTCCCTGGATGCCGTGCTCCCTCATCGTCCGCCGGAGGCCCAGCCGCCGGTGAGGCGGCTGGGTGATGGCTCCGGTGGAGCGATGTGTCGATTTACCGCAGCAATGCGAGTGCCTGTTGCGGGAGTGCATTGGCCTGTGCCAACACCGCAATGCCCGATTGTACGAGGACCTGATTCTTCGTGAATTGCGACGTCTCGTAGGCGATGTCTGCATCGCGGATCCGAGATTCTGCCGCTGTGAAGTTCTCACTCGTGACCTGAAGATTCGAGATGGCGGCCTCGAAGCGGTTTTGAATCGAGCCATAATCCGCTCGGGCTGAGGCAACCGCACTGATCGCGCTGTCGATGTTGCTCAACGCGCTCTGGGCGTTTGCCGAAGTCGAGATGTCCACAGTTGACAAACCGATGCTCGTCAAGTCCAAATCCTTCAGATTGAGTGTGAGCGAGTTGCCCGCTCCGCTCTTGAACCCGACGAAGACTTCGAATGAATTGCTGGCCCCGCTCAACAGCGCCTGGCCGTTGAACTCCGTGACGGAAGCAATCCGGTCGATTTCGGACCGGAGTGCGCCGAACTCCTGATCCAGATATGACCGTTCGGTGTTGCCGACCGTGCCGCTGCTCGACTGCGAAGACAGCTCACGAAGACGGGCCAGCAAGTTCCCGATCGTGGACGCGGCGCCGTCGGCAACCTGCGTCAAGCTGATGCCATCGTTTGCATTCCGTGTCGCTTGATTGATGCTGCGAATGTGCGCGCGCAAGGTTTCAGATACGCCGAGTCCGGCGGCATCGTCCGCGGCGCGAGTGATTCGCAGTCCCGAAGACAAATGTTCAACCGACTTCTGCAAAGACGCCGTGTTGATGCTCAAATTGCGTTGAGCCGCGATAGAAGCCGGGTTGTTGTTGATGATTAAAGACATGGATCTACTCCTCCTTGAAAACCGAATGAATCAACCACTCGTACTTCCCGGCATCCGTGCCAGGATTATTTTGACCTAAGACCACGCCGATAGCATGCATACCGACAAGGTTCCCTGGTCGTGTATCCCTTATCGGCCCTATCCGGTCTACACTTGAGCGGCACTGAGGATCAGGACAAAGAAAGGTCATAGTGGTCGACAACCGGCAGTATTCGATTAGGAGGTTCATCTAGAAGCCAAATACGGGAGGACTTCGAATTCCAGGATATCCGCTAGGCGAACCGGATCTTGAATCGACCGGGCGTCCAAGAGTTCTTGAACCCAGGAAGAAAGGGCTTGCAGATCGCCTCTAGCGGGACTGCCCTGCCCGGAAGCCTGAAGAAGTTCCACATAATCGGCCAGCTGCCCGAACCATCGGTCCAAGGCTGAAGGAATGATACCGGTCATACGCAGCGGCGTGAGGAATCCCTGAGCCTCGGCTTTTAATGTCGAGACAAACCGGGTGATTGCCGGCGCAGCGTCCGTCATGATCTCCGGAATATCCTGTGAGCACGCATCGACCGGTCCAACCTCTTTGAGCAGTTTACTTAACAGCATTGGCTGAAGATCACGATCTGTGATCGGACGCCCTCCAAGCTTCAGTGAAGTGACCAACCGATGTCGTGCATATGCGCGATCGCTGACCTGCGCCAGCACCTCTCTGACTGGTTGATCCTCACTGACGTCCCACTGATCGTGATCGAGTGTAATACGCATGGTTCAGCTCCTTGTGAAAGATATGTGCGTTATTTAGACGGAGTTCTGCATCATCGGCAACGAGCGCTGTCGTTTCTCAATCTGCACCGGTGCGGCTGACAAGAATTTTCTGGTCCGATCGAAGCGCTGCTGCCAGCGTTGATAGGCCTTCACCTGCCGATCGGCCAACATCGTCAAACCGACAACATCATCGTTATGTATGTCTCTGATCATGGCAACGGTAGCCGGGCCGGTGACAGAATGGGCCATCATCCGAGGCAGAAGCTGCTCTCGCTCTTGTCGAAGCCGCGCCTGTTCACGTTGTAGCATTGAGACCGGCAGCGGGTGACGTCGCGTGAGCGCTACAATATGCCGAGCGTGCTGTTCCAGCCGGCGCAGCGGCTGAACCGCTTCTTTCATCCAGGCCAGCGCATGATCGTGGTCCGGCGCGGGTTCGGAATTCGGAGCCAACTGACTCGGCTTGCCAGTGAAATCTTCATACCAGAATCTCCTCCAAAAGGCGGCATACCACGCAACGCCGGCATCCACATGTCCCGCGCGTAAGATGAAGGAGCCAAGTCCATCGATATCAGCACTGGATTGATACACGCGCACACCTGCGCTCCAGGAGGGAAACGGACCGAGTCCTATAGCATGAAGACAGAGACTCGCGACCTCTTCAGGAAGAAGTCGATCTTTGCACGCATGGTGGGCACAGATTTGGTCGAATCCACAAGGCGAGCAGGCAAGATCAGGCTGAATCACCCAATGGCCTGGCCCATAGGGCCCTGTTTCATGGTGATCGACATGGCCGACTGACAGATCAATAACCGGGGTTCCGACGCCGACCGCAAGATGCATCGGTCCTGTGTCGTTCGTGAGGAGCAGCTGACAGCGCGAGAGCAGACCGACGAGTTGATGCAGTGTCGTTTGACCGCTTGCATCGAGAATCGGTGCGGCTCCCCCACTGGCTCGATAGGTCGATTTGGCCAGCTCGATTGAATCCGCCTCAGCAGCCGTGCCGATCATGACAAATCCCACATCTGAGTGAAGGCTCAGCCGAGCCATCGTCCTGCCAAAGTACTCCGGTCTCCAGGCTTTCATGATATCGCTGGCTCCGGCCTGTACGGCGATCCATCGCCGGGCGATTTGGCCCTGAGACCGAAGAAAGACGTCGGCCCAGGCTCGACCATCGGCTGGAACGGTGACCGACAGCGGCGAAAATGCGCCGGGGCCGCTGCCGCCCATGGCATAGAGGTCCACCAGATTGAACCGGTTGAAACATCGATGCCGATGCAGATCCGTGAAGTAAGACAGCCAGGGATTCTGCACGCTGGGACTTCCGTCCGGCCCTGCTGTAATCCCCCGCAACTCTGGTGCGCCGATATATGAGGCAAGCAAGCCGGTCTGGCGATTGAAGGTGAGATTGACGATGCGATCGTACCCCGCTTCTCGCAGCGGCGCAGCCCAGGCTGTCATCTCTTGCATGAGCGTCACAAGACTCTTGGATTGTGTGCGGCAGTCATCGAGTAATCGTGTAAAGTCGCAACTGATGACCTGTCGAAGTCCAGTCAGGAGTGCGGCCGTCGGCGCAAAACTTCGATCGACTACCAGGTCGATCGCAACATCGAGCCATTCCTCGCGCAAACGTGACAACAAGGGACCGGTCTGAATCAGATCCCCCATGCGAGTCACATTGATGATCAGCACTTGTTTCGTCACACCAAGTCTTTCGTCTCGGACCGATACTCGTCCAACATGAGTACCATCAGGTCATCGCGGGACAGAGCGCCCATGGAACCTCGTGAACGAATCTGTGCCGCGAGCTGCTTCAGCTCCACCCGTTGGGTGGAAGGAAACGTTCGCAGGGTCGCTGCTAGAGAAGGAAATGAATCGGCGGCTGTTGCGGCTAGAGCTTCTGCCTGACGGGCTCCTCGCAGAATCGACCCGATACGATCCGGGCTGGCGACGCCGATCTGGGACAGCAGATCGCGCATGCGGTGTGCATAGGTATGTTCGGCAAGGACGCGTCGGCGGGCTTGCGCCGCCATGGCCACACGCTGCTCTGGTTCGTGAAGCCAGCGGGTGATTTTTTCTGGGAGTTCATCTGGAGATGACACGGTGGCCATTTCACTCTCGGTGAATAGACCCGGCATCAGTGACCGACGGTCAGTAAGCTGAAAGGCTCCGCATGCGGCCAGTTCAAAGGTGCGGGGATTGACAAAATCCCCGTCAGGGTCGAGCCCAGCCCCGGCCCAAGAATGCAGGTTGATGTTCACGGCGCTCGCGTTAAATACTTTCTGACAGGTGTCGGTATCGATTCGTACGCCGTTGCGTTGAAGTACGGAGGTCAGTTCGGTCGCACCATCCCATTCGTTGCCCCAGAGCTTGAATGTCCAATCATGACCGAGGAGTCGAGGAAAGATCTCGCGGCGGTTGGCATAGCCCGCGCCGACAAATGAGACATCCGACCCGTACTCCTCTCGTTCAGCCTGGGTCAATTCCAAGGGGCGGTGTACAGAAGGGTCGGCTGCCATCGGAAGATACCGCACTTCCTTCGCGCCTGCTTGCTTAAGCGCAGCGATGCAAGGCTCTTGCTGAATCACGAACCAAAAATCATAGCCAGCCGCCAGCTGCTGCCAATAGGTCAGGTGCCGATAGTTTTCGACAAACCACATCGCCGTCAGAAATTTTTTGCGCCGAAGATGCTCTAGCGCCGGAAGGATTAATGGAGCCTGCGCGAGCGACAGCACAATATCGGGTGGATCTTCTGCCAACTGGGCCATCGTGACCCGGCTCAGCATCTCCGCATACTTACTCTGCAAGGCCAGTCGATGTTGAGAATTCTTGAGCAAGTCCAGCTGGTGATAGCTCAGGGCATGGACGCTATGATCGAGCCAGCGGACGTCATGTCCGAGCGATTCAAGCGCGCTGACCGCATAGCGGGTAATGGGCAGAGAGCCTCCGTAGATCGGCCCCACGACGGCAATGCGCAGCTGCCCGCCGGCCTGGGCCGAAACTCTCCGCTGCAAGGCCGTTTCAATGGCACGATGGTCGTTCGCATGCAGCTCAGCAGCCGGAGCATAGGTGACGAGTCGTAGTGGATGGCCGGCATCGGCGAGCTGATCACAAATCGCCTCTGTGGCACCCCACGCCCACGACAAGCGCTCGATCCAGTCACCCCATGTACGAACAGCCGCCGCATCGGCTAAGACGCTCAGATCGGGAGCGACGAGGACGACCGGCGCGGTCCGAGGCAGCCGTGCGCACAACGCCTCGACATGGTAGAGCAAGCCCACCCCGAAGACTACGAGCGTCTCGCCCTCCTGATAGCTCTGGCTCTCGGCCCAAGCCTGCGCTTCTTTTATGGGATCGTAGGCGCTGTGAATCCAACGCCCATTTGCGCGCGCCGACGGCATACCGGTGCGTGCCGGCATGATCTCCAATGTGCCTCCCCCACTCTGGCGGATTGCCACTGCTAGAGCAGAATCGCTCTGTGCCAGCCGGCTGACATTGGACTCGAAGGAGTTCATTGCACGCCTTGCAAAGACAGGCGCTGTTTCATTAACTGCCTCCAGACAGCGGCTCGTTGATCTTCTTGTGGTTCTCTGCCGCCCACTAACTTGAAGATGGCTCCCCATTCGTCATGGTGAGAATGCCACAAGGACCACCTTGCGACTGGTTCTTGTTGCGGCACTGTAGCGGGCTCTCGAATCATCTTCACACTGGCTTGGATTGGCCAGGTCTCCGGCTGGGCGCAATCCGCTTGCCACACCAAGTGGCCCTGTCCATAGGGCCCGGTTTCATGCACGCGCGCGCGTGAGAAATAGAACCCCATCGCGCTGGTTCCGACAGCCGCTGCCAGATGCAGCGGACCCGTGTCGGCACCGACGGCCCAGTCACATCGTTTCAAAATCGCGGCGAGCTGCGAAAGAGTCGTGCGCCCAGTGGCATCCCACAAACGCCCTGCAATCATCGGCGAGAGCCCATCCTGAATTGCAAGGGCAGTGGTCTGGTCACGTTCGGCCCCGACCAAAACAACCGCGCAGGGCGAATCGTAAGCGAGCACTGTTGCGATCCAATCTATCCAGACTGCCACGGGTATCGATCGATCCGCGTCGCCCGCCCCCACGACCACCGCGATCCATTGCCCTGCCGAGATGCCGACCTCAGCCAGGTCACCAGGAAGATCGATCGAGGAAAGTCGCAAGATGGGCGGAACCGATGGGGGGGGCACTCCGCACAAGCCACAGAAGGTATCGGAGAGATGAATGCGATTGGATCCCCGCGTAGTTGCGACGTGGCGCAGATACGATGCCCAGGGTGACAGCTGTTTGTCCAACGGCCCGTGCAGGTTGGGGCCTTGAACCTCTGTGGCCAATAACGTGGCTGCCAGAACTGCCCGTGGGTGATGATTTAGCACGTAGGCCATCGTATATGGCTCGGTCGTCAACTCTGTGAGGTACTGCTCGACTTCACGCAACCATGACGGCTGGAACTCTCCGACGAAGGACTCGGCCCATGCGTGCCATTGTGCTCCGTTCCACTTCAAGACATGCCCCACTTCCGGAAAAAGCATGGCGAGGTCCACCAGCGGCGCAGGACAGAGCAGGTCGAGAGTCCGGTGCGGATACTGAGCCGTGAGCGAGGCGATGGCCGGCAAACTCTGGACCAGATCGCCCAGCCGAGCAAGCTGAATCATGAGGCAGCGTGGCGTCATAGATCGTCAAAACTGTGGGGCGATTTCAGCCAACGCATCCTGTATTGACAGCGCTCGCGCCAATTCCTCAAGCCCCTCGTAGGAAGGAGCCAGGATACAAAGTGTCCGATATTCCTGTTGTGCAGCGCCGGTCTGTCCGCTTCGCATGAACACACCTGCCAGCGCGTATCGAACGGATAAATCGGCCGGGTTTCTCGATACAAAACCTTGGAGCCGCTCGCTCAGTTCCACCCACGAACCGCATATGCTGCCCACTCGTAAAAGCCAATGAATCGCCTCGGCATCATCCGGGTATTCATTCAATACAGTACAGAAATCATTCCATGCCTGGGCAGACTCGCGTAAGCCCACTCGTGCCATCCCTAACCCCATCATTGATTTTCGCCTGTCTCCCTGATGGGTCAGGGCAGTCATGAACGCCTGTTCCGCTTCGGCATATTGTGCCCGCTGCATGTCGAGGATGCCGTGCAATACCCAGCCCTCGCCATCCTGGGGAAATCGCTTCAGCAATGCGCCAAGATGAGCGTCTGCCTCCGACAAATTCCCTTCTTCCAACGCCATGCGTGCCAGAGCCCTTCTGGCTGTCAGATCATCATCGTTCTGCAACAGTTTCTCGTAGAAGTGCCGGCTCAGTGGCGCATGGCCGATCTTGGTACAGAGCCAGGCGCCCCAGCTTAGAACATCTGCGGCGGCGGGCCATTCATCCCATCTGGCCAGAAGAGACTCCACCAGTGGGATATCTTGACGAAGAGCCGCACGTTCTGTCTCGACTACCAGGTTCCATGAAGCCTTCTCTCCCTCGTGTCGAAGCGGGCAAAGCTCCAACTGCTCGTTGTCCCCGTCCTTCGTGTGGACGGACCGGTACCCATCCTCGTAATAATAGAGATCTTCGTCTGCCAGCCACCATCGCTGCCGCCATCGAGCGAGGAATCGGAGCGCGTTTTCCTGATCATGAGTTTTGCGTCCTGGCGTTTGACTTTCAAGGTGATAGAGGACGCTCAACGGTTGATAGGTAATCTGCCAACCTTTATCGGTAACCTTCAAACAGAGGTCGACATCTTCGAACCCGTTCTGAAATTCTTCGTCAAATCCACCTGCGGCCTCAAAGATCTCCCGCCTAATCAGCATGCACGCTGCTGTGACAGATTGGAATGTTCGACGCTGGTTGACCGCCGGATGGTCCCGATGAAAACGGCGATAGAGATGATATGGCATGAGCCCTTCCCGTGAGAAGACGACTCCTGCATGTTGAATCGTGTCGTCTTCATAGAGCAGTTTGCTTCCCACGACCCCGACATCTGGATGAGATGTGACCTCAGCAACCAGCGCGGTCAGCCAATTATTCAGCGGGATCGTATCGTTGTTCAAAAAGATGAGGAAGCGTCCCCGTGCCACCCGAGCGCCCTGGTTACAGGCCTTGGCGAAGCCGAAATTATCGTTGTTTCGGATGATCTGGATATCGCCACTCAGCTGATTGAGGAAATGTGCCGTGCCATCGGTCGAATGATTGTCCACTATGACAACTTCGTAGGAGATGCCGGATGTGACTCTCGCCAGTTCTGTCAAGCACTGCTCTGTCAACTCCTGTTTATTCCACACCGGAATGATGATGGAACAGTCGAAGCGTGCAGCCGAAGCGGCTGGTGTGTGCGTTGTGCCTTGACCATATCGCGCCCGCAGACGTGTTTCTTCGGGGTTGGCAATTTCCGGCCTATTGGACAGGCCTTCGGGAGAGTGCCAATAGAGTCCCGTCACTTTAGGGATATGGAGTAACTGACGGCTGGCGCCCAGGCGAAGCCAAAATTCCTGGTCTCCCAATGCCACATAACTCTCGTCGAAGAAACCGACATCCTGGTGGACGGATCGGCGCCACATAGGATGAGGGCCTACAAGGCAACGGCGGCACAGATCGCTATAGCAGTACTCAGGCCATTGCCACATCCCTTCGCGTTGATGATGTTCAAAGGTTTGGTGTGGGTATCTGGTCAAATAGGTATCGCCATAGACCAGAGCAACGTCCGGATGTTCATCGAGTGTTCGTGCAAGGATCTCGTAGGCATCGGGTCGGAGGCGGTCATTTGTACTGAACGGGGTCACGTAAGTACCGTTCGCTACCTTTAACGCCATATTCCATGCGGCATAGACCCCAATTCTTGTCGGGGTCCTGAGATAGGTGATGTTCTTGTATCGCTCCTGAAAGGTGGACACGATGGCTCGCTCGTTCTCCGGAGACGCGGCCTCCACCACAATGATTTCCATTTGCTGGATGATTGTCTGATTCTCCAGATCTTCGAGACACTCCCGCATAAATGCCTCAGCCCGATAGCTGGAGACAATCACCGAAATCAGCGGAGTATCCGCCGCAGCCTTGCGTCCGATTGACACGACTCGTGATTTGCTCAGGCAGCGATTTGTAAACAATGCATTGCCATGCGTGGGCGATTGTGGTGATAACGGTGCAAATGAGACGAGTTGATGGTCAGAAGCGAGCACCGCTACGAGATCGTCGAGACATCGGGCTCCTTGATAGATCTCTTCAAGACTTGCTTCGACATAGAGCACTTGAATGTGGCTCTTGAGCTCGGAGGACAACGAGGACAGGATTTGGTGTTCAGCGCCTTGCACGTCGAGAAGAAGCATGTCGGGCCTCAGCAAACCAGCTGTTTGAATAACCTGGTCGAGTGTCCGGCATTCGACTCGAGTGGCGCGTACTTCCCTGACGTGAGGAAAGATCTCCCGGTGTTTACCCAGCCGCAGGAGGGAGCTGGACTCCCCATCATTATTGGTAATGAAAAAGTCCTGCTTTCCATTGTGATCTGACAGAGCAAAGGGGAACACGCGGACACGGACGTCTGTCGTCTCAAGCTGCTTCAACTGTCGAGCCAATTCCGGGATGGGCTCGAACAAGTAAATGTGCTCAAGATTTGGAAAGAGTTGATCGAAGAGTTGCCGCTCTTGGTAACGATGGGCCCCACCGACACAAAGCACGCGAATATTCCTGGCAATCGGGGTACATGCAAACGAGCTCAGGAGATCATGCTGTGATTGTCCAGTCACCATGGGTACATCCTTTGGCAATGCAGGAGTTGATCTTGGCGCGGACCCCTGAATGATCCCAGGCCTGGATGTATGCTGATTTTTGACCAGCGGGACTGAAAACGATATCGCTCGGTCGATGACTTGTTCGGAGCAGTACACATCCCATTCATTGTTCAGCGCCACACGCTGGTACGCCTCGGTGCGCGATGTGAGTCGGTCAGCGATGGATCGGCGAGCCATTAGCGATAACTGGAGAGGAACCTCCAGGGACTGTTCAAGACCCCAACGCGTGCCCGGTGTGACCTGAGTGAGGCGATTGTGGGCTCGTGCGAGAGCTTCGAGATACGGAATGAAACAATGGGTCAAACCAGAAATCGTCAAGCGATAATGCGGATGAGATACCGGGATGGCCAAATCAGGACTGGCCCGTTTGAGTGAATGAAAGTGATAGAAAATAAGCGCGACGTTTTCGACCAAAGTGTGGCCTTCGCTGGAGGCACGTATGTCATATTGATCATGATTCCATGGTCCAACACCTCCGCCGTGGTGTTGCAGAACAGTCACTCCCTTGAAGCGCGTCGGCCAGTCTTCTAGATAGAGTTGGTCACCCATCTTCCCCTGTTCGTACCGCGCAAAACACCATTCGAGACAGCGCGCTCTCCACCAGCGCAGGGCTTGCAATCCTTGCGGATCCCGTCGAAAACTCAGGAGGCCCACATTGAATCGGCCATTGTGCGGGCTCAGGTGAGCCTGGCTTGGCGAGAACCGATGTTCGTGGATGAGAATAGAATTCTGTCCCAGTTCCGCGAAGAGAGGTTGAGGCGATGAGAAGAAGAATAGATCCGCATCGAGGTAGGTCAGAAGATCAATCCTCCGGTCGCGCTCCAGAACGCGCAGTATAATCGTCGGGGTCATGGTCCAGTAGTACTCGACTAACGAGCGGGACTGTTTGGTCTTCAGCAACGCCTCGTCTCTCTGCTCGATCTCATGCAGGGGAATCAGGCAAATTTCAGGAATGGCAAGCTGAGCCAGGATGATGCGCGTGATCTCATCCATGCAGACGACAAACAGAGTAAAGCGAGAGGTCTCCTGCTGCCTGAGGGATTCAAGAAGCGCAAGACCACGAGTGAGGTATCGACAGTCAAAATAGGTGCAGTAGTAGCGCATTATCGTCCTATCCTCGCAGATCGATGCTGTATCACAGTGCATTGGGCTTGTAGTGATGCGCCAGGCCAGGCTCGGAGAAGTTCGCAGACTCGCTGCACCTGGTCCTCCCGCTGTTCAGGGAAACAGGGAAGAGTCAGAATACGGTCAGCTAATCGCTCAGTAACGGGAAGGCAATCCCCTCCCCTGATACGCCCTGCGTAGGCTGGCTGGCGATGGACCGGCATCGGATAGTGTCTGGCTGTGCGGACTCCACCGCGAAGGAAAAACTCCTCCAAGGCCGAGCGAACTTCGCACTCCAGCACGAAGAGATGCATGGCGTGCGTGGTGCCATGAATTACCGCTGGTGCCGTCAACTCTGCACAGTGAATGGCCTGGCGATACCGCGTGGCGATTGTACGCCGATGTTCGTTTCGTCGATCCAGGTACGGGAGTTTGACTCGGAGAATTGCCGCTTGCAGTTCGTCTAAGCGTGAATTGCTTCCTGTGACATGGCTGACGTAGCGTTCTCGCCATCCATATTCGCGCATTTCGCGCACCCGCTGCGCCAGGGGTTCTTCATCGGTCACAACAGCACCGGCATCACCCAGTGCACCGAGATTCTTCGTGGGATAGAAGCTGAAGGCGGCAGCATGGCCGAAGGTGCCAACCTTCCGGCCAGCGATCGCGGCTCCATGCGCCTGGGCACAATCTTCGACAACGGCGAGACCATGGGAGTCGGCAATGGCCAGGATGGTTTCCATCGGGGCCGGTTGTCCATAGAGATGCACTGGCAGGATGGCCTTTGTCCTGGATGAGAGCGCACTGGTGATCAAATCTGGATTGATGCAGCGTGTCACGGGATCAATGTCCACAAACACCGGCACTGCCCCAAGGGTCTCGATAGCGGCCACGGTGGCCACTGCCGTATGTGAGACGGTCACCACTTCGTCGCCCATCTTCACACCAACCGCCCGCAAGGCAAGGGCAATGGCATCCGTGCCGCTCGCCACTCCCAGGCAATGACGGATACCGAGATACGAAGCCCATTCGCGTTCGAAAGCCGCTGTCTCATCACCGAGAATGTACGCCCCTCCCGACAGAACTTGCTCGATCGCCTCCTGGATCGAAGAACGCAAGGCTCTCACCTCCGCCCCAGGGTCGGCGATCGGAATCCAGTCAGGCTGCAACTGCAGATGACCAGTAGTGCGCAGCGTTGCGTTCATAAAACTCCAAGGTGTGCCGAAGGCCTTCCTGAAGGGACGTAGTGGGTGTCCATCCGAGATGCCTGTGGATTTTCCCGAAATCGCCATAGTAATCACCGATGTCAATGATCTGTCGTTCTACGGGGAAGGGAATCAGCTGATAAGTCCCTTTCCCATGAAGAGCGATCAGCTGTTCGGCTGTCTCACGCAAGCTGACCGGGTGGTCGTGGCCGAGATTGAAGACCTCACCGTTCGCGCCTTTTGAAAGAGCGACCCGCACGAAGGCCTCAACGACATCGTCAACATAGTTAAAATCTCGAATCTGATTGCCGGTACCATAGATCAGGATCGGCAGCTCTTCGAAGAGGCGGCGGATCCAAATCCCCAGAAAGGTTTGTCTCGCATCGACGACCCGCATCCGGGGCCCGTAGGTATTCGTCAAGCGAAGAACTGCAGTCTGGATGCCGTATACCTGATGATAGAGTAGGTGATACATTTCGCCCGCGAGTTTGTTGATCCCGTTCACGTCCACAGGATGAAGCGCGTGTGCCTCGTCCACAGGAAGATAGGCGGGCTTCCCATAGATCTGTCTGGTGCTCGCAAAGACAATCTTGATTTGCGGGTTATATCGTCGACAGGCTTCCAGGATCGAAAGCTGTGCACGGGCATTGATTTCCAGATCCGCATGCGGCTGCTCCATCGAATCCAGGTGGCTTGTCTGTCCCGCAAGATTAAACAGGATATCTTGATGCTGGAGCAGGTACTTCATGGCGTGATCGTCGCGGACGTCGGCAATATTGACGCGCACCTTGTCGCGAACGGATTCAATGTTCCAAAGGTTGCCGCCATATTCCGGAATCATGCTGTCTACGAGCGTGACCTGCGCCCCCATAGACACGAGCCGATTGGCCAGGTTGGAGCCGATAAACCCGACCCCTCCTGTAATCAAAATCTTGACTGAGCGAAGCCCGTCATCCATGACTGCCGGCCTTTCGAAAGACATAGGTCGCTTCAAATTCATCTCGCTCAGGATGGCTGTCGTACTCTAATTGCTTGACCAGCTCCAGATCTTGATCGCGACACAGGTTAAGAATCTCCGACTCGTTCAATCGCAGTTCATGCGTTTCAATCCCATAGGCGAGCTTTTTGTAATGGCTAGTCGGATGTGCCCGACAGACAGGCGTTCGATGAAGCACTACAATCTGTGACGAAACGCGTGCCGCTTCCTCAATATGCTTCGGATAGTCGGCCACGTGCAGGAGCACACAGGAAGAGACGGCAATGAGAAAGCTGTGATTGGGAAACTTCAGCGTGGCTCCATCCCCCACCTGGAAGCTCGCTTGTGGGTAGTACTGTTTTGCCAACGCCACCATCGCGGGCGAGAAATCGACTCCGACATACGAGATTCTAGCGTTCAAAAGATACTCTAGGATTTCGTAGTAATAGCCGCTCGCGCAGCCGATTTCGAGCACACGGCAGTCTGGCGTGATGAAGGGTCTTAAGGCATCAGCCAAGACCTGATAGACCACGGGTGGGTGGCCCTTATACAGAGCGGCGAGCTCTTGCTGTACCAGCGCTCGCTGCTTGAGGGGAATCGCCGGTGACTGCCAGGATGAGGCCAAAGCTGTGGTGATGTCACCCGGTTGAATCGGTGCTTTGCCATACGACACGTGTGCGAGATCGGGATCGGGAAGGCGCTGATGTCCTTGTCTTTCCACCAGATGCCGGCTTAGGATCTCCGCTGTCTGAGCCATGCGTTTTGTGTAAGTGTGGTCGCGAAATGTCCTGGCTTGACCCCTGTCAGCGATTCGGCGCGCTTCCTCCTGGTGAGTAAGGTAGTAGCGGACCAGCTCTGCGCATTCCTCCAGAGACCGATAGGCGATGACCTCTTCTCCAATGGTAAACAGATCGTGGAGGTTGTCTTTATGGTCCGTTACCAGCAACGCACCGCACCCGGTGGCTTCAAAGAGCCGCATGTTATTGGCGTAGGTCTGCGAGACATCAATATGATGATTGATGGTGATCTGGGAGCGACGAAGAGTAGAGAACATATCGACACCCCAGACTTCGCCGTGTAGACGTGTCTGTTCGACTCCGGAAGCGCGCAGAGTATCGAGGTCATACCCCCAACATTCGAGCGGGACGAGCTTGGCGAGCGAGGCAACAAATAGCTGTCGTTCTTTATGTGCAGGGGAGAGCCCGCCGACGAATGTGACGGCATGTGAACGTTCTTCAGTCGAGAGTGTCCTGGCAATACGTGGCTCAAATGCCAGCGGCTGATAATAGGCTGTGATCCCCTGTCTTCGGAAGTCTTCAATGAAATGAGGGAATGAGGAGAAGATGAGATCGAGCCCCTTCAACTCCGCATGAACTGGAATGGGGGAGGCAATTTGCCCGACGATGAATGTGACATGATGACGGATGCACGCCAGAAACTCTTTTGTGGCGAGTCTCAGATCCTGAAGGTAGAGAACCTCAGGGCGTCGTCGCCGAATCTGTTCAATCGCGATATCCATCAGCTGTCTATGGCCTCGATAGCCTTGTTCCCGCGCCCAGGATTCCTGAAGAGGGGCGCAATTGACGATCACATCTTCAGCCTGCCATCCTGCCAACATCATCCCAGACGAGTAGAAATCGCTGTCGCCGAAGCAGGCTTGTTGAAGCGCGAGGCGTTGTGCCTCATACGGTTGCGATACTCGGTCAGGCATCAATCGGTAGTGATGTGTCAGAAAACCTGGATAATAGGTATTGAGGAAGAGGCATGTCGGCTGGCCGGCGAGCGATGGCGCCGGAATCGCTTGGACCCTCTCTGACTGGTCTCTCGTCGCAACACACTCGCATGAGAAGGGAGTCTGGGCAGGCGATGCCGGCGGTAGCTGCTCCTCCATGTGATGACTGTGTCCTTGCTCAGCTGGTTCGAAAAGCCGGTGCAGAAAAGATCGTGCAGGTTCGTGGGTCAGAAACTCACGCGAATTGAGACGTGCCGTCAGGAGTCCCTTGCCCAACCAAAACACACCGCAGTCCTTCACATAGCCTAGACGGTCCCACCAATCAGCAATAGAGAGTTCGCTGTCCCGCAAGGCGTCGTCCATAAAGATCCACGCATGATCAGCCAGAAAGTTCCTGACAAGTGGTATTGTTCCGAAACGACCTCCATAGTCCGCAGCAGGCCCATCAACAATGACGAGATCGGGTCTGCTTGGTCCGAAGAATTGGTGGAGCTCCTGATCGTTTAACTGGTAGCATTCCGTCCGCACATGTTGGATGACCTGGGATATTAGCGGGGCCGTCATGAACCGCACGCTCTCGTGCAGGCCATGAAGCCGGAGGCGGGATTCGATCCGCTGCACATACTGTGGAGATTGATCCACGCTGAAAATATGTGGGGTCTTCGATGTGCCATGCAATCTCCGCATCATACAAGCCAAGGCCAGCGTACTGGCGCCGCTGCCGAACTTGAGAATGGCTTGCGGACGCATCTGCTCGACCTTGTTCAAGAGAAAGTCGATGGCAGCCAAAGTCATCGACCATTCGCCCAACGGAAGCCCTTCCAAGACTGCAGCAATCTCCGGGCGAAATGTTGACGGATATGTATGGGGCATGGCAGTCGGTGGTGCGAGGGAATCTGCACCTGGAACCCAGACAACCGCGCGTCTCCACAACGACAGGCACGCAGCAAGAGGCATAGGGATTTCTCGAAAGGCCGCTCGCGCTGAAATAAGCAGAGCGTCTATATCAGTTGAAGCTTCGATAGCCTGTGGCACTAATCCTCCTTCTTGCGACTGCTCGCTTGTTGCGGACTACAAAAACAAAAGATTCATCTGCTGAGCGCTGCGCGTACTTTCAAGCAAATGCTGCCGATGCGGAACCTTTGATTGGAAGCCAAGCAAGGCCTGCGCCAGTCGTCGAAGAATCGATCAGAATAGACAAATGTTGGTTGGACAGCGGTTTGCCAGGAAACACGCATCTGAGATTGAGGTCCAGCCAGGCAAGCATTGCCTAGTGTCCGGCAATTCCGTCATGGTCCTGACAGTGGCGTCAAAAATCCCCAATCGGTTTGGCGCTGCATCACGGCATATTCAATGGCCTTCTGAACATTCCCTCCCCACCCGCGATATTCGATGGCTTCTTTTCCGTTAAAGCGGAACTCAACGCCAAGTGCGAGGGCCCCGTCGCATTCGGCAATATTCTTGATCGCACCGGCGAGATGCGTGACATGCCCGATCCCGATCAGTTCGAATTCTAAATAGACCGTGGCGCCCATCACCACGTCGGCTCTCGAACTTTGCAGGATGATCCGGCATCCTGACAGGCTGATATCCTGCAACAGACAGCCAATGGGAGCGGAACCAATCGACGTGGCTAACGTCGCGTCTCCATGGATACCCTGCATCAGGAGCAATGGTTCATTGCTGGCGACGCGCGCATCCTTACGAAGATGGATTTCCTCGGTCCTATGAGGGAATGCAAGATAGAGAAGAGGAAGCGGTGACATCTGTGCCATGCAGACTTCGCTTCGGTATGCGACAAGCTTGCCGGCCACCATCGAGCGGACAAGACAGGGGGTTCCCGTTTCGCACGGAACCGCTTGCCCGAAATGAAACGGCCATTCGCAAATCAGCCAAGACCTCTCTTTCCAGCCCATTAATGTGGATCCGCAGTTGACTTTATCAGGACCGGAACCGATGACCAGCTGGAGCGGCAATCCGACCTTGAGAATCGACGATTGTGCGGAGGCATGCTCTGGTTCCATCAGGCAGCTTCCTTATCAAGATAGGTGCGAGGTGTGATCCCCAAGACGGCCGGATCAAGGATCGACACGATCGTCTGATCCGGCTCGCTAGCCTGCGCCGCGAGGTCGAAATCGACAGGACGGGGTCGCCGATGCCCGGTTTCATCCGTGATCAGCACGACCAAGGGCCGTATTGGAGCCTGATGATTGAATTGCTTTACGATCGCCGTCTCCCCCGTACTCAGCGAGACACATGAACCGACGGGATATACCCCCACGACCTGTACGAACTGCTGGACCAACGTTCCGTCTACGTGGCCCGGAGTTCCCAATTGATAGAGAAACTGAAGTGTGTCGTGAGGTGTTTTCCCTTTGTGATAACAACGGTCGCTCGTCACGGCATCGTAGATATCCACAATGGCGGCAATGAGGCCGAACTGACTGATATCTATTTTGGATCGGTGATGGGGATACCCAGTCCCGTCAACGCGCTCATGATGCTCCAATAAGGGCTTCAGAAACATATCGGTGAGACCGGTGGTGTTCGACAGTATCTCTGCGCCGCGCATGACGTGTTGCTTCATGATCTCGAACTCATTGGTCTCATAGCGGCCTGGCTTGTTCAGAATCTCGATTGGAATCAGCGTTTTTCCAATATCATGCAGCAGCATCCCTGTTCCAAGCTGAAGCAACGACACCCGCTCATACCCAAGATGTTTTCCGACTGACAGAGCCAGGGCGGAAGTATTGACGGAATGAAAAAAAGTGTATTCGTCAAAGTTTTTGAGGCGGGTCAGACTGGTAAGCGCGTCTGGGCTGCGCAGGATGCTGTCAGCCATGCTCTCGACCACTTCACTGACCGCCTCCATGTTCAACGCCCGGCCCATCCTGACGTCTTCCATGGCTTGCTGAATGACCAGTTTCGCGGCTTTGTAGACTTGTTTTGCTACCGGCAGCTCTTCGGCAAACGGAATGGCCGTCGGTTCGGGCTCCGGCGTTGGAGATATCGGCTGAGTGGCTTCAGCCTTCGCCGTCATAGCCGGCACGAACGAGCCGGAGTCCTGGCAGACGTTGTCAGTTTCAACATCGAGTTGTTGAACACCGCTCGCCTGCAGTTGTGCGATTTGCTCTGAAGACGTAATCGTGAATCGATGCCGTAAGAACGGCGTAGCCAGCCAAGAACGATCGAGTTTCTCGACCTTCATACCGATTTTCAGTTGATCGATGGAAATTCGCTTGCGCATCATCCTCCGGGGACCGTAAGCGAGCGACGACACTGGTGCTCATCGAACGTAATTACTCAGGTGTTCAGGCTGAAGACTAAAATCCTTCAGCCTATCTACCTGAGTAGATACCATTGAGCACCAACATGTCCTGATGGACTTTATCGGTGTCGAAGGGAGAAATCTTGAGGGAAAACGAGTGGCCGACGTATCGGGAGCCAATACAGCACATTGGGCGGCACTTCCTTGGTTTATGTCAAGTTCAGCTCGATTGTTCCCGATAGCACAGTGTGGTGGACTCTCCTTCACATGAGGGAGTTTGCGTCATCAATCTGTCCAGCAATCACTATACGGGCACATAGATAGGCATTGTAGATGAGACCTGTGAAAACAATCACGATCGATCAACTCAAACCGGGGATGTTCGTCGTTGGAATGGACCAATCCTGGTATCGAACCCCCTTCCTCCTTCATAAACGCCTCATCCGCGATATGAATGACATTGAGCTGCTCCGACAATATGGGATCAGGGAAGTGAAGATCGATCCTGGTCGTGGCCTCGATCTGGAGCCGGTTCCCTCAGGAGACTTATCTCCGTCGTCGAACGCACAGGACACAGCCGCCCCCCCTCAACCGAGCTATGCGGCACAACCGGCCTCAACAGAACAGGTTCCTCTGCCTGCCTCCAGCGTTGAAATATATGCAGCGCAACTGATCACGCCGGTCAGCCAGCAAACTTCGCCGAGGTCGTCGAACGCACAGGACACAGCCGCCCCCCCTCAACCGAGCTATGCGGCACAACCGGCCTCAAGAGAACAGGTTCCTCTGCCTGCCTCCAGCGCTGAAATACATGCAGCGCAACTGATCACGCCGGTCAGCCAGCAAACTTCGCCGAGGTCGTCGAACGCACAGGACACAGCCGCCCCCTCTCAACCGAGCTATGCGGCACAACCGGCCTCGAGAGAACAGGTTCGTCTGCCTGCCTCCAGCGCTGAAATACATGCAGCGCAACTGATCACGCCGGTCAGTCAGCAAACTTCGCGGAGGTCATCGAACGCGAGGGAACAGGCAGCGGCAAGCCAAGAGACCTATAGAGAAGCGACCTGTTCGATGCAGCGTATGTTTGAAGAGTTGGAGGCGGGAATCGTCCCTCGACCAGATACGTTGCGAACAGTCGTCGGGAATGTCCTCTCGCGTGTGCTGGACGATGGCGCCTCCATGCTCAGTCTTCTCTCTCTCCAAAAGATGAAACGATTCGATCGTACATTGGCCTCACACGCACTCGATGTCTGTACTCTCTCTCTCATTGTGGCGCAGGATCTTGGAGTTGCGGAAGGAGACTTGGAAGCGCTCGGCGCCGGCGCATTGCTGCACGACATCGGTTATGTCCGGTTGCCGAGGAATCTGTACCGAAGAAACCATGATCTTACGGAGCAAGAGCGCGCACTGATGCAGCAGCATTCTGCGCTGGGATTGGCGATCTTACAGGATGCACAAGAAAACCGTGACGCTGTCATCAGGATTGTCGCGGAACATCATGAGTGCCTCAATGGGAGTGGGTTCCCGCACAAACTTACGGGAGACTCCCTCTCTGTCCTGGCCCAGCTGGTCGGTCTGGTAGACGCCTATGACGGCATGGTGAGCCGCCGTGGAGGCCGTCCTGCGATGTTGCCGCATGATGCCATCCGGCAATTGTTTCAACTTGGGGACACGGGACAGTACGCAAAGGATTTGGTCCGAGCCATGATCGGCAGTCTTGGTGTCTATCCGATCGGCAGTCTGGTCCTGTTGAACACGGCAGAACAGGCGGTGGTCGTGGGGGTGAGTCACACACATCGGCTCAAACCGGCCGTCAAAGTGATTACCGGGCCTCATGGAGAATTTTACCCCACGCCAATTCTCGTCGATCTTGGGGCCCAGGCAGCAGGAGGTTCAGAACGGATCATCAAGAAGGCGCTGGACCCCCTACAAGAACGAGTGAACGTGGCCATGTTTCTTGATGGTATTCACGAAGAGGCGGCCTGATGAAACCTAACGCAAAGATTCGCGCGAAAGCATCTCATCCTTCAGAATCACCCGTGTCCCATAGCCTCATATACCCTGCTCTGTTGGATACACTCCCAATCGGGGTCGTGCGGCTCGACAGTCGGCTGCGCATCCTATCTGTCAACGTTGAAGCTACCCGCCTTCTGGGACTATCAGCTGATTGCTGTTCATCGAAATTTCTGCGTGAAATATTGCCGCAGCAACCAGGGGAATTCAGCCACAATATCTCAACGCGCATTCAGGAATCCCTTCCCGATCGTCGCCCCATACAAGCAGCCCACACGATACTCATTGGCCCTGCGCATCAATCGTATCCGGTTGAATGGAGCTATATTCCGCTGGATGCCGGAGAAGATTCCGGCGGGGTGTTGACGCTACGAGACCTGACCCGCGAGCAAGAGCTGCAGCAAGATTGCGACCGTCTGGCGCGCGTAGCAGTAGAAAGTCCGTCGCCCATTATCGAGTTGGACTCCGATGCGAATCTCCTCTATGCGAATCCCGCGATGACACAGCTGTTGCAGCAGTTCGGCTATGCGACCAGCGGATTTCCCGCCGTGTGTCCTGATGAGCTATCGCGGCTCGTTCAACACTGCCTCAAATCAGGACAGGAGATACGGGTGGAAGAAGTCCGCGTAGCTCAGGCCAGCTTCGCGTGGATTTTCTGCCCAGTCCCCTCCCATCAATTGGTTCGCGGTTATGCAGCCGATATGACCGACATAAAGGCAGTCCAAGAGAAGCTGTGCCAGTCAGTGGCACTGCTCCAGGACAGCAATCGCCAATTGGATCAGGCGCTTCAGACAGCGGAGGATGCCTCTCGCGTGAAGGCGTCGTTCCTCGCGACCGTAAGTCACGAGTTACGGACGCCTATGAACGGAGTCATTGGGATGACGGACCTATTGATGGATACGGAACCATCGGAAGAGCAACAATCCTATATCAATCCCATTCGTCAATGCGGCGAGGCCTTACTATGCTTGATCAACGACATTCTTGAGTACGGCAAGATCGAAGCGGGCAAACTGGAGCTGGAATGTATCGACTTCAACCTTCGCACGACAGTGGAAGATGTCTTGGGTCAATTCGCGGCACAAGCACAGAATAAAGGGCTGGAAATCACCGGTTTGGTGCACGCAGCCGTACCGACAGGCCTACAAGGCGATCCGGGGCATCTCCGGCAGATCCTCACGAACTTCATCGGCAACGCGATCAAGTTCACCGAACAGGGTGACGTGACGGTTCAAGCCTTCCTCGAACAGGATTTGGTCGATACGGTGGTCGTCCGATTCGAAGTTACCGATAGCGGAATCGGCATCCCCCCTGAAATACAAGCTCGACTATTCCAACCGTTCACCCAGGCTGACAGCTCCACCTCACGCAAATACGGAGGGACCGGTCTCGGGCTCGCGATTTCGAAACAGCTCGCCGAACAAATGGGCGGCACCGTCGGCATCACTAGTCAACCGGGATGCGGTAGTATCTTCTGGTGTACCGCCCGCTTCCTCAAGCAGAGGACATCCCCATTGGCCATCGTGCCCTCTGCCGAGTTGGCCGGACGTCGCGTCCTGATCGTAGACGATAATGAGTCGAATAGGATCATTCTCCATCACTTGGTCACGGGATGGGGTATGGTCGACGATCAGGCCCATGATGCAGCCTTCGCCATGGCACTGATCGAGCAACAGGCAAGGAACGGCATAGCATACGATGTGGCCATTGTCGATATGTTGATGCCGGGAAAGGATGGACTACAATTCGCAAAGGAGATGAAGGTTCACCCTGTTGGATCTCTCGTCCATCTTGTCATCCTCACCTCGCTCATTCAGAGAGGGCATGCGGAACTAGCGCGCCAGGCCGGGTTCGTCGCGTATCTCACCAAACCAGTCCGTCACGATCAACTCTCAAATTGTTTGAGAACCGTGCTTGGATTGCCGGAAGTTGTGAGTGAAGCGACCGTGACAACAGTGCCTACGCCTGCACCGACGCTCATTACACGTCACACCCTCGCAGAAACAGGGTCGCCCGTGCGCATCCTGGTGGCCGAAGACAATCTCATCAATCAGAAACTGGCCGTTCGCATGTTAGAAAAACTCGGTTATCAATCGGATGTCGTGGAAAATGGTCAAGAGGTGCTGGCAGCGTTGGAGAGAGTCTCCTATGCCATGGTCCTGATGGACTGCCAGATGCCCCTCGTCGATGGATTAGAAGCCACCAGACTCATCCGGGAAAGCGAGAGAAAGGATTCCGGCGCCTCCGGCCGTTCGCACCTGGCCCCTCGCCATGTTCCAATTGTGGCCCTTACGGCCAATGCCATGAGCGGGGATCGAGACCGTTGTCTAGCGGCCGGCATGGACGATTATTTAACGAAGCCCATCCGAAAGAGCAACCTCAAGGGAGCCCTCGATCGCTGGATTCCTCTGTCTATTCAACCACAGGCCGCACATCCGTGCGGTGCAGAACACCGCACGAATGAAACAGACGCAGAGACTCTCCCCGCCGTCTTTGATGTGGCCACAATGTTACGAAACATCGGAGGCGATGCCGGACTATTGGAGGAACTGGTTGACCTGTTTGTTCAACGCCATCAAACCATGTTGGAGGCAATCCGAGCCGGACTGGCCAATACAGATCAAGTAGCCGTCGAACAGGCTGCTCACACGCTGAAAGGGACTGCCGGCAATCTCTGCGCATCGGAGGTGGTGTTATACGCTGGACAATTGGAGGCGATTGGAAGACTCGGCACGCTGGTTGAAGGCCCGATGATCTATGCTCAGCTTGAAAAATCTGTACTACGCCTAGTTCGACATCTGAAAGAGCGAAGCCGGAAACACACCGAAACTAGAGAGTGTGCAGCTTAACATAGACAAGATAAGGCATAAAGAAATCCTAGGGCCGCAGCCGGCGAAAGCACCGGAGGCGTAGCCTCTGGGTTACGTTATGAATACTTTCAAGGCGAGACCGCCGCTGGAGGACGTTTTCAGCATTCTGCTATGCCGAAATCGCCTCAGCAAGCGGAAGGATCTGGCTGCCTTCAGCTTGTCTTGGAGCAGTAAACACCGGATAACGAGTGGGATAGTCCTCGGAAAGCACGAGTTGCTTGCAGCGTCTCGTGCGAGAGTTCATGAGGAGAGGGCCCCGAAGATTGGCGGTCATGGCAGCCGGATCATCCGATGGAATGGTGAGGATGACCGCGAAGCTCAGTTCGTCAGTCTCATTCCCCTCCACCTCTAAGCGCGCCTCCGGCGAAATCGTGACTCGATAGAGTGGGTTGAACAACACGGGATCGATAACCACAAACGCAAGCGACGCCTCTTCCGCACAATGCAACCATTTAAATGGAGCTTCGGTGTCATGATCGAGCATCACATAGCGGGTCCATTCTGGGAACCCGAGCACCCCTGACGGGAAGGTCAGCAACGCCTCAGCAGGAACATTCATGACACCAAAGCGAGTTGACGCGACATTCATAACGACAGCTCCTTTTATTCAAGCCGGTTTCGTTCGTATCAATCGTTGAAAGACGTTGAGCGGGACGACTGGCGAGCGTGCTGCAAGCTGGTTTTCATCTTGAATCCTGACGCAGACCTCATCACGGTGCACTTCAATCGTTCGTGGCGCTTCGATGCCCAAGCGAACTTGTCCATTCTTAATCCCCAGCACCACGATCCGAATGTCCGGACCAATGGCCACACCTTCACCGCGTCTTCGTGTCAGGACCAGCATCCGTGGAGTTCAATCCTTTCCGAGCTATCCTCTAATTTGTATCGGCAGTGGCGTTTGAAACTTGAGAACCGTTATTAGGCGGGGGGCAGAAACTTCAGGAGCGACGAATCAAACAATCGTGTGAACGTTTGGCTGGTCGCCTGGTACGCGGTTTGCTGCAGCTGAAGTTCGGTCAGCGTCGTTGCGAGGTCGGTGTCCGTTTGATCTGAAAGTAGTTTCTGGACGGCCTCGGAGACAGACTGTGAGGTCACTTGCGCCGCGTCCAAACGATTGGCGATGGCTCCGATCTGCCCTTGCGCTAAACCGATCTGCGTCGTCGCTTGATCGAGAGCTCCGATCCCCACTTCGATTCCCGCTCCGTTGTTGCTTTCCAAGGCAGTCAATAGATTACTCAGGTCATCGAAAATGTTCGTGGTTCCCCCGGTGAACACCTGATCGCCCGGGAGGACAATTTGCGTCGTTTGGCTTGGGCCGACTGCAATGGACTGGCTCTCGCTATTACCCTGATAAGAGACGGCGTCGCCGACGCCTAATACGAATGGGGGCGCATCGGTCTTGGTTCCAGCAAACACCGGTTGTCCGCTGACTTCTGTATTGGCGAGTTGGATCAATTGCCGATGCAGTTGGCGAACTTCCTGAGCGATTGTAACCCGCCCCTGCGCCGACGTCGTATCGCTTCTCGCTTGCACCGCAAGCTCTCGAACACGACTGATCAGGTTTTGCGTTTGCCCCAAAGCCTGGTCTGCCACCGCGACACGTGCGGTTCCAAACTGAATATTCCTGAGCCATTGGTCGTTGTCGGCAAGCGCGGACTTTTCAAGGATGGCCTGTCCAAAAATGGCGGGGTCATCGGAAGGTTTGGCGATGCGTTGCTGAGTTGCGATCTGCTCTTGAGCAGTATCGATACGTTCCTTAATGCGCTGTAAGTTTCCCGCCGTCGAACCATAAAACTGTTGGTCTGAGATTCGCATCATCCGGCTTCCTTTTCTCGTTACCCCCAGGTAGTGCGAACAGTCTTATCTCTTCATGGCTAGAATGTCTTGAAATAACTGGTCTGCCGTGGTGATCATACGAGAAGCCGCTTCAAAGCTCCGTTGATATTGAAGGAGATTGGCAAGCTCTTCGTCCATCGATACACCGGAGACGGACGCGCGTTGGGATGTCAATTGATCGTGGATAATCTGTTGCGCCTGGAGATTGCTTTGAACTCCTTGTACAGTTGAACCGAAACTCCCTGCGATCGTACTGTAATAGTCTTGGTAGGTGACATTGCCGAGTGGGGCAAAGGCCGTGCTGCGGAGACCGGCCAAAGTCAAGGCATTCGCGTTATTGCCAGGAACTCCTACAGCAGTAGACGATGCCGCGATCTGGCGAACGTTGGTCAACGAGACGGCAATAGTACTGGCCTTCGTCCCAGTCGGCGCGAAGAAATCCAGGTCGGTGGAGCCATCTAGCCCGTAACCCAATCGATGTTGTTGATTAACCTGGGTAACAAGTTCTGCGGTCAACGTGTCTAGGGAGCTCCGCAATGAGGGGATAGTTTGATCGCGAACGTCAAGGAGCCCTTTGAGCTGCCCGCTTTGAATGACAGGCCCCAGGCTCGTCGTAGGCCCTGCTCCTGCGTCGTATCGCACATCGAGCAGTCCATTATTGCTGAGATCAGGGACTCCGACCAACTGGTAAGTCCTCTCCTTATCGACAAGGACCTGTCCACGTCCGGCAAACACGGTCACTTGGCCCGTGGCATCTTCGATCGATGAGATCTCGACCCGCTCAGCTAAGTCAGCGAGCGCGACTCCGCGTTCATCCCGCAAGTCATTGGCTTGCTGCCCGCTTGACTCAGCGCTGGCAATTTTTACATTCAACCCCGCAATCTGACTGGTCAAACGGTTCACATCCGTGATGGTCTGCCCAATTTGATGGTCGATGGACTGCTGCGCGTCGGTCAAGTCCGCAGCGGCCTGATTGAATTGGCCTGCGAGCGCCGTGGCTTTGGAGAGAAAAACTGTCCTGGCAGACAAGTCGTTCGGGTTGGTCGCCACATCCTGAAGCGCACCGAAAAACTCATTGAGTCCCGCCCCGATGCCGAGATTATTGGCATCCCCAAACAGCGGCTCCAGCCGAGCCAGGGCGTTGCTCGAGGCGGTAAACTCTCCTACCTGCGAGCCCGATGACACCAATTGAGCTTCGACAAATGAGTCGTATGACCGTTTAATACTCGTGGCCTGGACACCCATGCCAATCTGGCCTGGAGTTCCATCCTGCGGCACGTTCTCGGACAAGGTGACCTGTTGTCGCGAATACCCAGGCGTATTGACATTCGCGATGTTATGTCCCGCGACCGAGATGGCTTCCTGAGCGGTAAACAAAGCAGAGGTGCCAATGTTCGTCAGTCTGCTAATTCCCATTTGCCGCGCTAGCCTTTCTGCCGAAACATCAGGGCATCGACGCCACATTCACGAGGCGCTCCGGATTCGGAATAGAGACCCAGCGGAGCTGTGGCCTGGCGCATGACGTTCAACCCTTTTCTGATGAATGCTTGTAGGCTGTTCAGGATGCCTGCATTGATCGATATCTCGTGACGAAGCGCACGAATCTTTTCGGCCATCCCCGCATATAACACTTCCAGCCTCTGGGCATCGGTCGATTCAAGCCGTTCGAGAATGACGCTCAGAGATATGGCTGATGGAGCGAGGTTCCAACGATCAGCCAACCGCACAACCCACGCTGTTCGTTCCGCTTCGAGCAGAAGAAGATCATCCAGCAGCCGGGCTCGCTGACGATTGACCTCAGCCATGTCGGTCAATGTCAATGCTCGAAGGGCTTGCCGCTCTCGCTGAATATTGTCCGCCAGCGCATCGCACTGGGCTTCTTCACGGCGTAGGATATGATCCAATTGCCGGAGGGCTATCACGAGGTCCTGCATAGTTTTCGGTATCCATTAAGCGTGAAGCGTATCTCGTTATTCGCGCGAGACTCGCGAGGCTGGGTGAAGCCTGAAGACTGAAGTCTGAAGTGTTCGGATATCCGATCTCTGGCCTTCGGCCTGTACCCCTTCAACCTTCGAATTGCGCCTGCCAAACCTGTCAGAGAACCGCGTCGGTGAGCGTCTGACGAATGAGTGCGTCGGCAACCTGTTTCTCCGACACCGTATATGTGCCGGCATCTATCGATCGGCTAATTCGCTCGATCTGCGCTTCTCGTGCGGCATCTGGCTGATCGGCCAACGCCTTGATCCGCTGGATCTCCTTGGCCCGATCCGAGATCTGCACCCGATCCTGGCGTCCATCCTGCTGTGTATTCGGCTTCGCACTAACACCACCAGTTCCCTGGATACCGAGTAGGATTTTGGCAAGATAATCTGGCTTACCATGACCGGAAATCTGCATGACGATGGCTCCTCTCTGTTCCTTCTTTTACAAGTTTCCCCCGACACTCTCTTGCGCGGTGGGGTGATCCTTGTCGCCTATAGTATCGGCTATCGGTTCTGAAAACTTGAGGGGGGTGGCATTTTTTTCTGTATACTCCTGAATCATTCTTGCGAATCCAATCCCTCCCGCTTCGGACGCCAATCGGCCGATTTCCTGGTCATAAAAGGAGTAAAAATAGGCCCCCCCCTTGTTCTCCAGCGCTCCCTTGGGAACAGTTGCTCTCATCTCTTTCAACAGGTTGGAGATAAAATAGGCTTCGAATTCATGGGCTGCGTCCTTGAGGTCGGCCACCTTCCCCTGCCGACCTCGGGCATAATCTTGAGGAACGTGCGACAAGCCAAGCTGTGATTCGGCTACATTACTGACCGCGCTGAGGCTCATAATATTCTGATACACGACATCTCCGTATTGTTATAATATATATTAATCATTATCTTAACTAAATTACATCAAGATTTGCCTGAAGTGCTCCAGCTGCCCTGAGGGCTGATAGAATAGCGACCAAATCCCTGGGAGTTACCCCGACCGCATTCAATGCTCGTACAACCTCTCCAAGCGTGACCGTTTCATCCACGACTATCAGTCTGGACTCCTGCTCCTTCACTTCCGTCTGAACATCTTCGGTCACGGTCGTCTGTCCACCAGTGGACCCGATTATCGGAGCAGGCGGCTGCGACACATTGACCGTATTCTTCACCGAAATCGTAAGATTGCCATGTGAAATGGCACAGGTCGAGATACGGACATGTTCTCCCAGAACCACGGTGCCGGTTCGTTCATTCACAACAACTTTCGCAGGCAGGTCGACATTGACGTCCAATCCTTCGATCGTGGCGATGTATTCCACGACTCGGCCACGAAATGTTTCCGGAACCGACGCCCGAACAAGTCCGGCATTCACCGCCGTTGCGCTCCCCTTCCCGAACACCCCGTCGATCGCTTCCGTCGTTCGAATCGCCGTCGTAAAGTCCGGTTGGCGCAGAAGCACCGAAACTGTTTCCCATGATTCGATATCGATGCCTGCATCCTTTTCGATAATCGCACCACCAGGCACGATCCCGGCGGATTGATGGTTCTTGGTGATGGTGGATCCGCCTGCCCCACCCGTTCCACCCAAGAATCCACCGATGGAAACCGCTCCTTGAGCTACGGCATATACTTGCTGGTTCGCCGCCTTCAGAGGGGTGAGCAACAAGGTGCCGCCTTGCAGGCTCTTCGCATTGGCCATGGAGGAGACCAGCACATCGACCGTCGCGCCTGGTTTAGCGAAGGGTGGCAATTTGGCCGTCACGATGACCGAGGCAATGTTGCGCGTCAGCAACTGGATCGGATTAATCACGAGATTGATGCCCATCTTATTTAACATCGACATCATGGCTTGGATCGTGAACTGCCCGCCGATGACCTGATCGCCGGTTCGATCTAAGCCGACGACGAGGCCATAGCCGATCAACTGGTTATCTCGAACCCCTTCGAATGATCCCACGTCTTTGATGCGAACCGCATTCGCCGGGATCGCCCAGAACAAAACTCCCAATACCAACAACCCGATGCTCATCCGTGCTCGTATCATGTCGTGTGTCTCACGTGGTTAATAATTAAGTCTGCTCGTCGACAAAAGAAGTGGGTGAACCAACCCTCGTCGTTAACAATACCTGGCGGCGTGGATATGGATACTGGCGTCTCTGTATACGGTTCAATGTCGGTACAATTGTCAAAGTGCTGAGGGGAATATACTTCCGCACGACGTATGACTCCGTTCATCACCATCAACTCCAATGATCGCATCGTGGCCATGCGGTATCAGCAGTCCCAGCGGACGCCCTTAGGTCGTCTTATGGAATATTTCATAGGCCGTGCGTTCTTGACAATCACCATGGGCTGACCCAATCAAGCACCCGAACGAGCCATCCTGGGCGTTGGACATCGTCAAGAACTCCCAGCCCTGAATATACAATCTTCGCATCCGCGATGGCGGATGAGAGCACGGTATTCTTCGTATCGACATCCACCCGCCGCACGATGCCTCCGATCGTCATCAATTGTTTCTCGCTATTCACCGTGACCTCCCGGCGTCCCTCGATCCGAAGATCGCCGTTGGGCAGAACTTCAGTGACGTTGACAGAAATGGTTCCCGTTAAAGTTCCTTCACGATTTGTGGCACCCTTCCCACCAAACTTGTTCGAGGCACTCGCATCGATGCCAAGTCCTCGCCTCGCTTCACCGCCAAGGCGAATACCGGGAATACCGATGTATCCAATAGCGCTGCCGGCTAGACTGTTGTTGATGGTGGAATCTCGCTCAGCAGAGGTGTCGGCGGATTTCGACCCCTTATGGCTTTCAACAATTTTGATCGTCAGAATATCGCCGACACGCATCGCCCGCAAATCTTCATAAAGGTAAGCGCGACCGTTCTCTTCCTGCCAGAGGGAGCCCAGCGTTTTCGGTGGCGGCAAGGAAGGGACCGTGAGCGTCGAGACGACTTTCGGCGACGATGACGCACAGCCATCGCTCAGAAGCGAGACCGTCAACATGGCCACCGCCATGGCTGTAGCGCGCAGGCTCCTACGACTAGAATTCAACACGAACGGCTCCTGGTCCGACAATTTTTGCGCGCAGCTCTTTGCCTGAATCGACATTGGTCACCGTGGCAGTCTGTCCTATCTCCCCACTCGACTTGGCTAGGCCAACCACCTGAATCGAGAGCCCCCCGTGTCTCGCCTCGATGGACACGCGATCCCCCTTGCGTATGGCATAGGGCTTCTTCACCATCCCTAGACGAATCGGGTTATTGGTCTGCAATGGACGCGCAGCGCTCTTCCCAATCACATCCTTCACGTCAGTGATCAGTTGATGGTCCAAATCCGTAAGTTTAATGCGGTGAATTGCAACATCTTCTGCGTCAATCACGTTGTCGATTTGGATGACTCTGGTCGGGACAACGGCATCGATAAACGCCGACACATCGGCGATGGCGTCGATCGTCTGCCAGGACTTTCCGTTCAGGTTGATCTGAACATGAAATGCCCGGCGGCCGAGCCCTTCTTCAACTCCGCTCGAGGAGACCTTCAGGCCGATGTCACTGGAAGGGGTCATAATCGGCTCAAGCGGATCTACTATGACAGCATGAATGGCGCGAACCTTCCCCGCCATCTCTTGCTCAAGCACTCGCAGAATACTTCGTTGGATCTGATCTGGACGCAGCTGGTGCATCGCTGGCCTGGATTCAATCCCCTTCAAGACTGAACGATGCGCAGGACCGTTTTCCCCTGCGGGCATTGCTTGGACCAGTTTGAGTGATGCCGCCTCTACCATCAGCAGTCCAAAATATATCACAGCCACTAAGGCCGACTGCGTCAATGAACGAGGTACGATCATAGGAAAGACTCCTCTGTGCAACGCGCTTACCGTTTCAGATTATTGGCGATCGACATCATTTCATCCGAGGCTTGTATGGTCTTCGAGTTAATTTCATAGCTGCGTTGCGCAATGATCATGTTGACCATTTCCTCGGCCAGGTTCACGTTAGAACTTTCCAGGAACCCCTGTTGGATGGTTCCAAATCCCGTCGAGAATCCGCCGGTACCTTGGGTCGGAGGGCCGGAGGCAAAACTGTCGAGAAATAGATTGCTTCCCATGGCCACAAGTCCGGACGGATTATCGAACCGGGTCAATTGGATCTGCCCCACTTGCGACGCTTGGGTGACGCCTGGGAGTAACACGGAAACGGTGCCATCTTGGGCGATGTCGAGCTTCAATGCCCCGGACGGGATCGTGATGACGGGATTGAGAGTATCGCCGTCTCCGGTCACCAAATTCCCGATGTTGTCACGCTTGAAGGAGCCATTGCGGGTATACATGACTGTCCCGTCCGGCCGCGAGACCTGGAAAAACCCGGGGCCATCGATCGCCATGTCCAACTCGTTGTTCGTCTGCCGCATGTTTCCCTGCATCCATTCCTTGGCCACTGTCACGGGGCGAACTCCTGCACCGACCTGAATGCCGACTGGAAACACGCCGACGTTCGACGCACTGGTCCCCGGCATGCGTTGGATCTGATAAAGCAAATCGACGAACTCCGCGCGACTGCGCTTAAATGAATTCGTATTCACGTTCGCCAGATTGTGGGCAATCGTGTCGACATTGATCTGTTGTGCGGTCATCCCGGTGGCCGCCGTCCACATTGCTCGAATCATACAAACCTCCCTGCTTGTCCCGCTTGTCGCGCCCTATAACACTCGACCAACATTTTGGATCGAGAGTTCTGCCATATGGTCCAATGTCTGAATCAGCTTTTGCGACGACTCATAATTCCGCATTCCCTGAATCATTTTGACCATCTCACCGATTGAGTTCACATTCGATTCTTCGATATGCCCGCCCTGAACTTGCGAGTTCTTCGCCGGTCTGGCTGACTCCGATGCGAACAGTCCTTCGAAATGTTTCTGAGGCATGTGATCCACAGGAAAATCCATCACTTTGATCGTCGCGACCGGTCGCCCATCAACATCAATCGCCCCTTGCGTATTCACCTGGACAGTGCCAGGCGGGATCTTGATTTCTCCTTTTGTGCCCATCACCGGATAACCCAGATTCGTAACCAATCGGCGCTGAGAGTCCAACGAGAACATGCCGCTCCTGGTGTAGCGAATGCCTTGAGGAGTCTTGACCTCAAAAAATCCGCTTCCTTGGATCGCCGTATCGAGAGGATTTCCTGTGATTCTGATCCGCCCGGCCTCAAAGATCGTGTGGACGGCATTAGGGGCCACAAACACTCGCTCAGCTGGGCCGGCAGGACTGACGCCAATCTGCTGACCGAAACCGACTGAATGCCCAAAGACCGGCATGGATGCCTGTACCTGCGCCATAACGGACGTAAACGACTGGCCGTCCTGTTTAAATCCAGCAGTATTGATATTCGCCATATTATTGGCGAAGACCTGTATCTGACGCTCTTGCGCCAGCGCACCGGAAAGGATGGGATAGATGGCTCGATTCATGTGTGCTCTTCCAAAATATGCCGCTGGCAGGATGCTGAAAAAGTCTGCCAGCAGCGTTCTCGCATCGTTCAGACCCTCAACGTACCCCAGAGGGTACGCCTCGGCCCTTCACTTGCTGCGGCCTTGCTGGACAGGCTTTTTGAGCATCCTGAGTGGATGTTCTTCCTTTGTCCCAAACAAGCAGACCAGCGACGTTCTGCTGTATCGAGATAGTTTTTCCGCAGTCTGTTCGACCACGTCACATCGCAACATGCATGCCATTGGTCTGCGCGATGTAGTTCTGCACGTCGCGTACACGGCCAGCCACTCTGAACGTAGTAAATACAGTCTGATGGCACGGCCACATTTATTAAGGTCCGGAAGTCGTTAAGAAAAGAATGCGGAAGAAATAGGCAGGACTAGGAAAAGATTGCCGGAGCGGGAAGAATATTGTGGGTTGAAAGCGGCAAAAACGGTAATTCGAAGTTCGTGAAGCGTGAAACGCAAGAGCCGTGTATTGCTCCCTCGCTTCAAGCGCAACAGTTTATTTATGCCGCTTGTTTGGATGCTGCGGGCATTGGTTCAGGAGTGCTTGAAGAGACTATGGGCGAAGTATATTGAACCGCCTGCCCCTCAGACTTCGCCTTTTTCACCGCCTGCATGGCCTGTTTAATCAACCTCTCATGGTCCTTAGCGTCCTGTGGATACAGCGCGACACCGATACGGCACATCTGGAACAGCTCATGTCCCTCCAAGGTGAGAGGAAGCCCCACTGTAGTCTGAAGTTTTTCCACAATGGTCGTGACCTCCTGATGGGATGTGAGATTGTCGAGAATCATCGCGAATTGATCCTGTGCCAGCCGTGCCACCGTTTCCGTGGAGTGCAAGACGCCCTTGACCCGAGCGGCTTGGACACGCACAAGGACGTTCCCATTCGCTTGACCTTGACTCTCTGCCATCATCCGGAAGTGTTCTAACTCAACCACAAGCAGCGCGAGAGGTCGACCGGTTTTTGCGGCACGACAGACCGCTTGATCGAGCAATGTCCCGAACAAACGTCTGGTGGGCAAGCCCGTCACGTAATCATAGGTCGATGATAGTTCCGTGGGCTTCTCCGAAACTCTGGTTCGATGGAATCGGTAGCTTGGATACTGGCCCTTCAACCACAGCCCTCCAAGGATGAGGAGACCGATCAGGCAGATCCCCATGATCACCGAGAGGGGAGAGATGGCGAAGGTAAATAATTGACTGGCCATCCAGCCATTCGGGAATCGACTGGCTGTGTCGCTATACGCGGACAGACGCATGATATTAAACGTCACGTTTTCCAGCGCCCGATGAAGGGGAGATTAACCATAATGCGTTTCGGTTGATTTTTGAGCAGACTTGAGAGGTGTTGGACGAACAGAAACCGGCATCAGTGGCATAGAACGAACAATCGTCCCACTCCGCTCCTGCCGCAGCACGGGAAGGCCAGACCTGCATTGTTCATGAGTGTTTTGGCTGCAATAGGCGGTCCGCGGCGTGAAAAGTCGTCCGTCAGGGAGTGGAGCTGTTGGTTTCTAGTTTCATGTTGTGAGAAAAAACCCTCCAAAACTTTGAACACATTAAACTCGAAACACCTCGCGACGAACTGCCATAAATAATACTGTGGGCTAATGCGGCTCACTGCAGCACTTCGAGCTTCCCTTTTAGGCAAAGGACCGCTTTAGTATGAATCTGACACACGCGAGACTCTGTAACTTTGAGAATTTTACCGATTTCCTTCATGGTCAACTCTTCGTAGTAATACAGTGTGAGCACGAGCCGTTCCTTCTCCGCCAATTGCTGAATTGCATCTGCCACCCGCTCACGTTCCCGATCATCGAGGATGATCGCAAGGGGGTCGGGGCGTTGCCTGTCGGCAAGCATATCGAGAATTTTCGGTCCATCCGGTTCATGCAGATTGATGTCGTCCAAGCTGACCAGGACGGCTCCTCGTGATCGCACAATGAAATCATCCAATTCCTCTAGAGACAGCTTCATTTCTGCTGCGACTTCCTCATCTGCTGGAGGACGGCCGAGCCTGTTCAACAATTTGGTGTGCGTGCGCTGCAATAGTGAAACGCGCTCATGAACCGACCGAGGTATCCAATCCATCGAGCGAATTTCATCCAACATGGCGCCCCGAATGCGAAACTCCGCATAGGTTTTGAATTTCGCTTCCCGGCCGGGATCGTACTTATCCATCGCATCCATCAAGCCAATGATGCCGACCGACATGAGATCGTCCGCATCCATATAGGCTGGGAGACGGTAGGCCAGACGATGGGCCATTGCCTTCACAATATGCGCAAACTCTTTGATGATCTGTTCGCGATGTGAGCCAGTTGCCGGAGATATCTGCAGGTTTTGTTGCGTCGCTAAGTTGTTCATAATCAGTGCGCCTCATATCTCTGCATCAAATCGTGTCGCCTACGACATGGGGATCAATTGTTGCCACAGAAACTGCACTGTACTCTTCGGCAATTGAGGATCGGGCCACTCGGCGATCTTTTTCGCCAACTGGACAAAGGCTCGGCTGGCTGGTGAACAGGGAAAGCGCTCCACCACTGCCTTCTGCTCGATAACGGCCATCGGCAGGTAATCGTCGAGGGGAATGAATCCCAGATACTCAAGGCTGATGTTCAGAAAACGCTCCGCGGCTACATCAAGCTTGCGGAATGTCTGAGTCGCTTCACGCTGACTTTTCACCATGTTGACCAACACTTTGAATCGGCGTTCACGATGCTGCCGGCATAGCACCTTCATCAACGCATAGGCGTCGGTCAAGGAGGTCGGCTCCGGCGATATAACAACGATGGTTTCCTGGGCTGCGGCGGCAAAATACGTGACATTGGGCGACACACCCGCTCCAGTGTCGATCAACAGCACCTCCACTGTGTCAGTCACCTGCTCTAATTCACTTTGAAGAATGAGTTGCTGCGAGTCGGTCAAGGAGGTGAGCTGCGGAAGCCCGGAGCCGGCTGGCAATACGTCGATTCCAGCCGGACCTTGGATGATGATGTCGGACAAGCGATGCGATCCGGACAGCACATGCTCCAATGTATACCGAGGCACCAACCCCAAGAGCACATCGATATTGCCTAAGCCCAAGTCCGCATCCAGTACCAGCACTCGTTTTCCGGCTCGCGCCAACTCTACTGCAAGGTTGGCAACCACATTTGTTTTCCCCACCCCACCCTTACCGCTCGTCACGGTAATCACACGGGTGCAGAGGCTCCCTTGAGTTATTGTCGGCATCACTGCTTCTTGTTCATTCAACCTGTTCTTCATGCGGAACCTCCCTGTTGCGCTTGTTGTGGCGTCGTTCCGCCCATGGATAAGACCGAGTCGCCGCCGATGATGGACGAGAGGCCTGATGGTATGAACCGGGCTGAGCCCCTGTCGAGTAACAGGTTTGCCAGCCGTGCCGAGTTCGCCGGCTCGAAATCTTCCGGTACCCTCGGGCCATTGCTCCAGTACGACAGAGGCAATGCCGTCTGGCGCACCAGTTCGAGGAGATTGCCGTATTCCTCGGTCTCGTCCAGCTTGGTAAAGAGCAGACGCGAAGGGGCACAGACTTCATAACGCGCCACGGTGCGCCTGAGATCCTGCATCCGTGTGGTGGCAGACAGGACCAGATGCGTCTCAATCGATCCATGCGAGTCTTTGAGGCCGGCAAGATTCATAAGCTGCGCCGTCTCATGGGGACCGTACCCTGGCGTGTCGATCATGATCAGGCTTGCCTGGCGATGACGGCGGATGCCTTCGAGTACATCAGCCGTGGTCTGAGCCGTTTCGAGTGGAACTCCCAAAGCCTTTGCATACAGGCGAAGGTGCTCGACGGCAGCCATGCGGCAGGTATCGAGCGTGATCAGGACAATCGATCTGTTTTCTTGAAGTCGATAGTGGGCCGCGAGCTTGACGATTGCTGTCGTCTTCCCCGCCCCGCTCGGCCCGACAAACATGGCGACCTTGTAATCGTTCGCGGCATCCAACAAGGGTCCGCTGACTCGGATCTGTTCCACGCAGAGAAGATGCAATGCATCCTGAATCTCGCTATCCGATTGGAGAGAACCCGGTGAAAGGCGGCGCCGAAGTACAAGACAAAGACCTTCAGCAGTCGAGGGTCGCAGCCCCTGCGCAACTAGAAGACGGCAGGCTCGCGCCAGTGGTGCGGGGAAGTTCGACCCTGCCATCTGCGATTCATCCGGCAACGAAGACGCGAGGAGCTGCTGCAGATCGAGAAGTTCGTTTTTGAGATGGCGAAAGCGCCACGGCGAAACTGATTGCGGCATTGACTTCACGGCCGGTGACGGAGCCCGAAGATTCTCTACCTCGAACTCCGATGCGCTATTGGCATGAAGCAATGCGCTCAATGTGTCTCGAAACGGAGGAGTGGGCTCTCGCTGACCCTCGACAGAAAGGGCGTCATCCTGCGTGGCCTGAGGAGTCGCCTGCTCAGCGGGCGCAGCATGGTCAGCGGTCGAATCGGTCGCAGCGGTTACCTCTAAGAGCGATCGCCCAAACAGCGAAAACGGCAAGCTCCCTCGCCGAACCCGCTTCGTTGAGAGAATGAGGGCGTCAGGTCCCAACTCTTCCTTGATGGCACGGATGGCGTCATGCATGGTGTCGGCATGAAAAACTTTCATTTTCATAGATCACCTCAAGGTAGAAGACCTTCTCCATCCAGCCTAATGGTATCCAGCGATTGGAGCCGGACCATCGAATCGAGTTCGTTGAATCCCACCACCGGCACGGCATGGAGTATCCGATCGGTCAATCGGCGGATATGGCGCCGGAGTGCCGGGGAACAGAGCAGCACCGGCTGATGGCCGCGCGCGGCGACACGTTCCACCGTCTGTTTCATCGTCGTCAACAATGTGTGGGAGAGACCGGGATCCAGATTCAGCATGCCCCCTTGCGGAACCGCAGCAGCCTGCTCGCTCAAGGACCGATCAAGCCGCGGATCGAGCGTGATTACAGGCAACGAGCCGTCCGGAGCTTGATACTGCCGTATAATCGTCCGCCCCAACACCTGCCGTGCCAGTTCCGTGAGCAGCTCAGGATCTTTGGTAGTGCCCGCGTGGTCGGCCAGGGCTTCGATGATCGATCGAAGATCCCGGATCGGAATGCCTTCACGCAGCAAGTTGCCAAGGACACGAACGACCGTTCCAAGAGGCAGTAAGGTGGGAATCAGCTCTTCAACCAGTTTGGGATGGACTTTCGCCAACTCGTCGAGCAGCGATTGCACCTCCTGCCGGCCCAATAATTCATGCCCATGGCGTTTAATAATTTCAGATAAATGCGTAGCGATGGCCGAACTGGCATCTACGACAGTATAGCCGGCCAGTTGCGCTTGCTCGCGCGTGGCCTCCGTCACCCACAGCGCAGGCAACCCGAACGCCGGTTCCTTTGTGGCTACACCATGAATGATGCCCCGCTGGGCGGTTCCCGGATCGATGGCCAGCACGTGCGACGGCAACACGTCGGCCTTCGTCAACTCCACGCCTTTGAGCATGACGGCATACTCGTTGGGGCGTAGTTGGAGGTTGTCTCGAATATGAATGGGTGGCAGGAGAAACCCCATGGTATCCGCGAACTGTTTCCTAAGCCCCTTGATTCGGTCGAGTAACGCGGTTCCATGTTTGCCTTCCACTAACCCGATGAGTCCGTACCCTACCTGTACTTCCATCAAATCGAGCGGAGCCAGTTGTGGTGTAGTGCTTTCAACTTGTGGCGACGAGGAAACAGACGCCGGCTCGGTGGGTTTCTTCGCCTCCTGCGACAAACGGTAGGCAAACCAGGCCGCGCCAGCCCCCAACCCAAGAAACGCAAAATGGGGCAAGCCGGGGACAACGCCGAGTGCCAGCAAAATTCCAGCCGCTGTGCCGACGGCTTTGGGCGAGAAGAGCATCTGCCGTGTGATCTGAGATCCGAGATCGGCATCCGACGCAGCGCGAGTCACCACAATGCCAGCGGCCGTTGAGATAAACAACGCGGGAATCTGCGCGACCAGCCCTTCTCCGACCGTCAAGAGCGTATAGGTTTGCGCCGCCAATCCTGGGCTCATGCCCTGCTGTAAGATGCCGATCGTCAGTCCACCGATGATGTTGACCAGGACAATGATGATCGCCGCCACGGCGTCTCCCCGAACAAACTTGCTGGCGCCGTCCATGGAACCGTAGAAATCGGCTTCTTCTGCGATTTCCCGCCGCCGCCGCCTTGCTTCCGTCTCGTTGATCAATCCGGCATTCAGATCGGCATCGATGCTCATCTGTTTGCCCGGCATCGCATCCAAGGTAAACCGCGCCGCCACTTCGGCGACTCGACCGGCGCCTTTGGTCACGACCACGAAGTTGATGACGACCAAGATTGAAAACACGACGAGACCGACCGTGTAGTTTCCACCCACGACAAAGTTGCCGAATGCCCGAATCACCTCGCCCGCTGCGCCTGCGCCTTCATTGCCGTGCAGAAGAATCAGCCGTGTCGACGCAATGTTCAGAGACAAGCGGAATAACGTCACGATCAGAAGAATAGAAGGAAAAGCCGAGAACTCGATCGGACGCCGGACTTGCAGCCCCACCAGTAAGATGATCACGGACAGTGTAATGTTGAAGGCAAGCAGGAGATCTAGGAAAAATCGGGGAAGCGGCAGGACCATCAGCATGATGACTCCCACCACGCCAAGCGATACGAGAATGTCCGGGTGTTTAATAAACGACGATGGGGACATTGTATTGGGTTCAGCCGCCATGATTTTCTTACCCCTTACCGGGCCACTCTTTCAGACGTGAGTCCTCGCGCACGGAACACAAACGCAAGAATCTCCGCCACCGCACGGTAGAGATCGGCGGGGATTTCCTTTCCGATATCGACGAGTTTATAAAGTGTCCGAGCCACGAATTTGTTCTCGACGACGGCTACCCCGTGCTGCCTGGCCACTGCGCGAATCTGTTCTGCGATATGACCGGCGCCCTTCGCAACAACGATCGGAGCAGACATACGCGCCGTGTCATACTTGAGTGCGACGGCAAGGTGCGTCGGGTTCGTCACGACCACGTCCGCTTCCGGAACTGCCGCCATCATGCGTTTTCTCATCATGTCCCGCTGAACGCTTCGCACCCGGCTCTTGATCAACGGATCGCCTTCTGTGTCACGATGTTCTTCTCTTACCTCTTGAACGGTCATCCGCAAGGAACGCTCCCACTCCCACCGTTGATAGAAAAAGTCTGCCACTGCCACCACGGAAATGGCCCCCGTGATCACGGCTGCGACTTTCAACGTCAGCCACCCCATGACCGTCAAGAGCCCCCATATGTCATAGTCCACCAACTCCGGAAGACGCGGAAGATCCTGCCAGAGTACAAAGGCGCCGACTCCGCCGATGATCGAAATTTTGAGCAAAGCTTTGATTAACTCCGAGACAGATCGGAGGCTCACGAGGCGGCCGAATCCCTTGATCGGATTCAACCGGCCGATGTCGAACGGGAGGGAGGACTTCCACAGCAACCCCGTCTGAGCGAGGGTGGCCGCGGCCCCAACGAGCGCCAACCCGCCAAGAAATGGCAGCATGAACACCAAGCTTGTGGAACTTACCTCAATCAGCAGAGAGTGAAGCTGGTCGATCGTCAAGCTGGCATGAACCACACGATCGAAGGATCTCGTGAGACCCAACCGGGTGGCATCGGTCAGCTGATGCATGCCCGGACCGGCAAATAGCGCCAACAACCCGATGCCGGCGAAGAGGAGGGCCGCGGTGGTCACATCTCGGCTCACCGCAATATTGCCATCCTTGCGGGCATCCGCTTTCCGTTTCTCTGTCGCCGGTTCAGTTTTGTTGTCGCGGTCTTCAGCCATGTCCAAGCGCCCTTAAAAGCCTTTCGATCGTGTCGTGCAATCCCATAAATTCCCGTTCAAGCAGCGAGACGGTGTAGGGCAACGCCAGACCTAAGACCAGCAGTCCACCCGCGATCGTTAGGGGAAAGCTCAATACAAAGACATTGATCTGCGCAACGGCTCGTCCCAACATGGCCAGCAAGAGATTCATGAGGATCATGGCTACGAGTACCGGCGCTGCCAGCTGCAAGGCAACCAGAAACATATGTTGAGACAGCTGGAGCACTTCCTCACCGAGAGCGGGAGAGAGCCTGGCTCCAAATGGCGGGATGGTGTCATAACTCGACACGATGGCAGCCACAACGATCATGTGCGCATTCAGCGAAAGAAAAACCAGGGAAGCGATGATTCGAAAATACTCGCTGATCAACGACGAATGTTGTGAGGTCATGGGATCCAACAGCTGCACCGCACCGAACCCGATCTGCATTCCAAGCATATCGCCGGCCACTTCGAACGATGCAAACAGCAATCGGACAGCCAGCCCAATCACCAGGCCGATGAGCAGTTCACTCGCAAGCCCGGCAGTCATTTCGATCGTGTTCTGTGACAACGGCGGAAGCCGAATGAGCGGCGTGAGGGCGATTCCCAATATCACGACAAGCGCGATTTTGATTTGAACCGGAACCGTCCGCCCTCCCAACATCGGAAATGCCGCAACGATGCCTCCGATACGGGACACCAAAACCAGAAACGACTGGAATTCCGGCAAGAGAAGATGAAGTGATGGCACCGTACTCATAATTCTTTTGTGATTGAACGCATCAAGACCGAATCACTGCGCATAGTTGGGAATATTCAAGAATAGCTGCGTCATAAATGACGTGAGCACGCCCAACATCCAGGGCAGAAACATAAGAATCACGGCGAATACGGCCACCACTTTCGGCACGAACGTCAGCGTCGCTTCGTTCAATTGCGTCATGGCCTGCAGCACACTGACAGCAAGCCCCACGACTAGGGCAAGTCCCAGGATTGGCGCAGACACAATCAGCGTGGTTTCAATGGCCTGACGTCCAATCTCTGTAACCATCTCAGGTGTCATACATACCTCCACCCATCACTGTTCATTGAAAGCTTTTCACCAGCGACCCAACGACTAAATTCCACCCATCGGCCAGCACAAAGAGAATGAGTTTGAATGGGAGCGAAATCATGGCTGGGGGCAAGAGCATCATCCCCATGGACATCAACACGCTGGCCACCACCATGTCGACTATCAGAAACGGAATATAGATGAGAAACCCGATCTGAAACGCGACTCGCAATTCGCTCAAGATATAGGCGGGAATCACCACATGAATAGGAACCTGATCGACCGTTTCTGGTTTAGGCCGCTTGCTCAGATCAATAAAAAGTTCGAGATCTTTGTCGCGTACCTGTTTCAACATAAATGCGCGAATCGGCTGAATACCCTTTCTCCAGGCTTCCTCGTGAGAGATCTGTTCCGCAAGCAGTGGCTGGAGGGCTTGGCTATAGACGGCCTCCCCTACTGGAGCCATCACAAAGACCGTAATGAACAAGGCCAGGCTGATGATAACCTGATTGGGTGGCACCGACTGTGTCCCTAATGCCTGGCGGAGAAATGAGAGGACGATCACAACCCTCGTGAAGGACGTGACCATAATGAAAAATGCCGGCGCCAGGGAGAGGACCGTCAACAGGGCAAGAATTTGGAGAACGACGGCGGTCTGCTTGGGGCCCGTCTGGCCGAGGTCAATCGTGACAGAAGGATTGGCCCCGCCGATGGCATCCTGGGCCATTCCAAAAAACAAGCAGACCAAGGTGATCAGTAGGAGATGTCCGCGGTAGCCTTGTGACTGTCGCGCGGAAGACGCCGTCAGTGGGCATCCGCAGGCGTTAGCTGGCATGGCCACCTCCAGTCTCTGCCATCCCGTCGCGCGCTGGAGCCTGAGGGTCAATGCGAGCTGACGGCCTGCCGGGCACGACCGACCGACAGGATGTCGCTGCGGACAGAAACTGCTGGACTCGTTCACGATCCGTGATGTGGGCGAGAGCCACCAGGTCCGTCGGCGTCATACCGACGATGAGGAACTCCCCTGCGACAGATACCAACGAAATGCTCTTGCGTGGTCCGATGTACCCGCTGCCGAGCACCTGGACAATCTGCGCAGACACAGGCACGCAAAATCGAGTGCCGGCAAATCGACGAATCAACATGACGAGCCCGCCGATGAGCGCGAGCACGAGGGCTAGAGCTGACGCCATTCGTATGAAACTGTCCCAAAAGTCGATCACGTTGTCTCCGATCCTTCGTTTTGTTTATTTGGTTTGTCTCGTTTGTTTGGTTGAATCAGACCAATCAGATAGACAAAACAAACCAGAGCAACCAGACAGACCCTTATGCGAGTTGCTGTACGCGTTCGGCCGCACTGATCACGTCGGTGAGGCGGATGCCGAATTTCTCATTCACCACGACGACTTCGCCCCGTGCCACCAGTTTATTGTTGACCAGTACTTCCATCGGTTCTCCCGCGAGCTTTTCAAGCTCGATTACCGATCCTTGCCCAAGCTGCAATAATTCTCTAATCACCATTTTTGCCGACCCGACCTGCACGGTCACCTGCATCGGAATGTCGAGGATAAAGTCTATATTCTTGGGCGCAGCGGCCACGGCTCCTCCGTCAAGCGATGGAAATGAGGCCGGAGCCACTGGAACAGAGGGCGCAGAGGTGGATGTCTTCGCTCCTGAATTTGCTACTTCATTGTCGGCCATGGACTATTCTCCTCAGACATGTGCGTTGCTCACGCGATCACTTTTTCAATTCGACAAGCCTGGTTTCCCTTCGAGATGCCAGGGCTCCCTTGAAACTTCAAGTATCCTTCAATGAAACAATCGAGCGGATCACCAGGCCGTTGGTCTAACAGGATGAGATCTCCCGGAACGAAGTCCAACACGTCTCGCACCTTGACCGAGGCCGTTCCAAGTCGAATCGTCACAGCAAGCGGACACTCTTGTAATTTTTCATGAAACCTTGTTGCCCAACTTCCATCTTGCTCGACTTGATCCGAGACAATGCCCGAATAGAGTTTCTCCTTAATTGGCTCGAGCATCGAATAGGGATACACAAGAAAGAAGTCGCTGGTGGTCTCTCCAAATTGAACTTGGAGGGTAGTCACAAAGACGATTTCTGATGCGGTGACTACCATGGCAAACTGAGGATTGACTTCTGAACGGACCAGTACTGTTTTGACAGTGAGTGCGGCGCGCCAAGCTTTCTCCATCTCCTCAAACGCCACCTGCACGAGCTTCTTGATGATCCGTAGCTGAATCGGCGTGAAATCGCGGCCTTCTGGCTTGACATGTGTTTGCGCCTTCCCTCCGTAGAAATAGTCCACAATCAGGTAGACCAGAAACGCATTGACGACAAACAGACCATTCCCCCGCAGCGGGTCCATGCGAAACACGTTCAGCGAGGAGGGAATCGGAACGGTTTTCATGAACGCGCCGAACTTCATGATTTGCGTCCCGATAATATTAAACTCCACCTTCGTATTCAGCAGCGCACTCCAGGACAAAGACAGGTGCCGTGTAAATCGGTCGGTAATCAGCTCGAGCGTCGGCATGCGCCCGCGAACAATACGTTCCTGATTGAAGAGGTCGTACTGCTTGACCCCGCCGGCTGCTTGCCCCTCTTCCTCTGCTTTGGTCTCTACCTCCCCGGAGACAACCCCTTTCAACAACGCATCGATTTCGTCTTGTGAGAGTATTTTTTCCATCGTAATAAGCTGGTTCTGTTTATTGCACGACGAAGTCCGTGAAGTAGGCTGCGCGCACGCCAGGCTTGGGAAGAAGACTGTTAACTCGTTGGGTAATCTCATCGCGCAGCTGAAATTTACCCTGAGGAGTTCGGATCGATGCCGCATCCTTACTGGTCAGCAGCACAAGTATCGTGTCGCGCAACTGCGGGATGCGGCTGGTGAGTTCGGCCGAGGTATCCTGACTCTCGAGTTCCAATTTCACCGTCAGTTTCAGATAGCGCACCTCCGGCGTATCCGCTAAGTTGACAATGAAGGGGTCAACGTCGTAGATCGCGCCAGGAGCATTGGCTTTCGGAGCGTCATGTTTCGTTTCTACCTCCACATGCCCTGCCGCCTTCGCGGTCGTCGCCTCTACTTTCTGCTCGTCTCCCCCATGCCCTCCAGCCATAAACTTAAAGAGCGCGAACGCCCCTCCAAGGCCAAGCACGAGTGTCCCCGCGACAATGATGATGACCATTTTCAGTGGAATCCCCGCCGCAACTGGCGCCGGTGCCGGCGGGGGCGTGCTTTCTGTCTCTGCCATATACACCTCCTAATAACAGGATGCTAAAAAAGTCCGCCCGCTTTGTTCCCACATCGCTGACGGCCTTTTTGAGCATCCTGCAGGCTCATCGGTAATCATCACGCATGTGTCATTTGCCAAACTCCATCAGGACGAACATGGTTTTCCACAACCTGCTTCTTGAACGATGGGAACGAATAGGAGTTTTGCAATGGCTATGCCATCGGCAAATAAGTTCACGTGAACGCCGCATCATTCACAACAGTGCAATTGGCGTGTGAATACGATGGGCTGTGGCAGGAGAAACGATGCGGGCCACTGCCAGACGTTTGACGATGTCAACAAAATGACGCCTGCTGGAGTCTGTGATCGAATGGACTGCTGTGTGGAAGAAGAAAGGAATCGAAGATCGGAGCGCCGTCAAACGGCGCTCCGATCTTTCCAGAAAGAAAATCTAGCGTTTGAGATTCACCAGAACCTGCAACATCTCATCACTCGTGGTAATCGCCTTTGAGTTGGCTTCAAACGCCCGCTGCGTGACAATCATATCGACGAATTCTTTGCCGAGATCTACGTTGGACTGTTCAACGGACCCGGCAACGAGACGACCCAGTCCATTATTCGTCGGCGTCCCTGCCAGTGGTGCGCCGGACTCTGTCGATTCGGCGAATGTATTATCGCCGGAATGGATTAGTCCGTTCGGATTGGTAAATCTGTCCAACACGATCTGGGCCAGCACTCTGGTCTGACCATTGGAAAATTGCGCCACGACTTGACCCTGCGGATCGACCGACAAACTCTGAAACGACCCGGCGCTGAAGCCATCTTGCGTTTGGTTCGTCAGATTCGACGCGGCACCATATTGCGTCATGGCTGAGAAATCCATCGCGACACTCTGTGGCGTGGCTGCCCCGCCGGTGATGGGTAATGAAAACGTTTGCGCGCCACCTGCTGTCAACACGCCGTTCGTATTGAAAGTCAAGTCGGTTTGTGCGGTGGCAGCGCCACCATCAACTTGAGAATAGAGGTTCCATGTATTAGCGGTTGCGGTTTGCACAAAGTACATCCGAAGCTGATGTTGCGCTCCAAGCGAGTCGTAAGTGGTCATACCGGTCGAAAAGTTATAGGTGGTGGCATCTGTCACGTCAAACGCGACTGCCGGAGGCGTGGTGGCAGAATTGAGATTGGCTTGTACGTTTGCCTTACTGGTTGCCTGCGGGGCTACTGTCGTGGTGGCCAGGGTGACGTTCCCGACCGCCCCTGTGATAACCCCGGTCGCCGACGCTTGATACCCCTGTAAGAGTCGCCCACTCGGGTCCACAACCTCTCCGAGATTGTTCACTCGAAATTCTCCCGCACGGGAATAGAACTGCGCGCCTGCATTATCCCGCAACTGGAAAAATCCGTTTCCGTCGATGGCCAAATCTAAGGTATTGCCCGTATTGGAGAGAGAACCCTGGGAAAAATTCGTCTGCACGTCGTTCAGAAAAACACCCAATCCAACCTGCTCACCGCCCGCCCCTGCGGCCAACGAGGCCGAAACCAGATCGGCAAATTCGGCGCGGCTCGACTTGTATCCCACCGTCCCAACGTTGGCTATATTGTTTCCAATGACGGACAACGCGTTGCCATAGGTATTTAGTCCGCTCACAGCTGTAAACATCGTGGTCAAAATTCCCATGTCGAGTCTCCTTTGTTCATTACGAATTAATCTTCGTGTCCTTGCGAATCATGATCTTCATACTCGCTCAACCTGAATGCCGCTAGGCCTGAGTCTGGCTTTGTTGGGCCGGTTGAATCGCTGCTGCTTGCTGTAGCGCCACGCTTTGTTTCATTAAGTCCACAAGCTCGGTCATTTGATTCAACTGACTGAACTGCGCCGTCTGCGCAATGAAATCCTGATTGTCCATAGGCTTGAGTGGGTCTTGATTCTGAAGCTGTGTGACAAGGAGCTTCAAAAAATCATCTTGGCCGAGTGCTGTCGGATCCTTTGAGGGTGAAACGGGCGTTGCCGTGGAGTTCGTGAGGGCCGCGATGTCGATCATGACTTTGTCCTTTCTTTAAAAGAGATATCTGCGAATGTGTTTATGACTATGCAAACAGGCTCAATGCACCTAGGGGCCGAAGATTGTGCCGTTCTCGATCTTGAGATTTTTGGTTGCGGCCGTCTGGCGCCGGCTGCTGCTCCGACTCTCCATTATTCCGTCGCGATTGACGATCCGGCAACGCCTCTTGTTGGCCTCGCTGATCGATGTGTACCTGAAACTGACCCAGTTCCAGTCCAGACTTGGCCAGACTTTGCTGAAGTTGATCCTGTCGCGTGAACAGGAGTGCGCCGAGATCGTTTCGATCGGTGGTGAACTGCGTATGCACCATCTGGTCTGTCATGGAGATCCGCACGCTGAGCGGACCTGAGTCATGAGATGGCAACTCCACATGAACGGTCTGAACTTTTCCAGGCGCCGACATCATGGTCGCCGAATGATCCTCACCGAGAAAAGTCTGTGTCATCTTGAGACGATCTGCCGCCGGCGTCACAACGGACGAACCCTCTCCCTGAGGCGGTGACTGTGACTGCAACGCCGACGTGAATTGGCCGTTAAAGAGCTGAGACTGATTTCCTCGCGTCCCCGATTCAGGCGCTCTACTTTCTTCGGAACGAAAGAAGGTTTCGCCTCCTGCTCCATGCGCATCAGTCCCGAATGGGTTTCGTTTCCCTCCCTCTCCAATCACAGAGGCCGATAGCGATTGACCCGGCAACGTGGCTGCGTAAGTCCCCTGCTCTTGGACCATCGCCAATGGCTGCATTCCTGGCAATGGCCGCTCAGGAGATTGAGTCACTACATTCACAGATGCGGCAGTAAATATTCTCGTCGCACCCTGGTCCTCTATAACAGGAGAGGACCCTTGTTCGGCAATCAGAGAGTCCTGCGGCGTCTTGGTGGGAAGAGTCGAGTTGGCGGACAGTTGTTCGAGGGGAACAGAAGGAAGAACGACTGGAGCGGTACGACTCTTTAGAATAGGTGATCCGTCCGTGGCTCGTGGAACCTCTTGTCTCGCAGGTGTTTCGCCAGAATGATCAAGATCAAGGGCCGGCGGAGGCAGGGAATCAGTGGAAGAGTCTGCGGTTTTTGGTAAATCGCCCGGCACAGCTTCCGTTCGTATCGTGAGATCCCCAGGAACCGTACCCACGCTCTGGCTCTGCGGGAGAAGAGGAATCGATTCGGTGCTCTGTACGCGAAGCTCCGTGACGCCCTCTAAAGACACGGCCTGGTCGGACACTGGACCAAGCGTCACAGGATGATCCTGCACAGGAGATAACGACACCACCACAATACCGCTCAACACCGCTTCCGTAGCATGGTCGTTGGCTTCCGGCAACGAGGCTGATTCTATTGAATCGTCGGCATTGGAAACTGCGAGATGCTGCTCGTCAGATAGACTCTGTACCACGTTCTTAAAAAGGTCAGAAAAGGTTCCAGTCTCAGAAGATTTCCGAAACTGATCTTTCTCACTCAACAGGCTCGAACTCGTTGGAGCAGCAGAACAGTCTGTCTGGGAAATAAGAAATCCAATATCCATAGTGCCGATCGACCCCTTCGGCCTGTGCAAGGAAAATCTGAACACTGGATCTGAGCATCTTCAAGCTCTATGCCATGTCAAATATCATGAGATATGTCATTCGGCGTGGAGTTGGCACAGGGACCGAGATCTAACGGAAGGAAACTAGGAAGAAGATGCAGGGTGCCCAGGCAAAATTTTCCATGTCGACGGAAAGAAGCTGGCAGCAAGATCTGGCTGGTTCATCTGGTTGCTCTAAATCAACCAAACACATAAGACAAATCGAACAAGGGTCTTCTTATGCTGGCAGACTATATCCAGCATTCTGGCAGGAACTTGTCCGACATGACCTTGCCACAGTAGCAGAGGTCAATGTCGAGCAGGCTCCTGAGGAGCTGTAACAAATTCTTCAGTCAATTTCGCTGCACGATCGGCTTTCACCTGTGCCAGAATAGCCCCTGCCGATTTACTCTTAAGGAGGCGAAGAATTTCCAGCGCTTTCCGATCTGTCATTCGCTCGATTCGCGCAGCAGCCTCCTCTGCAGGCATACTTTCATACATCTTTACCAGCTGCCCCAACTGCAGCGTGCGTTTGTCAGCCGCTTGTTTGCCGCGTGAAGCTTGTGCACCCCCGACAGCTTTTTCCTGTTCGAGGCGACGCTTTTCTATCGCTTCGATTTTGCTCAATATCTGCTCAACTTCAGCTTTTAGAATCGCTACCTGCCCCTCTGCCGCCCGAACCGCTTTCTCTCGATGCTCCAAATCCTGCTTCCGCTGCTGAAACAAGGCAACTATTTCCTCCGGCACAGTGAGCGCTGGTCCTTGGAGTGGTTCTGCTATCGGCGCGGGTAATTCGCCTCCTGATTCCTTGATCTGATCAGCCGATACCGACACCGGCGAAACATCTTCGGCGTGAGCCGAAACAGGCATTCCCATCGAAAACCGCTGCGGCTCCAGACCCTGCCCCGCCGAAACCTGGACGAGTTGAATCATCGTCCAGATCAACGCGCTCATGACACAAACTCTGGCACCGGCTGCCCACAACCGGCCGCTCCACGCAGGGCGCTCAAACCGGTTTGTTTTGTATATCTGGTTTGTCTGGTTCATGTGGTTGATCTGGTTTCTCCGGTCGGTCTGGTTCAATCAAGCAAAATAACGATTTTCCTGGCGCGTATGTAATCAGAGCACAGTCGTGCGACGTGCCGCCTCATCCATTTCCAGTTGATCGATTCTGTGTTGTACAAGATGCTGTTGCAGCCGCATGCGTTCAGCCAGACGATCGAGTGTGCGGCGATCTTGCATGGCTTCGCGTAATTCATCCTGTTTTTGACTCCATGTCCTATTAAGTCTCACCTCCTCCTGGCGAGCTTGCGCCAATAAGGATGTCCCGGCCTGAAAGCGGGACTGCCACACCAGAAATTCATCCAGCGCCAGTTCTCCGCCGGCCTTGAGCAGGTATGCATCTGTCGTAAGCCTCATATGCTCATCAAGCAGACGCGATCGCGTTTCTGCATCCTGAAGCTCCTGACGCAGTTGGAAAAGATCCATCCGCGCGACCTCTTCCACCTGGGCCCGATAGCGTCTCAACACATCGAGTTTCATGCTGTCGCCTTCACCAGGGTGAGTAATTCTTGGATCGAGGCGCCAATCGAGACGGATTGCTCGATATCCTGTCGAAGAAAGGCATTCATGCTATCTTGAGCCGCCACGGCTTTGTCGAGATCGCGATTGGTGCCCGCCTTATACGCGCCAAGCAGGATGAGATCCTCAGATTGCTGATACCGTGCCTGAAGCTCGATCATGGACCGGACTGCCGCATAGTGATCACGCCCCACGATGTCTTTCATCACCCGGCTGGTACTATTTAAGAGGTCAATCGCCGGAAAATGGTTGCGCGCGGCCAACTGCCTCGAGAGCACAATGTGGCCGTCTAGAATCGACCGGACCGTTTCTGCGATGGGGTCGGAGAGTTCATCACTCTCCATGAGAACCGTATAGAGCCCAGTGATAGCGCCGGAACCGGGACCGGTCCCGACTCGTTCCAGAAGCTTGGGCAACATCGTAAAGACGGAAGGGGTATATCCCTTTGTAGTCGGCGGTTCCCCGATGGCGAGTCCGACTTCTCGTTGACTATGGGCCAGGCGGGTGAGTGAATCCATCATCAGGAGAACCTGCCTGCCACAGTCGCGGAAATACTCTGCAATCGTCGTCGCAATCAACGCGCCTCGTAATCGCACTAACGGTGGCTGGTCCGATGTCGCCACGATTACCACCGAGCGGTTGAGCGCTTCAGGAGTCAAATCGCGCTCCAGAAATTCATTGACTTCTCGTCCACGCTCGCCAATGAGGGCGATGACATTCACGTCGGCCTTCGTGTAGCGGCTGATCATCCCGAGCAACACACTTTTCCCGACACCGGAACTGGCAAAGATGCCTACCTTCTGACCACGGCCACACGTGAGGCAGGCGTTGATCGCTCGGATCCCCAGATCAAGCGGTTCTACGATACGCGTTCTCTTCAGGGGATTGATCGGCGCAGCATGCAAGGGATATCGGTCTTCGGTCTCGAGGGGACCGCGCCCATCTAACGGCTCGCCAAGCCCGTTTAGCACCCGTCCTAGCAGCTGTTGGCCGACCGGAACCGAAGCACAGTGGCCTTTCAAGAGCAGCCGGCTGTCAGGGCCGATCCCGCGCATCTCACCGAGCGGCATCAGCAACACACGATCGCCGCGAAACCCCACCACCTCGGCCGGCACCGTTCCCTCTCCATCCTCGCGCGTGACATCGCACAGCTCCCCGACCGATGTCATGGGACCATAGCCTTCAATCACAATCCCAACGGCCTGCGCCACACGGCCCGAGACCGCAAGAGGGTCTGCCTGTTCAATAAGGTCGACGAGATTCACGGCGGCCTCGTTTCTGTAAAGTCTCTCCAAGTCGCAGCAACTGCTGGTCCAGTGAGGCATCAACCAGTCGATTCGTTGATTGCACGACACAGCTTCCGCGCGAGAGAGACGAATCGCCTTCGATATGCATTGTAAAAGCCGGTGGCCGATCGCGGCACAACTCTACACGAGCCGCCTCCAGGACGGGGGCGTCGGACGGATGCGTTCGCACAGTGACGATACCCGCCTCGCGAACCGTCGCTAAGGCCGACTTCAGCAATGCAGTCACGGCATCCTGTCGTTCGATAATTGTATCGCGCAGAATGCGCGTCGCCAGGCTGAAGGCCAGCGCCGTCACGTCATCTTCGACGGTCTGATGCAGCGATGCCCGTGTGTCATCAAGGCGACGAACTGCGTCGGCCAAGAGCATCTGCTCCTGTTGTCTGGTAGCCACGACTCGCGCGTCTGCTCGTCGTTCACCCTCTGCAATACCTTGATCGTAGTCCGAAAGACCCTGGTCGCCGACAAATCGATCGCCGGTGCCGAAATCCGTCAACGCTAAACTGCGGCAGCGAATGCCTGAGGCACGAATCACCGCCTGCTTAAGAACTGTATTCTCTGAGCGCAGGTGATACAGGTCGAGGAGGCGATTCACGGTCAGCTGCAGTGCCTCGGTTTCGAATGGCTTCATCAGAAACTCCGCCGCTCCTGCCTTCATCGCCTGAACCGCGAGATCCACGGTGCCATATCCGGTCATTACCAGCCCCATCAGGCGGTGATCAAGCTCACAGGCCTGCTGGAGCAGCGCGATACCGTCTTGGTCCGGCAATTTGACGTCGGTGATCAGAAGCGAGACGGGAGACTCTTTTAATGCCGCATAGGCTTCCCGTGCGGACCCAACCGCGCGCACACGATGCCCTGCCTGTTGCAGCAGCTTCATTAAGAGTTCTCGAATCGCCTCCTCATCGTCGACGACTAAGATTGAACTATTTCGTCGCCCGTTTGAGCTGAGGGATGGCTGGGTGAGTATCGACTGACCGTTCGCAGCCCGTTCCATTTACAACATCGCCTCCTCTCCACCAGCGCCGGCGATGACAATGCGCCCTTCCTCTTCAAGTTTCCGGCAAACTTTGAGTATATTCTGCTGCGCCTTCTCAACATCCGACACCTTCATCGGTCCCCTTGCCTCCATGTCGTCTTTCAGCATCTCCGACGCCCGGCTCGACATGTTTTTCAGAAACTTCTCCTTGGTTTCCGGACTCGCTCCACGCAACGCCACAGGAAGATCCTCTTTACTGACCTCTTTCAGCAACTCTTGCATGCCACGGTCATCGAGCTTAATCAGATCGTCGAAGACGAACATCAACTCTCGGATCGTATCGGCCAATTGCGGATTGCGTTCGGCGATTTTCGACATGATGCCCCCCTCCGTGGCTTTGTCGAGGGTCGTAAGAATATCGGCGATCGATTCAGCACCTCCGACACTTGTCGCACGAGTGCCGGCACTCGCGATGAGTGAACTCTGCAACGCGTCGCTGAGTTCCTCGAGCACGCTCGGCTGCAAGGTCTCCATTGTGGCAAGGCGCAAGGCCACATCCACGCGGAGGGCTTCGGGCAAGTCGACCATGACGACGCCGGCCTGATCCGGATCCATATGCGCAAGGATCACGGAGATTGTCTGGGGATGCTCAGTTTTGATCATCTGTGAAACGGTTTTTGCATCGACCCATTTCATCGCATCGAGCCCCGGATACACCTTGCTGGTCATGGACTCAAGCATACGATTTGCTTTTTCAGGGCCAAGTGCCTTGGACAGAATGGTTTTAATGTAGTCACTTCCATGAAACGTCACGTCACCACTTGCACTTGCCTTCTCAAATTCATCGATAACGATCGATTCCTCTTCCCTGGTGATATTCGCCGTCGTATTCATAAACGCACCCAATCGACGAATCTCCTTAGGATCAAGGTTCTTCATCACCGACGCAGCGGCGTCCTCCCCGATCGCTTTCAGGAGAATGGCTGCCTTTTGCTCGCCGCTGAGTTGCGTGGCCATCGCTACATGTGCCTCACTAGCTGGTCTTCAACCATTGCTTGACGACCAGCGCCGTGTTATCAGGATTGCCTCGAGCCATGTCGACGATCTGTGAGCGGGGCTTTCCCGTCAAGGATGCTTCGACCTGGCTGACCGAAGCGGGAAGCGGCGGCGTAGAGCCTTCAGCCGATGACCCAGCCGTCCCCAGCATTGCCATCAAGGGACGCACCACCATGAAGAGGATCAGGAGAAAGAGGCCTCCTCCAACCCCGTATCGAATGTAGGGGGTGAAGGAACTGGCCGTCTCTGCCGCAGCCTCAACACCTTGCCCAGAAGGCTCTTCCGTTGCAATGTCGAATTGTACGTTGGTGACCTGTACTTGATCCTGCCGCTCTGCCGAATAACCCATGGCTTTTTTGACGATCTCTTCGATGCGCTTCATGTCTTCTTCCGGTCGCGCCGTATACTTCTTCGCCGTATCGCTTGCGGCCTTCCCTGCTTCGGACGGCGCAGCCGTTTCGTAGATGCCGTCCACCAGCACCGCTACGGAAAGTTGCTTGATGCTTCCGCTGGACTCCACGACTCGGGAAACCGTCCGGCTGATTTCGTAATTCACGGTTTCGTTCTTCGTCTGATTGTTGTTCGAACTCGTTTGAACCGGCTCCTGGCCTGCCCCCTCCGGGAGATTCGATTGGACGCCAGGTACGCCACCAGATGATACACCGTTGACCCCATTGGCCTTTTCCTGGCCGCGCTGTTCACTCCGAACGACTTGACTGTTCGGATCGTACCGCTCTTCCGTTGTTTCCACTTTGCGGAAGTCGAGAATGCTGGATACCCGCACCACGGCTTTATTTGCTCCGACGATTCGTTCCAACATTGTTTGAATGCGCGTCTCGATATCCTTTTCAACCGTCCGCTGGTATTCCAGCTGCGACCCGGTGAGCCCCGTGGCGTCGTCGCCCCCAGCTGCCGATGAAAGGAGCCGTCCATGCCCATCCACCACGGTGACATCTTTGACTTGCAGGCCCTCGACGCTGCTCGATACGAGGTGAACGATCCCATTCACTTGTGTCTTGGCAAGCGCTTGTCCATTCCGCAATGACAGGACGACCGAGGCTCGCGCCCTATTCTCATCGTTGGAAAACAATCGCCGTTCCGGTGTGGCGAGATGGACGCGGGCTCGCTCTATCTCCGGCATTTGCGCAATGGTCCGTGCCAGCTCTCCTTGTAACGCACGACGATAATTGAGTTTTTGGACAAAATCGGACATGCCGATCGATGATCGATCGAAAATTTCAAAACCTACTCCGCCCCCATGAGGAAGCCCCTGGGTGGCCAACTGCAATCGCATCTCATGGACTTGGGCACTGGGAACAAGAATGGTGTTGCCGCCGCCGGTCGTCTCATACGGCACTTTCGTCTCTTTCAGTTTATCCACAATCCCTGCCGCATCCTCCGGATTGAGATTTGTGAACAGGACCTGCATATCGGGTTGTTGCGTCCACAGGGCGATAGCGATGAGACCAGCAATAGAGCCTGCAAGCGCAACCAGAACGATCATGCGTTGATTGATGGAAAACTTAGACAGCATGGGTGATCTTGCTCCTAGCTAACCGACATGGACTTGTCCCGGTATTTCATGCTGCAAAATTCTTGTCTCTAGATTCACGTTTTTACTTCTTCGCTTTAAATTGCTGAAACTCCAAGGTTGAAGCTGAAGCACGAACCAGTAACTCCACTCCCGCAGGATGCTCAAAAAGACCGTCCAGCACGACCGAAGCGAGTGAAGGTCCGAGGCGTACCCTTGTGGTACGTTGAGAGTCTGAACGATGCGAGAACGCCGCTGGCGTGATTTTTCAGCATCCTGCTAAATCTGCATCCGCTGAATTTCTTCATAGGCAGACACCAGTTTGTTCCTGATTTGCATCATCAGCTGGAAGGACACATCGGCTTCCTGTAAGGCCACCATCGTCTGATGGATATTCTGTGTCTGGCCTGTCATCAGCGCCTCGGTCGCCTGGCTCGCTTCCAGCTGGATGTCGTTGGCTTTTCCGATCGCTTGTTGCAGCGAATTCATAAATCCGCTCGATGCAACGCTCCCGGCCCCATGAGAAGCGGCGGCATTCTCCACCAGAGACACTGTTGGCATGGTGATCGCTCTGATCTGATCCACGACTACCTCCCGATCTCCAGCGCCTTATTCCACATGGCGCGGGTTGCGTTAATCGCTTGCACGTTGGCTTCGTAAGAGCGGGACGCCCCGATCATATTCACCATTTCTTCCATGACGTTGATGTTCGGCATCTTGACGAATCCTTTTTTGTCGGCGTCCGGATGACGCGGATCGTAGACTACCTGCCCGGGCCTTCTATCTTCCTGCACGCGCAACACCTTGACGCCATCGAGCGCGTGAGCCCCTGGCCCCGTCGACACCTGACGAAACGTCCGTTGAAATGGGCTGGCGACCGGCGTGGATTGAAACACCACGTCCCGGCGCTTGTACGGACCGCCACCGGGCGTATGCGTGGACTGTGCATTCGCCAGATTGCTGGAAATCACATTGAGCCGTTGACGTTGCGCATCAAGCGCAGTCACAGACACTGCCATGCTGTCGGTCATGTCCATAAAAGCCTCCTTGAAAGAAGGTTGATGTTAAGGCCACGGTTACGATAAAGACGAGAACGGCTCTCGCTCAGCCTCGACTTAGCCTGAGCCTGGTTGTTATCGCGCATCGCGAATTGCGCCCATCAGCTGCCGAAATCGGATCGCCATAATCGACGCAGCACTGTTGTACTGCATGGCGTTATCCGACATTTTTGCCATCTCCAGCTCGATATTGACCGAGTTGGCATCTAAGGGTATATCCCCTGCAGGCACGGGACCGAGCGTTCCCATCACCCTCTGAAACGAGTTTCCGCGTGGACCGATGTGCTGCCCCTGAGTCACCGCAAGGGTGACAAGACCTCTCCCTCGATGTGCCGCCTGCAAAGAATCTTGAAAACTCAGATCGACGGCTCGATAGCCTGGCGTTTCTTCGTTCGCGATGTTCGAAGCAATCACCCGCTGTCTGGCTTGTCGCATATCCAGCGTGCGATGGAGTAAATGCATGGTGCGATCAAATATCGTCATGAGGCTCCTCCTATGGTTTCTCGCCCGTCAATACCAGTGCAATCGTAATGCCATTGCCGGCATGCACAGAGCGGTGGTCTCGAGAAAGCCCGCCGAAGTCCTTGTGCGACTCACATCTGCCGATCGGAAAAATGTGCCGGCTGTTTTTTACCCACGCTATAATGGATGGCCGGATTACGCCGAGTCCTGACAGCTTGTCCCTCGATATTCTCGAAGCTTGTTCCTCAAGGTCCGAATGCTGATTCCAAGTTCTTTCGCCGCATGGGTGCGATTCTCCCTCACGCGTGTGAGGGTTTGAAAAATCAGTTCCCGCTCCATTTCCCACAGAGAGCCGTTTCCTGAAGGCTGGGGCACGGATGGAACTGGCGCAGGAGACACCGGTTGTCCGCCGGACTCCATCAACAAGTGGCCGGGAAGAATTGCCTCGTTTCCAGCTAAAAGCACAGCGCGTTCCATGACATTTTCTAATTCACGCACATTCCCTTTCCATCGTCTGTCCTGGAGCATCTCATAGGCCTCCACCGACACCGCCGGAAGCGGAAAGCTATTGCGCGCCGCGGAGACCGCCACAAAATGTCTCGCGAGCAACGGAATGTCAGCGGGCCGATCCCGCAATGGAGGGACTGTGATGGGGAACACATTCAATCGGTAATACAAGTCTTCCCGAAACCGTCCCTGCTCCACTTCGTGATAGAGCGATCGGTTTGTTGTCGCAATGACTCGAATATTCACGGATACGGGCTCCCGGCCTCCGACTCGATCCACTTCCCGCTCCTGAATTACACGGAGCAACTTGGCCTGCAGACCCATGTTCATTTCACTGATTTCATCCAGCAGCAAGGTGCCGGTATGCGCCATCTCAAACTTGCCGATTTTCTTCATGATGGCTCCGGTAAATGCTCCGCGCTCATGACCAAACAGTTCGCTCTCCAGGAGTCCATCCGGTAATGCCGCGCAATTGACGGCGACAAATGGGCGATGCGCACGAGGGCTTCTGTTATGGATAAAGCGGGCCAGCAATTCTTTCCCTGTGCCGCTTTCTCCATTAATAAGGATAGTTGCTTGGCTTGCGGCGACCCCCTCCACGGTACTGAGCAAACGGGCCATGCCCGGGTCTTGTGTCAGGATTGACCGCTGGTCGATCGGCGCAGGCGATGTCGCTGAGGCATCAGTCCCCCGCGCTTTCAGATTAGCGATCACTCGCTCGAATAAATCGGTTGAGAACGGTTTGAGAATGTAATCGCTCGCCCCGTACTTCATTGCCTCCACGGCGGTCTCCACCGTCCCGTAGGCGGTCATCAGGACCATCAACGTGTGTGGTGAGCGATGCTTGATCTCTTTGATCAGGTCGAGGCCACCAAGACGCGGCATCTTCAGATCGGTCACCACCAACCAGGGTTTATAACGACTGACCCGTTCGACGGCATCGGCGCCATCGATCGCCCCCTGCACGTCATACCCCAGACGACGAACTGACTCCATTAAGGCGGTCCGCATGGATGGATCGTCATCGACGATCAAAATTCGCGCGGCCTGCGCGGAAATATCCGTCGCAGGGCCTGCTGTATCGTGTTCACTCATGCGGAGGTCTCCTCTTCAATGCAGTGCCGCTCGCCGAGCATGACAGCGACACCAGACCCGTCTCCGCGATCAGGATCAGACGACTGTGGCGGCTCGACACGGTCCGCCTCGCGACGATGTGGAAGCACGATCCTAAATGTCGTCCCGCGCCCCTCAACACTCTCCACGTCGATCCGGCCCCGATGCGCTTCGACAATCGCATGGACGATGGCCAACCCTAACCCGGTACCCTCGTCCCTCGTGGTAAAAAATGGATCAAAAATCCTCGGCTGCTCAGCCGCGGGAATGCCCACGCCGGTATCTGAGACCGAGAGACACAGCGCCGGCCCGCTGGAAGTCTGTGTCGTTGTTATGGTCGCCGACAGTGACAGCGTTCCACTCTCGGGCATGGCATGGATGCTGTTCAGAACCATGTTCAGAAGTACTTGCTTCATTTGCCCCGCATCGCACCAGATGTGAGATGCCAGAGGATCAACGTTCAGACGAATGTCGATTCTGGTATTTGCCACGGCATGGGCGGCGAGCGTCAACGCATCAAGCATGAGAGCTTCCGTCTCATGCCACTCCCCATGGGAACAATCTGGCTTGGTATAGAGCAGCAGATTGGTCAGAAGACGATTCATCATGTGAACAGACGACGAAATATGCTCGGCGTATTTTCGTAATGCCGGGGCGCCACTCAGATCACGGTGCAGCATCGACGCAAACAGCTCAATGCTGCCGAGTGGATTCCGAATTTCGTGGGCAATCCGCCCGATCATTTCACCCATGGCTACAAGCCGATTGCGGCGCTGCAGCCGATCCTCCAATTCTCGTACCGCCGTGACATCTTGAATCAATAGCACACTCCCGGCATGACACCCCTCGCTGGTCTGCAAGGCACGTTGGGAGAGCGCGACGGCTGCACCCTGTTGCGTCGTCAAGGGATAAACGTCGTCATCCAGCTGCGCGTCCTTCAGACAAGCGGCTAACGAACGACCGACAATCTGTTCGCGCGACAGTCCAAGAAGTTGCTCGCCGGCCTGATTACAACGTGTGATCGTCCCGTCTGCATCCATCACGAGTAAGCCCGTCGAAAGGGACTCCACAATCGCCGTCAGGTGCTCCCGCAACTCTTCATTGGCGCGCAGATTCCGGCCGAGCGCCTCGTTACGGTCGGCCAGTTCGACATCAAGCTGCTCCAGCCTGGACGTCAACGTCTGATAGGACTGTTGCAACGTCGCCGCCGCTTCGTCGAAACTGCGAAACGCATCGTGCAATAAATCGCTTTCCGTGGTCGCCGAGGCAGGATGTACGTTCATTACATCATTCTCCTTCCTTCGCCATGGCCGCTTGGAGGCCTATCTGCATCGCTTCCGCTGCACGATGGAGCAGTGGATCGTCGAACTCTGCGTCCGGCCCCACGATTCCAGGCCGGCTTCCTTGATAGTTCGTGGCCTCAGGATTCAGTATGATCTGCACCCGGGCCCATTCGGCCTCTACAGGATTAGCTCCGGCCTTCAGCGCCTGCCGGTAGAGATCCATGGCACGTTCGGGTTTATTCAGTTGCAAGAGCAGATCGGCATACAACAGAAAATCCTGCGGCGCCCGGAGCGCGTTGTTTCGCAATGCATCCTCGAATGCTGCGGCGGCTTCCACTTGCTTCTGGTCTTCTGCAAGCGTCCGCGCCAGCGTCGCGTAGATCCAACCTCGCGCCGCATCACGCGGTTGAGACCGCGTCCAGTGCCGCATGAGCCGGATGGCGCTCTGGCGATCCCCTTGCTCCAGCATGGCCGTCGTCAATTGGCGTGAGACCAGCATAGACCGCTCGCTCCTCGGATGCTGAAGGCGAAAACTTTCGAATACGCTCCGAGCTGCCGCAGGATCGAGCTGGTCCAGATAACTTTCGCCAAGACCAAGAAGCGCCTCTTCGTGAAGTGTCGCCGCCTTCCGATTCTTTACCAACATTTGATACAGGTGTACCGCTTCGGTAGAGAAGCCCAGCCGACGATGCGTATCGGCCACCTCCAATAATGTCCGCGTCCCTATGTAGTGCTGCTCTGGAGCTTGCCCGTGACTGTGAAATAATGTGAGCGCTTGGACGTCCTGCTTGCTCTTGAGTGCCGCTTCCAACTGGGGTTTCAAGAGAGAGGTTAGATGGAGACCGGCAGTCTGGGGCCACGGATCCTGTGGAGCCACACCGTTCCGCCGAGTGACAGCTTGATAGACCTCGATGGCACGCGACATATCACCGCGCAATTCGTAGGACTCCGCCAAATGAAAGAGTGCCTCGCTACCGACCATATCGTTCGGGTGTTCGAGGGCGATGGCCTTATGGAGCGCCTCGCCTTCTGATACATCCAGGTAGGAACTATCGCTCCCTCGAATCATGCCTTCCACTTTTCTCCGCAAGAAATCCTCTCCTGCCGAAGCCGCAATTTCCTGTTCCCTCCGTGACAGTCGCATGCGAGCAACAACCGCTGCCGCCGTATCTGCATACTGCGTCTGGGCGGTAGTGTAAAAATTCTCTGCCTGAGTGCGTAGACCGAGCCTGCTGTGACTGTCTCCAAGGCGGACAAGAGCGGTACTCGCGTGCCGGTGCGAAGGAAAGAGGTTGTACAGGAGCAAATCGATCTCGCACGCTCTTTTCAGCTCCTGAACTTCAAAGAGGGCATCGCCATATTGCTGCAACCCATCAGCATTTTTCTTCAGGAGATTCGGCCAGCGCCGATACAGAATATCGTACAGTAGCACTGCATCCCGCTTGCGCCCCTGGATGTAGAGCGCGTTGGCCTGATCAAATGTCGCCCTCACGACAAGACGCTCCTCCGTCGAACGATGTCTCACTGCTTCAAAGGCCCGTTCCGCTTCTGTCCATCGCCCCAACTCCCCAAGTGTGGTCCCCAACGCGAGCATGGATCGGTCCGCATCGAAACGAGGCAGCTCGCGGGATAGAGCATATTCATAGGCGACAAAGGCTTCCTGGAACCATCCCATTTCGGCATACAGGTCACCCACCCGCCAGAATGCACGGAACGCATTGGCATTCTTCGGATACGCCCCGATAATGCTGCGATATTGCGCAATCGCCTCTCTCCGGCCATGGTCGGTCGGGTTCTCGAGCAGGGTGAGTTCGGCCAAGAAGGCCTTCAACGGCGGGATCAACCCACGCGCGGAGTCGAGTCTGGCGAGCGCGTCAAAGCCCGCGCGGGCGACGTTATACTGCTTGCGGGCAAGCGCCTCAACCGCCTCTAGAAATTGTGCGGACTCCGGCCCCTCCACCGTTCGCGCATAGCGGGGACCGTCATCGGGCAGCGCAATTCGTGACGAAGGAGTCGCCACTCCCCCTTGAGGAGACGTCGCGTGGGTGGGTAATGGAGTGACCGGCGACTCTCGCGGCTCCGTTGCAGCTGCATCTTGAAGTGCAAGACACTGCGCAAGCACACACACGATCAACCAATTGCAAGATGTACTCATACTCATAGACACGTCGAAGTTCAGCAATTTCTGTGCCCTTGTCGTTTCGCAACTAAATACCTGCTCTGCGAGCAAACTTGCCGTCATTCGAGTGATGATTCGACGAAACATGTCAAGCGTCCGTCGCCTCGCTCATGCGTTCGTCAATCAATTGACAGAGTGCGCGTCAGGAAGACTCCAGATTTTGATGTGAGCAGTTCACGGCACTATTGGGAGAGATTCACTGAAGCAGTATATCGATCTGGCGAGAGTCACATGAGCAGGCGGTAGAAAATCTCGAAGAACTAACCGTATCGGGTTTCGGATAAAGAGCACTCGGCAGTCTTTCGTTTCACGTTTCACAACTCCTAGAGCGACTTTTTCTGCAGCCTATTAGAAAGCGGGACAACCCTGAGCCTTCGAAGCAAAGCCTTTCCGCTTCATCTTCTCAACGAGCGTGGTACGGTTGACATGGAGTAGCTGAGCCGCCTTGCTCGTAATTCCGTTGGCCTGTCGAAGCGCGCCAACGATGAGACGGTTCTCGAACTGCTCAAGCTCTCGTGACAGGTTGACCCCCTGATCGCTGAAGCCGATGAAGTGCGACGCAGTCTGTTCCGCGGTTACCGAAGAGCATAGGAGACGCTCCGGAAGATCAGCGACTTCGATAATCCCTGATCGACTCAACACCGCAAGGCGCTCGATCATGTTCTCCAACTCCCGAATATTCCCAGGCCAGTGATGTTCCATTAAACGGGCCATGGCATCAGGGGAACAGACTGCCATCGCAGTCTGTTTGCCGCAGTTCAATCTCTCCAAGAAATGATTCACCAATAATGGGATATCGCTTCGCCGTTCTCTCAGCGGTGGAATTGTGACAGGGATGACATTCAGGCGATAATACAGATCTTCCCGAAAACGCTTCTGCTGCACGGCCACTTCCAGATCCTGATTGGTAGCCGCAACAACGCGAACATCCACGTCGATCGTTTTCGTGCCTCCCACACGCTCGAACGACCGTTCTTGCAGAACCCGAAGCAGCTTCACTTGTAACCCGAGGCTCAACTCACCGATTTCGTCGAGAAATATTGTCCCGCCATGCGCCGACTCGAAGCGGCCTATTCGTGTATGCGCTGCGCCGGTAAACGCTCCCTTCTCATGTCCAAACAACTCAGATTCGAGCAGATTCTCGGGAATAGCGCCGCAATTGACCGGGATGAGCGGGCGATCTTTGCGCACACTGTTAAAGTGCAGCATCCTCGCGATCAGTTCCTTGCCGGTTCCACTCTCTCCTTGAATTAAAACGGTGCTATTGCAGTCCGCAACCTTCTCGACAAACTCAAGTACGCGCCGAATCGGTTCACTCGTACCGACAAACTGCTCTAACCGATATTGCTCACGGACGGCTCTCCGCGAAAACTGCATGTTCCTGCGTCGGTCACATGCTTCCAATGCCTTCTTAATTGAGTCAACGACGGACTCGTTGTCAAATGGTTTTGTCAGGAATTCAAATGCTCCAGCCTTCATGGCCTTCACGGCACAGTCAATTGAGCCGTAACCGGTCATCACAATCCCGATCACCTTGGGATCAATCTGGAGGATGCGCTCCAAGACGACCAGGCCATCCATATCAGGCAGCTTCAAGTCCGTCATCAACACATGAACAGGGATCTCCCGGGCCACACGAATAGCCTCCTGTCCGCTTCCAACAAGCGTCACTTGACGCCCTTCCTGCGACAACAGTCTTCGAAGCAGTCTCTGCAGGCCGTCATCGTCCTCGACCACAAGAATAGACAACACACTCATGCTGTGCACCTCATATAACGTGATAGCACATGAATAAGAAATACGACGAACACATTAAATCAGCCTGTTTGATGGATCGGCATGAGCAGGCCCTATCACATTTCTCTGTCATGAAAATGACGCATCGCATCGCTACTAAGCGTATAAGAGATCTTCATATCGGAAAGTGCCTAATAGCTCTTACGGATACAGAATTTCAGACATATTCATGCTGGGCAGTATAGCTCTATATGGTCTGATCAAATTTCTCTATCAGCTCTATTATGAAGAACTACGTATTATTCATGAATCTGAATTGACTGTTATGTGCAGTGTGAGGACACGCTTCGAGTGAATGCCGATGGAGTGAGGGATATGAGCAGACCGATCAGGGCAGGTTATCGAGCTTTCACTGACCCGTAGAATTGTCGGCTAAACGTTTCTTTGAGGAAGAATCGCGGATGAAATAGGCCGCAGCTTGCGCTCTCCGGGTCACGTTCAGCTTCTGAAAAATGAACCGGATATAGTTTTTTACAGTCTTATCACTCAACTCGAGCGATATGCCGATCTCCTTGTTTGTTTTCCCCTCGGCCACGAGCGCAAGCACACGCTGTTGCTGGGAGGAGAGGGCCGTCCGCTGGGACTCAGATGCCTCCCCTTGCTTCAACCGCATGCGAACCAAGAGCGGCTTCGTAATGGCGGGGTCGAGGACCGACTGTCCCTGGGCCACGGCATGAATAGCTCGCAGCAAGCCCTCAGCATTCACTTCTTTCAATAGATAGCCGGCCGCCCCTTCATAAATCGCGGCGAACACCGCCTCATCGTCTTGATAGGAGGAAAGAAAGAGCACACGCGTGTCGGGACAAGAATCCCTGATGGCACGGCAAGCGTCCGCTCCGCTCCCGTCGGGGAAACGGACGTCCATCAAGACGACATCCGGTTGAAGGCGGCAGGTTTCAGTGATGGCATCCTTGACATTGGCCGCTTCGCCGACCACGCTGATATTATCCTGTCGACTCAGCACCGCCCGTAATCCCACGCGAACGAATTCGTGATCGTCCACGATCAACACGCTGATTGGTCTCATGCTAGGCTTACCCAAATGCTTCTTCTTTAGTAGAGCTTACAGCGCACGGAGCACACCACTGGCCGCGCATATCTCTAATCAGAAAATTCAAATCATCTGCCATGTCATTGCTTAGGAAACTTAATCCTGTTTGCCACCTATGACAATACGTCTATTCGGCTCTACATTATGCAAACATGATCGCATTGATAGAATTTATATCTTCCATAAATGCTGACAGCGTATATCCTACGTATATTCACCCTCTGTTGCACTCGCGCAGAAACGACAGAGCATCCCACAGCCTGTATTGATCATTTAATTCATTGGGTCTGTCTGGTTTTGGTTGAACGAAACTCATCAGATAGACCAGACGAACCAGACAGACGATTCCAGCGCGAGTTAAGGTTCCGAGACATTCTACCGACAAGGGCTTGTACTGACTTATGGTGAACACTAATCAGCATTGAGGACCGCCAGAAGCATGGACGCAGCAATAGGCGAATCTCGCAACGTGGGAATGCCGGAGCAAGTCGAGCAGGCCTTAATCGAACGGATCGACAAGGATCGGATCGACCTCCCCGTGCTGCCACAAGTTGCTGGCCGGGTCATGGCTCTGGCGGGTGATCCATCGGCAGATGCGGCGCGTCTGTCCGCCCTCATTCACCAGGACCAGGCATTGGCAGCACATGTTCTGAGAGTAGCTAACTCGCCCGCCTATATGCCTCGGACTCCGATTGCCTCGCTCCAACATGCCGTCGCCATGCTTGGTGTGAATCAGCTGTCTGAAATCGCTGTCACAATTTCTCTGAAGAGTGGGGCCGTCAAGATTCCAGGACATGAAGCGGACATACGGCAGCTCTGGAGGCACGCGCTCGCCAGCGGGGCCTACGCAAAAGAGATCGCGCGCATGCGCCGGTTCAATGTGGAAAACGCTTACCTGTGCGGGCTTCTGCATGCGGTTGGGAAACCGGTCGTGCTTAAGGCCGTCATGACCATTGCCGCAGACATGCATATCTCCCTCGATCCCGGCGCCATAACCTCCTTCCTCGACAGCTATCATGCCCGCGTGGGCATCCAGATCGCCAGTGAATGGACCTTGCCCTCACAGGTGGCTGAGGTCATCGCCTATTACTGGGTCTACGAGCAAGCGCCCTCGCATAAACAGGAGGCGATGATGACCTGCCTGGCAGACCGGTTGGCGACCCATCTACTCGTTGCCGATTCCTTCGATGACAATACGCTTCGCGACCATAGTGTCTTTGCCGATCTCAATCTCTACCCCAACGATATTGATGCATTGCTCGGTCTCAAAGAGAAAATACTCAATCTCGTGGATACGATGGCACAATGAATACAGTACTTCACTATGACATTGTGGTAATCGGGAGCGGTCCAGCCGGCCAAAAGGCTGCCATCCAAGGCGCCAAAGCAGGTAAACACGTGGCAATGATCGAACGCGAGCCGGGCGTCGGCGGTGGTTGCGTGTACCGTGGAACGATTCCAAGTAAAACGCTTCGCGAGAGTGCGCTGCAGGCGGATCGAATGAAACGGTCTGCAACGATGCTGGACATGCCACTCTCATCGAACATCATGGTCTCCACGCTAATGCGCCGCTTGGACAAAGTCGTCACGTCGCATGGCGAATATATGATGAACCAGCTGACGCGCAATGGAGTCACATTGTTCCACGGCCGAGCCAAATTTCTCTCCGACAGCCTGATTGAAATGTTGACGGTAGACGGAATAAAACAAACGCTCACCGCCGATACGATCGTCATCGCGACAGGATCCCGGCCTCGTGCGCCGGCCGAAATACCAATCGACCATGAACACATTCTCGACAGTGATTCGATTCTCTCGATGATCTACTTACCACGCTCTCTTACCGTGCTGGGTGGCGGTATCATTGCATTGGAATATGCGTCAATCTTTTCCGCGCTTGGCGCACAAGTCACCATCATCGATCGGGCTGATCGTCCCCTTCAGTTTTTTGATGCGGAACTCGTTCGCACGTTTGTGCAAAGCTTTGAGCAAGAAGGCGGTCGCTATTGGGGAGGGCAGACGATCAGCGACGTCCGGTGGGATGGGATCTCTCAGGTGGTGACGACGCTCCAGGACGGGCAGGTGTTCACGAGCGATAAAATGCTCGTGGCTATAGGACGACAAGCAAATATCGAGGAACTCAATCTCAGCGCCACCGGCTTGACCGTCACAGGAAAGGGAACGCTGGCCGTCAACGAACATTGCCAGACGGCTATTCCCCACATTTATGGCGTCGGCGATCTCATCGGCCCCCCTGGGCTGGCCTCTGCTGCCATGGAACAAGGCCGGCGTGCCGTGTGCCATGCCCTGGGTCTCCCGGAGGGACATTCAGCCACTATGATTCCGGTCGGGATATACACAATCCCCGAGATGGCCAGTATCGGAATTGACGAAGCGGCGGCTCGTAAACGCTATCGAGGAGTCATAGTCGGCCGAGCACGATTTAACGAAATCGCCCGGGGCCAGATCTCAGACATTCACAACGGCTTGCTGAAGATGGTGGCTGATCCAACAGGCGAATACCTCCTTGGCGTCCAGATTGTCGGAGAAGGCGCGACGGAACTAATTCATCTCGGTCAAATGGCACTACAGCATGCGGCCACGGTCGACTCATTTGTTGAGAATATCTTCAACTTCCCTACCCTGGCTGAATCCTATCGCGTCGCAGCGCTCGACATCGTGGGGCAACGTCAAAAACGCCTGGCCTCGGAAGCCGCCTGAAACACGCGAAACAGCGGGAGATCGGAAGGCTGAAGTGTTCGGACTTCAAGCCCAGACCTTCAACCTTCGTGCCCTGCCAACAATCCAACGGCAAAAAAGCGCGCGTCGATCACCTTGAGAATACGTTGCCGCAGTTCATCCCGAAAAGGCGCGAGACTCTCATCATGAAGATAGCGATCGACCGTTCGAGGCAGCCGCCGTCTCCAAGCCTGGGCAGCCTGTCGCGCACCATGAGCGACAGGCCCTCCTTGAGCGAGGATGGCAAAGACTTCATGCTCAAAAAAACCCACATGCACTTCTTCATCTTCCAAAATCGAGATCAAATCTGGCCGCAAGAAGACCAACAGCCTCGCGAACTCTAACCCCAACGCTTCATACCCATAGAGATGCACCACGAGAATCCTCCATTGACTAGGCATACGAGGAAGCGCCGTCTTGCCGTACGAACTTACTCCTAACAGCAGCTCAAACTGCTTGAGATGCTGCGCCTCTTCTTCCTCATGGCGGCGCAAGAACAGCAAGACAGCGGGCGGAACGTCCTGCACTTGCGCAGAGCGTACCGCCCACAAGGCCATAGCCTCTGCCTTGAGGAATTGTTCCAGGATCGCCCGTTCACAGGAAGAAGGAAGCGGATGAGTCATGCGCCGAGTCTACCGGAACGATGGAACAGAGCCAACATGTAACTAGCAGTGACCGGCCCCCCTTAACCGGATCCGGCCCGTATGTTAGGGTCGGGCCGAAAGGAGGACCGTATGCCCCACAACCGTCACACCGTCGAGCAGATCATTACCAAGCTGCGTGAAGCCGAAGTGGCCCTAAGCAAAGGGCAGCCCTCGCACAGGCCTGCCGCACCCTGGGAATGACAGAACAGACCTACTATCGCTGGCGGAATGCCTACGGCGGACTCAAGATCGATCAAGCCAAGCGATTCAAAGAGCTGGAACGTGAGAACACGCGACTGAAACGCGCGGTCGCCGACCTCACCCTGGATAAGTTGATCTTGAAGGAAGCTGCCGAGGGAAACTTCTAAGCCCAGCGCGCCGCCGACAGACTGTGACGCACTGCTGCGACACGCTGGGCATCCCGGAACGCCGGGCCTGTCGGGTGCTGGGATAACCGCGCTCGACGCAACGGTATCAGCCCGATCCTCCGGACGATGAGGTCTCGCTGACGACGGCGATCATCCAGCTGGCGAGCCAATATGGGCGCTATGGGTATCGGCGGATCACCGCCTTGCTGCACCACGACGGTTGGCGCGTGAATCATAAACGCGTGGAGCGGATCTGGCGACGGGAAGGACTCAAAGCGTCGCAGCGCCAACCGCCACGTCGGCGTCTCTGGTTGACCGATGGGTCCTGTATCCGGCTCCGCCTACAGCAGCCCAATCATGTCTGGGCCTACGACTTCGTGGCGCTACGGACGGAGGACGGCCGTCCGGTCACGCTGCTCACGATTGTGGATGAATACACGCGCAAGTGTCTGGCCATTGAGGTGGCCCGATGGCTACGCTCGGATGATGTCCTCTTCTGCTTGGCGGAGTTGTTTGTGCATCGCGGGGTGCCCACACATATTCGCAGCGACAATGGCCCCGAAGTCGCAGCGAACGCCGTGCGACAGTGGCTCCAGCGCGTGGGGGTCCAACCGTTGTTCATTGAGCCCGGCAGCCCGTGGGAGAATGGCTACGTCGAGAGTTTTAATGGAAAGCTACGCGATGACCTGTTGAATCGGGAACTGTTTGCTACACTATGGGAGGTGCAAGTGCTCGTGGAACGTTGGCGACGACACTACAACCAGATTCGTCCCCATCGGGCCCTGGGGTTGCGGCCACCCGCTCCTGAAACGATTGCGCCCCAGCACTGTGCGTAAGTGCTATTCGACCTGGTACAACCACGGGGGGCCGGTCACCGCTCCAAGGCGGTCAGTCCATTGTGTGCGTGCGCGAATCCCGCGAGTGTTTGGCAGGCGCAAGTGAAGTTATGGACTTCATCTCGTATGGGGGCTGGTTCCATGGGTGCATGCTCTCACACGCTCGATGCGCGCGGGACTAGGAAAGTCCCCAGCTAAAGGCGTGGCTCTATGGAATTTCGCTGGGAGCGGGTCAATCAATCAGATGGGGCTGGAGAGGGCTGCGGCCTTATAGGTTCGAACAATTGCCTTCCCACATTCGCGGCAGCGATACGTGCTCGTCACATAACCATCCTTGCTGAGTACTACAAGGGATGCGACTTGGCTGAGGTGTTCACAGTGTAGGGACGAATCGCCTCGCCGTTCCCACCTCGCTTGTAAGGCCGTAGCGTAAACCAGTAGCTTGATCATAGGACTCAGAATTCAATAATTATGTATACCTTATCATTATGAAGCACGCTGGGGAACTGGCGAGATAGCCAGCTCGGAAATACGTAAGATTTGTGAGGGTCAGACCGACAAAAGGCCAAGTCCGAGCGTAGGGTAGAAAGGATGAGCGATGACGATAGCCATGAAAGATGTGACAACCGTCTTATTCGCCTTGCACCTGGAGTACGCGCAAGGCATAACGCTCGATCTTGACGGGACTTGCAGCCATGCGCTCGGGGACGCCGTCCTACCGCTCTCACTACCAGAGCCCGACGATCCCCCACTCACGGTGAACTGGCAGGCGCTCGTGAAGATGAATGAGGCCTTAGCATAATTGGCCAATCAGACGTCAGGCCCTCGACCGACCCCAGATGATGCCCCAAGTGTGTTGATGTGGCACTAGGCAGAGATGGGAAGCAGGCACAGCGCGAGCAGGATGAGGAGTGTCATGACACACCTCCTTGGTGGGCGGAACTGCCGAGGCAGTATAGCAGAGGAGAAAAATGGAAGCGACGTATGCGGTGTAGCACAGAGTGATGTGACTACAAAGTTGCCGATCCCTCTGCAACAAACAAAGTCGTATGCCCAAGGAATTCACCATTTGCATAGATGCGGCACTCAATCTCAGACAGGTCTCACTTTGGAGAATCGATGCGCAGGCCTCCTGGAGTCGGCGGTGGCGGAGGAGATCCGACTGGTCTGAAAACCACGACGCCGCTCGGGGTCGACTCACGATTAGCCGAATCATAGGCGGTCACGAAGTAGTACTGGATCTCTGCCGGAGTGCCGATATCCATACTCGTCTCGTTTTTTCCCACTGTAGCGAGAAGAGCCGCCCCAGCTTTTGGCGTGCAGGGTAGCCCACTGCAGTGATAGACGCGATATCCCGCCAGATCCGGTTCACTGTTGGCCTGCCACGTCAACGTGGCGCCCCACGCAGTATTCGACCACAATATAAGAACTCCCGTGATGGCTCTTACCCAGTTCATACGGATACTTCTATATATCTCCCAGCCCTCATTACTTTCCCTTCGGCAGGAGGCCCTTCTTTTCGAGTTCTACGAGGTAGCTTCGTGACAGGTCGATGAGCAACTGCTTGACCGGCTTATGCTCCACTGCTGCCGCGATTTTCATTTTGTGCATCAAGTCGCACGGGATGTCGCAGAAGACCCATGAACCCGCCTTCTCCTCCTGAGGTTTACTCTTTGACATGGGCGGACCGTAGCATGAACCGTTAACACAGGTAAATGAAGGTTTACATGCTATGCGTCTATTACTAGCATGCAGTTGTCGAAAGGAAGCCCCGTGCAGATGGTGAGAATAATGATCCAGGTACCCGTGACAGTGAAGTACAAGCTCGACGCCGAACGCAAGCGCGGCACGAGCGCAGCGGGGTTGATTCGGCATTTGCTGGAGCAGCATTCCAAGGCTAAGCGAGCGGCCTAACCTCGCCGTCGAAAGAAGGTCCATGCCCCTGAACCTCCCCTGCTGGCCAGTCGGTTCAGCAGGCGGTGACGCAGAACCCGTAGCTCGTGGCGTAGAGGAAAGGGGAAGGAGATTAGGGGATTTACAGGTGGCATCTGTGTAGGGGGGGCGATAGGATGAAGATGGCGCACAAGACAACCCGATGGAACCACGGCCTACGCCACGTTGGCCACCTGGGACATGCTTCGCCTGGGAACTATTGCGGGTTGTCGCAAAGGCCCGATGCTCAACTGCACCGAGCCTTTGTTGTGTCTGGAACGCAGAACCCAGCGAATGCATGATTATCCGGCGTGAATGGACGAGCAGGGGACCACAAGCAAAACGCAATCTGATCGGCTATGCAGTCTAGTGCAGGAACCAGTCGTGCGGCCGGCGCTGACACAAGAACTTCAACTCACCGCGATAGGAGGAAAAAGACCATGGGAATGATCGACACACGGGAGGGCAATCATTGCGCACCGACCGGCTGGTTAGGTCTAGGGGCGGAACAACACGAGAAAATTTTCCAATTCCGAGTGGGACGACGGGCCGTTCTGGAACCACAGGAGCCCGATAAACGCCAGGATGATTGGCACCAGTAAGATGAACGAGTCTCGCTTCGCGGGGGAGCGGGTGGATTTTTTCCGTGTTCCCATCAAGCGTTTCCAAGGCAACGGGGGCAGGGTTCCCTTTTCTAGGGCTTTCTTAACCGACGCAGCTTGGCGTGGCTCAGCGGCTTCTTTGAGAATGTCCGCAACGATCTGTGCGTCATCTGAGTGCTTGCGTGGGTGTCTAGGCATGTCTTCCCAACTACTCTAGCGAGAAGGCTGGCAACGGTCTGGTCAGAATTGCTCAGATGGCTGGAATTGATTATGCAGAAGTTGCGGATTAGCCGAAGAACCACAGAAGAATCATGGCACACGTCGCGGCGATCGGCGCCACTAAGGCGAGCGCGTCTCGTTTTAATGTATCGCTGTATTCTTGACGACGTTGCCAGGGTTTCATGATGGGCACCTCGATTAGAGGTAAATCAACTCATGAGTCCGACACCAGGGCCACGGTTGGTCACGGTCCTGGTGTCGGGCGCGGATGGAGAGTCCGCGCAGAGGAAGACTCTCAGAGGATGCGCCAGCCCAGCCCTCTCGCGCTGTTCTCTTTTATACACTTCCCAAACTGTTCCCGGCGCTGACGCAGGAGCTCACCGCCATCCAATAGAGGAGGAGTGAAATGACTATTCGCGTTTTTAACGAAGGATGGCGACATCAGTATGAACGCATGAAACGCTCTCGCGATCGGTTTAACGCTCCACATCAGATCGCCGATGAGTATGACGACGACTTCTATCATGCGATTCAAGACACCTGGCATCTCAAAGACTGGATCGCTAATGATGCCGCCCTCGGTCTGCTTGGTCCCAGGATTGTTCAAGAGGCGGCGACAATCCCATTGCTTGATATTATTGCCGATCTCGCGAACTGCACGAAGCACCTCGTGCTCACAAAGACGATTCGCACAGGTGCAGAGCTGAAGAGCATGAGTTCGATGGTCAGCTTGCATGATGGGGCCATGGACAGAACAATCACGATAGGCCTGGAGGATGGGTCCGAATATATTGGTGTGGTGCTGCTCGACGATGCCCACGATGCCTGGGAGAACCTATTAACCGGGCACGGCCTGCTATGAACTCTACGGCGAGCGGTGTTCACGATGAAAGGGAGGGCTGACCGATGGGTATGATCTACAGGCGAGGCGAGGTGTTTTGGATCAAATACTATAGTGGCGGGCGGCCGATTCGGGAAAGTGCCAGGACAACTATTCAGGATGCGGCCCGCAAGATGGCTGACGGGCACATTTCCTGGCACAGTCCCCACTCCCCGCTTGACTCTGCCGTCGTAAGTCGTTAATTTTGCGGCCCTGGCGGTGTAGCTCAGTTGGTAGAGCAGCGGACTCATAAGCCGCGGGTCCCCCGTTCAATCCGGGGCACCGCCACCAATAATTCCCGTAGCTTATCACTCGGCTGCTCATCACTGATTTCCGCCGGTCACGGTTCCGGTCACGGTTGGAACTGAAATGAGACTTGATTGACCCTTAACGGGTTCCTCCTCCCCTACTGGCTCTCCTGGCTCTGAGTACTCTGCTATGGGTTCTTTTCTCCCAGACTGCTGCTCTACCACCTTCCCGAACGCTGCCACCATACATATCAACCTCATTCTGTAAATACGAGGGGTTCAGGTGAGCGTATCGCCTCACAAGGATCGTCCCGCTATGGCGCAAGAGCGTGGCAATTGTCCCTTCGGTCGATCCTGACATGGCTAACCGACTCGCGAAGGTATGCCGCAAGCTGTGCCAGGATACGCCCTCTAGCCCAATGGCCTTCACCGTGGGGAGATACACGCGCCGGTAGAAGTTGCGCGGGTCTGCATGGATACCAGGGTTTTCGCTTGGAAACACCTAAACCGACTTGTTACCAGGGATAAAGCCCTGGATGAGTTTCTTTGCTTCTTCATTCAACCGGACATACTGCACGCCTCCCGCCTTCGTGTTTGGAAGGGTCAAGACGCCGCGCTCCAGGTCCACGTGTTCCCATCGCAAGCTGAACCGCTCCATCTGCCGCATACCGGTAAGGATCGCCAACCGAACCCAGCCCGCATTGCGCTCCTCCTGGCATTCCTTCTACCGTCGCCCTGATCAAATAGATCTCGCCTTCAACAGGCCATCAGTGGAGATAGGGATAGAGTGAGATGGAGTACGACGATGAACGGAGTTCGAATTGCAACTATGTCGAAACCGCAGACTCTCTTAGGAAGGACGAGACGGTTTCTCGTGTCGTGCGGAGGTCGTCAGCAATATGCCGATAGGAAGTCTCAACGCATCGTCATTCCACTCACACAGACCTTCTACTCCCAGTTGCTCTGCTTGTTTTGGAGTAGGATTTCAAGTGCTCTTGCGGTGAGAAGCTGGCCCTAAGTCAACGGAAAGGTTGTGCGCGGTATTAATCAAGGAGACGTGTGAAAACGCTTGCGGAAAATTTCCGAGCAGACGTTTTGTGTGCGGATCATACTCCTCGGACAACAACCCCACGTCATTACAGAGGGCCAGGAGACGTTCGAATAATTGCCGCGCTTCCTGACGACGGCCGAGGAGCCAATAATTATCTGCCAGCCAGAAGGTGCAGGCTAGAAAGGCGCCCTCTCCCTCAGGAAGACCATCCACAGCACGTGCGGTGTCTGTCTGATACCGACGGACAAATCCGCCATCACACAGCTCGCGTTCGATTGCCTCCACGGTCCTCCGAACGCGTCCGTCTTCGGGTGGGAGGAAACCCACGAGCGGAATCATGAGAAGACTCGCGTCGAGGTCCTTTGAACCATAGTACTGAGTGAAGGTTCGACGATCGGGATCGTATCCCTTTTCGCAAACTTCCCCATGAATCTCGATTCGCAGTCGCTTCCAACGATCCACGTCTCCTGACAGGCCGAAGCTCTCCATGCCTTTGACCGCACGGTCCGCTGCCACCCACGCCATCACTTTGGAATGAGTAAAATGCTGTCGGGAGCCCCGCACTTCCCAGATACCTTCGTCCGGCTGCTTCCATCCAGTTTCGAGAAATTCGAGGAGGTGTTGTTGCAGGGCCCAGGACGATTCATTCTCATCAATACCAGCGCGGCGGGCCTGGTGCAGCGTGTCCATCACCTCCCCGTATACGTCCAGCTGAAATTGGCGCACAGCGGCATTGCCGATCCGAACCGGCGAGGATGCTTCATAGCCGGGAAGCCATGGAAGCTGAATTTCTGTCAGGCGCCGCTCGCCTCCTGGCCCATACATGGTCTGAAGCTTTGCCGGGTCACCTGCTACCGCTCGAAGCAGCCAATCTCGCCAGCTGCACGCCTCTTCCTCGTACCCTGCGGCCATGAGCGAATAGAGGGTGAAGGTAGCATCACGGAGCCAGCACAAGCGATAGTCCCAGTTACGCACCCCGCCAATCGCTTCAGGGAGCGAGGTGGTCGGCGCTGCCACAATCCCGCCAGTCGGCGCGTAGGTCAGTGCCTTCAGCGTGATGAGCGAGCGCAGCACCTGTTCACGCCACTCGCCCTCATAGGTGCAATGGCTTGCCCAATCCAGCCACCACGCCTCAGTCTCTTTCAGCACTCCCTCTGGGTCAAGGGAGTCAGGTGCCGGCTCATGCGAAGGATGCCAGATCAGCACAAAGGGAATGCGTTGTCCTTTCGAGACGTGAAAGTCAGCCACAGTGGACAACTGCTCGCCCCGTGTGACGACTGGGGTATGGAGATAGAGCGCATCAGGACCGCCGACCGCAGAGAGAACGCCTTCGCGAGTGCGGACCCACGGAATCACGGACCCATAGTCTAAACGGATCACGAGCTCCATCCGCATCCGCACCTGGCCGGAAAGCCCCTCAACAATCCGTACCACGACAGGGTGCCCTTTGCGGATCGGCATAAAATCCACGAGCCGCACCACACCGTCATCGGTCTCAAATTCCGTCTCTAAGATTAACGTGGACTGTCGATAGTGCTGCCGCGTATGTCGCACCTCCGCGTCTGGACTCACCTGCCAACAGCCATGCTGCCGATCGCCAAGAAGCGAGGCAAAACACGCGCCAGAGTCGAAACGCGGCAGGCAAAGCCAGTCAATCGAGCCGTTCCGCCCAACTAGGGCAGCCGTCTGGGTATCGCCAATGAGGGCATAGTCTTCAATCCGCATGTCGACCACATAGGAAGGGCATGGTTGTAGATTGGCACATGCGCCACATCAAGTTCTACGTGTGAACGATTTTTAGGAGTTTCCACATCGCCTCTTCGACCGGGGCAATGTCCACTATGAGGGGGAGTGTTCTTTAAGCCGAAGGTTAAAAGACGGGCGGTGGCTGTTCGTGCAATAGCACACGACAGCACAGCGCCCTGGGTAGCCGATTACATCTCCAAGAAGAGTCACAGGGTTGGGCAGCGACCCGCGGAGGAACAACCTGATTGTGATGTTTTCACATCGGTCGCTTCGCAGTAACCAGCCGAACTAGACCATTGAAATTGAACGGCTCCCGCTCCAGCCCGCTGATACGCCATCACCACGCCGAGGAACTGGCCAGTGGGTGATGCACATTCGGATTGAACCAGCGACCCTCGCTTAAAAAAACCACCTAAAGAAAGTGTGATGGAGAGAGCTCTCCCTCTGTCGATCCAGCGTTTTCTGATCCCAACACTGCGATGGAGTGAGATAGCATTCGACCTGGAGTAGGGGGTAAAACCAGGAGCGAACCGGGAGTGAAACCGGGAGTAGAAAAACTCAAAGCCTTGGGTCACACGGAATAAGATTCATCACCGACTCCCCTCCCATCATCGCGTCCAGAACGTCTATATAAGACCTGAGGGGGTTTTATGGACAGGGGATGGCAGCAATGGTCACTCTCACCATCCCGCACACGTCTGAGCGCCTTGACACCTCCCCTCGGACGGCCTAGCCTTTCAAGTTTGTTGCCTCGTCAGGTGATGGAGGATGGCGGGAGGTGGTATACAGATCTTCGCGGGCACATCGCTGGGCACAGTATTCTAACGTGGCGCGCATGCCATCGCCCGCTGATGCACGCGAACCAATCGACGAGAGGAAGCTGGGATGCAAGCTATATGTGCAAAAACTCTGATGGCGGTCACGCTGGTGTGTGCCCTGGCGCTTATAACACCTGTTGCTCAGGCTACCGACGCACTCCCGTCATGGAAAGACGGAGCTGCCAAGAAGTCCATTATTGAATTCGTCGAGAAGGTGACCAAGCAAGACTCCCCCGAGTTTGTGCCGATCACCGAACGCGTTGCCGTGTTCGATAACGATGGGACACTCTGGGCTGAGCAGCCGATCCCTTTCCAGTTGGCCTTCGCGCTTGACCGCGTGAAGGCGCTCGCGCCGAAGCATCCCGAATGGAAGACCGAAGAGCCATACGCCTCACTACTCAGGGGTGACGTGAAAGGCGCGCTTGCCGCCGGAGAACCGGCTATTTTCAAAATCATCGTCGCGACGCACAAGGGCATGACCACCGAAGAGTTCCATAAGATTGTCACTGAGTGGATTGCAACCGCGAAGCATCCGAAGACCAAGCGTCTCTATACCGAGATGGCCTATCAGCCGATGCTCGAATTGCTCGCCTACCTGCGCACGAATGGCTTCAAATCGTTCATTGTTTCCGGTGGCGGTGTCGAATTCATGCGCACCTTTGCGGAGAAGACGTATGGCATCCCACCCGAACAGATCGTCGGCAGCTCCGGCAAACTGAAATTCGTGCTGCGCGATGGAACGCCCACGCTGATGAAGCTGCCGGAACTTAATTTCCTTAACGACAAGGGTGAGAAACCCATCATTATCCAAACACTCATCGGCCGCCGCCCCATCGCCGCGTTCGGGAACTCCGACGGTGACTTGCAGATGCTCCAGTGGACGACCGCCGGGAGTGGCCCGCGCTTCGCCCTCATTGTCCATCATACCGACGCCGCGCGTGAGTGGGCGTACGACCGCAAGGCCGGGCTCGGTCGTCTCGATAAGGCGCTTGATGAAGCCCAGGCCAAGGGTTGGACGGTCATCAGCATGAAGGATGATTGGAACAGCATCTTTCCATTTGAAAACGAGTGAGCCACGATGTCGATCGCAACGGGTTGGAAGCTGCTTACGCGCTGATCCTGCAACCATTCAAGAAACCGCATGTCCTCTACGGTCACTACTCCAGCCGCAGCGGACAACCAATGGAGCACAGAGCTGCTTGGCGCGGGCCGATCTCCCCATCATCGGGGTCGGGAACCGGTAGACACACATCGCCGTAAGAGCGGCTAGCTGGCCAGGTACTGGTCTTCCTGGGGCATCTGTCCCACCAGCGCAAGAGCACGCTGAATGGCTCTGTCCAAATCTCCCGGCGATGTAAGTGTCTTTTGAAGACAAACCTGTGCGCCGGATTGCTTGGCTAATGCATACACTCTTGGATCTTCTATCAGAGTCAAATACTCTCAGCGGCGTTCGGCCTGAGAGTGGTTGGAACTAAGCCTAGTAGTAGCTTGCGGCTCGATCTATCGAGTAATCTCGGGACATCATGGTGCACGTGCGGGGCACCAATGGGGAGCTGACGGTCTGGTGGCCTGTCAAAGACCAACCTGTTGCGACACTCAGAGCCTCTTGGCGCGGCCCGATCCCGCCATCAACTATACCGGGAAGCCGGTCATACCTGAAAGACTAGATGGGCCAGCACCGATCTTTTTCCCGTTTTTAATCAGGTTTCATAATCCATTACCGCTTCGCGCAGTAGCACACGAGAGCACAGTACCCGGTGCGGTCGATTACATTTCCGAGAAAAATCACCGGTTGCGCATCGATCCTCGGAAGGACAACCTGATTGCGATCTTTTCAGAATAGAGATTTTCTCCGTTTCGCCAAGGGGCATCTCCCTTACGCTACCCAATCCATCCAACTGGTGACTTTGGTCGCTTTCCAGTAGCCGACCTGGCTAGGCCATTGACATTGAGCGGCGACCAATCATTTGTGCACCAGGGCCGTTACCGTTCTGCACCATGTTGCCAAGCTCACGCCTAGCGTGGTGGCGGTACCTGTTACTCAGGCATCAGCGTGATGACCCAGATGGAGGACCCACTTGCTTGAGAAGGCGCAATGCGGAGCGGCTCCAGGATTGCTCGGAAGTCGCAGCGCCATACAAGCAGTATCCGCTTCTCATCGCCAGTCCGCGCAGCTCATCTCATGGTGGTGGTAGACACTCTCGGATTGATCCAATACAACGGCGATCCTGCAACACACAACAAAGGCTCGACCCCTTTCGAAGTCGAGCCTTTCACTTTTGATTCCGACAGGTCCCACCATTCGCACACACGGCAGCATATGCGTTCACAGTGTTCCCGCGCGGTTTCGAAAGCACTGTCACTCTACTAGATCCCTGGAATAGAACCTCCTGGGAAAAAACCTAGTGGAGGAGGCCATGGCTGTGGGCTGACGAACACATGACCCGGCTGGTCCGGCAATCCATCGTGAGTTGCGACCTAGGGTACATCGAGAAACATACAAGGCAAGTTACCAGTCCTGTATTTGAGTGCCTCAAGATATATGGAAGGTACGTCGACTGTTGTTTCACCTACGGCGTCATCTCCTCATACAGCAGGAGAGGACATCGATGCAAAAGGCGAAATGAGTCGTGAATTTATTGACCACGCGTACAGAAAGAGGTGTGTCATGCTTAGCATGAATGGGATTATCGTCTGTGAACTTATTCTCGGTGCGGTATTGATGAGTCTGATATTCACGTCGCTTGCGAATACGGACCTCATTGCTGATTCTTCGTCGAAGTCGAAACCTGAGCCACAGTCCGATGCCGTCAGGACCGCGACGAAGCCGGGCCAGGCGCGAACCGATCTCTCGCCACATGTACATGAGCGTTTTAGCGGTAGGCTCTTGGGCGAAAGCGACGGAGGCGGCTCCGATCCTTCTGGCAAGTAACACTCGCCGCGAACCATTGAAGCGCTGGGAGAGCAGCTTCGAGCCTCGCGTAGCCGTGTTGTGCTGATTTAAACTGTGGACCGATGGCGTAGTCAGCTGGAGCTAGGAAACCCACTGAAATTATTCATAACCTAACGTAACAGACGACATCCGAGAGTCTCTCACCAGAACCATGAACGAGTGAGTCTGGACGTCTCTTAAGAACTGGAGACACAGAGCGGCCTGAATTCTTCGCAGAAATGCTGGCTTAAGATATTCAATCATATGTCCAGAAATTAAGTGGAGCAGTACAGCCGTGCTTGCGCCTTTGGCTTGGATGCCTCCTGCCGCATGATCGGCCCGCGCACAGTCCAGCGAGCGGAGATCTTCATGTCTTCTCCATGCGTTCGGTTGAATCTAAGCATATGGCCTGCGGAGTTTTTTTAGAGCTAGCAGATTCCCTAGCATTGGAGTAACTGTGGATAAGAGAGGTCAGGCGGTGCAGTTGCTACGGCAGGCAGTCGGTGTAGGTGGGCGAGCTATGTGCTCGTCAACAACCAGGCTGACGGGAATGCGTCGCTGACCGTTCAGGGGCTTGTGGGGATACTAGGCAGCTAAGTACCATTGTGCCACAGATTTGCCGCACAAAATGCAGACATAGTTTCCCCTCGAATGGCCGAGGTCGTCCCATTCCAGCTCCAGATTGAGATGCTCGAATTGTGAGCGGTCCAACCGTTGTTCCCATTTAACTCATAACGCAGCCGCTTGATTCATCGTCACGGGTTGGTCCTCCATGGTGACTCGCTTCGCTCAAGACGCGAGGGTCTCAATCACTACAGAGCCGCCCATCGCCAGGATGGAAGGCTTGAAAAGGCACTTGAGTGTGTCCACCAGGAATTTCATCGAGGAGCCCTTTACAATGAACTCGCTTACCCCGAGCGCACGGACTTGCCGCTCCGTTTCAGGAGTAGTGTCTCCCGTCAAAATGATCACCGGCTGTTTGGGATCAACACGGCGTATCTCTTTCAACACCGCGACCCCGTCAAGCTCCGGCATTCTCAGATCAAGCACAATGGCGTCAGGGTGTTCTTGGCGATACAGCTGTAAGCCCCTCACACCGCTGTCAGCAAAGAGCACATCATATCCCTGGTGACGGAGTCTCATATCGAGGAGAGCTCGAACGTGCGGCTCATCATCAATCACCAAAATCTTAGGCACGACACTCCCTTCTGGCCAGATTACTGTTCACGAAAGTATACACAGGAATGCATCGGACCGGACCTCGGGACTGCCCTAGCAACGCCAGCGCTGTTGAAGATGTCCTGTAACCTGGGGGTGAGAAGATCGCGTCCAACCCGTCACCCACGTCATAAGTTCAATGCCTTAGGAATACAAGATACGCAGAGTGTATCCTCTCAACCGACTATGCGCACTACCAGCACATTTGGCATTTGACCACTGATATCCATACTCTCATCGCACGATTCAATGCGTTGCGGACAAACATATCTCTTGAGAAGATTCCTCGGACTTCAGGTACAACAACGGCTCGATTTCTTTCGGAGCCGAGCCTTCGCCGATCTATGTATTTGTTGTGCCCCACTTAATATTTGGACAGGTCTCATAAGGCAGGCGGGCTAACTGGACACCAGGATGAACCCTGTCCAGAATGGGCGTGGACAAAGGCGTCAGTGGAGCCGTGAGCAGAACCTGACGGTGTTGCAAGAGTGGCCGACTGGGGTGCCGTGGGAAGAGATCTGCCGGAAGTATGCGGTGAACGCGGCGCAGATGTGCTCAAAGAATCGGACAAGTTGGTGCCGAAGAGTCTGGTGCTTTCATTGATAGACAAAGGCCTACGAAACCGCGAGAGGTCCAGTAGCCTGGGAATATCACTTGGACTGATGCGCGTATCGACGAAATTACTCTCATGAGGGGTCATGAGTTATGGGGAACCTAGGGTTCAACCGAGTGGCAAGAGAGCAATTAGTGTCGCAACATCAGTCTAGGATATGGAAACCACCTGGAAACCAGTGTGTCAGCAAACCATACGTGCGCGGCTCGATCATGCGTCAGGATGCTCACACACGACAAGCGCAAGCACTGCGAATTTGTGAGATCCCCTGGTATCAACGATTAGGGGTCATGCTGGTCGCCGCGGTGGGCATTGGAGGGCAGATTCTGGTGTTATGGATTGTAGGACAGATCCTGTTGCTCTTGTTGGGGGCCTAACCTCAGCGACCCCGACACTGCCCTCCTGGTGACAATCCTATTAGCCCGTCTTCGTCACGGGATGCACTGAGTTTCATTGTTCGAGGTGGCGAATCGACAGCACGTGTTTCTGATCGTTCAATTTCGCTTCAATACGATCTCCTCGACCAATGATCTCGGTCATCTCTGTGGTTGCGTTGAGGTGCAACCGGACTTCCTTACCATTGAATCGCTGGACGAAAAAGTCATTACCGTCAATGCGCAACACTTCGCCGGTGACGGTGTCGATGCTCTGCCGTGTTTCGTCATCGCACTTCACGAGATTCGATAACCCGCCTTTCCTATCAGCACAGGGGTCAGGCTTCATTTTCTCTGTTGCCTGCGTGGCATTGGATAGACCCAGGCACAGCACGAAACTACACGACATGACACCAATGATTTTGGGAATAGCTGCCATGGGCACCTCCTCGATTTGGTCTAAAACACGCATGCATGGAACTCTATGTTCACTCTGCAATCAATGAACCGAGTGAGACGAATAGAAAAACAATGTATTTATAAGCAGATAGCTGGCTAAGCGGAAGGTGCCGATGCGCTATACACGGACAACTTGTCTGCAATGGCGCAACTTGTTCACTTGAGAGGAGGTATGAGATGCCGGCAACCTATTTCATGCGATTCTTTGATCGGATGTTCGAATGGGCCATCACTTCGGGCGTACGCATACTGCTAATTACAACGGCCATGCTCGTCATGCTCGCTCTCCTGAAGCGAGGTGTGGCGAAACTCAGCAGTCTGTATGAGGGCACATTTCCCGGTCGTGCCCAAATCAAGAGAGCCTACACCTTGACACACATCGTCAGGGATGTTGCGCGAATTGTGATCCTTTTCGTCTGCATGACGATGATCCTTTCCGAGGGGGGCGTGGACTTGAAGCCCCTGTTGGCGGCAGCAGGTCTTGGTGGATTGGCTATTGGGTTCGGGGCCCAAAGTCTTGTGAAGGATTTGATTTCTGGTTTTTTTATCCTCTGGGAAAACTCTGTCCGGATAGGGGATGTGGTTGAGGTCGCGGGGGTGACCGGACTTGTCGAAGAAGTGGAACTGCGAACCATTAAGCTCCGTGATGTGTCCGGCAATCTCCACGTGGTCCCCAATGGGGTGATCGATAAGGTGAAGAACTTGACGAAAGATTATTCCTACTCTGTGTTTGATATCGGAGTCGCGTACCGAGAGAACGTCGATGAGGTGATGGGGGATCTGCAGGCGATTGCCGAGGAGTTGCGTCGAGACTCTGGGTTTTCGAATGATATTCTTGAGCCGTTAGAGATGTTGGGCGTGGACCATTTTAGGGACTCTGCCGTGATGATCAAGTGTCGCATCAAGACCGAGCCCCACAAACAATGGCGGGTGGGTCGGGAGATGCATCGCCGGATCAGGAATACGTTCAACGCCAAAGGAATCGAAATCCCGTTCCCGTACCAGCCAAGCTATTGGGGCGAGCCCAAGAAGGGAGCGCCGCAACCTACATAGGTTGCTAAATCGTGGGCATGTCTTGACACCTGGCCATAGACGGCCTCGCTTGCGGCGCAGCGTCTAATGCATGAGTGCCCCTAGCGATCTGATGGATGCGCGTATGACGTTTGGATAACCATACCCGTAACATATTACTGCAACTGTCTTGCTCGGACGGGCCGCAACTGACTTCATAGTTAGGTTAGGCGAGGCAAGCTTCCAAAGGAGCCGATACATGATCACAAAGAAAAGGGTGTTCATCAGTTACGACCTAGATCATGACGAAGACAAGAAGACCTTGCTCGCCGAACAAGCAAAACTGCCTGACAGTCCGTTCGAAGTTACCCATACTTCGGTGAGAGAGCATCTTATCGATGACTGGGAGGCGAAGGTCAGGCACCGAATCGACAATACCGACGTGGTAGTCGTCCTATGTGGCGAACACGCATTTCTAGCAAAAAGCATGGCTGAGGAATTGACGATTGCGCAGGAGAAAAACACGCCTTACTTCCTTTTGACAGCCTATGCAGATAGGACTTGCACTAAGCCAACATCAGCAATGTCATCAGACAAGGTCTATGAGTGGACCTGGGACAATCTCAAGACACTGATCGCCGGGTGGAGATAAGGAGCCAGTTCAGTCTGAATCAATCGACCGGTTCCAGGCGGAAACACATCGGTAGAGGGATCTCGGAGAAAGATGACCTTCCCCCAATTCCGTGGACACCTGGTTAAGCAACTGCTGTTCTCGCTTCGAACTCGGCCGGGGAGTCATAGCCGAGGGTCGAGTGACGGCGTCTCCGGTTATAGAACACCTCAATGTACGCGAAGATCTCCTGTCTCGCGGCTTCACGAGTTTCAATAATGCGTCATTTTGGAATGCAGGCCTATTTAATGGCGGGAAGAATGTTTCTCGCCTTTCTCCCCGCACAATCCGCTGCGTCTCGTGATGAGGTCAAGCCAAAGAAGACTCCACCATAATTCGAGGTATTTCTTTCTTTCAGAAACTCTCCTTTGTAAAATCACGGGAACACAAAGCACATGAAATTGGCAGAACGAGGGACAAAGGTGCTGAGCCCCACAACATCTCCACAAGTCTCTCCACGGTCAACTGCGCGTTTCCCTCGCACCGGTTATTGACCACTAGATACGCGCGACGGCCTGCGCCGACAGCCTGCCGTACCAACTGCACCGCCTACCTTCGCATCTGCGGTAACTCCTCCACGATCTTGGTATACGACTCCGCTCGCTCCTTCGCGGTCTGATACACATCTTCAACGGCACTAGCCTTGCTGGAGCGTTTCCTCAGTCCTATGCGCTGGTCTCCATCGGCTCCTGCAATGAGACGGCGCCCTGCTTCTCTCAATGACTCCCAGGCGGTCGTCGAACGATAGGCCGCCATGCGCTCGTCAAAATGTGCGACGCAATCGGAGCAGTAACCGTGACTGAATACGAACCTATGACTGCGCGGCAACTGTCGGCTTATGGCATAGGTGTTCAGATCGACCCATGGACCTTTGCCGGCTTCCGTGTTCCTATCGTCTCGAATCTTGGAGCAGAAACAGCAGATCGGAACAAAATCATCCACGGCAGCCTCCTCAGTTAGGTGTAAAATGCATGCACCTAGCCATACGCTCTTCGGAGAGTTTTCAGACCTGGGAACTCTCCTAGTATTTCTCGTGAAGTACTCTTCTGCAGGAGCCACCTTTATCCTCTGTTGAGTACAGTGAACATTCTACAACGAGGCGCACCAGCGGTGATTGGAACCGCCTTCGGGCTTTGCGTATGTACCGGCGGGAGTATCGCAGCTGAACCTTGCTAGTGGCGCTTGCTCCGTCGTTCGCAGCACACATTCTTGGTACACCGCATTGCTGTCGCTGGGACAGCTCCGGCCCGTCTCTTCACGGCCCTATAAAAATCATCGTGAACAAGACTAGGCTGTTCCACGGTACGCCCTGTGCTACGGATCCAGTAGATGTTAGTGAAAGCGCAAATGGAAGCATGGAGAGAGGGGGGTGGATCATTATTGGTCTCAGCCTGAACCCATAAAACAAAAGACGCACTGAGGAGAAATACGCCAACAGCGAGCGATAGATCATCAAGTCATTTCACATTTTGGTTAGGAGGGAGATCATGAAGACATACTATGTCCTAACACTCTGCATGACTCTGGTGATCGGCGAAGTATTCATGACCGGATCGCCGGACGCTCGTGAAACGGCGGACGAGAAGATGTCGAACCATGCCCGAGGAGGCGAGATCTTCGGACAACAGGGGCGCGCACCCGAAATGCACCAACATGACCAAGGGTCGTTGAACAATCACTCACACAATGGGAAAGTTCCTGTATCTGTTCCAGATCCTTCGACGTTGCTGCTGCTGGGTTCGAGCTTCGTGGGTTTAGTCGTGTGGTATTTTCGGAAACGAGAAAACAGGTATGGCATAACTTGTCTCAGCCGGAAGCCTTGAAGGGAAAGATGTATTGATTGACGAGAAGTAAAGAAGAGATTGCTGGGAATTGAAGCAGACGGCTCGGCTCCAATATGGGCCGGGCCTTTATTCCGATAACGCCTCCGAAATCCCCTGCACGGTCAACAATGCATTTCCCTCAGCTCGATTGCTGCTCGGAACATAGGCGCAATGGCGGTTTCCGCCGCTGTCGCTGAGTGATGTTCGGACCAAATCTTGGACACCTCCAACCGCTTCCTGGCGGGATTCGCAGGACATCTCTTACGCCAATACTAGGGAGCTTCCTAGGTCTCATACCCCGCGATCCTGGCAGCATACAGGCCAACCCCCCGCACCTCACTTCACCCGGAGGTTTCACACCATGCTACCCCTCGAAGCGGCTATTGTTGAAAAGCTGCAGAACGATGGTCCGTGCTGCCTAGACGATGTCGTCACTCACCTTTCCAGTTTCAGTTGGGGGGAAATATTCATGGCCGTTGATCGGATGTCGAGAGACGGACGATTGTTGCTTCACCAACGCAGGTACTCCACCTATCAGATTGCACTTGTTTTGCCCAATTCGCTTCAGCACAAGTCAGAAGGCAATACAATCAAGTCTGACGAGGTATACAGCAATGCGCGGCCACGAAGGGGAATGTGAGGACGAAGGCTGAAGTGGAAGCTTTACGGATGAAGTGGAAACTGCAATATACTCTACCGGTTAAGTGCTCATGGTGAACTCGCAGTGTGCGGCCACACTTAATTTGTAGACAGTTTCTTGATCATTGTAAGCCATCCTTTCTGCATAGAATTGACCCTCCCCTGATTTCATAGACACCTCCATAAGTGGGAGAATCATGAAATTGGAGGTCAGCATGGCAACAACAACGCGACGTCACTTTACCAACGCGTTCAAGTTCGAGGCCGTCCGGCTCACACGGGAATCGAGTCGGCCGGTGGCCCAGGTGGCGCGGGAGCTCGGGATTTCTGACAATGTGCTGTATCGGTGGAGGAGCGAGCAGCAGCAGGTCGAATCCCAGGGCCGCACGCGCCAGGCGGTGCGGGCCGAGCAGGACGAGCTGACACGGCTCAGACGAGAAAACGAGACGCTGCGGAAGGAGCGGGATTTTTTACAACGTGCGGCGGCGTTCTTCGCGAAGGAGTCCCAATGAGATACCGCGCGATCCAGGAGCATGACCGTCGCTATCCGATCCGGATGATGTGCCGCGCCCTCGCGGTCTCGGCTGCGGGCTATTACGCGTGGCGGTCACGGCCTGAGAGTCCCCGGTCCGTGAGCGCTCGTGCCCTGCTCTCGGCTATTCGAGTGATCCTATCAAGAGTCCCGCGAGACCTATGGCAGTCCCAGCATCTGGGATGCCCTGCTCAAACAGGGACACCGCATCGGCGAGCATCGCGTCGCGCGGCTGATGCGCCAGGACGGCATCCGAGCCAAGACGGTGAAGAAGTGGCGTGCCACCACCCAGTCCCAGCATCGGTTCCCCGTGGCGGCGAACACCCTCAATCGCCAGTTCACGGTCGAGGCTCCAAATCGGGTCTGGGCCGGGGACCTCACCTACGTGTGGACTACCGAGGGCTGGCTCTACCTCGCCGTCATCCTCGATCTCTACTCACGTCGCGTGATCGGCTGGGCGATGGGCCACCGTCTGACCGTGGATCTGGCCGAGCATGCCCTCACCATGGCGCTAGCGAACCGGACACCCATGGCAGGGCTCCTGCACCACTCGGATCGCGGCAGTCAGTATGCCGCCACGAGCTACCAGCAATTACTCGCTGCCCACGGCGTCACGGTAAGCATGAGCCGCAAAGGTAATTGTTGGGACAACGCCTGCATCGAAAGCTTCTTCGGGACACTCAAGCGCGAGCTCGTGTACCATCGGCACTATGCAACCCGTGACGACGCGACACGGGATATCTTTGAGTACATTGAGGTGTTCTATAATCGGCAGCGCCGTCACTCGACCCTCGGCTATAACTTCCCGGCTGAGTACGAAGCGAGGACGGCAGTGGCTTAACCCGGTGTCCACGGAATTGGGAAATTCAGTCCACTTCGATTCTCCGCTTCCTAAGGGACATCCCGGCACACTTGCGCACGACTCTGGTGAGAGGCCCTCGGATGTCTTCTGTGGCGCTGGGTTCTGAATAAATTCAGCGGGTTTCCTGCATCCAGCTGACCACGCTGTCTGTCCACAGTTTAAATGGGGCACAACATTACTCTACGGATCAAGAACCTTTAGGGCCCTTGCTGTGCACGAGGCTGATGCAGTGATCACGCGACGGAGAGCGGAGATCATAAGGCGTGTCACCATAACGATTGAGTACACGTGGGAGACCAGGCACACCGGGGAGCCGCTCGAGCATATACCCAGACATCACCAGCATACTACGAGGGATAGGGATAGAATGTCCCTCGTCGGACAAGATGTTTCGCCTGGTGGGTAAGTCCGTAGTCTGCTCCGCTTCTGAAAATCACTCTAACATCTTGACAGTTTTGCAAATATCCTTGAGTGCGCCTCCAGCCTAAATCGGTGGCAGGAAATTTGCGGGTGATCTCATTCCAAGATTGCACGATATGTTTTTAGCATCTGGAAGAAAGGAGAATCGCCGCATGCCTACTATGCGATACATTCTGGTAAGTGCAATCGGCATATACGCGATAGGCGTGGCGGTGCTGCTGGGGCACGGGTATCTTGCCCAGTCATTTCCGATTCTCCTGAAGACTCATGACGAGGCAGTGCAGGACGGAGCGAAGGTGACGGTGCAGTTTCAAATCACGCCGCGGGATAATCCCACCACGACCTACAGCGATACCGAGCAGTTTATCCAAGGCCAGCATATTATCCCGCCAGGCCTTGAGCAGCGGATGGCAGGCATGCACCCAGGAGAGAGCAAGACGTTTCCTCTCTCGGCGGAAGAAGGTTTTGGCCCCTATGATGACACAAAAACTCAAATTATCCCGGCAGCCGATCTGCCGCTCAAAGCCCGGGAAGGCGACACGGTAACTGATGATGCAGGCAGGCGTGCCAGGATCGTACGGATCTTGCCGGAGCAAGCTGTGCTTGATCTCAACCATCCCCTAGCGGGGCAACCGCTGATTGTCACGCTGCAGATCATGGCGATTGAGAATCCAGATGAGGTGAGCCCACACGTACCCGGGGATGACAATGATCCGAAGCTCATGATTGTCGCTCCCGAGACCCATGCTGTCTCGACGGATCGTAATCTGCATAGCATCTCCCTGTAGCGCGTCCTCTGGCGATGGTCGCGCGACACGGGGTACCGGTTCTGGATAGCTTATTGGCTTGGATATGAGTTGAGAAGGTTTTATGCTCCGACGATACATCAATATCATTATCCTATTGACTAGTGCAGTGCTTTCTGCAGCTTGTGTCCATCGGGCTGCTTCCGTCAACTCCCCTCCTCCATGGATAACATCACAGACAGGTGACCGGCATGTCCTCGCTGGTGAATGGGAATATATCGATGGCACTGGTGCGGCTGTCCGGTTAACGCTCGACGAGCAGGGGAACGGTCATTATGAATGGAAAGACGGGCGGTTCGAAACTCACAGATTCATCGATCATTCCTGGAGCGGCATGTGGTTTCAGGAGGAGAACGACCGAGATGGCGGATTTACGGTTGAGTTTTCGCCTGATTTTTCAGAGGGCGAGGGACAATGGTGGTACAACCGCATAGGAACCGATCATGCCCCTACTCAAAATGGAGGAACGTTTCATCTTAGATCCTCTACGGTTTCAGGCTGAAGAATGAGCGGGATTCCAGCGGAGAGACAAACACTAGCCATTCGCCACCATGAGCGGCAAATAGGCACAAGCAGCCAGTTAGGCTGCATTGACATAGCGTAATACGTTTGGTGTAATTCCTTGGTCAAACCGGAGTACCCGGGGATGGCCCCTAAGCCTGAACCTCTCGCAACTTCCGTACTGCTCATCGATGGGAGCAAGAACCAGCGTGCGTACTGGGCAGACCAACTGAAGCGCTGCTCCCTCGACTATGAGATCATAGAAGCCCCCGACGCGCAATCAGGACTTGAGTTCTACCAATCTCGACGGGTCGATTGCGTGGTCCTCGAACTCGCACTGCCCGATGAATTGGGCTTCCAGTTATTGATAGATTTAGTCCCAATTCCCAGCAGGCCGCACGTTGCTGTGATTGTCCTCACCCAGATGGCACAACGAGGTGTGTGGGAGCTAGCCAAGCAAAATGGCGCGTATGCCTGTTTTGTCAAACGGCACACGACAGGCGAGGATTTGGACAGGGCCATTCAGCGGGCTATCGCATTTGTTGGGCAGATGCCCAAGGAGGATAGGGCGTCGGCCCGGCCAATCTCTCGTCTCGAGCAGACAAAAATAGATGTGGAAACGCCCCAGTCCTAATTCACGAGCGCACTTTTCGAGATCACATGAAGAAGGCTCGGGTCCTTTCGGAACCGAGCCTCCTGCTCCATCTCGCGAAGGGGTGCGACTCTCATCGCGCGGCTGAAGTATGGTGACCATACCGCACCCTGAATGAGAGTGTAGACCAGGGAAAACCCTGGTTTTCCCATAAGAGATCTCCGGCTGTCCGATCTGTCTCACGCCGCGGTATCATCATCGTCTTTGCCTGTCCCTGATCACGCGCTATCAAACATTGAATTAACCGATCTTGTGCGGTTATATCTTGTCGACCCCTCGTGCATCTTTAGCGGTGTCCTGAGAAAGTCTCCGACGCCCCGTGGCCCGGTATACCCGCGGCCTTCCGCGGCGTGTTGTCGACCGGTGCCTCCATGAGCACTGTCCTTTCGGTCGCCTCGCTCTGAGCCTGCTGCTTGATGGGCACTCGTCCAAAGGCGCTGGCGGTCCCTTCCAACAACACATCGGCCACGAGGGCGTCTTTGGTCGAGGAGACCTGGCCGGCTTCCTGGCGTCCCATCAATAGATTCATGGACAACCCTCCGGCCTTATGCTGGCCGCTCAGTGCATTCTTCATACTTCCGATCCGCTGCGCCAAATCGACTGTGGCGGCTTGCCGCAAGCGTGGCCTTAATTCTTCATCCACTACTTGCCAGTACCCGTCCGTCACCTCATCCAGCGCCATCTTTGTTTCATTGGCCATCTGGAGATCCGGGATCGTAATCACATTGCCCTCATGCTCCAATCGCGGCGTGCCCCAATAGTACAGGATGCCGCTGACGGCTCCGCTGGTCTCCACTGAAAAGAGCGACCGGCCGTTGACGTCGGAAGCCCCTGCGTGTTCGATCGTCAAGGTGTTCCTGAACGACGTGCGCAGCTTCACCTCATGATGGAATAGTTTGTCCTGCAGTTGTTGAGAAAGGACGCCATAGGGCACCGGCACGCTGAGAAGGATTTTATACGGTTGTCCCTCCTGCACCGCAACTGCCGTATTGTCCATATACACCTTCAGCGGCGGTGTAGTCGCCGGCTTTTGGCACGGTGTCTGATACAGAGCGACCGGCGTTTGCCGGACGGCTCCCATGATCGTCGTCAGCTGTGCCGGCCCCTTGAGCGAGCCGACGGTGAAGTCCTGCGCTTTGCCATACAGACAGAGCTTGCTATTCGCGTACCCGACGATCAATGGTTCCTGTAATCGATCCCAGACGAGCTGAATCGGAATGGAATAGCCAGCTCGCTCGAGGGATTGGCTGATTTGTTGATTGATCGCTTCCTGTTGGAACAGCTCAACCAATTGATCTTTCACCACTACATTGAACATATTGCATTTGCTATCGCTCTCCGGCTTCAAATTAATGGAGATCCTTAAATCGCTCATTGTGACGAGAAGGCCTTGGTCCTGCTCACGCAGCATGAGTCGACCAGTTCCTTCCAGCACTGGAAAGAGAGGATCGAGCCTGCAGGCGCGTGCGGCAGTGGATTCAATCTCTCCCCGGTAAACCGCTTGATACTTCACCAATCCATCTTGAATGAACACCTCTGGCTGGCCTTCTCGGACAAATTGCCAGCGGTAGGCGTTCGCGAGTGGGTGACCCTCATCGGTAAACCGTTCGGGTATCGCCGCTTGAATGGCCCGTTGCACAGGGGTGAGATCGGCCGTGAGGATCACCGGCAATATCGATTCGGGAGCCTGCGCTTGTTTTCCGCCAGCATTGAGCAGTGCGGCTGTCGGTGGAGTCTTGCCTATTTCAGGCGGCGGCTGCGGCATCCGATCGGTCGCGGGAATGGTATGGCTGCAGCCGACAAAAATCAGCAACGGCATGAGCAACGTAACCGGTGTAAATCTAGCGAAAGATTTCATGGCACCTCCTTGCGCTTCAAAGCATGGTTGCAGCCCATGACACTGGAATGGATAACCTGCATACTTGATTGGCACACTTCCTAAGCCCTACCCATCCTTGCTCTTCATTCAGCCGATGTTGAGCAAGGCTAATGCCATGATTGCTACGTGGGGGAGATTGATCAGCCTGCAACAGAGGAAGTGTGTGGAATTACACGAAGATGGTGAGGAGAGTGGTTCTACCGATCAACTCCACCACTTTCGAATGCAGTGTGATCTCACCGAGGGCCAGAGAACAATCTGTCCGTCTCTAACAGGGCCGAAGGAGTGCCTTGACGGAAAATGCCTTGATGTTTATATCATTTCGAGTTGGCCCGGATGTCCAGGAAGAATGTTTCCGCACCAGACAACATGTCAGCTTGGAAAGCTACAGGCGCAGGGGTCCACCACGCCGATGAAGTATTTCCAGCGATGACGCAGCTGGTCCCGCGCAGGACTAATGGCACCAAGATTTTCTTCGAATCAGGGCGGTGGCCCCGAACCGAAACGCGACACAACGCCAGGAACCCGTGCGATAACCAGGCGATCATGCCCGATGGCCTGCGGTAATTCTAGAACAAGCGCCTCTCCTTCCCCTTTAAGCATGCAATCAATCGTTCCTGCGCCGTGATCCAAGAACTGTTTCGCTATAAACGAAGCGCTATGGCCGACGCCAAACACAAAACTCTCCGGGAGTGTGGCCTTCGTCAGTTTGGCGAGATCAATAATTTCCGGCACGTTCGCCAGATGATTGCAGGAGAATGCGACGACATCGGGCCGCCAGGTATGAGACAGCACAGAATAATCCCGATGAGCTTCGACCTGAAAATCAATGAGGCATACCGCATATCCGGTTTGGCGGATGTGACTTGAGCCACAAGCTCTAATTCAAGCGGCTCCAATCGGAAGATAAAGTTTTGTGTATATTAACGCGCTGGGATGGACGGCAAGTACCTTCATGCTATCTCCTATCCCGCAGCATTAATACTCATGATACTGGCGGACTCAAAGCCATCTGACGAAATTCATCGTGACCTACGCCATACTTCTGCCGTTCTCACAGCCCTGAAATATTAACCCTTAGGAGGCTCGGCTCGGATTGAGATGCCAATTTGCTCCTACTTCCAATTCGAGGAGCTAGGAGTATCCCTTGCTGGGACTGTCTTACTGTCCTAGGAGTGTCGGACTGAGCGACTGGACGACGTGCGGGACGAAAACCGAGCAAGCAGATGTTGTCTCATCATTTCACTGTGAGTAAATCTAGGGTTCTTTCTAGCATTACAGAGAAAGACTTCAGTGCAGACTGACTGAACAGTCTTGTTGCCTAACGCTTTCTTAGAAAAGGAGGGAGATATGCCAGCTCATTTCATGCCTCTCCTACAATCCGGCGTCATTCGCCCATGCGGATCAGTGTCACGATTCGCTAAGGCGCAAGGAATGTGGCCCTCAATCTTTCGATGGCTCCGGTTATCTCGGGCGAGCCGAACCCCTACTCGAGCTGTTCGTCGATGAGGATGGGTTTTTACAGGAGGCACGTTATCCAGTGCTCTTGAATGCCGCTGCCGATTGATCTGTTATGGGAGTGGTTGGAGGAGCCGACATTCCCATTCGAAGCGGTGTTGCACGCCATCTGGCGTTGGGACTCCGGCAAAGAACAACGCGCCGTTCTGACTGTGCGTCCCTTTGGCAGTTAGTGATTTTGCCGACGTGTCACGTTCTGTACGAACAAGAACCTGGTGGCGCGAACTGGGATTATGGTCCCAACGGCGGTCCCTTGAAGCTGGAAGGCGAATCGACCAACATCGTGCTCAATCCAAACCGTAGGACCTATGGTTCCATGTGAACTCGGTTACCCCACACGCACAATCTTCTCATCCTCAAACCGCCTACCAAAGTTCACCTCATCCTCATCCCTCATTCTTGCCTTCATAAGTTCTCGACAGAAAACGCGGGAAGTTCCTAGGTCAGAAACCACTCAGGGGGGTGTACAGATAGCTTATATGATTGTGAACCTCTAACCGAGAAGTCGTCGCTTGTAATTTCTTCACAAATTCACCGATTCAACAGGGAGGACGTATGATCAAGCTCACATTGTCGATATTCACGGTGGTGATACTAGGTGTTGGAGCCGGGATAGCTGAAGCCGCTAATCCGATGTCAGACAAAGAGGCCAAGCCGACCTTGGGAGAGCGCTTCACCAAAAACACGATCAAAGGAACGCTGATGAAGATGGAAGGCGAATATATGTGGATCAAGGATACTGACGGTAAGGAAAGCAGGATTCACGTCGATAACAGCACGAAACTGGATAAGGTGGTAGTGGGAGATACGGTCAAAGCCTATATCACGGACCAGGGACATACCACGACGCTTCAGCGCGATGAGTGACCTGCTGCTGTGTCGTGAGGCCCAGAGCCCTTATCGATGTAGGAATCCGCGAACTACTCGGTATGGCTCCATGATGGGCCGGACTCCAAATCAGACAAGCAAGATAGACAAGCTTCAGATACTCGACGGCGTGGGGGCCCAGCGTGGAACGACGAGCACCACGTTCGAACATGTAAGCGGGACGATATTCGCATGAGCAGTGTATATCGGATAGCCTCGAGAAAACTCAAAGCTTTCGGCGCAGGTGCGCGCTGGCTAACGTGTATAGCCTCGTTCATCCTGGTACCGACCAGCATGCCTGAATCGGCACACTCCTCGGCTCAATCTAGCCCAACTGAAGCGATGCGAACTACCGTCAATCAAGCCCTCGGAGTCTTGCGGGATCAAGAACTCAAGAAACCGGATCGGACGGACGAGCGGGGCACTCAGCTGAAAAGGATCGCAGGATCACGTTTTGACTATGGAGAGATGGCGAAGCGGTCGCTTGGGGGTCAGTGGGATAAATTAGATGAGAGGCAGCGACAAGAGTTTGTCGACCTGTTCACAGAGTTTTTGACAGCTACATATATGGAAAAAATCCATGCCTACTCCGGTGAGGAGGTTACATTCCTCAACGAACGGCTTGACGGGACCTATGCGGAGGTCAAGAGCATCATGGTTGGGAAGAAAACAGAGATCCCAATCAGCTACAGGCTTCTGCTGAAAGGAGCCGACTGGAAAGCGTACGATGTGATAGTTGATGGAATCAGTCTGGTCAGGAATTATCGAGAGCAGTTTGCAACGATTCTTCGCTCATCGTCATACGAGCATTTGCTCCAAATCCTGCGCGAGAAGAACACGCAATACAACGTGAAGACCAAGAGCTCTGAAAGGGTCACATCATCCCGATAAGCAGCACTAGGCTCACCAAGGCTTGTGCTCAGGCAAATCCCCGCCGTCTTGCCGTCATATATCATGAACGAGCCGTGATAGGAATCATGGTGTGACGAGATCCATACGCCACTGTATCGCTCGGGACCACTTGAGAGAAGGGAAAGACCCTTCGAATATGCTTATTTATTCATCGTTTCAGGCATCGGCTGGACCGTTACTGCCAATTCGAGGATCGACGCACCCATGATCTTATCTACCTGTCCATCCTCATTCAAATGAATAGTCACACGATCGCCGACCGACAGATTCCGAATCAGATCCGGTTTCTTCACTTCAAGGTATATGGGCTTGCCAAGATCGGTTCTGATCATCCCCCTTCCACTCGACAAATTCAAGGCAGACAATGTGCCAGCTACCTCGTATGGCTTCAATGTCTCGGTTTTCTCGCGGTTGGAGCCTGCACCGTTCGCCATTGCCGGCATCCATCCTGAGACAAGAATCAGACACGTGAGGATCCTCAGCAAGTTTCTGCCATGTAGCATTCTCGGTTTATGGGAGATTGGCGCTCCGTCAGATGGCGTTATCGGGGTTGGCATACTGACCTCATCGTGGGGGTTGAGGTGGGATCGGCTGTGGTGGTGTCGGATCTGTCGGTCCCGGGCCTCCCAGTTTGGGAGCGGGATTCGGCGAAGGTGAGGGAACAGGATGCATGGGTCCCGGTATGGGTTTCGGGTCCGCCGTTTGATGTGGCTCCATGACCGGCATGAAGCCTACCATCGCCAACACACACAACAGTCCCGCTCCTACCTGTTGCCTCGTGGAGTTCATGGGACAAAAAATGGTTGCCACTGGGCCCTTCTTTCCGTTGAACACTGAATAGGTCAGATGCTATTGCTGAGGGTCAAGCATACTCTAAGCTCCCTCAGTCGGTTCTAGCACTGGGAGCTTCCCTAGATTTCAAAATCGAGAGAGAGGGGAATCGAACCGCCGAAACTGAATGAGATCGCGAATGTTTTCGGATGGACTTAGCTACTGACCTGGAGTCTCGCGCTTCCTCTCTCTTCTTTTTGATGGATGAGTGTCTCTCCCTCCAGCTAGATCTCAAGGGATTTTCCTAGTCGCTCGAACCATCGTAGCATGTTAATTATAAAGTACGGCTTTGGCTCTCATTATGATTCCAGAGGGGTGGACATATCGGCAAGTCACCGACGCGGTAGGTCCCTCTTCCGTGAGAAAGAATGTTTCCCTTGAATCAGCTCGTCATCAAGCCGGAGCCTTGGAATCGGACCATGAATGAAGCCGTGAATCCAACCACGCAATGGCCCGGACAACCCTATCCCCTGGGCGCCACGTGGGACGGCAAAGGCGTTAACTTTGCACTCTTCTCTGAACATGCCACTGGCGTGGAATTGTGTTTATTTGAGTCAGCGGAGGCGGAAACGGAATCTGTGCGCATCCGCCTCACCGAATATACGGACCATGTGTGGCACGCGTACTTACCGGAGGTGTTGCCGGGCCAACTCTACGGCTATCGGGTGTCTGGCCCCTATGAGCCTCAGCTGGGACATCGTTTTAATCCCAATAAGATTCTTCTTGATCCCTATGCCAAGGGGATCGGACGCAATCTAAAATGGGCTGATGACGTCTTTGGCTATCGTGTAGGAGACCCGGAAAGTGATCTCTCGTTTGACGACCGGGATAGCGCTGCGTTTGCGCCGCTCGCGATGGTAATCGACCCTGCCTTTACTTGGGGGAATGATCAACATCCGAGAACACCCTGGCACAAAACTATCCTCTATGAGCTACATGTAAAAGGATTTACCCAATTACAACAAGGTCTGCCGGAACGACTTCGAGGAACTTACGCGGGCTTGGCCACTGAATCGGTCATCAAACATCTGACTGATCTCGGCGTCACTGCGGTCGAACTGCAACCGGTGCACTATTTCCTCCATGACCGACATTTGCTCGAGCGAGGTCTGACAAACTATTGGGGCTATAATACCCTGGGATATTTTGCTCCGGCCAGCCAGTATGCAGCCCAACATATCCAACAAGACGCCGTTCAGCAGTTTAAAACAATGGTAGCGGCGTTGCATCAAGCGGGCATCGAAGTCATTCTTGATGTCGTGTACAACCATACCGCGGAGGGAAACCAATTGGGCCCGACCCTCTCAATGAGGGGCATCGATAATCTCGCCTATTACAAGCTTACGGACCCGGATCGTCGCTACTATAGGGACTATACCGGCACGGGGAATTCTCTCAACGTCCGACATCCTCGAGTGCTCCAGCTCATCATGGACAGCCTCCGGTACTGGGTGATCTATATGCACGTGGATGGATTCCGATTTGATTTAGCGAGTACATTGGCACGCGAACTGTACGATGTCGACCGGCTTGGAGCATTTTTCGACATTATCCACCAAGATCCCATTCTATCGCAGGTGAAGTTGATCGCCGAACCGTGGGATGTGGGCGAAGGGGGCTATCAAGTCGGAAAATTTCCGGTGCTATGGAGTGAGTGGAACGGTATCTACCGCGATAACATCCGCCGGTTCTGGAAAGGTGATGGAGGACTTCTGCCTGATTTTGCCACTCGTCTGAGCGGAAGCAGCGATTTATATGAAGGCGACGGACGGAAACCCTACGCCAGCATCAACTTCGTGACCTGTCACGACGGATTCACGCTACATGATTTCGTCAGCTTCGACGACAAACACAACGAGGCCAATGGCGAAAACAACCAGGACGGCACCAATGATAACTACAGCTGGAATTGCGGTGTGGAGGGGCCAACGAATGATCCGGCGATCAATGGGCTACGAGCCCAACAGAAACGAAACTTCATGGCCACGCTACTCCTCTCCGCCGGTGTACCGATGATTTTGGCCGGAGATGAACTCGGCCACACGCAGCAGGGTAATAATAATGCGTACTGTCAGGATAATGAGACCACATGGCTCAAGTGGAATCTCACCGACGAGCAACGGGAATTTCTTCACTTCGTGCGTTCGGTTATCAATATTCGGCAAACGCAACCGGTATTTCAGCGACGGAAGTTTTTCCTGGGCCGACAGATCGATGGCGCCCACATACCGGACATTTCCTGGTTTCAGCCGTCGGGTGAAGAAATGTCCGACGAAGCCTGGAATGCAGGATACACACAATGTCTCGGGGTTCTGCTTCCCGGCAATCTCATCTGCGATGTCGATGAACGGGGAGGACCGATCATCGGGGACTCGATCGTACTGTTGGTCAATGCACACCACCAACCGATACCGTTTACGATGCCGTCATGCGGCGAAGTTCAGGAATGGGAGCGATTGATCGATAGCGCTGATCCAGAATCGGCAACCGTAAAACGTAAAAACGGCGAACAGTATGAAATTGCCGGCCGCTCTATGGTGATCTTGCGTTCAAAACTGCCTCAGATGGCTGAACTCCGCGAGCTAAAGTTGGTCGGAAGCGGGGGCACGTCAGGAGGTCCGCTAGGATGAGTATATGGAACAGGTGTTAGAGGACGCTCATCCTCCATGCGGGGCCATCGTACAATCTGACGGATCGGTTCGATGGCGTGTCTGGGCTCCGAGAGCGAATTGTGTCGATGTGGTCATGATTAGCGACAGCGCACGACGCCTCCATAGCATGACCCGTGAGGACGGGGGATTCTTTAGTTTCATCAAAGACCCGATCGTGACCGGACAACGATACGCCTATCGCGTAAACGGAGGCCCTGATTATCCTGACCCAGCCTCGCGCTGGCAGCCGGACGGTGTCAATCAGCCATCCGCCGTCCTCCGAACCGATGAATTCATCTGGTCTGATGAGGACTGGAAGGGAGTCCGGCGCGGAGACCTGGTGTTCTATGAAATTCACGTCGGCACGTTTACGCCTCAAGGTTCATTCGAAGCGATTATCCCGCGCCTACCGGCATTGCGTGAATTGGGAGTGACGGCGTTGGAGATCATGCCGGTCGGGCAATTTTCAGGCACGCGCAACTGGGGCTATGATGGGGTCCATCCTGCGGCCCCGCAACATAGCTATGGCGGGCCTCATGGGCTGCAGCGTTTGGTGAACGCGTGCCACTTGCACGGCCTCGCCGTGTTCCTTGACGTGGTCTACAACCATATCGGACCGGAAGGCAGCTATTTCGGAGAATATGGACCGTACTTCACCGACCAGTACCGGACCCCCTGGGGCCTGGCCGTGAACTACGATGGTCGCAGCAGTGACGCGGTCCGTGAATTCGTTCTGGATAATGTCCGCATGTGGATCGGAGAGTATCACCTCGACGGTCTACGCCTCGATGCCGTGCATGCCATCTACGATTTCGGGGCTCGGCATATTTTGAAGGACATTAAGGAAGCGGCTGACTCGGCTGCGTGGGAACGCGGGCGTCACGTCCACATCGTGGCCGAAAGCGACCTGAACGATGTCCGTCTGCTGCGTCCTCCACGACAGGGTGGTTATGGGCTTGACGCGCAATGGAACGATGACTTTCATCATCTTGTGCATGCGTCCCTCACCGGCGAGCGACGAGGATATTACCAAGACTATGGAGCAAGGGAACAGTTTCCACAATTGCTGACTAACACCTTTGTCTTGAACGGGTGCTACAGCGCACATCGGGGCCGCCGTCACGGCGGCCCCGATGAAGGTCTTCTTGGCGATCGGTTCGTCGTCTCTCTTCAGAACCATGATCAGGTCGGAAACCGCGCGGCCGGCGAACGGCTGGGCACACTTCTTACGCCGCCTGCACAGCGATTGGCAGCAAGCCTGTTGCTTCTTGCCCCCTATCTACCGCTTCTGTTTATGGGGGAGGAGTACGGAGAAGAACATCCATTTCATTTCTTCTGTTCGTTCAGCGATCACAAACTGATCGACGCAGTCAGGAACGGACGGCGTCGAGAGTTTGAGGCGTTTCATGATGATGGTGCAGACGTACCGGATCCTCAAGCTGAGCCGACATTCATGGCCTCCCGCCTCACCTGGTCGTGGGAGTCCGATCAACACAAGTCAGGGCTGCGTCGACTGTATCAAGACCTGTTGCGGGCGCGCCATGAGTGGGCGGCGCTATGCAATTACTCGCAGCGATCCGCACGCCTACTGCCTGACAATCAGTCCGGAGGCATTTTGGAGTTGGTTCGCGGGGGGCCAACCCCGAATACACCTGGGGCGATACAAGCTTTCTTTAATCTCACTCCCCGATCACAGCCCATTCCAGTTCAGACACTGGCGAACATGCTATGGACATCCGAAGCAGAGCAATATCATGGCCAGCGAGAGACCGACAAGGTCACGGAGGTTCTATTGCCGTATGAATGCATGGTCTTCGGTGACAGTGAATAACAGAAATGGAAGCGGTCTGAGTCATGGAGCGTCCGAACATGCAGTCCGCTTCTGGGAAGCATTACAACGGTGCCTTTGTCCTGCCGGCGCCGCCTGCACCCCTCGAATCGTCAGAGGTTATACGCAGCCTCATACAGATTTATAATCGGTGAAGCAGCGCGCGGAGCCAGGAGGGAATTTCTCTTGCGGAATGAAATCGCTACGTACCGGATTCAGCTGTCCAGCGGTTTTACGCTCGACCATGCCTCCGCCATCTCTGAGTACCTAGCCCAACTTGGAATCAGCCATCTGTACAGTTCACCTGTGTTACAAGCCGTGAAAGGAAGCCCACACGGCTACGATGTCTTGGATCATAGCCGCGTCAATAGCGAATTGGGCGGAGAGGCGGCATTCCAGCGACTATCCGACGCGCTTCGTGAGCACAACCTCGGAGTCCTTCTGGATATCGTGCCGAACCACATGGCCATCAGCGGGAGGGACAATCTCTGGTGGTGGGATGTGCTCGAAAATGGGCAATCGAGCAGATACGCGCCCTACTTCGATGTGGAATGGATGGCCCCGGAAAGCAAATTTCACCATCAGGTGTTGTTGCCGATATTGGGGGACCATTACGGGCGGATCCTTGATGCAGGCGAGATTCATGTCGAGCGCCGCGACGGAACCTTCACAATCCACTATCACGATGATGTGTTTCCCATCGCTCCGCAATCTCTTCCTTTCATCCTGACACGTGCTGCGTCAAGCGCGCGTTCCGATATCCTGGCGTTCTTTGCAGATGCGCTGGAACAACTCCCCTCGTCATGGGCGACGGACTGGGACAGCTTACATCGCCGTCACAGAGACAAAGGAATTTTGGGCACGCTGTTAACCCGATTTCTCCAGGAGGATTCTGCCGCAGCAGCCGCCGTTGACCACACCATCGAAGAAATCAATGGAGACCATCAGGCGCTGCACGTGTTGCTGGAGCGACAGAACTATCGGTTGGGGTTCTGGCGCATCGCCACGCAAGACCTCGCGTATCGCCGGTTCTTCGATATCAGCACGCTGATCGGCCTGCGGACGGAGCATGAGCAAGTCTTCGCCGATATCCATAATCTGGTGTTCCAATGGTTGACACCGAACGGCCCCGTCGATGGTGTACGAGTCGATCATCCCGATGGATTATTGGATCCCGAGCAGTATCTCATTCGCTTGCGCGATCGTGTGCCCAGCGGTTGGATCGTGGTTGAAAAAATCCTCACCTCCGGAGAGCGATTGCGACCCTCATGGCCTGTGTCCGGCACGACCGGCTATGATTTCATGAACATGGTCATGGGCCTGTTTATCGATCAGGACAGTAACGCGCCCTTGACCAGATTTTATGGTGACTTCACAGGCGAGACAAGAAACTTTTCCGATATTCTGCGCGACAAAAAACTTCATATACTCCGACATGTGTTGGGGAGTGATCTCAACATTCTGACCTCGATGTTACTAAATATCTGTGAACGTCATCCAAATCATCGCGATTATACTCGCCAAGAATTGCATGAATCGCTCAGGGAACTGATGGTGGAGTTTCCGGTGTACCGGTCCTACATTCGCCCTAGCGCCGGCTGCATCACCCAGGAGGATGAGGACGTGGTTATGCGCGCATTCCACGGAGTGGCGACTAGAAGGACAGACTTGGGAGACGATCTGTTGGGCTTCATCCGCGATATTTTACTTCTCAAGATAGTGGGCAATGTGGAGTCCGACTTTGTCACACGGTTCCAGCAAGTTACCGGCCCGGTCATGGCCAAAGGCGCTGAAGACACGGCATTTTATTGCTATCATCGATTTATTGCGCTCAATGAGGTAGGCGGCAATCCAGAACGCTATGGAATCACCGTCGACCAGTTTCATGCCTGGTGTCAGGACATACAGCGCGATTGGCCGAAAACGATGCTCAGTACATCGACCCACGATACGAAACGGAGCGAAGATGTGAGAGCTCGACTGGTCATTCTTTCGGAAATGCCCACTCAATGGATGGAGACGGTAGCTGCCTGGTCCAAACGTCACATTCGATACTGGAATGCCCAACCTCCTGACCATAATTTCGAATACTTCCTGTACCAAACTCTGGTGGGCTCGTGGCCACTTGAAGAAGAACGAGCAATGGTTTACTGCGAGAAAGCAATTCGGGAAGCCAAGACCCATACATCATGGACCAATCCACAGACAAACTATGAAGACAACATCAGAATCTTCGTTCGAGGGTTATATGCCGACGAAGAGTTTATACGGGAACTCGGTCGTTTTGTTGGAGACTTGGAATTATATGGGTACCAGACTTCACTGTCTCAGACATTGATCAAACTAACAGCCCCCGGCATTCCTGATATATATCAGGGCTCCGAGCTATGGAATTTCAGTCTGGTAGATCCAGACAATCGGAGACCCGTCGACTATGACGCACGACGAAAGGTACTGCACGAATTGCCAGGATTGTCACCGGAGGCGATTTGGCAACGGCGTCACGAAGGCTTGGCGAAACTCTGGATTATCCGTCAGGCCCTGCGTGTCCGACGTGAACGGCCACAGGCATTTGGCACCCAGGGGACGTATTCTCCGCTATACACCCGCGGGGAGAAATCCGCACATGTTGTCAGCTTCCTGAGAGGTGAAGAGGTGATTTCCATTGCTCCACGCTTATTCCTGAACTTACAAGATGGGTGGCATCACACCGTGATCGATTTGCCCGAAGGACGCTGGCGCCAGGAATTCGATGGCCAGGTATTTGACAGCGGGCCCTGTCAAATGGAGGATGTATTGCATACGTTCCCCGTCGGGCTATTGTCCAAAATGGGATAGACGCTGCCGGTCTGACGCACGAGATATTTCAGCGACGTTCCGCGCTAGACTTCAAAACAGATCCCCGATTGTTGATGTTCCCTTCACCGCCACTCGACCGCGCCGAATCCGGAGCTTCCGAGGAAGACATACATGAGACTGATGGTTTCGACCGTTTGGTCCCGATACTCCACGGTCGGATACTGGGCGTCCCGGTGTGAGATGAGATACCGGAGCGCGACGCCATGTTGACCAATGACCCGGAGGGTGAACGAACCTTCTCCACGCAGCATATTTTCTTCTCCCTGTTCGGAGGCAAGCAAGCTACTGACATAGTACTCGCGCCCTGTGAGGTCGATCATCGCTCGGTCGCCGAAGATTAGACGGAGAGCGAGTAAGCCTTGCGGGGTGGCCCCATAGTGATAGTCCCGCTCCTCCGTGCGCTGGATGCTGCCGGCCGCGCCATAGCCGGCGCCGGCCAGAACTGTGCCCTGGAGCGCCACCATACGAGAGAACCACGATTGCCAGGTCGTTCCGAGCGACAGCGCGGTGCTGGACACGCGGAATACTTGGGGGGAAATATAGTCAAAGCTTCCGAAGAGACCCCACACCCCACGAGTGGAATCACGGGATTCATAGGTGCGACCGAGCAGGAGTCCCCGTGTATTGAGACTCTCAATGGTATTCGCCGTGACGGCAGTCACGTGGAAATCAAAATAATCGAATGGACGGGCGTAACTATAGCCGGGCTTGCCAGGGAGACCATATGTGAAGGTGAAATCTCCCACAGCGCCATGCTCTTTGACGCTGGAAGAGACGTTCTGGCTGCTTGAGGTGAGCGTTCCACCTAATTGCAGACGCATAAACGTGGCAGGCTGGTGGCTCGGGAACACCGCGTCGAACTTGTTACCGAATGCCAGGCGGTTGAGCCCAGTGGGGGGCGAAATCACAGCCGCGCCGAGTTCACGCCAGAAGCCGGGCCTGCCATCTTCGGTCTCCAGCAGCAGACTGGCCATGCGGAAGAATGGTTCGCCCAGGAATGACCCACCGATGGGCGTCGCGATCATGTCGTTGATCGAAGGAGCCGTCGTTTCGCCTCCCATTTCCCAGAGATAACTCCCGGCGCTGCTATACAGAAACGATTCCCAGAAATTGAGGCCCGTCGATCGAGCTAGACCGTAGTAGATGCTCCCGCTGTAGGGGTGTAGGAACTGGTTGACGGAAAACTGGTCGTTGTCGATCACCCAATGCGGATCAGTCACGTGCTGCCAGAACGTATCGCCTGTGGTTTGGTATACAGCTTTAGGCTCGACAAAATGCCGATCGAACTGATTGAGCAAGAGCAAGTAGGCCGTAATTTCAACGGCGGGAAGGAAGTAGCTGCGACCGGCCCCAGTCTCCCAATTTAAACGGGTATTCCACCATTCGGAAGGAGTTTGAAAAAATGGGGCGGATTGACCCAGTCTGTGACGAGGTTCACCTGGGTTGACTGGCCCCTGTATTTCGGGAGCGGTGCCCTCTTGGAGGGGGTCTGCGGCACGAACTACGGCGAGGCCTTGGCCCGACATGATGAGCGCAAGCGTGAAAACTCCAGGAAGAAGTAAGGTTCGCGGGCACTGAATGTGACGCCCTGATCCGTTCATTTTCCAGATATAGTTCGTCATTTCGCTGATGCAATTGACATCCGCAACTCCCCGAGTGCATCACAACGTGTTTCGACCGCTTCATGATTCCGTCCTTTCGAATAATTGTCGCTCCCGACCAAGACCGACACTGGGATAATCCCTAACTGGAACCACTAGCCGGCATATAGCCCTCGTACGAAGGTTCTGATGCTGTCTTCATATTCTGTATGTGGATCGGCCTACGAGGTGTGGGGCTAGGCTTCGCGCATCGCCTTCCCAGAGTAAGTCAACACTCGTTCTCCTTGACGGCTACCGCCAGTCCCTCCGTGATTGCAGGCTCCCCTCATTGTTTTCATTGCCCGAGTGAAACACCCAGGACAGCAGGTGTGAATGAGGAGGCAATCGGCTGGGCTCGACACGATGGGTCTGTAGAAAGGTCCGTCGTGCGACCCAATGCACGCTATGAACAGAATGACCGTCCTCTTCTTGAATGAGTCCACAGAGACAATAAATTGGCACGAACAATCTCTCTCTCCCTGGAGCGGAGTGTCCTTCATGGGTGATTGGTGCGAACCGGGGTTTACCAGCCATGGACCCTTCTCCTTTATTCGCGAATGAATATTCAGCGCGGAATTACCCTCCATGTGGACCCCCGCTGCCCTGATGAGGGAAGGTACCGCGAGAATCAGTTTAGCTTGACTGGGAATTACCCTAGGTAACCCGATGACATCTCCGCTTAGACTTAGGGCCTTCCATGCGGGATAGCAATAATGGGTCTCAGAAGCGCAACGCGCTCACGAGTCGTACTGCCTCAGCACATTGAGAGAAACAGGTTTCCCCTCCGCGGGTCTGTACGCAAACCTCTGATAATTCTTGTAGATGCGATTCACACCCCAGTGCGCTATGCTCCAAGTGTGCTGTGGTCCAACGCACGGGCACTTACCCGCGCGTCCGAGAACCCCTCAGAACCTAGCCCCGGAGCATCCCCACAGGTCCTTCCACCGTCATCGACGCATTCCCCTCAGTCCGGAATTGACCAGCACATACGCGTCCCGACCTGCGCCGACCGCCAGACGCACTGCCTCTCTTCGCATCTCGGTAACTCCTTCACGATCTCCCTGCTTAGTAGGACATGCTCACTTCCAAACTAGGGGGTTCCCTAGATTCGATAATTATGCGAGGGGCGTATACGTGCTTGTAGGCGTGTGTTTACACCAATCGAACATATGAAGTTATATGACTAACTCCAATCGCCGGGGCCTGGGTATGTGCCAGAGGCTCAATGGTATCCACAGCTCATCTTTGCGTTTGGCCTCGCGTTGAGCATCATGCGGGCAGCCCTGCTGTTATGGTTGGTTGGAGCCATGACCTCAGCTAGCACGGCGTTCTTGAGCGTAGCGAAGTTCCCGGCAGCTGTATTCATCATCCGATCTGGAGGAACTTACAATGCCTGAACTAGAATTACCGCCATCCGCCCTTGACCTTCGAGACCCATCGAACTGCTTAAACATTGCGATGGCTAGGCCTGGCCAAGAGATTCGAGTGCTCGTACGTCCCGAAAACGAGGCAACCGCGAGACTGATGGAAGCTGTGGGTACCCTCAGCAACGACGGAAAATCGTTCTCTGTCGTGGTAACAAGAGAGGATGGCGCACAGCAGACCCACGACTTATCCTATAGGGATCTCTTGAAGATACTCTCGACTGAATCGCGTGCCACAATGCTTTCCCCTCCGAGGGAACCGCGTAAAGTCCCTCAAAAGATCTTCAGCTAGGGGATTTCCTCGTAGCCGTAAGTCTGGGGGCTTGCTAGAGTGAAGATGCTTTAGAAAAACGCGATGGGAAAAACTGCATACGAGCAGTGGAAGCATCACGAAGTCTGAAGCCGAAGGATCGACTCTAAAAGGAATCGAGCCTTTATTTTCTCTTGAAGCGCGCAGTACTTATCGAGAACCACTGGAGAACATATAATCGGGGCACGCCTGATATAGTCACCCTGGGATGTGTGGTGTCACCAGACTGAAATGGCAAGGAGGACGACCATGCGTCAGATCCGCACTTGGCTCTCAACCCTCATCGGCATAACCGCTCTCCAGATGATCTCCCCAGGCTGCACACTCAAGGCTACGATCAAGGAGATCACGGACACGACCTCCAACGCCACAGGAACGACCTCCGTCCGCACCTGGTTTACTGAAGACGGCATGTTGCATCCCGAATATACGCTCACCGCCTTCACTGCCCTGAACCAGACGAATGTGGAACAGGACCTAGCGCGAGGACAGGGAGAATATCTCACATCGTTCGGTACCCTCCTGGGGCTTTCGGACAACCAGCAAGCAGCCTTTCACGCAAAGTCACAGAGGGCATTCGTGACGCTCATGACGTCCAATCATGACGCCCAGCTCCAACAGTTGCGGACGCTTGCTCGCTAGCAACGCTCTTGTGGTGATGTCCGGACGCACGTGAACGGGCGAGGGAGAATAACTCTGCCCGTTTCTGTATGAGGGGAGACCTCGACCTACTGACGCTTTCCTCTGCACCCGGTATGGGCACAGTGGCAAGGTTCGCCTGTTCTTGCCTCTCGGCAACTAGACGAACAAAACTCTTTGCCCGGTTCGGCAGGACACGTACAGTTCGGGTGTGCGCATGGTTTTTTCGTCATGGTCTAACTCCTTCTTCCGTTAAGAGGTTCTAACAGATGCCGCAATTTATTCGGCAGGCACCTTTGCCCCTTTGCGTCTAGCTTCTGAAAGACCAATGGCAACGGCTTGTTTTCTACTTTTGACCCAGTTGCCGCCCTTTCCGCTTTTTAGAGTTCCTTTTTTCAGTTTATGCATCGCCCGCTTGACCGATCGCTGTGCGCTCTTGCCATATTTGGCCATCATGGTATTAATTCCTTTCTGAGCATCATAGCGGTATCGCGACTTTTGCTTTCTGTATCGAACGAGTACAGATCTCGACTTTGAAACAAGAACTCACAGCTTAGAGTATTGAATCTATAACGGTGCCAATATCCCTATAGTAAATGGTGTGGTACGGAGAGGGAGCTAGGAATTACCCTGGAAGCACGAAGGGAAAAGAGGTTCCAGCACCGTCATCCCCTGACGGAAGAGTGTCATTAGGGGTATAGGCGAAAGCGGCAAGGTACGCAGTGTGCCCGATTCTATGTGTTCTCCCGTGCATCCATTGCAACGGGATGCACACATCACCCAATGTTATAGAGAAGGCCGATCGCCACTTTCCGCTGATCTGGAAGGGTTTTGTCGCCGGCTAAATTTGTTTGTGGTGGTCTTTGAAGGTCTCGGTCACATCGGTCTATCATGCCCGGGTTGATGATGAGCTGTATCATTGTCACCTTGGGCACAAGGTACAAGGTCATAGCTAGTCGGGAACTGCGTTTGGCGGGCACGCAAGAGGACAAGCCCATGCGGCGTTACAACAAGACTTTCCTCATCGTCGTTTTCTCTTGCCTATTCCTCCCTGGCTCCCCTTCTGTTGCGCCAGAGACCGAGCAGGCGCATGCCGGTCCTCAAGAACGGACACCGATCATGGTCAATGTTTGGGAGAACTTGGAACGATTGCTCTCGGAGGAGGATACAGATGGTGACAAGAAAATCACGATTAACGATACGCATATGAAAGGCAAGGGCCGCGGCGATAAGCAGTTTTGGCTCATCGCCACGAACGGAAAGCGCTACGAAATTTATCGCACCTATTATTTGTCCAACCTGCTTCAGGAGCTGCGTTCGAAGCAACGAGCCGGCTTAGAAATCGCTCCGATCGATTTTGAGATGGTCTTCGAAGAACCCGTGCGCCGAATCTCGCGCCTAATCAGGGATCTCTATTGGACTACTCTGACAAGAAGGATCGATCAGGACGGCATTGACCGCCTGTTGAATGATGAGAAAATCTCCACGGGTGGTGTTCGCTACCTGTATGTCCCGGAAGGTGACCCGGAGGCGTTGCGGTACTTTTCGGAGCTCGCGCAACAGCGTCCAGAATTGAAGTTGCGCGTCGAACCGTTGCCGACCACGGTTACTCCTCAATATGCTCGTGGCCTTGAAGGCAAGCATGGACTCCTGAGCCTTGGCTTGATCCGGACGGCAAGCGGGACCTATGCCGGCGTCCCCTTCATTGTCCCCGGTGGCCGGTTCAACGAAATGTACGGGTGGGACAGTTACTTTCATGTCCTTGGGTTGCTGGAGGATAACAGAATCGACCTGGCCAAGGCCCTCACGGAAAACCTGGTCTATGAAATCGCCCATTACGGGAAGATTTTGAACGGGAACCGCACCTATTACCTGACGAGGTCGCAGCCGCCGTTTCTGACCTCCATGGGGTTAGCGGTCTATGAGCATCTGCCTAAGAATGACAAGGCACAAACGTGGCTTGCGCGGGTGTTTCGTGCGGCGATCGAGGAATACTACACCGTGTGGATGAGCAACCCGCATCTGACCGACACTGGACTCAGCCGCTTTTACGGCGAGGGGCTTGGTCCTTCTCCGGAGGTTGAAACGGGACATTTTGATGCGATTTACAGGCCCTATGCGGAGGAGCGCAAGTTGGATGTCCGGACATTCGAGGGGAAATACAAAGCGGGCGAGTTCACGATTCCAACACTCGATAGATTCTTCGTTCACGACCGGTGTGTTCGAGAGTCAGGGCACGACACGACTTATCGCTGGGACTGGCAGGGGGATCGCTGCGCGGATTTTGTGACCGTTGATCTCAATTCTCTGCTGTATAAAACGGAAGTCGATATCGCGCGAACCATCGAGACTATATTTGGTGGAACGCTCAAGTTGGAGAATGGGTCGGAGGAGACGAGCGCGGCATGGTATGCCCGTGCGAAGAGCCGGAAAGAGCTGATCACCCGACTTCTTTGGGATAACGAAGCGGGCACGTTCTTCGATTACGATTTTGTGAACAGGAAGCGGAACGGGTTCCTCAGCGCGACTACCTTCTATCCGTTGTGGGCAAAGGTGGCAACGGCGGAACAAGCGGAGTTGCTGGTCCGCTATGCACTTCCGTTACTGGAGATGCCAGGCGGGCTTGCCGGGTCGTCAGAGAAGTCGAGAGGGGCCATCTCGGAGAGGCGGCCATCCAGGCAATGGGATTACCCATACGGGTGGGCGCCACATCAGATGATGGCCTGGACTGGATTGTTGAACTATGGATATGAGGACGTAGCGCAGCGGCTGAGCTACCGCTGGCTGTATACCATTACGAGGAATGCGGTTGATTATAACGGGACCGTACCGGAGAAGCTGGATGTCGCCAAACGCTCTCTCGAGGTCTTTGCCGAATACGGCAATGTGGGAACCGACTTCGAATACATGTCCACGGAAGGATTCGGCTGGACGAATGCGTCATACCAGGTGGGGCTCAAATATCTGTCGCCGGACTTGCGCGCACGATTAACTGGTCTTGTCCCTCCCGAGTGGCTCTTTGAATAGCATCGTGCGGTCAAGCTCGTTGAGACATGACGAAGCGTTCGATGCAGGAGGAGTCGGTGCGTGACCTTGGAATGGGATGCTCCGGCGGGGTAGCCCGTGAGGGAGGGGCGGCGGAGGCGCTCGTTCCTCGACGGCGGCGGAATTGGCTGTTCCGGCCTCGAAGTCATAGGAACTTTCCTGCTTTACGCATCACCTCCGGTTTAGCCGCAGTGATTCTGCCCATTGTGTAAATTCACAGTCATGTGGCGAGGGAGGGGATTTCAATTTCCACATCATCACTCTTTGAGCCTGCTACCACGCTGCTACCGGAACACCCTGACCCAGGCTCATTCGGCACAACATCGATTGCTCCGATTCCTTGTGTTTCTGCTCTGATACATGCTCCTGGGTCTGCTGAGTTTGGTCAACAGGGTATCTCTTTATCAGCGGCTCACGTAGGCAAGCCATGTGGGAATCTCCCGGTTGTTGAAATTGATGTAGCTGAGCGACCACATCGTAAACTAAAAGACCGGACGAAGTGATCACTGCATGACCATGACTTGAAAATATGAGAGGATAATGAGCGTGTGCTAATGAAATGGATCCCGTCTTCTTCCCAGACGAGTCTCACACGAGGCACAATGGGTGGTGTTGCGCGTGCAACCCACACTCATCGTGAGGAAGATAAGGAGGGGGCTGTTATGCACATCACGGCATTAGGAATTGATGTGGCGAAGAACGTGTTTCAGTTACACGGGGTAGATGCACGAGGGCGTGTGGTGCTCAGTCAACGCGTGAAGCGCGATCAGTTGTTCCACACCGTGGCGAGTCTGCCGCCCTGCATTCTCGCCACATTACTACAAAAACGGCGCAACACGCGTCGGCACTTCCAGGTCTATCTGATCGACGTAACACCAGGCCCACCGTTCGTCTTCACGCAGCCGAGCGTCGAGGCGCGAGAAATTGCCCCGTGGACCGAAGGCGGGCAAACATGGCGACGACTTGACCAGCTCATCGAACACCCCAGCGCACACCACCGATAAATCGGCATTGACACGCTAAAGTTACAGTCGCGATACTGAAGCGTCAACCGAGCCTAGAGTAAGTGATCCTGTATATGCCGATGCTGTTCTTCCTCAAAGGTTAGCTACTTTATGAACAATCCTCTGGAGAGTCACACCATACGGCGCGTGATGGTCGGCACCGACCGCTCCGAACCTGCCGACCGAGCCGTCCACTGGGCCGCCAGGTTTGCCGACCGCTACGACGCAAAGCTGTTCATCGTACAGGTGGTGGTACCGCAGTATCCATCCACCACAGAATTCGGCGCAGCCGAGCAAACACGCGTTACTACCGCCAACAATGAACTGGCACACTTCGCGCGGCAGATCGCCGGAGAGCGCGGTCATGCCCTGGTCGTCGTTGATGCCGATCCGGCATTGGCGATCGTCCGGGCCGTCGAGCAGGAAGCCATCGATGTCCTGGTGGTCGGCAATTTTGGCATGGCGGGTCGAAAGGAGTTTTTGCTTGGCAACGTACCGAACCGCATCAGTCACAATGCCCGCTGCACCGTGATTATCGTGAACACCGTGGCCTCTACCGTTGAGCAGGTTTCAGACTCGGTACAAGATCACCGACCGAAGGGTGACACTCCGTCTTTTGCGCCTCGGCTGGCTGCACGTGCGACGGAAATCGCCACTGTGATGGCTAAACATGGCCTCACAGAGCTGTTCGGCCAATCCGACGAACCGGATACGACCATCCGCCGTCAGCAGGCCAAGCGTTTACGCACGGCCCTCGAAGAGCTGGGTCCGACCTTCTCAAAAATCGGGCAAGTGTTATCAACCCGCCCGGATCTCCTTCCAGTCGAGTACATGGAGGAACTTGCCCTGTTGCAGAGCCATGTGCCGCCCATGACTGAGCACGACGTGGTTCGGGTTTCAGAGCAGGAATTGGGCGTACCCTGGGAGGACGTATTCAAGTCGATCGACCCGAAGCCCCTCGCGGCCGGCACGATTGCTCAGGTCCACCGTGCGACACTCGAAAACGGCGATCGGGTCGTCGTCAAGGTGCAGCGTCCCACCGCTCGTGCTGAAATCGAACAGGATCTCGCCCTGCTCGAGGTGTTTGCCGAGAAAGTGGGAAAGCGTCCCGCCCTCAATCAGGTGATCGATATGGAGGCCGTGTTCAAGCACCTCTCCACCTCGCTCCACCGTGAGCTCGACTTCCGTCAGGAAGCCGACAACATCGGGCGAATGCAGGCAGTGCTCGCAGGCTACGATCGCCTGGCCGTACCCAGCGTGTACCGGAATCTCTCCACATCCCGGTTATTGGTGATGGAAGAGATCCAGGGCATACCGATCAAGCAGGCCCCGGCTGGTCCAGAGCGCATCCAGGCCGCCCGTCAACTGCTGGAGAGCTACTACAAACAGATCATCGTCGATGGGTTTTTCCATGCCGATCCCCACCCAGGCAACCTGATGTGGTGGAAGAACCGCGTCTACTTTCTCGATTTCGGGATGGTCGGCGTGGTCGGCGCCGACTTCCGTGAGCATCTGTTGTTATTGTTAATGGCCCTATGGCAGGAAGATGCCGCGTTTGTCACCGAAGTTACACTGATGATGACGGGTGCCATCGATCGCGGCGATCTCGATGTGCCTGGATTCCAAAGCGAGATCGGAGACGTGATGGCGAAATATCGAACGGCCGCGCTGTCCGAGATGCAGATCGGACCCATTCTGCAAGAAATGAGCGCGGTCTCATTACGGCATGGGGTTCCGCTACCGGCCTCGCTCACGCTCGCCATCAAGGCCCTCGCACAGGTACAACTGGCGACCGCCGAGCTCGATCCAGCACTCGACCCGTATGACGTAGCCGGCAAGTTCTTGACGCGCTGGCTGGTCAAGCGCATGGGTGCGACGCTCGATCCAAAGACACTCGTATATCAAGCGCAAAAGTTTAAAGTACGGGCCCTGCGCGTGATCGAGGCGGTCGAACACCTCATCGGTGCCAGCCCTGGCCAAAAGCTTGTGGTGAACTTCCAGGCCAATTCGCTGGAGGATATCGTGCGCCACACGGGGCGGCGCCTGGCGCTCGGCCTGACCGCTGCGGCAAGTGTGCTGGCCAGCGGGCTCACAGTCATGGCGGTGGGTGTGGCCGAGTGGGTGCCGATCACATTCGGGGTCGTCGCCGGTCTATTGACCGTTGGCCTGGTGATCGATCTGTTGCGAGGGCGTTGACGATGACAATGGGTTATGAGGCCGTTCGGTCCCGCAACGAAGATTTCGCGCTACTGCACCGGATTGAACGCAACACGGCTTTCTCGAGCAGGTATGCCATGACCGTCATCGCCAGGCCGACCAGCCAGCGCTCTCCTTGTTGCATAAAAGGCCGTTTATGGATTGTATCCGTGGAAGGGCTATTCATCATACGTGTTTCATGGTTTGAAGGATTACTTTCCGCAATGAGTACCTTATTACACGTAGAGCAGTTAAACTTATCCGACTCACGCCTGAATATCTACCATCGACTGTATCCAATATGAATGATCGTGTATCAGCGTGGCTGGAAAACCTTGGTCTCGGGAGATACTCTGAGGCGTTTCAGCAAAATGCGATCACGTGGGACGTGCTACCCGAGCTGAAAGAGAGCGACCTAGAGGCGCTGGGTGTCTTACTAGGACATCGAAAAATACTCTTACGCACGATCGCGCACATATTACAGCCCGCTGAAGGTATGGGCCCTGGGTCTCTACCTATCGCCGTCAATCCGGACACGCAGCCATTCCCTCCCGAACGCGATCAAGCTGAGCGTCGCCAGTTGACGGTGATGTTTTGTGATCTTGTGGATTCGACCGCCCTGTCTCGCCGGTTGGACCCTGAAGACCTTCAGGATGTGATCCGACGTTTTTTAGACGCCTGTAGCCAAACCATTGGTCGATTCAACGGCTATATCGCCAAATACATGGGTGATGGGATGTTGGTCTATTTTGGGTACCCCCAGGCCCATGAACACGATGCGGAACGCGCGGTACATGCCGGACTGGCTCTTCTGGATACGGTGAAAACGCTTCATCACGACAATCCCTATCCAGAGCTTCGTATTGCGGCACGAATCGGGATCGCGACGGGTCAGGTCGTCGTCGGCGAGCTCATGGGGCAGGACACCGCCAAAGAACGGTCAGTGTTCGGCGAAACCCCGAATCTTGCCGCGCGCCTTCAAGCTCTGGCACAACCCAATCAGTTAATCATTGACCCGGTGACGAAACGTCATATCGGCAATGCATTCGATGTCGTGGATCTTGGCGCCTTCTCTCTGAAAGGATTCGATAGTCCCATCCAAGCCTGGCAGGTGCTGGGTAGCAAGTCGTCGACCAGCCGGTTTGAGTCCTATCATGTCATCCAACTCACCAATTTCGTCGGCAGAGAACAGGAGATTGCACTCTTGCTGGGCCGCTGGCGCGAAGCCATCGACGGTGAAGGACAGGTCGTGCTCCTGTCCGGTGAGGCTGGCATCGGTAAATCGAGAATAGTCCATACTCTGGGCGACCGCCTCGCCGATGCGCGGTACCAGACGATTCAATTTCAATGTTCTCCCTACCATACCAATACGGCGTTCTACCCGGCGATCAATTTTCTGCGAGAAGCCGCGGGCCTGACGAGTCAGGACAGTGCGGAGGCGCAACTGAACAAGCTCGACGCCCTGGCTCGCGGGAGCGGAATCGATACGCAGGACACGGTGTCATTGCTTGTGGACCTGCTCTCGATCCGAGGAGATGACCGGTACCAGACGGTTAATGTGTCATCCGAAAAACGCAAGGACATGACGTTGGAAGCACTCGTGCAGTATCTCCAAGGGCTGGCCGATCGCTGCCCAGTGGTGTTCATTGTGGAAGATGCCCATTGGCTTGATCCCACGACGCTGGACCTCCTGACGCGAATCATCGACCGCATCCGGCAAATGCGCGTATTGTTGCTGATTACATTTCGACCTGACTTCAAGCCGGTGTGGGCGGAATATAGTCACGTGACGTTTCTCACGCTCAGTCAACTTCCCCGTCGGCAGAGCGCCGAACTGGTGACGGCAATGACCAGAGGAAAAAGTCTTCCGCCCGCGGTACAGCAGGCAATTCTGGCGAAAACCGATGGCGTGCCTCTCTATATCGAAGCATTGACGGAAAACGTACTGGAATCCGGCCTGCTGACTGAGGGACACGAGTCATATACCTTGAAGGGCCCATTAAAGGAATTGCCCATCCCAGACAGTCTGCACGCGTTACTCATGGAACGGGTGGACCGATTGGGAGCAGCCAAGGAAATTGTCCAAACCGGAGCCGCGATAGGGCGTGAATTCACCTACGAGCTGTTGCAGGCCACACTCGCAGTGCCGGACAGCCAGCTGAAGAATGCACTCGACCATTTCGTTGCCTCAGGGCTCATTTCCCAAGAGGGCGAGATACCCCTTGCGAAATACCACTTTAAGCACGTTCTGGTCCAAGAAGCGGCCTACAGCACACTACCCAAGAAACCCCGGCGTTTGCTACATGCGCGAATCGCCAAAGCACTGGAGGGTCGTTTTGCCGAGCGTATAACAATGGAACCGGAACTCTTGGCCTTTCACTATGAACAGGCAGGACTCGCCGGGCCAGCGGTTGAGTATTGGTTTCGTGCGGCTCGGAGAGATGCGGAACGCTCCGCCACTATCGAAGCGCTCAATCATTTTGGCCGGGCGCTCGACATGCTCAAGGATTTACCACAGGGCTCAGAACGCGATGCCGTGGAACTGGAACTCCTCATCGCACGCGGAGCCCCCTTGGTGACTGTGAAAGGCTATGCATCTGACGAGATCGAGCGCAATTATCGAAGGGCGAAGGAGTTATCACAGGAGCACAGCGATTCCGTCCATCACTTTCTTGCCATTTGGGGACTCTGGGTCTTTCATCTCGTCAGAGGGCAGCTCGCCATGGCTCGCGACCTTGCGGAAAATCTCCTCTCTCTGGCTACCCGCGAGCAAAACCCAGATCTGCTGATTCGCGCTCGCGAGAGTTTGGGCTCGACGTATTTCTTCCTGGGCCGGTTTGACGACGCAAAAACCCATCTGGTCCCTGCAACATTCTTGAATGATCCGGATCAGCGGCGCTCACCTGCCATGCCCTACACCCAAGATCCTGGCATCACCGCGAGGATCACACTGGCCTGGACGTTATGGGCATTAGGTGAGGTTGATCGGGTGGAACCGCTGGCGCTAGAGGCTCTTGCTAAGGCCAGAGAATTGGATCACCCATTCACCCTGGCGTTTACCTTGGCGTCTCTTTCTTGGATCTATTCCACGCTCCGAAACGCGAAGAAAACGCTGGACCTCACCGGTGAAGCCATTGCGCTTTCCACAAAATACTCATTTGAATTAGGCTTGGCATGGGCGACGTCCTCTCACGGCTGGGCACTGGCCGAACAGGGGAAAGAAGACGGTCTCGGCACCTTAATCAACGGGCTTTCCGCGACTCGGGTTACCGGCGCGAATCTCAACAACACGCATACATTGGCATTGCTTGCAGAAATCTATTTGCGGCTCAATCGCATTGACGAAGGCTTGAGCACAATCGATGACGCGTTGAAGCTCGCCGTTGCCGGGGGAGAACGGTTTCGGCACGCGGAACTGCTCCGACTGAAAGGCGAACTGCTGCTCGGACAATCCGACCCATCAGTCCAAGCAGCAGAACAGTGTTTCTGTGAAGCCCTGAAGATTGCGCAAGATCAGCATGCGAAAATGCTTGAACTTCGAGCCGCCACGAGTCTGGCTAAGCTTTGGAGGAAGCTCGATAAATCGGATGAGGCCAAACGTATCTTACATTCTGTGTACTCCAGATTCACCGAAGGTGTCGACAACCGTGACGTGATTGAAGCGAAAACAGTCCTTCAACAATTGAGTGAATGAAGTCGCTACTGTTGTGACCCAGCCCTCTTACATGGATCTAATCCTATCTAACGGTCTGGCCGAAAGGAGAGGCCGGTCATCCAGGCAAGAGCACTGGCATCATGAGATCCTGGGCATGCTATCATGCTGATACCGGAACAGCCCAGCCCATCATGGCGATGAGTTCTCCGAATCCTCAGTTTGTTGTTGACTTAGACTTAGACCGTGTTGGGTTTGCTCAGAAGGAGCTACTCTGAACTCTTAATCCTGCAAAGTACAGCCTCTTCGGCTGGTCGGCCACTCTAGGATTGCTCGCACCAAGGAGTAATCCTCTGTGTACTGGTTCAACGAATACGTCCGCGCCGACATGGGTCGTCGTGCATACATCGGTTGCTCGTGTGTGTCACACCGCCTTCCACAGGTCGATCACTGTCCCCTCTTCGTTCAGCTCCACCACAATCTGCGATCCTTCCGCGATCGGCTTGCTCTTCACTTCCGACCGCTCCACGGAAACACTTTCTCTCCCTCCGGAGTGGAGAGTTTGATTTAATTCTTCGCCCTACCGACACGAAGCGATGGAACTGGCTCTTCTCTCCCTTCCGATGGACATCGATTACGGCGTTGTTTTCGTTGACCTGCATTTCCGCTTCTTCACCGACTTCAAGGTTCTTGGGTGTGACGGAGGAAGCGATCGTCATCGACCCCCAGGAGGTCTTCACAGTAGTGAAGCCCGATTGCACCTTCGAAACAACACCATTCCAGAAATTAAGTGGGGCAGGACACTATTTATTTTGGACCTCTCCGGCGAGTTGACACTACCGTTGCATCTTCATGCTATAAGACCAATAATGTCCGATATAGCTTTTTGGTTCCATTAACTGCTGTATGAGGCTGGCTCAGCTCAGGAGATTATCCATGCGAAGGTCTCATTTCAGTGAATCATCGCTTTTTTACTCCCTCCCGACCTTGAGCAGTAGAAGCTCTGATCCCCTCTTCGCCACCGCACATTTCCCCGACATTCTTATCTTCGTCCTCGTATGGTTGACTACGCTATGCAACCTTAAAGACGCGACTCTGTTGTGCTCACGGAGCACGAAATCAGGCTATTCCATAAGGAGGCTCAATCATGAATAAGGCAAAGATCCTCACGTATTGGATTGTGCCAATGCTGATGATGGAACTGATGGGGACTGGCGCAGGGCTCGCTATTGCCGAACCGTACCAGGTGATCGATGTCACGGACGGCGGCACCATTACTGGAGTGGCGACATGGAAAGGCGAGCTTCCTGAGATCCCGCCAATCCAGGTCGAAGCAGACACAGAAATATGTGGCGAAGAGGTCCCATCTCAGGCGTTGCTGGTCAATTCGAAAAACAACGGCGTACCGTTCGTTCTTGTCTACCTTGAAGGGGTTGAGAAGGGGAAGGCACCCGCGGACAAATACTGGCTCCATATGACGAACTGCCAATTCAAGGAGCACATTTTCCCATTTGTCCGAAGCCAAGTGATGGCGATGGTCAACCACGACCCATTTTTCCACAACCCACATTTTTTCAACACAAGGAATGCCTCACTCCTGAACGTGCCCATGCCCGACCCAGATTTGGAAATCGACCACAAGTTTCTGCGGACCCCCCTGAAGAACGAAAAGGGTGTGATGCGGCTTCAGTGTGATGTCCATAACAACATGAACGCCTATTGGGCTGGATTTAATCATCCATATTTTGCGGTCACGGACGCGAACGGAAAGTTTGAGATTAGCGGGGTTCCGCCCGGTAAGTACACCGTGGTCGCCTGGCACGAGGGCTATAAGGTTATTATAAAGGAAGCGACCGGGAGGCCATTGTACGATAGGCCGCATATTCGCCAACAGGAGATTGAGGTCAAGCCAAAAGAGACGATTAAAGTCGGCTTTGAGTTCCCCGTCCGAAAGGTCTATATCGATTTTTGAGGAGGAGGTTTAGAAACCTCGAATGGTCGCCGCCTGTGATGACGGCACATCGCACAGGAGGAACATGATGGGACGAGGGAAGATGGTTCTACTGGGGGCGTTGGCAGCCTCTCTGCTCACGGCGCTGCCTGTGACCCACGCCTTGGCCAATCCGCCGGAGGCGGACGAAGTGAAAGATGAACCGGGCATGGAGTCGCCGGTTTCGCGCGGGATGCCGGATCTTGTACGGTATTGGAACTTCGATCCACCCAAGAGTCCCTTATTTGATATTGGGCGAGTGACGATTTCCGGCGACGCACGGATTAGGCCGGAATACCGCAACAATTCGAACTTTGGACTGGCGAGCACAAGTGGTGTTGGCCGTGCCACGGGTGCGAATTCGCAGGGAGACGCCGCTCAATTTGTCCAACAATGGGCCCGGCTCGGACTCAACTATGCGATGTCGCCTGACGTCGATACCTTCTTTCAGATGCAGTATGCGGCGAATTGGGGGGCAAACAGCGCGCCTAATACTGCGAACGATCCCAACACGCTCACGAGCGTCGGTGTGCGGCAGGCCTACATCCTGATCCGCAATCTCGGGGTTGATGGCCTCAACCTGAAGGCAGGCCGGCAGCTCATCGTGATGGGGAACCAACGTTTGTTCGGCAACTTCGATTGGAACAATATCGGGTTCTCCTTTGACGGTATCACCCTTCAATATTCCCGGAAAATGTACGAAGTCTGGGGCGGCTGGGTGCGTTTAGCCGACGCACAAGCCAACGTCGCTAACTCATCCTGCGGAACAGGCACCACTGGTTGCGCGGGGGGATCTGGGGCCGTGAACCCCGGCACAGTTGCCGGCGGCACCACCGGGAGTAACAATGCAGACCTCTTCTTTGTTCGGGTAGCTATCAAGCCCATGGCCAACTTGTCGCTTGAACCTCTCTGGGTATTTCTCGACAACAATGTATCGGTGACAGCGCCGGCAGCCGCCACCACCTATTATGGGACGGCAGCGCATGCCCCTGGGCAACAGCGTCATACGCTGGGCGGCCGCGCCGCATTCCGCCAGGGCATGTTCGATGGAACGGCCGAATACTATTGGCAGACGGGATCGATGGCCCTTGGTCAGAGCCCGAATCGGCTCCACATCAATGCGCAGGCCCTGGCCGTTGAGGGCGGGGTGACATTTGAGCAATTGCCTTGGGAGCCTCGCGTCGGCTTGGAGTTCAACTATGCCTCCGGCGACGGCAACGCGAGTAGATGCAATGGGCAGACCGGGGCCGGTTGCGGCGGCAATGCCAACACCTTCGAGAATCTCTATCCAACAAACCATAGTGTTATGGGCTATGCCGATCGGATGGCCTGGAGGAACATGGTCGGCTACAGCACTAGCTTGCAGCTGAAGCCGAGCATTGCGCAACATTTGGATTTCCGGTTTTGGATCTTCCGCAAGGCCAACAACGGTGATTGTTGGTACACCGCCAACCAGGGCTGCTTCTCTGCCCCGACCACTGCAATCGCTACCAATATCGCGACCAGCAACTCGTTGTACAAGGAAATTGATGGGGTCTATACCCTGTTTTTCAAGGACAACAAGGTGGCGTGGCAGACCGGCATATCTTATTTGATCGCCGGCGAGATGCTCGACCAGCTGGCTGCTGGAAATGCCGCTGGAATCGGATCTTCAGCCGTGAACTCAGTCTGGGCCTACACGCAGTTGCACGTGAACTTCTAATAACAGTTCATGGAGCGCGGTCGAGTCTACGAACTGTTCAGTATCGTCTGGAGCAGCCTGTAGATTTGCCCTCGCTGGCGAAGCAGACCGAGAAAATGGTCATGGAGCGCGTTGTGGCTGGTTCACGCGGCTCAGTGGAATGGACTGGACTGCCAGATCGGGAGGGAGCGTCGGAGCCGTGACGGCGATGGACCTGAGTGAGCGGAGCCATTCGCCAACGGTGACGGTGCCATTGTCGTCACGGTCTGCCTTGCCGGTTAATCCGCTCAGAAGACTCAGGCGAGCCTGCGGCAAGGGGCTGCGCCTAGAGGCTTGAATGATCGTTCCAGTCTCGTTGGACGATTCATCAAGATTGCCGATCCAATTGGGAGTGGCGCCTCGGCCTGTGCCGTTCTTCGCCGGTGTGCCCACAGCCACCGGCGCCTCGATGATGACGACCACGAGCCTGGCCCCCAGCTTCAGCAGGCGGGTTTGGAGCAACCGGAGGGAGATTAACCGGAACTGCGACGATTGCAGGGTGCTGTCGTAGGGCATCAGAAATATTTCACCGGTCTTGGCGTTGGCACGTGCGTGTCCGGCGAAGTAGAAGAAGACGATCGAGTCTTTTGTGACCCGCTTGGGGAGCCAGAGGGCGAGGGCTGCTTCGACGTCGGTCTGGGTCGCTAGCTCATCTTGGAGCAGCAAGGTATGTCCTTCAGGCACATCGAGAGAATCGACAAACAAGGACACGGTATCCTTGACGTCGAACGAAAGTCCGTCCCGCCAGCCCGGCCAAAGGGTTTGGTACTGGCCCAGTCCGACAATGACAGCATAGCGATCTGAATTGTGTCCGTCTCCGGCGATGGGCGAGACTGGCCGTAGGGCGGACGATGGGGCAGGCGCAGCCGGCCCGCCGCGAGAGGCCATAGCGGCTACGAGAGTTTGTGTCGCCGGTGCGCTGCCTGTCACGCTAGATGGCATGACAGTCACGGTGAGTTCGCCACGCGATCCTCCAGCGGTGGCTGGCATTGTCCCCCATAGGATGGTGCTCTTCGTTTCCCCTGGTTGGAGATTGACAATCTGTACCGGCCCCGACAGCGCACCTGCAAAGGCATCGATGAGCGCGGGTGTTCCTGAAAGGGTGATGGCCGTTGTGCCCAGCGTGGCCTTGCCGGTATTCGTCACATCGATCCTGACGCCGATTCTCTCACCGCCTTCCAGCACAAGATTGCTGTTGGCATCTAGCAAAGTTGCCTTGAGGGCCAGCAGGCCTAGTCCGACGCCGAGATTCTGCCGGCCCGATGTGCTCTCCCCTTGCGTTTTCTCACGCAACTGCATCAGGTACCCCATGAGTTGGCTGGCGAGATGATCGACTGCGGTTTGCATGGCGGCATCCAACTGCCCAGCTTCGCATTGGTTGTCGCTGCCACCCATTTGTGGTGTGTACAGCGATACGCGACTTGAATAGACCATCGGCGCGTCCGGGAATTGGTAGCCTTGGGCATCCTGGAAAGTCGCCACGAGGCGGACATCGAATTGGGCGAGATAGTTATTGTCTGCCCCGTGCCGTGACGTTGGTCTGAAGGAGGCACTCGCCAGCGTGATGAAGGCCGTGAACTCTGATGCGGGGGCCGTGGCCGGTTGTGCCGCTCCTGACAGGTCTCCGACCGTCAGGTGAGTCAGGCGAGCTCGCCCGGTTTCGGTGAAGGATTGAACGATCGCATCGCCCAGACGGCCTTTCCACAGCCTGTCAGCACAGACCGTCTGTTCTAAGATGGCGGAGCGGACAGACTCATCGAAGACCAGTTTAACCGACAGCGGGATGACCGGCTCCCGTTCGACGGGAGGGCTGAAGCGCGGTGCCTGCAGGTGGTTGCAGGCACCCATCAGCATGAGTGCCGTTGCCAATACGAGGATCGACATGGCCGATACGACACGCGTAGACATGGGCGTTACGGTACCCGACGCACTACATTGGATGCAATGAGGATGGTGCCCCTGAATTGAGCCCGCTACGAATCGCCCCCTCTCAGAAGGCATCCAGACACACTCGCTCATGACTTTGTGGAAAGGGCTTCGGCTGTCCTCTGCGACAATGGGTCTTGAGTAAATTCAGTGGGTTTCTTGTGTCCAGCTGACTAAGTCATCTGTCCACAATTTAAGCGGGACATAACAATTCTCGGTGCCGGCGGTAGCGCAAACATTGCTCATGGTCATACCCTACCCACTGATCACCCTTTTAATTTTGACGTGGCCGGGTGTGGTCATCCCGTCTGTCCGCCGTGCGATAAGTAGGCCGCATACTTTACCTGCTCTCTGATGTGGACATCAGTCACCCACGAAGGAGGCACGCATTCTACCTGAACGCGATTTTCTGCTCGTGTGCCGTCATGCGGGAGCATATTGTCCGCAGTGTCTCAAGTTGCTCTTCACGGAGCCACAAGCCCAACTCCTCAAGATTCATGTGACGATCACATGAAACAGGTCGGATGGGAGATCCAACCACTTGGGTGGCTCTTCTTGATCGTGATCGTGGCAACCCTCTGCTACGTCGTTGTCAGCTGGGTTCGCCGCTTACCACGCGCTCCGGAACAAGAAACCTCGCCAGGATTCTTTCCTTTACCCTTTCCTTCTGTCCTCGATGCTCTTCGGTTTTTGTTCAATCACCGCATAGCCGAATCGCCCAACGTCTTTCGTATCCTGTCTACCCAGGTTGATCCATACTTTGGTGTGATCAGATGATGCGGATATCGTCTTATCGAGCGCCTAAGGGGACACGCTACTTACTCGCGTTACGCAGCTTTACTCAGGTGAGTTTTGGTGCTAGCTTACGCGCCTGGAGGAACGACACATAGATTTCGAGTTTGGAGAGGGGTTGAGGTGGCCGGTTCAAAAGTTTCTTTCGGTGGGTGACATGCAAGGCCTTGAAGTCCTACATCTCTAAGGAACGATACAGCGTAGTTCAAAAACTAATGAAAATGGAACTGAGAAGAGCGTCCGCACCTTTACGTGATTCATCATGGGAGGGACTGTCGTGGATCTCAAAGGTCTGATTCCTGGAGAGTTAGGGGAAGGCCTGACGGAGACAGAATTAGCGACTGCAGCGCGCACCTCCGTCATTCTCGACAGTCTGCATGTTTCACCAACGGTGAGTGCGAATTTAACTACGCATCTATCTCACAAAGGAGTGAGCCTCCTGAATGTTATGCGCCTTTCACCGCTCACCACACTGACCCTGTGTGCAGTGCTGTCCGCGTGTGCTGCGAACACGCCTTTTCCACCAGAAGTCATGGAAAAGGTCTCTCCGACCTTTCATTTTGAAGCGTGGCGTGACGCCGGCCCTACGAATGAGTCAGGGAAATCTGACGCAGGGATCAAAGTCCAGCTGGGAGGCCGGATCGTCCACACTACCGAGAACGGCAAGGGCATCGTGATTGTCGCGGCGCAACTTCCCATCCTGAACTATCCTGTCTATGGACCCACGGAAACGGAAGAAGTTACGAGAACCGGTGACTATGAATTCGCCTTTCTCTTTACAGGAGAGATTGAACCGCTGGATCTGATGAGGGGGAATCGGTTCATCGTTGTGGGCACGACCACGAGCAGACGGCCGGTCCTGGTGAACGGCAGACCAAAAACCGAGCCCTTCTTAATCGCGGACTGCATCCATGTGTGGCAGACAGCCGGGGCCGAAATCGCCGAATTTAAAGAAGGAGTCGGGGGAGGCTTTTCACCCCTTCCGGAAACGACATACTGCGTCGCTAAGAAGTAGCGGGATTGGGAACAAGCTATTCGCTCAGATCACTGCTGAGGAGTGGGTGACCAGAATCCAAGTCAATGTGCCTTCGGAAGGCCGGCATCTAGTACGACGCGTTCGCCTGTGTTACTGATCTAATTGAAACCAGCCCTCAAGATCGCACCAGGTTTTTCAGCGTGACATCCACATTACAGAAAAGTGCGATCTTTCCCTCACCCTTGTTGAGTTTGGCAAGGTCGGAGGCAAACTTGTCGTGAATCCCCTTGTCAGGGTGACAAAGGCACCACCGGCAAGCTCACCCTCGCGGAATTTGATATCTTTCCCACCGCCGGCACCACCGCGTGGCGCAATAGGTTCAACGTCGGAAAATCCAAGAGCATTGAGCACATCTGCCGCGAGACGTTCGAATTCGTGTCGGTTGTCGAAATCCTGGATGGCTCGATGGGTAGCGCTATGCATTTGGGCCTTACATGTGAAGTCTGCTGCGGTCTACCCCGTCCGTCGTATCACCGGGGGAAGTTTATCTGCACATCCAATACTCATTCAAAATTTCTCCCTGGCACGACGCCCCCGATACTGCGAGTCCTGCATAGGCTACAGTATTCTTTGAAGCTCATCCGGTCAAAAACCCTTACTGTAAGGGAGAAATAACACACTGATTTCCCAATCCCACAAGCTCACCGCTTAGGTGATCCAAACACAACTGATTTTTTCCTCATCAAACGACCAAACGAAACCTATGGGAACGGTTCTCTTGCTCGCCCCCACACGCAGCGTCGATGAAAGTCGCTCATCTTCAGTTGGCCATTCCTATTCGGGGAGCACAATGGTTATCAGCATCCCACCCATCACGTCTCCTGCCTTGAAATCCCTCTTTGGGCTTTTCGGGTGCACATTGTGGCAATCGGCGCAGTGTTGAGATGCGGCTTTATCGGCATAGAGTGCTTGGAAGATGCGCGCCTTGCCCTCGGTTGTCACGGCGGTATAGGGACGATCGGGATTCGCGAGGACCTTCAGCAGCCCGGTCTGCTCGAACTCTGTCGTTGGGCGATGCTCTTTATTGATCGCCCAACTGCTGATCAGGCGGAATCGAATCGCTTTTCCCTGTTTAGCCATGAGTCGCCCCGATTCCTGTAAAAATTGGGCGGGTAACGGGATCCCTCCGTCCGCTCTCCAGTGTTCCGAGGCAGAGACCATACCTTTCTCCTGCATCCGATCTACAATCGCGGTCTGGTAAAACGTTCGATCCGCCTGGACCACACTATGCACATACTCGGCCACGATTTCGGGGGATATGCCCTTGGGTGAATCTGCCTCCTTGCTCGCGGCAGCGTACGCCCACTGACCGAGTAGGCAAGTGACGGTGGTGCCAACAGCGAGTCCCAACCAAAGACCTTTCATCATCACGATGCGACCTCCATTTCTTTTCTACTATGTGGCTTGATGCGCTCGTTGCCTCCAAAAGCCGCGCGCGCAAACCAATGTTTTTGAAAGAACGTCTATACCGACCTTACGGAGGAACCTCATGGTCCTACACGTGTTCCTCACAAGGGAGCGTAAACACCTTGAAGGGAATCGGTTGCCCCTGGACTGTGTGAACCGCCGGAGCGCGCCGACTGCCCTATCGGCGTGATCGGATGGGAGAACCGAAAAAATGATGGAATTGATGTCAGGCTTGAGGAAGGCCCCATCCACTCTGCCAGTGAGACCCGTACTTTTTACGTCGCTGATGATGCGGTACGCACTCATGCCATTCTCTCGCAAGAGCGCTTCCACCTCACGTAACATTGAGTCCCGATCCACAGTGCGTAGCATTTTCATATGCGAACCATGCCTCCTTCTCATTCATTTGTTTTTGGAACAGGCGGAAGGATACGTTAAAGTCCTAGAAAAATCGACTTCTTGGATCTTGAGTTGAAGAGAGGGTTTCGAACACTGTGGGCAGATAGGGTTCGAACGAAATATAAGTTGTGGTCGTAAAACGGTCGTATAGCAAAGCTTCTCTTCGCTAACTCTGTCTCACTCCGTATCACCCAGGAATGGCTCCTGGGTCTACCCCGATATCACTGACGGCTGAGTTAAGAGTCGCTTCTGCTGTTGTTGCATTTCGAGCCTCCGGCGCTGGCGTAGATTATGGCACCGTTCAATGGAGACAAAGATATCGGACCTGGCTTCGGCTCGTGTCCGATACTGCTGTCGATTCACGCGTTCACGTATAAGGACTCCGAAGAAGCTCTCGGCGGCGTTGTCGGCACAGCTGCCCACGGCACTCATGCTGCCGATCACCTGGTGCGCTTCGAGAAACCGTTGATATTCCTCAGAGGTAAATTGGCATCCCCGATCCGAGTGCAGAATGACTGGGATGCGAGCCGACCGCTGCCACAACGCCATAAGCACGGCTTGGACCACCAGCTGACGGTCCTGATACGAACTCATTGACCACCCCACCACCAGCCCCGACTATAAGTCGAGCACGACACAGAGGTGCGCCAGTGTTCGGCCGTGCGAATGAGGTGATATCCGTCACCCACGTGGTATTGGGTGTGGTTGCGGTGAAGTCCCGCTCCAGATGATTGCGGGTCCCATGCGGTCGGACCCCGGAGAGTTTCTTCCGCCACCGCCGTGGGGACCTTGAGGCTCTTTTTATTGTCGCGCGTGAAGCCAAGGAGTGGATGACCGCTCACGCATTGAAGCATTGAGTGACCTCACTGGGAAGCCTCCGGATCTCCGGGGGCTTTCCTTACAAGTGAGCAAATGTATAGGGACATGTGTGTATCTTGCCTTGATAGGCGCTGAGTCTGTGCCTCGCGCATCGGGGCATAATTCTATTTGGTTCCGCTCTTGATCTTCTCGACGGCTTCCTTCTTGGAAGCCTGGCCCTCCAGAACCAGGCGGTAGGCAATGTAGTACTTGTAGATGTTGCTGACGTAAGTCACCGTTTCCTGACCGATCTTCTCGGCCACTACATACTCCACGTTCTGAAACCAGACGTTGGGATCGAGTCCGCGCTTGGCGGCTTCCTTGCGTAGTTGCGAAATCCTGCCTGCGCCGGCATTGTAGGACGCGAATGCGAACAGGGCCTTGTCCAGGTCAGTCATGGGCTCCTGACCGTAGTAGTGGTCGATCATCCAACGCATGTATTTGATGCCGGCGTGGATGTTCGCCTCGGTCTCCGTGATGTCGCCCACCTTCATATCCTTTCCAGTTGCTGGCATCACCTGCATGACTCCGATCGCGCCCACCGAGCTTTTGGCATTCTGGTTGAGCTGCGATTCCTGGTAGCCCTGCGCGCCCATCAGCACCCAGTCCACATCGTACTGGTCGCCGTATTTCCGGAAATACTCGATGAGGGAGAGGAATTTCTTGCGCTCCTCCTCGGAGGCCGCATTCTTCACGTATTTGACGTTCTTCAGATAGCGTGTTAGGAGTTGGTTGCCGGTCGAGGTCCCGACCTTGTGGCGCGTGGCGAAATCGTCCAGTATCGCCTTGAGCTGCGGACTGTCTTTGCGAATCGCCCATGCCTTCTCGCCGCCGGTACGGACCGCGATGTTGTCGTGCACAGTGAGCCGCGGAAAGATCTGCTTCCAAAAGTCCGCCAGGTATTTGTCAACGATGACCAGCGAAACCAGGCCGGAGTTGAGCATCTCGAGCAGATCCTCGTCCTCCAGCGTCTCGGGGACTTCCTTGAGTATCACCGGTGGTTTCTTTTCGGTCGCAAACTTCTCGTTGAGCGCCACGAGGCTCTCGTAATAGCTCGACGATTTGCGCACGAAGACGTCCTTGCCGGAGAGATCGTCCAGGTTGGCAACGTTCGGTGACGCAGGCCCGGACACCACGACCTCGCTCACGTTGCTCAGAGCGGCCCCGCTGAAGTCCACCAGTTTTTGGCGCTCCGGCGTGATCGTGAGACCGGCGGCGGCGATGTCGCCTTTGCCGGCGGCAAGCCACGGCAGCAGTTGATTCCGCTGGACCGGAATGAATACTGCCCGCACTTTCAGGTTCTTGTTTTTGAGATTCTTATCGGCGGCGAGTTTCTTGTTGAGCTCATCCGCGAACAGGCGGACGTACTCAACGGCGGTGCCGCGCAGGACGCCCTTATCGAGAAAATGGATGGTCTTGCTGTTGACGGTCAGTATACGAATGACCCGCCGCTCGATCATCCCGTCCAGATCACCGATCCACGGTTTTCCCACCTTCGCGAGATCGATGGTGAGAGTCTCGCGAGCTGCCTTCTGTGGCGCCGGCTCTTGGGCGAGCGCTGCAGTCCCGGCCAGAAAATAACAGCAGGTTAGGCCAAGCACGCCGGCCATGAGGTTTGGCATGCGTGTGGTTTTCATAATCGTGTCCCTTTGCGTTTGAGTGGCCCGCTCAGTTCTTGCTCTGCACGCGGCGAGTCTAAACTCCTGCCCACACTCGGGTCAATTCATCGGCAGACTTAGTGGCCGTCTTAGCGGGATGGAGATGGGTGCATTTACCGCGGAGAAGTCGATTTTCCTACGGCTTTGATGTATCCTTCCGCCTGTTCCAAAAAAATGCTTGAGAAAGTTTGGCCGGTTGATGTGAGAGTAGACCTATCCACCATCATAGTCAGCACACTGTCGCTCGTCATATTCGCAGCCGGCTCCGCGTTGGCTGCGGCAGAGGCCTCTCCCGACAAAGCAGTCGCCGAATCACCGTCCGAGCCGGCGCAAGGTGACCGCCGCCTGCTGCCATCGCTGATGGGCGCCACTCCTGAAGAACGAGCTCGGCTAACCGAAGAGCGACAACGTCTTTCTGCGACCGCCGCAGCTAACGGCACAGACCCCACTGCCATTGTCGGTTATAATCAACTCGCGTACGGACATGGCGTTTTCACCAACGGTCTGAACCTTGAGACCGCCACAGCCGTCGTCCAATTACCCATCACCCCGAACTTGGGTATCCGGGCGACATTGCCCTATGTCTGGGCCGATCTGGATCGACCACGCGGATTCACGACGAACGGCACCAGCGACCTGTTCGTTCGAACAGCCGGACGAGTGTATTCCAGCCCAAACCTGGCCTTATTGGTCGGCTTTGATGCCTCCTTTCCGACAGGCTCGAACGATCGACTGAGCACGGGCAAGTATGGCCTTGGACCGGGAGCCGCAGTCAGAGTCCCGTTGGCCAGGCTGCGTTCATTGTTTATAACGCTGGTTCAGGACTTCAATTCCGTCGGGGGTGATCCCAGTCGCCGCGATATCCACTTCATGCAGGTCCAGCCGAGCATCACGACTATTTGGTCCGAACGGTGGTGGACCACGGCAGGGGCGGTCTGGGCTGTGGATTGGAATAACGAACGCAGGACGGTCGTCAATCTACAAGGCGAGATCGGGCACAGGCTTGACGATCGTTGGCGCCTATTTGTCCAGCCCGGTGCGGGAGTAGTGGGGAGGGACACCCCATTAGGTCTAGACTGGAGCGTGCAAGCCGGTGTGCGTTGGATGTTCTCGGGATCGCTCTTTCCCGAACGACTTTTTGAATCACTCCCAGTGGAAGGGGGCCTAAAAAACTAACTCTCGCGATGCTCCATGAGAACACCTCGTGTTGAGTCCGACGGAAAAACCATTTACAGGAATTGTTCCAAGCGTCTAAAATTCCCCGCCAGAAACCGTTGATGCCCTGCGGTAATCGCTTCCCAGGCTCCGGCACCCATTCGACACCACAGAGCCGACACCCTCACTCCGGGCGCCGCGGCGATCAGCCGTATGAGCTAATGCCCACGTAGAGCAAGATCTTTTTAGTTGCTTGCTACCACACTGCTACCGGAATACCCCAACTCAGGTGCATCCAGCCCGATCTCGACTACTCCAATTCCTTGAGTTTCAGCTCAGTTACAGGCTCCTGAGTTTGCTGAGTTTGGTCAGCAGGGCATCTCTTAATCAGCGGCTCACATAGGCAGGCCATATGGGCATCTCCCGGTTGTTGAAAAACTGATGTGTCAGGACGACCGCATCGTAAACTAAACTACCGGCCGAAGTGAGCACTGCACGACCATGACTTGAAAGCATGCGAGAACAATGTGCTGTGCTAATTCTCTGCTAAAGCACAGCCAAAAAGACTAAAACAGATCGAACGACCAGACGCCATCGAAATATCGTAACGCTTTATCTAGCAACAGAAGAACGGGAAACCAGAGTCAACACAGGGAGTTCAAAACTACGTGTTTATCAGCCTCATAAGCCGCGTGTCCTCCGTCAATCCGGGACACCGCCACCAAACCATGCTGCTTGTGCCGATGGCTCATTATCGGCTTCTCGCAATTGACGCCGTCGGATACATATCTCCAGTGTTTCCTTCACCCATCTAATACCGCAATTCGTGCATACCACTCGCTTCATGCTACATCATTTTCAAATCGGAGAAGAACTCATCTGGCGTTCTCTACCCGCAACACCCGCCTGCGAAAACTTGCCGCTGCTGCGATGCACTCCAGCAGCGCTCACACAGTTCAACGGTTGAATGGGTCATCCCATCGACGCAAGTGATTCGGCGCTGAACCAGCACCCCACAATCAGAACAGATGCCAAGGGGTGACAGGTCTCCTCTACGCTCTTGGATCAGCATAGGAAATCATCTTTGTATTTGGTCGAGCGTCTTGATTGCAGACGGTCGACATGAACTCCTGCCTGCCTTTGAGATTCACCAGATTCCGCCACAACCGACTCGAAAACGGCTCCGCCTTAACCCGGCACAAATCCCCTTGCATCTTGCGCAACTGTCCATTTAAGGAATTCACCGTTCGTTCCAGGTCAATGAGCCGCTCTGTCCCAAATAATATTCCTATTGTGCGCATCGTATCCTCCATTTTTTCGCTACATACTACAATGCCGAATTACGCCAATGAGAATGCCTTCGATATGAAACGTATCTGAAGGCCTCACAATAATCGGCTGCATCGACGCATTTGCCGGATGTAGTTCAATATGTGAGTCCTTCTTGAAGTAGGTCTTGATCGTCGCGTCATGATTGACTAACGCAACGATAGTCTGACCGTTCCTGGCCGTTTCCTGTTTCCGCACCACCACAAGATCGCCGGGAAGAATGCCATCATCTTTCATGGATTCTCCTTTGACTCGGAGCGCAAACGTATTTCCACCACGTAACATGCTGGGCGGAACATCGATAAGTTCGGACTGGGGGACTGGTTCAATCGGTGAACCAGCTGCCACTATCCCCACCATAGGAACTTCTGGCAACCGAGCGAGTTGATCGATCGCCACTTTCACCATTCCAGGAATGCGCCGCATCCCTGCTTCATAACGGGCCACCGACACACGCGTAGTCCGTAACGTTTCAGCCAATTGCTGTTGCGTCAGTCCCAATTGTTCTCGCACTCGTTTGAGATCGGCAGGCTTCATGATGTAACCAATGGTTACATATGGGCAACACCCCTGTCAAGCCCCCGTTCTGGACTCCTAATCGTGAAACAGAAAGTGCTGTCTGGCATTGAGCCTGTGCATAACCAAGTCAGAGACACCGCGGCAGGATTGCCAATTCATCACTCTGACCCGCAAACGGCAATAGACATCTACTATTTGGTATTTCTATTAGGTTTAACCCTTATGGCCACCATATATTGTGGTGCTGCAGGGGGTTGAACCAATGCCTAATTTCTAGGCAAAGACGTATTTGAGCCAAGAAAATGGCAGGAAATTGAGTGACGGAGAGACTTATGAACAGGTTTATCCACAGAAGCTGGGGAGAGGGTTTTGTGGCAATAATATCGCTAGACTCATCACGCCAAAATGCTGTGGATAAGCCAGTTTTTATTTTGTCAATCGCTTTTCTTGGGGATAAATCGTGGAAGGGAAACCTTTTTAGGCTCTAGTGGGGTACTACTTCTTGTGTGGTTTCTTCTTGGGCTTCGGGAGCGAAGACTTGGGGACCGAGAGGACAGTACTCATCGCAGCTTTCAATCGTTCAAATGGGGTTTGTGGCGTCGGCAATGGTCAGCATAATATCACTTCCCTTCTGGGGGGTCTACAATGACTCCCTACGACCCATTTATCCATTTACGTCGAAGCCTCTTTTTATCACGGACTGATCTCATGGCGATGCTTACCGTTTATTGTGACGACAGCGGTACCGATGAGGAGAGTTCCGTTGCTGTCGTCGCTGGATATTTAAGTAATGTCGCCCAGTGGGAGATTTTTACGAAGGAATGGATGGCGGTCCTTAAAGATGTTGGCATTAATAGAATGCGCAGAGCTGACCTGGAAAATTTCCAGAAGGAGTTTAAAAAGTGGAATCCAACACGTCGCACGGACTTAGTAATACGACTCCAGCAGATCATTAAGAGGCGTACGAAAACTCCGGTGGCTAGCATGGTGATCAAGGAAGATTTTGAACGATTCATACATGACCCACTTAAGAAGTGGGCATGCGGTGTGTACGGCTTTTTGGCTTATACGTGTCTAGTCGGTATCGGTCAGTGGTGTAGTAAGTCCTCCAGGCAGCATTGCGACCCCATTCAATGGGTTTTTGAAACTGGAACTGAAGGGGAACGTCAAGTTGCCCAGATGTTCCAGGCGACCTACGCTGATGAAGTGTACCGTCAAAGGTCACGTCTCGGCGGATGGTCGTTCCTCGGAAAGGACACGGCACCATTGCAGTCAGCAGATCTTCTGGCCTATGAGTGCTTTAAGTACCTCAGCAATCAGATTGTTGAACCAAGTAAGAGGCGCCCACTTCGAGCTTCATGGCTCGACTTGCTTAAAGATGAACAGTATTCATATGTCAAAGTGTTTAATAGGCAATCGTTGGAGCATTTCGCGACCATATGGGAAAAACATGGATTTACCTCTGATGATTATTTACGCCTCCCCCGCCCTTGACGTTTATATTCACCAGGAGGCTGTTGCTTAATGCGTCGTTTGTCCAATCAGGTCTTTGTACTCAACGCGCTTTCCAACAATGGAGGACATCGCTTCCATGAAACGCCCTTGGTTATTGTCCTTACGAGTCTTGAATCAGGAATGAGTTATTTCTGAGGTGGGGCACTGAGGAAACGGATGGCTTCAGCAATTTCGCGACTGATCGTCGTCAACGCACGGCTGTGTGCAGCGACCATTGTCTCATAACTTCCACCCCTACCGGACTCCCTGACCGTCGAGCGACCTGTCTGCAGGACTCCATCGGAAACTCGCTTGACGGTCCAGAGGGCATCGATGGTCACCGACTCTCCGAGTGTCGAGTCGAATCGTTGGATGTCTACAAGGACACGATAGTTGGCATTATCCCCCGCACTCTGCGGATAGGCCGCCACTCGTTTCACGTTCAAATCTGCAGCCAGATTGTCTGCAATAATACGTGGAATTTCGGTCTTGAGGGATCCGGCCCATCGATGTAACTCCACGAACGTGACTTCATTCGGCCCCACTCGAAGCACAAACTGAGGACGATCAACGACCTCCGGCAGCGTGATGGGACCCACCGCAATGCTGTAGGCAGACTCGCCGCTTGCCGAAGTGGCCGGATTGACCGTTACGCCGGTGCTGAGTGTATAGTATGTTTCTCTTGGCGAACCGAAGCAGCCGGTGAACGACGAGATCGTCAGGAATAGAGCCGCCGACCACAGGTATCCGTATCTCACCGTTTGCTCTCCTTCTTCCCACGAATCAACGATTCAGGTTGACGCTCCAATAATTCGGTCAGCTCGCGGAGCGATTGCGCGGCCCTCGAGAGGTCCCGCAGCGAGGTTCGGAGATCCTGCTGCAGCGGGGAATCGGAGGCCAACGCCTGTTCGGTCGTGTTCAGGAGACGCCGCGCGTCGTCCAAGGCGGACTTGGCCGCCGGCGCGACTTCTTTATCCATCCGTTTCACCATTTGCTCCGCGCCCACCAACGTACGGTTCAGCGATTGAAGCGCTGTGCGCAAATCTGCGCTGATCTGCCCAATCGGCATTTCTTCCAGTTTCTTGGAGAGGTTCATCAAGGTGGCTTGCAATTCGACCATCATGCCTGGCTGGGTCGGGAACTCCGGGGGGCTCGTCGCCCAATTGATTTTCGCCGGAGCGGCGTTGGGGAACATGTCGAACGTAATATACATTTGTCCGGTCAGGAGACTCCCGGTCTTCATTTGCGCGCGAAACCCCGCTTCAACCATTTTGTCGATCCGGGCCTTTTGTACGGCCGGAGTCGGATCTTCCAGCCTTTCTCGGCTCAGCGCCCGTAAACGTCCTGGGTAGATCGCCACATCAACCGGGAAACGGAATCGTCCCAATTGCTGGTCAAATCCCGTCATGATGCTTTTCACTTCACCCAGCGCCACTCCGTTGAGCTCAACGGGAGCCCCCACCGTCAACCCGCGCAATGATTCCTCAAAAAACATGGTGAACACCAGCGTCTCGCTCTCCGGCTGCTTCATGGCCGCGGCGCGGTCTGGAAACAGGGTAAAGGCCGTATCGGGGTCGGCTGGGGGCAACGCCTCTGACCCGGCAGGCGCCTCGAAAGCCAAGCCGCCGAGCATGATAGACATCAGGCCCTCGGTATTGACCTTGACGCCCGACGCATCGGCAGTGATGTCAATGCCGCTCACGTCCCAGAAGCGCGTGTTGGAGTTCACGAACTTGTCATACGGCGACTCGACGTAGATTTTCACCGTGACGCCCGAGCCATCCGGGTTCAATTGATTGACCGACACCTTCCCTACTCGAATGCGACGAAACAGGACCGGCGTCCCGACGTCGTGCGACCCGAGGTCTTTGCCATGGAGGACGAACTGGCGGCCCGGTACATCGTCGGTGTTGAACGGCTCCACTTCCAGGCCTTCGAATTCCTCCCGCTTGGTCGAGGATTCGCCGCGATCCATCTCGATGTAGGACCCGGAGAAGAGCGTCCCGAGCCCCGACACCTGCCCGCCCGAGATCCGAGGCTTGACGATCCAGAACCTGACATCCTCTACGAGATGAGGTTCGACTCCCTTTTGCATCTCCGCTTTCACCACGACGCGCTCGAGATCCTTGGAGAAACCGACGGATTTCACCTCGCCGATATCGATGTTCTTATACTTGACTTTGGTCTTGCCGGCCTCGATGCCTTCCGCCGTCTTGAAGGTGACCGTGACCGTGGGCCCTTTCTCGAGAATCGTTTTGACTGCCAGCCAGCCTCCGATCAATACGGCCACGATCGGAATCAGCCAGATGAGCTGAGGCGACGACTTCCGCTTAGGCTTGGCGACCGCCGACGGAATGTCCGTGAGATCAGGTCCGCGCGATCCTTCAAACATGATGCGCCTCTTTGGGTTCCCAAAGCAGCCGCGGGTCAAACGCCATCGCGGCAAACATCGTCAAGACCACCACGGCGCCGAACGCTGCCACCGCCAGGCCCGGTTGAATCGACGCCAGCCCTTTCAGTTGGACGAGCGCCACAAGAATCAAGACCACATACACATCCAGCATCGACCAGGGGCCGACGAATTCAAGAATCCGATACAGTTTCGTACGTTCCAGCGACCGATGTGTCCAACCCAGTTGGACCGAGATGAGAAGATAGGTGAGGGACAGCATTTTTGCAAGGGGCACCACGATGCTCGCAATGAACACCACCAAAGCGATATGCCACGAACCCGAGTGCCAGAGGTACACGACACCGCTCATGATGGTGTCGGATTGAGCGCCGAACAGCGACCCTGTACGCATCATCGGCAAGACGTTCGCCGGCACGTAAAGAATATAGGCGGCAATGAGCAGGGCCCATGTCCGCGCGATACTGTCGGGCTTGCGTAGATGAAGCGCGGCGCCGCACCGCCGGCAGCGCACATCGTGGCTTCCGGCAACCAGCCGCGATAAGCTGCCGCACCCATGGCAGGTGCACAATCCCAACTGGCTTGCCGTGACAGCCGACTCGTTCACTCGCTCCTCCTTCACCATGCTCCACAGTTCATGCACATTGAACGAAGCGATGGCGCCCGTGAGTAAGAGAATGAGGCCCCCGAACGACCAGAGAGCGATTCCCGGCACGACATGCGCGAGGTGCACGAGTTTCACCAGCGCAACGAGCACGCCGAGAATGAACACCTGCGTCATGCTCCACGGCCGCACCGATTGCAAGATCCTGAGAATCGGCGCCAACCCCTGTGGCATCTGCCCCAGCTTCAACGGCAAGAGCACATACAGCATCAGAGACAGTTCTAGGGCAGGGATCAGAATGGTTGTGATGAACACCAGTGCGGCCACGCCTTCCATATCATTCTTCCAGATGGTCTCGACCGCCCCATAGAGACTCGTCGCATTTTTAATTCCCGCCGCCTCTAAGCCGACGATCGGAAACACATTGGCAATGATGAACAGGAACGCCGCCCCGAGCGTAAAGGCGAGTCCGCGATCGATACTGTCAGGGATGTCACGAAAGAGCACGGCGCCGCAGCGCGGGCAACAGGCGACACCGCCCGGCGGGAGGATCGGCTCCCGTTGCAAGAGATCGCATTCATGACAGGCAGTCAACGCAAGCGACTTCATAAGTCTGGTCTGTTTCGTTTGTTTGGTTGAACCAGACTAACCAGATCAACCGGTTGAGCTTTAGATATTAAAATAACCAGACAGAGCCTATTCAACCCCTTAAGCCACTCGCGACGGGCGAGCCTGGCTGGAAAAGCTGCCACTGGCGCGGTCTGAAGACAGAAGGTCGGAGTTCGAAGTTCCGAACACTTTCGCCTTCGGCCCGTCTTTCCCGCTCGTCGCGCATCGCTCGCAATGCGAGCTAAGGCCGGTCTGCATGCGTCACTTTGCCTGGCCTGATCCAGCCATGCCGGAAAAAATACTCGGACAGAAAGTTCACGGCCTGCTCGATACTACGACTCGTCATCTGTCCCATAGCAGAGCGATAGCTCTTAATGGCACCCACACCGATGTTCGCCGCAGCGACGCCGACCGTCAGGCCTCCCGCAGCAGCAGCGCCGGCCGGACCAGTAACGATGGCGCCAGGCATGGACCCGCTGTCGGCATGAGTGTCGAATTCCAGCAGCTTCGAAGCCTCGGTCTCTGGTTCTCTGCTGGACTGATCCAACCCATACCCATAGAGCTGAACGCGAATGTCCACCTTCGACTGTCCTTTACCAAACCCAATGACCAACCGCGCTCCCTTGTTGCCCTCATCCACGTCGAGAAATTGTCCGATAATGCCCAGCGCGCCCTTCGGCAACAGGGTGTTGCTGGGAACTCGCCGAGCCGGCAATCCGAGATTCTGGATCCCTGTGACCAGTTCGTCGCCCGCGACTGTACGAACCTCTCCTATGATTTCTCCCTCGTGTTTATATGTCGTCGTGTCCGAAAAATCATTGATGGTTCCCTGGAGGAAACCCGCATTTTCATGTACCTGTTCTCTGGTCACGGCAAAGTCGTAGACATAAATCTCAGAAGGCCGCTGGAGGTTCCATCTGGCGCTCTCATATTGAGAGTCAACCAGGGTTTTGGCGCAGCCTGCCATCACGACTATCCCCAGCAGGGCGACCAAAAGCCCTGGGCCACGGCAACCCCGTCCAGTCCCCTGCCGAATACCGTCACCACTACTTGTCAACGCGCCTCTTCGAGCTGCCATGAGCGGCCACATACAGACTCTCCCTGTCTTCTCACTAGCCAGCATTATTGATGCGGGTTCCGAGTCGCGGGATACGGGATATGCGATTCGCGATCCGGGACACGTGATCCGGGATTCAAAGCGCGCATCCCGTATCCCACATCCCCTCTCGCCCCTCTCGCTGATGCCACCGCTACCGATCAACGGACCTCACCCTCTGTGATTCGACCGGTTTGGCGGTTTCCCCACGCGTCCCTTCGGTCGCCTGCCCGGGCGCGGCAGGGACAGGAGACCACCCTCCTCCAAGAGCTTTATAGAGCTGAACGACCGAGACCAACTGATTACGGCGCGTCCGAGCCAGAGACAGCTCCGCATTGAACAGGTCGCGCTGGGCGGTCAGTACGTCAAGATAGTTGGCGCGGCCGCCCTGGTAACGCAGGTCGGCCAGCCGCAACGCGGACTGTAACGCCTCCACCTGCTGCTCCAGCGCCTCGCGCTGCTCGCGGGTTTTCTGCACGCTGATCAGCGAGTCTTCGACTTCCTGAAACGCCTGTAGGATCGTCTTGAGATATTGTGCAATGGCCTGGTTGCCCTGCGCCTCGGCGACCTTCACCTGGTAGCCGAGCGCGCTCGCGTTGAAGATCGGTCCGGTCAGCGAAGCCTGGCCCGTGAAGGCCGCAAAGGGCTTGCTGGAGCTCGAACTCACCGTGAGACTATTTGCGGACATATCGCCGGTGAGCGACAGTTGAGGAAACCGAGCCGCCTGCGCCACGCCGATGTTGGCCGACGCGGCCATCAGACTCTGCTCGGCCATCATAATGTCAGGCCTCCGCTGGAGCAGCTCGGAGGGCAGGCCGGGCGGCACGTCCGTAGGCACGGGCTGCTCGATGAGCAGCCGTCCACGCGGAACCGCCGAGGGCTTGCGTCCCAGCAGCACGCTGATCTGGTTCTCCCGCTGGACGACCTGTCGTTCCAGGTCGGCCAGTTGGGCGGCCGCGCCGGCACGCTCCGCCATGAACCGATCCAAGTCAAGCTTGGGTATGTCGCCCTGCTGATAGCGAAGCTTTGAGATTCGGACCGACTCCTCCCAGGCCTTCACCGTCCGCTTGGCGATATCTATCTGAAGGTCCAGGGAACGGAGGTCGAAGTAGCTCTCCGCGACACCACTGACCAGACTCAAGATCACGACCCGTTGATTTTCCTGTTTCGACAGCAATTGGGCGCGAGACGCCTCGATCGAGCGGCGGATGCGTCCCCACAGATCCAGTTCCCACTTGAGGCCGACGCCGATGGCTTCACGGTTGATCGACAACCCGTTTTTCTGACTCTCTGGAATCGCACCACCCCCGATCGGGAAAGCCGAGGTGTTCGTGTTCCGAAAACCGAAGGCGGTGCCTTGGTAGGAGAAGGAGGGGATGAGATCGAACTTGGAAATCGTATACTGGGCCTGAAATTCATCAATGTTGGCGGTGGCGATCTGGAGGTCCAGATTCTCCATCAGGGCGGTGCGGATCAACTGCTGCAACGTCTCGTCCTTGAGCAATTCCCACCAGGGCAGGTTTGCCATGGATTCTGAGGTGGCGGCCGTCACTCGCCAGGACTCGGCTTGCGGCGTCTCAGGCCGTTTGTAGTCCGGGCCCATCATGCAGCCCTGTAGCAAAAATGCCACACCTGTGAACAGGACGAGGCTAGCGAGAATCGCGTGACGGGCACAGACAGCCCTCGATAGCCTATGCGGTGTCTCGCCTTTCTCGCTCTTTCGCGCTTCCTTCCCGCACGTCTCGCTTCCGATTCATCTCAATGCCCTCCTCCGTAACTTCCGCCATCAGGTACAGGGGTTGGCGACAGCGCCGGCCGCAGGGTCGGATGGGAGAGTTCCCCGTCGCCGGTCTTCTTGGGAGCCCCTGGCGCAGGCCCGCCCGGTTTTGGCCTCTCGTGTTTCCCGCCGAGATGCACCAACGTCTCCACCACATAGTAGGAGACCGGAACCAGAAAGATGCCGATCACGCTTGCCGCCGTCATCCCGCCGAACACCGCGAGGCCGAGGAGGATGCGCGCGTGCGCGCCGGCCCCCGACGAGAGAATCAGCGGCACCACCCCGAGGATGAATGCAAAGGCCGTCATGAGAATCGGGCGCAGCCGCAGCTTGGCGGCGGACAGGGCGGCGTCCGTGATGCTCTTGCCCTGTGCGTATTCCTCCTTCGCGAACTCGATGATCAGGATCGCGTTTTTGGCGGAGAGACCGATCAGCATCACGAGACCGATCTGGACGAACACGTCGTTTTCGCTCGCTTGTGGCGCCACCAGCTTGAAGAGATATAACGTACCGAACGCGCCGAACACGGCGATCGGGGTTCCGATAAGTACGCTGAACGGGAGAGCCCAGCTCTCGTACTGCGCCGCGAGAATCAAAAAGACGAAGAGCAGAGAAAATCCGAATATGACGCTGGCCGGCACGCCCTCAGCCGCCACCTTTTCCTGAAAAGACATGGCAATGTAATCGTAGCCCATCTCAACAGGCATAGTCTCCTTGAACACCTCTTCAAGCGCCTGCATCACCTGGCCGGAACTGTAGCCCGTTGCAGCCGAGACGAACAACTGAGCGCCCCGATAGCCATTGAACCGCATCGTAAACTCCGGCCCCTCTACGGTCTCCATGGAGACCAGAGTGGAGAGCGGTACCATCTCGCCCGTTACATTCTTCACGTAGAACTGGCCGACATTCTCGGGCATGGTCCGGAACTCGCCGTCGGCCTGCAGATAGACCTGCCACACGCGGCCGAACCGGTTGAAGTAGTTGATCATCACGCCGCCCATGAAGGCCTGCAGCGTCTGGTACACGTCGCCGAGGTTGACTCCCTGCTTCAGGGCTTTCTCACGGTCCACTCTCGCGAACACTTGCGGGACACTGGCGAGCAAGGTGGTATTCACCTTGGCAATTTCCGGGCGCTTACGCGCCGCCTCCATGAAGGTCAGCGTGTTCTGGGCCAGAAAAGCCACCTCCTTGCCGGCGCGGTCCTCGAGGATGAATGAGACGCCGCCCGAGGTGCCGACACCCGGGATGGCCGGCGGCGGGAAGACGAAGGCCTGCGCCCCGGACAACTCGCCCAGCTTCTCATTGATGGTACGGTAGATCGACTGCAGTTTCTCCTCCGGCTTCTTACGTTCATCCCACGGCGCGAGCGTCACAAACATAAACCCATTGTATGTAGACGTGACCGTGCTCAAGAGGCTGAACCCGACAACCGTCGAAACGTACTGCACGCCGGGCGTCTCTTTCAATATCGCCTCGATCTCTTTACAGACCTCATTCGTGCGTTGAAGGGACGCCGCCGTCGGCAACTGTACGTTCAAATACAAGTACCCCTGGTCTTCAAGCGGCAGGAATCCGGACGGCAGTTGCGAGCCGAACCAGCCGGTCGCGAGGCTGACCAAGAGGAGAAAGAGCATCGAGAGGCCGGCTTTACGAATCAGAGAGCCGCAGATACTCACATATCCGTCCGTCACACGGCCAAACCCCCGGTTGAACCATCCGAAGAACCAACCGAGCGGACCTCGCGCCGGTTTCTTCGGCCGTAACAACAAGGCCGCGAGGGCGGGGCTGAGCGTGAGCGCGTTGAAGGCCGAGATGACGACCGACACGGCGATGGTGACGGCGAACTGCTGGTACAGCCGGCCGGTAATGCCCGGAATAAAGGCAGTCGGCACGAACACCGCGACCAGGATCAGCGCAATGGCCACGACCGGCCCTGAGACCTGTTCCATGGCCTTGAGCGTCGCGTCCTTGGGTGAGAGGCCCTTTTCAATCAGGTGCTCCACGGCTTCGACCACCACGATCGCGTCGTCCACGACCAAGCCAATGGCGAGCACGAGACCGAAGAGGGACAGGGTGTTGATCGAGAAGCCGAGCATCGGAAACAGCATGAAGGTGCCCACCAGCGATACCGGCACTGCCAACAACGGGATCAACGTGGCGCGCCAGCCCTGGAGAAAAATATAGACGACGATGATCACGAGGACCAGGGCTTCGAAGAGGGTGTGCACAATCTCATTGATGCCCTCCCGCACCGAGAGGGTGGTATCGAGCGACGTCACGTAGTCCAGGTCGGCCGGGAACCGCTGCTTCAGATCCTTCATCAGCTTCGTCGCCCGATCCATCGCATCGATCGCGTTTGAGCCTGGCAGTTGGTAAATGGCGATGAGGGCGGAGGACTTGCCGTTCATTCGGCCGATCTGGCTATAGGACTGGGCCCCCAGCTCAACCCTCGCGACGTCCTTCAGCCGCACCAGGGATCCGTCGATATTTGCCCGCACGACGATCGCCTCGAACTCCTCCTTGGTGAGCAACCGGCCCTGGGCCCGCACGGTATAGGTGAATTCCTGTCCGGGCGGCACGGGCTCGGCGCCGACCTGCCCAGCCGGGTTGACGGTGTTCTGCTTCTTCACCGCGTCCAGAATCTCTGGCACCGTGATGTTCAGCTTGGCCAGCACGTCCGGCCGCACCCAAAACCGCATCGCGTATTCCCCGGCGCCGAAGATCGTGACCTGCCCGATGCCCGGCACGCGCGCCATGGGATCGTTGATATTGATGTTGGCGTAATTGGTCAGCCAGATGTTGTCGTAGGTCCCGTTGGGGGAGTAGAGCGAAAAGAGCGCCAGCGGGCTGGTAGTGGACTTTTTGATCGTGACGCCATAGTTCCGCACTTCCTGCGGCAACTTGGATTCAGCCTGTGTGTAGCGCATCTGCGACAGGATCTGGTCGTCGTTCGGCTTCGTCGTCACGTCGAAGTCCACGTACAGCTTCGTCTGTCCGTTGCTGGCGTTGATCGAATACATGTAGATCATGTTGTCCACGCCCTGCATCTGCTGCTCGATCGGCGTGGCAACCGACTGCTCAAGCGTGACGGCGTCCGCGCCCACGTAAGTGGCGCTCAACTGGATTTCCGGCGGCGCAATGTTAGGAAATTGTGCGATGGGAAGCTGGACCATGGCGACGATGCCGATCACCGTCATCAGGATCGAAATAACGATCGCCACGATCGGGCGATTGACGAAGAACCTGGCCATCAGTTGTCCTTCGAAGAGGGCTCCGGTTGCGCGGCAGGCGCATCCGGTGCTGTCTGCGGTTCCGTTTCGAACGGAAGGGGGCGGATGGAATCCCCGGCTTTCAGTTTCTGGAGGCCCTCGACGACTACCTTCTCTCCGGGCTTGAGTCCCTGCGCAATGATCCACTGGGAGCCGATGCGTTCGCCGACGGTCACCGGCCGAGTCTCCACCTTGTTCTCCGGCGTGACGACTGCAACCTGGTAGCTGCCCTGCTGTTCGCTCACGGCGCGCTGGGGGACCAGCAGGGCGCCCTGACGAACCGTAACGGAGGCGCGGACCTTCGCGTACTGGCCCGGTCGCATCACGTTCCCGGGGTTGGGAAACAGAGCGGCGACGCGGATCGTGCCGGTCTTCACATCCACTTGCCGGTCCGCGAGGAAGAACCATCCCTTGTGGGGATAGATTTCGCCGTTGCTGAGCACCATTTCGATGCGGGCATCTTTACGCGCTATCGTGGGATCCTGCGTCTCCTGATAACGCTCCGTCATCAGCCCTGAGAGCTTGAGGTATTCCTGCTCGCTGATCGGAAAATACACCCGGATCGGATCGAGAGTAGACATCGACGTCAACGCGCTGTTGGCATCAATCAGATCACCGACCTGCGCCTTGGCAATGCCCACAACTCCGTTGATCGGCGCAAGGACTTTCGTCCATTCCAGGTTCAGCTTCGCCTGATCCACCGCCGCCTTGGCGGATTCTACGGCAGCCCCCGCGGCCTGATTGGCCTGCACGGAGTCTTGGAACTCCTTCAGACTGATCGCGCCTTCCTTTGCCAGCGGCTGGTTCCGAGCCACATCGAGCTTCGTCTTGGTGAGCTGCGCCTGCGCCCGCTTGAAGTCACCCGCAGCCTGCTCGAGGGCGGCTTGAAACTTTCGCGGATCAATTTGAAACAGGACGTCGCCTTTTTTAACTGCCCCACCTTCCCGATAGTCCCGCTTCAATAAATAACCGGTGACTTGCGACCGGATTTCCGCATTCACGAGGCCGTCCGTGGTACCGACCCACTCGGAGAAAATCGGCACATCTTTCTGTATCACTTCGGCGACCTGGACCTGGGGCACGGGAGCTGGTGGGGCAGAAGCGGTCTCGCCTTTGCAGTGAACGAGCGTCAACGCCAACAGGATCAACAACCAGAACGACGCTGCCGCTTTAGGCAGACTTACACTACTCTGTTGATGGACCATTGACGTTTCCTCACTCGTTGATTCGCATCAGAGGTGTCAAAACTTTTGAACAGCCTCTTTTCGCAACTCCCGTTAGGTAATTCAGCAACTCCGATGCCAATTTAGACAAACACAACACAGTCTCAGTAAACATAGATTCACTGAGTGATTCGGCAATGGAGATGACGATCGCACCCAGTCCTGCCTACGTTTGCGGGGAATTATACGACAATTGATAGCAGGAGAGTGCGGCGAAATGCAACAGTGGAAGAATCCCAGATGGCGATGTCTGACTCAAGCGAGACGGGCGAGAATGGGCGGGAAAAGCAGGACGGAGGAGAATGGACAAACGTGCGCCCACTCATGTTTTTCCCTCAGGCAGATAGACTCTTTTCCATCAGCTTTAGAGCCACGAGCAGGTTCGCTTGTGTCCACAAGAGAGGCGTTTGGTCATTAGGTACATATCTTCCTCTCTCCAGATAGTAGGCCTCCGGGCATTGGAATTCTTGAATGCCCTTGACCTTCCCCGTGAGCTGGCCAAGCGAACGATTGAAGTAGTAGGTCTGTAGGGTGAGATCCCCTCTCCTTGCGGTACGTTGGTATCTTCGGCCGTACGCAGCCGACATGATGGGATCGAACAGACACCATTGAGCCTCCTGCCCCGGTGCAAGGAGTTTATTTCTCATCTCAACCCTGTCGCTGAAATCGACCGTGCGTTGCGTCGGGTCTAATTTCTCCTTGTAGTCGGCAGCCCAATAGGAATCACCGATGTACCGCTTGATTCCGTACGGACCCTCCAGACTCCCGGCAATGTCCTTGAGAATACGACCCCGCATCGCCTCTCCAACGACCTCAAGGGGGTAGACGAGAAATAAGAGCGCGCCATCGTATCGTCGCTTCTTCGTCGAAGACGTTTGGACACATTCATGAGGCAGAATCCTCTTGAGCTCGTTTCGTCCACGTCGCTCCAGCCTGCTCAGAAAGGTGTCGGAGACCCGCGAACTCCGGTCCTTGAGAGCCGCGCCTGCGCGTCCATCAGATAAGAACGCTCGAAGCTTTGCCAGCCCGGCCACCACCGCTCCGATACTTGAGGCTTCGATCTTCCGTCCTTCTTCCCAATGCCCACTGTCCTCGTCCGCCCAATAGCGAATGGCCTCAAAATAACGCGGGAAGAGCGACAGTGTCTCTACCTCATGAGGTGGCGGCTTCAAGATCCCTTCGCAGGCGAGCCTGCAGTACATCCACAGAAAAATGCCGAGCGCATCGTTCTGCGCATGGGCCCACGTTTCTCGAGACTCCTGAAGGGTGGCGCCATTGAAACGGACATGAGGGCGGGACATGGGATCGGCACTCTTGGCTCTCCCCTGGATGAGGTCCTCAAACCGGTGTCGGTTCCGGGCGAAGAACTGTATCAGGGCGGACATGATTTGCGCAGCGGCACGCGGGCGGCCAGAGACATACAAGGCATGACTCACATGGACGTTATCCCGGACCCAGACATGCTGGTATCCGCTCCGGCTGGTTGAACGAGTGACGATGGCAGCAGGAAACAAGTGCGTGCGAAGCGGAGCGAACTTGAACGTGCCTTGACGCTCAAGAAAACGCCGGAGCTGTCTCAGCCGCGCCGGATCATAATGGTCCGTCATGTAAGGCAGGAGTTTCTCGTTCTGCACAACAATTGGGGGCATGTCCAGATTCCGGGTTACTATACGAGCGCTTTATGTGGCTGGAATCTACTCTAAGAGATGAACGACATCAAATAAAAACCCCCGCCCATCAGAGATATTCGAACCGAAGGTCTCTCCCTCACTCTCCACTACTTCTACTTCCTTGACCTCGTAAACCGGCGAATGATAGCCTCGCCTCCCTCTGTAGTTGGTCTGGTTCATCTGGTCTATCTCGTCTGTCTGGTCTATCCGGTTAGTCTGGTTCAAACTAAATAAACAAGAAAGACCGGACAGACGAGATAGACCAGATAGACAAAACAGACCAGCACAAACGAGGAGATTCCATGAAGCATTTTCTACTGGGCATCCTGTGCGTCTGTACCTCCCTAGCCCTGCCCGCCTTCGCGCAGGATCAACAACCATCGAAGAAACATGAGCTGGCACAAGCCCCTGTCTTCAAGCCCTGGACAGGGGACCTCGATGGGATGGTCAAGCGCCGCGTCATTCGCGCTTTGGTTGCACCCTCCCGCACGTCGTACTGGCTCAATGGCGCCCGGCAAACCGGTGTCGAATATGAGCTCCTCAAGGCTTTCGAAAAAGAAATCAACGAAAAATACAAGACACAGGGAAAGCATATCCGCATTTTTGTGACCATTATCCCGACGAGGCCCGACCAGCTCATATCGGGACTGTTGGAAGGCCGCGGCGACATCGCCGCCGGTATCTTGACGGTCACGCCGGAACGCCTCGAACAGATAGATTTTGGCGAGCCGTTCTTCCGCGGCGTCAGGCAAATCGTGGTGACGGGACCAGCGTCGCCCGAATTAGCCTCGATCGACGATCTTTCCGGCAAGGAAGTGTTCGTCCGCAAATCGTCGAGCTACTGGACTCATCTCGAAGATCTCAACGAGCGTTTCGCAAAAGAGCAAAGGCCACCGGTCATCCTCAAAGCCGCGCCGGAGGATCTGCAGGACGACGACCTGCTGGAAATGGTCCATGCGGGACTCGTCGGCACCATCGTCGTCAACCGGTATCAGGCACTGCTGTGGGCAAAAGTTTTCAAGAAGCTCAAGCCCCGGGAAGACCTGGAGGTGCACAAGGGAGGCGACATCGCCTGGATGATCCGCAAAGACAATCCGAAGCTGAAGGCGGAGATCGCCACATTCGCGAAGAACTATGGCCAGAAAACCGACTTCGGAAAGGCGCTGGTCAAGAAGTACACCGGCAGCCCACGGGTCGTAAAATCCGCGACGTCGTCCGACGAGATCAAGAAGTACCAGGCGACAGTCGAGTTCTTTCGAAAATACGGAGCCCAGTATGGCATGGACTATCTGCTCATGATGGCACAGGGCTATCAGGAATCCCTGCTTGATCAGAACGCCAAGAGCGACGTCGGCGCGATCGGCGTGATGCAGCTGATGCCGGCCACCGGCAAGGAGATGAACACCGGCGACGTTTCGCAACTGGAACCCAACATCCACGCCGGCGTCAAGTACATCAGCATGATGCGGAATGAGTTCTTCGGGAGCGAGCCGATGGACGCGCGCAACAAGACCCTCTTTTCATTTGCCGCATACAACGCCGGGCCCGGCCGCGTCCAGAAACTCCGGAAAGAAGCCGAAAAGCAGGGGCTCGATCCAAACGTCTGGTTCAACAACGTCGAGGTCATCGCCGCGAAACGGATCGGGGAAGAGACGGTGACCTACGTGGCCAACATCTACAAATACTACGTGGCATATACGCTGGTCGAGCAACAGCGAGCAGCAGGAGAGAAAACACGAAGCGAACTGCGGCTGGACGTTCCCAAGCAATGAAACCTCCCTAGCCCGCCCAATTCATATACGTTTCTGCTGCAATCGCACGACAAGCGCGAAGAGCGCGACGGGCGGGAAAGGCGGGACGGGCCAGGAGGTTGACGCCTGAACACCTGAGTTGATCACTGCGACATCAGAAGTGCGCCTCATCCTCACAAGGAGACGACAATGAAGACAAGAGCGATAACCGGGATCATGTGTGTGATACTTGCGCTCGCTGCCTTCCAGCCTTTCTCTGCAACGGCGGCCGGCAAATCGCCTGAAGCGGCTCAGATTGACCGCGACGTGGATAGTGCATTGAAGAAGCTGTATAAAACCACACCGGAGGCCGAGCTCTTTCGGAAGGAGGCCAAAGGCATCCTGGTATTTCCTGGCATCGTCAAAGGAGGATTTATTGTGGGCGCCTATTACGGCAAGGGCGCGCTCCGAAAGAACGCAACGACAGTCGGCTATTACGACACTATGGCGGCCTCCTACGGCCTGCAGGCAGGAGTCCAAACGTTCGGGTATGTCCTGTTTTTCATGAACGACGAGGCACTTGCCTATCTCGACAAGAGTGACGGCTGGGAGGTCGGTGTGGGCCCGAGCATTGTCGTGATGGATGCCGGCGCGGCGAAGAGCCTGACCACGACGAGCGGCCGGAGCGATGTCTACGCATTCATTTTCAGCCAGAAGGGGTTGATGGCGGGGCTCGGACTGCAGGGATCGAAGATCACCAAGATTGACCCCTAGCCAAGTTCGCGTGGACTTTGGGAACGAGGTGCTGACGGAAATACTGGCCGGCATGAAGTGATGCGACCAAATGCGAAGCTGTAGCTCTGATGCTGGCCCTCGTTTTACGTTTCACGGTTCTTGGGAGCGGGCCTGGCCCGGGCGCGACTTGGCCTGCGTGATCTGAGCCGCCGGGGCCCCAGCTCCAGTGCCGCCTTGTAGCTCGTCGATAGCATCGGCCACCGAGATCCTGCGGCCTAAGTGGCCGACGCGTTCCTCCAATCCTTCGGCGCGCAGAATATCACGCACCGCCGCATGTGCTGCGACGAGCCGAAGGCGTATCCCCATCGCTTCGAGTGTCGCGTACAACGTTGCCAGCATTCGCGCACCGGCCAGGTCGACGACGGGTGAAGTGGATAGATCGCATATCACCAGCTTCAGCGCCCCGGTGGTCGAACGGATTTTCTGCCAGACGTCAGCACGCACGTGCTCGACGTTGAAGTACAACAGCGCAGCCTCAACGCGAAACACCAGCACACCAGGAACGGCCTCGTTGTCCGGATGGCGCTCGATGTCGGAGTAAATCCGGGTGCCGGGAATGCGGCCGAGAAAAGCCACATACGGGTGCGCGGCACGCCGTATGATCAACAAAATCGACACCACGACCGCAACCACCACGCCGTTCAGGATGCCCAGCAGCAGCACCCCGGCGAAAGCGACCATCGTTACGCCGAATTCGAACCGGCTTACCCGCCACAGGTGGCGCAATTCACCGATGTCGATCAGTCCCTTGACGGCCACCAGCACGATGGCCGCGAGCACGACATTGGGCAGGTTGCTCAGCAACCCCGTCAGGTACATCAGGCACAGGCCGATCGTCACCGAGGCCCACACCAGCGCGAGCGGCGTTTTGGCGCCGGCCTTGTCGTTCACCGATGACTGCGACAGGCCGCCCGCCACCGGGTAGGCCTGGCAGAACGCCGCAGCCAGATTCGCCGCGCCCAGGCCGAGTAGTTCCTGGCGCGGATCAATTTCGTAGCCGTTCTTGTGCGCCAGGGTGCGTGCAGCGGAAACACTTTCCACGTAGGCCAGCAAGAGGCACGCAAACGCCAGCGGAATCACGCCATCCACATCGCGCACACGCAGGCCCGGCGCGTGGAAGTCCGGCAAGCCCTGCGGCAGCGCGCCGACGACTTTGAAACCGAGATCACCCAGCGGAGTGACCGATAATACGATGATGGAAATCACCACCACGAAGAGCGCGACCGGGAGGCTTGGCAGCAGCTTTTCGCCCAGCAGCAGCAAGGCGAGCGCGACAAGACCGAACGCCAACACAGCAAGGTTGGTATCGGGGAGCTGGCCGCCAAGGATGACGATGCGCTCGAAGAAATGCTCCCCGCCACCCTGGACCCCGAACAACTTGGGCAACTGGGTCAAGGCGATCATGAGGGCCGCGCCGGCCTTGAAGCCGAGCAGGATAGTTTCGCTGATGAAGTTGACCAGGGAACTCAATCGCAGCAGCCACGCGAGCACACACATGGCGGCCATGACCAGCGCAGTCAACGCCGCAATGGACGCCCAGCGTCCCAGGTCGCCCTGTGCCATGCCGGCGACCGTGACCCCGACGAGCATCGAGATCGCCGAGGTGGGCCCGATCGCAAGCTGGCGCGAGGAGCCGAACAGCGCGTAGAACAGTCCGCCGACCAAATAGCAGTAAATGCCGTATTGCGGCGGCAGCCCGGCGAGCGACGCATAGGCGAGTGAGACCGGAATGCCATAGGCAGCGAGGGTCACGCCGGCAATGGCGTCTTGCGCCAGCCACTTTGGCTGATATAAAGCAAGCCATTGCGCCGGGGGAATGGCCGCGCGCCACCCATGGACCGGACCTCCGGCCGCTGACTCGCCGGCAGATCGGGTTTCTTCAGTCATGACGCCCTGTCCCCAGCAATGTCTGCGCCGGAATCCAGACAGGCTCTTTACCCGTTAGCCCTTGCCTCAGGTTGGCCCATTTTCTCCTTGCGGACAAAGTAAAAAAACGCGCCCACCATGAGGAAATTGATACCCACCGCGATAATATTCCATATCACTACCGGCATCGAATCGATCAAAATCCCGTAATACACCCATACGATTTGAAACGTGCCCATCATGCCTGCCATGGTTGGATTCATGCCTTTGGAGCTCCCTCGTTTGAACATCGCGATCAAATCGGGGGCGGCAGCAAAGGTGGTGCCGAATCCTGCCAGAAAACCGACAATCGACTGCCATTCCATCGAAGCCCCTCTCGTTAGACCCGCCATCCTGATCCGACTCGATCAACTGCGCTCGCATTGAAAAACGTGATAGCCCCAGGGCTCCAGGTCCGCGTAAAAGCCCGATGTCTGCAGTTCGTCGCCCGCTCGATCATAGACCGTCTTCTCCAGCGGATCGCTCAACCGCCAGGAACGGCCGGCGAGATCTCCCCACGGCAGCCTGACCATCGTCTGGGAACGAACTCCTGAAAGATTCACGACGATCAGGTGACGGTCCGCTCCTTTGTGCCAGCACCAGGCGACCACATTCAGGTAGCTATCATTGTCCGGCCAGCCGGTCCGTTCGCACAGTGTCCACTCCCCGTCCCTGACATCTGTGCTGCGGAGAATTTGAAGGAGGGATTTGTAGAATCCCTGAAGACTCCTGTCCGGGATTTCCTCTGGACGGCGGCGTAGAAACACCGGGAGTCTCACGCGACGCCCCTCGAATTGTCCTTCGTGAAATAGTCTGGCCCCTTGCAAGGTTGACGTCGTGATCGCGGCCGCTCGCTCTTTCTCCAAAGAGAATGTCGCTGCGGCACGCGGCTCGTCGTGGTTCTCGATGAACCGGACCAGTTTTTCCTGGTAGGCCAGATCGGCGCACAGATGGAGCCGGACCTGTTCCGCAGGGTCGTGTTCCAGCCGGTCGTACAGCCGCTTGTCGTAGCAGTAATCGAATCCCTGTTGCTGCAGTTCCCATTCCTTGTCCCAATAGGCCTCAGCGATGAAGAGGACATCGGGGTACCGTTTCCGCACCCCCTGGATCACCTCCGGCCAATATTCTTTCTCCGGACGCGGCCCGCCGCGGTGCCCCCACGTGCGCTCGAAGATGGGCGTCATGAGCAGCATCGCCATATCGCAGCGCATACCGTCGCATTGCCCGGCAATAGATCCCACGGTCTCGATGATCGCCTTGCGCAATCCCGGATGAAACCCGTTGAGCTGCGCCACATCGGGCCAGGGCGCAAAGTACGGATCTCTTCCCAGGGCCAGGACCTTGCCGCCGGCCTGGAAAAACTCGCCAGGCTTCTGTGCCAGATCGTCGCTGCTGCCCTGGATGAAATAGTCCGGATGCTCCGTGACCCAGGGATGATCCGGCGCCACGTGGTTCGGGACAAAATCCAGGATCAGTCGCAGGCCCCTCTCGGCCAGCTTCTTTCTGACTACGGCAAGCCCTATCGGTCCTCCCAGGTGCTCATCCACGACGTAGCGCCTCACACAATATGGCGAACCGACATTGTCCTCCGGCGAAAAATCAGGGAGGGCTCTCCTGAAATCTTCAAGCAGCCCCTCGTTCTTCATCGAAATGGCGATGCCGGCAGGGCTCCGCTCCCACACGCCCATGAACCAGACCGCGTCAAAGCCGTGAGCGGCCAGAGCATCCCATTCCTGATCGGGCACCGTGGCCAGGGTCAAGGGCTTCCGATGTGTCCGGCTCAACTCACTCAGCCAGACCCAGGTATTGATCTCATAGATGACCGGATATTTCCGCCAGGTATTCATACGTTCCTTTCGTGCTTTTCTTTGAACATAGCCCGTTTGCCCCCTTCCAGGGCCTGCTTGGCGTCCATCAACCCGTACATCTGGATCATCCTCGCCACGACCCCGGTCCAGCCGGTCTGATGGCTCGCGCCCAGGCCCGCCCCGTTGTCCCCGTGAAAGTATTCATAGAACAGAACGTGGTCGCGCCAGTGGGGATCGGATTGGAACTTTTCCGTGCCTCCATACACCGGGCGCCGGCCGCGCTCGTCCCGCAGAAAGATTCGGCTCAGTCGATCCGCAATCTCCTTGGAGACCTCGAAAAGGTTCATCATCCTGCCGGACCCGGTGGGGCATTCAATTTTAAAATTGTCGCCGTAGTAGAGATAGAAATTGTAGAGCGCCCGGATGATCATGGCGTTTACCGGCATCCAGACCGGTCCTCGCCAGTTCGAGTTGCCGCCGAACATGCCGGTGTTCGACTCAGCCGGCAGGTAGTCCACCCGAAACTCCTGTCCTCCGACATGCAAGATGTACGGGTGCTGCTCGTGAAACTTGGAGAGGGAGCGGATACCGTAGGGGCTCAGGAACTCGTTCTCGTCGAGCATCTTCGAGAGGATCCGGCGGAGCCGTTCCTGATTAACCAGGGCCATGATACCTCGCTCGTTCACTCCCAAATGCCCTATGCCTGTGGGGTGGATAGACTTGAACACCTCAGGCATCTGGCGGGCACGGGCCTGAAACGCCCTGGTCGTGTTTGGAATGCGTTCCCGCTGCCACGCCTCGGTCACCGAGGTGGCGCACAGGGGCAGCAGCCCCACCATCGAACGCACTTTGAGCCGCTGCGCGCTGCCGTCCGGCAGTCGCAGCATATCGTAGTAGAAGCCGTCCTCTTCGTCCCACATGCCCTCCGGCCCAGGCCTGTTCATCCCAGCGGCGATATAGAGGAAGTGCTCGATGAATTTCGTGACCATTTCTTCGTAGGCTGGGTCGTGGGGTACCAGCTCCACCGCCAACTCGCCCATGTTTTGGCTGAACAGTGCCATCCAGGCTGTGCCGTCCGCCTGCTCCAGGTGGCCGCCGGTGGGCAGCGGAGCGCTCCGGTCGAAGATGCCGATGTTGTCCAGACCGAGGAACCCGCCTTCGAACACGTTCTTGCCGAACCGGTCCTTGCGGTTCACCCACCAGGTGAAGTTCAGCAAGAGCTTGTTGAAGGCCGACTTGAGAAATTCCACGTCTGCCTCGCCGCCAAGGGCTTGCTCGACGCGGTGGAGGAAGAGGGTCGCAAAGGCGTGGACCGGCGGGTTCACGTCGCTAAAGTTCCATTCATAGGCGGGAATCTGCCCATTTGGGTGCAGGTAGAGTCCATGAAACATCAGTTGCATCTGCTGCTTCGCGAAGTCCGGGTCCACGATCGCAAGCGGTATCGTGTGGAAGGCCAGGTCCCAGGCCGCGTACCAGGGGTATTCCCACTTGTCCGGCATCGAGATGATGTCCTTGTTGACCATGTGGAACCATTCTGAGTTTCGAGAGGCCTGATAGCCGGCATGGAGAGGGTTGGAGTGGTGTTCCTCCAACCAGCTATCCCCGTCGAAGAAGAAGAACTGCTTGCTCCACAGCATGCCGGCGAGGGCCTGGCGCATCACGTTGGCCGCGTCCGGGGAGACGGACGGCGGGGTCACGGAGCGATAGAACTCGTCCGCCTCCTTGAGGCGGGCCGCAAAGGTCTTGGCAAACGCCGGCCCGAAGGGGGCGGTAGAGGCTTGGCTGGTGAGACGCAATCGCACCGTCATCGACTGGCCTGGCCCCACCATCTGCCGGTAGTGCGCCGAGGCCTTCGTGCCCTGGTGTTCAGGGTTCACCGCCGTCTGGCGACCCTGCACCACCGCGTCATTGATCCCGTCCTTGGAGTAGGGGCTGGCATTCGGTATTCCGGGAAAGAGCCGGTCGTTGTTCGTGGTGTTATCGCAAAAGAGCAGTGGCGCCTCGCCGTCGCAGTACAGATAGTACATGCCCAGGGTAGAATGCTGCGCCTCGATCGCCCTTGTGCCCACCGCGGCGTGGATCTGCTTGAGGTGTGGCCTCTCGGCTGCCCTATTGGATGGGGCAATCCAATATGCCCAATCGTTGCGAAACCACAGGGTTGGTAGAAGATGTAATTCGGCCTGATCCGGCCCCCGGTTAACCGCGGTGATCTGCACCAGCATGTTGTCCGGGCCATCTTTGGCATATTCTACAAAGACGTCGAAGTAGCGGTCGTCATTGAAGATGCCGGTGTCGAGCAGTTCATACTCCATCTCGTTCCGGGTGCGGCGACGGTTCGTCTCTACCAGATCGGCATAGGGGAAGGCCGCCTGCGGATACTTGTAGAGATACTTCATATAGGAATGTGTCGGCGTGCTGTCGAGGTAGAAATAATATTCTTTGACGTCCTCCCCGTGGTTGCCTTCGCTGTTCGTCAGCCCGAAGAGCCGCTCCTTGAGGATCGGGTCCTTGCCGTTCCAGAGGGCGAGAGCAAAACAGAGGTTCTGTTGGGCATCGGAGATCCCGGCAATGCCGTCCTCGCCCCAGCGATAGGCGCGCGAGCGGGCCTGATCGTGGGTGAAGAAATTCCAGGCGTCCCCGTTGGGACTATAGTCTTCCCGCACGGTGCCCCATTGGCGCTCGCTGAGGTAGGGACCCCAGTTCTTCCATGCCTCCTTTCCGTCGCGCGCCTCCTGGAGACGGCGAGATTCGTCATTGATCTTCTGAGCTTGGAGATCCTTTGCTGAGTCGGCCATGTTCAGTCTCCTCAGATTATTTTCAATATTTCTCCGGGATAAACCGTTTGCCCTTCAACGTCGCCTCGTCATCGTATTTGCCCTTGTTCGATCGCTTGGGTATTTTTATTTTTTCACGCGGAAGCTTTTCGTAAGGAATCAGCGACAGCAAATGGGTAATGCAGTTAAGGCGCGCGCGCTTCTTATCATCCGACCGCAAGAGATACCACGGCGCATGCTTCGAGTCCGTGGCCTCCAGCATCCGGTCGCGTGCGCGGGAGTAGTCGTACCACCTCTCGCGTGACGGCAGGTCCATGGGACTGAGCTTCCACTGTCGCAACGGATCCTCGACGCGGGCCTCGAACCGCCGTTCCTGTTCCTCGTTGTTCACCTCAAGCCAATACTTGATCAGGATGATCCCGGCCCTCGTGATATACCCTTCGACGGTCGGGGCGAGCTCGAGGAAGGCTTCGTACTGTTCCTTGGTGCAGAAGCCCATGACATGTTCGACCCCGGCACGGTTGTACCAACTGCGGTCGAAGATGACGATTTCCCCGGCCGCCGGGAAGTGTGCCATGTAACGTTGAATGTACATCTGGGTCTTCTCGCGGTCGGAGGGCGCTGGGAGCGCCACGAGGCGGAACACGCGTGGACTGACGCGTTCGGTGATGGCGCGGATGGTGCCGCCCTTTCCGGCGCCGTCGCGGCCCTCGAATACCACCATGATGCGTAGACCTTTGGCTTTCACCCAGGCCTGAAGGTGGCAAAGCTCGGCCTGGAGCCGGCGTAACTCCTTCTCGTATTCCTTGCGTTTCAGTTTTGAGTGAACCTTGTCTTCCTTCTCCTTGTCTTTTGCCATCGTGTTCCCCCTCTCTAGTCATTTCAAACCAGCGGACTGATTACCTTCCATGCACCTCTGTCACTCATTCCGATCCCTGACTGGCGAACAACACCACCACAGAGCGCGCCTCGGCCCGATAGCTGTCGCCGGAAATCGGCGGAGCGGTTTGCCAGGGAATAATGTCCAGGGGCGAGTCGAGCCCTGTATCGATCCACCGGCGCCAGGGATTCGCGCTGCCATTGCTCACCGGAGGCAGCTCGAAATGAAGCGGCTCCCAGTACGCGTTCAGGATCATGTAGAACAGGCGCCGTTCTCTCTTTAACTCCGCGCTGACCGCCACGCTATGCGATTGCGGGCTCCAATCCGGCTGCCCGAGTTTGACTCCGTGCCAAGTTTTCTCCGCTTGCTGGAGCAGTTGAGTCAGACTCGTACGCTGACGCTCGTGCTCCACGTCCCGTAAGATCCGTCGTTCGTTAAGCAATGTGACGAATCGGTGGACATCGGCGTGTTCGGCGACCAGCGCCCAATCGAACCAATTCAATTCGTTGTCGTGGCAGTAGGCGTTGTTGTTTCCGCGCTGGGTACGCCGCACTTCGTCGCCCATGAGGATCATGGGCAGACCCACGGAAAGCAGCGTGACGGCCAGGAAGTTCTTCACCTGCCGGTTCCGCAGCTTCTCCACTACCGGATCGTCCGCCGGACCCTCGACGCCGCAGTTCCAACTTCGATTGTCGTCGGCTCCGTCCCGGTTCTGCTCGTCGTTTGCCTCATTGTGCTTGTGGTCATAGGAGACAAGATCGTTGAGCGTGAACCCATCGTGACAGGTCACAAAGTTGACGCTCTGCTCTGGTTCGCGCTCCTCGTGTCCATACATCTCCGGGCTTCCGACCATGCGGTCGGCAAAGCGCGCCAAAGAACCCTCTTCACCCCGGAAGAAGCTGCGGGCATCGTCACGGAACCGCCCGTTCCATTCTTTCCAACTGTCCCCGATGAAGCTGCCCACCTGGTAGAGCCCGGCCGCATCCCACGCTTCGGCGATAAACTTCACGCCCGCCATTGACGGGTCCGTTTCGATATCCCACAGTACCGGCGGGTTCTCCATCACCACGCCAGACTCGCCCCGCGCGAGGATCGACGCGAGATCGAACCGGAACCCGTCCACGTGCATCTCCTCGACCCAATAACGGAGACTGTCCACGATCATGCGGCGGACGATCGGATGGTTGGCGTTGAGCGTGTTTCCCGTGCCGGTGTAGTTGGCATAGCGCGAACGGTCCTGCTCAAGGATGTAGTACGTCTTATTGTCCAGACCGCGGAAGCTCAGAGTCGGCCCGCGGTGGTCGCCTTCCGCCGTGTGGTTGAACACGACGTCGAGTATGACCTCGATGCCCGCCCGGTGCAGCGCCTTGACCATGTCGCGAAACTCGTCCACCGGGCCGAGCGGATCCTGGCGCGAACTGTAGGCTGGATGAGGCGCGAAAAACGAAACCGGCGCATAGCCCCAGTAATTGATCTTTCCCGGCGGACAATCCTGGGCATCGAACTGGAACACCGGCAACAGTTCGACGGCTGTGATGCCGAGTTGCTGGAGATAGGGTATCTTCTCGATCAGGCCGGCATAGGTGCCCCGTCTGTTCTCAGCGACGCCGGAACTGGGATGGCGGGTGAATCCGCGCACGTGCATCTCGTAAACGATGGTCCGAGCGGAGGACCGCTTCAGCAGCGCATCGCCTTCCCAATCGTACGCCGACGGATCCACTACCACACTCTTCATCGCCATCGCCGTATTGTCGCCTTCTCGACGAGCCGCGTCACGGCTGTAGTCTTTCGGCAGAACGACGCCGCGGCCATATGGATCGAGCAGCACTTTGGTCGCATCAAAACGCATCCCTTGAGCGGGATCACAGGGGCCTTGAGCGCGATAACCGTAAATCTGTCCCGGCCGTATGCCCGGCTGGAACACATGCCAGTAGTGGTAGGTGCGATTGGTGACGGGATCAAGACTAATCACGCGCGCTGGCTTGGCGTCATCCGGCCGGTCAAAGAACAGTAACTCCACGCCCGTCGCGTCACGCGAGAACAGGCTGAAATTGACGCCGCCATGGCCGACGGTCGCGCCAAGAGGTGAAGAGCTACCGGTCGCCTGCATGGTCATCTCTCTCGTGGCCCACCCAGGTACAATTCTCACCTCTTCCAGAAAACACCCAGCTTCGGAACCTTGAGACACCGGATTAGCACGGCGCGCATAGTACCTGCTTCAATGGTCACTTGTCAGCACAACTCGGTCACACAAGTAAAAAGCCCTCCTTTTGGGGGGGGTCTTTTCTTCCTCCGCTATGCTACAGACTGCCATTCTTCCCTGCTCTTCCGAGCGGCGTATCCTGGCAGATCGATCTTCGCGACTAAAATGTGCTGGCACTTGGCCCTTTAGTGTTCTTGGCCAAAACAATTCCCCGGCACGAAACCGTCACGATAGTCAGGAGGTGCTAGCCTCCCTATGGCTTAACCTCTCCGATGACCTGGGAGAGATCCCTCGGATACAGCACGATCTCGATTCGCCGGTTCTCCGTCCGTCCGTCCTCCGTGTCGTTACCGGCCACCGGTCTGGTATCCGCAAAGCCGACCGCCTCAAGACTCTCCCGACTCACGCCGCCACGATCGATGAAGAATCGCACGACATTCGTGGCACGGGCGGTGGACAACTCCCAATTTGTGGGAAATTTATCCCGGATTTTCAGCCCGATCGGCACGTTGTCCGTATGTCCCTCGATCCGGATTTGCTTATCGGTCACGTTCTTGAGGACATCGCTGACTTGCGTGAGGATTTTCAGCCCGGCCGGTTTCACCTGAGCCTGACCGGAGTTAAACAGCACTTTTTCGACCATGTTGATCGTCAGCCGATCGCGCACCTGCTTGATCGTGATATCACCGCGTTCGATTTCAGCCTGTAGTGACTTGCTCAACTCCTGCTGGGTTCTGGTCAGCCGCTCAATCTCAGCTTCCTTGGCAGCCCGCTCCTTCTCTAGGCGCTCCTTCTCAGCGGCGAGCGCTTCCCCGCCTTGCTGTAGCCGGGTAACCGTAGCCTTCTCGGCCTGCAGTCTCTGTTCCAGATCATTCGCCTTTGCCTCCATTTCCTTCCGGCTGGCTAAGGCCTGATTCAGGTTTGCCGTCGTCCGATCAAGATCGCCTTGGGTATTGGCCGACACAGTCTTGGCAGACAGCAGATCATTCGAAAGCTTGGTCTTGTCCGCCTCAAGCCCGGCTATCTGCCCTGTTGCTTGCTTCTTATAAGCCTCGAACTCCCCCGCTGTCTTGGTTAAGGCCTTCTGTGCCTGTTCAAGCTCCGTCAGAGTCGCCACATGGGTGCTTTTCGTGACGCACCCCGCCAACATTGCCCCGCATACGATGATGACCCCCAGAATTCTATATCTCATGAGCTTCCTCCTTCGTTTGGCTTCGTCAAACAAGAAACCGGCTATACATTTTCAAATGGGCCCAAGACATCCATCGGCAGCATATGTCACGGCCGACGGTCGCACTTCCGCAAACAGCAACCGTGTGCTTGCCACACGGATATTTACCGACGGGTGCACGTCCTATGCCGTTACACCGCTCAAAGGATAGAACCATTACATAAAAAACAACTAGTATTTATATCCATCAAGGGCTTGATCTCGAAGCAAGGGCAATCCATTGAGGCATTTCGGGACAAACTTTTTTGGTTATCTGGTGACTTTTGCAACAGCAAGAGGGAACTTCTTCGAGATCAGGCCGACAGTAAGGACCGCGCTCACATGGCGGGCGCGACGATATTCACCCTTCTGTCGTGCGACAACCTCAATGCGGCTCAATCAGAAATGCTGTGACACGGTCGTGCAGATCGTTTTCGCTGATGATTTTGTTTTTGACACTCGCTATACTGCTGCCTCTTTATGAGCCTTGACCAACGAAATACATCTGAGCGCATTCACAAACGCTGCTTCCTTCCCGACATCTTTACGGTTACCACCCTCGCAATGCCGCTGTTGGCAAGAGTCGGTTGTCTTATGCTCAAGGGATCGATCTGCGTTGAGCAACGCGCCTGCTACGAAAACTGATGGAGGAATTGATGGCACAAACCCCTGAGCACGATCGTTTGTCAAAGGATGGCCTCAACTGGAAGCACTGGGGTCCCTATCTGAGCGAGCGGCAGTGGGGCACTGTGCGGGAGGATTACAGCCAGGACGGCAATGCGTGGGACTACTTCAGCCATGACCAGGCGCGATCGCGCGCGTATCGTTGGGGTGAGGACGGTATCGCCGGGATCTCCGACAAACATCAAATATTGTGTTTCTCGCTGGCCCTCTGGAACGGCAAGGACTCGATCCTCAAAGAACGGCTGTTCGGCCTGACCAATAGCGAAGGCAACCATGGAGAAGACGTCAAGGAGTACTATTTCTATCTCGACAGCACCCCGACGCATTCCTACATGAAGTATCTCTACAAGTATCCGCAGGCGGCTTTTCCTTATGCCGACCTCGTTGACACGAACCGCAGCCGGAACCGCCAGGACATGGAGTATGAATTGCTCGACACGGGCTTGTTTGATCAGGATCGCTACTTCGATGTTCTTGTCGAGTACGCGAAGGAATCCCCCGACGACATCCTCATCAAGATCACCGTCTGCAACCGAGGGAAAGAGGGGGCAGCGTTGCACCTCCTGCCGACACTATTGTTTCGCAACACCTGGTCTTGGCCGAAAGGCGGGTCGAAGCCTGTGCTCAAGTCGGTCAAGGAAGCAAAACACAGCGTGATTCACGCGCAGCATACCGATCCTTTGTTCCTGGAATCCCTGGCCGACTCCTATCTCTACTGCGATGGCAAAGTGCCGTTGCTGTTCACCGAGAACGAAACCAACCAGCAGCGTATCTTCGGCGCTCCCAACCGATCTCCCTATGTGAAGGACGGCATCCACAATTATATCGTCCACGGACAGAAGGACGCGGTGAATCCAGATGGGGTCGGGACTAAGGTATCGCCCCATTACCAACTGACTGTCGGTCCGGGAGCCAGCCAGGTCGTCCGGCTCCGTCTGACGAGAACTGCACCAGACGAGCTCCGCGATCCGTTCGGGACGTTCGACGCGGCAATGAACGAGCGGCTCAAGGAGGCGGACGAGTTCTATGACGCCCTGACCCCGCCGGCTCTCAAGGCGGATCGCGACCGCACCAACCTCATGCGCCAGGCCTTCGCCGGAATGCTCTGGACCAAACAGTACTACTACTTCGACGCAGACCAGTGGCTGGAGGAACATCACGCACATCCGCTGCACCGGGGAAGCCAACAAGCGACCCGCAATCGCGAGTGGTTCCACATGGTCAACGACGATGTCATCTCGATGCCGGACAAGTGGGAGTATCCATGGTACGCAGCCTGGGACCTGGCATTCCATACGGTCGCTCTTACGGGCGTAGATCCTGATTTCGCCATGCAGCAGCTCAAGCTGATGCTCAGCCAGCACTATCTCCATCCCAACGGCCAGATTCCGGCCTACGAGTGGAACTTCAGCGATGTGAATCCGCCCGTCCATGCCTGGGCAACGCTGTTTCTCACCCGCCGCCAGATTTCGCAAAACGAGGAACTGAACTGGGATTTTCTCAAGTCGGCCTTTTCGAAGCTGCTCCTGAACTTTACCTGGTGGATCAACCGCAAAGACCGGTTCGGGAAGAACGTGTTTGAGGGGGGCTTCCTCGGACTCGACAACATCGGCATCTTCGACCGGAGCGCCCCGCTGCCCACCGGTGGCCACCTGGAGCAAGCGGACGGTACAGCCTGGATGGCCTTCTTCAGCCAGAACATGGCGGAGCTCGCAATAATTCTGGCCGGTCACGATCCTGTCTACGATGAGATGGCCGCGAAGTTCTCGGAACACTTCCTCTGGATCGCGGCGGCAATGAACCAGCCTGGTGAGGACGGGATGTGGGACGAGGAAGACGGCTTCTACTACGACATCCTTCGCACTCCCGACGGAAAAGCTACGAAGCTCAAAGTGCGATCTATGGTAGGACTGCTCCCGTTGTGCGCCACAACTGTCATCGAGCCCTGGCAACGAGCACTGATTCCCAAAACGATCGCGTCAAATCGCGAACGCATCAAGAAGATGCCGGAGCTGCTCAAAACCATTCACCCAACAGGCCCGGGGCATTTCGGAGTCGGCGAGCGAGGCATCGTGGCCCTGGTCGATCAGGAGCGGCTCCGCCGGATCCTCTCGAAGATGCTCGACGAGAATGAGTTCCTGAGTCCCTACGGCATTCGTTCACTCTCCAAGTTCCACGAAAAGCACCCGTATGTTTTCCACGTCGGCGGCCAGGAATACCGGGTGGATTATTTGCCGGGGGAGTCGAACAGCGGCATGTTCGGCGGCAACTCCAACTGGCGAGGACCGATCTGGGTGCCGGTGAACACCCTCATCATCCGGGCGCTGGTAAACTTTTACCTGTATTATGGGGACAACTTCAAAATCGAATGCCCAACCGGGTCCGGTCGCATGATGAATCTATTTGAAGTTGCCAAGGAGATCATGGAACGGCTCGCGCGAATCTTCCTGCGCGATAGCAGTGGACACCGACCTGTGTATGGAGGCACGGAAAAGTTCCAATCCGACCCCCACTGGCGGGACCACCTCCTCTTTTACGAATACTTCCACGGCGACAACGGGGCGGGGCTTGGGGCGAGTCACCAGACCGGCTGGACCGGACTGGTAGGCGGGCTCATGCGGCTGCTCGGCGCGACAGATGCCGAGCAGCTTCTCAAAGGCGGTAACATTGCGATCGTGAAGAGTCTCAAGCGATGAGCATGAAAGTCTGACCTGGTCATCCCCTGATCTATCAGATCAACACCCGCGTCTGGTTGACTGGATTCTCCTGGACCCTTGGCCGGACAGCGACGCTCGACGACATCCCGGATTCCGAGCTGACCGATGGGTGCTGGATGGGCTTCGCCTGGACGGTGCGAGCTGGTGTGCGCTGGATGTTCGGAACACCACTGATTCCGCAGTCGTTTTTTCCACGCTTCGCTTGGCCTTCCTGCCAGCTCCAGATGACACGCATCGCGCGCTCTTTTGCTCTTGCAGATCAACAGGCGTATTGAGATATCTCCTTATTCTCGCCGATCAGCATAATGGACGCGACACCGACCGGGCGCACTCAATCACGACATTGCAGCCGAGACTCTTGGCGCTGGACTGTCTCGGTCGGCCTCGCCTCAGCGTTGGGCGCATGGCTTGGGATTGGAACCCTGTATGTTGCTTTGGCGGAGGAATCGTCGCAGGGGCCACGAGAGAGCAAGAGCGTCCGGCCAGTCGATCAGGACACGGATAGCCCTGCCACAAACGAACCCGAATCCGCTTCGGAACAGAAGCCTGAAGGTCCGCGTCGCGAACCCCGGTTTCTCCCGTCAATACTGAGGCCCGAACAACTGACTCAGGAAGAATACGGGGAAGCCGAGAGATTCAGAAAGATGGCCGCCAAGTATGGGACGGATCCGACTGCGATTGTGGGCCGTGTGCAGCTGTCCTCTCAATACTCGAACTTACCTCATGGTGCTCAGCTCTCCGATACCGTAGCCCGAGTGGATCTCCCGTTCCGGGGTAACTGGCTGCTCCGAGTGGACACTCCGTTCCACCGGTGGCTCGATCCCAATCGTTCCGGCATGAGCAGCGCCCAGGGCTTGGGCAACCTATCGGCCATACTCGGGTGGCGCGCCTACAACACGCCCGAATACGCCTTCTTGATCGGCGCCGCTTCCTCATTTCCCACCGCGTCCGAAGACACGTTGGGAAGCGGCAAGTATACGGTCGGCCCAATCATTGCCACGGGCCGTTTTCTCCCTCACTGGGAGTCCTTCCTGTTCGGAGTGTTCCAACATTCGGTCTCAGCCGGCGGCAATCCTGCGCGAGCAGACATCTCTTTCACTTCAGCGTCAGTACAGATTAATACCATTTGGGCCGAGCGTTGGTGGAGCACCGTACAGGGGGGGTGGCAGGTCAATTGGGAGCAAAAGGCAAAGAGCAGCATGACTCTCGAAGTCGAAGGCGGTCTCAATGTGGTGGGACGATGGGGAGTCTATATGCGTCCCGGGGTTGGGATTTGGGGAAACGATGTCATCGGAGCCTACGATTGGAGTGTGGAGGTCGGCACTCGCTACATGTTCAAATCGTTCTGAAGTGTTCTGAATTTTGAACTTCACGTCGTGCTTGTCTCGCTCCTCCCGCCTGTCTCGCGTGCAAAAACAATGTCTGATCTCTGCTCAACCTCGACCTCAGCCTACTTCGCTCTCTGCCGCCGCTCGGTCGGCGAGCACGATGGCTTGCTCACGGTAAACTAGTCCCGCCGGAATCGACAGGTCTCTGTCACGCAGGCGGGCAAGCATTCCAGCCTTCTCGCTCCCGGTAACCAGCCACAGAATGCAGCGTGAACGATTAAGAATGGGATAGGTCAATGTCATCCTACGCCTGCCCTGGTACATCCCCGTCAGGGCGACATCCGCTTCTGCCACCTTGAGCACAGGATCTTCCGGTATGAGCGACGCCGTATGGCCATCAGGCCCAAGCCCGAGGTGGACCAGATCAAGCACCGGCGGCGAGCCGGCAATCTCTTGGAGCGTTGCGGCGTATTGTGCGGCAGCAGCCTCCAGGTCAGAGGCTTCCACCGGCATGGCATAAATTCTATCAACAGGTAGCCGCGCCTGTGAAAGCAAACTGTCGCGCAGATGCGTCAGGTTGCGATCCGGGTGCCCGGCCGGGGCTACTCGTTCGTCCACTTGCACCACATGTACCTTCTCCCACGGCATGTCCTGATTTGAGAGTGCGCGCAACATCATCCAGGGCGTGCGACCGCCACTCACGGCCATGATAAAACGTCCGCGCGCGGCCACGCCTGATCGAGCCTTCTCGGCAATCATCGAAGCTGCCGCTCGGGCGACTGAATCGGCGTCGGCCAGTACGTCAATCTTCATGAGGTGCCGTCATTGTTTGAGCGTCTCTTGCATCATAATTTTTTATCCACGACCGGATAGACGCCGGTCAGCCGCGCGATCAGAATGGCGACATACATGACGCCTATGACCATCTCCAGGACTGTCAGGTAGCGGGATTGAACCAACGCAGGAGTAATATCGCCGAATCCAGCAGTCGTGAGCGCCGTGAAGCTGAAATAGAGCAGTTCTGTCATGTCGAGAGTCTTTGGCGTTCCCCCGAGCGCATAGGCGCCAGGGTAGAAGTACTGTGTCACGCCGTGCAGGTTTGCCCAGAAGACGGCGACCAGCATGTATGCAGCCACGGCGCCGTACAGCTTGTCTCCAGACATGAAATCCCGCCGGAACACATAATGCAGAAGATTGGAAAGGATGAATGCGTAGAAAACGGCGTTGAAGCCCCAGGACAAGGCGAGGTACCCGGGCAGGCTCGACGCCAGCGCCAGGAATCGAAAGACAAGCGCCGGCAGAATCAGGATCACAGCAATGACAAACGATAACCACGAGCGCCCGACCGCCGCAACCGCGGTCAAGAGAATAGTGACGTTGACGACAACCAGTATCGCAGGGCCATGGGTGGTCTCGCTCAGGAACGGCAGCGCGACAAGCAGAGCGATCAGCGCCCAGAAAAGAAGTAAGCAGCGCTGCTCGATTATCTGCCCTAGGCGCAGGTTCAGCGGTTCATTCTCCATGACACGTGATCCTTCCCGTGATACGGGATGCGAGATGCGGGATATCTCGTATCCCATATCGCCCATCCCCTCTTGTCCGCACCCGGTCGAACTGGCCCCTACAGCACAGACGAGACCCAGCTATCAGCCGGAATTGCCAGCAACGGACAGCCGCACTGCCGGAGCACTTGTTCACTAGTGCTGCCTCGCAGGGCATCAAGAAAGCCTTGTCGCCCCTCGGTGGACATGACGATGAGATCGGCCTCCATCCCGTGAGCGGTCTGCAGAATCAACTGTGTGATATCGCCCTTCTCCGACATCTTCGTCCATTCCCATCCCGGCAACTCCGGACAGCTGACCTCGGGCATCTCGCTGCCGTCACCCACATGAAGGATGGTGAACTGACCGGTGGGGCAGTTGAGCCGCTGCGCGAGCCGGACAGCGGCCTGGATCGCTGGCTGTGCCTGTGGAAGCGGCGCGATAGGGATCAAAATGTTCTTAAGCGATACGGAGCCGTCCATCAATGACACAAACCCCTCTACGCCCGCGGGAATGAAGAGCGTCATTTGATGCGATTCCCTGGCCACAGGTTTGGCGACGGAGTTCTCCAGCCATAGGACACGCCCTTTGTCCTGTTGTGTGGCAAGGACAATCAGGTCGCTGGGCTGGTGCTCAAGAAACCCCAGCACCGCTTTCACCGGATTCTTGTCCTGAGCAACGACTTTATTGACCTTAATGCCCAGTTCAGGCACGGCTGACTGAGGGCTGTCTTTCGGCAGGATTCCCCACCGCTCGAGTGTCTGCTTCACGCCGGGAAACTCAGTCCAATTCTCCTTCCGATCTGGCGACACGTGGAAAATGGTGAGCGTGGCCTTGGCGACCAGCGCGGCTTTCAATGCGTGGGCAAAGGCGGTTTCGCTGGCTGGGCTAAAGTCGGAGGGATGAAACACGTGCTGCAGAATCGGCAGACTCAGAGGCGTCTTGCTCACGAAGCTCCTCCAGTTCGATCGGGCAATACCTAGCACAAGTATGATTGGAAAGTCATGAATACGGATACGGATGGAACCATCAGCGGCTCCTCTGGATCAACAGGAGTCCGAGAGGCACCTGTTTGATCTCAGAACCGATAGGTGGCCTCCACAGACCCGTTCGTGTTGAACAGGATCTCAGGGTTGAAACTCCGGCGGAAAGATGGGCCGGAAGTCTTTGTTGGAGTTATCAATTCCTTCGGAAGCTATGGGGGAAGGCGGTGTGAGGTAAAAGACAGGGAATCGGATTTAGGTTTTGCCATCGCGCATTTCTCGTAGCCGTCCATTCTCGGATTTACATGGTGTCGTGCAATCCCTGGTTCTATCGGGATCAGGTCGATATCAACGCATCGTTGACACGCCGGACCTTGATTTTTCCAACGCGTTTCTCCGCCTGCGCCAGATCGTAGGCGACCTGCATCCGCAGCCATGTCTCGGCACACCCCCAAAGGCTTTTTCCAGGCGGATCGCCATTTCTGAGGAAATCACGGCCGCTGCCGCAGACCATGCTGCCCCGCTCGGATTTTCCTCGACGCAGGACGTTGCCGACTACCTTGCTCGCCGCACTTGCTGCATGGCGGTTTCAATCACACGCTCCTTCGTGAAGCCGAACTCCTTCTGCAATACTTTCAATGGAGCCGACGCCCCAAACGTCGTCATGCCGACGATGGCGCCCGTGGGGCCGACGTAGTGTGCCCACCCGAAAGTCGAGGCCTGTTCAACCGCTACGCGAGCCGTCACCGCCGGCGGCAGCACCTGGTCGCGATAGGCTTGGTCCTGCTGCTCGAACAGTTCCCACGAAGGCATACTCACGACCCGAACCTTCATTCCTTCGGACTTGAGCTGTTCGTATGCTGCAACGCAGAGCGAGACTTCACTGCCGGTTCCAATAAGGATCACGTCAGGCATGCCATCGGCGGCATCGGCCAGGACATAGGCCCCCTTTGCCAAACCGGCCGCGGAGGCATATTTCGTACGGTCCAGCGTCGGCACGTCTTGCCGGGTTAGCATGAGCGCCACCGGCTCGTGATGCAGATTCATGATCACGCGCCAGGCTGCCACTACCTCATTCGCATCGGCCGGCCGCAGGACAATCAGCCCGGGCATCGCGCGCAACGAGGCGAGATGTTCGATCGGCTGGTGGGTCGGCCCGTCTTCTCCCACGGCAATCGAGTCGTGCGTGAAAATGTGGATGACCGGCACTTCCATGATTGCGCCGAGCCGGATCCCGCCTCTGGCATAATCACTGAAAATCAGGAATCCGGAACCATAGGCCCGGACCTTCACCAAGGCCATCCCGTTCAGGATCGCCGCCATCGCGTGCTCGCGGATCCCGAAGTGAAGATTGCGACCGCCGGGAGTCTCGGCAGTGACATCGCCCGCCCCTTCAAACGTCAACCGCGTTTTGACCGAAGGGGCCAGATCCGCCGACCCGCCCATCAACCAGGGCACACGCTTTCCCACCGCGTTCAACACCTGCCCGGACGAGACCCGCGTGGCCAGGCCCTTGGCGTCGGCCGGGAAGGCAGGCAAATCCTTGTCCCATCCGTCTGGCAACTGCCGGTGTTGCATCCGGTACAATTCATCGGCCAGCTCCGGGTATTTGGCCTTGTACTCTTTGATGCGCGTGAACCAGGCGCCGCGGAGCGTTTCCCCTCGAGCGCCGATCCCTTGCCTGAAATGCTCAGAGACGCCGTCGGGAATATGGAATTTGGCGTCCTCCGGCCATCCGTAATTTTTCTTGGTCTTTCGGATTTCCTCTTCGCCGAGCGGCTCTCCGTGAGCTGCCGAGGTGTCTTGTTTGTTGGGCGCCCCGTAGGCGATGTGGCTGTCCACGATGATCAGAGTCGGCCGGTCTGTCGTCTTCTGGAAGGTTCGAAACGCCCGCTCGAGCATCACGAGGTCGTTGGCGTCGCCGACGCGGGTGACGTTCCAGCCATAGGCGATGAACCTTGTTGCGACATCGTCCGAGAAAGCCAGCGCGGTGTTGCCTTCGATCGTGATGTGATTGTTGTCGTAGATCCAGCAGAGGTTCGAGATGCCCAGGTGTCCGGCCATCGAGGCGGCCTCGTGAGAGATCCCCTCCATCATGTCACCGTCCCCGCACAAGGCATAGACGTTAAAATTGATTATGTCGTCGAAGCCGGGCCGATTGAAATGCTCAGCCATCCAGCGGCCGGCCAGGGCCATGCCCACGCTGTTCGAAATCCCCTGCCCGAGCGGTCCGGTTGTGGTTTCGACACCGGAGGTCCACCGGTACTCCGGATGACCGGGGCAGCGGCTCCCCAATTGACGAAACCGCTTGATGGCATCCAACGGCACCGACAGTTCACCGAGGGTCTCGTACTCTTTGCTCACGGCCTTCACCCCGGTGAGATGAAGCAGGGAATACAGCAACATCGAGGCGTGGCCGATGGACAAGACAAAACGGTCGCGATTGGGCCAGATCGGGTCTTGAGGATCGAAACGGAGAAATCGCTGCCACAGGCAATAGGCCACGGGAGCCAAGGCCATAGGCGTACCAGGATGGCCTGAGTTGGCCTGCTGAACGGCATCCATGGACAACGTGCGGATCGTGTTGATGCAGAGTTGATCGAGCTGTTCACGAGTCATCGCAAGCCTTTCGGGTTATGTGTTGTTGGCGGAACGAGGTGTCTCAGCCCGGCAGGCGAAGCCGGCGATACCGCCGGATCAACGCGTTGGTCGAACTGTCGTGCCGGAGATCGGAGTCCGTCCCGCTCGTCAATTCCGGCGTGATCCGTTTGGCCAGCACTTTGCCCAACTCCACGCCCCATTGGTCGAATGAGTTGATACGCCAGATCGTGCCCTGGACGAAGACCTTGTGTTCGTAGAGCGCAATCAATTTCCCGAACATCTCTGGCGTCAGTTGCTCGATCAGGATGGTATTCGTCGGGCGGTTGCCTGGAAACGTCCGGTGCGGCACTAGGGCCGGAGGCGCTCCTTCAACCTCCACTTCCGCGGCAGTTTTTCCAAAGGCCAGCGCCTCCGTCTGCGCGAACAGATTGGACGCCAGCAGATCGTGATGCTGCCCCATGGGATTGAGCGACCGGCAGAAACCGATGAAGTCACACGGGATCAACCGCGTGCCCTGATGGATCAACTGGTAGTACGCATGCTGGCCGTTGGTGCCTGGCTGCCCCCAAATAACCGGGCCCGTGTTGTAATTCACCACGCTCCCATCCCGGTCCACGCGCTTCCCGTTGCTTTCCATGTCGAGCTGCTGCAGATAGGCGCTCAGCCTCCCGAGGTAGTGATCATAGGGCAGAATCGCCTGCGACTCGGCGCCGAAGAAATTTACGTACCAGAGTCCGATGAGTCCCAGCAGTACGGGCAGGTTCTTGTCGAACGAGGCGGTCCGGAAATGCTCGTCCATGGCATGGTACCCGGCCAGCATCTCGCGGAACCGTTCGGACCCGATGGCGACCATCAGTGAAAGGCCGATGGCCGAGGGCAGAGAGTAGCGGCCTCCGACCCAGTCCCAGAATTCGAACATGTTGGCGGGATCGATCCCGAATTTCGCAACTTCGTCCGCGTTCGTGGACACGGCCACGAAGTGGCGGGCCACCGCCTTATCGTTCTTGAGCGCTTGCAAGCACCACGTGACGGGCGGTCTGCGCGTTGGCGAGAGTCTCCTGCGTGGTAAAAGTTTTCGAGCAGACAATGAACAGGGTCTCCGCCGGATCGAGGTCCCGCGTCGACTCGGCGACATCGGTCGCATCAACGTTCGAGACGAAACGAAATGTCAGCGCGCGATCGCTGTATGCCCGCAGCGCCTCGTAGGCCATGACTGGCCCCAGGTCCGAGCCCCCGATGCCGATATTCACGACATTGCGAATGCGCTTGCCGGTATGGCCTTTCCACTCGCCGCTGCGGACGAGATTTGCGAAGCCGGCCATTTTCTCGATCACCGCGTGGACTTTCGGCACCACGTTTTCGCCATCCACTTTAATGGTGGCGCCGGCGGGAGCGCGCAGCGCGACGTGGAGGACCGCGCGATTCTCCGTCACATTAAGCTTGTCACCGCGGAACATCGCATCGATACCGGCGCGCAAGCCGGCGGCGCTCGCGAGGTCAAGCAACAGACGCATCGTGTCATCCGTGAGGCGGTTTTTCGAATAGTCGAGATAGATGCCCTGCGCGTCACACACCAAGCGCGCGCCGCGCCCAGGATCTTTCGCAAAGAGATCCCGCATCTGCACGGTCTTGATCGCCTCATAATGTTCACGAAGGGCGTTCCAGGCAGCGCCTTGCGTGAGTGGAACTGCGCCGCTCGTCATCGCATCACCTCCTTGGCATTCCAGCGATTCCTCATGTGATCCTTTCTCCCTAACAGGCTGTTGACAAAGTCCGCCAACGTGTGAAGACCGTTATTTGGTTTGTCTGGTCTATTTTGTTTGTCTGGTTTTTTGATTGAACGAAACTAACCATATGAACCAAATCAACCAGATAAACAAAACAAACCAGATGAACCAGACAAACCAACTTAGTTTTTCCGCAACCTGTCAGAACTGAACCGGCGCGTTCCATCGCTTGATCGCCGGGATGCCACGGTAATAGCTCAGGATGTTCATTGTGGCTGTATCAAGCAAAAAGCGTTGGCCTTCCGAAGGAGGGAGGCCCAGCCAGCGAGCCGCAAAGACTCTGAGCACGTGCCCATGGGCGAACAAGATGACATTGCCCTTGACGGCGCGCGCTTTCTCAATCACACGATCGACCCGTGCGCCGATTTCACCTGGCTGTTCCCCGCCAGGGCCGCCATCTCGAAAGAGCAACCAGCCTGGGACCGTCGCATGGATCTGGCCGGGCGTCAATCCCTCATAGCTCCCGTAGTTCCACTCCACCAGATCAGGCTCGATCTGTGCCACGTCTCCGAAACCGGCTAGCTTGCAGGTATCTCTGGCTCGTTGCAAAGGACTCGTCAGGGCCAGCGCGAACGACTCCTTCGCGAGGATCGGCTGCAATAGTCTCGCCACTTGTCGGCCGTTTTCCGTCAGCGGGATATCGGTGGTCCCGGTGTGTCGTCCGTTGAGACTCCACTCGGTTTCGCCGTGACGCACGAGAAATACTTGTTGCGTCTGGAGCAGCCATAGCAAGCCTACCGAATAGGAGCACGAGTACTGCGCCGTTCGAGTGACAAAGAAGAGACAATCGGGCTTGCGGTCATGATGCGGCCTCCACTCTTCCGGCCATTTGTGGACTGCGAAGCCCAGCCGAGCGGTTCGAGGTGATCGTTAGCGCACGCAGCCATTCCAAAGCCGAGTCGGACAGCATCTGCTCTGTGCAGCGCCAGCGCCAGTTGCCCTCGGCACTGCCGGGCACGTTCATCCGAGCCTCTTTACCCAGGTTGAGCACGTCCTGTAGCGGTGCGATCGCGAGCGCGGCAATCGACGACCAGGCCAGACGTATCAGCGCGGGCGCGGCCTCGCTGCTGTCGCCCCCGGAACGTTTCATACAACTCCAGAGGTTCTGCCGCTGGATCGTCGGGCAGATCCTCGTACCACTCACGAGTCGTGGGATTGTCATGGGTACCGGTGTACACCACGGTGTTCGCGACATAGTTGCTCGGCAGATACGGATTGTCCGCATGACCGTCGAAGGCGAACTGGAGGACTCGCGTCCCTGGCACATTGAAACGGTCGCGGAGATCATAGACGTCCGGCGTAATCTCCCCCAAGTCCTCCGCGATGAAGGGAAGCCCGCACAGCTCTTTCTGGACGGTACTGAATAATTCGGCCCCGGGCCCCGGCACCCAGCGGCCAGTTTGGGCCGTCGGCGCGCCGGCCGGAATGTGCCAGGCGGCTGCGAACGCGCGGAAATGGTCCAGGCGAATGGCGTCCACGTGGGCGAGCAATGCGCGCACGCGGTCCACCCACCAACGGTAGCCGGTCCGGCGCAGAGCGTCCCAGTCGTAAACGGGGTTGCCCCAAAGCTGTCCCTGGGCAGTGAAGTAGTCGGGGGGGCAACCGGCGAGGACCAGCGGCCGGCATTGCTCATCCAGCAAGAACAGCTCAGGGTTCGCCCACACGTCGCTCGAGTCCGGAGACACGAAGAACGGCAGGTCACCGATCAGCCGCACGCCCCGGGATTGCGCATGCTGCTTCAGGCGCGCCGCCTGGCGAAAGAACAGGAACTGGGCGAGACGGACCTGATCGATCTGGCTCGCCAACTCTTGCCGGGCCTGGGCCAGCGCGCTCGGAGCGCGACGAGTCAGCTCGGCCGGCCATTCAAGATAGTGGACCCCATCGTACCTCAACTTCAGTGCGCGAAACAGCGCGTAGTCCTCCAGCCAGCAGGCATGGTCCCGGCAGAACTGTGCATAAGCGGGCCGCAGATCCGGCCGCGCGCCGGCATTGAAATTGGTCCAGGCCTTGTCGAGCAGCCGAAGCTTGAACATGAAGACGGCGTCGTAGTCGACCGCGTCTGACGAAAACGACCGACCCTCACAATCGCTCACCTGCAACAGTCCGTCCTCGATCAACCAGTCCGGGCTCATGAGGAGCCCATTGCCGGCGAATGACGACAGTGGTTGATATGGAGAATCGCCGTCACCTACGCCGATTGGTCCCACCGGCAACGCCTGCCACCAGCTCTGCCCCGCCTCGTGGAGGCGGTCGATCCAGGCGAGCGCCATTGGGCCCACATCGCCTATGCCGTAGGGCGAGGGCAGCGACGTGATGTGCAGCAGCACACCGGAGGCCCGGTAGTTGGATGGGAACGGGGGAAGGCTCATCGGTGGTCACTCCCCAGTGCGTGGTTCACCATCTCTTGGGCCTCTCTCACGAGGGCCTCTAGGTGGCCCTGATTCTTGAAACTCTCTGCATAGATCTTGTAAATGTTTTCGGTCCCGGAGGGCCGGGCCGCGAACCAGCCGTTGGCGGTGATGACTTTCAATCCGCCGATCGAGGCGTTGTTGCCCGGCGCTTTGGTTAGCTTGGCAGTGATCTGGTCGCCGGCAAGCGTTGATGCCGTGACGGCATCGGGCGACAATTTTCCCAGCCTTTCTTTCTGCTCGGGCGTGGCCGCCGCATCGATGCGTGTGTAGAGAGGATTTCCAAATTCAGCCGTCAGTTCGCGGTAATGCTCCCCCGGATCTTTGCCGGTTCTGGCCGTGATCTCGGCCGCGAGCAGGTTCATGATCGGGCCATCCTTGTCGGTCGTCCACACGGTGCCGTCGTGACGGAGAAAGCTTGCTCCGGCGCTCTCTTCACCGCCGAAGCAGCATGAGCCGTCGAACAGGCCTGGCACAAACCACTTGAAACCGACCGGCACTTCGCACAGCCGGCGGCCGAGTTTGGCGACGACACGGTCGATCATGCCGCTTGACACCAACGTCTTGCCGACGAACGCGTCGGTGGGCCACTGAGGTCGATGCGTGAGCAGATAGCGAATCGCCACGGCAAGATAATGGTTGGGATTCATCAGCCCGGCGGACGGCGTCACGATCCCGTGGCGGTCCGAGTCCGGGTCGTTGGCAAAGGCAAGTCGAAACCGGTCTTTCAGGCCGACGAGGCTGGCCATCGCATAGGGGCTCGAGCAATCCATCCGGATCTTGCCGTCGTGATCAACCGTCATGAAGGAGAAGGTCGGGTCGACTTTCGGATTCACGACGGTGATGTTCAGCTTATAGACCCTATTGATCGGCTCCCAGTAATGGACCGCAGCGCCGCCAAGCGGATCCACGCCCAGCACGAGACCCGCCTCGCGGATGATCTCCATGTCGATCACGTTCCGAAGGTCTTGCACATAGGGCAGGATGTAGTCTTCCTGCCGCGTGGTCGCCGCCTTGAACGCCTTCTCGAACGGCACCCGCTTGACGCCGGCGTTGCCTTCACGCAGCAATGCATTCGCACGATCCTGCATCCATTTCGTCACATCGGTATCGGCCGGTCCGCCGTTGGGCGGGTTGTACTTGATGCCCCCGTCCTCCGGCGGGTTATGCGAGGGCGTGACCACGATCCCGTCCGCGAGATGCGCCTTGCGGCCGTGGTTGTAGGCCAGGATGGCTCGTGAGATGACAGGCGTGGGCGTCACACCGTCGTCCTGCTGGATGACGGTGTGCACGTCGTTCGCCGCCAGGACTTCGAGCGCCGTTCGCTGAGCCGGCCCGGAGAGCGCGTGCGTGTCCTTGCCCATATAGAGCGGGCCGTCGATGCCCTGACCGCGCCGGTAGTCGCAAATGGCCTGCGTAATGGCGAGAATGTGCGCCTCGTTGAACGAGCCGCGGAACGACGATCCGCGATGCCCGCTCGTGCCGAAGGCGACCGACTGGTTGGGATCTCCCATATCCGGTTTGCGCGCGTAATAGTCCCCTTCGAGCTTGGCCAGATCCACTAACATCCCGATCGGAGCCGGCTTGCCTGCTAAAGGTGAAATCGCCATGAGTGTCAAACCTTCTCTGTGACAGATCGTCGTGGTGTTATGGCACCGGACACGGCTTCACATTCCAAATGTCTTCTGCGTACTCCGCGATCGTACGGTCGCTGGAGAACTTCCCTGAGCCGGCGATATTCAAGATCGCTTTGCGTACCCATCCATCCGAGTCGTAGTAAAGGTCGCACAGCTTCCGGTCGGCCCTGAGATAGGCCGTGAGGTCCGCCAGATGCATATAATGGTCTCCACCCGTCAGCAACGTGTGCCGCAGCGGTTCAAAGACGCCCGGTTCATACTGGTTGAAGTAGCCGGAGAAGATCAGGTCCAGCGCCGCGCGGGTTTCCGCCTCATTGTCATAATGCCATTGTGGTCTGTACCAGTCCTTGCTGCCGGCCACCTGGTCCGCCGTGAGGCCGAACATGAAGAAGTGCTCCTCGCCCACTTCTTCTGCCATCTCGATGGTCGCGCCGTCGCGCGTCCCCAGCGTCAAGGCTCCGTTCATCATGAACTTCATGTTGCTCGTACCGCTGGCCTCGTACCCGGCTGTCGAAATCTGGTTGGAGACATCGGTGGCTGGAATCAGCCGCTCGGCAAGCGACACACAGTATTCCGGCAGGAACACGACCTTGAGTCGTCCGCGGACGATCGGATCTCCATCGATGGTGCCGGCCAGATTATTGATGAACTTGATGATGACCTTGGCCAAATGGTAGGCCGGCGCCGCCTTGCCGGCAAAGAAAAATGTCCGCGGGGCTATATCGAGGTTCGGATTCTCCCGCAACCGGTTGTACAATACGACGATGCGCAGCGCATTGAGCAGTTGCCGCTTGTATTCATGGATGCGTTTCACCTGGCAATCGAAGATGCTATCCGGATCGACCGTTTGCCCGGATGTCGTCTTGAGCCACTGAACAAACTGCGATTTCGCATCGCGCTTGGCTTTACGGACCGCGTCGCGAAAGCCCTTGTCGCTGGACAGTTTTTTGAGCTTGCTCAGTTGACTGAGATCGGTAATCCATCCGTCTCCGATGGCTTCGGTGATGGCGTGCGAGAGCGCGGGGTTCGCCAGCAGCAACCAGCGTCGCGGCGTCACGCCGTTGGTCTTGTTGTTGAACCGCTCCGGAAACATCTCCGCCAGGTCCTTGACCGTCATCGTGCGGAGCAATCCTGAGTGAATGGCGGCCACGCCATTCGTACTATGCGTTCCAACGATGGCGAGATTGGCCATACGGACTTTACGCGTCGCGCCCTCCTCGATGAGGCTTACGTTGGCGAGACGGCCTTCGTCGTCGCCGAATCGGACGCGCGCTTGGTCAAGATGCCGGCGGTTGATCTCGTAAATAATTTCCAAATGACGCGGCAGCAAGAGCTTGAACCATTCCAGCGGCCATTTTTCCAATGCTTCGGGCAGCAGTGTATGGTTGGTATAGGCAAGCGATCGTTGAGTCAGATCCCAAGCATGGTCCCAACCGAGCTGCGCGTCGTCCAGAAGAATCCGCATCAGCTCGGGGACGGCCATCGTCGGATGCGTATCGTTCATCTGGATGGCGACTTTCTCGGGCAGGGCGTTCCAGTCGGTGTTGCCGCGCCGGAAGCGCCGCACAAGGTCGCCCAGCGAGCAGGCGACGAGGAAATACTCCTGCAGGAACCGCAACCCCTGGCCTCGCACTGTGGAGTCGTCGGGATAGAGCACACGCGTCAGGGACTCGGCCGCAAGCGTTCCAGCCAACGCGGCTACGAAATCACCGCTGCTGAATCGCTGGAAGTCGAAGTAATCCGGTACCGCCGCAGCCCAAAGCCGGAGTGTATTGATGTTCTTTCCACCGTACCCGACGACGGGACGGTCGAACGGGATGCCGATAATGCTGGACGTCCGCCCAGGGATCATGCGTAATACCCCGTCGTGCAGCCCGAACGAGCAGTTCAATTTTACTTCAACCGATTCCTCGAGCCGTGCCACTTCCCAGGGATCAGGACGACGCAACCAATTATCCGGCTGTTCGCATTGCCAGCCATCCTTGATTGTTTGCTTGAAGATTCCGTATTCGTAACGAAGTCCATAACCCATCCCGGGAATCTGCATCGTCGCCATCGAATCGATGAAACAAGCCGCCAGCCGGCCAAGCCCGCCGTTGCCTAAACCGGCATCCGGCTCCCTTTCGACCAATGCCAGGAAGTCGACGCCTTTTATTTTCGCGGCCTCCATCGCCAATGGGTTGAGCAAGGCATTGGTGACGTTGTTCGCAAGCGACCTCCCAAGCAGAAATTCCATCGACAGGTAATACACCCGCTTGGCATTCTTCTGCTCGTAGGTATTTTCTGTCTTAAGCCAGCGTTGTGAAATGATATCGCGGATCGACCGTGCTGCCGATTCAAACTGCTCCCGCAAATCGGCCTTCTTGGGATCAACGACATGGTCGAAAATCAGATGCCGCTCAAAGAGGGCGTCTTTCGTGCCCGAGAACTGGATGAGATCCGCTCCATATTGTTGAAGAATTTCGTTCTGGCGGTTCTTTTCCATAATTCCTCCAACTGGTCTGTCTCGTCTATCTGGTCCGTCTGGTTAAACAAGATCAACCAGATGAACCAGACAAACCGACTCAGCTTTTCCGCAGCCTGTTAAACGTTGTCTCCCTCCGTCGTGGTCCTCTTCCTCGTTGCCGCTTTCACCTTACCCCATTGCCAGTCGGTGATTTCCGGCATGTCTTCGCCATACTTCGCGATGTATTCTTTGTGCTCGATCAGTTTGTCGCGAATCGCCTGCTTGAAATAGGCGGCGCGGGACCCGAGTTGCGGCAGCCGATCGATCACGTCGGCGGCGAGGTGAAACCGGTCGAGATCGTTCATCACCACCATGTCGAACGGCGTGCTCGTCGTGCCTTCTTCCTTATAGCCTCGCACATGCATGTTCTTATGGTTCGTCCGCCGATAGGTGAGCCGATGGATGAGCCACGGGTAGCCGTGGAAGGCAAACACGATCGGCTTGTCCTTGGTGAACAGCGCATCGAAGTCCAGGTCGGACAGGCCATGCGGGTGCTCGCTCTGCGGCTGCAGTTTCATTAAATTGACGACGTTGATGACGCGGATCTTCAGCTCCGGGAGATGCTGACGAAACAGATCCACGGCGGCCAGCGTCTCCAGCGTCGGCACGTCTCCGCAACAGGCCATGACGACATCAGGATCTCCCCCCTTGTCGTTGCTGGCCCATTCCCAGATTCCGATGCCCGCCGTGCAGTGCTTGATCGCCTGGTCCATCGTCAACCATTGCGGAGCAGGCTGCTTGCCCGCGACGATGACGTTCACATAATTACGGCTGCGCAGACAGTGATCGGTGACCGACAGAAGCGTGTTGGCATCCGGCGGCAGATAGACGCGCACTACCTCCGCTTTCTTGTTCACGACGTGATCGATGAAGCCGGGGTCTTGATGGCTGAATCCATTATGATCCTGCCGCCAGACGTGGGAGGACAAGAGATAGTTGAGCGACGCAATCGGCCGCCGCCAAGGGATGTGGTTGCAGACCTTCAGCCACTTGGCATGCTGGTTGAACATCGAGTCGATAATGTGAATGAACGCCTCGTAGCAGGAAAAAAACCCGTGCCGGCCGCTCAAGAGATACCCTTCCAGCCACCCCTGGCACTGGTGCTCACTGAGCATTTCCATTACGCGTCCGTCAGGGGCCAAATGGTCATCGTATGGATAGCGATCCGCCATCCACGCGCGGTTGGTGACCTCCAGCGCATCTTGCCAGCGGTTTGAGTTGTTCTCGTCCGGACTGAACAGACGGAAATTACGGCTCTCCCTGTTCATCTTCATCGTGTCGGCCAGGAACTTTCCCATGTGGCGGGTGGACTCGGCCTCAATGGCGCCGGGTGTCGTGACCTTGACGGCATAGTCGCGGAAGTCCGGCAGACGCAAGTCCCTGAGCAGGAGGCCGCCGTTGGCGTGCGGATTGGCGCTCATGCGGCGCGTACCCTTCGGCGGAAGATCAGCGAGCTCAGGCATCAGCCGGCCGGTTTTGTCGAACAGCTCCTCCGGCTTGTAGCTCTTCATCCACTTTTCGAGAATTTTCACGTGCTCGGGCTTCTCGTGCATTTCACCCATCGGCACCTGGTGGCTACGCCAGTAGTCCTCGCACCGTTTGCCGTCGATTTCCTTCGGACAGGTCCACCCCTTGGGCGAACGGAGGATGATCATCGGCCAACGCGGCCGCTCCTTCACACCTTTCGTCCGCGCCTGGGTCTGGATGCTGCGGATTTCATCCATGCAGGTGTCGATGGTGTCAGCCATGAGCTGGTGCATCTTGGCCGGATCACTGCCCTCGACAAAATGGGGCGTGTATCCATAGCCGCGGAAGAGCTGATCCAATTCTTCGTGGCTGATACGAGCCAACACGCAAGGATTGGCGATCTTGTACCCGTTCAGGTGCAGGATCGGCAGCACGGCTCCGTCGGTCGCCGGATTGAGGAACTTGTTGGAGTGCCAGGAAGTCGCCAATGGTCCGGTTTCCGCCTCGCCGTCGCCGACCACGCAGGCGACGATCAGGTCGGGATTGTCATACGCAGCCCCGTATGCGTGAGAAACCGCATACCCCAATTCGCCGCCTTCGTGTATGGAGCCGGGGGTCTCGGGCGCCACGTGGCTGGGAATGCCTCCGGGGAACGAGAACTGCTTGAACAGCCGCTGCATGCCCTCCTCGTCCTGTGCGATATTCGGATAGACCTCCGAGTAGGTGCCTTCCATGTAGGTATTGGCGACGATGCCGGGGCCGCCATGACCCGGACCGATAATGTAGATCATGCTGAGGTCGCGTGCCTTGATCGCTCGATTCAGATGGGCATAGATGAAATTCAGGCCCGGGGTGGTGCCCCAGTGACCCAGCAGCCGCGCCTTCACATGCTCCTTACTCAGCGGCTTCTTCAGCAGCGGGTTATCGTGCAGATAAATCTGTCCCACCGAGAGATAGTTCGCCGCCCTCCAATAGGCATCAATCAATTTCAGTTCCTTCTGCGATATCGGATTTCCCATGACCTCTCCTTTCCCTCTGATTGATATACTCGGCTCTGTTGACTTATGGACGTCCGCCTCGCACGCACTGAACCGTCTCCCTGGCGATCCAGGTTTCTTCGTCCGCCGCGACCACGTAAGCCGCCAACCGCGATCCATCCACACTGATTTTTGCTGCACGACCAGGCGCAAGCCCGATCGCCGCTCGATTAAAGTCGGGATCGAGCCTCAAGCCGCACCATTCCATCTTCTTGCAAATCCGGTCTCGAATCTCCGGTGCGTTTTCTCCGATCCCACCTCCGAAGACGATGGCATCGGCGCCGCCTAACAGGGCAAGGTAGGAACCGAGATACTTGCGCGCCCGATAGCAGAATAGATCAATGGCGAACTCCGCCCGTTTGTCCTGCTCCTGCTCGGCCGCGCGAAGCAGCTCCCGCATGTCGTTTGAGCGACCTGACAGTCCGAGGAGGCCCGACCGCTCGTTGAGCCACCGCTCGACTTCTGCTGCTTCGACCTTCTCCCGGTCGGACAAGTAGCCGACGATGGAGGCATCGACATCGCCCGAACGTGTCCCCATCACCAACCCCTCCAACGGGGTGAACCCCATCGAGGTTTCGACCGACCGGCCTTGTGCGATCGCGGCGATGGAGCAGCCATTGCCCAACTGCAGGGTGATCAGACGCGCCTCCTCCAAGGGAGTCCCCGTCACTGCCGCATATCCATCCGCGAGCGAAGCGTGAGCTATCCCATGGAATCCGTAGCGGCGGATCCGGTGCCGCTCTGCCAGCTCAACAGGGAGCGCATACTGCCTGGCGACTTCCGGCATGGTCTGGTGAAAGGCCGTGTCGAACACTGCCACCATCGGTCGCGTCGGGCCAAAAGCCGCCCGCGCTCCGCGAATCCCTGCGAGGCACGAGGGATTATGCAGGGGCGCCAACTCGGACAGCGCCTCGATTCCGGCCTCTACCTGCTCAGTAATCATTGTGGACTTCACAAACTGATCTCCTCCGTGCACCACCCGATGTCCGACCGCTTCGATCTGGCCCAGAGATCCGGCCAGTCGATCGAGCAGAACACGCAACGCATGCGCATGGTCCCGAATCTCCAACGTCGTCGTCGAACGGTCTACAGCCTGTCCCGTCACCTCGAAGCTTGCGACGCTCCCGATGCCCTTCACGGCGCCTTGGAGCAATGCCGGCCGAGTTGTCAGTACGCCCCCCGGCTCTTCGACCACCTCCACGAGCCGAAACTTGATCGACGAACTCCCGCTGTTGATCACCAGAACCTGCATGTCAATGCTGAAGCCTCGCGGCATGTGCCCGGAAGATATCAGTCATCGTGCCAGTCCGAGCGATGCGCGGCTGCACTCCGCAGCGGCCGGTTCGTGCCTCCAAGGCTTGTCGGTATAGCTGCCGATGGCGGCTCGCTGTTGCATTTGGCCCGATGATGGAAGGCCAGCTGGGCGGCTTTCAGGTTTTCGTTTTTGCCGATGCCAGGCTTCCAGCGCCACGATCCTGCAGGGCGCGACCGTATGAAAAACTGATCGTCCAGGGTTTCGGTCAGATCCAGGCGATTGATGGCATCGAGATGCGCGGTCGCAAGTCACGCTCGGCTGCCCGCCGGACAAGAACACGATGCCGGGAACCGCCGCCGGCACATGACGGCGCAAACAGCGCAACGTGGCCGTTGCGACCTCCTGCACGGAGGCCTGCTTGGGACAAACTTTTCCGGCGATCACCATGCTGGGTTTCAGAGAGCATGCCTTCCAGCCGGACGCACTGCTCGAAGAGCGCGTCGAAGACCGTATGGAGCACCCAACTCGTGACCTCCTCGCAGCGTTCGATGGTGTGAGACCCGTCCATGAGAACCTCCGGCTCCACAATCGGCACGATGCCTTGTTCCTGGCACAGGGCGGCATACCGGGCCAGCGCATGGGCGTTGACGTTCACGCACATCGGGCTGGGCAGTGCGTCGGTGATGCGAATGACCGCCCGCCACTTGGCGAATCGCGCGCCTATGGCCGCGTATTCCTTCAGGCGGTCCCGAAGTCCATCGAGTCCTTCGGTCATCTTTTCCTCCGGTGAACCGGTAAGCACCTTTGCACCGGTATCCACTTTGATCCCCGGAATAATCCCCTGCTTGGATAACACTTCAGCCAACGGTATGCCCGCGGCGTTCTTCTGACGGATGGTCTCGTCATACATGATGACGCCGCTGATAAAAGCGGCAGCTCCCGGCGTCGTAAAAAACATTTCGCGATAGGTGCGTCGGCTGTCCTCGGTGGAGGTAATCTTCAATGCGTCGAACCGCTTGGTGATTGTGGAAACTGTTTCATCTGCTGCCAGAATGCCCTTGCCTTCGGCTATCAACTCTCTTGCCGTCTGTTCCAGTTCTTGTCGTCCCATATGGATGCCCCCCAATCTCTGGATTCGTTACTCCTCAATCCCCCCCGACCCAGTCCCTCTTATTTCCGGCAGATCCATCCGAAATATCTAAAAGAGGAAATACCTTATACATCGCTCTAAGTAGTTGCAACGGTAAATTTTTTGTAAATTTCCCGTCCTGTTCAGCTCGTCAAGCAAGAGCCTTGCCGTAAATACGTAGCGGGAATGAGTACGCTCTTTTCCTCAGAAACTTTAACTTTTCCAGAAGTTCAGAAGGGGACAGGCTTCAGATGGAAGGAGGTCCATGGGGAGAAACGCAACAAGCCGCAAGGGGAGTTGTCCTCATTCTCCTCACCCGGGAAAGACTTAGCCGCTTCCAGGTTCAGCGTGGGTTCAGATCGATTCCGCCGCACCGAAAGTCGATTGCCGTCTTGAGTTTTCCCGTGTTGCGGAACCAGCAGGCCATGCTCTTGATCTTCTGGATCTTACTGTTGAGCCCCTCGCTCACCGCGTTGGTCACCGGATGTTGCCCCCACAATGTACGCCTTGTTCATCGCGTAGGCATACTGAAGCCGCGGCTGCAGCTTGAAGATGCAGGAGTTTGGCCCGTTGTAAACCGCAGGTTGGAGATTCAATTCCTTTCGCCGGCTCCACACAGTTGAACCTCCAACCTAGGGGTTTCGAAGGGGATGTGTCCCCTTCGTGGGGAGTATGCGAGGGGGCTGCCCCCTTCGCAAGAGCCGATGAGGCAAGTTTCAGAGCCGACCCGGCGATGGTTGGATGGTTCGATTCCTCCCGCCAGCTCCAGACTACTCGCTGACATCCCAACCGATTCGGAATCGTCCTCTCCGCTGCTCCGGAGTTTTGGATACGATCCAGGCCTGTCAGTATACCTTCAGGCCTTCCGCGGCAAATTGAGCGCACACGCGTTGAACCAGTTCATGAGTAGGGGGCTCTGTATTTTGGAGAGTGTAGTTGAGGCCAAGTTCCTTCCATTTGAATCGGCCCAGCTGATGAAAAGGCAGGACGTCGACGCGCTCGATATTCCCCAGACCGGCCGCGAACTTGGCGATATGCGAAACGTCCTGCGGGTCGTCGGTTAATGCCGGCACCAGGACAAAGCGGAGCCAGCAAGGCCGTTTGCGGGCAGCCAGCCGGCGCGCGAATTCAAGTACAGGGCCGACATCTTTACCGGTCAGATGTCGATGGCGTTCTGCATCCCACGTCTTAATATCGAGCAGCACGAGGTTGATCTTCTCCAACTCGCCGTCACTGAGGCGATCGCCGAGAAAGCCGTTGGTGTCCAACGCAGTGTGGACCCCCATTTCCTGCGCGGCGGCAAATAACCTGACGACAAACCGGTCCTGCATCAGTGGCTCGCCACCGCTGATGGTGAGTCCCCCGGACATCACCTTCAGTCCGTGCCGATATTTTCGAAGCTCCTCGATCGCGCGTGAGAGGGGGACGGGCGTGCCATTCGTCAGGCTCCATGTATCTGGATTGTGGCAATACAGACATCGGAACTGGCAACCAGACAGCCATGCGACGACACGCATTCCGGGTCCATCGACGGCCGATCCAGTGGTAAATGAATGAATGAAGCCGATGTCTCCGCTCTCGAGCGCTTGTTTGATGACCGACTCGGATACTTTGCTACCTTTGTTCACCCGGAGCTCGAACGGGCTTTTTGCCTCGAGCAGACTCATTTATCATTTCCGGTGCCATGGCTTGTTACCTCCCGCCGTAGCAGTGATTGTAATCCGTTCCGCCTTGGCGCAAACCCGCGCAGAGCGCAATCAACCCCACGATGCCGACATGCCATTGACGGCATAGGCTTTCTCCACTCTCAACGACGATTTTAAAACCAAGAGCCCCAGTTCTCGTGTTTGCCTGCAAAAGTTTACGAGCACGCCCGTCATGACCCATGGAATGTGCGATTGATGACATCCAGTTGTTGCTCCCGCGAGAGGCGCACGAAGTTGACGGCATAGCCCGAGACCCGAATCGTCAAGGACGGATATTTCTCTGGATGATCCATGGCATCAAGCAGGGTTTCACGGTTCAGTACGTTCACGTTCATGTGATACCCCGTAGCACCAAAAAACGCGTCGAGTATGCCACGTAGGTTCTTGATTCTATCCTCTTCGATCCTCCCAAGGCCCTCCGGCAGTAACGTTGTCGTGAGTGAAATGCCGTCAGCGGCGTCGCGGTATGGAATTTTGGCCACCGAAGCAGCCGATGCATGAACGCCGTGCTTGTCGCGTCCGTGCATCGGATTGGCGCCTGGAGCGAACGGCTGCCCCTTCCTCCGCCCATCCGGGGTGTTGCCGGTATTCTTTCCGTAGACAACATTTGACGTGATGGTCAGGATCGATTGTGTGTGCAGGGCATGTCGATAGGTCGGATATTTCCTCAGCTTCTTCATGAACGTACTGACAACCCAGGTCGCCATCTGGTCGACGCGGTTGTCGTTATTTCCAAACTGCGGGAACTCGCCTTCGGTTTGATAGTCGGTAATCAGGCCCGTTTGATCGCGGATCACGCGGACCTTGGCATATCGGATAGCGGAGAGGCTATCGGCAACCACCGACAGACCTGCCATACCAAACGCCATAGTTCGCAACGGTGCATAATCGTGGAGGGCCATTTCAATCCGCTCATATGCATATTTGTCGTGCATGTAGTGGATGATATTCATGGCATTGACGTAGACCCCGGCGAGCCAGTCCATCATCGTCTCGAAGCGATCGATCATGTCCTCGATATCGAGGTACTCGCCCTTGACTGGCTCGGTTGCCGGACCCACCTGCTTGCCGGTGAGTTCATCGCGGCCACCATTGATCGAGTACAAGAGGCATTTTGCCATATTGGCTCGAGCGCCGAAGAACTGCATTTGTTTGCCGACCAGCATCGGAGAGACACAGCAGGCGATGGCGCCGTCATCCCCCCAGGTACTTCGCATAATCTCGTCGTTTTCGAATTGAATTGAACTGGTGTCGATCGCCACTTTTGCAGCAAAACTGCGAAATCCATCGGGAAGACGCGGGGAATACCAGATCGTCAGGTTTGGTTCCGGCGCCGGACCGAGATTGGAGAGCGTTTGCAGATACCGAAAGCTTGTCTTGGTGACGAGTGGCCGTCCGTCATCTCCCATGCCGGCAATCGATTCGGTGACCCATGTTGGGTCACCCGCAAACAGTTCATCGTATTCAGGCGTGCGCAAAAAACGAACGATTCGCAGCTTGATGACAAAATCATCGATGATTTCCTGCGCCTGCTGTTCCGTGATCGCGCCGGCCGCAAGGTCGCGCTCGAAATAGATATCCAGAAACGTCGAGGTCCGCCCCAAAGACATCGCCGCGCCGTTCTGCTCTTTCACCGCAGCCAAGTAAGCGAAGTACAGCCACTGAACAGCCTCGCGTGACGTGCGAGCCGGAACGGAGATATCGAACCCGTACTTCGAGGCCATCTGCTGAAGTTCCTCGAGTGCGCGAATCTGTTCACTGAGCTCTTCGCGGTCCCGAATGATCTCATCGGTGGACATGGCCGAATCGAGGCCGCATTTCTCTTCCTGCTTTCGTTCAATGAGCCGGGCGACACCGTAGAGGGCAACTCGGCGATAATCGCCGATGATTCGACCTCGACCATAGGCGTCAGGAAGCCCGGTCAAAATATGCGAACTGCGGCAATTTCTGACGTCCGCCGTGTAGGCATCGAACACGGCTTCGTTATGAGTCTTTCGATATTTGGTAAAGGTCTCAACTAGATGTGGCTCTGGTTCGTATCCGTATGTCTTCAGCGCGTTGAGAACCATCCGGAATCCGCCGTTTGGCATGATTGCCCGCTTGAGCGGCGCATCGGTTTGTAGGCCGACGATCACTTCATGATCTCGATCGATGTACCCTGGAGCATGCGCCGTGATGGAGCTGGGAATCTGAGAGATATCGAGTACCCCCTTCTTGCGCTCCTCCACAAAAAGGTCAGTGAGGATTTTCCAGATCTTCTTGGTACGCTCGGTTGCCGGAGCGAGAAATGAATGATCTCCTTCGTATGGTTTGTAATTCTGCTGGATAAAGTTGCGAACATTGATTTCCCTTTGCCAAAGACCCGGATTGAATCCCTCCCAGCCTGGAGCTATCTTGGCGCGGTTGGATTCAGGTTTCGCTGAAACAGAGGTAGCCATGGTACTTCTCCTCCTGTTAACGCAATTTAAGCAGGTTTGCCGTATGCCGGGCGATCATCAATTCCTCATTGGTGGGGATCACCCACACGGAGACCTTGCTTTGGAGCGTCGAGATCCGCGGACCTTTTCGGGCATTTGCCTGCGTATCGAGTGCGACGCCCAACCATGCCGACGCTTCGCAGATCCGCTGGCGAATCGCCGGCGAGTTTTCGCCGATGCCGGCGGTAAACACGAGGGCATCGACCCCGCATAGAACGGCGGCGAGTGCACCGATCTCCTTGGCGGCGCGATAGACAAAGTAGTCCACCGCAAGCCGCGCTTCCGGCTCGGCTCGTCCCAGCAGGTCGCGCATATCGTTGCTGATCCCTGAGATCCCCAAAAGACCGGACTTTTTGTACAGCACAGTTTCTACTTCTTTCGCTGAGAGTTTCAGGCCTTGAAAGAGATGCAGCACGACGCCTGGATCGAGCGTGCCGGGCCTCGTACCCATACAGAGACCATCAAGCGGAGTGAAGCCGAGCGTGCAATCGACGCTTTTCCCTCCTCGCAGCGCGCATAAGCTCGCCCCGCTTCCGAGATGTGCGACGATGACGCGGGCATTGGCAATTTCTGGAGCGACCTCCGGCAAAACCGACGCGATATATTCGTAAGACAAGCCATGAAAGCCGTATCGTTGCAGACCTGCTTGGCGAAGGTCACGCGGGAGCGGGATCAGTTCGGCAACGGCGGGTTGTCCACGATGAAAGCTGGTATCGAAGCATGCCACCTGCGGCACATCGGGCAATCGTTCGGAGACGGCTTCGATGGCTGCCAGATTGTGAGGCTGATGAAGGGGCGCCAGTGGAATCAACTCGCGAAGCTCCGTAAGGACTTTCGGGTTCAAGATTGTCGGCCCGGCGAAATGCGCCCCACCGTGGACGACGCGATGGCCGACGCCCACCACTCGCGAGCCGCCATATTTCGATCTCAGCCACACCGCGCTCGCATTTATGGCCTCACGACCGTCGCGAGCGGCAACATCCTGGTTTGCCAAGCGGTTCTCCGTCGGCGTCTTTCACAGAGAGACGAGGTGACGTGCCGATTCCTTCGATTTGGCCCCGCGCTTCCACGCGCCAGGCTTCGCCAGCCGGTCGCTGAAACACGCAGAACTTCAGACTCGACGATCCTGCATTGACCACCAGCCCATAGTCGTCCACGGCCACCTCCTACGGCCTCTTCCGCCGCGCATGAGCCACCAATACTGCAACGGCACAACTGGCGATCCTGGCACGCACGCTATCGGCCCGGCTGGTTAGGATAATGGGAACCCGTGCACCCAGGACCATGCCTGCGCTGTCGGCTTTGGCAAGAAAGCTCAATTGCTTGGCAAGCATGTTACCCGCTTCCAAATCAGGGGCGAGCAAGATGTCGGGATCGCCGGCAACCGCGGATTGAATGCCTTTTGTCTCGGCTGCTTCCTTGCTGATGGCGTTGTCAAATGCCAGTGGTCCATCCAGGATGCCATTCTTGATCTGCCCACGATCAGCCATCTTGCAGAGCGCCGCCGCATCGATCGTGGCCGGCATTTTTGACGTAACAATTTCAACCGCGGCGAGGATGGCCACCTTGGGTCTTTCCAGACCCAAAGAGACTGCGAGATCGATTGCGTTCTGGCAGATATCAACCTTGTCCTCCAGACCAGGCGCGATATTGATCGCGCCGTCCGTAATGAGCAGAGGCTTGTGATAAGTCGGGACATCCATGAGGAAGGCGTGGCTGATGCGGCGTCCCGTGCGCAATCCACCCTCGCGCGAGACGACCGCGCCCATGAGCTCATCCGTGTGCAGGCTTCCCTTCATCAGAATCTCAGCTCGACCTTCTCGAATGAGGGCAACAGCCTTCTCTGCTGCCGCATGGCTGTGCGGTACATCGATGATCTCCAGGTTCTTGAGATCGATGCCGGACGCCGCTGCCGTCTTTCTAATGCTGGCGGCTGGTCCAACCAACAGCGGTATGATCAATCCTCGCTGGTACGCTTCGACCGCTCCGCTCAAGGCCGTCGCTTCACAGGGATGTGCCACCGCGGTAGGAATTGGCTCAAGATTTTCGCACCGCGCAAGGAGTTGTTCGTATTTTCCTGTTCCAGTGGCATAGGTCATGGCTTATCTCCTCCTTGCGTCGGCTGCCGTCGGTGTGGTGCGTGCTGCCGATCCCGTCTCTTTCAACAACATGGTCAACACGACCGCGATGGCCACGCCATAGAGAAGAGAGACAAAGGTAGACTGGTAATGCTCCGCCTTCATTGGCGAAGCTCCCCCTGACGCGGTGTACAGAATCCAACTGAACACCGGTCCGAGTAAGGCGCTGAACGTAAAATTCAGGAAGTTGATCACACCAGTCGCGGTGCCACCAAAGTGCGGCGGGTTGGCCTCTTTGATCACGGTGTAGGGCAACATCGCCGCACCGGATGCGATGCCGGCGATAAGGCCTACCGAATACGGAGGGAACAGGCCCGTCTTCCCGTAGAGGATCCAGCCCAGACACGCGAGCAGCACCAGGGAGGCGCTGATGATCACCGGCTTGCGCCGTCCGATTCGATCGGAAATAAGTCCAAGCAGGGGGCAACCAATGATCCAACCGAAGGGAACTGCGGCCGAGCGCATGACTGCCGAGCCGTACTCCAGACCATGCGCTTCCTGGAGGTAGCGGACACCCCAAATCATGTCGAAGATCGTTGTCGGGATGAATAGCAACCCGGAGATCACGCCACACAAAATCGACTGCGGATTCTTGAACACGGTTTTGAAACCTCTGGCCGTGCTCTTCAATCCACTACCGGGCAGTTTGGTCGGTTCGTCTTTCGGAAGGAGGACAAACAAGATTGCGCCAATCAACAAACCGCCGACTCCCATTCCTGTCCAAAAGATATTCCAGGCTAACCCGTGCCCGATCAGAGGCCCGACGAGGAACTGTCCTGCCGATCCGCCCCCCATTCCAAACATCTGGGTGGCGCCGATCAACGTGGCGGCACGCGACGGCGAAAAGTTTGTGGTTGCGATATAGATCGCGCCTACAAGCGCAAAGACTCCGCCGGCGCCCTGCATGAACCTCCCGACACTCGCGAAATTGTGGTTGCCTGTCGCAAACAGCAACGCCCCAATACCGACGACAGCCGCCGCTCCTGGCAATAGGCGGCGCGGCCCAAGTCGATCCATCGCCGCTCCAGCGACCAAACTGAAGGGCGAGTATCCGTAATAGAACAAGCCGACGAGGGAAGCGACAGCGAGCGGGCTGATTCCGAACGCATCGCTCAGCTCCGGCATCATCACCGCCGGAGCCGAGCGAAGAGCGTACTGGTAGAAATAGTAGATCGCCGTTAACATCCAGGCAATGACAGCGAGACGGACGCTCTTGTGTAAATCTCTCTTGCCTGTCACTTCAATAGTGGCTGCCGTTTCCATCAGTTCTCCGTCCGTTGCGCGGCTCGATCAACAGAGCGTCACGGAGACGGCCAGTCCGGCCTCGCTCGTTTCCTTGTACTTACTGTTCATTTCCTTGGCGGTCTGAGCCATCGCCGTGATCGTGGCGTCCAAATCAACCCGATGTCTGCTTTCGATCTCATTGGTGGCGATCACGTAAGCGGTCCAGGCCTTGACGGCGCCGAAAGCGCATCGCTCAATGCACGGGACCTGAACGAATCCGGCGACCGGGTCGCAGGTCATTCCCAGATGATGTTCCAGCGCCGACTCCGCCGCGTTCTCGACGACCCGGGGACTCGCGTCGTATGCGGTCGTGAGGAGTGCCGCGGCCATCGCCGACGCGACGCCGATCTCCGCCTGGCAGCCACCCTCGGCGGCAGATAGCGTCGCATTGTGCTTGCACAGGTAACCAATCGCCGCCGCCGCAAGCATGCCTTGGCGGATCTTATCTGCCGGAACCTTGCGCTGTTCGCTCAGCCCGTACACCAGGGCTGGCATGACTCCGGCGGACCCTCCTGTCGGCGCGGTGATGACGAGGTGGCCCCGCGCGTTTTCCTCGGACGCCGCCAGCGCCCACGCCGAGACGACACCAATGGCGCGATCCGTCTCGTATTTATCGTCCATGGCGCGTTTGAACACGGTTGCCGCCTTGCTGTGCAGCTTGATGGGGCCAGGCAACACGCTGTCTTCCGGAGCACTCAACCCTGACTTCACAGCGGCGATCATCGCGTTCGTGATCTTGTCGATGAAGGCATAGACCTCCGCCTCGCTCCTCCCGGGGATCGCCATCTCGTTGGCGAGGATGACTTGCGCAATCGTCAAGTTGTTTTTCTCCGCGTGCTGCCGAAGTTCTTTCATCGTCGAGAACGGGTACTTCGGCTGGTTTTTCTTCGGAGGCGTATAGCCTTTCCACTCGATGAATCCGCCGCCCACAGAGTAGTACTCTTGCTCCAGCAGCACATCCTTTCCTGCCAGGAGCTTGCAGGTCATGGTGTTGGGGTGCGGGAAGTCGCCCTTGGGGGCATCGTAGACAATGTCCTTGAGACTCACGCTAACGGTCTTGCTGCCGAGCTTCACCGGAAACGACTGGTCAGGCTTATCGCGCAGGCTGTCGAGAAACGCGGGGTCAACGGTTGCCGGCTCCTTCCCGACCAACCCCGCGAGCGAGGCACGCTCCGTACCGTGCCCTTTGCCCGTCGCACTGAGGCTGCCATACAAGTGAACCTTGAGCGCTGTTGCTTTGTCGAGTGTGTCCGCCGGCAGTTTGGTACAGCGCTGGTAGAATTCGTAGGTAATGCGCATCGGGCCGATCGTGTGCGAGCTCGAGGGACCAGGCCCGACTTTGTAGAATTCGTCCAGCGTCGTCATCACCGGCCCCTTTTTCTCCTTCACGACGTTCAGATCGTTTGAGAGCGGCGGCGGCGGCCCTGCAGTGGACCGCTTTGTTCTCTCCTCAGCGCTGACCGGTTGACCCAGTATCACCGCAGTTGCGCCGATCAACGCGCTTCGCATTAAGAAAGTGCGACGATCGACACCAGGCGGGATTTCTTGCGAAATCAACCGGTCCGCGCGGCCAAGCGGGCCTTCCTGGCCGGCCTCATGTGTGTGTTCTTCCGAATTGAGATCACCAGCCTCGTGTCTTTTCTTTGTTCCTCATGTCGTCCCTCCTTCGTTTGAAGCAATGTAATCTCGTTCGTCAAACTCGTCGACTACCGTGATGAGCGCAGCCGCCGTTGTTGTGAGCACGGCGCATGTGCGACGCCGGTTCACGGCCGACAAAAGGTCACCAATTCCCCAGATTCACGAGGTCGTACTGCAAGACGAAGTTAAGCCGGATGTCGTCCCCTCGCTCCCCGGTTTTCACCGTATGTTGCCCCCACAAGAGTCCGCCCCCGACCGTGAATCCTGCACCAGGACTGTACATCAGATTGCCTTCCGCATACTGGGTGCTCGTGAAGTTACTGTTCGAGTTGAGGGTTACCGTAGGAGACGCGATGTTCGTCGTACTGACATGCAAATATCCATAGGTGAATGACGAGCGCCATCGTTCAGCCCAAAAATGCTGATACGAACCAAACGCTCCCCATGCCGGCAGAGCGACAATCGTCCCGTCCGGCTTGACGCCGACGTCTAGGCCGGTCCCCTCCCCGAGGTCGTTTATGTACCGGGCAATCCCGTCCCCGATGATGCCTTGGACCATGACGTTGTCTTTCTTATAGACCGTCGCGGCAGCCGACACCATGCCGCCCCATCCGAAGACATGTTTATCAGTCCCCGGAGTGACAAAGCCGCCCAGGTCGCGGAACAACCAGGCATTCTGAATGTGGAATCGGCTCTGCTCATGGCGGTATCGAAGGACAAAGTCAGGGATCGGGTTGTTTACATTGATGGCTGTGGTTCCACTCGTGACGGTCCCTGGCATTTGCGTGTTCGGTTGCTCGACAGACACCGCAATATTGTTCTCCTTGTTCATCGCGTAGGTATACCGGACCTGCGGTTGCAGTCTGAAGATCCAGGAGTTCGGTCCTTCGAAGTCCACCGTGTCCGGAATGGCATCCTGGTCTCCCCAGGCAGTCCAGGTCTGTCCGACGAGTACATTCTGCCATTGACCATAAAAATGGCGCAGCCGGAAGCTGTTCGTCGTATTCGGGCCGTTGTTGAAGTCGTTCTCATAATAGATGCGCAGGGGGCCGTAATTCGTGTTGTTCCTGATTTCGAAGCTGATTCTCGACGGAGCCACACTCATGCTGGTGTTGTCGCTTCCCGGATTGGGACCGGTTGGAATCGATGAGGTCACAAATTTGGACGTATTGCCGGCTGGGCTGAAATCATGAATCACGTCCGTCCTCGCGAACCCCCCGAGCCGCAACATGGTCTCGGTTCCAGGCAGGCGAAAGAATCCCCTGAGTTGAGGATCGAACGGTGCATTGTCAAGCCGCGGATCGGCGTAGTTGTCTTGGCGCAGCATCCCGCGCTCGCGTTCATGCTCGGGAACTTCGGCGCTCGTACCCGGCGTCGGACGCTGGTATCCCTCCTCACGGTTGACGTTGCTCTCGCCAACCTTAGGTGAGCCGCGATCTTTCTTCAGTTCCTCCACCATCTGTTCGAGAGACTTCACCCGTTCTTTTAACGATTCATCCGACGCCGCTGATGGCGCTGGGCCTTGTCCCGGTTTACCCTGATCTTGGGCCACGGAAAAGGTCGGACACAACAGAACAAGAATTGAGGCGATCGCGAGAATCGTCCGGACTATCGAGGACACGGGACGCCTTCGTGCGTCGGACGGACAGGTTTCGACCATCTCCTTGTTGGTTAGTTGTGATCTTCTCATGGCAATTCTCCTTGTCGTTGAGGTCACTGCCCACTGTCTGCCGCAGCCTTGCATGGCTGAATGGGAAAGGATCCCTTGAATCGCAGATCGAGCGGTGTCTTGTCTGGTCTCGGCTCAGCATGGGGGTCCTGCCGGAGCATCATCTCAGGAACGAGTCCGAGGACACGGTCAATCGTGGCATTAGGCTCATCGTCACGATAAGCACCCTAGTTCTAGGCTTGGTCACGGCCTCAGCCAGTCAAAGGAATCTGAGCGGCCAGAAATTCTTGGCCTCCGCGTCGGTGAGAATCCTATTGGCGGCGACGATGAGCTTCTTGTCGGCTTTGATTTTCTCTTTCAGAATGTCCATGTTCATCTGCTCAGCCTGCTGAGCATGAACCGGCCCTAGAATGAGAAACGACAGCATGAGCATCCCGATCTGCAGAATCATCATGATACGTTCTCCTCCCTTGGTTAATTCACGACCGGCCATAGACATATCTCGACGGTAGCTACGCCTACAACACCGGCTTAATCTCGACGAATGGGGTGACCTCTTTCACCCCTTCGGTGGCGCGGATGATGCGCAGGACGCTCTGCCGCTCATCCTCGCTCCGAGACCGGCCGATGAGGTACACGACGTTCCGGACCGACCGCCACCGGTAGTTGACCGAGTTGATACCGCGAGTCGAGATCAACTGCGCGTTGATCTTCGTTTCGATCCAAAAATCGTTGACGGTCTGTTCGACGCCGCTTTTCTGGGAAGCGTCCTTGTTCTTGGCCGCCTCCCGCCGCTGTTCCTGCTCCGCCTTGGACACAAGCTGGATCTCGTCGTAGATCTTTCGTATGCGGGGATCCGACTGCTGGACTAGTTGGACCACGTCCTTCTTCATCTTGGCATCGTCGAGCGTGCCAGTCAGCATCACCCGCTGCTCCCAGACGTCCGTCTTGACGTCGAGCAGCAGACTTTTATCCTTGTCAGCCAGGGCGGAGAGGATACCGGTGTCGATCTTCGCATCAAGGATATGATCGTCATTGGAACGATCTTCCAGGGCCGTTTTGGCCGCTTGCTCATAGACCTGCATGCATCCGGTCGCGCCGAGCACGGCGACCCCCGCCACAGTGACCAAGACCATCCGTGCAATACATTGATTCATGATGTCCTCCCCTTTTGTTGAGTGCATGGCATTAGCAGGATGCTGAAAAAGTCCGCCAGCGTTATTGAAAGGTTAAGGCTGAGGCTAAGGTTGAGCAAACAAGAACCTGTTCGATGCTTAACCTTAACCTCCACCTAAGCCTTCTTCATTTGCTGCGGCCTTGCTGAACAGCCTTTTTGAGCATCCTGCGACTATTTTGACATCGGCATCCACACCGTTTACAAACCTGGCCCTTTGGGCTCAGTTCGAGCGCTCCTTCTCGACTGAACGATCGACGGTCAAGAAAACCTAGTTCCATGTGAGTCCTGGACATTCGAGCACGATGTCATCGAATGCGCTGCCCGGCGAGCGAGGAATTTTTCCCTGACTTGCTGATCAAGGCGGTACATATTGGGGACTCATATATCAACTGCTGAAGAAATGCAATGCACAGTCACCGCGTCGTGCAGCTAGAGCGCCAGGCAATGTTCGGGAGACTGCGTAGCAGCATAAATTCGGATTAACAAAGGGTTAAGCATTTCGAAGAGCTACTCGTGTAATGCGACTCAATCATGTGGTGGGGTGTTTAGGGGCAACCACGTACTGTATGGTTGCCCCTAATTTCCAGAATTAAGCCCGATGGTTCCCATCGAGTTGAAGCGGCTCAGGCACAGCTTCTCTTTTCAGAATGTCAAAACCCCAAAGAGAGTTTCCGGCATATGGCTGCTATATAGCTGGTCTTTCTCACAACCGCTCTCGGAAGGCGAATTCGATCAATAGAATTGCCGCTGATACCATAGGAGCCTGCCCGACATTGACCGTTCTACTGCGGCGAACGATCTGCAACCATCTGCGTCGTGCTCGGCCCTGAAAAATCCTCAACGTATTCCAGTGAATACGCCTCCGGTTTTTTCTGGCCTTGCGCCGCTCATCTGGTTGTATCTCCTTCGCCTCGCCACGAAGGCAATGTCGGACAGGCTCCTAGTCCTTGAGGACTGTATGATGTCCATGGCGGGACATCATGCAAAGAATACATTTTCCCTACGAGCCAAACTTTACCAGTACGCAAACTTGACGCACCTTGACTGCTGATGATAGTTTCCGTCTCCTATTTCGCACTGAGTTACCATAAAAACTCTTCTTCGACGAACAAGTAGGTATAGCCGACATGCCCAGCCTTCAATCCGTCAGACGCAAGATCGATTCCGTTAAAAAAACCCAAAAAATCACGAAAGCCATGAAAATGGTTGCGGCGGCGAAACTCAAACGCACGCAGGCCCGCATTCTCGCGGCGCGGCCCTATGCCCTGAAGATGCGGGAGGCGATCCGCAACCTCAGCCGGCGTGTCAATCGAGAGGCTCACCCGTTGCTCCGTAAACGGGAAGGCGCCCACCGTAACGTGATCGTAACGGTCGTGACGAGCGACCGCGGATTATGCGGGGCATTTAACGCGAACATTCTCCGCACGGCCGTCAATGCACTGAAGGAATTGGAATCCCGCGGTGTGAAGGCTGAGGTCGCTGTGGTCGGTCGGAAAGGCCGCGACTTTTTTCGGCGACGAGACTGGACGGTGCGTCGTGAGGTGGTGGACATCTTCGATAAATTGTCGTTCGAGCACGGGATGGTGATGGGAGAAGAATTTCCAGCCATCGTCGAATACTCGGAGGGGCATATCGATGCGGTGTATATCATCTACAATGAGTTCAAATCCGCCATCCAGCAACGGGTGGTTGTCGAACAGCTCCTTCCATTCGACTGGATCGTTGAAATCACCGGCGTGAAGGACCTTGACCAAGCCACCGATGTCGTCCCCGGAGGTTATCAGTATGAACCGAGTGAGGACGAACTGCTTAGGCAGCTTCTTCACCGTAACCTCCACGTCCAGGCGTACCGTGTGCTGCTGGAATCTTCGGCCGCCGAGCAGGGTGCCCGCATGGCGGCTATGGACGGCGCCACGCGCAACGCGGGTGAACTCATCAAAAAGCTGACGACCTACTATAACAAGACCAGGCAATCCGTGATCACCAAGGAACTCATGGATATAGTCGGTGGCGCCGAAGCCCTGAAATAACCCTGTTGGTTCATTTGGTTGCTCAGGTTTGTTTTGTTTATCTGGTTGGTCTCGTTTAACCAAAAAAACAAGACAAACCAAACAAGCCAAATAACGTTCTTCTTACGCTGGTAGACTTTTTCAACATCCTTTTAGGAGAAGACTGATGGACCGACTCAAGACGGTAACCCATTCCCCTTCCGTTCGCCTCCACCACTGGTTCATGACCTACCGGATCGTCACCTGCGCCGCCCTCAGCCTCTGGGCCGGCCTGACGTTCAACGGATCCATCCTTGAGGCAGCAACTCTCCCGACGGCCGATGAAGTCTTTCAAGAATTGCATCTATCGGACATCGACCGGAAAAACATCATGCAGGGCAAGATCGTCGATTGGTCGGCCAGTGAAGGGTCGGATCGGGAGTTGGCGATTGGTTTTGCCGGGCTGGTCAAAGCCAAACCACAGGATCTGTATCCGTCTTATCGGGAAGCCCTCGTGCTCAAAGAGGTGCCGGTGATCACGGCCTATGGTCGCCTCACAGGAGAAGGCACCATGGCGGACTTGGCCGGGGTAAAGTTGCAACCGAATGGAGAGAAGGAAGCCAAGCGTTATTTGAATGTGCAACCGGGCAACGAATTGAATCTCGACGCGAAGGAGATCGCGGCTTTCCAAGCGCTGAAGGCAGGAGGCGATGCGGACGCCGTGCCTGTAGAAAAAGTCGAGGCCCTTGTGCGCCAGGGGTTGTTGGCCCGATACCAAGCCTATCGAAAAGGAGGACTGTCCGGCATCGCACCCTATGAGCGTGGCGGTTCGGATCAGCTGCGTGCCGGGGATGAGTTGCTGCTATCCACGAAGAGCTTGACTGGTACCGCCAAGCATCTCCCGGCTTTCCACAAGTTCCTGCTCAACTATCCCAACGGTCTGACCACGGAGGAGGCCAAGAATCTGGAAGAATTCTTCTTTTGGCTCAATATCGACGTGTTCGGCCGCCCGACCTATGTGCTGGTTCATCGTATGCTATACCACATAGGCGACGCAGCGCTCGCTGTCGAGCGCCATTTTTACGCGAGCCACGATTACAACAGCATGCTCCAGCAAGTCGCCGCGGTTCCGACCAAAGACGGCACCGTGTTATTTTACATCGGTCGGGTCTCGACCGATCAAGTGGCGGGGTTTGGGTCTTCAGCGCTTCATCCTGTGTCCCGCGCTATCGCCGCGCCATATCTCAAGGACATGTTCATCAAAATTCAGGCCAAAGAGGGGAGGAAGTAGCTATGAAAATGGTCGCGGCGGCGAAATTCACCGGTACGCAGAACCGCTCTCTCGCGTCAGGGCCCTGCTTCATGACCCGCAGAATCGTCACCTGCGTCGCCCTCAGCCTCTGGATCGGCCTGACGTTCAACGGATCCATTCTTGATGCAGCAACCCTCCCGACGGCCGACACAGTCCTTCTAGATTTACATCTATCGGACAGCGACCGGGCAGACATCCGGCAGGGCAAGATCGTTAAATGGTCGGCCACTGAAGGGTCGGATCGGGAACTGGCGGTCGGCATGGTCTTGCTGGCCAAGACAAAAGCCGAGAATCTTGTCGAGATCTTTCGTGAGGCCAGTGCCTATAAAGAAGAAAAAGCGGTCACGGCGCATGGCGAGATTGCGGGTGACGGAACGCTGGCCGATTTCGCGGGCGTGAAGCTGGAACCGAACGGAGAGAAGGAGGCCCTCCGCTACCTCTCGGCGGGACCGGGCGGGGACCTGAATCTGGACGCGAAGGAGATCGCCGCCTTTCGAGCGCTGAAACCAGCCGGCGGGAAGGTTGCCGTGACAGACGAGCAGGTCGAGGCACTAGTGCGCCAGACCTTATTGTCGCGATACCAGGCCTACCGGGCGAATGGACTTGCAGGCATCGCACCCTACGAGCGTAAAAACGGGCTTCGCCTGCAGGCGAGCGACGAACTGTCCCTGGCAGTCAAGCAGATGAAACTCCTGGCCATATATGCCCCGTCCGTGCATACCGCATTGCTCAATTATCCGGCTGCCAAGGAAGGCCAGAAGGCTCTTGAAGAACATTTCTACTGGCTGAATATGGACCTCTTTGGACGTCCGACATACGCCTTGTCTCACCGCATGCTCTTCCAGGTCGGCGAAGTCTACTTCGCCTCGGATCGCCACTACTACACCAGCCACGATTACAACAGCCTGCAGCAGGGAGTGACAGCGCTTCCAACCAAGGACGGCACGCTCGTGATCACCCTGGTCCGAGTGTCAACCGACCAGGTGGGCGGCTTTGGATCTTCGGCAAAACATTCCATCTCTCGTGCCCTTATGGGACCCTACTTTGACAGCCTGTACGAAACCCTTCGAGCCAAGGCAGAGAAGAAACAGTAGCCGGTTCGGACTGCGACCAGGATTTTTTGATCTGACCGTCCGGCGCGCTTCTCACAAATGAGGCTCGGTTGTGACTTGGCAAATGCGGCCGTTCCTTTCATTCTTACCTTGAGCGCCGCATCATGATCACCCGTTTCACTGGGAATACCAGAATACAGGGGTGGTTGTGAGCACGGGCTTCTTGCTCATTGCACTCGTGACGCTTTCGCTAGCTGTGGCAGAGAGCGGTACGACACCGGCAGCCGCCGCAGTATCTGAAAGTAGCGAAGAAGCCAAACCTGACGCGAAGCCGGCGGAGGGTAAACGCCGCCCGTTGCAATCATTCCTGCAGGGCGCCACTCCTGAAGAGCACGAACGGCTCGAGGAAGAACGAAAGCGTATCTCGGCGGCCGCCAAGACCTTCGGCACAGACCCCACCGCCATCAACGGTTATTATCAACTCGAATATGGTCACAATACCTTCACTAACAATCTGCGCGTCGATTCGGCGACCGCAGAAGCCCGCCTGCCCATCACACCGAACTTTATCATGCGGGTGACCATGCCCTATGTGTTCGCCGATCTGGACCAGTCCAGAGGATTTACGACGAATGGCGCGAGCGATCTCCTGGTTCGAACGGGCGGACGGGTATATGCCACCCCGGATGTGGCCCTGTTCGTCGGTACCGATGTCTTTTTTCCGACAGGCTCGAACGATCGACTGAGCACAGGAAAATATACCCTTGGGCCAGCAGCTGCGGTGGCGGTCCCATTACCCAGGGCGCGCTCGTTATTCATTACATTTCTCCAGGACTTCGACTCTGTCGGGGGTGATCCCAGCCGCCGCGACATCCACTTCATGCGAGTCTCGTCAGCGGTCAACACCATCTGGTCCGAGCGGTGGTGGACCACAGCGTCCATGGAATGGGACATGGATTGGAACAGGAATCGAAAGACCACGATGAACCTGCTGGGTGAGGTCGGCCACCGGTTTGATAAACATTGGAATCTCTTTGTCTCATCCGGCGCGGGAGTGATGGGAAGGGAGTCATTTTTGGGTTTGGACTGGACAGTGCAAGCCGGCGTGCGTTGGGTGTTCCAGACCCCGTTCTTTTCCGAAAAAGTCGTGGAAGAGCTTCCAATAGAAGGACGTTAGGAGCCTGTCCGACATTGCCTTCGTGGCGAGGCGAAGGAGATACAACCAGATGCAAGGCCGCAGGCTCGGAAAAACCGGAGGCGTGTTCACTGGAATACGTTGAGGATTTTTCAGGGCCGAGAACGACGCAGATGGTTGCAGATCGTTCGCCGCAGTAGAACGGTCAATGTCGGACAGGCTCCTAGCCCGCATCCGAAGATCGTTGTTTGGTTTGTCTCGTTTATTTGGTCAACCAGAGAAACCAGACAGACCTGCGCCGCTCTTACTTCATCCCGGCCAGAAGATCGATGAGCCCCTGGTCGGCAAAATCGAGCTGAATGAGACCGAACCGCGGGTAGTCGAGATCGAAGATCACATAAATGGTGAGCGTCACGACGACCGCGAACGTGAATACGTGGAGCCTGACGTTGCGTGTCTTGGTGTAGGCCAATACATACCCGGCCAGCAAGGAGCAGACCAGCCCGAGAATCAGGAGGACGGCAAAAATTAATATAGGGGTGTGCGTACGTGCCGCAATGGTGCGAGCGGTGGTCACGTCGATCATTTGGTTCAGCGCCGGGACCATGACGATCGTCGCCTGCGGCGGCGCCTCTTTCAATGCAACGAGAGCCCCGGCCCAGATCTCATTCTGCAACGTCATGCCAACCGCTGCCCGCGCATTAGAGGCCTCAATGTCGGGTAACAGCCGATAGACCGCGATGCGCGCTTCGGCATACTGGCGGAACTTCTCCCGCAGCGCCGGTTGCGATGCAGCCGGCAGGAGATCGAGCCGTAAATAGGCCGTGCTGATGGCATTCGCTTCCTCCACGATCAACTCGCGGCGCAGCTCATACCGGGAAGCGGCGCCCGAGAACGTGAACGCAATCATCAAGCCCATGAGGCCAAAGATAGCGGTTTCGACTCCCGTCAGTCGTGAACGAACGACATCCGTCTCTTGTCCGAGGCTTCGCTGTCCCCATCGCTGCCCGATTGTCAGCATCAGGAGCATGCCGGCAAAGAGACCCAGGATCAGTAAGAACGCGATGGCGTTATAACTCAGGCCAGACTCACCAGCCATATCTCTCCCTCACCCGGCCGGACAATGCACTCGCTCTATCAGCTCACTCTTGTTCGTTTGGTCTGTCTCGTCTATCTGATTTATTTGGTTTGTCTTGTTGATTTGGTTCATCGAATTGGTCTTGTCTAACCAAATAAACTAAATAAACCAGACCAACCAAACAGACCACACCGGAAGTAAAAATGGCGCTCAGAGTAGCACAAGCTTGTGTAGGCGGGTAAGAGGTCTTATCGGTCGATAGAGGCACATGCGTTCGACCGGCATATAGGGGGGATCTAGCCCGTGCCGAAGAGGCGAGCTGCTGATCGGAGTTCGCGGCCTCAGCTCAAAGTTTCAATCTCTAACGATCCATGCCCATCGCATCATTCTCGGCCGGCTCTCAAGAACCGTGAAGCGTGAAACGAGGGTCAGCCTCGGCCCTGCGGCCTCGCATATCGAGCTTGTCGCTGAACTTGAAGAGCAACGTGCATGGTTTCTGGCCTACCGAGCCGCCGGTATCCACGCCCATGTCGGCAGCTGGTTAGGCTACTTCCAACTCCTCGTGCACGCGCCGGCCAAGCGCCGTGGCGATATTCACCAAAGCATCCAGGGAGAACCGCGACACCCTCCCGCCCAACAGGTCATTAATGCGCGGCTGAGTGACGCCGCAATGAGTTGCAGCGTCGGACTGCTTCCAGTCCTTGGCCTTGATGATAACCGCGATCTGCTGCATCAATTCGGCCCGCGCCTGAAGATTGGCTGCCTGCTCAGGCGTGTCGGCAATCGCATCCCACAGGCTACTGAAAGTCTTGGTTTTGTTCTTGGTCATAGTCCACCTCACATCAGTTCGGTGAATGACTTTTTAGCAAGCTCGAAGTCACCGGAGAAGCCATGCCCGTGCAGCCGGCCATAATCTAATTTTCTCTCAGCATGTACTACTTCTTCCTGTGAATGGATGACTGGTGCGCAGAACTCACCGGCGGCAGCACGAACAAGCAGGGTTCGCCTGTGCTGATATAGCAAGCAGATTCTCTGCGACGTGCGTGAGAGCATAAAGATTCGGAATTGACGTGTCTACGCAGAACAACCGGACACCCGTGTCTTGCCGAATGCGTCCACTCCGTCCTGCATTGCTCCAAAGCAGACGGTTTGCTAATCTCCGCTCGGACCACTATTCGAGCGAATGACAATCTTGATCAAACATGTGGTAGTGAACGTCGCTGCACTGTTTGTCCTGTTACTCTCTGCCATCCATTTCTGGACCCAGCCAGCCTGGGCAGGTGAGGCACAAGCCGCCTCGCCATCCCCATCCGAACCCACGCAGGTGGACAAACCGTCCCCGGTGGAGCAACCCGCTGATCGCCCCTCTGAACAGCGCCTCGGACCGCTCGCACATCGCTTCCAAGAGATTATCTTCTCGGACGGTTCGGGACTGAGCGTCCCGCAGTCCCCGCTCCACCTTGATCAGTTGCTCCATGTCCCCGAATGGCTGCACCTGGGTCTCGACTTCCGTACACGCTACGAAGCCTACAGCCAGCCGGTCAAAAAGAACGAGACGACTGGAGCCGCGCAATTTTCTGAGCGCACGGATGTTCAGCTCGGCATCCATTATAAGCCGTTCAAATTTCACGCGGAGTTTCTGGACGCCCGCCCGCTCTACAACTACGGCCTCACGGTCAGCAACCGGATGGAAAACCAGAACGATCTGCTGCAACTCTATGGCAGCGTGGGGACGGACAATTTCCTCGAATCGGGCCTACCGGCCGAGCTGCAGGTTGGTAAGTTTACTCAAGTTTTTGGAAAGGGCCGGCTCATCGCTAGGAGTCAGTACAGCAACGTCCCCATTTCGTTCGTGGGCGCTCACTGGACATTGGGAACACTCAAGGATTGGGAAATCAGGGCGTTTGTCATGCGCCCGGTACAAAATCATCAGACATCACCGGACACCGTCCCCTCGAATACTCTGTTTAGCGGCATGTCGTATCTGGACCAGCGCATGCCCTGGTTCCATACTGAGCTGTACGCCTATTACATATCGCAGAACGAGCAGGTACAGGGCACCACCGGCATCAATCAGGACCAGAGTACCCAAGGTCAACTGGCGGACCTCTACACCCCAGGCTTCCGGCTCTTCAAGCCGGAAGCCAAGGCAACCTTCGATTATGAAATCGAATCCGCCTACCAGTTCGGTCGATCGGCACTCAAGCCCGGATCCCCTGTATTAACCACATTCGCGTACTTTCAGCATGCGGAGGTAGGGTACACGTTCGATCACCCCTGGACACCGTCGATCCGTTTCAAATACGACTATGCCAGCGGCGACAGTGATCCCAACGACAACAAGAACGGCCGTTTCAATCCACTCTTCGGTACACAAAGTTTCCCATTCACGTACACGGGCATCTGGTCCCTATTCAAACGGGCGAATATCAGCTCCCCAGGCTATGTCCTGTCCATGGAACCGCTGAAGGATGTCCACGTCTTCTTCAAACAGCGCTTTTGGTGGTTGGCCCAGTCCAAAGACGAGTTCGTCGGATCTGGTCTGCAGGATTCAACCGGGCGTGCCGGCAAGTATGTGGGATCGGAAATTGATCTGCGGCTGGCCTGGACCGTCAGCCAGAATCTGCTGCTTGAAGGAGGATGGATGTATCTGATCAAGGGGAGTTACTATTCCAATCTCTTGAGCCAAGGCGTTGCGGGCGCCCCCAACGACAACAATACTAATTATGTGTTCGTGTCTATGCGGCTCTTTTTCTGAACTCCGTTGTCCGCGCAAGCCTCTGGGTCTCATCTCGCTCTGTTCATTGCCGGGAGCGCTTTGGCCCCGACTATTCTTTCATTGACAGTCCCGACGCGCCACGATGGGTTCCCCTCTCCTCGTAGCTTGAAACCAGCATATCTCTGTGAATAGGGGCCAAGGAAATTGAGTAGGAGAGTCGACTCATCCTACGGCCGACATTTCGTGTGGCTGGGAGCAGCTTATGTGGTGGTGGGCGAAACGCGATTAACACTGTCTGGCGCTGGGTGATGATAACTTCTACGGGTAACGATGTGAAGGCAAGAGCAACTCGGCACATCGCGTTGCTGCAGCCTCTGGTGGATCGTCCTACATTCCACCTCACTGAAAGGAAACATGCGTGATACAGCCCGTGACGTCCGCGCGAAACTTTAAACGTCCTCCGGGATAGGCTTGTTTATCTCTTTTTTCTCAAGAGTGCCTGACTCGAACTTGATGGCCTTTTCAATAGCCTCGCTTAACGATTCTCCATACGCGAAATATCTGTAGCTGACATAAGCCGTGAAACACCCCACTGCCAACTCACCGACTCCAAGCAGCATGGCAGCGCCGACACCTACTACGAACCCTGGAAGGGTCCCGTGGCCCGGGAGGACGTGAAACACATGCCGGACTCCAGTACCTACCGCGTCCCAGCCTTCCTCTAGGGCATTGACTACGCCCTTGCCGCTCGCAGCAACAGAATCAGTCAAAGTCGCCGATTCTGTTTCCATCGTGTCGGTTGTGCTCTCTTCCATGTTCCTCTCCTCCATATTCATTTCCTTCAGACTCAATAATTCACGCGCAAATGTTATCTGAACCGTAATCGCTTGTAAAGATGTCCGAGGAGGGGCACCTCGGTTACACCGGCCACTGTCGCTGAAGAGAGAGCTTGATAACGAGACACTCCTCCAGCGCACATTCGCCGCTCCTGAGTCTTCCGCTGTCGGCAGAAGGCCAGGCGTTTTGTGAGCTTCTGCATTTAAACAAATAAACCAGCACAGAGCGTACACAGCCTGCTGTTGTTTCTTTTACACAGGGACTCGGTTCAAATCAGGCCCCGGGCGAAATAGTTAAAGCATACAATTATAGATAATGGCATACATAACTGTTATACATGAATTATACTGATTGTAGATGGTCTCTCATGCTCATTTGTGTCACAGACCAACACCATTATATATATGCATCTGACTCATTATAAGGAAATTGCCTCCAGTTCCCCAGGTAGACACAAGACATCGGAATGGATCAATCAGGCGCTCAGGGGTTGTTGATGGGGGACGAGCCGGGAGATACCCGGAGCATAAAGAACAGTTCTCTCAACGGCAGGAGGATCCAGAGGAGCAGCGCGACATTGTTGCTCACGAGGGAGACAATGATGCTTACCAACGCGAGTCCGGGAGCGGCATAGACGGCCCACACCGGAACCGTCACCCAGGTTCCGCCCGTCTCATCCGTCCGCCATTTTTCCCTCGCCAACACATACTGCCCCAACACGTTCATCGACAAGGAGGCCAGCCCAAGATTCGCGGAGAAGACGATCGTGGCAATACGGTCGCCCTCATAATGACCGATCAGAGAGGCGGCATACGGGGCCAGCGAGATGAAGAGCAAATGCACGAAGTTGAGCACCAGCGCACGCGCATCACACTTGGTTACTGACTGAAAGATCCGGTGATGATTCAACCAGAAGAAAGCGACCACAGAAAAACTGATGATATAGGCGAAAAAGTTAGGGAGTTGCTCAAACAGGTCGGTGGTCAACTGGGGATTGGTGATCCCCGGAATCTCCGGCACCTTGAGATCCAGCACGAGCAGTGTGAGGGCAAACGCATACACGCCGTCCGAGACGGCGCACAGGCGGTCATGTGTGTGCGTGTGTTTCAGAAACAGGGGCAGTGCTCTCATGAATTAGCCTCAGACCCTGGCGCACGTTGAAGCGGCCCGTATTTCTTGAGCCAATGATGGAGAGAGACTATGTCACGGATATATTGCGAAAAAAGTCAGGAAAAACGCTCGACCGAGGCTCGCGCATGAGGCAGTGAGAAGGCCTACTGCCCTGCTTTGGGAACTGGCTCTCCGGCTTCAGGCTCATCGCCTGTCTTCAAGATGGTGGCCTTGGAGAAGCAGTACGTGGACAGGATCAGGAACGGTACGCCAGGAACCCCCGGCACAGCAAACATCGCTACTCCCACGACCATGCTGGCATATCCCACCATCCAATAGCCTTGCTTGACTGACCCGGCTGCTTGAGGCACACCATTGGAACCAGGGCTACTTTCTGCCGTATTCAGGTATCGCCACGGCTGCAACCAGGTCATCGCAAACGAATTGGTTGCAGCCTCGGGCAACGCGGCAGATGCACACTGTTCGAGCTCTTCGCGATTACGACTTTGCAGGAATAGGCACAGCGACTTCGAAGTCCACATCGCGGGATCGTGCACGACCGTGACACTCTGGCAGCCTGGCGCAACAGTGACTTCAGTGACGCCAGCTTGCACCGACAGCAATGGTCGTAGTCCGCCGACCATATGCGAATCGGCTTTGAGAGTCGGCACACGCAGCCGGACACGCCCAGGAATCGAATGAATGACGTGGGTGGCCGCCAAGGGTCCGTTGAGTTGCACCGATGCAGACCGGTTCTCTCCACCTCCAGGCACGGACGAGGAGTTGTTGACTCCCTCAAGTGGCATATCAGATGGGCTCAGATCATTCCGGGCCATTCGTACGACCTCGTCATCCCGCGATGGTGACCTTCTCAGTCATAGGTGAAGGCAGGAGTTTTATGCCAGGACGCGCTGGAGAAACGACCTTGACCGGTTGCTGCTCCATGATCGGACGAAGGCCGTTGAGCGTCGCGATAATCGCCGACCCGTTGCTGAGCAGTGTGGCCCCAATCGGTCCAAGCAAGCCGATACAGGCCAGACCGGCTGCGAACGTGTTGGGAATTGAAATGATCTTCCAATTCTGCCGGATCAACGCGACCGTTTCGCGGCCGATGTCGATCGCGAGGGGAACCTTCCAGAGCCCCCCGTGCAAGAGCACCACAGGCGCCGTTTCCCTGGCTGCTTCCGTGCCTCCTTCAACGGCAATGCCCACGTCGGCATAGGCCAGCATGGGAGAGTCGTTGACTCCGTCTCCGACAACGGCGACCTTATATCCCTCGCGTTGCAGACGCTGGACTGCCTCCGACTTGTCTCCCGGAAACACTTCGGCCAGGTACTCGGTGATCCCAAGTTCCGCGGCAATTCTCCTGGCAACATCCTTGTGATCGCCGGTGATCATCACGATACGTTTAATTCCCCGATCCCTCAATGCCTGGACGATATCCCGTGCCTCGGGCCGCAAGGGGTCGGAGATGGCTAGTAATCCGATTACGAGCCCGTCTTTCGCTACGCAGAGTGGAGAAATCGCCTGTTGCTGCATCATCAAGATCAGTTCCTGCGTCTCCGGCGATAGGGTCAACCCACGAAGCGTCATGAACCTGGGACTTCCCACCAGAACCACCGAATCGTTTACAATCGCCTCAACACCGAGACCCAGGCTGTAATCCGACGCGGTCCGGTCCGGGATCGACAGCTGTCTGGCCTCTGCAGCCCGGACGATGGCGTCCGCCACAGGATGCGTCATCCGCAGTTCCGCTGCGGCGGCCAGCGCGAGCACCTCATCGGCTGTACTGCCGTTGACCGGCACCACATCCAGGATGTCGGGATGCCCCGTGGTCAAGGTGCCGGTCTTGTCGAAGACGACGGCATCCACTTCCGCGAGGCTTTCCAGATGCCGCCCTCCTTTGATCAGAATCCCGTTCCGAATTGCCTTCGTCATAGCGGATAAGACAGTCGTGGGAGCCGCAATCCTGATTCCCGTTCCGTAGTCGACAACAAGGACGGCAGCCGCGCCCTGAAGACCGCCTCCCATCACGGCTCCGATGGCGCTTCCCACGAAGCTGTAGGGTACGAGATCGTTCGCCCACTTGACGGCGTAATTCTGGATTTTGGTTTCACGAGCCGGCGCGGCCTCCACGAGCCGCAGGATCTGAGCGGCCTCTGTTGCGTTTCCAATCCGCTCGGCGCAGATATAGATTTTCCCTTCCCGCACCACCGTGGCAGCGTAGACAAGAGCGCCCTCCTCCTTCTCGACCGGGAGCGATTCGCCGGTGAGCGAGGCCTGGTCCACCAGAGCCTTGCCGCTGAGCACAGTGCCATCCACGGCAATACGCTCGCCCGGATAGACGACCACGGTCTCGCCGATTTGAACCTCTGCCACGCTGACGCGCACTTTCTGTCCGTCGCGCACCACCCAGGCCTCGATGTTCTGGTAGCCGAGGATTTCCTCGATCGCCTTCTTCGATTGCATCATGGTGAGGTCGCGAATCCAGTCCGCGACGTTGATAAGCCAGACCATGAAGATTGCCATCGGGAAGGTGCCTTGCATGACGAGCAACGTAGTGGCGGAGGCATCCAGCACATCGACGTTGAGCTTGCCGTCTTCCGAAATCGAGTGATGGGCCCGCTTGAGCATCGGCATGGCGCTGGCCAGAAGCAACAGGGGCACCAGCGGCAGCACCAGCGGTTCGACGAGGAACACCAGACAGATTCCGGCGCTCGAATACCAGAGTTCATTTCCCGCCTCATCAGTCGGGGCCTGTGCCTGATCTACCGCCTCTTTCGCAGATTTGTACGATAGAACCTCTGCTGCCGAGAGTAGTTGCAGCCACACGCAGAGCCTGTTGGGCGTCCAGACGGCGGGGTCGCAGGTGACCGTCACACTGTGACACCAGTCATTCACTGTGACATCGGTCACGCCTGGCTGGTCCTTGAGAAGCCGCTGCAGTGGTTCGACTAGGCCTGGCGAGGTCTTGAGCGCCGGCACTCGCAATCTGATACGTCCGCGAACTGCATGGACCACGCTGGTATCAGCCAGCGTATCGGTAGGTTTCGCACGCGTTGTTATGAGCTCAGCAATGGCAACCGACGGAGAGGGATGATCTCCGTTCTTGGGTTCAGCAATCGCAACAGACGCAGAAGGATGATCTCCATTTTTCTGGTGCGGTGGTATCTGGTGAGGGATCAGGGCCGAGAGCGCATCCCGCTCGCTTCCATTCGGGAGGAGACTGAAGACAAAGCCGTTCCCCTTTTCATCTTCAGGGTTCAATGATTTCCGCTTTTTCCCAACCTTTATGATTCGCTTTTCGGCCCGAATTGTTTTCACGATGATACAAATCCTTTTCGGAAATGAATCGGCCGCTGCCTCCATCAATTCCAAATATGAATTTCACATTGCTGATCGAGCACTATCGGCTGATTACGAGTGGGCGATCTTCGTCGCCTAATAACACGTGCCCTCAACCGCAGGCGGCTCAAGCGCTCAGTCCTTACTGGCCACCCTTGTCATCAGTCTTGTCCGTCTCCTGTGCCTGGGTCTTCGACGTCTCCAACTCGGACTTTGCCTCCGCAAGAAGATCCTTGAACTTCTCGCCCGTCTCAGAGGCATATTCGGAGGCCGCACCAGCCACAACGATTCCACCCTTGATCAGTTCTTTAAGAATGGGACGGAACATGGACCCGATCCCTGATACGATGCGCTCCACAGTTGACCTCCTTCGTTAGCAGCCTGCTCGAACAACAACGGCAGTTCTTTTAATCTACATCGCCGTAAGTAAATAATTCAATGAATGCATCCCTGATGATTGTGTGTTATATACCCATCTAATAGGGGGGACCGACGCAGACAATATGAGTGATTTCTTGGTCTAAGGGAGCGACGGTAATCTGGATTTGGAGAGTCGTACGAACGCGAACTTCAGCTTGCGAGCCCCTTCGACAGACTCTACTTACCCCCGTCGAAGGGATCATGCGCGAGAGAGCAACCGGCTGCCTCAGCCAGCCTGAGCAGGTTGGCCCTGACAGGAATGTGAGCGGAAACCCTTGGCGCGATAGCTTCAGACGTTAATGAGTCGCTTGCACCTCGGCCGGCAAGGTTTCTCCCGTAGGGGTCGCAGCCAGTTCAGCTTTAGCTTCCGCAACTAAATCACTGAAGTAGCTACCCCCTCCGGAACACATATCGGACACGGCTTCTTGGACGACCAGCCCGCCCTTGACCACTTCCTTTGCCGCAGCCCACGCCACCGTCCCTGCGCTTGACGCGACACTCATGACTACCTTCGAAGCGACTGCACCGATTACCACACCGGCTACGCTGCCGATAATAACTTCCATAACTCCCTCCCTTTCGGTTAGATCATCCCTCATGCGTGAAGGATTCACCAGGCGTTAACGCTTTCTCACTGTAGCCGAACTATTTCTCTGGAGTCAACTGCTTCGAAAAGCTCAACGGACCCCTCTGCCGATTCATGACATGACGAACCGTTGCCACTGGCTGGCAAATCATATACGATGCGGCTTCGCGCCATCTAGGAAAGGTGCGGAGAAAAATTGAGGAGCCTACCGATCGTGGCACGCCTCATCGCCATCATCAATCAAAAGGGCGGAAGCGCCAAGACGACGACCACTGTCAACCTGGCATCGGCACTGGGCAGGCAGGATCGGCGAGTGCTCGTGCTGGATCTCGATCCGCAAGCTTCCGCATCAAGTTGGCTCGGAGCGAAAGACGGTGAACGAGGTCTGCTGGACGTCTTGACCAACGGATTGGCCCTGGCCGGACTGATTCAACCGACGTCGGCCGACGGTGTCGAGATAGTTCCTTCTTCTACCTGGCTGGTCGGAGTTGAGAAAGCCCTCGCGAGTACAGTCGGAGCGGAAACGATTCTGCGTCAACGACTCGCCGCGCTGGAGGGACGGTGGCACTATATCCTCATCGACTGCCCCCCCACGCTCGGCATCCTGGCGACCAACGCGTTGGTCGCAGCCAAGGAGGTGCTGATTCCCGTGGAGTGCCATGTCATGGGTCTTGGTGGACTTGCGCGGTTGCTCCAAACTATCGAGATCATCAAGGAGCGACTCAATCCCGATATCAAGGTGGCCGGCATTCTGGCTTGCCGCGTCGATGCGAGAACTCGCCACGCGCAGGAAGTGGTCGAGCAACTCCGAAACCGCTTCGGTCCGCTCGTATATGACACGATGATCCGGGAAAATATTCGTTTGGCCGAATGTCCCTCGTTCTGCCAGCCCATCGATCGCTATGATCCGTTCTGTGCCGGAGCGGTGGACTACCGGAAGCTGGCAAGCGACGTCATGAAGCAAGAAAGTCAATCACCGGCACGAGTTACCGCTCTCAGGTAACCGTCCACCCGCTACAGAAAAATGTATTCAGATGGCAAAGCGAAAAACGATCGGGGAAAATCCACTAGACGCGATCGCGCCTGATCGCACAGCGCGTCAAAAGAAAGAGACCGTTGCGGCTACGAACCCACGGCCTGCTGTTGCAGTCTCGCCCGCTGAGCCACGGCGGCCGGCGAAGACGGCGCCGGCCGCCGTTAATCCTGAAAAGGGAACGGCCACCTCTATTATCCAGGCTACTCGGACACAAGCCCCGGCTCGACAAACACCAGCGCAACAAGATTTGCTCCGCCGCATCAAGTCTCTAGAGGAGCAGAATACGTTGATGAAATGGCTGGTCTATGGAGCGATTGGGCTGGCCTTTCTGTTGTGACCGAACGAACCTCCCGCGGCAAGGTCTGACCGGCTACCTCTCGCCTTCGCGACATACCTCGGCACGCTCGATTCATACCGGTAGAAAGAAAAACCCGATCGCGAGCATCAGATAGACGGCGATCAGCATCACTCCCTCCATCCAGTGACACTCTCCGTCGGAGGTCTGGCGACTGACGATGGCGACGGCGAGGACGATCGCCACGATCTCAAAGGCGGTGAAGTGCAGATCCATGGGCTTCCCCATGAAGTAGCCTGCAAACACCAGTACCGGAGCTACGAACAACGCCACCTGCGTGCTGGCCCCGACCGCGATGCCGAACGATAAATCCATCTGGTCTTTTCTGGCGAACCCCACGGCATTCATGGCCTCTGCGGCATTGCCGACCAGCGCGAGAAAAATGATGCCCGTGAAAATCGGCGTCATCCCGATCGAGGCAGACGCAGGTTCGATCGCTCCGACGAGGATTTCACTCACGACGGCGATCACGACGGTCACACCGGCCAGTACGGCGATGGATTTCCCTTTGCTCCATGGAGCTTCATGCGAGGCTTCATGCGCCTCTGCCGCACCGGAGGCGTCAGGTCCAGGCTGGATGAGTTGCCGATGGGTCTTGAGTGTAAACACGAGACTCAACAGATAGGTGACAAAGAGCACGATAGAGATTTGCATGCTCACCTCGCGCTCTTTGCCTGTTGCAAAATGAAACATGGCCGGGATCAGCAGCGCGACCGCCGCCACGAACAAAAGGCCCCCGCTCATGCCCGCGACGGTGGGATTGAACCGCTGACGTTCCCGGCCCCACCCGCCGATGATCATCGACAGGCCGAGTGAAAAAAGCGTATTGCCGAGAATCGAACCGGTGATTGACGCCTTGACGACATCGACAAGCCCCTCTTTCAGAGCAAAGCCGGCGATGATCAGCTCAGGGGCATTCCCGAGGGACGCGCTCAGCAAGCCGCCGATGGTGGCTCCGACATAGGTCGAGAGATGTTCCGTGGAGCGCCCCATCAGGCCGGCCAGCGGTATGATGGCGAGCGCGGCGGCGGCAAACACCATGACAGGGTTGGCGCCATACCAATCAAGCCCCACGGCGATCGGAATAAACACCAACAACAGATTCAAGCCCATGCTAGTTGTCCTTTCTCGCGGTGTCGATCACACATTTTCAGCACGTCTTGGACAAGTCTGGTCTGTCTGGTTTGTTTTGTTTATCTGGTTGATTTGGTTCCTCCGGTTAGTTTCGTATACCCAAAAAACCGGAAAAACGAAACAGACCAGACAAACCAAATAACGGTCTTCACACGTTGGCGGACTTTTTCAGCATCCTGTTAGATCGTAATATCGCGCCCGGCCGCCCACTCGAGCCGGAGCCAGTTCTGCTGGTGACCGAAGATCGCTTCCAGATGGTTCTCCTCCGTGTCCGCATAGGAACGACGCGTATTCTCCAGATCCAAAATCCCGATCTCTTTCTTGGTGAACGCCTGCTGCGCCGCGCTGAACAGCGTCGACGCCTGCACCAGAGCACCGTTCATGGCTTCAACAAGTTTCCGCCCGTGCAAGAACTTCCGGTACGCGACGGCGACCTCATTCTGAATCTGGATCTCCGTCTTCTCGATCTCCGCGTCAATCGAACTGATTGCGACTTCAGCCTCGACGATCCCGCCCTGATTCCGGTCAAAGACTGGCAGCGGAACAGAAAGACCAACGCCCCACTGTTGCTGGTTATCAGGCCCATGCGCTCCCTGCATCGAATAGCCGAGGTTGGTTGTCACGTTGGGGATCCGTATCGCCTTGGCAAGCTGCAGTTCAGTCTTTCGCTTGTCACGGGTCAGCCGTTTGGACCGGATGTCCGGCCGATTCGCCAGAGCATAATCCAATAACTTCGCAAAATTCGGCTCAGCCGTACGATACGCGAGACTCGTGTCGAGTTCCAGTTCCACGTCCGGCGGAATTTGCAACATCATGCGAAAATCTCCCGACACTTCTTCGATCCGCTGCATATCTCGGAGCACCTCGGAGTCTGCATTCACAGCCAGCAGGCCCAGCCGGACGCGATCGAGATCTGAGCCGCCCCGTTTCCCCTCACCGCTGAAGCCTTGCAGTAACTTGATAAGAACGCTTTGGACTTCTAGGTCCACCGCAAGGTGCCCTCGCTGCCGTTGCACCCGGAAATACGTCTCCTTGAGCGTGAACCCCAACTGCCGCACCGCATCTTCAAACTTCGCTTCGTTGGACATGGTATCCAATGCGGCAGCCTCCATCCGGTATCCTCGTCTCCCCGCAACCTCGAACAGTTGGGTCAACGACGGGGCCACCGCACCGCACTTGTCAAGGTTGCACCCCTGCGTATAGGAGCTAAGAGTACTGACCGATAACGTCGGATTCGGATATAGCCGCGCCGTGATCTGCCGGCCCTTCGCAGCATCGATTCCGTAGCTTGCGATGATGAGATCGAGGTTTCGCTTCAGGAATAGCGCCATCGCTTCATCCAGCGTGAGCCGCAAAACCTTCTGAGAGGAAGGAAGCGGCGACGGCTTCGGTTCCGGCGCCTGACCAAACCTGATCCCAGACCTCCCAAGAATATTATCGACCCAGGATTCTATCGTTTCTTTCTGGCTCGCCGCGTACGCCGGAGCATCTACGATCAACCCTGGCCATGCGACGGCGATCATGAGCGCCGAAGCCAACACCCAACGAATGAGAGGGCGTCGGGTTCCCGTGCTCCCATGCCTAAACTGAATGTCCATAAGCACCCTCCTTGATCCTGGTCGGTCGTGTCTGTCTGGTCTATGTGGTCTGTCTTGTCTGTTTGGTCTGTCTGGTTTATTTGGTTGAACAAGACCAACTTGATGAACTAAACAAACCAGACAAACTAGATAGACCAGACCACCAGATGAACTAGATAGACTAGACACGAAGTGTAAAGGGAAATAAAGTTAGCACAGCTTGTGCGCGCAAGGAAGAGGTCTTGTCAGTTGAAAGAGCTGCATGGTACAAACGGCCAGGATTGGCAGAACGTGAGCGAATTCTGACCGATCAGTATCCAAGGCCACGACGCGTGGTCTACACATCAGCCTCACCACCACCGGAAAACAGCATGGTCTTCACCCACGTCGCCGAATTTCGGCGATACGATCGAAAAGCAATGTGCGCATGACACTGCACGGCACCCTCTACGAGATCACGAATTTCACATCGTTCTTCCAGACGCATGTGCTGGAGTCGCGCCGGCCAGATCCGAATAGCATCCGCCCGATCAAGAATGGCTGGATCAGACTCTGCCGAGGCGAAGGAGCCCATTCAGGATCTCCATTGCCCCTCCCTTGTCGAACGGATGACAACGGGCGTTTCGATTTGGACCTGTCACAAGTCCCCGATGCCCCGGTGTTCGTGGTCGCGGGCGGCTCAGAAAAACTGCGGGAGAATTATTGGTATCGATCCGCATGCATTCAACTCGTCACGCTCAACCAGCATGCACAAGAAATCTACCTGGCCCGCGCCACGATTTCAGACGAATCCGGATTTTCTCAAGCCGAACTCGCCGGCCTGTTGGAACAGACGAAAAAACAGGTCGCCGACCTCGAACGGATTCACGGAACGATTACCCAGAGTGGTATCGCCCTACACTGTGGAGGAAAAGGCGGGAAGGCATCGTGCCGGCTCCTGCTCAATCCCGATCAGTCCGGTAATCTGAAGTCGATCCTGCACCATTCTGTTGAGGACTTTCGCTTGGAACTGCCCGGTCCGTCGTGGCTGGTCGGACTCCTCGTTTCAAGGGACGCGATCGAAACATCCATCCGAAACGGCCTCCGGAATCTCGCGCGTGAGATCGACGAACGGCTGCGCCTCCGTGCCATCGCGTTTTTCACGGACCAGGTTAAGACGATGGACCCCGCGCTTGACACCAAGCTGGCCGGCGCGGCCACGCTGACCGTGGAACGTCTACGATACCCTGTTGTGGCACGTCAAAGCGGAGCAAGCGGCGGCGACCGAGCCATCGCGGGTGATGTGTTCCTGGGTTTTCCCCAGACCTTTCGAGGGGCAGGACACCAGAAAACATCGTAAGAGTAGGGTGAATCCCCTGCTGAGACAGTTTGATATGAGCACACATGTTGGATCAATGGATGATGCTCCTCACCGGCGAGATCATATGCTAAGCCCTCTGCAAATTCTTCGCAGATTTGCCCGCAGTATTCATGACGGTTCGTCGCGAAATCGCAGAGCCGCGTCGCGAGACAGGCGCGCGAAGCCTAGGGGACTGGCTCCGCCGTCTGTGGCGGTGCCTGTCCCGCTTCCAGAACGGGGACAGGCACCAAAAAGAAGGGGTGCCAGTCCCCAACAGTACGTGGAGGGTCCGAGGAGCGAGCCCGCTGGCCGAAGGCTCGTCGTAGCAACGGATCAGCGATTGCAGCAGAAGTGTTCATGAATAATGCGGGTTAGCGCTGACACAAACAGGACGCCAAGCACAGCATGGCCAATCCCCGCTCCCCACAGCAACAGGCCGCCGAGACCCAACTCTGCCGCAGTCCAGAATAAAACCACGGCGGCCAGCACGTTATATGCGGTGATCCCGAGGCTCACCGCCAGCCCGGCAGGAGTCCCGGCATGATCGCGGGCTTTCAGACAGGCCAGCCCAAGAGCGAAGACTCCCGCGCCGAAGAGCCGCGCCAGGACTGACGTGATCGGATCTACCGGCCCTCTGAGCAGTAACGATAGCAGCGGTCCCGGGGTAATCAGTGCCGGCACCCCCGCAAGTATTTCAAGACCGCCGCACAGAGTCAGCAAGAGTCTCAGCGACATCGCGTCTCATCCTTTCGATCAACAAAGGAATGCTCGGCATCGATAGTCTCTCTCATTGCGCAATTGACATCAATATGTTCCTTCGATATGCTTTGATGCATGCGAACAACCATTAACCTCCCGGATGACCTTTTGTCCCAAATCAAGAGGCTTGCGGCTACGTCACATTCCACGGTCACCGCGCTGATCAGCGACGCGCTACGAGAAGCGCTTACCAAGCGTCGCCACAAGCGGAAGAACGGGCGGGTGACTTTGACGACCTACGGAAAAAAAGGCCTTCGCCCCGGTGTAGATCTCGACGACGGCGCTGCCTTGCTCGATCTGATGGAGCCACCGCATGGTTCTGGCCGACGTTAATGTCCTGGTCTATGCACATCGTGAGGATGCACCTCGTCACCGCGAATATCTGAATTGGGTCAATCGGGTGCTCAGCTCCGACGCAGCCTTTGGCGTTTCCGACCTGGTTCTGAGCGGTTTTCTGAGAGTCGTGACCCATCCACGTGTGTTTCGCGATCCTACACCGCTCGACCGCGCGCTGAGATTCGCTGTCTCAATACGTGACCACCCCAACGCCGTGACGCTTGCTCCCGGCGAACGTCACTGGGATATCTTTCAGCGTCTATGCCACGAGGCCAACGCCAAGGGTAACCTCATTCCTGATGCCTATCTAGCCGCGCTTGCCATTGAAAGTGGCGCGGAATGGATTACGACCGATCGAGACTATGCCCGTTTTCCCGGTCTTCGATGGCGACATCCCCTAAGTGCCGGCCAATAACATCTACCGGACGGTCAACGATGAATGACCGCCGGATAGGAGAGTTTCAACGACACTGTTTGCGCCGTTGTGCTTTGACATGTTCGCCACATGCAGACAGGCTATGGCCGTGCCTAAGATGATTCAGCTTCGCCACGTACCGGATGACTTGCATCGAAAACTCAAGGCGCGCGCGGCCCTCGCCGGTTTGCCACTGTCTGACTATCTCCTTCAAGAAGTCCGTCGCGTCGCGGAGCGGCCGACAATCGGTGAATTGAGAAATCGTCTTGCCCACCGATCCTCTTTCACGCCCACGGTTTCTCCGGCTAAGGCCGTCAGAGCGGAGCGAGACGATCGGTGATTGTTGTTGATGCCTCGGTTGTCATCGAGGTGTTGCTGAATACTCCTGCCGGAACTCAGATGGCCGAACGGTTTTTTGACCCAGACGAAACCATTCATGCGCCCCATCCCCTCGATGTCGAAGTCGCGCAAGCCCTGCGCCGGTATACGCGGACCGGTGAACTTAATCCTGTTCGGGGGCTCCAAGCGCTCGAGGATCTTGTCGATCTTCCGCTGACCCGATGCCCTCATGATCTCCTTCTGCTCAGGATCTGGGAACTTCGTCATAATGTCACCGCGTACTACGCCGCGCACATCGCTCTCGCCGAAACACTTGGAGCACTGCTGTTGACTCGCGATACGGCGCTCGCATCGGCTCCGGAAAATCGCGCGCGGATCGAACTCATTTGACCCGTCCGTTCTCCTCACGTCCCTTCGCTCGTCACCTTCTGGACCTGCCGGTCAAGTCCTAAGATGGAACGGCGCCTGAAGATCTTTTTCACCTTGCCCCTTCGAGATGACACAGGGCGCTCCCGCGATGCGAGGGCGCCCTGTGTCCTTCACCCGGGATCGATAGAATCGATCAATCCGTCAATCGCTTGCGCGCGTGAGCCTCGTGCACGGCCTGCTGCTCTGCCTCGGTGCTCGCCGATTTCATTTCTTTCAAGTCAATCGTGACGCTGTTGATCTTGCCGGTGAATTTGTTGTTGCCTTCCTTGTAGTCCTCCGTCACCGGCGTCCCGTCGTCTGCCCCGACATCGGCGCCTTCATCGGCTGAGAAGATGCAACATTGCGTGTGCTCGATCCGCCCTTCGGCCACCTTCTGGCCGTTAACAAAGATCGTTCCGATCCCACCCTTGCCCATACCAGGGCCATCGGAGGCAAACTCAAACCGAATGGTTGCCTTACCGGCCGGCAACGGTTGTGCCGCAGCCACGTTGAACCGCTGCAAGCCAAGGAAGTTGTAGGTGTATATCGGCTTCCCATCTTTCATATAGAGACTCCAGCCACCGAACCTGCCGGCCTGGGCGAGGATCACACCGTTGGCGCCGCCCTGGGGGATCTCCACATCGGCGCTGATTGTATGCGACTTGTTCTTCAGATTGATGAAGACGTGCTCCGACATCCCGATCATCCCCTCGTAAACCGTCAGAGAGGTGCGACTCCCCATAAGATCAGGCCGCCCGGCCATGGCAGGGATAAGGCGCTCAAAGATGCGGTCATCGATGGGCAGCACCCGGTTCTTGACCGCTTCCTTCATAAAGAGGTCTTGCAGCTCCTTGAGCTTGGGCAAATTCTTCGTGGCCAGATTGTTCACCAGGCTGAAATCATTACGCGTGTCGTAGAGCTCCCACTTGTCATCGGCAAGCGCTGTGCGTGGCTTCGGCTCCCACGGTGCCCGGTGCACAGTACCGGCCAACCAGCCATCGGAGTAGATGGCCCGGTTGCCCATGATCTCGAAGTACTGCACCAGGTGCCGGCTGTTCGCCATGGGCTTGGCAAACGTGTAGACCATGCTCACTCCTTCGATCGGCTCCTGTGGCGTGCCATTCACGACTTTCGGCTCGGGTAACTCCGCCGCTTCCAGGACTGTCGGCGCAATATCGATGACATGATGGAACTGCGCGCGCACCTCGCCTTTTGCCTTGATGCGCTTGGGCCAATGAACCACCATCCCGTTGCGTGTACCGCCGAAACTGGAGGCGATCTGCTTGGTCCATGTAAACGGCGTATCGCCCGCGACAGCCCACCCGGCGGCCATGTGGGGATAGGACATCGGGCCACCGAGCTCATCATAATGTTTCAGAATGTCCTGAACGGTTTCGCGCACACCGTTGAAGTAGGTCATCTCGTTGAACAGGCCATTCATGCCGCCTTCGGCACTCGTGCCATTGTCGCCGAGGATGTAAAAGATCAAGGTATTATCCATCTGGCCCGTCTGCTCGAGGGCCTGGATCAGCCGGCCAATCTCCGTGTCCGTGTGTTCGCCGAAGCCGGCAAATATCTCCATCTGACGAGTAAAGAGTTTCTTCTCCTCATCCGAGAGCTTGTCCCAATCCTTGATGGCTTCCGGCTTGGGTGCGAGCTTCGTCCCCTGCGGGACGACACCCAGCTTGATCTGACGGGCCAGGGTCTCTTCGCGGAAAGTGTCCCACCCGCCATCGAACTGGCCCTTGTACTTGGCGATCCATTCCTTCGGGACATGATGGGGCGCATGAGTGGAACCGGGGGCGAAATACATGAAGAACGGCTTGTCTGGCGTGAGCGATTTCTGGTACTGCATCCAGTGGATCGCCTGGTTGGTCATGTCGGTCATGAAGTGATAGTTCGGATCTTTTGGCAACTCCACCTGCGTCAATCCGTCATAGACCAGCGGCGCCCATTGGTTGGTCTCGCCGCCGAGAAAGCCGTAGAACTTATCGAAGCCGGAGCGGGTTGGCCAGCGGTCCGTCGGGCCGGAGGGACTGAGTTCCCAGGCGGCAGTCTCATGCGACTTGCCGAAGGCAGCCGTGCTATAGCCGTTCAGCCGCAACACCTCGGCCAGCGGCGCGACATTGTTGGGTCGGCTCCCGGTATTGCCGAGGAACGCAGTGGAAATCTCCGTGATCGCCCCCATGTTGTTCATGTGATGATTACGGCCACTCAGCAACGCAGCTCGAGTCGGCGAACAGAGCGCCGTTGTATGGAAATGGTTGTAGCGCAAGCCGTTGTCGGCGAGTCGCTCGACCGTCGGCATATGAATCGGGCCTCCGAACGCACTGGACATACCGAACCCCATGTCGTCGATCAGCACGACAAGCACGTTCGGCGCGCCGGCCGGCGCCTTGACCTCAAAGCGCAGCGGGGCTGTGGCCTTGCGAGCGTCGATCTCCGTGATCGCTGGGCGCTTGGGTTCCGGAATCGGCAACACCGTCCGATCCAGCTTGTCCGCCGCGTGAGCTGGAATAGAAATAGTTGCCGTCACCGCAGACAACCCCATCAGCATGATGGTGAGCGCAACCAACCTTGTCTTTTGCCGCATCGTCTCTCTCCTCCTCTTTAAGATTCATCGTTGCGAAGCTCATCTGTCATTCATCAGGCCTGACCCAATGACTCCTTGATGACTGAGATGGGAACAGGAATTAATCGATCCAGCCCTGTTGCTGGAATTTCGGTTTGATCTTCTCCGCAATTTCCTTCGCAATCGCCTTCGCTCGGCCCTCAATCTTACTGCTGCCGCTGTACTCCCCATAGGCTTTGGCCCCGCCGCCGACGATGAGGCCCACGGGGTTACCGGTGGCAATCAAGGCGACAACCCCCAATGCACCCCCTGGAGTTTTAGCTCCAGTGGAATCTAGGGAGCCGGATCCGAGTTTTCGTAGTCCCTGAGCCGTCATCTGGAAGCCCTCGGCCGCTACCCTCAACTCGGATGCCCCGGAGCCAAATCCGAGGGCGACGCGTTTTGTCGCGTCGCCCTCGTCGACCGAGAGGAGATAGCCCCGAAATACAAGGTCATTGATTTGTGGCTTCGTACCACTCGAAGCCCGCGCTGCCGGCAGTCCCATGCCGCGGATCTCCTCGGCCAGCTGCGTCGCAATGGCTTCGCCCACCTTCCGGCCGGTCTCGATTTGCTCGGCGGTTTGGGGCGTAGGGTGCTCGGCATGCTTGCCGGCGAGTGCGGAATCGGCTGGAACCTCGGCGGACGTCGCGGCGAAGTCATACACCCAGATATGACCGGGGCGAGGGATCTTTCCCCCCATATATTCGTGCCGGTCACTTACCTCGGTTGAGGCGCACCCGGCAGCAACCGCCATGGCCAACATACACAATCCGATGCGTGTAAAGGATTGCATGGCAGACCTCCTAGGATGAGACGGATACTGATACCGCGCGTACTGTCTTCTATTGAGACACTACGCGCAATGTTTAAAGCGTCGCAACAGCATCGAAGGAGCCCGTCAGTCCACAACGCCGTTCAGGATAGCCATTTGGCTGTGTCATAAGCCTATCAGTGCGCATCGCGCACCAGCCGGAATCCGACATGGTTCGTGCCCGTATCTGGCTCGCCCTTGCCGCGACCGCCTGCGATGTAGCGCGCGCAATACTGATCGGTGCAGAGGAATGAGCCGCCCCTGTGAACTTTCTTTTTGACACCTGGCTCGCTGGGATCGAGACTGTCGACCGGCCCTTGTGGATTACGCGTGAACGCTCCTTCCTCGGCTAGCGTCTGATAGTAATCATGCCGGTACCAATCGCTGGTCCATTCCCAGACGTTCCCGGCCATGTCGTATAGCCCGTAGGCATTGGGAGGGAACGACGCCACCGGCGCTGCGCGCTCGTGGCCGTCTTCTTTCGTATTCTTCTCAGGGAAGTGACCTTGAAATGTGTTGGCCATGAACTTGCCGCCCGGTTTCAACTCGTCGCCCCAGGCATAGGGTTTTCGCTCCAACCCGCCGCGCTGCGCGAATTCGAACTCGGCTTCCGTCGGCACACGCTTCCCTGCCCATTTGGCATAGGCCAATGCATCCTGGTATGCGATGTGGGCGACTGGATAGTTCCCGCGATCCTTGATCGTGCTATTCGGTCCCTCCGGATGCCGCCAGTTGGCACCCTTCACATAGCTCCACCATTGGAAATGGTCGTTCAGTTTTACGGCATGATCAGGCGGCGAGAAGACAACCGACCCGGCCACGAGATTTTCCGGTGGCGCGCCGGGGAAATCCTCCGCGCGCGGCGCCTGCTCGGCAACCGTCACATACTTGGTTGCCTTCACGAATTTAGCGAACTGGTCGTTCGTGACTTCGGTCTTGTCCATCCAGAATCCATCCACAAAAACACGATGCCACGGTTGAGCGTCGGGAAACTCCTCCGCCCCCATCCAGAACTCGCCGCCGGGAATCCAGACCATGCCTTCCGGCGCCGGACCAGGAGGAGGCGGAACTTTCGTGCGCGGTGAGTCCCCGGACAACTGGGCTGATTGGCTCGGGACTGGGCTCGGTTGCGGAGTGACGGCCGCGGCGCCGCGGCCGGCCTTCGCAGCGGAAATGCCCATGTCGCAAGTCATGCCGGACTTCGGCGCTGTTTCGACCGACGGAGAAGTGTTGCCGGAGCTATACCACCAAGCGGTCAGGACGATGCTTGAGCACAGAGGCAACCAAATCCTGATGAGAGATGTGCGTGTCATGTTCATCGCGCCCTCCGGTCAACTTCAGAATATCGATTTCGGCAACAACAGAATTCCCACAAAGCCGACAGGAGAGAATAGACTTCGCTTTATGAGCGGCTCTTTCGAGTACAAAAAGTTGGCCGCTGAACAGTGCTGTTCATTGTTGTGTTCTTTCAGTAGTGACTGCTTGGTCTGTCTGGTTTGTTTGGTTTGTCTTATTTTTTGGTTTGGCAAAACTAACCAGACAAACGAGATGAACCAGATAGACCAGACCAACCAGATAGACCAACTAGGCTTTCGGTTCGACGCAATCCATCCCACTCCGCCATTGGCACAATCGGTAGCGGGCCTTCTCAGCCCAGAAGCGGTACGCCTCCTCCACATCATTCCAGGAGTAGGTCACGCCCTTTAGACTCTTGGTGCCGCCCCGGCGGTCCACCGCCTCAACAAGAATAGTTCCCATGACGCTGTCGGTCACCTTGATCTCAACCGCCGCACTGCCGGTGAATGCCGATACCCCGGTTGCGAGGCTCTTCATGCCCGAAAGCAGCCGCGTCTGCGGGATGACGCTCGTCACCGTATCCAGCACTGCATTGGATTCTCCCGCTTCGGTGATGGCGGCTTGAATCCGCAGCACATCCGGACCAGCTTGGCTCGTCATCTCGTAGTCCTTCTGGAGAGATGCGTCGAGCCTCAACCATAAGATAGTAGCCAGCCGCTGCCGATCTTCAATGGACACGTCCTTGAGTTGAGAGTCCGTCTGACTCATCCAGACCGTCACCGGATCCAACAACACTTTCCTATACTTGCGCCAATCGACGGCGGGGTTCCTGTAGATCAATAAGGCTTGATCCTCAGCCGATTCCGAGATCGTGCTGCGCTGGCCCTCCCTCAGTAGGGAATAGTCGCTCAAGAACCCGGACTTTTCCACCGACTTCGCCTCTTGGGTCGCAGCGCAGCCAGTCACAACAAACATGAGTAACAGAATTGCTCCAACCATCTTATGCATGCGCGTCTCCTGTTATGGTGAGCTGAACGCCGGTTTTTCTCCACAGAATGATTGAGGGGAACGCAGTACTGTGCAGGGGGATCATTGTGGTGGCAACGGCCCCTCTTACTCGTACTGTTTGAATTTTTGAGATTCTATGAGAATGAGGCTTACTATTCAATGGACATCGACCCCATCACCTCAAAACAAAACTGCTTAGGTGTTCAGGCTGAAGGCTGAAGGTCGGGGTTCGAAGTTCTGATCACTTCTATTTGTCCGGGGGATAGTCTTTGAATGCCTTGGCGACTCCCTTGTTGACCATTTGAAAATTCTTTCCCAAGTCGTCCCCCACAGTTTCCCTGATCACGGCCCGCCACACCAACTTCTTTTTCGACGACTCGGCCAGATTCACGACCAAGGTGGCTTCCTGATACTTATCGGCATCATTCACACCGAATAACAGGTGTACCAGCAGGTCTGGACGGTCTTCCAAGCCGACTTGCCGGATCCCTTTGGCGGCGAGCTGTTCGTCGACCATCTCTTTCATCCGCATCCTCAAGGGCGAATTGTCAGACGCCTCGATCTTTTGCCCTCTGTCCGTCATCCCCGAAAAGGCAAACGTATGAAACGCAGAGAACTCGGCGGACGGTTCGAATTCTGTTTGCACCGTGATCTCATACGGCCTCGTGCAGCCGCCGACAGCGAACAGCCCCAGCGCCAGCCACACGATCAGAAATCTGATGTTCATTGCGCCTCCCTCCTGCTATGATTTCTTGTGCAGACAATGCAGGCGTCGCAGGCTGTTGCAAAGGCCGCCAGCCTGTCTTGTTCATTTGGTTTGTCTGGTTGTTTCGTTGAACGAAACTAACCAGATGAACCAAATCAACCAGATAAACCAAACAAACCAGACCAACCAGATAGACCAACTAGACAATCCGCTCACTTCATTTGGCCGGGGGATAGGATTTGAATGCCGTGGCGACTCCCTTATTGGCCACTTTAAAATTCTCCTCCAGACTGTCCCCCAAGACTGCCCTGATCACGGCCCGCCACACCAAGTGTTTTTTCGACGACTCAGCCAGATCCACGATCAAGGTGCCTTCACGATCCTCATGGATAGTCGCGCGACTAGTATTGACGCGGTCCCACTCGCCTTCGTGATACTCATAGTTTTCTACGGGACGGCCATAATAGCCGGGGCCCCATCCGTACCCGCGACCATAGAGAGGTGGCCCCGTGGGAGCGCTTTCAACACGTTGTTGACCCTTCACGCCAAAGAACAGGTGTACCAGCAGGTCGGGACGGTCTTCCAAGCTGACTTGCCGGATCCCTTTGGCGACGAGCTGTTCATCGATCATCTCTTTGATCCGCCCCCTCAAGGGCGAATTGTCGGACGCCCCGATCTCTTGCCCTCTATCCGTTATCCCCGAAAAGGCAAATGTGCGAAACGCAGAGAACTGGGTGGACGGGTCGAAGTCTGTGATGACTTTTGGCCCCTCAGCACAGCCTCCTACAGCGAGCAGCGCCAGCGACGCGATCAAAAATCTGATGTTCATCTTCTATCTCCCTTCTACCTATCTTTGAGGTCTCGTTCAGACAAAACAAGGCTCAGACCATATACTGAATTCCAATTTGAGTAAACCAGTCCTAGCAGCCTGCGGGAAAACTCAGTTTTACACAATACGCCGTTGGAGCCGTCCATATCGGCGTCGAAGTCAACAAAGCATCAGGATGCTCAAAAAGTCCGTCCTCGTTGAGCGTGGCTCGCCGGGTTGATCTGGTTCATCTGGTTTATCTGGTTTGTTTTGTTCATCGAGTTAGTCTTGTTTAACCAAACAAACCAGACAGACCGAACAGATCAAATAAACAAGATAGACTGGCGGACTTTTTCAGCATCCTGCTAGAAGTCTGTGGTTAAAGGGTGGCTAGTCCTGCCTTATGAGGCCAGAAAAAAAAGGGCCAGCCCCCATTCGAGGACTGGCCCTGCTGAACCGGGAAGACCGAATACGACTTCCGTTACACTTGTCGCCCTGGATTCCAGGAAACGGAAACCGGCATGATTCGTGCCGGTTGAACAGCCCCGGTTTCTATACGCCGGCGACGGCCTCAGGCCGACTAACTGACCAGCGGAATCTGTGCGGCCAATTCGAACTTCACGATCGCCCGGATTTTGTTTTCGATCTGCAGATACCGAGCGACCTTCGTAGCAGACAGCACCTTGCCCAATTTTGCCGCATAGGATTGCCGCAGCTTCACTTCCGATTCCTCGACCGCCAGCGCTTCGGCGAGCAGTTTCTTGGCCTGGTCATCGGAGATTTCGCCTTTGCCGGCGTTGAAGACATCGGCGTAACCCTTGAGCATGGTCAGCAGTCGTTGATTGATCTGATCCAATTCTTTTTGATAGCCGTCATACAGTGGCCAGAAGTTCTTGGCTTCCGCGTCGCTCAGATTCATGTTGGACGCGACAACGAGCTTCTTATCCGCCTTGATCTTTTCTTTCAGAATCTCCATGTTCATTTGGTTGGCTTCCTGAGCCTGGACCGACCCAACGAACAGGAACGACAGTAAAAGCACACCGATTTGCAGAATCATCATAACGAAATCTCCCTTCTCTGTTGATTCACCACTGCTCATCATCCTCCCGTACCGGCACCTTCATGGCACCATCATTTACGGGTGAATCCTGGTAATCTTCGACCCTTGCAATCCCAAGCCGGCCATCAGCCCCTGCTGGTCGAAGATAAACGCGTAGACGTCGCTCCGACCAGTTGTCGTCGTCAGGCTCTTCCCCATGCCTTTGTCCATCACGACGATGCTGGGACCGACACCGATCTCCCAGCCCTCGCTCTCATCCAGATACGTCAAGGCCTTGTCGTTCATGAAGAACAAGACGTAGCCGAACGTCTGCACCCCGGCCTGCAGACCGTACGACGCGGCCAACGTACTGTAGTAGCCGGCCTTTTCTCCATGCTTCCGCAATGCGCCTTTCCCATAATGCGCTCCGAGAATAAACCCGCCCTTCACGATATTCGGAAACACGAGGATGCCTTTGGCCTCTTTCCGAAAGAGCTCCGCTTCCGGCGTGTCCTCGAGGAACTTCTTGAGCGAGGCGTCCACCTCACGATCGATCTGCACGGCTTCGGCCGACTCCCCTGCAATCGCTATCGAGGCCTGCATCGAAAGCCCAAGGATCATAGAAAGCACGACGGCAATCACCATCTCATACCTCATTGATGCGGGTTTTCGACGGACAAGGAAGGTAATCATACTTACTTTCAAGGATTTGTTCTAGCCCCAACTTATCCAGACGATTCGCGTGAAAGGGCGAGTAGCGCGCGGCGATCTGAAGACTGCAGTGTTCGGAACTTCGACTCCCGACCTTCAGCCTTCAGTCTTCTGATTTCGGCCTACGGACCTCGCTCGTCTCTCTATCGTTGCGGCTCTTTTGACTCATACCGTTCCTCAACCGCCACTTTGATCACCTGTCCCTCGCGGAGCGGTGTAGCCGCGACAAGGCCATTGACGACCGCGACTTCATCCGTCTTCCAAGCCGAATGGGCGCGAGCAGCCAAAGACTCGATCGTCTCGTCCTTCCGGGCTGTGATTAACCTGACTCGCTTCTCCGTAATGCCGGCCCGCTCGTGACCTGTGAGTGGACGAAAACTTCCGGCCACCGCATCGAACACCGGCTGATACGTCTTCAATTGCTCGGTGGATGCAACGACAGCTAGTTGAAAAATCAACCCGCCATGAGCGATCCAGGTGATCTCGATATGTGCTTTGCCGTCAGCGGGAACCACCGTTCGCGCAGCCGGAAGACCGTTGATGGTAAGGGACTTGGCTTTTGTTGCCAGATCGATCTTTCTGGCCTTGCCAAGCACCCGCGCGCCCTCGAGCGGATCATCGCCTTTCGCGACGGCCTCGAGCACGACCGCTGCATCGTTGTCCGGGGCAACAGCCACAATTTTCTCCGGCGCATTCTCGTGCGGCCATTTTTCTGGAAACTTCACGAAGAAACCCAAGTCCGGATGCAGAAACGCCGTCTCTTGAAAGACGCCGTTCGCCGCGCGCTGGCCGACGACAACTCCGTTCAGCCTGGCCAAATAGGCTTCACTGGTTGGACTGATGGGATCCCGCTTAGCACGGGTCAACGATTTCGCATGACGTACGGTATCGGCAACCCGGTCCGACGTCGCAGGATGCGAGTCGAAGAAACTCGGTTTCCGCGGTTCCTTTTCATGCAGAGTCACCTCACGTTCCAGGTTGGCGAGAAACGTAGACAGTTCGACGGGATCCCAGCCCGCTTCTGCGGCGATCTGCTGGCCCACTTCGTCGGCCTCAGATTCCTGTGAGCGGCTATAGGGTGAAAAGATCGCGCTCTGCGCAAGATTTCCGACGCCGCCGATCAGATCGCCGACGGTTGAACTGACCAGTCCGGTAATGCCGGAAGCAAGGCCGAATACCACCGCAAAGGGAGCCTGCTTCGAGATCCGCTGAACGGCATGTTTGCCTGCGACATGACCGATCTCATGCCCGACCACGCCGGCCAATTCTCCCTCGGTATTCGTCAGGGCCAGGAGGCCGCGCGACACGTAGATATACCCTCCCGGCAGCGCGAAGGCGTTCGGTTCCGCCATATCGACGATATGAAATTGGAACGTGATGTTCTTGCGCGGAGAATGTTCGGCGAGACGTTGGCCGAGCTGATCGAGAAACGGAGTGAAGCCCGAATCGTCGGCAAAGCCCATGCCCGCTTCAATCTTCTTGGCTTCTTCATCGCCAAGTTCTTGCTCCATTTTTCCAGAGATGAGCGTGAGTTCAGGCCGTCCGCTGACTGGATTGATCGCGCAGCCGGCCCATACGCTCATGATGAGGCCACTCAGAATCAATAGACCGGTGGCGTAAATATTCCGTCTCCATGCGCTGTTCATTACGATGTCCTTTCGTTGATGGATTGCTGCAATCCTACCACCGCCCGATATCCGATGGCGCCCAGGACTCACCTGGTTAATTCGCCCTGATCGTCAGAATCGGCTGCTGGATTTTCTGGCCTGTTTCGCTCAACGTGAACAGGATCGTCAGAAACGTAAAGAGCCGCTTCGTCATGAAGTTCCGGTCGTCGATCCAGTACCAGTGGCCTCGATACTTGACCTGCGCAAACGAATCGCTTGGTCGTTCGGTGCCGCTTTGAATGACCACGGCCTCCGACAGCCCCGTTACGTTTTTCTCCGTCATGGGCACCAGGCCGTACGTCCGGTGATCCGCGACGTGTTCCGGAGGCACGGCCACCAGCCCAGAAAATTCAATCATAACCTGATACCCGGAACGGGTATGGAGGGCGATCTCCTGATCCCCTTGCGAGTCGGCCCCGTAGGTGATACGGATCTCCGATGCCTCAGGATTCAACCGCAACAGCCGCTTGACCTCCGCGACATCCTGCGCGATCTCCGGTGTCAAGCGGCGCGAATGAAACAGGAAGATGGTCGCGTCCTCTTTATCTTTCTCTCGTTGCAGCTTGACTCCCGCACCGCCTGCCGCTTGAATCCGTTTTAACAGCCGGATCACCTCAAGGAACTCTGGATCTGCCGGATGGCCGTTCGGCCCGCCTCTGTGGTTTCGGAGGCCGTTGATCGCCTGGGCACTCACTTGCAACAGAATATCCACGGGCCACCCAGCTTCAATGAGAAATATGATCGCACCCGGTGGAAACGGCGTCATCATCGTCTTGATGAAGTCCGGACCCGTGAGCGGCGAATAGGTGACCGTTGGCCGGTCAAGGTAGCGTCCGCCGGCGCCGAAACTCAGAAAATCTCCGAGGGCTCCGCCCGCGTTGCGCCAAGATTTATCGCCGAGGCCCCCGCCGGCCGAGATGGTGCTCTCGAGTTCATAGCTGCTGATAACCTGACCCACCTCCATAAATACCGGGACATCCGCATACCGGAGCCTGACGATGTTCAAGAGCGTCTGCTGCTTCCAGGAGTCGCTGATCGCGGTGATGTAATCGAACCGGTCTCGATTGACGCTGCTCGGGCCGATGCTTCCGCAGCCGCTGACGATCCACAGCACCATTGCGACCAACACAGCGCTCACAAACCGGACAGATGCCGTCGATTCTATTCGTCGCACGAATGTTCCTCCTTGCATCTGATCCTTCTCACCTGTGAATGCATCGGTGCCTCACCGGGCTTCACGCATGTACAGACTCATCAACCGGGCGATCATCACGGCGAGGTAGAACTGCCCGGCAATGGCTTCCACAATCGCAAGATTGCGAACCACGTCATTTCCCGGGACCATATCTCCATAGCCCACGGTCGCAAGTGTGATGAAGCTGAAGTAGACGCCTGCCATCGGGTGGAACGGGTCGGACGCCCCCGGACCGTTGACGATGATCGAGTTAGGCCACATCTGATCCAAGCTCCAGTACAGCACACCCATAAACACCCCGGCCAACAGATACGCGCTCAGTGCGGCATAGAGATGCTCGGAAGCGATGATAGACGAGCGGAGAGCAAACCGCAGAGCAATGAACACCGCGTACAGGCCGATTACCGTCCAGAGCCAGAGGCTTAGAGTTGAGAGCCCCGCATGGCCTGCCTGCAGAGACCCAATCCTCAGCACGATGGCGACCAGGACGATCGCCGGAAGAACCCACCGCCCCTTTCGACTTTCGAGTGGAACGGACGCGGCCAGTAAATTAAGGCCCAGAAAAAACTGCATGAAATTGGCGTGGATTCCGATCGCGTTCAGGATCGGCGCAACGACGAGCGTCAGGATCAGCGAATAAAACAGGATGGCATAACGATGCCCAAGATAGGCTCGCCACCACCCTGAGAATCCATCCTGATGCACCGAGCCGATTGAGGCTTGTTGCGTCATCCCATCTGTGACCCTGGCTATTTGCCTTGTTTCTCCTCGGGCTTTACAGCGGCTTCGAATTCATCCTCGGAAATCTCCTTGACCTCAGAGGATTGCAGTGTCACCATGCTGCCGCTCTTCTCATCCTTAAAGGTAATGGCGCCGGCCTTGGTTTTCTCGATGTCCGAGGTGTAGTAATGCCTGTCGCCGGCCGGATCGTTCACGCGATAATAATTCCCCCCGCAGCCGGCCAGAAGTCCGGCCATTCCACAAAGTATCCCAAGTGCCATAATTGTCGTCTTCATCTGGGTCCTCCTCTCTGGTTGATCTGGTTTGTTTTGTTATCTCGTTTGTTTGGTTTATTTGGTTGGAGCAGACTAACCGGATACACCAAATGAACCAGATCAACCAAACAAACGAAATAAACCAAATAACGATTTGGGGGCTTATACCACATCATATGCAGAGAAAACTAACTAGCGGTCGTCTCCACGATCTCTTCCTAACGGCTAGGAGCCTACCCGGCATTGCCGGTCGTGACAAAGCGAAGGAGATGCGGCCAGATGAGCGGCGCAAGGCCCGAGGCTGACGCTCGGTTCACGGTTCACGGTTCTTGGAAATTGCCCCACCCTGGTTGATCCATGCCGTGAACAGCGTATAGGCCACCGCGAGTATCACCGGACCGACAAAGAGCCCGATGATGCCGAAGGCGAGCATCCCCCCGAGCACACCGACAATGATCAGCAGCAGCGGGAGATCCGCCCCTTTCTTAATCAGAATGGGTCGTAGAATATTATCCACAGGAGCGACGAGCAGGGTCCACACGAGCAGCACGGTTCCCCAAGTGGTGTCGCCGGTCCAATAGAGCCACCCAATCGCGCAGAGCAGCACGGGGACCACCCCGATCTGCACGACCGCTGAAATGAACATCACCACGGTCAACATCACGGCGAACGGCACACCGGCGACCGCCAGACCGATCCCTGCAAGCACGGCATGCACAAATGCCGTCAACACCACCCCCAGCGCCACTCCATAGATCGCCTGTCCGGCCAGACGGATGGCCTGCTCCCCCTGTTCCCCTGCCAGCCGAGCGCCGAACCGCAGGGCCATCCCACCGGCAGACTCTCCCGTGGCATAGAGCACGGCCGAGATGAGTACGGTCAGGATGATTTGGCCAAGCAACATCCCGAGACCCCCGACCTGCTCTGCGACCCATCGCACGACGCCGCCCAGGTATGGTGACAGACGAGTCGCCAGGTCCTCACGGCTCAGCTCGGAGAGTTGTTGCCAGTTCGACGCCGCCTTCGCGCCAACCAGCGGGATCTTTCCCAGCCAGTCTGGAGGGGGAGGCAGTTTGAGAGTGGAGAGCGAGGTTGTCCACGTAGTAATCTCCTTGAAATTCTCTACGAAGGCGCCGATCGCGAAGGCGAGCGGCAGAAGGAAGATCGCCAGCAACAGGAGCGTCATCACCGTCACGGCGAGCCACCGCCGCCCCAGCAGCCAGCGTTGGAGCATTAAGAGCAGAGGCCAGGTGGCGACCACGATCATCGTCGCCCACACGACCGCGGTGAGAAACGGCAAGAGGATCCAGACAGAGGACGCAATCAACGCAAATAAGAATACGACCGCGAGCGTGTCACGAGTAAGATCAGATTGTCGTTCTGCCATAGCTGCTCCCTCCGCGCCCGTTTACCGCTCTCCCGATGATGCACAACACGAGATACGTGATTCGCGATGCGGGATATGCGATTCGTGGTTCGGGATGCGTGATCCGGGACTCAAAGCGCGCATCTCGTATCCCGTACCCCGTTTCTGCATCCCGTATCCCGTTTCTCGTATCCCGCATCTCGTTTCTCCCATCTCGAAGCGCCTGATAGACCCGCGCCACCACACCAGAGAGAAAAAGAAGGACTGCTGACATCATCGAGAATTATTGATCAGACTAGTGGTGCAGTTCATTCGACCACGCCCAGTGCGAAACGAGAGGGCCGCACCCACCGGAGCGGCGGATGCGGCCCTGCTCGCTCACTGCGCGTCATGCCGTCGCTCAAAAAAAGCAACGGCATGTACGCGAATCGAACGCAGCTACTCCTCCGGCATCTCGCACTTGGCGTCGCCCCGCATCATGCAGGCCCGCCAGGCAAACTTCTTGGCCCAATAGGTATAGGCCTCTTCGACATCGCCCCAGCGATGAAATGACTTCCAGGCATATTTGCCTCCACCCCGGCGATCGACTGCAGCGGCCAGCAGTTCACCGGTCTGACTGTCGGTCGCTTCCACTTCAAGCGTCGACTTGCCGACAAATGACTCGGTGCTGGCGATATATTTCTTCCCTTTTGACATGACCATGGCGGCCGGGTACGCGGCAGTGATATTATCCACCACCGGAACGTTTTTGCCGGCTTCTGTAATGCCGACACGGAGGTGCAGCACGTCAGGCCCTGGCGACTGTGCCATCTGATAATTCTTGCGGATTTCTTCATCGAGCTTTGACCAGAGGAATTGGGACAGGTATTCGGCATCCTCCTTATCCAGATCCTTTGCATCAGACTTTTCCCCGCGCCAGACCTGCACCGGCTCCAGCCAGACCTTCGTATAGGATTTGAACTTGACCTTGTCCCCCGTGAAATACACCAGCGTCGCCTCGGTATCGTCCGCCGCCGGACGGAGCTTCGAATAGTCTTTCAGGAACCCGGATGGTTCAGCCTTACCCCAATAACCGGTGGCATGCTCCGAATGCGCGCAGGCCGTAAGCAACATCGCACACACCCCACCTAACATCAGCCGTCGTATGATCATGATTGCTCTCCAATTAATGAACATTGATGCTTGCACGGGATCCAGCGAGACCCTCAAGCTGTCAAGCTACAGCGATAGAACTCGCTCGTTATGCTTTCGGTTCAACACAATTCATCCCGCCGCGCCATTGGCATGCGCGGTATCGAGTCTTCTCGGCCCAAAAGCGGTACGATTCTTCCACGTCATGCCAGGAGGACCATGACCCGCCGATACTCTTCGTACCGCCACGGCGATCAACCGCCTCCAGAAGTACAGTTCCAGTAGCGCTGTCGGTCACCCTCATTTCTGCGCTCGCACTACCCGCAAACCCCGCCACGCCGGTGGCCAAACTCTTCCCGCCCGCAAGCACTTTCGCCGGCAAATAGATGCTCGTGACCATATCCAGCACGACATTAGAGGATCCTGCTTCGGTGATAGCCACTTGGATGTGCATCACGTCCGGACCAGGTTGACTCGTCATCTCATAGTCGTTCCGGAGAGATTCGTCCAGCTTCGACCAGAGCAACGCCGCCATCCGCTGCCGATCTTCTGGTGACACGTCCTTGAGCTGCGAGTCTTTCTGACTCATCCAGACGGTCACTGGATCCAACTGAATCTTCTTATACTTGCGCCAATCGGCGGCAGGATTCTTGTAGATCAACAACGCCTCGCCCTCCGCCCCTTGCGAAAAGAAGCTGCCTCTTTGGCCTTCCTTCAGCCTGGAATAGTCACCAAGAAAGCCTGATTTTTCCACCGACTTGGCCTCTTGGGTGGCTGCGCAGCCAGTCACCACAAACATAAGTAGCAGAATCGCCCCCATCATCTTACGCATACTCGCCTCCCTATTTGTTATTTGTTTTCTCAGTGCCCAAGATTGCAATTGATATCAGGCAGGCATCTTAGGTTTTTTGAAGAACCAATGCAAAGGATTTCTCCGCCAATCTCCACAGACCATCACCTTGAAAGATCGGCACTCGTTTCGTAGAATGCGCCCCCTGTGCACCGGTTTACGGTAATCGCAGCCGCACGTCTTCTGGTTATCAGACGTACCGCGGTGCTCTCCGCCATTCACCTCGTGAATATTGATTGATGCGCCCACGTTTTCTCAAAATCTTTCTTGCTGTCTGCCTGCTCCTCACATTCCTCACGGCCACTCCCCTTCCGGTTCAGGCTGCCGTCGTCGTACTCAAGAACGGCGATCGGATTACCGGCCGGATCGTTAAAATGCAGGACAAGCGGCTCGAGATAGATGTGACGTTTGCTGACATCATCAAGATCAAATGGGAGGACGTCCAAAGCATTACGAGCGAACGGGCCATGTCCGTTAAGCTGTACGGAGAGGTCGACATTCCCGAGGACGCAGGAGAGCGGAGAGTCGACCGGCTCATCCTTTTTACGCTCGGAGAGGGTGGGCCGATCAAGCTTGAGGATGTGCGCGCAATCAATTTTGCCGAGAATGATTATCGTGGCTATATCAGCGCCGGCGGCAATCAAACCTCCGGCAACACAAAGACCGAAGCGTTGAATATCTCCGGAAGTCTTATGTATCGGAGGCTCGAACATCGCTATAACCTGGACGGAAAATATAATCGCGCGCAAGCCGACGGAGAGGATACGGCCAATAACTCTGCCTTCAACGTCAAATACGACTACTTTCTGACGCGTCGGGTATATGTGGGAGGGTTCGACCTCGCTGAAACGGACCAGTTCCAAAGTCTTACCGTGCGCAACACCGGCGGCCTCCTCCTGGGCTACGACATCCTCGACCGGGAACACCACAATCTCACCATAGCCGCCGGCCCAGCGGCCGTGTATCAGGATTTCACGACGGACCCGGCGACTATCACACCCTCGGCGTCCGGAGTCCTGCGATATGAATTCATGTTCCGGGGCGATGATGTGGTGTTCTTCCACAAAAGCCAAGCATTTAAGGACCTGGGGCATGGGTCGGCGACCCGCGTGAATGCCGACCAGGGCCTCCGGGTAAAGCTTACCAATAACTGGCGGATAAACTTTGAATACGATATCCGCTACAACTCGCTGCCGGTCACCGGCAAACAGACGGTCGATACCAATATTATTTTTGGATTCAGCTACGACATTAAACCATGAGTTAGTCCCCTCTTCAGACTCACGTCGGCAACCGGATTTGGACCGCTTTCGCGAGGGCCTGCACAGACACCTGTCGATCTTCTTCCACATCAGTATCTTCGAGGGTGACTTCTATCCGGCAACAGCCAGCCAATCTGGAACCATAACGTCCCGTCTGGCCCAGGATCAGGCCGCACTGCATTGGCGTAATACCTCCATCTAGACGCGATTGGTTTGCCTCGCGTTTGCAAGGTGGATGAACTGCCAAGGGATTGTCGGTACCACTCGACAACGGACCGGCACGCTCTCGGTGGACGGCAAGCAGGTTACTCAAGGTAAGATCGAGCGCACCATTCCCATCCGCTTCTCGCTCGACGAGACGCTGGACGTTGGCGAGGACGCCGGCACACCAGTGGTCGAGGGCTACGTGGCCAAGATGCCGTTCAAGTTCACCGGCGTTCTGAAGAAAGTCGTGATTGAACTCGGCAGAGTGGACTCACGGCCAGCGAAGACAAACAGCTCGAAGAAGTCAACGGGAAACTCGTGGCAGTGTGGGATTAAACCCTTGGTTGGATGAGAGAGTGGGAATCGACACGTAGGGCCGCATCCGCTCCAAACGAGAGACGCCAGAGTCAGTAGTACCAGGGCAGGACAGAACTCACGAATCTGCCCGAGCGTTCCTCTATTTTCCATCTTCACTTGAGAGGGTTTCAATGCGCCAGGCTTTCCAGTCCGTCATCATTTTGTACTGCCGCCTGTAGGCCGCACCCGCCGGTGCGGCGGATGCGGCCCTGCCGGAGTTGTTCCAGCATTTCATCGACCGGTGTTACTTGTCTCTCGCGCCTTTCGTCACCGCTTCCATCACTTTGTCGAGATTGAAGCTGCCGGGCTTCTGGCGCGGTGGGAATTCTCTGAAGCTCTGAAGCCACTGGGCGACATAACCACCCGCGGGTGCGAACGCGAACATGCGCTCGGCCCACCAGCGTTGGTAACCCATGCTCATTTCCTGCTCCGCCAGCTCAAACGGATCCATACGGAGATTGGTGAGCGAGGGGGCGCGCAGCTCCTCGAAGGGATGCGTCCAGACGCGCATGCCCCGTGCGTTCTGCCGCAAGAAGGTGACCTTCCAGTTGTTGAAGCGCAACGCGGCGACACTGCCGTCGTCGGTCCAGTAGAGGAACTCGTGCCGGGGCCATGCCTCCTCGCCCTTGAGCGCCGGCAAGAGGTTATAGCCGTCGAGGTGGACCTTAAAGGTCGTGTCGCCGACTTTTCGGCCCTTTAGTAAGTCCTCTTTTACTGTCGTGTCGCCGGCGGCGGCGAGGAATGTCGTCAGCATGTCTTCATGGGCGCCGATGTCGTTGACAACGATCCCAGGCTTGATGACCCCGGGCCAACGAATGAGCGTCGGTACACGATAGCCACCTTCCCAATTCGTGTTCTTCTCGCCACGGAACATCGTCGTGCCGCCATCGGGCCAGGTGAACACCTCCGCTCCGTTGTCAGTGGAGTACATCACAATCGTGTTGTCCTCGATCCCCAGCTCCTTGAGCTTATCGAGCAACTGACCCACCATTGCATCGTGCTCGACCATGCCGTCGGCATAGATGCCAAGCCCGGTCTTGCCGTCCGATGCAGGCTTGAGGTGCGTAAAAACGTGCATGCGGGTAGAGTTCCACCAGACGAAGAACGGCTTACCATCCTTGTGCGCCTTGTCCATGAAGTCCAGTGAGCCCTTGGTAATTTCCTCGTCGATCGTCTCCATGCGCTTCTTGGGAAGCGGACCCGTGTCCTCGCATTTTTGCTTCCCAACCTTGCCGAACCGCGGGTCCACGGTGGGGTCATCTTTGTCAGTGGCAAAGCAATGGTAGACGCCGCGCGGACCGAATCTGGCTTTGAATCCCGGGGCCTTCGGATAGTCCGGGTTCTCGGGCTCCTCCTCCGCGTTCAAGTGGTAGAAATTGCCGAAGAATTCGTCGAAACCGTGAACCGTCGGAAAAAATTCATTGCGGTCACCGAGGTGATTCTTGCCGAACTGGCCGGTGGCATAACCCCGGGCCTTGAGTAAATCGGCAATCGTGGGATCCTCCTTCTGCAAACCCTCAGGCGCGCTCGGCAGGCCGACCTTGGTGAGTCCGGTGCGAATGGGCGATTGCCCGGTGATGAAGGCCGCGCGACCGGCGGTGCAGCTCTGCTGCCCATACCAGTCGGTAAACAGCGCGCCTTCCTTCGCAATGCGATCGATGTTCGGCGTCTTGTAGCCCATCATGCCCTGGTTGTAGGCGCTGATGTTGAAGCCGCCGATGTCATCGCCCCAGATGACGAGGATGTTAGGCTTCTTGTCGGCGGCAACTGCGGGGAGCGCGCCGCCGAGCAGCGCGATCGTCCCTACGAGAACAAACCATTGAAGCAAACGTTTCATCACTGCTCCTCCTTGTGTGTTGCGTATGCAGCTCTCAATCCAATGCATGTTCAACTATCAGGGCCTATCAATTCCATGAATCACGTGAGCCCTGCGGCTTTTCGCGCGTGACATCGTCTCGAAACGGCCGCCTCCCTCGCCGAGGAGAGAGGCGGCCCTGTGTGTGGCTCACCTCACGCAGCCGACATCAGCCCGCAGCCAACGCATGCCGCAGATTCGCGGTTGTCGGCCGTTCCCCGTTCGGGTAGTTGATCGGTGCTGTCTTGCGCGGACACCGGCTGCATGAGGGTTGTCAGGGCCAGTGGTGCCAGGGCGAGACAGAGCCCACGAATCAATCTGAGCGCTCCTCGATTTTCTTCTTCCCTCGGATGGGCTTTATTTTGCCAGGCTCTTAAGGTTAAACCCATGGTCAAAAGGCGCATGGTAGACGCATTCCACCTGTTGTCGAGATTCCCGTTCCTGGGAGCCTGTCCGACATTGCCTTCGTAACGAGGCGAATGAGGCGCGGGCAGATGAGCGGCGCAAGGCTCGAAAAAACCGGAGGCGTATTCGCTGGAATACGTTGAGGATTTTTTCGGGACGAGAACGACGCAGATGGTCGCGGATCGTTCGTCGCAGTAGAACGGTCAATGTCGGACAGGCTCCTACGGTTCGAATGGAAACACGCGCTTCCAATCCTGCTTCATGTCCACAACGGTCCAGTTCTTCGTCCTGGCTTCGTCCCAGGCTGTATCGAGCCTTCCAATTGACGACGTGCGGTCGTAGGCCCACTCGCGCTCGGCATCGGTATGATGGACGATCAGCCCGAAGCGCGCGCCGCTCCCGGCGGTCGTCCACTCCAGCATCTGCTGGTCGCCGTCTGAGTTGCCGAAGGCAGCGATCGGACGCCTGCCGATGTGCTGATGGATGCCGACGGGCTTGCCCACGTTGTCGTCAATGAAGTTCACCTCGGCCAATCGCATGAGCACGGGCTTGCCGTCGCGCAATTCGAATTTCGTTTTGATGCTGCTGCCGACGACCTGCTCCGGCGGAATGCCGTAGACCTTCTCCACCCACGGCCGCATGAATTCGATGCCCCCGCCCGAGACAATGAAAGTCTTGAAACCGTTCGCGCGCAAATAGGTCAGCACTTCGACCATCGGTTGATAGACCATCTCGGTATAGGCCCGCTTGGACGTGGGATGCTTCGCGGTGGCGACCCAATCCTTCACGATTTGCTCAAACTCCGCCGTGGTCATACCCGCGTGCGTGGCCATGACAATCTCCAGCATCATTCGTTGGCCGCCTGCCAGCGCACCTTTTATGTCACCCTTGAGCAGCGAGGCAAACGGTTCATTGGTCTTCCACTCGGGATGTTGCGGCGCGAGCGTCTTCACGCGGTCGAGGGCAAAGAGGAATTGAAAATACATCGGCTGCTCGGCCCAGAGCGTGCCGTCGTTGTCGAACACGGCAATGCGTTCGGCGACCGGCACGAAGTCGGGCGAGCCTTCTTTCGTGACCTGTTCGACGAAGGCGATGATGGATTTCTTTGATGCCGTGTCGTTCCACGAAGCGAGCGGCTGACTTGCCTGGTTCTGCCAGAGCATCTTCGCGGCGGTCCCGAAGTCCCCGAGATGGTAGACACTCACGCCCGCGATCCTGAAGGTGAACGGAATGTAAGGCGCAGCCTTCATCTGCTTGAGGAAGTCCTCCTTGCCCAGCCCGATGGTGACGTGCGGGCTGTAGTCCTTCCCGATGTGCTGAGGGACAAATCCGTTGACGTAGGGCGCGACCGCCCCATTGATCGGTGTGCCGCCCACGTTTTGAACGAACGCCGCGTCAGTCCCCTCCTGCGCGCAATAGGGCGCGACGGCGTCCATGATTGCCTGCTGATACTTGAGCAGCTCCGGAGTCGGTGCAATGGTGATTCCAGCCAGCCCCAGCCCCTTGAAGGGGATGTAGTAGTAACCGGTTGTCTTCAACTCCATCCCAACTGGATTCTGGGCAACCCCTACTTCCTTCACCGCGGCGAACACCTTGTCCAGGTCCTTGGTGAAGACGAAGCGCTGGAGAACGGAAATGTGCGGGGTGTGCGTTGCGTCCAAGGCGAACCCATGCGGGTAGTTCTCCCGGAGGCGAGCATTGTCCGCTTTGGCCTGGGTAAGCATGGCGCCGTCAGGGTCGAGCAGAATGTCGATGGCAGTGAGCGCCGAGTCCGCGGCGTGCGTCGGGACGACTGAGCCGCATAGCGCCAGCGCACACACGAGAACAAGGGCGATCAGTCGTCGCATGTAGAGACGTCTCATGATGGGCTCCTTTCGTCGAGTCGATGGCTTGTCTGGCCGCATCCCCTTGCGGCGGATGCGGCCCGGTGCGTCGAGTCAGCGTGTCCCCGAGTAGGGTGTTACTTTTGGGGTTGCTGGAGCATCTCCAACACCTGGTCCATGTTGAAGCTCGCCGCTTTTTGCCGTGGCGGATACGCCCTGAACGTCCCGAGGAACTGGCCGACATACTGCTGCGCAGGTACCAAGAGGAACGCGTGGTTGAGCAGATCATCCCAGTACGTATTGGAGGTGATAGAGGAACGCTCATACGGGTCGGTGCGCAGGTTGGTGATCATGGGAATGCGCGTTTTCACGAAGGGTTCACTCCATATCGCCAAGGTCCCTTGGGCCCGCTGCTGGGCGAACCCGAGCTTCCAGTTGTCGTAGCGCAGGCCCAACAGGTCGCCGTCGTCCGAGAAATAGAAGAACTCCTTGCGTGGGCTTTGGGCAACCTGGCCCGTGAGCAGCGGCAGCAAGTTGTAGCCATCCAAGTGGACTTTGAAAGTCTTCTTGCGGGGCGACTCCACGTGGTAGCCTTTCAAGAGTTTCTCCTTGAGGTCTGGTTCCCCGGCCATGGCGGCAAACGTCGGCAACCAATCCATGTGACTCACGATGTCATTGGACACGCTGCCGGGTTTAATGTGACCGGGCCAGCGCACCATCGCAGGCACGCGAAACGCGCCTTCCCAGTTGGAATTCTTCTCGCTGCGGAAGGGGGTCATGCCGGCATCGGGCCAGGAGTTCATGTGCGGCCCGTTGTCCGTGCTGTAGAAGAACAACGTGTCATTGGCAATGCCCAGTTCGTCGAGCACGGCGAGCACCTGGCCGACGTTCTTGTCGTGATCGATCATCACGTCGTGATATTCGGATTGCCAGCGCCCCGCCTGCCCCACGCTCTCCGGTTTCTCGTGCGTGCGGAAATGCATATGAGTGGTATTGATCCAGACAAAGAAGGGCGTGCCGGCCGCGTGCTGTTTCTTGATCCAGGCCACTGACAGGGCCGTGATGTCATCGTCAATGGTTTCCATGCGCTTCTTGGTCAACGGGCCGGTATTCTCGATTTTCTGCGTGCCGTCGGGATTGGCCCAGGTATGCAGCACGCCGCGCGGACCGAACTTTTCGCGGAAGTTCGGGAAGTCCTTCGCCGACGGGTAGTCGCGCAGCTCCGGCTCCTCCTCGGCATTCAGGTGATAGAGATTGCCGAAGAACTCATCGAAGCCGTGCATTGTCGGCAGGTGCTCGTCTCGGTCGCCCAGATGGTTTTTTCCGAACTGGGCGGTGGCATACCCGAGCGGTTTCAGCACCTCGGCGATGGTGGGATCCTCGGCCTGCATGCCCGCGGCGGCACCCGGCAGCCCGACCTTGCTCAAGCCGGTGCGGAAGACACTCTGGCCCATGATGAACGCCGAGCGTCCGGCGGTGCAACTCTGCTCGGCATAGTAGTCGGTGAAGAGCATGCCCTCATTGGCCACCCGGTCAATGTTCGGGGTCTTGTACCCCATCACCCCTTTCGTGTAGGCGCTGAGGTTCGCCTGGCCGATGTCATCGCCCCAGAAGACGACGATGTTGGGTTTCTTGTCTGCGGCAACTGCGGGGAGCGCGCCGCCGAGCAGCGCGATCGCCCCTACGAGAACGAACCCTTGAAGCAAATGTTTCATCATGGCTCCTCCTTGTGTGCTGCGTATGCAGCTCTCAATCCAATGCACGTTCAACATTGCCCCCTCCTTCATTGATTTAAAATATCTCGCATCTTCTTGTCGTTACGACGCCGAGCCGCCGGGCCGAAGGTCACCCCTTGCGAGCCCCAGTTCAGGGTAAAGGCAAAGAAATGCATCATCGCGTCTTTATAGGCGCCGGTCACCTGCCCGGCCAGCGGACCGCGATTTTGCGAGATCGACAGATCGCCCATATAGGACACCTCATAGCTGAAGCCCAATTTGACCTTCTCGTTCATCAGCCAATTGGCGCCCAGGCCGAACTTGTACGTCGCACCAACCGGAAGGGCGATACTTCTGTTTGCGGACTGATACCATGGAAGAATCGTAGGCGAACCCGCTGTTGAGCAGCCACTCTGGGATTCAGCCGGTATTGGGTGCCGACTCCCACATGGTAGGTATCGTTGTAATCGACGTTGGTGGTCAGCGACGGGTTGTTTTGACCACCCGTAACTGCGACGTCCACCTTGCCGAATTGGCTCCAATTTTCCCACCCGAAGTCACCCATGATCGCCCACGCGTCACTGAGTTCATGATAGCCGCTGAGGATGACGTGCTGGGGCACCGTCACGCCTAGATCGAGATTGCGGTTCAGGAGACCCCTATTTTGCAACGCGGAGCCGATGGTCCCCAGGTTCGAAAAGGTGGGGGTGGTCGAGAAATTCAATTTGATCGGCGAATAGTAGGTGACACCGACCGGGTGCCTTTTTTTGGCTCGACGAGAACACCGAACTGGCCGCCGACTCCCGCAGTCGTATCCGAGAGAGACAGCCGCCCATCCCCGGCGCCCGGCGGAAGCACGTTGTTAACATTCGACGTAAACTGGAGATAGGCTAGCATGACGTTGGGACCGCCTCCAATGGAAAGATATTCGTTCACCCGGTAACTCGCCACCGGGGCAAAGGTGATCCCGGCTAACATGTCACTTGCTTCACATAATAGCGGCCGGCAAAGCCCTGGTTATTCTTCAATCCCAGGCCAAAGTTCGACAGGATGCCGAGCCCGACTTTGAAATCCTTGCCGAGGCTGTGCACATAGAAGCCGCTCGCGCCCGGCATCGCCCCGATTGGATTCCCGCCCCCATTCCCGCCATAGGGTGTGTTGGTGCCGCTGAATCCGCCGCTTTGGAAATACAAAGCCTGCAAGCCACCTTGGAATTGATTGCCTTCCAGACGGCTCATGCCGGCGGGATTCTTAAACAGGGTGGAGGCATCCTGCGTGCGCGCCGCCCAGCCTGCTCCTGCAAGCGCTACGTCTTCTGTTCCGATTTCCGTCAAGAACAATCCGCCGGCTTTGGACTCATATGCCAGAGCCACAATCATCACAACTGTCGCCAGTACCAAGGTCAACTTCCGGAACATACTTAATTCTCCTTTTTCTTTCGATCGACGGCCTGTCTGGTTTATTTAGTTTGTCTCGTTTGTCTCGTTTTTTGGTTGAACGAAATTAACCAGATGAACCAAATCAACCAGACAAACGAGATGAACCAGAAATGCCCTGGAATGCATGCAATTTATTAAGACAGGCATCTTAGATTTTTTGAAATATCAATGCAACGGATTTTCCTGCCGTGTGTTTCTGCCGGCCTCTACAAACCTTACCTTGAAAGATCGGCATGCGTTCCGTAGAATGCGCGCCCTATGCACGCGGGCTCTCATCCATAGGGCAGGCATGGCACATGCCGTAATTCCTTTTGCTTTCATGCAATAACTGTTTCTATCGCGGTGCGGTTACCTTTTATCTATGCGTAACCACTTGCCGATGATACGCCGGCTTGTCGTGATGCTCTGCGCCGTCCTGTGGGCCTTCTGGTTCATTCCCCTCTCCTATGGAGGAAACGACGAGGCGCAGGACTCGCCACCCGAAGACCAATCACGTCTCAAATCGGCCAGTGAGATAATTGCACGATCGAGCCAACTGATGCAGGACTCACCGAAACAGTTTAAGGACTACTTCCAGGAGAAAGTCGCGAAAATGGAAAAAGAACCTTGGCGTGAAACCGCCGATGAAATCCTGATCGATTCTGGCCAAGTCCGGTGGCACCGCTATCTGCGGGCTCTCGCGGACACCCCGCAATGGCTGGACATCGGATTTTCACATCGCATGCGATATGAGAGCCTCACGAACAATTTTCGAAAGGGCGAGGACGAGGATGTCAATGGGCTCGCCCTGCGCACCCGCCTCAGGGTCGGCGTCGATTGGAATATGTTTCGAGTCCTCCTGGAAACCCAGAACTCGACCGATGTGCAAGAACAGGGTGCCACCGACGCCACACTCAACTCTTCACTCTTGAGCCAAGACCGCCTGCTGCAAGGGTTCCTCGCGATGAAATTCGACAATGTGTTCGACACCGGACTACGGACCGATGTGCATCTCGGCAGGATGACGATGGATTTTTGAAACCGGCGGCTCATCGCCCGGAACGACTTTCGGAATACGACGAACACGTTTGAAGGGGCTCACTGGAACCTGGCAGAAGAGCATGTCTGGCGGACTCGCACGTTCATCGTCAAACCGGTGGCCGAAACCTTTGGGGTCCTCCAGCCGGTTTCGGATAGGCTGTTCTGGGGCGTACGATATGAGGACCGCCGCCAGCCCTGGCTTCTTCTCGATCTGTATTACTTCGGCATCAATGGAGGTGAGAGTCAAGGCCGGCAACGCACCCTTGGTACGTACGGCATTCGGCATTTTCGATCCGCGGAGGTCAGCCGGTTCGATTACGAGGGTGAGTCGGCCTTTCAGAAGGGCACGAGAGACGGCCTGGATCACTTCGCTCACTTGCAGCACTTTCAAATCGGCTACACCTTCGATTTGCCAATGCAACCCCATGTCATCGTCCAGTATGACTATGCCAGCGGAACCAGTGATCCGAACAGCGGCAAGAGCGGAACGTTCGATACCCTCTTCGGAGCCCGGCGGTCCGAGTACACCCTCACCGGCACCTTCGGGCCATTTTTTCGATCGAATATCAGCTCTCCGGGTATTCGCCTGGAAACGCAAACCAAACGAGAAGTCGATCTGATCCTGAAGTGGCGCGCGTGGTATCTTGCCCAATCAAAAGACGCATGGGTCGGTTCCGGGTTACAGGACCAGACCGGAGCAGCCGGCAACTTTCTCGGACAGGATGTGGAAATCCGCGCGCGCTGGAAGTGGGGCACCTACACGTCGTTCGATGTGGGCTATGACCACTTCTTCAAGGGGTCGTACATCAGGAACTTGGCCCAAATCCAGGGGAACCCTTCGGGCAAGGATAGCGACTATTTCTATATCCAAAGCGAATTCCAGTTCTAATACTGGCCGACTGCCGCAGACTGTCTTGCTTCTCGTGGTGCTCGTCAGTCTCTTACTCGCGCCACGACCGGCTTCTTCGAAAGAGGGTTGGTCTCTCGAAGGCCGGGGAACTCTCTTCTATACCGATGACGTCGGTTTGTTTTCCGCCGCCCGACGTTTGAGCAGGGACAGCGATCCGACCCAGCCGGCCATCGATTCGAAACTGACGGATCAGGGATCGGACATGGTGTTCGAGCCGGTGGCCAACGTCACGCGGTCTATGACGAACAACCTTGGACGGCTCGACCTCAATGTGCAAGGCCAGGGCTTCATCTTCACGGAGAATCCGGAGTTCAACCACGGCACGCTGAGGGTCCAGGCCATTCAGGACCTTTCCTCCAGCACCCGCGCGCAGGCGAGATTTTATTATGCCCCAAACCAGTTTCTCGGCAACAACGAAGAGCGTCAGTCAGGCCAGAAACAGCTGTCGGACGAACGATTCACCAGTTACATCTGGTCAACCCGCCTCATTCACGATGTGACTCCGGATCTCTCCCTCCAATTGCTCGGCCGGTACGGCCTGCGCCGTTATAACGAAGCCTTCTCGGAACGCAACACAAACTTCTGGACGATCGGCCCGCACGTGGATTGGCGCGTCGCCCCGAAGCTTAAGCTCGGGCTGAGCTACCATTACGAACGCGGACTGGCTCAGGGGCGCAACCAGCCGCAGTTCGAGGACGATACGTCCTATATCAACCACTACCTGTCCGCAGACGTCGACATTGAACTGACCGAGCGGCTCTCGCTCCTCACCGCGTTTCACTTCGAACATAACATCTGGACCAGTAGTCTCGCCGGCGATGAACGGAACGGCGCCTATGAAAACATCTATCAAGGTGAAATGACTCTGACCTATCGCCTGACAGAATCAATCCAAGGATTCGGAGGAGTTCAGCGTTCCAGCCGGAAGGAAAGTTTTGAGTCGAGTTCTATCAAGGACACCAATGTCGGCATCGGCCTCTCCGCGCAGTTCTGATCTGGCTGGTTGATCTGGTTAGTTTCGTTCAACTAAATAAACAAGACAGGCTGACTGCCGATGTCTTTGCTGATGTATGGCTGATAGGTGCTGCTCCACTTCAAAGGCCCCTCTGCCGCGCAATCACAAATCCCCGATCTGCACCCACGGAACTCTGGCAAAGTGTTTGCGGTCATAGGTGAGAATCTCTGTGAGTCCTTGCTCTTTCATATGGAAAGCGTTGTACGCGTCCACGAAATCGATGTTCGCATGGACATAGAGATCGAGGGCCATGAAGAGCAGCGGCGACTCGGAACAATCCAGATTGGGCGTATTCAGGATCTTCTCAACTTTCGCGGCGATATCCGGCTTCTCCAGTTTGTAAAAGGATTCCAGTGTCCAGATGATCTCGGCGATGACCAGCAGGCTCGTCGCCAATCTGATCTTGCCTCGCAGGGCATCGCGAAACAGCATCTCGGCTCGCTTGGCTTTCGCCGGGTCGTCGTTGGTCAGAAAACGGAGAAACACATTGGTATCCACGAAGACACTACCCATGCCCGGCCACCTTCCTTGCTATAGTCCGCTTCACCGATTGACGAATCTTTTCAAAATCTTCCGGATGCACAGACGGCCCAACCGACCCTCTGAGGTCAAGAATGGTTCCTTTGACAACCTTCAAGACCACCTCTTCGTCTCTCATCACGAAGAGAACTTTCTCGCCTTCCTTCATTCCCAGGCGGTCACGAATCGCTTTAGGAATAGTGACCTGCCCCTTCCTGGTCATAGTAGATTCAAGCATTCATACCTCCATCAATTTGGTAGTACATCGTAATTTTAGTACTACTTTTCAAGCGAGTCAATACGCTGCAAAACTTCACGACATCGCGAATGGCCGGTCAACCAACGGCATGAACACAACATCTGGACCAGTGGTCTGGCAGGCGGTGAACGGAACGGCGCCCATGAAAACATCTACCAAGGTGAAATGACTGTGACCTATCGCCTGACGGATTCCATCCAAGGATTCGGAGGAGTTCAGCGTTCCAACCGGAAGGAAAGTTTTGAGTCGAGTTCTATCAAGGACACCAATGTCGGCATCGGCCTCTCCGCGCAGTTCTGATCTGGCTGGTTGATCTGGTTAGTTTCGTTCAACCAAAAAACTAGACAAACCAGATAGACCAGACCAACCAAACAACCATCTTCTAACGCTGGCAGACTTTTTCAGCATCCTGCCATTGCTTACACAGTCCGTGGTACGAGATGCACCGCGCCGGCTTTGATCGCCGCCCCAACGACTAAGCCTGTTTTAAGACCAAGTTCTTCTCTAGCCCCTCTCGTAATCACCGCCCGCAGAGGAAAACCGCAATCAACCGTGACCGTCACTAACACACCCTGCGGCAGCATCTCGGTCACACGACCGGACAGATGATTACGCGCGCTGGTGACACCGCTCCCTGCCTGCTCGAGCAAGACATCTTCTGCGCGAATGCAAACGTAGACGGCTGAACCGCTCACGTCCGCGCCTAAGCCCTTCAGCGCCGTCCCGTTCACCAACACGGTCGCCAACCCGTTGTCGTTCGCGACCACTTGCCCCTGCACGACGGTCTCAATACCCACGATCTGCGCCACCTCCGCATTGGCCGGCCTAGAGAACACTTCTTGCGGCGAACCAGTTTGAAGGATCGTTCCTCCCTGCATCACCGCAATGACATCCCCTAACGTCAAGGCCTCAGCCCAATCGTGCGTGACGACGACAGAAGGAATTTTCAACTGTGTCAACAGGGCTCGCAGTTCTCCACTCAAGCGACTGCGTGTCGGAACATCCAAAGCAGACAGGGGTTCATCGAGTAATAAGAGCTGCGGTCGCCTGGCAATCGCACGCGCAAGCGCCACACGTTGCTGTTGCCCACCCGACAACTGCGCCGTTTTGGCCTGTTCGAGCCCTTGAAGTTGCAGCAAGGCGATCAGCTCACGGACACGCTCCCGTCGTGCCACAGCCGGCAGATCGCTCAATCCATATTCAATATTGCCGGCCACCGTATGCGTGGGAAAGAGCGCATAATCCTGCGACATGTAGCCGACCCGTCGCGCTTGCGGCGAGAGCCGAATGTTGGACGCCGCATCGACCCAGGTTGTCGAACCGAATTGAATCCGTCCCTCTTCCGGCCATTCCAGCCCGGCAAGACAACGCAGCAGGGTCGTTTTCCCAGATCCTGATGGCCCGAAGAGAATCAACACGCTCGGAAGGTCGATCGGCAACGTGAGCCGTGCCGCAGCAGTAAACCGACCGAGAAAAGTCTTGCGGCAATCAACCGTCAACGCTGCGGCCATACCGCCCACACCTTTCGATTCATCGCGTAGACCAGCAGCAGCACGCCATAGGAGACCGCCAGTAATAACAGCGCCGTCTTGGCGGCCCCGGCATAGTTGAGCGCTTGCACTTCATCATAAATATCTATCGAGACCGTCCTCGTCTCCCCTTCAATGTTGCCGCCGACCATGAGCACCACGCCAAACTCCCCGAGTGTATGGGCAAAGCTCAGCACTGCACCGGTCACGAGTCCCGCCGCCGACAGCGGAGCAATCAGACGGAAAAAGGTCTTGAGCTTCGACACTCCAAGCGTCCAGGAGGCTTCGATCAACCGGCGATCGACTTGTTCAAAGGCTGCGGTAAATGGTTGCACGGCAAACGGAAGGCTGTAGAGAATCGACGCGAGGAGTAGACCTTCGAAGGTAAACGGAAGCGGATGCCCGACCACGTCGGTGTAGAATCGACCGACCGGGCTGTGGGGACCGATCGCGACTAGAATATAAAACCCCAGCACCGTCGGAGGCAACACGAGCGGGAGCGCGACCACTGACTCGACGATAAACTTCCAGCGCCACTTTGAAAAAGTGAGCCAGTAGGCGATAGGCAGCCCGACGACCAGCAAGACACCGGCCGTCAGGCAAGCCAGTTTGAACGTGACCCAGATCGCCACCCAATTCACAGTTCCGCCTTTGTCACGGTCTGTCCTACCGAAACCGGCGCAATGGTAGGAAGCCGCGATCTGGAAGTCAACGCACGCTACTTGCCGATCATGACTTCCGTGGCCTTCACGGCAACCAGCACAGAGTCATTGACCTTCAATCCCATGCTCTTGACCGACCCTTCCGTAATCGCCGCCACAAATTCAAGCGTGCCAACCTTCACCGTCACCTCCGCCATGGCCTGTCCCTCAGTGATTTTGGTGACTGTGCCTTGGAACTGATTCCGCGCGCTAAGTTTCATGGTGCCCTCCTTAATAAAATGGCTGAATGATTCCAACCATCGGTTTCGAACAGCTTCCATTCAATCTCTACTTGGATTGATCGAAGCCGATCATGAATCCTTCCGGACCGGCGACCTCCAGCCGTATCACCCGACGATCTCCTCGCATCACGTCCGGCTTCAACCGAAAACGCACAATCTTTGCACGATCCTCTTCGCTCGATTGATAGACGGACGATGCCCGATATGCCTGTTCTAGTTCGCCCTGTAACGCGGCGACGTCCGAAACCATAAAATTGATTTGCACCCAGCCGGTCGGACGCGGCGTTCGCAAATCCTGCCGAACCACGATTAAGACGCCTCGGTAACAATAGCCACGGAGACTGTCCACTTGGGGATGATCCAGGCTCTGGACAACCGGCGCGTGCAAAAAGGCTTCAAAGAATTGCTCGTGACGCTTGATATCGGACGTTTCAACCTGCACGCTTTCAAGTCCCTCATGTGAACGCGGGCCCTGAATCGCCGCTGTGCACGGTCGGTCTTGAGAAGCCGCGGCCTGAGGATGCTGAGTCTGCGGCACGTCTTGAGCCGACGCAGCCGTTACCCCAATCAGGAGCGCGCTCGCACTCATTAGATATGCAAGTCTGTGCACACTTCTTCCTGCTACTTGCATCGGAACTCGATTCCCCAGCGTCGTCCGCTGACTTCCCCTTCCGCTCCTCCCACGGTGGATATACTACTGTATCCCTCCACTTCCCCGTCTCTGAGAACTATGTAGCCAGAGGGACACTTTCTCTCTATGAGCTTCAACGCGTCCCTGCGATGTGGTGATCCCATTGGGCCGCCCCGGTCTTCCTTGAACAGGTAGGTCACTACGCCTGACTGCTCCGTTTCGTGGGTCAGCAGGACCGCTTGGGAACAGCCAACGCTGATGGCGAACGCGGCCAAGCCTATCACCTTCGTCCATTGCTTAACTAGGCAGCGTGAATCCATAGCGCTTCATGATCTCCTGTCCTTGGGGGCCTTTGATGAATTCAAGAAACTGTCTCGCGGCTTCTGGATTTTTGGACTGCTTCAAGATCACAACTCCCTGTTCCAGAGGCAAGTGTGCAATCGCCGGAATCTCCCAGTACTGCCCGGCGGCCTTCATCGCTGGTGCTGTCGCCAAGGACAACGCAACGATTCCAATGTCGCAGGCGCCGGATTCAATGAATTGCGCCGTTTGCGAAATATTCTCCCCCAAAATGAGCTTGTCTTTGACCTGGTCATAGACCTTGAAGTATTCCATCGAGGCCACTGCCGCCCTGCCATAGGGAGCATGTTTGGGATTGGCGATGGCGATCTTCTTGATCGTCGGTTCACGCAAAATCTCCAGCCCCTTGGAGAGATCGAGGTGCGAATCATTGCCGGTCCACAAAACAATCCGCCCGACGGCATAGGGATAGAGCGATCCAGGCACGACTAGGCCGGCCTCTTCCAGTTTCTTGGGGTAGCCAATGTCGGCTGAAAAGTAGAGGTCAAACGGCGCGCCATTTTGAATTTGCGAGAAGAAATTGCCCGAGGATCCCAACGTGAGTTTCACATGCTCTCCGGTTTGCTGTTCGAACGTTGGGATCAACTCCTTGAATGCAAAGCTGAGATCGGAGGCAGCGGCTACCGTCAACTCTCCCGCCTGCCCTGACGGGGCCATGGAAAAGCCCATGATCATGAACAGGGCACACAGTACAGGCACTATGAGTACCCTCATTCTCCACATGTAACCCTCGTTGACTCCCATCTCAGTACCTCCTCGTTTCCACCGCCATTATCGGTCTTCATTTATCAAACACTCAATGGCCCTCCAACCCCAACGCTGCGAACCGGTCGCTTGGGCCGCAATTCCATGACATCCGGGCTTGAGAAACAAAGACGAACCAACTCAGGGTCAATTACGATATTCACTGTCTCCCACGCTCATGGAAGACGATCCGATCGATCCAGCGATTCCACCGCTGTTTGCTCCGACGAAATATCCCAGCTTCTAAACAAACTGCCTCAGCAGCAATCGTGGCCACCACTCGTTGTTCAAGGAGAACACACCGCTCATCATCGATCGACCACTTCACACGCAAATCCATTCGCTCCAAGATTTTGATTCGGACACCGGCTCGGACAAGCCACATATGCTGAGATTGAATGACCCCCATTATCCGATTGATCCCGGTGCCTTCCGCACATGCATAGGCCATTTCGATCATGTGGTCTCTTTTCACATTGCTACAGAAGTCTGGAACCCACCGCATTCCACCTTCCATCATGGGTCAGCCCCATTGCGTTAGAAGAAGATTTGATACTGGACACGGATCATATTTTCAATCAGCGTCCCTGCATTGACATCTAATGGAACCTTACCGGATGGGAAGTTGGTACCGACAGCCGGCAACGGAGCGCTTCGGCCGATCGCGAACCCGCCTTGCCCCATGGCTATATTGCTATAGGTAAGCATGATCTGGTGGTCATAGGTTCCGCTCAGAAACCAGTTGAGAGACACGTCCACTTCCTTGATCAGATCACTGGCTGAATGGGTATCAGGATCCCAGTAGGCGTACCGTGCCGCCACCTCCAATTGTCTCGGAATCAAATAGTAGCCTGATTGCACCGACCAGCCAGTTGAATTACCAAACTGCCCTGGAGCAAATGCGGTACAAGGCCCCCCTTGTACCGCCGTCTGTAAACATGGAAGCCCCTTCTCATGCCGGGTTATATTCCTGAACCAATATTCGGCTTGCAGGGAAAAGCCCCGATATTTGAAGACATAATCCAATGTTTCGGTGGAAAAGTCGACGACTCCCTGCCCAAGAATTCTCCCATTTCCAGTTAGGGCCAGCGATCGCCTGAGATTTAGATTTGCCAGATCGATGCCGACAAAACTGTTATCCGTGCTGGTGTTAAGCCCGGGATTATAGGCATAGCCTCCCCCGATCACCATTTGAGGAGCCTCCGAGTAGGCAATATCACCTTCGCCATAGCCCGCCCGGCCCAAGATATTCCACTGCAACCGCGCCGTATACATGAGCTGGTTGATGCTGGTACGGACATTGGCGTTGAGATTCCGGTTATTCGCCGGGCAGCCTGCCGGAGAGGGAAACGGATTTCCTGAGGTTTGACCTCCCGGGCACCCCACCGTGGGCTCTTCGCTGCCGAATTGAGCAAACCGGTTCACGAGAGGACCTTCGCCATTGAAGACGCCGAAATAATAATTAACCGGGTACACCTCTTCATCATTCATGATCGTGATGCCGACGTCTCGGCGGTTCAGCCCGTTGGCCGTAAACGCATCCATCGCAAGGGCGCGAGCGGCAAACTGCATCGCCGCCGTCGAATTAATCTGCGACCGATTGAAGTAAACCTTGTACTGGCCAAGTTGCACATTCAACCATGGGATATGAGTGCTCATCACGGTCGCATCAAGCATCGTCAAGGCGCCCGGAGCCTGCGCATTTTCTGCCGTCTCACCCGCGATTTGAAATAAGTATTTTAGTTCCGGGCTGAAGAGATGGCCCATGAAGTAGAGCCGCGCGGTCCTCAAATTGAACGTTGAGGCTTCATCGATAGTGCGATTGGCCCGGTAATCACCGAAGACGCCCAGCAGTTCCGGAAAATCTTTGGAGTCTCCTGTCGTACGCCAGGCATCATTTCTCGATCGCTGCGTATAGCGGGTTGCAAAGCGACCGCGGATTTTTAACAAGAAGGCGTTATCATTCATGGAAAAGTTGAAGCCACGATCATACCAGGCCTTAAAACTCGGCTGGAGCAAATAGGTTCGCTCCTGCGACGCTCTGACGACCGCATCGTATTCTTCCTGCGTGATGGACCCCTGTTTGACAGCTCGCTCCAGGAGCAGTTTGGTCGCCGGATCCATACTCTCAACAAAGACATACTTCCCGTCCTTCTCCACCAATTTTCCCGCATCAGCGGCGAGAGCCAGTTGTGGACCGAGCCATACCGCACAGGCCAAGCACAGAGCGAATCCAATATTCTTGTTCCACTGCGGGACAGCAATTGGAATGACGGATAATATCCGAATGAACCTGAATGCCTTCCACCTGCCACGACCCTTCATAAATCCATCTCTACAAATATGCTCTGGAATCAAAAATGAATGCCGGGAAGAGACGCTGATTCGAATGGCTGCTTAGGGCGACGGGGCTGTTTTGAGAAACTTTCAGATAGTCGACGCCTCGCCAGTCGGTCTTAGGGTCATCCAGATAAAATCGACCCGGCTCGAAATATAGGAGGTAGGTCTTCGCAGGGGTCCAGGGCGTTGGATAGTTGTAATCGTAGGGATCGGATGTTCTGACCGGCTGCTGAACATGAAAGTAATCGATGGTCAGATGGAGTAGTTGATCGTGCACCGCCACCCACCCGCCTGTGACATCGCGTCGGAACCGCGGGTTCATACCGGGAGCGAAGAGTTCGAAATAGACTCGTGCCTCAGGCCCCACCTTCTGCAGCGCATCGGCAAGTTGCGGAGCCAGTACCTGTAATTCGTCTTCGCGGAAGATCTTCTTCGGGGGAGTTTCTTCGGCATACCACCGAAGCGGCAGGCGCTGTTGCTCGCGCAGCGAAAAGCCGCGGAGTATTGCCGCCACCTGTTCGGTGTAATCTGAACAGGATGCGTATAGCTGGCCGGCGTGATTTCCCGTTGCAGCATGACGGACAGCCGTTGGTCCTCATGCACCACCGTCGTCGTATAGGGAATCCGGGCACATCCCAGACCAATCAACACGAGAACGGCAGCCAACAGAGTTGCTGGCTTTCTCATAACGTTCATCTGGGGCATGGTGAACCTCCTTCTAGTTTTCCTTACTCCATCATACATATACTAATGACTGGTATAATTGACATATTGGGTAAAAAAATATTCCGGCTCGTCACTTGCTTGCCCAGGCAGTCCATAGCCCAATCCCTTTAGGATACTTTGGGCTTCTGGAGATTGGGAAAACGTCAGAAACTCTTCACAGAGCGGGCGATTGGGGCAGAACCGTTCCATTGCCAGAGAATGGGTGATTGGACGGACAGCCTGCGCCGGTGCGACGGCTACGACGCGAACTCTCTCCCGTTTATCATAGGCGTCCGGCCCGAAGATGATGCCGACGTCCGCTTGTCCGTTGAGCAGGCGATCCAAGACACCGCGCGCATCCATTGCCACATCTAACCGTCCTTTCAGTGCCCCTGTGATCCCCAAGGCCTTGAAGAGTTCGCTCGTCTGCTGCCCGACCACAGTCAGCCCAGGATCTGCGACAGCTACTCGTAGCCGAGCATCCTGGGCAAGCGCCTCAAACGATGACGGCGCATCGACGAGCGATTCAGGCACGACCAACACTAAGGAGACAGTGGCATACGGCCGGCGCGTCTGTGGGAGCACATAATACTTCTGTTCCAAGCGAGTGATCAGCTCATCGCCGCCCGGTGCAATGATGTGGATGGGGCCCGAGCCGATGAAGTATTGTCCCGAGGAATGATTCTCCATCGCTGCGACCGTGCGACGCAGATCAAAATCTGAGTCGAAATAGAGACGTACCTTCACATCCGGGTGGGTCGTCTCAAATGCGCGACCCAAGGCTTCCAGGGGAATGGCCAAGCTGGGTGACCCCGCGATCACCAGCAGCTCGCTCGCTGAGGCTGAACCGATTCTTCCGGCTATCAGAGCAACGACGATCAACACGGTCATTTTTACGAAATTTTGCATGGATGTCCTGAGCACGAACCTCTGTCACTCTCGGCTCATCTACAATGTTTGCAGCTTGCCGGTGTCCCTCGTGTCGTAACCCCCGAGCGCCTTGATCTCTGCGCGAAACGAGCGGCTGACGATAGTGTCAAACAGGTTGGCCAGCGTTGGATGGGACTTCAGATAGGCTTTGGGAACCACGAGGTCATATCGAGCGGCTTGAAGCGGCACAAAATCGAGGCCAAAGAGTTGTGCTGCAGACCGGATCCCAATCCCGACATCAGCTTGATGATTTGTGATGGTCCTAGCCACTTCGAAATGAGACGACACGGTTCTCTCGTACCCTCGTACTTGATTCGGATCGATCCTCGCCGCACGCAACCGCTGATCCAGCAACAGCCTGGCCCCAGCTCCCTCTTCTCGATTCACAAGTGTGATGTTAGGATCGGCTACATCGCTGACTGCACGGATAGACTTGGGATTACCTGCTCGAACGAGCAAGCCCTCTTCCCAGGTCGCAAACGTGACGACTTCATAGTTTGAACCTTTCAGCGCACGTCGGAGGAACGGCAGGTTTGATTCCCCGGTCGTCGGGTCAAAAAGATGCAGGCCTGCGACATGAACCTCGCCCTGCTGCAAAGCCCGAAGCGCCGCCGTGCTCCCCATTGTCCAGCCCACGATGGAGGTCTGATCCTTCCGCTGATGCAAATGCGCGCCGACGAGAAAGATCGCGGGATCACAACCAGCGACAGAAATTTCCTGTTCAATCGCCTGACAATCGCGCGAGAGGTTTACTCGCACCATGGCACCCGATGCCTGACCATGGACATCCGTCGCGTAGCCATCGGCAGCCACCGTATACGAAAGCGCCTCACCCAATTCTGAGACGGGTCGCACGATCATACGGGTCCCTACCCTGGCCACCTTCACACGAATCGTCGAGATCTTCTCATCGCGCTGAGGGAAACCCCCGATCAGTTTCCCTTCAATGGCATCATGCGCCTCTGCAAGACTGAAGAGATCTTCCACGCGACAGCCCAACACAGCAGCCATTCGAAGCGCCACTGCGGTGGTGGGTAAGTAGAGGTGAGATTCGATTGCCGAGACGGCCTGCCTGGTGATTCCGGATTTTCCGGCAAGTTCACCCTGTGAAAGACCTTGAGTGACTCGAATTCGTTTTAGATGATTCTGGAAATGGTCCGTAGATTCCGCTCGGTGAGCCTGTCCCATAGTGATGCAATGGATAGCATGTATACTTGCTACTTTGCAAGTATGCGGTCAGTGATTATTTAAGTTCTCGTGCATTTCAGGATTGAGGTCACCGATTAAGATCTCTCTATTTATGCAATTATAATAAGCGAAAGCAATGGATAAATTTTATTGTTGACAATATAGATTGACTTAGTTATAATATTAAATCATTAATCATGACCGGAATAATAGGAATTAAAATAGTGCTTACACTTATCCAGCGGTTTCACTATCAAAAGCTCTTCTTGAGCTCGCTTGTCGTCGTCCTCCTCCTGACAGCGACCACGGTTCCCTCTCCGTCCTCAGCACTGGATTGGGTGCCGACTGAGGAGGAGATCAAGAAGTATCGCAAGAGCTGGAATCCCCTGTCCCACGGCCCTGTTCTCCTCCAGGCAGTCGATGTACAACCGAAAGGGCAGCTTTCAATTCGAGAATTCCTTTTCTCACAAATCGGAGAGAGCAGCTTCGGCAATCACCTCAGCTTTGCGACTGACAGCAAAAACGGCCCAGTTCATCTCTACCAGGTGTCGCCCTCCGTCAATGCTTCCTACGGACTGACCAATCATGTCGAATTAGGTGTCGCACTTTCGATGAATTCGTTCTGGGCCACCCAAAACGGACAGAGCACGAGTTCGACCGGCGTAGGCGACACCTCGCTCATCATGAAGTACCGGCCGATCATCCAGGACCCTGAAAGCTGGCGCCCTTCCCTTACCCATTACACGCAAGTTGTACTACCCACCAGCCGTTGGGCCGATGCAGAGAAACCACCTGGGGGGTTCACGCCCCTCGGACGACTTCCCAGTACGCGATTTGGCGAATATGGGCTGACGCAAGGGCTTATGACGCGAAAGAACCTCGAGCCCATTCGCATCAGCGCAGCCGTGTTTTATACCTACGCCGCACCCGGAGAGAACGGCGGACAGAACACCTACACCGGCGACATAGTCAACACGCGCCTGATCTATGAGCACATACTCAATGACAAGAACGGGTTCGGGTACAACATCGAAGTCAGCACCTTGCACGGGCTTACCTGGCGGGCGGACGGACACGACATCAACGCAGGACAGAGAAACGGCTTTACGATTATCGGTGTGGAGCCTGCGCTTCAATGGAACTTTTCTCAAAACTGGTTGGTCGCCGTCGGCTGTCTGTTTACTGTTGCAGGCCAGAATGCCACCAATTCCACCTATCCAAATCTGTCTGTCTTTTGGATGTGGGACAAGAGTGGAAAGATTACCATGCGATAGCCCGTCACACGAGAGCGAGCAGGACCGTCATCATGGGAAGTACAGAGCAATCAGATCGGCAGGACCATCAAACAATCGAGCACGCGATTCGACTCGCACTCAGAGGCATCCGCTTTGGATCCGTTGAAATCATCGTTCACGATTCCAAAGTCGTGCAGATTGAGCGCAAGGAGAAGACACGTTTTGACGGCGAAGGTTCTCCGTCCACGCGCTGAGGTCAGGATGATTCGTCACAGCTATTGTCGTTGCTAAAGGAGAACAACGGGCCGTCCAGATGACTGGAGGCCAAGACCGACTGTTTCAATCGTCAAATTGAGAACTGACCGGACCACCGGAGGTTCACATGTCACGGAGGGAGCGACATGAGAATTTCCGGTGTGTGGTTTCTGGCAATTGCACTGCTCACGCTGCTGGCAGGCCTGCCGCTACAGGCTCGGGCGGTGGAAGAAGGCCAGCTTCAGAAGAAAGACGGCCGATGGGAGTATCTGCCGAGTGAAGACCCCGGCCTCAAGTATCTACTCCTCAAGGGAATCATTACCCAAGATGAGTACGACAAGGGGCTTAAGACCTTGGAGACCAGAGAACGGATCGTGAAACCGAACTTCAACATCGACGTCAACAACGGCTTGAATATCCGCGTCGGCTCGAAATTCATGCTCAAAATGCGGCTGCTCACCCAGGTGCGCTACAGCTACAGTACCTTTAATAATGCCTGGGGGACTGTCGGAGACTCGAGGAACGAAGAAATTCTGGGAGGCCAGGTCGAATTTCGAGCTTTTAAACGCCAGAGTAATTCGAGTCAGTTTTCGGTTCCCCGGGCCCAACTCCAGTTCCTGGGGTTCGCCTTCGATCCCGACCTTCGCTACAACGTGTCTTTGCAGATGGATTCAACGACATATAACCAAGAAGGCGGTAATGGAAGAGCCACCCTCCAAGATGCGTACATCTCTTCCTGGCATATCCCATGGGCAACCGCCCAGTTCGGCCAGCAACGGGTCTGGTTCAATCGCGCCTTGATCAGTTCTTCGGCCACGTCCACGTTCGCCGACAACATGATCGTGCAGAATGTGTTCGCCTCCAACCTTCAGAGCAGTCGTGATGTCGGGATCAACATCCTGAGCGATGAGGATCAATACAAATTCAACTATGCCTTTGGCATTTGGGGAGGCGTCGGGGCGAATCTCGATCGGGACGGCACCGCTGTCAGCCAAAGGGTGCTGCCCCCTACCGGAACTCCAGGAGCGCCTAATTCTGGGACAACCAGAACTTACAACTACGACACCCGATTCATGAGCGGCGAATTAATGTATACGGCCCGGGTGCTGTACAAAATTGCCGGCAATCCGGGGTATGGGCAGGGCGACATCCTGAACTCCCGCACACTGCAATCTGCCATCGCCTTCGGGTACGCGTACGACCCAGGTCAGAACTATCTGAGTGCCACACGCTCCGATATTGTCGATCGCGCATACCGCCAGGCAGTGGCCAAAGCCATGAACGGCCGACTCCTTGGCGGAGGTATCTACGATTTTCAGACCTATGAAACGGATTTCATTGCGAAGTACCAAGGCTGGTCGCTCCAAACAGAAGGGTACTACAGACACCAACGGGTACGGAACAAGGATGCCGGTACCCTAGCATTCGACAACGGAACGATCCCGACGAGCCCGCTCGCCGTAGGTCCCCCGGTGGATCTCGGCCAAGCCTGGGGCTGGTACGTGCAAGTCGGCAAGTACATCATTCCCAGGAAGCTCGAACTGGCCGTTCGGTATGGAGTACTGGATCCGTCCACCAAACAAAAAGACGATCTGACCAAAGAGTTCGGCGCCGCCATCAACTATAGCTTTGACGGCACCTACAACAATCGGCTCATCATCGACTACTCCAACATCACTATGGGAAGCGGCGGGCGCGCACCGGACCGGTTCCCGTTCGAGAATCAACCGGGATTCGGTCGCGATCTCGTCGAAAACCGCATCAATGTGCAGTACCAGTTCTATTTCTAAACGCATGCTGAACGTTATCACGATGACCAGGAGGTTCTTTATGACACGCCCAAGTGTTCTGTTGAGAAGTCTATTGTTCCTTAGTGTCTTGACCACAACCGTGTGGACCGCGCCGCCTGTGCAGGCGGCGCCTGAGACCGTCACGATCGCGGCTGCCAACAGCTTGAGGGAGGCCTTTCGACAAATACTCCCGCTCTTCGAAGCGCACAATAAGGACATCAATGTGCGAGTTATCTACGGGCCCTCTCAAACCCTCAGCAAGCAAATCGAAGAAGGCGCACCGATCGATGTGTTCCTGCCTTCGCAGGTTGAAGAAATCGACCAACTCGAGGAAAAAGGGCTCGTCATTCAAGGCACAAGACGTGTCTATGCCGGTACTTCGTTGGTCCTGATCGCCGGCACTGAGCTCCCGGCGCCAATCGCGTCGGTCCAGGATCTTCGCACAACTCTGATCCGGTACATTGCCATCGGCGACCCGAAAACCTCGTCGGTGGGAAAAGTAGCGGCTCAGTATCTCAAGTACAGCAAGCTCGACTCCCAACTCAAGTCGCAACTTGTCTATGGCGAGCATTCGCGAGCCGTCCTGGACCTGGTCGCCAAGGGCGAAGCCGATCTCGGCATCGTCTACCGCACAGACGCCGTATCGAATAAGAAGATCCGTATTCTCGACGAGGCCCCGGTGGACTCGCATTCACCAGTCCGCTACGGAGTCGCTGCAGTCTGGACCGCAAAGAACATCTCGGGCGCAGGAGATTTCATCAATTTTCTGGGGAGACCCCAGATCCAAACGCTCTTGCAAGACTACGGCTTCGATCGCATCGCCGAGTCGTCCGGCGTCGCTCAAAGACGGGAGGGACAATAATGAATCGCCACCAATACAATTTGACGCGTGGGTCGGCATGGCCCCTGCGCGCACTGTTCCTCATCGTCGGTCTCTCCATCGCCGCCGGTTGCGCGAGCCAACCTATCTCGCCATCGAGGACGGTCTACGAGGCTGGGTTGAATACGGTCCGGTTGGAGCAGGACCCTGACTCCACGTCCAATGCGCATCCTGCCACGTTGACGGCAACTGAAGTCGGCACGTTGCTCCGGGGGGTCCGCGCATCGGAGCGGCGGAACATCGTTCACCGCCTCATTTTCGGCCAAGCTGATCAAACCAGGGCATTCCGGAAAGAAGAGATCGCCGTGCTGGCGTTGCCTCTTTCAACAGCGCTCTCTCTGGCTGAGCCGACAGAACGTGTGTACTTCAACTTGAGTCATGCCACGGATCAGGGAGATCAGGAAACCACCACGGGCTGGATCTCCATCCAAGGGCCGATTCTGCACCTGATCATCAGCGCCGTACACACCAGGCATAGCCCCGGTCCCGATATCAGCAAGTATGACCGTCAACTGCCGAACATTCCGGAGGCCTCGGCATTGTATGACGTGACGTTCGAGCCGGAGTATTATCTAGCCAAGGTGAGTTCGTCGCCCCGTTTCTGGGCGCCGGATCAGCGGGAAGAGTTGCAGATTCTATATCAGGATGCGCTTGCCGGGTTGACCGTTCAGCCCGCCCCAGAGCGCGAAGGAAAGAAGCCTTAGTCACAGCCGTGAGTGGTTGGCGCCGAGCGAATGGCGGCAGGAATGTCCTGCTGCCATTCATCGAAGAGGCAAAGAGGTCAATGAGTATCCTTGTTGTCGGTGGCGATTCAGCTGAGATGTTCCGGCAGCAGACCGGCGGCGGGCATGGATACGTCGAGCATTGGAGCGGTCGTAAGAACCGCGACATGGCAAAGTCCATTCCCAAAGATACGGAAGCAGTGGTCGTCGTGCTGGATCGGGTGAGCCATGGACTGGCTCGCAAGGTCCGAACCGAAGCGACACGTCGCGGCCTTCCCGTCTTCTTTCAAAAGCGAGCACGGCATGCGAGTCCGATGGATCATGACCCCATGGATTTGGCCCAATGGCTGAGCAAGACCTCGGAGATCAAGAAGTAACTCTGTTCAATAAATGATCGGCCACGTAATCGATGGTCGAATGACAACACTTGATTGTAGAAGTCCATTACGAATAGAAAGGACCATCCCATGATGTTGAAGCCGTTCGTTCTCACGCTTGCGCTCCTGACCGGAGCCTTGGGATTCACGTCGTCTATCCAGGCGGCAGGATCCGTTTCCATCCTGAACGTCTCATACGATCCGACACGCGAACTCTACCAGGAGTTCAATGTGGCGTTCGCCAAACACTGGTTGGCCAAGACGGGCCAGACCGTCAAAGTCTTGCAATCCCACGGAGGATCGAGCAAGCAGGCACGAGCTATCATCGATGGCTTGGAGGCCGACGTCGTGACGCTGGCGCTGGCCTACGATATCGACGCCATCTCCGAAAAGGCCGGGCTGCTTCCAGCAAACTGGCAGAGTCGTCTTCCCAACAACAGCGCACCCTACAGCTCGACGATCACGTTCCTGGTCCGCAAGGGCAATCCCAAGGGCATCAAGGATTGGAACGACCTGGTCAAACCAGGAATCTCCGTCATCACCCCAAACCCCAAGACCTCCGGTGTCGCCCGCTGGAACTACTTGGCTGCATGGGGCTATGCTCTGAAACAATCCGGCGGCGATGAAGCCAAAGCGCAGGAATTTGTCCGGCAACTTTTTAAGAACGTGCCGGTGCTCGACTCGGGCGCCCGCGGCGCCACAACCACCTTCGTGGAGCGGGGCATCGGCGACGTTCTGATTAACTGGGAAAACGAAATCTTGCTGAGCACCAAAGGCTCGGGCAAAGACAAGTTCGATATCGTCGTGCCGCCAATCAGCATCCTGGCAGAGCCGACGGTCAGCGTCGTAGACAAGATCGTGGACAAGCGAGGCACCAGGCAAGTAGCTCAAGCCTATCTGGAATATCTCTACTCTGAAGAAGGCCAGGACATTGCCGGCAAAAACAACTACCGCCCGCAGCTTCCATCAGTTGCCGCCAAATATGCTACGAATTTCCCGTCGGTGGAGCGGTTCACGCTACAAGAGGTCTTCGGCAACTGGCAGAAGGCGCACAAGGCGCACTTTGCCGATGGCGCCAGCTTCGATCAAATCTATTTGCAGGGCGCAAAGTAGCGGCGATGAGACACACTTCGCCGATGGTAAGACATGTGATCAGCTGTACTGTTGACTCCCAACAGCCTGGATAATCGTTCCCTGCAATCGGAGGCGGTGAGAAATTCATGGCTATGGTGTTGAAACAACCCAGTGTCCTTCCGGGATTCGGTCTGACTCTGGGATTTGCATTGTTCTATTTCAGCCTGATCGTCTTGATCCCCCTCAGCGGTCTCGTCGTCAAGACGACCACACTGAGCTGGGAACAATTCTGGCACACGGTGACGGAGCCGCGTGCGCTTGCCTCCTACCAGCTCACATTCGGCGCCTCATTTCTGGGGGCTTTGATCAACGGCTTCTTCGGATCGGTGGTGGCGTGGGTCCTTGTGCGATACCGCTTTCCCGGGCGCTCGATCGTGGACGCGCTCGTGGATCTGCCCTTTGCCCTGCCGACCGCCGTCGCCGGAATTGCCTTGACCGCCATCTATTCGTCGAATGGATGGATCGGACGCTATCTCGAACCGCTGGGTCTCAAAGTCGCCTTTACGCCCCTGGGTGTCCTGGTCGCACTGACCTTCATTGGATTGCCGTTCGTGGTGCGAACGGTGCAACCGGTGCTACAGGATCTGGACAGGGAGGTGGAGGAAGCCGCCACTACGCTGGGAGCCAATCGGTGGCAAACAATCAGGGCGGTGATTATGCCTGAACTGTGGCCTGCCTTGTTGACCGGCGTGGCAATGGCATTCGCCCGCTCCGTCGGAGAATATGGCTCGGTCATCTTCATCGCCGGCAATATGCCTCTCAAATCGGAGATCACTCCGCTGTTGATCATGACCAAACTCGAACAGTACGATTACGCCGGAGCCACGGCGCTGGGAGTCGTCATGCTCGTGGTGTCGTTTATCCTCGCCCTGATGATCAATCTCATACAATGGTGGAGCGGCAGACGCCACACCGCTCGTTAGAAAGAGAAGAGTATGTCGACAGAGACCGTTGCCAGAGTAAGAAACGAAGAGTGGAACGCCTCATTGACCAGCGAAGGCGCCTTGGTTCGATGGGCACTGATTGTCGCGGCTCTCGGATACCTGACGCTCTTCCTGTTTATCCCCCTCGCAGCTGTGTTTACCGAAGCGCTGAAGAACGGACTTGAAGGCTACTTCGCCTCATTCACGGACCCGGATACCCTGTCGGCGATTCGCCTGACCTTCCTCGCCGCATCCCTGGCCGTTCCACTCAACCTCATGTTCGGCGTCTCTGCAGCCTGGGCCATCGCCAAATTCGAATTCGTCGGTAAACAGATTCTCATCACGCTCATCGACATCCCGTTGGCCGTGTCCCCCGTCATCTCGGGATTGATTTACGTGCTGCTCTTCGGAGCGCAGGGCTGGGTGGGCCCCTGGCTGGCCGAACACGACATCAAGATCATCTTCGCCCTGCCGGGCATCGTGCTCGCCACCACCTTTGTCACCGTTCCATTTATCGCGCGCGAGCTGATCCCATTGATGCAATCACAGGGACGAGAGGAAGAAGAGGCGGCGCTCACGCTGGGCGCGTCGGGATGGCACACGTTTATTCGAGTCACTCTCCCGAATATCAAGTGGAGCCTGCTCTATGGGGTCATTCTCTGCAATGCACGGGCGATGGGAGAATTCGGAGCGGTCTCCGTCGTGTCAGGCCATATTCGGGGGCTCACCAATACGATGCCGCTTCATGTCGAGATCCTGTACAACGAGTATAACGCCGTCGGGGCCTTCGCGGTGGCCTCGCTCCTCACCTTGTTGGCCATTGTGACGCTTGTCGTCAAAACAGTCATCGAACGGAAATCCGCTTCATCACGATCGACTCATGATCCTGCATCAACCACGCAGCCAGGGAGTCCATCGTGAGTATCCAGGTCGATCACGTCACCAAACGATTCGGCAGCTTCACCGTCCTGAATGACGTGAGCCTTCACGTACAGACTGGAGAACTCGTGGCGCTCCTCGGTCCATCCGGTTGCGGCAAGACCACCCTGCTCAGAATTCTGGCTGGATTGGAGAGGCCCGACCAGGGACGAATTCTCTTGCATGGCGACGAGGTAACGGAACAGCGCATCACCGACCGGCGCGTGGGATTCGTGTTCCAGCATTACGCGTTGTTCCGGCATATGACCGTCGCAGAAAATGTCGCATTCGGACTGACCGTGCTTCCCCGCCCGCAACGGCCTTCTCCTGACCAGATCCAGAAGAAAGTCCATGACTTGCTGTCATTGGTCCAGCTGCAGGCGATGGCCGACCGCTATCCAAATCAGCTTTCCGGAGGGCAACGTCAACGCGTGGCCTTGGCCAGAGCGCTGGCCGTGGAACCGAAAATGCTTCTGCTTGATGAACCCTTTGGCGCACTGGACACCAAAGTCAGAAAGGAACTGAGACGCTGGCTCCGGCGACTCCATGACGAATTGCACATTACAAGTATCCTAGTCACGCATGACCAGGAAGAAGCCTTAGAAGCGGCAGACCGTATCGTGGTGTTGAACCAGGGGCATATCGAGCAGATCGGCACGCCGGAGGAAGTCTATGAACACCCGGCAACACCGTTCGTGTACCGCTTCCTCGGCGATGTGAACGTGTTTCATGGCCGAATTGCCCACGACGAGACTGCGCACGAAGAGGCGGACGGGCAACCTCCTGCAGGGAGAGACCCTTCGAACGAACATGAGGTCACCTTTGTCCGTCCCCACGACCTGGAACTCAGCCGAAGCCGGACCACGACGACACAGCTCGAGGCGACCGTACGATTTGTCATCACAGCCGGATCGCGCGTCCGCCTCGAGCTGGTCTCGAAAAACTCTCCGCAAACCATTGAGGTTGAACTCACCAAAGAGCGTTATCGCGAGTTACGGCTTCAACAAGGCGATGTGGTCTTTGTGCACCCGAAACAACTACAAGTATTCAAAATGCCCGGCCCCTTATCTGGGAGGCCGTGATCCGTGTGAGTACGCATTTCACCGATGCGGGTGCCGGCCGACAGCAGCAATCCGCAACGAGGTAACTGCAACTCGTAGAGCTAAAGTCATGAGTATTGAAACACCTCTCCAGATCGTGACTGCGGACCCGCACACACTGGCCCTCTCTATCCGGGCCAGTTGCCTGGTCTTTGAAGACCCTGCGTCCAGAGCACTACTGAAACGTGTGCAACGGATCGCTCCGAGCAATGCGACGGCCCTCATCATCGGCGAGACCGGCACCGGCAAGGAGCTGATCGCGCGCCACATCCACGAACTGAGCGGTCGCCGATCCGGCCCGTTCGTGGCGTTCAATTGCGCCGCGATCAGCGAATCCTTGATGGAAAGCGAACTCTTCGGCCATGAGCGCGGCGCCTTTACCGGCGCCGTGGCCGCCAAGGCCGGCTGGTTCGAAACCGCGCAGGGGGGCTCGTTGTTCCTGGATGAGATCGGCGATCTCCCACTCGTGCTTCAGGCCAAACTGCTGCGGGTCATCCAAGAGCGGGAAGTCATCCGTGTCGGATCGCGCCAGTCCATCGCCATCGATGTACGATTGATTGCGGCGACAAACGTGAACCTGGATGACGCAGTGGCGGCAGGGCGATTCCGCGAGGATCTCTACTACCGGCTTCATGTGGCGCCGGTACCGCTTCCTCCGCTGCGGGAGCGTCCCGGAGATATTCTGCCGCTGGTTCACCACTTTCTGAAGATCTACGGAACTCGTCTCGGATTCGCCAGTGCCGACCTCGCTCCCGACGCGGTGCAGCAATTGCTCGATTATCCTTGGCCAGGCAACATTCGCGAGCTGGAAAACACCGTCCATCATGCGCTGCTCGTCTGCCCCGATCACACCGTGCGCCCCGAAGATCTGCGCCTCCCCGCTCCACGATCCCCACAACCGCCCGCACCGGCAGCGGGCTCGACGCAGTCATTGGAAGCGCTCCTTCGTACACTCTTCAACGGCGACAGATCCAATCTCTATCGTCGAATCGATGAAACGGTGATTCGCACCGCATACGAGTATTGCGAACGGAACCAGCTGCGGACCGCCCGACTTCTGGGCATCAGCCGCAATATCGTGCGCGATCGCCTGAAACAGTACGGACTGCTCAATGTAGAAAAGCAACGGTATTGCCATGATAGCTAAACCTTGTTTCGTGATTTTTGCCCACAACGCCAACTACGACAACCTCCATCAGGTCGGCACGCTGGGACTGACGGCGGCAGCGATGGGCAAGAATGTCACGGTGGTGCTGCTCTTCTGGACCATTCGCAAGCTGGCAGAGGGGCGAATCGACGAGGTGGACTTTTCACCGGAATATGACGGAGCGGCGGATCAAGTCCGCCGCCTGCTGAAGGAAAAGAAGGTGCCCCTCGTGTCCGAGATGTTCCAGGAAGCCAGGGCGGTCGGCGACTTCCAGCTGGTCGCGTGCAGTGCCGGACTCGAATATATGGGGGTGGAGGCAGATGCAATCACAAAGCAAGTGGATTGCGTCATGGGACTGCCGGCCATCCTGGCACTGACAGCCAACGCCGAAACGACACTCTTTATTTAAAGACGCAGCGAAGCCAGCAGGAGAACCGAGTATATGGTGATCACGATCAACGGAAAACCCGAGGAGGTTCAGGTATCAGTCCTCCTGGACCTGCTGAAAGCGAAGAAGATCGAGCCACGAATGGTCGCGGTGGAACTCAACGACACGATGATCGAGGGTGATCACCTGGCCTCAACCACGGTGAAGGAAGGTGATCGGGTGGAATTTCTGTTCTACATGGGGGGCGGTCGGTGACACAGCACGTGCATCCGAACATCACAAAACAGATCGGCCACACACCCCTGGTTCGCCTGAACCGACTCTCTCCGGCAGGCGGCGCGACCATCAATGCGAAGGTTGAATTCTCCAATCCCGGCGGGAGCGTCAAGGATCGGATCTGCCTGAACATGATCGATGAAGCGGAACGATCAGGCCGGCTCAAGCCAGGCGCCACTATCGTCGAACCGACCAGCGGCAACACAGGCATCGGCCTCTCGCTGGTCGCAGCCGTGCGAGGCTATCGAGTGGTTCTGGTCATGCCGGACAGCATGAGCGAAGAGCGAGTGAGTCTCCTGTCCTCGTATGGGGCGGAGTTGGTCCTGACCCCTGGGTGGGAAAGCATGAGGGGTTCCATCAAAGAAGCCGAACGCATCGTCGCCCAGCATCCCTCGTATTTCATGCCGGATCAATTCTCCAACCCGGCCAATCCTGACGCCCACCGGAAAACCACGGCCATCGAAATCTGGGACGCATTGGGAGGGAAGTTCGACGCCTTCGTCGCGGGGGTCGGGACCGGAGGGACCATCACCGGCTGCGGAGAAGTCTTCAAGGTGCGCAATCCCACCATCCAGATCGTGGCCGTGGAACCGAGTGGATCCCCTGTCCTCTCGGGTGGAGACTCCGGTCCTCACAAGATCCAGGGCATCGGAGCGGGGTTCATCCCCGAAGTCTTGAATCGCAAGATTCTCGATCGCGTGATAGCCGTCACCGACGATGACGCGTATCAGACATCCAAACTCCTTGCGAAGCAGGAAGGACTGCTTGTCGGGATTTCGGCCGGGGCCAACGTGTGGGCGGCCCAACAGGTCGCCAGGGAACTCGGTCCCGGCAAGAGTGTGGTCACCGTGCTCTGCGATACGGGTGAGCGGTATATCAGTATGGAGAAGTATTTTAATATCTGACCCCTCATTAAACGGCTTCTATTCTATGAACTTCACCGATGACCAAATCACCAGGTACAGCCGACATATCTTGCTTCCCGAAGTGGAGGGCAAGGGGCAGAAGAAACTCGCTCAGGCTCGTATTCTGATCGTTGGAGTCGGCGGTCTCGGCTCGCCGGCGGCGCTCTACCTGGCTGCGGCGGGCGTCGGCACCTTGGGCCTGATCGACAGCGACGTCGTGGACCTGTCGAATCTCCAACGACAGATCATCCATTACACAGCCGATGTGGGACGGTCCAAAGTGCTCTCCGCCAAGGAAAAAATCCAAGCGTTGAACCCAGAACGTCACGGCGGTACTGCATGAAGACCGTTTCATGGCCAGGAACGCTCTGGAACTGGTTCGCGACTATTCGGTGGTGATCGACGGAGTGGATAATTTCCCGGCGAAATTCCTCATCAACGACGCCTGCTATTTTTCCGGGATACCGCTCGTGCACGGCGGGATCCTACGCTTCGATGGACGTGTCTCTACCATCATCCCCAAGCACTCAGCCTGTTACCGGTGTGTGTTCACACAACCGCCACCGCCCGGTCTGGTGGCCAGTTGCCAGGAAGCCGGCGTGCTCGGAGTCTTGGCGGGCATCATAGGAACGATCCAAGCAACCGAAGCGTTGAAATTGATCTTAGGCATCGGCCACCCCTTGACCGATCGGATGCTGGATGTTGATGCCCGACGCATGCGGTTCCGGGAAATCCCCGTCACACGCAATCCCCGGTGCCCGCTCTGCGGGGACCAGCCGACCATCACAGAACTGACCGATCACGAACCGGTAGTTTGTCAGGTGCGGCCTCCTGTTGCCATCGGGTGAGGAGTTGAGCAGAACATAACCATCGATTCTCATCAGACAATCCGAGAGTCTTGGAGGACACCATATGACGACATGAGCGATTGAAAAGAAGCGAGTTCATATACCTTAGGAGCCCAGGCTCCATCACACAGGAAGGATACGACCATGAGTGAACGTACCAATGTTTCGGACCATCAGAGTCTCAGCGCCCAAGCGGCGCGCAATCTGGCGACTGCCACGGTCACCGTCCCGCAGATGACGGAAATCACTCCGCGGTGGCTCCATAAACTGCTGCCATGGGTGGATGTGGACGGCGGCGTCTATCGTCTCAACCGCGTGGCCAAGGCCGCGAAGGGGGAGCCGGCCAACGAATTCGGCGAAGCCACAGTCGATCTCTTGACCGTAGATAGCGGCGAGCCGAAACTGCCGACCACCTTCGTCGATTACGAGTTGCACCCACGTGAGTATCACCTGAGCACGATCCAAACAGTGCTGCAGACGCATACACGCGTGACCGATCTGTACAGCAATCGTATCGACCAATTGCGTCAACAAGTACGCCTGACGGTGGAAGGTGTCAAGGAACGCGAGGAATGGGAGATCATTAATCACGCTCAGTTCGGTCTTTTAAGGGAGGTCGCGCCGGTACAGCGCATCAACACACGCAAAGGCACACCGACTCCTGACGATCTGGACGAACTCCTGAGTCTGGTCTGGAAAAAACCCGCCTTCTTCCTCGCGCATCCCAAAGCGATCGCCGCGTTCGGACGCGAAGCCACCAGGCGCGGTGTACCCCCGCCCACCGTACACCTGTTCGGCTCGCCCTTCATCACCTGGCGTGGCATTCCGTTGATCCCGAGCAACAAACTGGAGGTCGATAAAGCAGGCAAGACCAGTATCCTCTTGTTGCGCGTCGGCGAGGCAGAACAAGGCGTCGTCGGCCTGCAAAAGGCGGGCGTGACAGGCGAGCTCGAAGCCGGCCTCTCCGTCAGATACATGAGCACCAATGAACACGGCATTGCGTCGCATCTGGTGACACGCTACTTCTCGACGGCAGTGCTGACCGAGGACGCGATCGCGCGCCTCGATAACGTGTCGATCAAGTTCTATCACGAATATGTTTATCCAAAGGGCTAACCTATGACACCGACAACACAAGACGTCACCGCTGGCAGGAATGATCCATTCGATACCACATTAATCGCGCAGCTGGCGAATGAGTTCTACTCTGAATCAACCGGCAGCCCCTCGCTGCCGGCATGGATTCCGGCGCTCCCATTGGGCGCCCCTAACGGATCCGAACTCTCCGGAGGCTATCCGTCTGCCAGTTCCACCACCCATCCTCCGGTCCATTCCGGACTGCAACCAGACACGGCACACCCGCCGGCAACGCCCGGCACGCTGTCCGGCGAACATGCTCCCGGCTCCGAGGACACCTACCCCTTTGGCGAACCGCGCTGCAACGGGGACAGGTTCGGCCAGCGCCACCAAGCCACACCGTCAGCGAACATACCGCAGCGGAATGACTCTCCGAACATCGCAACCCCCCTCCCCGGCTACAAGGAAAATCTCTTTGCCCCGGATTATTATTTCCTGCGCCATGTCGACTCGGCCACCCAGTCATCCATCCCGAGTGCGCCGGTTTCCCGCTTCAGTCCGACCTTGTCCGTTCTGGATATTGAAGCCATCCGGCGGGATTTCCCCGCGCTGCATCAATCGGTCCATGGCAAGCCGCTCATCTGGCTGGATAACGCAGCCACCACGCAGAAACCACAGAGTGTGATCGACGCCATCGCCCAGTTCTACAGCCGGGATAACTCGAATATCCACCGGGCGGCACATACCTTGGCCTTCCGCGCCACGGAGTTGTACGAAGAAGGACGGAAGAAGGTGCAGCGCTTCCTTGGGGCGGCCGATCCCAAAGAGATCGTCTTTGTCCGTGGGACCACGGAAGCCGTCAACCTGGTGGCACAGACCTACGGTCGCACCCATGTCGGCCAAGGCGATGAAATACTTCTGACGACCATGGAGCACCACGCGAACATCGTGCCCTGGCAGATGCTCGCCGAACAGACAGGAGCCGTGCTGCGCGTCGCGCCGATCAACGACGCCGGTGAATTGATCCTCGATCAATTTGCCGCACTGCTGACCTCGCGCACGAAACTCGTGGCCGTCACGCAAGTCTCGAATGCCCTGGGTACGATCAATCCGGTCGAACAGCTCATTGCCATGGCTCATGCTCACGGCGTGCCGGTCCTCGTGGACGGCGCGCAATCGGCGCCGCACATACCGGTGAACGTCCAGGCGATGGATTGCGATTTTTTCGTGTTCTCCGGCCACAAAATCTTCGGGCCGACCGGGATCGGCGTGCTGTACGGCAAGGCGGCGCTGTTGGAAGAGATGCCGCCCTGGCAAGGCGGCGGCAATATGATTCAGGACGTGACCTTCGAAAAGACTACGTATCAAGGCATTCCGCAAAAATTCGAGGCGGGCACCCCGAACATCGCCGGGGTGGTCGGCTTAGGGGCTGCCATCGATTATCTGAACCAGGTGGGCATACCAGCCATTGCGGCCTACGAGCATGAGCTGTTGTCCTATGCGACACACACCCTGTCCTTGGTTCGCGGCCTCCGCCCGATCGGGACCGCCGCCACCAAGGCCAGCGTCCTCTCGTTCGTCATGGACGGCATGTCCAACGAGTCGGTCGCTCGCCATCTGGATCAGCACGGTATCGCGGTTCGAGCCGGACACCACTGCGCACAACCGACTGTGCGCCGGTACGGGTTGACCGGAACGGTCCGTCCGTCTCTGGCGTTTTACAACACGCCGGATGAAATCGACACGTTGGTGAGCGCCTTAAGCCAGATCAGGAAGAACTGAACCTGAGCGCCGAGCCGTTCGAACACATAGGTGACCATGGCCATCAATCCGATTCCACAATCAGACATCGCGTTAACCACATGGAATATCGACCGCGTAGTCGCTGAACTCCGGCAATCGCGTGAAGTCGCGCACAACGTGAGGCATCAGGGCCTCATCCGGGAGTTGCCGTCGCGGAAAGCCTTGCTCGGCGTCCTGGACGGGTTGTGTGCCGTCTTGTTTCCGACCCATTATGGCCGCTCGGACTTGAACGAGTCGAACATCGATTATTTTGTCGGCAATCAACTGAACCTGACATTGAACCTGTTACAAGATCAAGTTCGCCGAGGGCTGCTGTTTGTCTCTGACCAAGACGAGCCAATGGACGCGGACGCAAATCGCGCCGCCAGCGAGATGACCACTAAGTTTGCGGCACAGTTGCCGTCCATTCGCGCACGACTCTTCACCGATTTGCAAGCCGCCTATCAAGGCGATCCGGCGGCTACCAGCGCGTCGGAGATTCTGCTCTGCTATCCCGGCATGACCGCGATCATCTACTATCGCCTGGCGCATGCGCTCTATGAGTTGGGAGCGCACCTGCCGGCGCGATTGATCTCGGAGATCGCCCATTCCACGACGGGGATCGACATTCATCCGGCCGCGAACATCGGTGGATACTTTTTTATCGATCACGGTACCGGGGTGGTCATCGGGGAAACGACGATCATCGGCGAGCGGGTCCGGCTCTATCAAGCCGTCACCCTCGGCGCGAAACGCTTCCCTGAAAATGAGCAGGGCGTGCTCATCAAAGGCGCCACCCGTCATCCCATCGTCGAAGACGACGTCGTCATCTACGCCGGCGCGACGATCTTGGGCCGCATCACGATCGGCAAAGGGGCGATCATCGGCGGTAATGTGTGGTTGACCCAGAGCGTGCCGCCCGGAAGCAATGTCATCCAGGCACAGATGCGCCAGAGCAGTACGTTGACGATCGAGCCCAAACAGGTGAGCCAGACAATCTGGCAACCCAGTATCTAATAACAGTCATTCCTGAAAAGTCCTCGCGACCAACAGGACCATCCCCTGCATTCGTCATTTGTGATTTTCCCGCGTCCTCAGCCTGGTACGCCGATTCGGTCCACCGCTGTCTCCCGCCCGAATGGGACCCTCCGATCCTCCCTGCCCTGTGGCCCTCGATACACCAGCTCATCGGTATCGAGGTCGTACTCCGGTATCTCGCGGCTACCCCAGCGCTGCACAAAGTAGTGGTAGTAGAAGGTGTACAGACCGTGATCCTTCAGATTGTGTTGGAGCACATATTCCGGCATCGCCCTGACATTCAAATCGGGATGGTAATGCTGCAACCAGAGATAGTCTCCGAGAATGACCAATTTGACGAGCGGCGGCTCCGCATAGAGTTTAAGCCTGACGGATTTGCCGATCGCCCTGAGTCGCTTGAGCAGTTCGATGCTTCGCCACACCTCGTCTTGAAAGAGTCCCATCGTATAATCGGGGTCCGCGATCGCCTCGATTCGTGCCCGCGCTTCCAGGCTGTGCGGATTCACCAGCAGAACCCTGGCTCCCATGCATCGTTCCAGGATTGAGGACAAGTCCCCCACTTGATCAGTCAATGTTCCGTACCCGCTCGACCCGATCGCCATGATCGTCCGCCCCGTGCTCTGCTTCTCCTTGAGTTGCTTGATTCGCCTCCTTGTACGCGGGTCATGGCTGGGATAAAACGAGGCCAAACCTGCGCCGACAGCCATCTTGGCGAGCGCTCTGTCGCGAATGATCAGACGGATTGCATTGGCCGAGATAATCAACAGGATCGCCACCACCACTTCCAACACCAGAAGAGACGTCTTGTCATCCGCTACCCTTGTCCAGTAAGCCAGAAAGCTCCTGGCCATCGCCGGCAGTGACAGGGCAATGCCGGCGCTCAGGCCAAGTACCACAATGTGATACCAAATCTGGGCAAAGTTTTTCATGGCAGTTCGGGCCTGTGCGAATATCGTCTCTACCACCGAACCCTCCGATCTTGATCTTCTGACACAGTCGGTTCACGCTTACTATGCCGGAACAACTATGAGCCAACCACGATCAAGGCCATCATGAATGGCGCATGTGCATGAACGGCATCACACAAACGACGCAATCTCCTGATCTTGAAAGGCCTGAAGCAGTTCCCTGAGAGCCGCCATCCCTCGATCGTTGAGGCTGTGTATCAGATGAAATCGTAGGACTCCGTCGGGATCGATCAGAAACGTTCGTGCCCGCCCTGAAGAATAGGTGGTCGGACCACCATAGAGACGCTGCAACCGCCCCTGTGGATCTCCTACAATGGTGAAATGCACTCGTCCGATGCTATGCTTCCCTTCCTGGTAGAGCGCCTGCGGCTCTATCGGAACCACGAGCAGCACCGCTCCAAGCTCTTCCATGTCCTTTCCTTGCTCATCCCAACGCACCCTGTCGGATTGCCCAAGGCTTGGCACAAAGCTGAGCACAACCCACTGCTCCAGAAATTCGTCTGGATCAATGTATGTCATCTCTCCAGCAACGACGACCGGAAGCCGAAACGTGAATGCTCGTTCTCCAATGCGTCTCATGACTACCTCCCTTTCGCGGGTATGACGGCCAGGTTTTCGAGATCCTTGCCTGGTGTCACCGAGACAAGATAGTCACCATTCTTCGGAGGCCCGATTACGATTTTTCCTACCCGGCTCAGCCGGTCGATAGCGAGAAACACCGGTGCCCATCCCTCAGCAGATAATGCTTGGCTCAAGCGATCGAGCGATTGCGTTCCATCTGTCCGCAATGCGTCAAGAATCCATTCATCCATAGCCCGGCTTTCTACAGCAACACTCGACTTCTCTATCACCGAAACAGTGGCCATATCGCACCTCCTTCTCGAAACGTTTGAACGGGTCGAAATTAATCAACGGCGCGACGAAACAGCCATGGGAAAGCTTTGCGACGGTGCGACCGGTGCCGCGTTCAGCTTGAATCGCTCAGCACCATCTGCCAACCAGGCACGCTGAAGGTCAACAGACTCGAATGGAGAGCGGTGCTATGTTGGAAGGGGGATGGTGTGAGCTATACATACACAGTCCTCTCGTACTACCGCTCGCCGACACCGGCCAACTGCCGTGATTCTATCAACACCGTGAACAATTGATTGAAATCAGCCTCGGCGGCTTTGGCAAAGACCCCGCGGCCTCCGCCGACGACGATCGTGAGATCGCCGCCCGAATAGGCCCACCCTTGTTCCGACAACAAGTTGAAACCGCTGGCCTGACCATGACCGGCAGCCAGCACACCCAGGAGGCCGCTGATCCGACCATGAATAGGGGTCAGAGCTCACAGGAGTTGACTGACCGCAACAGCATTGATTCGTCAGGAGCGCCCCATCATCGGGGAGCAGCGTCCCCTTCAAACGGATGTCGAGGAGTTTGCCGTTCGGGGCAAACTCACCGGCAGCGATCACGCCCTTGAGCCGAAGGAGTTCATCCAAAGATTTCGCCATCATGACTGCCCTTTTTTGTTGTGTCGTATGAGCATGATGGAGCATTTTCTTAAGAACCACGAGGGAGCAGCAATACCTCGACGTTTGATGCTTCCGTACTTCCCGAACAATCTGACTAGTAGCTTCACGAAACCTCCAAGCAAGAGTACACGATTTTGTATCGTGGATAATGCAGGACGCATGCCTTCAATTTTTGGTCACTTTGAAGGGTCAAAACAATTCTCTGTAGATAAAGCAGCAGAAGTTGCAGGTGAACTGTTGCTGGATCAACAGTTCATACCCCTGTCACTCTGGTAGGAGAAGATCATGACACGTCTCTCGTTCCGAAGGCGCCCGCACCTTTCGACCTCCTCTGGTATATCCACCATGGCTGGTCTTCGAGGTTTGGCGTCTAATAAAATGGGCTATGGGGTTCTCACGGCTCCAGTCACCGTTCTCGCAACGTGGCTCAGCGATTTCGCGACGAACCTTATGAATAATGCCAGCTAGTTCATCGGACTGGCCGCCTTCATCGCTCTCTGCGCTACATGCTTCACATCATTCCAGTGGTCGGCGCCTGCGCGGCAGCCGGGCCGGCTCTCACCCCCTCCAAGACAGGCTGCACGGCTGACACATTCAGTGCGCTATGCTAGGCTACGCCATGCCTGTCAGTTGGCTCAGTCGCCTCTCCATAGGCAAGAAGCTCACGCTTTCGTTCAGCGTGATCCTCATCCTGCTCATCGGAAGTCTCGGCGCATCGTTCTTCTATCTCTCCCGTGTGAATAGCTATGTCGAACGCCATCAGCGGATCACTATTCCCGCCGTCGTCACGGCGTCGGAGATGCTCCGCAACCTCTCCGACATGCAGACCCACATGCACCATCTCCTCGATCATCAAAACAACGCAGAGCAGACCATCAGCCTGAAAGCCATCGCGGAAATCGAACAACGAACACTCACGACACTGGACACGTATCAAGCCGTTCACGCTGTCCGTACACATCCCGTTTTGTACGGCATGTTGCAACAGCACGGGCAAGGCGACCTGGCCGATCAGGAGAGCCAAACGATCGTCGCCATCGCCGATGGAATGAGTGCCTTACGGGTTCAGCGGGAGGATCTCGAAGCCGCGACTCGTCAGAGCGAGAAAAATCTGTCGAACGCAGAGCCGGCGTACGAACAGACTGCAACCAAGACCGAAAATGCGATCGTTTCTCTTTTCGAACTTCACCGCAAGATTGATGTGGAGATGAAGATCGAGGGCGATCGCCTCGTCCAGCAGGCACGGATCATCGTCATCGGCCTCGTCGGCCTAGTTGGACTTCTAATCGTTTCGATCTATCTCATGATGAAACGGCTCGTGGCCACACCGCTTAAACAGCTTGCAGCCACAGCAGACCGTGTCGCCCGGCATGACCTCACGGCCGAGTTTGAACCCTGGCCTACACGAGACGAAGTCGGCATCCTGGCTGATTCCCTGACGACGATGCTTGCAAATCTCCGCGAGCGAGACAACGCCCTCATGCGCAAGGCCAAGGAACTCGAATCCTTCACCTACTCCGTGGCACACGACCTCAAAGGACCTCTTCGCGAAATCGAAGGCTTCTCGTCGCTTTTGGAAAAGCGATTTGAAGAAGCCGAAGACCCCCAAGTGCAACACCACATCGACATCATCAGGAAGTCCTCGTTACGCCTCACACACATGATCGACGCCCTGCTCAAGTATTCACGCCTGGAACAGCAGAATCTCCCACGCACCCGCTTCAACGTGTTGGAGATGATCAGCAGCCTGGTCATCGACCGGCAAAGCGAGATCGCCGGCATCGCACCTCAGATCAAAATCAATCTCCCCTTCGCCGATCTGTATGGCGAGCCGGTCAGCATCCGTCAGTCCTTGGTTAATCTACTCGATAATGCCATCAAGTTCTCCCGCCATTCCCCGGTTCCGACTATCAACATCGGGGGACAGCAAACCCCGACCGAACGTATACTCTGGGTACAGGACAACGGTATTGGCTTCGAGGCCGACCAGAAGGAGAAACTCTTCGGTCTCTTCGAGCGGTTGCACAATGCCCAGGAGTACGAAGGCACCGGCGTAGGCCTAGCTATCGTGAAGATGGTAGCGGAGAAACACGGGGGCCGTGTCTGGGCAGAATCGTCGCCCGGCAAAGGCAGCACGTTTTTTCTGGGATTCCCGGATGGCCAAGAAGCTGTCAGTCTTCACTCAGAGCAAAGCTGATGGCTAACTCCTGAAAGCCACTATGATGCGCACACTCATCATCGACGACGAAGAATACGTTCGCTTGGTGTTGGAGCAGGCGCTCCGCGAGGAAGGCTGTGAGGTGACCGCCGTTACTCACGGGGCGGCGGGCATCGAGGCCCTGCAGACCACATCGTTCGAATGCGTCATTACCGATCTCCGTATGCCGGGCCTCGACGGTCGAGCCGTCTTGAAGTGGGTCCGCGAGCATCAACCGGACGTGGACGTCCTGATGCTAACAGGCCATGGCGACGTCAAAGACGCGGTCGAGGCCATTAAGCAAGGCGCCTGGGACTTTCTGGTCAAGGATACGCCTTTCGACGCCGCAGCAATCAAAGCCGCATTGGCCAGACTCACCACCGTGCGCGCCCTCCGCAAAGAGAACTTGGCGGCGCGGCATGGCGGCTTCACCCGCGATGTCATCATCGAAGGACCAAGTCAGGTTTGGCAAAAACTCAAGGCCCAGATCGCGCAGATCGCTCCCTCCAATGCGCCGGTCCTCATTCAGGGGAAAACCGGCTCGGGCAAAGAAATCGCAGCGCGGCTGCTTCATGACCTCAGCCGGCGATCCAGTGGACCATTTCTTGCCGTGAACTGCGGAGCCGTGAGCCGCGAACTCTTAGAGAGCGAACTCTTCGGCCATGAAAAGGGCGCGTTTACCGGCGCGACCGCCGCAAAGCCTGGACTCATCGCCGCCGCTGAAGGGGGCACGCTATTTCTGGATGAACTGGGCGAGATGTCGGGCCCGATGCAGGTGAGTCTGTTACGCTTCCTGGATCGAGGCGAATACCGCCCCGTCGGCAGCACGCGCACGTTCCAGGCGAACGTCCGTGTTATCGGAGCCACGAATCAGGACATCCAAGAACTCGTGCACCAAGGTCGCTTCCGTGACGACCTGCTCTACCGAATCAATACCGTCACCCTGCGCGTACCTCAGCTCCACGAGCGAAAAGAAGACCTTCCGAAACTTGCAGAACACATCCTCTCGACCCTGCGTCTCTCTGGAATTACGAAACGAACTATCTCACCTGAGGGCGTGCAGACGCTTAGCACCCACAGTTGGCCCGGCAACGTGCGTGAACTGCGGAATGTGCTTGAGGGAATTGTGCTGATGAGCAATCGAACTGGCCCGATCGGTCCAGAAGAGGTTCTCGCGCTATTGCCGAAAACCCGGAGCTCGTCTCAGACGGGAGACCAGAGTCATCTTTCCCTGGAAGAGATTGAACGGCTGCATATCGAGCGCGTCCTCGATGCCAGCGGCGGCAACAAGACCCAGACGGCAAAAACGCTTGACATCGATTACAAAACACTCCTCACCAAACTGAAGAAATACGGACTCGCCACGTAACCTAAGCCGGCCTCGTTAAACGTAAAAAGTAAAACGTACAACGTTTCGGCTTTCGGAGGTTTGATCTGTCTGCAAGGGTGCGTTATGCGGCAGTGCGCTTGCGGGTCGTCCGTCTTGACCGCGAAGCGAGACTAGACTTTCGCTCGCGAAGACGGCCGGTCGCGAACTTGTGCAGGACGCTCGCCATGAGGGTCTGATACGGTATACCTTCCTCACTCGCTCGCGCCTGGATATCCGCTAGATCGACCGTGGACATGCGGATGTTCACACGACGGTTTTTGGTCAAGGTGGCACGTGCGTATTCTCGGTAGCGGCGCAGTGATACTTCCGTGGTCACAACCGATTTGAGCATGCCGCGCTCGTATGCGGAGAGAATCTGCTTCTCGTATCGGTCAAGTCTCTTCATGGCTTATCCTTTCTGCCATAGTCCCGCGTGGCTTTCCGGCTTGGGATAATGGTCTTGAGAAACAGATAGTCGGCCTCTTCCACGTGAGGAACGAGATAGACATACTCCATAACCGCCACAACAAGCACTTTTTGGTTCGGATACTGCCTTGGATTCGGGTGCATGAGAACATCAAGGAGCCCGTCTGATTCGAGCGCCAGAACAACATCTTCAAACGAAATACCCCGTGACTGCTTCAGTTGTTCATTCTTCTTCTCGCTCCAACGATATGTTCTCACGTCGCTATGATAGCTCACAGGTGTGCCTTTTGTCATCACCTGATATGGTTACTGTTTCTGGCAACACGCACATCAAATATACACACGCATATCGTGAGGCGAGGAATTCAGCCGGTTGCTTTTCTTTGCTTGGTTGAATCAGACTATCCAGCTAAACCAGATAGACCGCAAACGACGAGGACCGAACTCGGTGGGCAACTGGCTGGACTGAATCATGTTCACACCTAAACTGCTCCTGATACCGATGTCTACCCATGATGATATTCATGGCAACATTCGAAGTACTTCGGCAAAACGGTCGGCGATTCGGCTCCAGCCTCGCGGAGTCGGATGCAGTTCATTCGCCCACCAGTCTTTATAGTCTCGGCCAGTTGAGAGCGAGTTCCTTAAATCGATATAGTGAACATGCCGGTATTGCGAAAGAGCGGCAACTCCCGCGAGCATTGTGTTGAAGCGCTCAATCAACTCGTGTGCAATCTGAATGCAAGAAGGCAGATCGCCGAAACCCTTTTCGCGGAATCCTGGTTCCAGCCAAGGCCCTGGCAAAGGCCCCCAACCACCCATAAAGCCTCGGCCATCCGGGACAGGGTAATCGTACCCATGAACAAGAATCGGCAGGGGTTGTCCCGTTAATTCCCTGCTTACCTCGGTAACGGCGGTCAAGACCGTTACATACGCAATTTCGATGCGTGTATTAATGACGCCCACTACAATGTTGCTGTTTAAGCCTGCGATTGACGAACGGGCATGATTCAGCAACATGCCAAACTCGTTACCAGCAATATCATTGCCGCCGCCCGAGAGCAAAATGGCTTTAGGTTTCACACCCCGCCGAAGGAGCTTTTCAATCAAACGGGTAAGATCGTTTAGCTGGTTGTCACCGTAGGCCATCTCCTCGATTGGGTCACCCTTATGCGCCACCGACTCGACATCATACCCATGATTATCTTCCAATTCTTTAAGGACGTCATGGAATGGGTAATCAAACCACGAGTCACCCTCCGAGACAAGGACGCCTGCCGTTTGCATGACCGTGGCCCTAGCGACCGGCATGCCCTTTCGAGGAATTGCCTGGATGCGTAGCGCGAGCGGCTTGGGGTGCGCTTTGAGAGCTTTGGCACGAGTCTTTGACGCGGCGGCACGGAGTTTCAAAATCTCGGCTGCATGCCGACGGCCGACATGCATCGCTTCCAATATACGTTTGTCGTTGGCCATTAGATCTCTCCGGTCAAATCGTTTCAGAACTATTAGGACCGACGGCGTGATTTCTTTCTTTTAGATGAGGACTTCTTCGTGGGTTTTGCAGCATGCGAGCCATGAGGTTTGGGATAGATCTTGCCCACGAATGCATAATCTGATTTATCAATGTCTAATCCTCCAATAATCGGCTTGCCGTCCTTCGTAATGATCCCAGGAATCTGATAACACATGATCGACTTAGGATCAGCATGCGCTGTGCCCAGAAGCGAGGACTCCTCTAATGGTGTCAAGACCTGTTGTTCAACCTCTTGCCGAGACCAGCCTTGCGTGTTTCTAAAATACTTAATCGCCTTCTCCGGATCAATTTTTGCCACCAATTCTCGCCGCATATGCTCGTGCGGAAAGCCCATTGTATGACCAGTCTCATGGCGGACCACACGGTGATATTCCGATTCAGGCGTATTCATGGTGAATGATTCCAGATTCATTGTGGGGGCACCGGCCTGGATACTGAGGATATCCGTGCCCAGATAGGACCAATAACCGTCCCCTACCGTACGGGCAATGCGCACTTCCGGGTCGGTTTTGGCCTCCACGAATCTGACGTTAGCTGTTTTATTCCATGCATTCATATGCGACAAGATCCGAGTTCGAAGCGCCTTCGGTGGATTATCAAGAAATCCGACCGTTAGTCGTACGCCCCCTGCGTGCCAGTACTTCGTCGTCAGCACGGCAATATGCAGGGGGTGGGGATTAAATCCCGTGATAGCCCGCATCAGCCGCTCGATCGGGGGATGATTCACAGGATTGATCTCCGACGCCATGCGGGCTGCTGATACCCATTGACCGCGCGGCAGCACTTTCGGCATACAGACAATCGGTTCGCTCATAAATGACCTCCCTAAATTGAATGGCATGGGTGAATGAACAACTAGATGCTACCGATATGTGCGTAACCTTTGTGTCCTTTTGTTACCCAACGTCGATGCGAGCTTGTATCGGACGGATCGGCGGGTTCCTCTCGCCAGATTTTTAATGGCCATGCGTTTCTTCGCGAGATCATCGGGCATAAAGGTGTCAGTCTTGTTCCGGGCTGGGTCAAAGAATCCGATATAGCCACCCGGATTAACCGAGAAGGACCGCAAGGTCTTCCCGTTGTGAATCCGTGCAAGAAAATCGTTTCGTCCGCCCAACTCATCCTCTCCGGTGAAGTAAAGAGGCAATACGAAATTGGACACCTCCACGCCATCGATGAGATAGGTTTCCGCCTGCACGGCATCGCACATTTCGAACCAGTGAAAGACAGTTTTCTTGGGATTTCTCGGATGGGGCCCTGAGACAAGGAGATTGGCCTGAGCATCTCCAACCAGCTCCAGCGCCTCATGCGACAACGTGACTGTCCAGGCCTCACCGAGCTCCTTCGCAATCTCCGTGAACACAAATCCATAGGGAATGCCACGGTTGTTTCTGTCGTGATAGCCAAGTGCATCTTTGACTTCGTCGACTTCGTTCCACAAATAAATGACGGCATCCCCCCGTAAATCCTCGAGGTGTTGCGCTTGCGGCTTCTTCCCGCTTCGCCCCTCCAGCCGAAGGCTCGCGCCGAATGACCAATAGGGCTCGAAATCCTGCTTGATCTGGCGATTGATCGCACGAATCGCCTGCAGGATTTCCTCGTCGCTCAGTGCCCCATGTGTATGGTTGATGATCGATATCACCATGGTATTCACCTCCATTTCACCAAACAACAAGCACAAGATATGCCAGCTATGTAAGAAGCCAGCACGCAAATATTCACTGAGGTTTGAGCGTCTATATCGTGGCAGATTAACCCTGGATGAATCTTTTCTGATTCGTGCCCGTGCTCAAACAGATTCATTGGCAAGAATTCTGGGTTTGAATGGAGACGAACCGCAGGCAAGTCTCCCGGCACAACATAAGGTGGACGTGGAAAGGGGCAGGTCTTGCAACTATTCACACCTAACGGGGAAGTCTTCCATTTGGGAGAGAATAAGGATGAGAGACGACATCGGACAGGTGGGCGATCAGCGAGGCTGAGGAGACTGTTCAGACTGAATTGGTCCTGGCATCTTCCTATTCTGGTTACACCCATTTGGGCGATGCACATCACAAAATTCTTGTCGCTTAGTGGGTCCAGATCTTTACAGGAGTCGATTCGAACGGATACACATGAATCATCCATCCACCGGCTTGCGGAACAAATCGTCCGCCTGCTTGCCGGCACTCTGACTCCGTGGCAATCGTCCCCTTGCCTCCGAGTTGTTTCCGGGTCATACGGCGTCTACTGCCGTCCGGCTGGAAACAGAGATTGACGTGGGCATGCCACTGCGCGACGCTCAACGGAATGCGCTCGTTCAACTGGTCCTCGCTCATATCTCTCGGCGCGGTATACATCGCCCCTTCGAGTTCATAACCATCCCCAGCCTTCTTATATAACAGTGCGGTCGGTTCGGCCGGATCAAAGCGAACCTTGGCCATAAGGCGACGCTGCTTATTGGCGAAATGATAATGTTTGGGCGTTCGCTCGGGGTGAAGCGAAACATAGCCATCGCCCATAGCCACCCGATAATCCTTGTACTTGGCAAGGGCCTGTCGCAGAGTCTGCACGATCTGATCGGCACGCCCGGCATCGTCTGCGTTCGCCGGCCGCAACTCCGTCCATCTCATGTGGGGCCCGAGATGTTTCTGATGCGGAACCATCATATCGACAGTCCCCTCCCCGTGATCATGACGATCCATATCCATGCTCTGGGTAGCAGACTCTCCCTGCGCTGACTCACCCGCCTGAGCCGAACGAGCACCATCCATGAGAAACAACAAGATCCCTGAGAAGGCAACCACAAGGCCCAGGGAAAACCTGAGCCAGCGCATTGATGTTCGAATATCTTGACCGGCCATGGTTGCCCTCCATTGGAACCAGAAGATCACATGCCCACCATGGCAAACATCTTATCCCGCATATTGCCTTAACACCAGACATGCAGCGTAGACAGCCTTTACAAAACTCAAGCTCTCTACGTGAACCGTGAGGAGTTCTAAGAGACGAGCGACGAGATGTCAGAAACAAATTGAGAGGCAGGCAGCGACTATTCAGACTGAAATGGCTCCTATTACTTTTCCACCTCTCGCATCACCTCCGGTCACTGTCGAAATTCCAAGACTCTTCAATATTTGAATTAACTCCGAGTCGAGCTCCGTCAAGCAAGCAATGCAGAGCATCTCTCGTGGCCGAGTAAACGCCACATATCCAAGTCTGCATTTGTCTTGTTTGTCGGCAACGCGAAGTAACGGTTCAGTCTGCAGCCATTTCCTTAACTCCGTGAGGCTTTTCGCAACTACAAGTGCCGCGTCTGCTTGCAGCCCTTTAGCCTTGCGAATCGAAGAATAGCATTCAGCCGCCTGTGACAAATTCCCTCCACCGAATTCAATGCTGAGACGACATAAGCGGTCTTCGATCAGGTCAATGCGTGAGTTCGACACTTTGTGGCCAAAGGCATCGAAGACAAGCACCTTAAGTTGTTCAATTCCGTACTGCCCTGCACGAAGCTCTCTGAGTAGCCGAACGCCAACGGTTCGCAATTGAAGCCGTGTCAACCCCAACTCCTCGCAAATTCTCCTTTGACTGCGATCGAGCGCAAGAGACAAAAGGTCAAGTGCATCTCCAAGAAGGGTATTGGTCTTTCGTCCGTCATTCGAGATTGGACTTAATTTGAACTGCTCACGAACAGAGTCGAATGTCGCGTTCTCCTCCGAGAGATATAGCCGTGTCCGTTGCTCTTCTTCAATTTCAACATTCTCACTCAACGCCTGATAACGTCGAACGATTTCTTCAAGAGCAGTGGCGGGAATGAAAAGAACTCTGGGTTCTCCACGATAAGGCTTGACCGGTATTTGCTGTACATCTACGCGAAACTGATTCACAAACGTGACGATTTCTCCATTTGACCGGTGGTTCTCGATGATTTGTTGCACTTCGGCCTGCTTTTTGAATCGGAAGAATGGAATTTTGTCGAACGACGGTGGCTTCTTACCCCGATACCCAAAACTCATCACATACTGCTCAGAATCGCCGACAACATATAGTCTGGTTTTCTCGGCCTTGTGGAAATGTTCAAAAACCTCAAACATTCCAATATCCGTATCTTGAAATTCATCGACAAAAAGGTACGCAATCCGTCCGCAGATAAGATCTCGCATGCCTGGTGTCTCCAGAACCTGACGAGCTTTCGGGATCATCGAGGAATAGGGAACAATCCCCTTTTTGATCAGATTCTTCTCGTAAGCAGCGGCCCCTGCTGGTCCTACTTTGTCGTATGGATCAATCGCCACATATATTCGATCTTCAGGAAGTAACTTCAGAAGTTCCGCGCACGGCATCAGAAGAAATCGATTCACAAAAGAATGGATAGTTCCAACAAAAATATTGCTCGGAACCCTGGGAACTCTTTCAACAAGACGATCATGAATAGTGTTCGCAGCCGCGTTAGTGTATGTAACGGCTGCAAGACATCGATGTGGCGGAAGGATTGGAATCGCGGCCACAATTTCGTCGACCATCGCATGCGTTTTCCCAGCACCAGGACCCGCCTCAGCAAACTTGGGTTTCGGCAACTTCATTGCCCTAGTTTCCCTTTATGAAGTCAAACGCCTGAGAAATATATTTGGGAATTGTCAATTTCTTGGGTGGGCGACTGTCCTTCTCTGCAACCTTCTCATCTTCTGCTAGAACGGAGATCAGATTAAAAGCAAACTCGGCCTTATGGCTTTCGATTTCGGCGAAGAAAGCATCTACGTTAATGTCATTTGTTCCAGTCTCAGCTCGGAGTTTTGGGCCGTTGCTTGGCTTCGTCATGGTGAGCGCCAAGAACAGAAGTTCCTTCCCATCACCAACCTTATTCGATGAGACGAGCTCCTTCTCAAATGTACTCTCGGTCGTGACCTGAATTTTGATGTGTGGAGTATCGTTGAAGTCCGCCTGCAGTGATGCGGCTCGGTTTTCGACTTTTGTCCCTGAGTCACTATCTGTGAGCACCACGCACTTCTTGAAGAAACCATTTTTCACGATCGTCAGAAAATGTCTAAACGCAATGCCATTCACATTAATAATAGTGCACCCGATACTTTCGAGTGACCTATCTGCATTTTGCTCAAAAAGTTTGGGGATGACAATTTGCTCTGCAATACCCTCAACGAGAATGAGCCGTCGCGCGAAAAACATTCGAGATTTCGTCGCATCGAGATAAAGACTCAAAAAACGAACAGCCGCATCATCTTTTTTAGGGTCGATGTCTTTGAGGACATAGTGTGCGGCAATGGAATCGTCTAAATCTCGCCGAAATAGTACTACCGTATTTGGGAGAGAAAGCTTCGCCGCCACATGAGTGGAATGCGAGGTCAGAATCAACTGAAGCGACTCGGATTGCCCCTTCCTTATGTCCTCGATGTTTCTGGCTAGGTGGTCCTGAAGATGCGGATGCAAATGGGCTTCAGGCTCCTCGATTCCAACCAGGCGAAAACAGACAAAGGTATCATCTCCTGCTGAACTATCGGGAGTTTTAGCCAATTGCGATAGCACAAGTGCCACATAGAGAAGGTTATTCCTACCAAGGCCATTGCGAGCAACCGTAATGGGGTTTGCGCCATAGGTCATCCCGATCTTCTTTAAGAACTCGGCTGCATCGGGAGCGACAAATTGAAGTCCAACGGAGTGGTTCTCACCTGGAGTATCAAGCGACACACGTACAAGTAATTGCTGAACATCAGTCTTGATCGCAACGAGTGAGGGGTCATTATCGATTGCGTTCTTCAGATCGCCAATCAGTCTCTTGATATCTGTGTATCGAGAATCGCTACTCTGCCGAAGAACGCGAAACAGTAGACGTTGCTCGCCGCCAGCGACCAGTTCTCGCTCTGCGTCACGAAGCGCATCGAGAATCTCAACACGAAGCATTCTTAGCAGCCAGGATTCGCATTCATTCGAAGGACGTCCGCCTCCGTAGATCGTGTAGCGGTATTCAGCAATCGGGAATTCAACATAGCCACTATATTCCGGCTCCTCCGAACCAACACCGGGATCTGGATTCGCCTTCTTGTCCTGTGCTTTTCGGTGAGCAATTGCCTCTCGTTGCTCCTTAACCCATCTGTCACACTTGAAGTTCCCTCTCACTGCGAACCGATATGTCACACATGCCTCGGTCAAATCTGGCTTGCTATACCAGTCACCAACGACAGCGTGCTGGTCATCTTGAATCTTGCTCAGGGTTGCATGGATCTCTACTTCCGGAAACACAACCTTATCAACGTCAATGGATTGATCGGCGACTTGTTTCTTGAAAGCGATAACAGTCAGGTAATTAATATCGTCAATTTCAAGATTCCGATGTTGAATGACAGAGATCTCCTGGCTGAAGAGTAGGGAAATTGCAGCCAGAAGATTCGTCTTGCCGATGTTGTTCTCACCTAATATGAGCGTGAACGGTCGCAGATCCATCACAAATGGTGGGTCGCCAAAGTTCCTAAAGTTCTTGATTCTGAGATTGCTCACATACATGAATCTATTCCTGCTTCTTCACTATGTCATCTGCGGCGGACTGCTTCCGCTCTACCTAGTCGTCAGGGCAGCTCTGTCTTTTGGAGTGAAAAACAGGCATAAGCTACTTTTAGCCGAGTACTGTGTCAACACAAGGGGGGCCTAGTTCGCGGAAAAAGTACCCGCCTAGACCGACTTACAAATGTTCCCTCCAAGCTCGCTCGTTTCTCCCCTCCCCTCTAGGGCGAGCAGTCCGATTTTCAAAGGGAGGGTGGCCTGAATCGGTCTCCCACTGCGCGCGTCCAACGAGGCCCTTCCGAGGGCGCGCGTTGCGCGAGCACAGGAGACCGATCAGGCCGCCCTCCCAGTCCCTCTGGAATTTTTCCCTTCCACTCTGGAATTTCTCCCCAACTCCCTCTCCCATTCCCCCTCATCAGTCACATCTATATATTCATCGTAACTAACTGACTTTATTAACTATTCAATCGTTCTTCTCTTCATCTTCGAGCCCGGCACATTCCCTGCTGATATCCCCCTATATAATGGTAGCGCACCCCTCCATCCTCTTGATCGAAGACAGCCCCGGCGAGTGCGAACTGTTTCGCCTGGCACTGATCCAAACCACTTTCGATGTCGTCCTCTATACCCAGCATGACGCAGATGCCGCGCTCCACTTCTTACAAGACCGAGTCAGTTATAATCCCAACATCTCCTTCCAATACGCTTCTGGCGAGACGGCTGGAGTGGGCTCCACTGCGCGCGTCGAACGAGGGCCTTCTGAGGTCGCGCGTTCCGCGAGCAAAGAGACCATGCCAGCTGCCTCGCCCTCCCTTATCCTGCTCGATCTCAAGCTCGGCCGACGGAATGGTTGCGACTTTTTGATTCGAGTCCGGGCCGATACCCGTCTCTCTGCGATCCCTGTCGTCGTCTTCACCACATCAGATGACCAGACCGACTTGGCACACTGCTACGCCAACGGCGCGAATGGGTATGTCGTGAAGCCCGGCACGTACGACAAGCTCGTTCACTGTACCGGCGACATCTGTCGGTATTGGCTGAGATGGAATCGATCCCTCTTAACGGCTGAAACCCGATGCTGACCCGCGCTTCGCTCAAAAATCCATACGCCGTCATCGCGATCAGCCTCATTGTTATCATTCTAGGCGTCGTCTCCTACCAGAAAATGGTGGTGGACATCTTCCCGGAGATCAACATGCCGGTCGTGGCGGTGGCCACGTTCTATAAAGGCATGGGGCCGTCGGAGGTCGAAGGCGCCATCACATTGCGACTGGAGCAAGCTTTTCTTCAGGCCTCTTACATCGACCACATCGAGTCTCGTTCCTTGCCCGGTGTCAGTCTCATCAAGATTTACTTCCATTCCTCCTATGACGTAAACGCTGGGCTGGCCGAAATCACCAGCCTCACCTATGCGAACCTGAAATTTCTGCCGCAAGGGATCTTTCCCCCGATCATCATCAAGTTCGGGGCTGCCAGCTTGCCTATTGCCATCCAGACGACCAGCAGCGAGACGATGACGGAGAAGGAAGTGCGGGACCTCGCGTATTTCAACGTACGTCCGCAACTGGGTGGCGTACCAGGAGTCGCGTTCCCAACCACGTTCGGAGGGACGGTTCGCCAAGTCACGATCTTTCTCGATCCCGAACGCATGCTGGCTCGTGGTGTTTCCACTCACGAGATTGTAAATTCGGTGAACATGCAGAGCGTCCTCCTGCCGGCTGGGGACGTGAAAATCGGCGACTTCGATTACAACGTCTACACGAATAGCATGATCAAGGTCGTGGACCAAATGAACGACATTCCCATCAAGATGGTGAACGGAGTGCCGTTGTTCTTGCGAGATGTGGGGAAAGCCGTGGACTCCACGATGATCCAGACCAACGTAGTACGGATCAATGGCAATAGGGCTGTCTATCTTCCTATTCTGAAGCAGGCCGGAGCCAACACCATAGCCGTCATCGATGGGATCAAGGAGGTCCTGCCTAAACTGATCAATATTCCGAAGGACCTGGCGATCAAGTTGTTGTTCGATCAGTCCCTCTATATCCGCCAGGCCATCAAAACACTGGAGCATGAAGGGCTTCTTGGGGGAGGGCTCGCCTGTCTGATGGTCCTGCTGTTCCTTGGGAGCCTGCGCTCAACCCTCATAGTCGCCATGGCGATTCCACTGTCCATCACGGCCGCTTTCATTGGTCTCTACTTCACCGGCCACTCGGTGAACATCATGACGCTCGGCGGATTGGCACTGGCCGTTGGACGGTTAGTCGATGACGCGATTGTCGTCGTCGAAAACTTTCATCGCCATATGGCGATGGGAAAGACTTCTTCCCAAGCGGCGGCTGATGCCGTCAACGAAGTGGCTCTCCCCATGCTCATTATCACCATTACGGTCTTCCTCGTCTTCTTGCCCATCGCGTTTTTCACGGGCGTGATCAAGTTTTTGTTCGTGCCGCTTGCTCTCGCAGTGGCCTATGCCATGATGGCTTCCTACGTCGTTGCACTGACCCTGGCCCCTGTTTCGATGGCACGGTTGCTTCGTGACCATGCAAGCCATGCACAGGGAGGGGCTCCTGCCGTGTATCAAGGACGCTTCACCGCGTTCTGGAATCGCCTCAACATCTTCGACCCATTTGTTGAACGATACGTGCTCCTCCTGCGCTGGTGCTTGGTTCACAAGGTGATCGTGATTGTCACGGTCACGGCAATCTTCGTCGGCTCCATGTTCATGGCTCCTCTGATGGCGACGGAGTTCTTCCCGAAAGTAGATGCCGGTTCGTTCGTCCTCAACGTCTCGGTTCCTGAGGGCACACGAATTGAAAAAACCGAGGCGATCGTGGCCAGGGTCGAGGGGCTCATTCGGGATGCGATTCCCGCGGCAGAGTTGGATCAGATCGTGTCGAACATCGGAGTTCCGCAGGGCTGGATGGTGCTCTACACACCGGTGAATGGTCCCCATCAGGCCTTCGTGCTCGTGAGTCTGAAGGATGACCATGATGTCCGCACCGATGACATCATCATGAAGTTGCGCCAGTCGTTTCGTCGTGAGTTGCCAGGAGTGAAATTCTCCTTCCAGACTGGCGGGATCGTCAGTGATGTGATCAATGCCGGCTTGCCCGCGCCAATCGATATCAAAGTGAGCGGTCCCAACATGGGGGATCTTGCGGCAACGGCCAACATGGTTCGGGATCTTGTAGCAGCGATTCCCGGCACGGCAGATGTACAGGTTCGGCAGGGTATGGACTATCCTGAAATTCATCTCGATATCAATCGAGACAAAGCCTCCTTTGTTGGGCTCAATGAGTCTCAGATCGTGACGGATTTGGTCACCGGGCTCTCGTCAAATGTTACCTTGAACCCCGGCTATTGGATCGATCCCCGGACAAATAATGCCTATTTTGTCGTGACCCAATTTCCTGAGCAGATCTTGCTGGAGTTCGATGATTTTCTGAACATGCCGCTCGTAGGGACATATGTAGACAAGCCGATGTCGGTCAGTGCCGGTGGTACCAGGCTCAGGGGCAGTTCATTGGTGCTCACCCAAACACCCTTTCCAGAACAAGTTCGCTTGCCAGGTGTGATCTCGACCGGGGGGAGCCCCGTCCTCCTGCGAGATCTGGTGGATGTCGTTCGAAAAGTCGGTCCTGAGACCGTCGATCACTTCAACTTGCAGCGAACGATGGACGTGCTTGTCAGCGTCCCTGGTAACGATCTGGGGCATATCGCGACTCAGATCGAACAGTCCGTGGCGAAGCTCAAGATTCCGAAGGATGTGGTGCTGACCTTCAAGGGGGAAGTGGACAGTATGCGCGCGGCGATTTCTGGATTTGCCTGGAATCTGCCGATGGCGATGGTATTGATCTATTTGGTGATGGTGGGGCTGTTTCGTTCCTGGCTCGATCCCTTTGTGGTCATGTTTGCCGTCCCGTTGGGATTTATCGGGGTAATCTGGATGTTGCTGCTGACCCATACCTCGGTCAATGTGGAATCGATGATCGGCACCCTGATGATGATCGGGATCGTCGTATCTAACAGCGTGCTCCTGGTGGATTTCGCGAATAACAAGTTGCGCGAGGGCATGCCGATCGAGGAGGCCGTTGTGGAGGCGGGGCGTCTCAGAATCAGGCCCATTCTCATGACGTCACTCGCCACGGTGTTTGGGTTAGCACCGATGGCGCTGGGCATCGGGGAGGGAAGCGAGAGCAATATGCCGCTCGCGCGCGCTGTGATCGGAGGCTTGACGGTCTCGACGTTTATGACATTACTGTTTATTCCGGTTCTGCACGCGATCGCCCGCCGGCGTTCAGCAGCCGGCCAGACTGAAACTGAAAGAGGCGAGGTTCGCTGAATGGAGTAGTCATGGAGGGATCATGTATGCTTGCTGAGGGAGCTTCGTGGGGGGATATGACACAGACGTCGCGGGTCAAAATCGTCCTAATGGTTGCCGCGGGGCTCTTTCTTCTTGCGGCAGCCTTGATGATAATCCAGGGCCAGTACCCGACAGTGTCCGCACCCAATACAGATCGGGACTCGGCTCAGTCTTCTGCCCACCAGGTCCAAGTATTGAAAGTGCAACGGCGCGACATTAGCCAGACCCTGACTCTGCCGGCAAATATCTCTCCTTGGTACCAAGCCACATTGTACGGAAAGGTCTCTGGCTATGTTAAATGGATCGGCTTCGACAAGGGCGATGTCGTGAAGCAGGGGCAGTTGCTGGCCGTATTAGATGCGCCCGAGATCGAAGACCAATACAAGCAGGCTGATGCCGATTACCAAATCAAGAAAGTCACGTATGAGCGGTACCTGAGCGTCTGGCAGGATAATCACGATATCATCGCCAAGCAGGATGTGGATGTGGCCAAAGCCGCGGCTGAATCGGCGAAACATCAGCGAGACAGCCGCCGCACCTTACTGGAGTACACCAAAGTCTATGCTCCGTTTCCAGGCGTGATCACGGCTCGGTTTGCTGATCCAGGCGCACTCATCCAGTCGGCGACCGGTTCGGCAACGCAAGCGGCGCCGCTGTTCACGATCATGGATATGGATAGCGTCAGGATCTATGTGAATGCCCCGCAGGAAGCTGCACAGTTGGCGAAACCAGGGCTTCCCGTGACGATGACCGCACGTGAATGGTCTGAAGAATTGCAGGCTTCGATCACTCGGACCACCGAGGCCCTGGATCCAGCCACCAGAACATTGCTGGTCGAAATCGATGTGCCGAACAAAGACCATCGGCTGCAGCCTGGGATGTTCGTCAAGGTGGCGCTCCATCTGCAGCAACATCCGAACGCACTGGCGATTTCTCCCGCCTCCGTTGTTCCGAGCAAAAACGGACAGGAGAAATCTGTGTTCGTAATCGATTCCGGCAAGGCCAAACTCGTTCCCGTGAAAGCCGGCATTGATGACGGGATCTGGGTGGAAGTGGTGGAAGGACTGACCGGCGAAGAAGAAGTGGTCGTCGTCGGCAAAAACGGGTTGGTCGATGGGCAGACGGTTCAATCGTCCCCTTACAACCTTCCAAACGGCAAAGCAGCCAAGCAGAAAATGTAACATTCACAGAGGGAACGGTCGAGACGTTTTCCGGAGGCGACCCCTCATGCAACAGTCCATCACCAAAATTTTAATTATCGCACTTATTGCGGGCAGCTCCCATGTCGGTCTCGCACAATCAAGGGAACAGTCGCCATCGGCGGAACCAACTGTATCTCGTCCTGCCGTAAAACCTGCCGGCTCTCTGCTGCCGCTCGATGAAGCCATCAAAACCGGTCTTGCCACCCATCCGCTGATCGAGCGTTCGCGCTATAGCTTACTCCTTACAAAGGCTCTGACCCGTCAAACGCAAGGTGAACGCTATCCCTGGCTTGAAGCCTCCCTCGCCGGAAGCAGCGGTTCTATGCGCATTGTGACAACTGATGGCAAAGCGATTCACGATCGTGGTGGGCATGGGTTCGATCCGGGCGGCGCGCTCGCGCATCATAACCAGAACATGTTGTCCGGCGGGTTCATGCTCAATCAATTGATCTCGGATTTTGGCTACACCGCTCATCGCATTCTCGCAACCGAGGCCAATGAAGCAGCCAGTGAAAAAGAAATTCTGACGAACAAAGCCTTCGTCATCCTCAATGTTCAAAGGGCCTATCTCAACTGTTTGCTTCAGAAGAGTTTGGTGACGATCGCGGCTGAGACGGTCAAGCAGCGGCAAGCCGTCCGTGATCAAGTGCAGGCGCTGTATAAACATCAACTCAAATCGAAAGTCGATCTGGACTTGATGTTGGTGGAAGTCTCGAATGCTGAGCTCTCGCTGATCAAAGCGAAGAATGAGATCAAACAGTCTTTTGCTGCCTTGAACAACGCGATGGGCATCGAAGGCCCGGACCAGTACGAACTGGAACAAATCCCTATTCGCGTGACTCCAAGCCAAGCGGTCGACACATTGGTTGCCACCGGGCTCAGCGACCGGCCAGAGCTCCTAGGCAATCGGGACCGTCTGGTCGCCACCGAAGAATTGCTCAAGGCGGTCAAGGCCTTGAATTTTGGTTCCCTCTCTGCCGTCGGCTCGATCGGCATGACCAAATACGGCGATGTGCATGATAGTGGCATTCCTTCCGATGGCGTAGCCCCGTTTTGGGGGTATGGCGCCACGATGAAGTTCCCTCTCTTCACAGGATTCAGGATTCAGAGTCAAATCAAAGAGGCCAGCTACCGCAAAGGGGAAACGGAAGAAGAACTCCAGAGCCTCGCGAATGAGATCGTCTTGCAGATTGTTCGGGCCTATCTCACCAAGACGACGAATGCCGAGCAAATCGCACTCGAGCAGGAGCGCGTGACCTTTTCGAAAGAGGCGTTGCTGCTGTCACAAGAGCGCTACCGCCTTGGCTTGAGCCCGATCGTAGAGGTCATCCGCGCGACGGCCGTGTTGTTCGAATCCGAATCTCGCTTGGCGGAAGCCCGGTATATCTATAAAACCAGTGAGTCAGTGGTCGCCTATGCTACAGGCCAAGAGTACAAACGCTTCTAGATGCCTGGCCTGTGTGCTGGTCATCATTACGTGGGGGGTGAACACTTCGCTCGCCGCGGAGCAGATGTCACCCCGTCCCATGTCTGCGGCCGGCACTCCATTGAGCTGGGAGCAGGCGATTCGAACAGCACTTGAGAAACAGCCGCTCATCAAAATGGCGGAGCATGAGGCCCTGGAATCCCATGCCCTGGTCAAGCAGATCGAATCAGCCAATTATCCACAAGTAAGCGGCATTGTCTCAAGTACTGCCGGAAACACCAGAGTCCTGGGCAACCTCGGGATCTCAGGCTCACTGCCAAAACCCACCAACTACCTGACGACTCCCGGCATTCGCGCAGATTACCTCATCACGGACTTCGGTCAGACGGCTCATCGAATTCTCTCTCAGAAGTCGCTCGCAGCGTCCGCCGAGAAAGCCGTGTTGACTGCCAAAGCACTCACTATCTTGAGCGTGGAGCAGGCCTATCTCAATTGCCTGAAGCAGCAGCGGCTCGTGGACATCTCCCGCGAAGTCTTGAATGAACGCGAGTTGATCCGACAACAGACGGAGACGTTCTACCGACGGCAATTGCGATCCAAGTTGGACTTGGATTTTGCATCGGTCGAGGCTAATCGGGCAGAAGTGCTGTTGATCAAGGCTCAGAACAACCTTGTATTGGCATTTGCCGCACTGAATACTGCCATGGGTCTGCAGGGTCCCGGGGACTACCTCTTGGAACAGGCGGTCCTCGTAGTCACGTCTAGCGCAAGTCCTGAATCACTGGTTCAGGACGCGCTGAATCAGCGACCGGAGTTGCTCGGAAGCAAAGACCGTATACAGGCGGCGGAAGAGGCGCTGCAGGCAGCCAAGGCCCTTCGCTTCGGATCGGTGACCGGGATCGGCACCATGGCCTACACCTGGTGGGGCCATGAGGAACGACCCAGCGGAAAAGACGTCAGCAATCCCGGCGCAAAACTGGGATGGTACGGACTTGGCGGGACCAGTTCATTCCCCTTATATACCGGCGGCCGCATTGAAGGCCAAATCGAAGAGGCCGATGCCCGGAAAGGCGAGACCCAGGCCACCACTCGATCGATCACCAACGATATCGTGCTGCAAGTCGCGCAAGCCTATCTCAGCCGGCTGACCGCCGAACAGCAGATTAAGGTTTCGGAAGAGAAGGTCGCCCACGCGCGCGAAGCACTGACCCTCGCTCGCGAGCGGTACAAAGCCAGCCTGGGCTCTATCCTCGATGTGACGACCGCGACGACCGATCTCTTGAGCGCCGAGGTTGGGCTCGCAGATGCACAGTATGACTATCGAGCCAGTGAAGCCGCGCTCGCTTACGCGACAGGAGTTGAATATGCGCGATATTGACTCCACGCGATGGCAGATCGCACGTCGGTTCTCTTGGTGTCTATGGTGCGTGCTGGTCTTTGCTCTTGTATCCGGCGGAACCTGCTGGTCGGCGGAGCGTGCTTCTGAGGGCCCTGCACAGCCGCTCGCGTACCCGCCATCGCCGCATGTTCCTTTATCGAAGGGAGCCTTTCTGGGATACGAGTCCGCGATTCGCATCAGTCTTGATCGTCATCCGCTGCTTCGTCGATCGAAGCAGACTGCTCTCGCCGCGGAGGCAGTCACGGATCAGGCGGCGGCTCGCTACTACCCGGAATTGAATGCCTATGCGATTCAGACCGGAGGGACCGTTCGTCCGCTCAGCGCGTTCAACGTGGGTGGGGCACAGAATAAGCCGACCTCCTACGTGGAAAGTGCGGGATTTCGGGCGGACCAGCTGATTTACGATTTCGGTCAAACTGCGCACAAAGTGCTGGCGGAGCGGGCTGGCCAGGAGGCGACTGAAAAAGATATCCAGACACACAAGGCGACGGTGATTCTGAGGGTGCAACAAGCCTATATCCACTGCCTCCGACAAAAGCGCCTCATCGACATTGCAGAAGAAACCGTGCGGGAACGTGGAGTCCTGCGTGACCAAGTAGCAACTTTGTATAAGCGGGAGTTGAAGTCCAAACTCGACTTCGACTTCATGTCGGTCGAGCTCAGGAATGCCGAGATTCAGTTGCTCCAAGCCAAGAACGAACTCCGGGCTGCGTTCGCAGGACTCAACAACGCCATGGGAATCCGGGGCTCAGAAGACTACACCTTGGAGGATCTCCCTACCGCCTCTTCGTCGTCGAGCACACTGGAAACACTGATCACTCAGGCACTGGGGGATCGCCCGGAATTACTCGCCACAGAGGATCGGATCACACAGGCGGATGAACGACTCAGTTCGGCCCACGCCTCGAACCTTCCCACGATCGCAGCCCAAGGAATGTCGGGCGTTATCCACTTCAGTGATGCCCCGCTGAACCAATATGCCGGTTCACATCCAGGGCAAACCAATCTGTGGTGGGGTGCAGGAGCCATGGTCTCCATGCCCATATTTACTGGATTTCTGATCGAGAACCGCGTGGCTGAAGCGCGACAACAAAAGTACAAGGCTGAGCAGCGGAAGGTCGATCTGTCAAACAGAATTGCGTTGGAGGTGATGGAGGCCTACCTGACACTGCAAACGGCCCGGCAACAGATTACCGTCGAGGAGAAGGAAGTTGAGTCAGCACGCAGTGCGCTCACCTTGGCCAAGGAACGATATCGGCTGGGGCTGTCTTCCATTGTCGATGTCACCACGGCGACCACGGCTCTTTTGCTGTCTGAAGTTCGACTGTCCGAAGCACGATATGCCGTTCAGGTTGGCATCGCGGCCGTTGCCTTCGCCACCGGGATAGGGTATCAGCAGTTTTGACCAGCGAGTCCAGCTGGGTGATTCACCAAGTTCGTACAAGCCGAACATGAACATAGAGAATCAACCGTACCCACCTTGTTATGAGCATCCTGGTGCTGGGATGACGTGTCTATGGGGAGCGAGAAGCCGGTGAACTGGATAGGCGACCGGTTGAATGCAAGCATCTCGCGCATTATGGGCGTGTTAGGTGGAGTTGTGGTGACCGGCATTGTGCTGGTCCTTCTGGCCATCGCATCGGTGAACGTAGTTGATACCCTCGTGATTGAGCGGGCCGCCGCGCAAGACCGTCTGGATGCGTTTCTGCGAGCGGCAACAGCCATAAGCCGCATCGTTGGAAACACAGGCGGCGATCTTCGCGACGTGCAAGCCGTGAACACGGCCTTCGTGGACATCATGGAGTTGCGTCCCGGCCTCCGGCATCTGAGTGTCTACGATGTCTCGGGTGATCCCGGCCCGCTGGTCACGAGCACAAATCCGAGAGACGCTCCCACGATGTTGAGCGATCAGGATCGGATCTCCGTGCGGGCTGGACGGGCCGTGACCAGATTTGACGATGGGCCGGGATGGGGAGATGGTGCCTGGTACGGACCATGGGCTTGGAGGGGGCTATGGAGGGGCCATGGCGGTACCGTCCGATCTCAAAGTTAAAGCATGGTCAAGAACAGGAAAGAACCTAGACCTTCCGGGCGGGGGATCATGGCAGATTTCTGTGATTCGGTACACGGACTTCGAGGAATCCGCATCCACGTGACGATCGAGAGCGAAGAAGGTGATGAACATGTCGGCGCCACATAAGTTCGATCTGGTCTATACCGGGAGCGGGCCGGCCAGCCAGCGATCGGCGATTTCATCGGCGAAGATGGGGAAGCGTATCGCGGTCGTTGAATGGAGACGCTTTTTCGGTGTCCATGCGATTGGAACCGGTGCAACCAAGGTCATTCACATAGGGCAAGCGATGCTCGATCTGGATGGCGGGACGAATCATTTTCTGCGCACTGTGTTCAACTACCCGACGTTGACCGAGTGCTACAAGGTGGCAGCGCTGGATGCGTCACTACACTGTCGCCGTACCACAGGGGCATCAGGCTTGAACGCGGGAAGGAGTGGTGAGTTCCAGGTGTGTCAGTGTCTAAAACAGCCTCGCGTTGAGGGAGTCTTCTTACTTCTGTCGGTCCTTGCCCTGTGTCTGCTCTTCTCAGGATGCACAAGCGTGGACACCATCCTCCTGACCAGCGACAGATTTCCCCCCAAGGAGTCTGCGGATGAAGTCGCCGTGCTGGAAGCGAAACCGACCCGACCTCATCGAGAACTCGCGGAACTGCGGATCGGCGATAGTTGGCTCAGTTTCGGCAGCTTGCAGCGAAAGATCTTGAATCAGGCCGCCACTCTGGGAGCCGATGCAGTGATCTTTGCCAAACCGCAAACCGTGACTCTGCACGAGGTGGCGTATCAACCGATGTATGATTCGTGGGGCTACGACAGTCCGTATTATGGAACTCCGTGGGGGTATGGGGGGTATGGCGGTCCTTTTGGGTCGTGGGGCCCGTGGGGTGGAAGCTACTCCGGCAGCGTCGCGGTTCCGTACGACGAGGTCACAAGAATGTTCATGGGAACAGCCATCCGTTATACGGAAGCGACAGACTTTGACGATCGCACACAGTCAGGAGAAGCATGGTTACCGAGAAAAGAACCCATCACCAAGGATTCGTCAGACGGAGGGGCCGATGAGCCCGTAGAGAAATAGAGATTTCTGAGGGGAGAAAATTTCCGCGCGAGTTCAAAGATCAAGGGAAGCCGGCAGTTCCTTCGAACAGATGCATGGGCCAGACCGCAGGTTCGTAGAGTGCGAAATGGTATGCACGGAGTAGTGGATCTGTCGCATGCGTAGTGACCGAAGAAGTTTGCTACCGCCATGCCCATGCGGAGACTGCCGCAACTCGTAGTTTCCTTCTCTTTGCTTCTGCTGAGCGGAGGCTGCTCCACTGACCAGAGCCCTGTGCTGGCTGGGGTGTTTCAAACGTGGGATGACGTCATCACTCGCTGGGTCGGCCAGCAGAAAGTTGACCTGTATTACGAACTCGGCCCTCCTCAGTTTCATAAGGAAGCGCAGGACGGCATGGAGGAACTGGTCTGGGATATGACACGGCCAAGTCTGCCGGGCCAAGCGGAGATCTATGGCACGCTTCCGCTCTACGGAAATAGAGTAGATTGTCGGCTCTTCTTCTTTGCCAATGCGCAAGGGGTCATCAAGACCGGCCGGCGTGTAGGGTGTGATTAGGGCTCATGTCTGGATGATCATTATGAATCAGCTTTACATCAGCGCGGCATCACGTTGTTCTGTCAGGTCATCCGGGAGGCGGCTCCACCGTGCGGCACGGTATGGATTGATCCTATCTGCTTTGTTTCTGCTGACGGCATGCGTGTCGGTGCGCGTCGAACCATTGACCCATGAGTCCTATCCGCCTCGCGTCAGTGGCGAACCAGTCCAATGGCTGGAGACTGAGCCCGACTCTCCGTATGTCAAGCTGGCCCGGATCATTGCGACGAGTCAGAGTGCGGATGAAGACCGGCTACGCGACAAGATTCTGGCTCGTGCGAGTATGATGGGAGCTGACGCAGTGGTGCTGGGGAAATCTGATGTGTTGGAATCGATGGGGCCGAGTCCTCCATATGAATCCACCATGGGTCCGGGGTTGGGTAATTTTGGCCTATACGGAGGGGGCTGGTGGAATTATTACGACCCCTGGAGTTTTGTGCAAAGCACGGCGGACCAGACTGAATGGACGGAATATTTGTCCGGTACAGCCATTCGTTACGTGAACCAGAAATAGACGCATCGCGGATCGTGCGCGAAGGGGTTGAGCCTTACCGATGAACCGGCGGCGGGTTTCTACGGCTCTTCCTCCGACAGGTAGGCGGAGCGGGGTCACACCGTCGACGAGCAGGCCCTGGATCCGGTGCAAACACATGCGGTGCCTGTTGCGGTGCTGAATGAAGCTCCTGAACAGCCATAACGTTCAGAATGAATCGAGGTTGTCGAATTCTCGCATGAGGGAGGGTGTATGATGATACACAAATTGTGGATACTTGCCGGATTTGTGCTTGTGATGAGCGTCACGGCCTGTGCCGGCCCCAGCCAGATTGATCGCGAACATGTCTCACCTGGCGATCCGGTCATTGGTCTGTTGAGCAAAGGCATTGCGCGACTGAACGTTAACATCAATGCGTTGTCAAAGCGCATGAACGATGTTCAGCAGGCGTCGGCGGAAACGGACCCCGTGCTGCGGGAATTGCAGGCTCTGGATCTATCGGGATGGCAGCTGCATCAGCAGCAATGGGTATTGCAGCGCGATCATCTTGTCTTGGCCCGCGACGTCCTTCAGCAGGCGTATAAGAGCCAAGGAGAAAAAGAACGACTGCTCGTCCAGTGGCGCCAACACTGGACACTCTACGTGAACGCCATAGAGGAATTGCGTCAAGAACGACAACACTTAGAGCGTAAGCATCTGGAGGTGGAAGCCCGGTTGGTTGAACGTGGGCTTCAGTGAATGCCAGCAGCCATGCGTGCGAACGAAAAGATCGTGATGGAGACACTGGGTCACTTGGTAGGAATGCTTGTAGGCGGCAACCAATCTGGTTTCTGCAACGTGACGGAATCAAGTTAGAGCACGCTATGAACCATGGAGGATCCGATGCCTGAGCTATACGATGTTGATCTTTTGTGCATCGGGAGCGGGCCCGCCGGTCAACGCGCAGCGATTCAAGCGGCAAAGCTGGGAAAGCGCACAGCGGTGGTGGAGCGGCAACAGATCATCGGTGGGGTCTGTGTCGCCACCGGCACGATTCCCAGCAAGACATTCCGGGAAGCCGTGTTGTCCTTCGTCGCTCAAGACACCCTGGGTGATGGGCATCTCGGCCATCATCTCAAAAGCCGCCCGACTGCGGAGCAGTTGTTGCGGCGCGTAGAAAACGTCATCCAGCGAGAAGCCCAAGTCGTGGAAGATCAGCTTTGGCGAAATGATATCCCATTGCTTCGGGGAGAGGCTTCCTTCAAAGATCCCCATACGCTGATGGTGGTGTCCGCGCAGGAGTGGCGGACGGTAACGGCGGACAAGATTCTGATCGCGGTAGGTACCCAACCGGCGATCCCTCGTGGCGTGAACCTGGATGGAGAATTCGTCCTGACCAGTGCTCAGGTCATGCTAATGAAGCACTTACCTCGGAGGATGGCGGTGGTGGGAGCCGGGGTTATTGGCATTGAATACGCCTCCATGTTTGCAGCTTTGGAACTCGATGTGACGGTGATTGACAAGCGGGAACGCCCGCTCGAATTCGTGGATGAAGAAATCGTTGAAGAACTCATGCATCAAATGCGCAATCATGAGGTGACATTCCGCCTTGGCGAGGCCGTGGAGAGAATAGAAATCGCCGAGGGCCCCCCACGCCACGTTGTCATCCATTTGGAATCCGGGAAAGTGATTGTCTCCGATCTAGTCCTCTTTTCGGCCGGGCGTGTAGGCGCGACCACTCAGTTGAATCTCACGGCGGCAGGGCTGACCGTAGATCCGCGCGGTTTGCTGACCGTCGACCCGTTGTTTCGGACTCAGGTGCCGCATATCTTTGCCGCAGGGGATATCATTGGCTATCCCAGCTTAGCGGCGACCGCTGCAGAACAAGGCCGCTTAGCCGCCTACTCAGCGTTTGGGGTAGAGTCGAAACCCATGGCCACCCATTTCCCTGTGGGGATCTATTCGATTCCTGAAATTTCGATGGTAGGAGCTTATGAACATGAATTGACGACCAACAAAGTTCCGTACGAGACCGGGGTCGCTCGGTATCGTGAAATCGCCCGAGGCCAAATTCTTGGCGACGACAGCGGACTGGTGAAGCTCCTGTTCCATCGAGAAAATCATCGGCTGCTGGGCGTGCATGCCATCGGCACCGGCGCAACCGAACTGATCCATATTGGGCAAGCGGTCTTAGGCCTGGATGGAGGACTCGATTACTTTCTGGACACAGTGTTCAACTATCCCACCCTTGCCGAGTGTTACAAAGTCGCCGCCCTGAACGCCTCGAATAAACTGGCGCGCTAGACTCGTGAGGACGATGAATGGTTTCGAACAACTTGTGTTCGCCATCCGGAAGCGCTCGGGCCTATGAAGCTTGTGGTAAAAATTGTCTTCTTTGCGATGGTCTTCTCGGCAACGTTTTTCTTTCTTCATGCGACGGATGCCACTAAAGCCGTGATGAGAGATGATCTCGATGACCTAGGGGGCATCCCCTGGTTGTACTCCGCAGTCTGTCTCATTTTCAGCATCTTGGTCGGGTTTGTCATCCAGCATGAATGGGACAACTGGAACGACTTCGTGGAGGCAATTAATGGAGAACTCAGTACCCTACGGTCCCTGTGGTTGTGGTCCCAGCATGTCCCTGACTGCGCAACAGAATTACGAGAAGCCATGAGCCAATATTTGACTGTGACGATCGAGGACGAATGGCGGACAAGCGCGATGGGCGAGAGTGAGGTCGCCGACAAGGCCCTCGCTGTTCTACAAGAGGAGGCCTCTACGCTCTTTCAGCATTCGGACCTCAACATGACCACCGTTGGGATCATTAGTGATCTCCTGCGACACCGGGAACATCGCCTGTACTCGGGTCAGCGGCACATGCCGAAGATTTTGAAAGTGACGGTCGGATTCGCCGATGGATTGGTGATCGTCCTGTCGTTGTTCATCGGCGTGAAACATTTGTGGCTGGATTACCTTTTCACCCTCAGCATCGCGTTGCTGGCTTATGTCGTCTATCTGGTGGTCAACGACTTGGATCATCCGCTCCGACCTGGGATTTGGCATGTGACATCCAAGCGGTATGAGCGTCTGCTCGCCCAGCTTCAGCAGCAGACATGACGCTGTGGAATAGGGTGGTTCGCAAGCAAGGCAGAGTCGCATGAGAAGTGGCGTGGAGACGACCAACGCGCACTCTCAACTCAGGGCCGCACAGGACAAAAATTAGAAAAATGTATGGGGGGATGTGCCGAACGGTAACGCCTTGGTATCCTCGCCTGCGTGGCCGCGAATGCGCCAAGCTCCGTCCTCATAGACCACATGGTGAATCTCGTACCACCAGCGCCAGGCCTGCAAACACGAACGTCAAGACCGTCGGCTCTACTGATTGCCACTCCCGAGCGGCTGCTTGATGCTGACCGCGCCGTGCAGCTCTCCTGCCTTGTAGCCCGTAGCCGCATCGAAGGGATACCGCGTCCTCAGCACGGAACGAATCGACTCCGGAATCTGATCACTCGGCCCGTGACAGAACAGACATTTCCGCTGAATTATAATTGGCTTCATGAACCGGAAGTACTGACCAGCTGGCTCCGATACGACTTCATGATGGGTCATGTCCGCAAATGCCTCCCCTTTCGCGGCGCGCTCGGAAAATTCAGCCAGCACCTTCTGCTCCCAGGCATCCGGCATCCCGAGCAAGGGATTGCGCACACGAGTCCCCACGCGTGTCACCCGCCAGCCATGCTCCCGAGATAGCCGGCCAGCGATGTTCTGGGCAAGTTCGGCATACACCTTGATCGTCTCTGTCGGACCACTCTTGATCATCTCCCTCGTCACGGCCTCGCCCAGCTCTCCCAGGAATTCCTCGGCAACTTCGCTGGCCACCTGTTCGCGCTCGGTCTGATCGGCATAGGCCATACTTGTCGCGATCACAAGAACTGCGACGCTTCCTGCGAGTGCTCTCACAATACGAAATCTGTTCCTTGCCATCATGCCCACCGCCACCCATTCCGCCTCCATGCTGTCCCTCGACACCAAAATCCCCCTCGTACAGCTATCCATCATCTGACGCCTCTCAGGTGTAGATACCGTGAGATAGAAGGAAATGCCATAGACTCTCATTCTTCTTCGCCACAAATCTAGTGGTGAGAACTTTCCCTACGACTTGTCTCAGGTTTGGGGCTGTTTGCACACCCATGTCCTTTACTAGCAGGCTGTTGACAAAGTCCGCCAGCGGCGTTCTCGCGGCGCTCAGAGGCTCAACGTACGGCAAAGAGTACGCTTCGCCTCTTCACTTGCTGCGGCCTTGCTGGACGGCCATTCTGAACAGCCTGCGAGGAACCCTGAAAGAGTCTGTGGACATCCAAGTGCTCATGGTTTCGATATGCTCAAGTAGTTTGTCAACTGCCTGCTAGCCACAGGGAGCAGTCCATTTCCCCGCGCCTTCTCTCCTCCTTCCCGATCACGCTGGCGGTTTTGCTAGCTCAACACACCGGCAGGAAAACAGGGTGCTGGTCTCAAAACCGATAGCTGCCCCCGAGCGAATAGATCGTGTCGTGGAAATCTCGCGTCACAACTGTCGAGGATCCCTGAGTCTGTTGGAAAGACGCCAAAAGGCTCGCCGCAGCGGTGAGGCGATAGCGTAACTCAGCCATACCCTGGTGGATATTATCATGCCGGTTGAGATGCGTATCCCCGAGCAGCTCACTGGTAAAGTCCTTGCGTCGGTAGATATACCCTAGATGCAGGGAGAGCGACTCGATCAGCGTGAGGTCAGCTCCGGCCGAGACCGCGTGCAATCGGTACGAAACATCGTCATTGAATTGGGTATTGCTGCGGCCATCGGCCAAGCCCCGTTCATAGAGGTAGCCCAACGACACCGCCATGCGCGGATTGATGAGGTACTGTAGCTGTGAACCGATGGTCCAGAAATTCGTGTCACGCTCCGCGAACGCATCGTTATACGAACGGAGGCCATAGCGCCCAATGAGCGTCAACGTCCACGATTCGTTCACTCGATGTTCGAGCTCCGCGCGCCACGTCTGCGAGGAGACACGTTCCTCTTGGATCAGGTTGTTCCCGGTACGGCGCTCGATATTGGGGCCCAGGAACTGGTCGGGCACATTCCGGTACCGGATGAGGAGCGACGTGTCAGGGGAGAGCCCCTGCTTGAATTGCAGCCGATAGTCGCCGAAGTTGAAGATCGGATTATTAGTATAGATAAACCCCTGTGCTTTGATGGAGAGCTCGTTAGGCCCGAGCTTCGACGAAGAAGATCGGATCACCTCGAGCGAGGGATCCCAGATGACATCGGAGAGCTGACTCGGGAGGGCGGTCGGTTGGCTCGGGTCTTCGCTGAATTTCAGGCGACGGGCCGCAGAAAAATTGGTCACATTATTGGTGTACGAAACCTTGCTCTCGGCAATGGCGGACCATTCTGCCGTGACGCTGCGCGGGAAACAAAGCAGGACCAAGAGTCCGAGGGAAAAGAGGAGACTTGTAGGGACAAAGCACCGGGCCATAAAGGCCCACATTTGGTTAACTGAAGGTCCGCACATATCGCAGTACCTGCCAGGCTTCTTCTCCCGTCAGCACGAGCAGAACAAAGGGAGTCATCGCCGTTAAGAAACTAGCGCCTAACGGCGTCACGTGAGTCTCGCTCCTCACCTTGTCTCGCACCACTCCGCCATTTTTCGACGAACCGTGATGAATATTCCGGTGCTAACGACACGTCGCGCGGATTACTACTTCCTCTGCTTGGCTCGCGCCAAGGCCAGAGCCATAGCCATCGTGCCGGTGGGCTGTGGCTGGCGAACCGGAGCGTGCTGGGGTGTCGGCGGACGCCGGTCACGCGGTTCGCGTGATGCTCCCGTGGAGACCTCGATCGGCGCGCGATTTGAAGATGATGTACTGCCTGCTGCATCGTCGATGCACATGGTCAGGGAAATGCGCTGGCGCTTCACATCGACGTTTAGCACCTTCACCTTCACGATCTGGCCAGGCTTGACGACCTCATGGGGGTCCTTGATGAATTTATTGGCCAGCGCGGACACGTGCACAAGACCGTCCTGATGCACGCCGACATCGACGAAGGCGCCGAAGGCCGCGACGTTCGTCACGACCCCTTCGAGAATCATGTCTTGTTGTAGATCGGTCAGAGACTCAATACCTTCTTGGAATGTGGCCGTCTTGAATTCCGGGCGCGGATCGCGGCCCGGTTTTTCCAACTCGTTCAGAATGTCGCGCACCGTCGGCAGGCCGAACTTCTCATCGGTAAAATCGGCGGGAGATAATCCCTTGAGCACCGCCGGCTGGCCCATGACGTCCACAATACCTTTGCTGATACGTGTGAGAATGCGCTCGACCACCGGGTAGGCTTCCGGATGGACCGAAGAGCGATCCAGCGGATTATCGCCACCGTTGATGCGCAGAAACCCGGCGGCCTGCTCGAACGTCTTGTCACCTAGACGCGGTACCTTGCGCATCGTAGTACGATTCTGAAATGGGCCGTTCGCATCACGGTACTCGACGATATTTTTCGCCAGCACCTTGTTCAGACCCGACACCCGTTCAAGCAATGGAGCGGAGGCTGTGTTGACGTCCACGCCCACGGCATTGACGCAGTCTTCAACTGTGGCATCGAGCGATCGTGCCAGCGCCCGTTGGTTCACGTCGTGCTGATATTGGCCGACGCCGATTGCCTTGGGATCGATCTTCACCAGTTCAGCCAGCGGGTCTTGCAGACGTCGTGCGATGGAGACGGCGCCGCGCAGACTGACATCCAACTCAGGAAACTCCGCAGCGGCGAAGGCCGATGCTGAATAGACCGAGGCGCCGGCCTCGCTGACCACGATCTTGAGCACTTTGTGTTCCGGCTTCTGAGCCGTGACTAATTTAATCACCTCAATGGCCAGCTTGTCGGTCTCCCGGCTGCCGGTCCCGTTGCCGATCGAAATCAGCTCGACGCCATGCTGCACAACCAACCGTGCCAGCGTCGCCAACGAGCCCTGCCAGTCATTGCGCGGCTGGAGCGGGTAAATGGTCGTGGTCTCCAGCAGCTTACCGGTTGCATCGACCACCGCCACCTTGCAGCCCGTGCGGATGCCGGGGTCGAGGCCGAGCACGGCCTTCGGGCCCGCAGGCGCCGCCAGCAACAATTCATGCAAATTGCGTCCGAAAATCTTAATCGCCTCGGCTTCCGCCGCTTCGCGCAACTGCACCAGCAGTTCCACCGAAAGATGTAGATGTACCTTGCCTCGCCAGGTCCAATCGCAGACGCCCATCAGCCATTTGTCCGCACGGCGGTCACGGTCTTCAATACCGACATGCGCCGCGATCGTCGCGACACAGGGATGCGGCGTCACCGCTTCCAGTGCCTCGCCCAGGCCCAGTTCAATTTTCAACACACCCAGCGTGCGGCCACGGAACAGCGCCAGCGCGCGGTGCGAAGGAATGGTGCGGATGGTTTCAGCATACGCATAGTAATCCCGGAACTTTTCTTCCTGGGCCGTTTCCTTTCCTTTCATCACGGTGGACGTGACGACGCCCTGGTCCCACAGACGAGTACGCAATTTCGCGAGCAGCTCGGCGGTTTCGGCAAAACGTTCGACCAGAATGTCCCGCGCACCCTCAAGCGCAGCTTTTGCGTCCGACACATTGATGGCCTCAACACCCTCGGCAGCAGGCCTTACGATCAGATACTTCACGGCTTCCTGTTCCGGGTCGAGCGTCGGATCGGCGAACAAGGCATCGGCCAGCGGCTCCAGCCCTGCCTCGCGCGCAATCTGCGCTCGCGTGCGCCGCTTGGGTTTGTAGGGCAAGTAGAGATCTTCCAACGTTTGCTTGGTTGCAGCCGCTTCAATGGTCCCGCGCAGTGCATCGGTGAGTTTGCCCTGCTCCTCAATCGACGCCAGAATCGCCGCGCGGCGCAGCTCCAATTCCCGCAGATACAGCAGGCGCTCTTCCAATGTGCGCAAGTGTGTATCGTCCAAGTTGCCGGTGGCCTCCTTACGATAGCGCGCGATAAACGGCACGGTCGAACCTTCATCGAGCAAAGCGACCGCAGCCGCGACCTGGCTGGGTCCCACACCAAGTTCCTTGGCGATGAGTGGAACAATCTTCAGCTGCGCTGCGTCTGAAACCGTCTGGGTGATTGGAGAATCCATCTGTATCCGTTACCGTTCTTTCCGAAAGCGGTATCGTGCTGAGTGCCGGCCACTCGAAGCACCCGCTTTCTTCTTGTTAAGGTGCGTGGGAGATATTGGTCCGTGGAATTAGTTCATACTCAGCGGGCTGTAGGAAGCTCACGACAAGTGTACTGCAAAAACCCCCGCGTATCTAGCCGGAACCACATGAGCCACTGACCTTCGGCTAGATCTCAGCTTAAGACTCCGTTACACTTCTCGATAAGGAGAGACCGATGCGGGATGACAGGATGACCAACTACTATACGTTGCTCGAACTCTTGCCCACAGCAACGGAAGTTGAGATCAAAAAGTCCTGGCATGAACAAATCCAGGTCTGGCATCCGGATCGCTTCAACCATTCCCCGACGTTGCACCGAAAAGCGGAAGCCCGGACACAACTGATCAACCAAGCCTATCAAACCCTCAGCGACCCCATCGCACGCGCACGCTACGATGCCACAACCGAGCCCTCGACCTCCCGCAGACAGCCGCCACGGCCTTCTCCTGCATCAGGCCCATCGTCTGAATCCTACGCTTCTCCTCCGCCACGCGCTCAACAGACTGCACGGTCTCGCCAGGGCCCTCGCGGGCCCCAATCGCTCATGATGCTTTCGCGGCAAGGCCAACCCAAAACCATGGTGCCGGCCATTACGATGCTCGTCGACAGCCACGAGCATCTCCCCTACGAGTTTGAACATCTCGTCCGCATCGCCGGAACTATTCGGCAGACGCTTCCGGCGGGTGATTACGCCATTGCAGAAGCCCCTGAGATTTTTTGCGTCGAACGCCGGCGCGTGGAAGAGTTCAACACGATCTTTTCGAATCCCTCCGATAACCGATCGCCCTTTCTCCAAGAACTCGAACCGCTCCTGGACTACCCGCATCGGTTTCTCGTCATCGAAGGAACGCTTCAGTCCACCAAAGGTAGCGGACGGCTTGGCGAATATCACAAGAACGGCATGATGGATTTCTTGGATGCCCTGACGGCGCGATTTGGGATTACGATCATTTATGCGGACAGCCGGGAAGAAGCGGAAGAACGAGTGGCAAATCTGGCCGCCCTGCACTACGCCTACCACTTTGCCGAGCAGCAGGGACTCGGCCGCTGCCTCGCGGAGGACGATTTGTAGAGCTGCTGGACGATGAGAAGCCGTGTTTCGTAAAACGTGAAATGTTTCTCGCATTCAGCGGGAGCAAACGACACTACGCTCTCCGCTCAAGTCTTCGCTCCAAATCCCATCTGCCGCCAGGCTTCGTAGATGACCACGGCCACTGCGTTGGAAAGATTGAGGCTTCGGTTTCCAGGGACCATGGGGACGCGGATACGCTGTTGCGCGGCGACGCTTCCTAGAATCTCAGCCGGCAACCCACGGCTTTCCGGACCAAACACAAAGACATCACCGGCAGCGTAGTTGACCATATCGTATTGTTGTGCGCCTTTGGTGGAAACGGCAAACAGTCGGCGATCTTTCACGCTGGCAGCGCAATCGGACCAACTTTCATGGACCGTGATCGTGGCGAATTCGTGATAGTCCAATCCCGCCCGAAGCAACTGCTTATCCTCCAGAGAGAAGCCCAGCGGTTTCACGAGATGCAGCCTGGCGCCCGTGTTGGCGCAAAGGCGGATGATGTTGCCGGTGTTCGGAGGAATTTCCGGTTGATAGAGAATGACGTCGAACATGACGGAGATCAGAACCTATGGCTGATGGCCATGGACTATAGCACGAAGACAGAGAATCCTGACCCCTTGTCATGGCCGCTATTTGTTCTTGCGTGACCCCTCAGGCTATCAGCTATAGGAGATACGCTCTTCAGGTTTCTGATGTGGTGGTTCATTTCACCACTCCAGGGCTTCTTGGTATAGTGAATGTGAATCAACGACGGTTTCTATGTTCATGAATAGATCGTTGCTATCTCACATGCACGGCCCTACCGCCCGGCCACAATATTGTTCCATCGCTATCCTCATTGGTGCGCCACTGGTGTGGACTCTCACGATGGGTCTTTCTGCTCTCGCGGAAGACCCGTCGTTACGTTCAGAGGAGCACATCGCCGAACAAGCAGAAGCGGCCTGGGAGAGCGGTGCGATCACCCCTGCGCTCGCGATTCTTGACCAAGGGATTCAAGACTATCCTCACGCGCTCACACTCCAGAGATTGCGCGCCGATATTCTCACCACATCCCGAGGCCCCCGAGAGGCGGTTGAGGCCTATGAGACGGTCCTCGCCAGTACACCAACCGCGTTGGATGTCCGATGGGCCAAGTGGAGCGTGTTGACTCGGTCGGGACAGGGGAAGGAATCCATCGCCGAGTTAAGACGCATCACAGAGATCGATGTAGGAAATCCGTTGGTTCACCTGCGACTGGCGCAAGAACTCCGGAAACTCGATCGTCTTGAGGAGTCGCTCGAATCGTATAAGAAGGCCGTGGAACTCTTGCCGGATTTGCTCGCCTGGCGATTAGCGTTGGCCCGGGCTCGGTTTGACGTCCTGGATTATGAAGGCGCGGATAGTGATGTACACTACGTATTGAAAAAGATGCCTCCCGGTTCTCCGCTGGAACTTCCCGCCAAGAATCTGCTCGCACAAGTGAATGGAAACTCCATCGATCGAGGCCGACGCTTCGATCCCGTTCTGACCAAAGAAATGACAGGGGCACAGCGCAAGGAATGGGCCTCCATTCGCGCAGAGGCATGGAGACTCTTCTCGATGGGCCGATATCAGGAGGCCGAGCCCATCTATCAAAGAATGCTGGCCCTTAATCCCAACGATGCTCTAGCCAATTATCAATTAGGGCTCACTCTCATGCAGCTAGGCCGATGCAAGGACGCACTGACCGTGTTTGGGAACTTGTCCAACCTTGATCCCAACGACGAGGACTACGCAGACACGGTGTATCGGATGGGTCAATGTTTCGTTGAGTTGGAACAATGGGAAGATGCCTTCGTACATTTCCAAACCCTCTATGATGCCGCCGTCGAATTTGAGGAAGACAACAAAAACGTTCGACTCCCGCCCGACACCCGTGTCATAGATAAGAAAAAAATCGCACGATGGATCGAGAAGGTGCGTCCCCATGTTCCCGAATTGGCACAAGGAAGAGCCGATGAGGCTATGAACCGCGTCCCCCCGGATGATTCGTCTCCGGTCACAGTCTCTCCAGAGGAAGAGCTGTACGCAAGAGCGGCCGAGCAATTTAAGCCCCAGAACCCAATAGACCAGCGAGCGTCGCTCATGGGCAGAGACGCCGACTTCAGTTGGTTTCGGTTTGTCATCCCGGCTAGCAAGATCGTGCGGGACGATTTCCCCACAGGCGCCCATGAATTTATTCCCTTGAACCCTGGGGACACCTTTCCGACTACACAGGAAGAGATCTACTTGGTCTTTGGACTGGTGTCTGCCTCCTTTGATGCGGTGTCACTCACCGCCCGCTGTTTCTTGGAAACATCTGAGATGACCGGAGAGCAACCCGTCATGGCACAGGACCGTGTCATGACGACCATGAATGACCAGTCAGGCTATTTTATGTTAACCCCTCCAAGAACCGGATGGACCGCCGGCCTCTATCACTGTGGGTTGATCGCAGGAGAACGGACATCTGCCGATACCCTTGTGGACGAAGTCAGATTTCGTATCATTGCGCCACCCCGGTCCTCCTAACACACGCAGTTCAAAAGAATACGCACCTCGAGAAGCGTCCATCAGGAAGCGTTTCACTAATTAAGCGATTCAAGCGACAAGAATCTAACGTGCTGGACAGCTGGTGGAGGACAAACGACATGGCGATCGGAGGAGCGGTTCCTCACGATGCCTATAAAGGAAATGCCACCGACTTGGTAAACCAAAGCCGCTGGACGACACGAAATACCAAGACCGCCACACCAGACGGCAGCCAGATCCATAGTGCTTCGCTGGCTAGGATCCGAACACCATATTCGCTGAAAAATTCGCTGACGCCGATTGGAGACACAAGGACCGGTCGCACAGGGAAAAAATACCTCGTCGTTTCAAATGGAGCGAAAAACCCCACGCCCAACCCCCCATTTGTGATTGAATCGAGTACGCCATGTGACGCGGTACAGAAAAAGAAATAGAGAAAGAGTCCCGTCATCGCTACCGTTCCCTTGCCTCGATACCACACCGCAACAATACTCCCGGCTAACAGCGCCGCAAACACGACCGAGTGCGTCAGCCCACGATGGCCCCACAGATCACCGTACTGGATGCCAAAGTAAAACCCGATCACATCCAGATCCGGCACGACCGAACAGAGCGCACCCAAGACCAGCTCACGCCAACTCAGTTCCTTGCTCTCAAAGGCCTTCCCCATCGCCAGCGCCACAATGGCATGGGAAAATGCAGACGCCATTCGACACCTCTTACTGCGATTCTGGAACCGTGAGACCCTACGCCTGGAAAGCCGGCGCGTCAAGAACAGGGTGATGGAGAGGGAGGAACGGGTGAGAGCAAGAGAGCAGAGACTGTGGTTTATAGGTGATGGCTCGGATAGACCACTGTCTGTCTGGAACAGGCATTAGCCATGGTTTCAAAAACTCCATCTCTGACTCCTGACATTTGCGATACGCGCATCGCTGCATGCGCGAGGCGAACAACGTTCACCAAAAACGAGAACCGGACACCTAACTTCCAAGATTGAGCAATGCGGGAGATGCGCGTTTACCAGAACGGGTCTTCAGCAGTTGAATAAGCTCAATTCGCAGCGTGCGATTCAGACGTTGCCGTGCCTCAAGCGGCAGGCGAAGAAACTCTACCCCGAACTGATTGCCCTGGACCCATTTGATCGTGCCGAGGTCAATAGACAGCGCCGGCGTCTGATTGGGGAGCAGAACACTCACGCGCACGTCACTGCCGCAAAGAACCTCGCGATCGCACATGACGGAGCAACCCATCAGCGATAGGTTGCTCAAGGTACCTTCGCCGACAAATGGAGCTCCACCGAAGATGACAGGACAGAAAAGCGGGAATCGATGATAGGTTCGAGAATAACGAAGTGGCGCCATCACAGCCTCCGTGACGCAGGATTGTACCGAGGGAGGCACTGTGAACGGTATCCTACCTTAGGAGGGGAAGTCCTAACCGGTTGCTTTTGTTTGGTTGAACCAGAGAGACCACAAACGACGAGAATCGGACGCGAGTGACCTGAGGCATTCGAACAGTAGAGTATTCCCCTTTATCCACACCGTATGCAGCTTAGGACTCCTCTATCCTACATGAATCATGCGGGTGAACTATCCCATAAATAATAATTCTCTTTCGATGGACCAAGTCATGTCCTACACTGACTATGCAAGAAGGACATCGTGTCATCAGAGGAGCGCCCATGACGAGCCAAGAGAAGCAAGCCCATACCATAAAAGTATTGGTCATTTTCGTCTTGAGCCTCTGGTTTTTCGTGTCGGCAGAGTCTCTTGGCATCTTAGAGGCCGCTATTGGAAAGGACGAACCTCCGACATTTGTGGCCTGGCCTGAGAAGGGGTTAGGGCTTTCGATCGACTTAGCCGGTTTCAAAAAAGACATCGACCAGGTCAAACCGGACGGTCGCCGCTATCTCACCGCCTCACATCCCAAGACTGGACTCAACGTGGCAGTCACCCTTGAGAAAGTACCGACCCAGGTTTCAGCACAAGGATGCAGGGAACAACTCCAACTGATACGGAACGGCCCGTTAGTCACCCATGGGCAAGACATCAAACTCAACGCCGCCGGTAAAACACCGACTCTTGAATATACCCTGCGCAAGTTCCGGGGAGTCCGGCTGGATCAGAAAAATATGTATGCCTGCATGGCACAAGACAACGTCTACGCCGACATCCAACTTTCGAAGATGCACTACACCGCAGCCGATGCGCCACTCTTTCAATCAATTCTCGAAACCGCCCGCTTGCAGCCAGAACCCTCACAGATCATACAGTCCCAGCTGCCAACACTGCCAAAGATCATACAGCCCCAGCCACCAGCACCGCCCAACAGCAGGGAATTACTCGATATAGGAACCGCACTCTACCGGCAGAACAACTACGCCCAAGCCATTCCACCCTATCAAAAAGCATTCGATCTTGAAAAAGTAGAGCCGCAACTCGACCGGAATCTTTGGCGCGTCCTAATCGACAATTTAGGCATGGCCTATGAAATGACCGGCCGCCTCAAGGAAGCAAAAGCCACGTTTCAACAGGGAATACAAGCCGACCCCACCTATCCGATGTTCCACTATAATCTGGCCTGCACGTTTGCAGAAATGAACGACCTCGATCATGCCATGCAGTCGCTCACCATAGCGTTTCGCCATCGCAAGAATCAGAATCCTGCCGACAAGGGAATGCCCGACCCACGCCAGAACTCATCCTTTCAGCGCTTCATGAAGAATGAGACCTTCCGTAACCTGGTCAACGATCTAACCCCATCAAAGAGCTAGCCCACTGATTCATGAACGTGTCTGCTGCAATCTCAGATTCGCCGCTAGATTCTCCATCACTCGTCGTTTGTGAAGCGTATCTCGAATAGGCCGCCTCCCGTGAAGCATCCATCGTGACACGTTTTTGGGATTTAACGAGAGACGGACGAAGAGATCCGAGCGACAAAGACCGGACGCGGTGGGAGACCGGCCGGCTAAGCCTTAAGATCTGGCAAGTCCCTGCTTCGATCAGGCAACTGAGTCATGTCTTGGGAGCTTTGTCCCTGCTCGGAAGGTATGCCGCTTCAATTGACTGATGAGATAGAGCACAATGACCAGATTCAACAGCAGCAAGCCGACCCGAAGCATCGATACCCGTTCAATGACCTCGTAGAGTTCGAACGGAAGCAGCAGGCTCGTCGAGACCACCGTCAGATACGCAGCCCAGGTGAGCTCCAGCCACAATCCGATGCCCTCCACCAACAACATCCCCGCATAGCCCAAACTGACGAGCCCCGCCAGCAGCACACTTTGAGACTGAAGCGCATCCACCTTCAGAACTAGCGCATGAATGAGGCGAGAGTCGGCATTCAAATGCAGCGCTTCGATCAAAAGCGAGAACAGCGTGGCAATCTCAGCATGCATTAATTTGAGGAGGCCCAACCCGAGGACGAGTAAGAGCAGCCCCTTCACCACCTTGAACACCGCAATTACGGCCAGGCCTGGATGGTGTGCGCGTGCCGTCATCAATTCGACAGACTATCACAAAGGACAAGGTGCGGACACCGTAGACAGGCGGGGCTCAGGAAACGGACAGGTTGGATCGTAGCGGCCGTTCGGGCGGTTCGGTCACAACCGTAGCGGCTTCACACACGAAGCTGCTCAAGAAGGGCTCTTGCCTCTATCAATTCACGATTGTCGACGCCTTCATGAAACTTGACGCACACAGCATTCAACGTCCGTATGGCCTCATCGACCTTATGGCGTGTCTTCCAGAATCTCGCTAGGCTCATGGCCGTTCGAAGCTCCAGCATAGTTGCATGCTGATCCTGCGCAATCCTCAGAGCGTCGCACAAACATTGTTCTGCCGCATGGACTGATTCGTCGGATTGATCGGATTGCCCGAGCAGCAGTTCGCCTTTCAGTCGCAGCAGTTCAGCTTGCCAAAACAGTTCTCCCCCAGGTACGGCGAGCTTCCGCGCTTCCTCAATAGCACTCAAGCCTTCGTCAATGCGGTTCTTTCGTAAATAGAGTTCTGCAAGCAACGCCAATGACAATGTGTTGTTGATATTTGCACCTGTGACCCGAGTAGCGGAAAGGCCGTTGATTAACATGCCGAGACCATCCTCTCGCCCCAGTTCGGCCAACGCCCAACCGTGAAAGGTCGTCGACCATGCCAACCCCAATTCAAATCCGTATTGTGTGGAAAGCGCAATGGCTTCGCTAGTGAGATCCAGCGTTCTCTGTGCATTGCGAATAGTGGAATAGAGCCAGGAAAGCAGACATAACGTATACACCCGATTGAATGGGTGTTCCAACTCCCTCGCCCTACCGATGGCCTCAAGCGCCAGCGGTTCAACTTGCTCAACCTCACCTAGAAACCATAATGTCCTGGCCAGATGAAGCCTCGCGGCTATGCCGGGATCTTGGCCATAGAGAAAGGCATGTGAACGGTGTTGAGTCGGATCATAAAGAGATGTCGTAGTGAGCAGGTGGGTTTTTGCTTCATTGAACAGGCCAAGGGGTAAATAGGTCGTACCTAAACTCCGGTGAGCTTCAATCAGTAGGTCCGAGCTTTGTTCGCGGACAGCCAGAGCGAGGAGATGTTCGGCTAGGTCGCGAGCCGTGGCGAGTTGCCCTCTGACCAGATGGAATACCCATAACCCCCAATTGGCACGAAACTCATGGATACAATCGACGATCCCCCGTGACAAATCCTTCGCCCGGCTATAATTGTGTTCCATATCGTCGGATGCATAGCCTTTGACCGACAGCAGAGGGGCTCCGCGTGCGATGAGCAACTCCAACTCCATGGCATCGCGCTCCCGGCCTTGCGGCAGATCCTTGAGCACGTCGAGCGCCCGATTAAAGTGGTGGAGCGCTTCGATAGTGGCTGATCGTTCCGCATCTCTCCGGGCCGCACGAAACCAATATTCAACCGCGGGCCCTGCGAGCCCTGCCTGTTCATAATGAAATGCCAGGAGTTCCGGTTCCCGTGTGACACGCTCGGCAAAACGACTCTCCAATGCCTTGGCGATTCGAGCATGGAGTAATCGGCGAGGCTTCTTGGGGAGTGTACTGTAGGCCGCCTCTTGGACGAGCGCATGCTTGAAGTGGTAGGTCGCATTCGGGATCTCACCCTCTTGAAAGATCAGCCCGGACGCGACGAACACGTCGAGGGCATGCTTCAACTGGTTGTCTGTCGCGTCGACCGTTGCCTGCAGCAATTCGTAGGTAAACTCCCGTCCTATCGCAGCTCCGGTTTGGACAATGTCTTTGGCCGGTCCCAATCGGTCCACCCGTTCCATGAGCAACGCGTGCAGACTGTCCGGAATAGGCAGTTCCTGTAATGGACCCTTCAACGTAAACGCATGGCTCCCCTCAGCCAGCAGTCCGGATTCAACCACATTTTCCGTCAGCGCTTCGATATAGAGAGGCACGCCGTCGGTTTTCGCCAAAATCGCCTGCTGCACTTCGGGAGGCAGCACCTTTCCTCCTGTCAGCGCCGCCACGAGTTCGGCGCTCTGTCGACGTGGAAGACGGCTAAGCGTCAGGAACGTCACGTGACTATAGTCCGCCCACACCGGCTTGAAGTCGGGACGAAAAGCGATCACCAACAACACGCGCATCTGCCGGATGCGGTCAATGATGCGTGTCATGAGGTCCTGCGTGGTGGGATCGAGCCAATGGGCATCTTCCACGATAAACAACAGGGGGGAACGATCGGCCAGTCCTTGTAGATGACGCACGACGGCTTCCAACGTCATATTTTTGCGTTTTTCAGCCGACACATTGAGCGGCGGGTATCGGTGATCTCCCGGGATCGAGAGCAGATCCTCCAGCAAAGAAATGGCTTCCTCGTTATCGATGCCGCTCTCGCTCGCCATGACGTCGAGCTTCCGCCGTTGCACCTCGGCACTGTCCTGACTCGTGAGTCCTGCGATCTCCCGCAGAAAGTTGATCGCGGGATAGAGCGCAGTATTGGTATGGTAGGGCGAACATTGAAATTGCACCCTCTGATACTGCTCATTGGAGAGACGGTCACAGAAACGACGGATCATTCTCGACTTTCCAATACCGGCCTCACCACAAAGAAGCACCACCTGCCCTTCGCCGCCGATCGTTTCACGCCAGCGACCCAAGAGGAGAGCGACCTCATCTTCTCTGCCGACGAAATTGGTGAGTTGAATGGCTTGATAGGATTCAAACCGGCTGGTCGACGACTTACTGCTCAGCACCTGCCAGGCTTGGACTGAACTGTCGAATCCCTTCAGAGAAAAGGCGCCAAGATCCACGACATCGAACGCATTGCCGACATGACGTTTCGTCACCGGGTCGATGATCAGCTGATTGGGTTGTGCCAGGGCCTGAAGGCGGGCGGCAAGATTCGGGGTTTCGCCGAATACCGACCGTTCCTTGGCGGTGTCCTGCCCCATGACTTCACCGACAACGACCGGACCGGTCGCAATTCCAATACGTGCAGCAATACCAAACTCCGGATGGGGATTTTCTTGAGTGAGTCTCTTCACCGTATCCAGAATAGCCAATCCGGCATAGACGGCTCGTTCCGCATCGGTTTCGTACGCATGGGGATATCCAAAATAGACCAACATCCCGTCACCCATGTACTTGGCGATGTAGCCGTTGAACCGGCCGACCGCTTGGGTGCAGCCGTCTAAAAAACGTCGGATAATATCCTGGAGGTCTTCAGGGTCCACACGGCGAGACAGAACGGTCGAATCCACCAGATCACAAAACATCACCGTCAACTGACGACGTTCGGCTTGATCTCGTTCGGGAGGGGATGGTGACGGGCTCGGACTGACGGCGCTGGGGAGAGATCCCGGGCCCACCACGTCAGCGCGCGATGGCAATTGCGCAATCGCGCGCAAGAGAATTTTCCGATGTCCCAGTAACACACCCAGCGATTCCAGGTCGCCCTGATTCAGCTCGGGGAGGATATCCCACGTAATCGCATTTTTTTCAAATGCCTCACGGTAGCTCCCGAGACCCAGATTCTCCAGCCACGCTGAGAGACGATCAGGCATCATGAGTCACATCGTGATTGGACATTTCTGCCTCAGTTGGGATACGGTCGTTCACCTATGAAGAACAGCGCGTCTACGGACACAATCGATACAAGGCCTGCCAAGCGGCACGTCGAGCGCTGGCTGGTTGGCATGGCAATGACCGTCCTGGCCTATTTGATGGAAAAAGCCATGTTGCGTTCGATCAAGCGCAGCGGCACGAAATCTTCGTAACGGAATCGACCTGCCTCATCACCCACTCTCATCTTCACCGCCCTCGCAGCAGATCGATCACCAGGCCGATGGTCAAGAGACCGGCCACGATCCCGAACGTGATCGGAGCCCAATCCGCAACTCCCGCCGCCGTGACCGTGAGTCCGCCGGCCAAAATACTCGCCGCAGCGGTCAGACCGAGCACGAGACGCCGTCCCGTGCGGTGGACCATATCCTCAGGGTATTCGCCCGGAAATTCACCACAAGCTTTTCACCGGAGCGAGCCCCGACGAGGGTTTCGACCGCTTCGATGACGCGCACGGTACACCCAATTCCTGCTCCGAGACCCGGACAACCTCACTCTCGGGCATCGGCGGCACGCGGCTCTGCAACAGGGCCAGTTCTTCAATGTACTCGACCGGAAAGAGATCCGGTCTGGTCGACAACACTTGGCCACATTTCGAAAATGTCGGACCCAATTCCTCCAGGGCTTCTCGGAGACGCTTAGCCTGTCGGCGGCGGATGGTCACGTCCCGTTCGCCGGATTGACCGAACAGTTCTTTGAGACCGTGCTTCGCCATCACACTGGCGATCCTCGCCGCTCGAGCCAGCAGCCGGGGCTCAAGAGGCGGGACTTCAACTTTCAACAGATGAACGTCCTGGCCGGAGCCCAATGCAGTCTGACCGCCAGACGGGAAGGTGTTCACGATGATCACAGTGCAGCGGGCATTGTGACTGATGCGGTTCGGTACGTTGCCGAGCAAAAGCTCCTTCCGTCCCGCCATGCCGGAATTACCGACCACGAGAACATCGACAGCTTCCTGCTCGACGGCGCGGACGATCGCGGAAGCCGGATCGGCATCCATCACGACTAAGGCACGGCCACGCTCCCCGGCGACCTGCCGCACTTAGACCGCCAGCTCATCGTCAGCGGCAGCAGAGCGTGTCCGTTCGGCTGCGCTGAATTTTGTGGCAGCCGGATAGTGCGGAACCTGCACCTGTACCACGAACAGCTCTGCGTTAGCCGGCGAATCGGCAGCCAGCGGACGGAGCGGTCGGCGCTTTCAGAACGGTCGGTGCCAACCATCACACGCCGTATGGCGCTATTTTCAGCAAGACCCGTCATACACTTCGATCGCCCTTTATGAAGATCTGCATCGGTATCGACAAAGTCACGTTGTCCCGTAACCCGTCTCAGAAATTCCGTTCATTACCCCAATACTAAACCGTTGAAGTATACGCCTCACCTCACAGAAAGGACACTTGCCGGCGGCCACACCCGCGCGAGGCCTGTATCGAAAAGCTCTAATTCCATGACGACGCTGATGGCAATACCTGCTCGATGCCCGCTACGGTCACGAGAGAGGAACGACGATTCACAAACCAATGAGGATCACACCGGAGGGCCGCTGGCAGGACTGAAACAACCTGGTTGAGATCATCTAGATATTGCTACAAGGCCGGACCCTCAAATCTTGTCCATGTGTGGAACTGACAATTGCACGCCGGGTTGTGGAAACCCTTACTTCTCGATCTCGAACCCGTCGCTTTTCCACCAGCGCCAGCCTCCGTCCAACTCCATCACCGGGTAGCCCTTCTTCGTAAATTCCACTGCCGCCGATGCCGCAAGATGACACACGTGTGAATAACAATAGAGGACATTGATCTTATCCTTGCGTAGGATGGCTTTGAGCTGCTTGGCGTTACCCCATTGGTCTTTCGGCAAATTGGCCGCTGCCGGGATATGGCCCTCGGCATAATCTTCTGCGGCCCGCACGTCTACGACATTCACAGGTTGGCCCTGCTTCATCCACCGCTCCAACTCAACAGGACCGGTCGTGAAGGACAGCTTGTCCCGAAAGTACTTTTTGGCTTTCGCTGCGCTGGGAATCTTCATCTTTGCGGCCATGCTCTTCCTCCTCTATGTTTCAACACAATGTCGCTCACCCTTCGAAGCTGTATCTTCACCCAACCGCTTGCTCCATCCTCTTTTGTCCCACACACCGGGGTACCCTGTCGACGGCCACAAACGGGTGACCTCTCCGGTCGACACGGTTGCGCCATCATCCATGTCGACCGGTGAAAAGCCGGTTCTCTGCTCACATCAACCCGCTACTGCGCATAGTTCTCGACGACGACCGGCGGACGAACCTGAGCCATGCCTGGATCCTGACCGGCGTCACGCAGGCCTCGGCGCTGCCGCAACAGATCCCAGCATTGATCCAATTCAACTTGGATTTTCGCGAGCTGCTCCCGGTCGGCGCCGGGCGACGCCCCTCCCGTCCCTTGCGCGTATAGTCGATGCTCTTCTGTCACCAGCTTCTGGATTTGATTCAAGACCGTTTGATCTTCGTCATAATCGCTCATAGATGCCTCCTTTCTACATCATCTTACGATGGTCCGACAGGAATCAATGCGCCGTTGATCGCAGCCGTGTCATCAGACATGAGCCACACGAGCAGCTGCGCGATCGACTCCGGTTTTACCCAGGTGGATCGGTCGGCATTGGGCATACTCCCCCGGTTTGCCGGCGTGTCGATCGTTCCAGGAAGAATGCCGTTCACCGTAACCCCGGCTCCTTCCAACTCCAGCGCCAGGACTCGTATCAACGAGACGAGCGCCGACTTCGCCACGAGATAGGCCGCCGCTCCGGGAAACGGTTCCAGCGCCACACGCGCCGCGATATGCACAAGACGGCCCCTCCGCCTGGCCGTCATATGTGGGATCACTGCCCGAGACAACAAAAACGCCAACGTCACATTCAGCGAGAGCATCTTCTCCCACTGCGCCGCATCAGTGTCGACGGCCGTTCCCGACACAAACCCTCCCACAAGATTGATCACACCATCGATTCGCCCGGCCTGTTTCACCGTGTCCGCCACCGCCCGCATCACCTCGGCCTCATTCGTGACATCGGCCGCGAATCCTCCTCGCCGCTCAATGACGTCCTGAGGCAGCACCCGATCCACGATCATGATCGTCGCTCCCGCTCCGGAGAGAATCGGCATGACGACAGAACCCAGTCCGCCTCTAGCCCCGGTGAGAAGAATGACTTTTCCATCCAGCCGCATCATCCGCTCTTGCGTTCTTTCTTTAGACTTCCAGGTCTTGATTGGTTTCCCATATGAGCACCTCCGCTCCCCTGCCGGCGTCAGCCGTCAGTCGCCGCGCGCCGGCTGCCACGAGACGGACGGCATCGCCGTGGTGAAGCACATCAGCACCCTCGAGTTCGGCACCCCCCTTGGCAATGAAGAGATGCACATACGGAGCATCGGGGATCTGCACCGACTCCCCGGGCTTGAGTCGCCCACCCCATAGCACCGCACCTCGCTGTTTGATGGAGATGGCGGCCTCATGGCCGCGCCCTGAAGCGATGGGGATCAAGCCGCCCCGGTCCAGCGCTCCGTTAATGTCCAGTTGCTCATAACTCGGATTGATATGTTCCGTATCCGGCGGCACCCACATCTGGATAAAGTGTACGTCCTTGTCATCCATCGAGTTCATTTCCGAGTGCCGAATCCCGGTACCGGCACTCATGCGCTGGGCCAACCCGGGATAGAGAATGCCGATATTGCCCTCCGAATCTTTATGCTCAAGTTCGCCGTCGAGCACCCAGGTCACAATTTCCATATCGTGATGAGGATGCGTACGGAACCCCATCTCGGGCTTCACCACATCATCATTACTCACCAGAAGCAGTCCATGATGGGTGTTCAGAGGATCATAGTGGTCTGCAAAACTGAAGCTATGATGGGAATCGAGCCAACTGATCTGTGTGTGAAACCGCTGATAACTGCGGCGAATATCGATGTGGGATTGAATAGCCTCTCGTGTGCTCATGATGTGTTCCTCCCCTGATCACGCCGATCCGAGCGAGGAAGACGATGGGCAGGGAGAACCCCTGCCCATCCTGCTTCCGGCCTGATTACTGTGTCTTCGCCCGCCGAGATAACGACACGATATACGCCGCCGAACGATCGGCAATCATCGGGTCGGCGGCTTCAATGCCTGGAACCAGCGCTCCCGGCATGAAGAGCAACTGCTTCTCTGCGGCCTGACTGTCTTTCACCGCTTTGGTAATCACAAGGCTGCCCAATTCGATTTTCTTACGGGAATCCGGCCAGGCAATCGTGGGATCGTCGATCTTGTCGTCCGGTTCGGCCACTTGCAGAAGTACTTTGAACTTGACCGGACCGTGATGAACCCGATCGCGAATCTCCTCGGCCAGATAATCAGGACCCTTCTTCGAGAGCTGCCCGCTGGTGAGAACCTTAACTCCAGCCACAGGTTGAAGCTGATAGCGCCCGAAGGTGGCTGTCCCCTTCGCATTCGTGAACTTAAATGAATTCACACCGAAATAGGCCAGGGTCCCAAAGCTCACAGGGGGCGGCTTCGGGGATTCTACGAAGGCCTTCGTGGCAGGATGAGTGCTCAAGAACGTGTCGAGCGCCGTCGGTTTGGGACTGTCGGGTTTGCTCGCAGCGATCGCCAGAAATAAGTCTCTCACCTCAGCGCCCGTCGCGACGGGGAATCCATTGAACGAATGGGCCACAATGTCTGTGACCGACTTGTCGGGGAGATGAAACTTTACTGCCATACCGCGAGGACCTGCCCCCGGTTCGGTGTCCGGAATCGTCGGCACTCCCGGGCCATCGGAGAACCGAACGGTCACGGGAATTGCGGCCTTTTTCTTTTGAAGATGTGCGGCCTTGCTCACAGCCGCGGCCGAAGCGCTTGGAGTGAACGATCCTTCCAGGACGATGCCCTTCGCATGCGCAGCGCGGGCTCCAGGATGCACACCGAACACCCCGTTCATGGCGTCCACGGTCTGTTCAGCTTGCGATTTCTCTCCGGCAGGCGTTTCTTGAGCGACTGCGACTGCGGGAATGGCGAGAGAGAAGACTATCGGCATTGCTGCGAGTGATTTCCACACGGAGTGCTCCTTTTGTTAAAGTGGCTCCCTTCAAAGAGGGCAGAGAAACAAGAGACTACGCCTTTGCAGCCCCCCTGGTGTATCAAGCGGAGAATCCGCCGTCAATCGACAGACTCGCACCGGTGATAAAACCGGCCTCAGGACCGGCGAGATAGGAGACCAAGTCTGCGATCTCGCCTCCCTTGCTATAGCGCTTGAGGGCCATGAAGCTCTTCTGCGTCTCGGCAAATGGTCCGCTCGATGGCACGCAGCACTTCACCGGCCTTCGTCTGATCGCCGGCATAGGTAATCGCAACGGCCGCGCCGTCCTGCGCCAATCGTTTCGCAATCGCCGCCCCGATCCCACACGATCCACCCGTGACCATGGCAACCTTGCCCGCGAGTTTCTTTGTCGATGTCTCGGTTGTCATGGCAGTGCTCCGTTGTTGAAGTCTTCCACTGTTCGGCACTACCACAGCGACTACGGACTGGCCGTAAGGGGAAATTCTGAACTTGCGAATAGGGCAATTGCAAGCAGGAGGAACAGGATCAACGGTCAGGGGGGAATTCAGAAGGAGCAAGTGGCCTGCAAAGCTGAGGCCTCATTCGCACGACACACCGTCACGACTCATACTGACTCCAATCTGTCGCTCTTAATGGGTCCAGATCTTTACGGGAGTCGATTCGAAGGGGTACACATGAATCATCCACCCGCCGGCTTGCTGACACTCTGATTCCGTGGCAACCGTCCCCTTGCCCCCAAGTTGTTTCCGGGTCATGCGGCGTCCACTGCCATCGTGGTGTGAAACAGATATTGATGTGGGCATGCCACTGCGCAACGCTCAAAGGAACACGCTCGTTCAACTGGTCTTCGCTCATGCCTCTCGGCGCGGTATACATCGCTCCCTCGAGTTCATATCCATCCCCGGCCTTCTTATATAACAGCGCGGTCGGTTCGGCGGGATCAAAGCGAATCTTTGCCAGGAATCGGCGCTGCTTATTGGCGAAATGATAATGCTTAGGCGTTCGCTCTGGATGAAGGGGAACATATCCGCCGTCCCTGGCTGCCCAGTAATCTTTGTACTTGGCAAGGGTCTGTCGCAGAGTCTGCACGATCTGACCGGCACGCTTGGCGTCGTCTGCATTCGCCGTTCGCAACTCCGTCCATCTCATGTGGGGGCCGAGATGTTTTTGATGAGGGGTCATCATGTCGACAGCGCCATCGGCATGATCATGCTGATCCATCGACGCGTCCTATCCCTGTGCTGACTCTCCCGCCTGAGCCGGGAGCCCACCATCCATAAAAGCGACCACATTCCCTGACAAAGCCAACACACAGCCTAGAACAAATCTAAGACAGCGCGCTGAATATCGAGCAGTTTAGTCAGTCATCGTGGCACTCATGGTCATAAGAATTACCCTCTCGGCATGGCGCATCGCACCTCCGGTTTAATCGCATACCTTAAACTTGGACTGCTGACAGCGCCGCGTCATCTCCTGCGCCTTCACAATCTGCGCGGCCGTCATCTGTGAGGCCGCAAGGTCCCGATTCTTCTCGGCTTCCCTTCCATCAACGCCGCCCAACGCCTCAGAAGCGACGCTGTGCCACATGTACGCGCGAGCAAAGTCCTGTGGGACACCCCGCCCCTTGGCATACATCAAACCGAGATTGCTCTGTGCATTGGCTTGCCCCTGCTCGGCCGCCCGACGAATCCACTTGAACGCTTCCCGATCGTTCTGCGGTACAACATGCCCCGCGTAATACATGACGCCCAGATTGCTTTGTGCATGTGCATGTCCCTGGTCAGCCGCAAGACGGTACCACTTTGCGGCTTCCTGAGCGTTCTGTGGGATGCCCTGTCCCTTGCTATACATCAAGCCCAAATTGAACTGCGCCGATGCGTAGCCCTGTTCCGCCGCTTTGCGGTACCAATAGACGGCTTCTCAAGCGTCTTGCGGGACACCCTGTCCCTTGGCATACATCACACCCAGATTGAACTGCAGTGAGGCGTCGCCCTGCTTCGCCGCAAGCCGAAACCACTTCTCGGCTTCCTGAGCATTCTGCGGGACACCCTGCCCATTGAAATACAGCATACCCAGATTGAACTGCGCCGACGCGTGTCCCTGTTCTGCCGCCTTCCGGTACCACTGCACAGCTTCCGTGTCGAACTGGGGAACGCCCTGTCCCATCTCATACATCACACCCAAACTGAACTGCGCTCTGGCGTTGCCCTGGTCAGCGAGGGGACGCAAGAGCCGCGCCGCCCTTGTATAATCGCCACGATTGTACGCCGCCTCCGCATCCTCAATGGCATCCGCTGCCGCGACTGTCGCACAGGCCACTACCAAGAAGACTGCAAAGAGAAAACGTCGCATCGCTCACCTATCTTTCCACTGAGAGACAAGAATCGATTAAAAGCGCTTCATAGCTAAACGCTGGTTCCTGATAGCTTCAGTCCCGAGCCGAATGGTGCAATGCGAGCCGGCATACAGCTGGCCTGCACCCTCCTTCCTACCGTCGGCTCCCACCTTTGACGCAACGAGGGCGAAATGAGGAACTGACTGTCCAGCGGTTTCGCTTCCAGAGTAAGAGCGCAAGCGCGAGGGTCAACGCGGTTCGAGCCGGAAGTGTCGGTTCAAATGTCATTTCAAACCCCTCTTCGATCCTGCTGTTCTGAACCTCATTGCCTACATTGTCAGAATCGAGCAGGATCGTTGGAACAGGGCTCATCTCGGCTTCGACGTAGCGGAGGCAGACATAGATTCGCTTTCCCGAAGGTGGCAGCGCACAGATCATCACGTCACGCACACAGATCTCGTTACCGGTGGGATCGATCGCAAGACCAGGACTGAGCACCACCCGCTGACTGCTCCCTTCCTTCCCGACAGCCACGGACAAACCTGACACAATCCCATCACCAAAGACGAGCTGATTTCTCAGCCGCTGTTTTTCCAAGAAGTAGATGTGCTCCGCCGTAAGATCGTCGACGCTCAATATCTTCCCAAAGAAATAGCGAGGCCGAGAAAACACCATTCGACGAACCATACAATACCTTCTTATTATGCGAACGGAGAAATAGTGCCAGGCTACTTTGCGGAAAGCAGAGTGTCAACGGATGGATTGGTAACATGCATACATTTCAGAAAGCAGGTAGGATCGGCTCGAACACGACTCAGACACGGTGGGCGACTGGCGGGGCAGATGCGACAGAAATCGAGAATGCTCTCATCTCTCCTCTCCTTTCAAACTTTTTGATCATCCTGGTTCAGAATAGGCCAGTCGATAGGTCACGATCAAAGGATACTTGGAATAGTCCCAGTATGCGCGCGTCGGACAAAGTATAAATGCTCCCTCCAAGCTCGTTCGTTTTCCCCTCTCCTCTAGGGCGAGATAGTTCTTCTTGGGGTGGTGTTGACCTGAGCGCCCAGCCGCTCTTGCAGCGGGGTCTTTACACCGGGTGGGGTGCGAAGCCGGCTGGGCTGGTCAGCGATAGGACACGCTCTCGTGGCATTCTAGAATTTTCCCATTCTTCTCTGGAATTTCCCTCATTTCCCCTATCCTCTGTTACATGATTAATTACATCACCTTTCATGTCACAACTTGCTATTATTACTTGCTATTAAATCATTCATATATTCATTTTCCATCACGGCACATTCCCTGCTGACCTCCTCCATATAATAATGGTGACGCACTCCTCCATCCTCTTGATCCAAGACAGCCCCGGCGAATGCAAACTCCTTCGCCAGGCGCTAGCCAATGACTGCGCGCGTCCCATCGGAAGACCAAGGTTAAGGTCGAGGTTGAGGATCGAAAAAATACCGAGACGGATTGATTGGTGCTCAGCCTGAGCCTCAACCTGAACCTACTTCTGTAGCTAAGGCCGCGCGTTGCGCGAGCACAGAAGATCATCAGCTTCCCATCCCCTCTTCTGTTCCGAGAGCACAGGAGACCAATTAGGCTTTCCTCACTCATCTAGTGTGCCGCGAGCCGGGAATCTGTATAATCCGGCACCGGCATCCCGATGGACAGACCGCACGACTCAACCTTGTGAAAACACTGACTTCTCGCCCCTAACAGATCCGCTGGCTCATCCTTGCCCTACTGTTTCTCATCAGCGTCATCACCTATGTCGACCGTGTCAATATCTCCGTGACCGCGCGGCAGATGATGCCGGCCTATGGGATAACCGATCAGGAAATGGGACAGGAAAAGGGGGCAGGCTGAGCTAGCCCAGTATGTTGATCATTAGAGCTAGCGCCAATGTTGGCTAGAACTGATTCCAGAGCAGTTGGTTTGTGACTTCGTGGTGAAAGAGCACTTCCGAAGCCTTCACCCTTGTCCCGAGCTCTTTAGGAGAACGATCCGCCACCAACTGTTTGAAGCTCGCATACTTTTTCTTGCTGTCTTCGCCAAGGATCTCGGCAATAAACTTTGACGATTTGAACAGCGCAATCGCATCATTGATGTCACTCGGAAGGAATCGCACAGGGCCTGGTGTCGTCTCGTCCTTTTCTAGGCGTTCCCCGTCGAAGCCGGTCCTGAGCATCGTGTATAGCACGAGGTAGGGATTGGCATCGGGGGCGACTGAACGCAGCTCGATGCGCGCCGTTTTTTCGTTGGCCATCGGAATGCGGATCATAGAACCGCGATCGATCGCCGAGACCTTGACCTGGTTCGGCGCTTCAAAATGTGGATCCAGACGCCGATAGGCATTCACTGACGAATTCAGTACGAGACATATCTCGGACGCGTGATTCAGGAGTTTGAGAATGAAGTCCCAGGCCACATCGGAAAGGCCATCTTTCCCTTTCGCATCGTGGAAAATATTCTTACCGTTCTTGTTCAAGGAAAAATTGGTGTGCATGCCGGAACCATTGATCCCAACGAATGGCTTTGGAAGGAACGTCGCCGTGTGCCCCATGGATCGAGCCGCTTGGCGACAGATCAGTTTGTACAGCTGCACATGGTCTGCCGCACGCACTACATCCGCATAGGAAAAGTTCATTTCGAACTGCGAGGGCGCGACCTCTGGATGATCTTTTTCGTTTTTGAAGCCCAGTGCACGCTGTGCCTCCGCCGACTTATCAATGAACTGGCGAAGCGTGTCCATCGGAAGGGAGTGATAGTACCCGCCCGATGAGATGAGCTTAAACCCGTCCTCGCCATAGCGTTGCTCGGCGTTCTGCCCATCCACAAGGAAGCCTTCTATTTCGCAGGCCGCATACGCGGTCATACCCTGCTTTTTCTTGAGATTCTCCGTGTACGATTTCAGCACGCCACGGAAGTCGCTATGATACGGCGAACGATCACCGTTTAAAACGGACGCAAAGAAGATCACCTTCCCTGCCCCAATCACATCGGCCGGAAAGTAACGGATGGACGGCCAGTCAACTTCAAGACGCAGGTCCGACTCATGTTGCGGCGTGAACCCACGGATGGACGACCCGTCAAACGTCAGATTCCCCAGCGACTCTAGAAGAAACTTCTTGTCGTAATCGAGCATGTGAAGGCGGCCTTCAATATCCGAGAAACACAACGTCACGGCCTTGATATGCTTCTCTTTTTTCAACCACGCCGTATATTCCCGCTCCAGCTCTTTTGCGCCGGCCTTCTCGGCACGCTGTGCCGCCTTGAGATTCATTTCTTCAAGCTCGTCATACGGGATCTCAAGGAAGGACTTTAGCTCAGCGGATTTAATCTTAGCCATGGTTCCTCTTTAATGCGCTCTTGGCGCGAAAGTATAGCTCTGAATACACACGACGCATCCAATAGCACGCCCCTTGGATTCACAATCACCCCTGATCAGAGAACCCCCCAAGGAGCGGCTACCGCGTATGGACTCAGTCTGTCATGTCTCTTCTGAGCGCGCAAGGGTTTGCGATCACGCGCATCGAGCACACACCGGAAAAACGGAAACAGCCGCTTCGGCTGCAAAGGCCGGACGTGCCCCGTAGCACGCTACGGGGCACTCGGTGATGAAGAAAATTGCGGGCTGGTAGTGACTCAAGCCGGGAGTCTGTATAATCCGGCACTGACATGCCCATGGACAGACCGCACGATTCAACTTTGTGAACACACTGACGACTCGCCCCTCACGGATCCGCTGGCTCATCCTCACCCTGCTGTTTCTCATCAGCGTCGTCACCTATATCGACCGCGTCAATATTTCCGTGACCGCGCGGCAGATGATGCCGGCCTATGGGATGACCGATCAACAGATGGGCTGGGTATTCTCGGCCTTCGTCGCCGGCTACGCCCTGTTTCAAATTCCCGGTGGATGGCTGGCCGATCGCTGGGGAGTCCGTGTGGTGCTCACCATTGCACTCCTCTGGTGGTCGATCTGTACAGCCTTCACTGCCATGGTGGCTGCCACGTCGCTCGCGAGCCTCTTCGGGGTTGTCGGCGCGCTGATGCTCGTGCGGTTTTCTCTGGGTGTGGGAGAAGCCGTGGCGCTGCCTGCCTTCAATCGCGCCGTCACCAACTGGTTACCGGCTGATAGGCGCGGCCTCGGCATCGGGCTCGCGATCGGAGGCATCGGGCTAGGTTCCGCCATGACTCCGCCCATTGCCGCATGGGTGATGGTGAACTGGGGATGGCCGACCGTGTTCTATCTTGCCAGCTTGCTTGGAATCGGAATGGCTCTCGTCTGGTGGCTCCTCTCGCGCAACCACCCGCACCAACATCCATGGGTGAATGCGGGTGAACAGGCCCTGCTCAAACATGAACCGGCCACGACCACAGCCGTGCCCTGGCGAACGTTCAGTCAGACCCCCACCATCTGGTGGCTGGTGATCAGCTACAGTTGCCTCGGCTATGTCGCCTACGTCTATCTGTCCTGGTTCTACTTATATCTCGTAAATGTTCGAGGATTCGATGTGCTTCGCGGCGGATTCTATGCCTCAGCTCCCTTTCTGGCCATGTTGGTATTTTGTCCTCTGGGCGGCTGGGTGACGGATCGACTCGCGACCCGCTACGGTCTCACTACCGGGCGGGCTGTAGCCGGCATGGCCGGCATGGTCCTGGCCGGGCTCTCGATTGCGCTAGGTGGCGCCGTCGACTCTCCCTTTTGGGCGATCGCCAGTCTGTCATTCGGCGCTGGCTGGCTCTATTTTACGGTCGGCGCCTACTGGGCCTCTACGACCGATCTGTCAAAAACCCATGCAGGGACACTGTCAGGGCTCATGAATACCGGCGCCAATATCGGCGGGGCCATCTCACCGACCCTGACGCCATGGCTGGCCCATCAGTGGGGCTGGCCGGTCTCGTTAGGCGTGGCCGCAGCCGTAGCCATCGTGGGCGGAGTCTTGTGGATCAAAATCGATACAGGAAAGGGATTGGAACAAGAAAAGTGCTGAGTTGGTAGAACATTTTACTGCGACTCCCGATCGTATACACTCAGCACTTTTCTGAGGCCTTGCCTCCCAGGCTGCGTCCTTGCTAGTTTGGTCGTATGACTATGCAATTTCAAAAAATCGATCCGCGCGTGACCATTACGACACCCTTCGGAGAAATCAAGATTCGGTTCTACCCGGACGACGCGCCACGTCATGTCGAGAACTTTCTCAAGCTTGCCAAGATGGGGTTCTATCATGGCACCACCTTCCATCGCGTCGTTCCCGGATTCATCATTCAGGGCGGCGACCCGTTGAGCAAGGACTCCGACCGTTCCCTGCATGGGTCTGGTAGCCCCGGCTACTGGTTGGTACCGGAAACCAGTGACCGTCCGCATAAACGGGGCGCCATCGCAATGGCCAAGGTGCCACGGGAGAGCAACAGCACAAGGGACCCCAACGATAACGGCTCGCAATTCTATATCTGTGTCGCGGACTGCAGCGGACTAGACCGAACCTACACCGTCTTCGGCGAAGTCTTTCGAGGCATGGAGGTGGTGGACAAAATCGTCGCTGCCCCACGCGATGAATTTGACAATCCCCTGAAGCCGATCCCCATGACCGTGACGGTCAAAGAGTAACGCCCCCTGGCCTAGCTTTTGTTTGACTTGGCCAATTCAAGTTACGATTGTTTACTTGATACAGGGTACAGGTGTGTCAAGTAAACAGTCGTGAAAATCAATCACTTGCTGGCTCAATCTTTGTCTGAGTTTGTGCTCTCTCGTAATTTTTGTAGTGCGTTGAGGATTTCAGCTGGCCGAGGCGGACAGCCGGGAATACGGACATCGACAGGAATGTGTCGCGCCACTGGGCCAGTCACGGCATAGCTGCCTTTAAACATGCCGCAGTCGATCGCACAGTCGCCGAGCGCGATGACAATCTTCGGGTCCGGCGTTTGTTTATATACGTCTTTCAATGCTCTTTCCATGTTAACGGTGACCGGTCCCGTAACCACCAACGCGTCCGCATGGCGCGGCGACGCTGCGATGTGTATGCCGAACCGCTCGATGTCATAAACCGGGTTCGCCAGCGCATTCATTTCCATCTCACACGCATTACAGGAGCCGGTATCCACCGCGCGAAACGCCAGCGAGGAACGGAACGGCTTGGCTTTGTCTCTCGCCTCCGATGTCGGCGCATCCACAGTCGGTGCGGCTGCGGGATGCTGGCCTGTTACAACTCCTGCTCTCAGGCTCTTTTTGAGGATACGAAACATGGGTCCTCCTCTCTTTGCAGGCACGAGGCGAGAGGCTATGGGTTATCCTTCTCTGTCCCTGGCCTCCAGCCTCTGACCTTTTACCTTCTCTTACAAATCATTCCCCGCATAGGACAGATTAAAGCTTTTGTTGATGAGCGGGAAGTCCGGAATGATATTTCCGAGCACGGTCTGTTGGATCGCAGGCCAATTCGCGAACGAGGGGTCACGGACTTTACAGCGATGAATGGTCCCGTTCTCTCCCGCCATCACCATGTACAGAATTTCACCACGCCAGCCTTCGACGGCTGACAAGGCCCATTCACGAGCTTGTGCCCTGCGACTGGATTCGACGGCGACAGGCCCCTGCGGAATCTTCAAACGAATCTCTCTGACTAGCCGCATGGACTCATGGATCTCATCCATGCGAACCCGCATCCGCGCCCGCACATCTCCATAGCGATAGTTCACCACCTTGACGGGAAGCTCATCGTAGGCTGCAAACGGTCGATCGCGACGGAGGTCTTGATCAAGGCCCGACGCCCGTCCGACGACTCCCACTACCGCATGATCCCAGGCCGTGCGTTCCGTCAGGACACCGGTGGTCTCCAGCCGGTCTGTTAGGGAGGCGTTGTGGGTGATGATCAATTCCAGCTCCGAGAAGTCCTTTTCGATCCGGTCCATTTCAGCAACAATCATGGTCAATTGTGCCGCTGTGAGATCGATTGCGACTCCACCAACCCGGTTGACTCCACGAAGAAATCGTGAGCCTGTCAGCTTGTCGTTGAGCTGCATGACCTGCTCTTTCATCCGGCCACAATGGGCATGGGGTAGTGCGTAGGCTGTATCGTTACAGATCGCGCCCACGTCGCCAATATGATTGTGGAGTCGCTCCAGTTCAAGAAACAGGCTCCGTAGATATCGTCCACGGCGTGACACCTCTAAATGGAGCAGCGCTTCGACCGCCTGGCAGTAAGCAAGACTATGGCCGACCGTCGTATCGCCGGATACTCGTTCGGCTAATGGAACCGCTGCGGTCAATGTTTGCTGCTCGAACAGCTTCTCGACTCCGCGATGTGTCCAGAAATGATGCAGCTCAAGTTGCATGATGGGTTCACCAGCCACGGAAAATCGAAAATGGCCCGGCTCGATGATACCGGCGTGGATTGGGCCCACCGGTACTTCAAACACTCCTTCCCCTTCAATGCGGCGGAAATGGTGTTCGCCTTGCTGACGACCCAGGACGCGGTTCCAAGGGAAATCCTTCTTGAGGGGGTGTGTCCCTTTTGGCCAGTGTTCGTGCCGAATCAGGCGTCGCAAGTCCGGATGTCCCTGCGGAATCATTCCAAACATGTCGCGAATCTCTCGCTCGTACCACTTTGCGGCATGAATGTGCGGCGTGATGGAGGGGAACAGCCGATCTCCCTCCGCGAGCTCAGTGGACAACACCACCCAGCTTTGGGAAGCCCCCAGGGTGAACAGATAGTGCAATCCACAGGCTTCGCGAATAGGACGATTGTCGACAGCCCATAAGAGTGTCAACCGGCCATGCAAGCTCGGTTGGGTATGGAGGTGATGGGTGATCGCCGGCAAGAGATCCTTGGGGACCAGAAAATGAGAGAACTCTCCCTTCGCTGCCTCATCCTGCACGATAAGCGGGAAAGCGGCCTTAAGTTCTTTGTCATAGATCCTCGTTTCTGCCATAGCACTCGTCCCTCCTAATGAAGCAAGAGTATTTTGGTCGCCTGTTCCAGCAGTTGCCGTAAGAACTGAGGGATGAAGAAACCAAATCCCACCAGCGCCGCGGCGAAAACAATCATAGGTAGGTGACCTAACGTCAAGCTTTCTCCTCGAACGATACCTTCTGGGGGGATCCCCCAGACCATGCCGGTGATGCGATAGAGCAAGCCGCTGGACGCTACAATCGCACAAAGCAGAAACAGCCCGGTGAGGCCCAGGCTGCTAAACTGACCCGACGAGGCAAGAGCCACCATGCCATTGCTATTAGTCAACCATTGTCCCGGAGCCCCTTCCGCAGACAGGGCCAAGACCACTTGCATTTCGCTGACAAATGACACGAAAGGGGGAAGGGCTGACAAGGCCAGCCCCGCAATCATCAATGCCATGGCCGTCCAGGGCTGCGCGATAGCCAGCCCCTGCACCTGACCTATCTCCACCGTGTGAAAGCGACGATGAATGTCGCCCGCGGCAAAAAACGCCATCGATTTGGCAAAGGCATGGTTCAGCAGATGCAACAGCCCGCCGAAAGTACCCAGCGGTCCTCCAACCCCGAATCCGATCATGGCGATCCCCATATGCTCGATACTGGAGTAGGCGAACAGCCGTTTATAGTTGTGCTGGATAAGGATGAAAAACGCTGCCGTGACAAACGAGGCAAACCCGAGCAATGTCAGCAACCCACCGGTGAAGGCAGGCGAAAGGGCGTGGTCGACAATCATCCTCATGCGGAGGATCGCATAGACCGCCACAATTTCGAGGACACCCGCGAGCATGGCCACCACCGGCGCCGGCGCCTCAGTGTAAGCATCTGGCAGCCAGCTGTGCATGGGCACGAGCCCCACTTTGGTGCCATAGCCCACCAAAATAAAGATGAAGGCCAACTTCAGCACATGCGGATTCAACCGGTCGGCTACGGGCAGTAACTGCGTCACGTTCAAGGCCTCGCTGGCATCACCCAGCACATGCAGCGATGAATAATAGGTAAGCACCACGCCGAAGAGTGCAAGAGAAATCCCGACCGAACACAAGATGAGATACTTCCACCCGGCCTCCAAGGATTCTCGTCGTCGCCAGAAGGCAATCAGGAAAGTCGTGGTGAGCGTCGTCGCCTCGATGGCTACCCATTGCACTCCGACACTGTTGGCAATGGTCGCAATCACCATCGCCAGCAAGAACATGTGAAAGAGAAAAAAGAACACGTTGAGTCGTCCGGGCGCGATCACGCCTCGCGCGACCTGCTCATCCATATAGGAACGCATGTAAAGCGAACAGGCCAGTCCGACTGCCCCGATGATGAAGAGGATGAAGGCCGACAAGGCGTCGAGATAGACTAACTGTCCCAAAGCCGTGAATGGACCGTCTGTCAGCACAGTCCGAGTAATCATGATTTCTGAGGCCACGAGCAGGCTTATACTCGTGAGGTTGATCGCATGGAGCAGTGCGGACCGATGAATGATCAAGCTCAGCCCCCCCGCGAGGAGCGGGGCGATCAACAAAACAACCACTTCGATCATTGTCATGAACCCTTCACTCATTCCTTCAACACGGTGAGGTGGCTTGTATCCACGCTGTCGAACGCGTCTTGTAAGCGATTCGTATAGATCCCCGCGATCAACACCGCGATGAGCACGTCGAAGAACACCCCCAGTTCGACGATCAAGGGCATCCCGTAGGTGGCGGCCGTAGCCCCCAAGAACAAGCCGTTTTCCATGACCAGAAAGCCCACCAGCTGCGACACAGCCTTTTGTCTCGCAATCATCGTGAACAAGCCGATGAGCACGATCGCGAAGGCGATGGCCAGAGAATCACGGGTGAGCAGAAAACCAAGCGGAAGAATGGGTTGCGTAATAAAGAAGGCCAGCATGACGAGGGCGCCGCAGATCAGCAAGCCGGCCGGTACGTTGATGTTCATGACCAATTCTCGCTTGACGTTGAGACGTTCAATGACCTTTTTCAAGACCCGCGGGATGATGATCACTTTAATCAGGCAGGTCAGCCCAGCCGCAATGTAGATATGGTGGTTCCCAGTCAGAAACGCCACCAGGGCTGCCGTTAAGACGAGAAAGGCCGACTGCAGTGCAAACAAGTCGACACAGGCGGAGAGCCGCCGCTGCGCCACGATGGCGAAGCAGGTTAACAGGAGTAACGCCGAGCACAAGTCGACGAGTTGCGATCCAATATGAGAAGAAATCTGCATCTGTTCAGCTCCGAAGAATATAAAAGAACAGCAGTCCGAGTAACGCCAGGATAAAGGCGACGCCCAGGAGTTCCGTCACGCGGAACAACCGCAATTTTGCGAACATAGACTCCAGGATCCCGATCAACACCGCAAGCCCTGAGACCTTCAATAGGTAAGCTAATACCCCGATCCCCATCGCGGTGGGCGCCAGCGTAGTCGCAATTCCCCAGGGTGCGAAGACGTTGGCGATCAGAGAGAGAAACACGGCCAACTTCAGGCCGGCTGCCCATTCGATTAGAGCGAGATAGCGACCCGAGTATTCCAGGACCATCGCCTCATGGATCATTGTCAGTTCAAGATGCGTCGCTGGATTATCGACCGGTACCCGCCCAGTTTCAGCCAGCGCCACGATTAAGAGAGCTGCCAATGCCATCAGATACGGCGATGGGTCCGTCGCGATCCCTTCCAACAGTGCGGTCTTATGGACAATGGTGCTCAGGTTGGTCGATCCCTTGGTCAACGCAATCGCAAAGATAGAGAGGATCATGGCTGGTTCGGTCAGGGAGGCAACGATGGCCTCGCGGCTGCTTCCCATCCCACCGAAGGCTGAACCGGCATCAAGGCCGGCCAACATCAGGAAAAATGTCCCCAGCGCCAGCAAATACACAACCGCAATAATGTTGCCGACAAAATCGAGCGGCGTAATAGACACAAAGATTGGGAGCAACAGTCCGGCGGCTAGCGTAGAAGCAAACACAATGTATGGTGTCGCGGTGAAGATCCACGAGGTCGTGGTGGAGACGACTGGTTGTTTACGGAAGAGCTTGGCCAGGTCCGCATAGGGCTGAAAGACACTGGCGCCCTGCCGTAATTGCAAACGCGCCTTGACCTTCCTGATCAGTCCCACAAGGAACGGTGAGACCGTCAGCAAGACAATCGTTTGAGCAACAACGAGAATAATGGCTTGCAACATCCGGTTACACCGCGAATAACAACAGGGCGATGAGTGTGACGAAGATATACGCCAAGTACAGGTGCAGACTTCCCCCCTGAATGACTCTTAGCCGATCGGCCATGCCGATGAAGCATGCGACCACGGGATCGTAGAGATATTTCTGGAAGACCGGCTCAATATGGAATTCGAAGTGCCGACGTTTGGCGAAGTACCGCGACTCTTCAAGCAACTCCGTCTCCAACTTCACCGTCGGCTGATAAATCGCGGCGAAGACTCGTTTGATCGGCTGAACAAAGCCAGTCGCGGTGTACTCCATTCGGGGCGTGAGGTTGATCCCGCAGCCCCAGGTCTTGTAATAGCGCTGTTTCACAAGACCACCGAATGCCGCTACGAGCCCAAGCCCGAGCATCGACAGCGCCACCAGCAGCAGAGCCAAGGCCGGCGTTGAGAGGCTGGAGAATTCCACATTCACCGGGGCCAGCGCCCAGCCATCCAGCGACAGCACTTTTCCCTCGATCGACAGACCGGCAAATGGCGTGACCACACGGTCTAACATCGGAACGACGACCATGGGTGCAAGGCCGAGCAACACACAGACCACTGCCAGCAGGCCCATCGCGATACGCATGGTAATTGGCACTTCCTCTGCCTGTCGCGCATGGGAACTCCGTGGGAGGGCTAAAAAAGAGACTCCGAATGCCTTGGCGAAGCAGGTCAGTGCCAACACGCTGGTCAGGGCCAGCATTGCCGCAGCAAGCGGAAGCATGAATTTCAGCAAGACCGCTGGGAGGTGAAAACTAAGGAAGAGACTTTGAAAGACCAGCCACTCGCTGACGAATCCGTTGGTGGGAGGCAAGGCAGAAATCGACACGGCTCCGATCAAAAAGAAGGCCCCGGTCCAAGGCATGCGTCGGAGCAGGCCACCATACTCCTCCATGTTGCGCGTGTGGGTGGCATAGAGCAGCGAGCCGGCGCCTAAGAACAGCAGCGCCTTGAACATGGCATGGTTGATCGTATGATAGAGCCCGGCCAGCAACCCCAAGGCGGCAAATTCTGTGAGGCCGTAGGTCTGAAAGATCATCCCGGCACCGATGCCCAACAGGATGATGCCGATGTTCTCCACGCTGTGGTACGCGAGCAGACTTTTCAGATCATGCTCCATCAGCGCATACATCACGCCCAGCAAGGCTGACACCGCTCCGATAACCAGCACGATAAATCCCCACCACCAAGGGAATTGGCCCCCGAGGAAATCGAAGTACACTCGCACGAGCGCGTAGATGGCGGTTTTGATCATCACGCCCGACATGAGGGCTGAAATATGCGACGGCGCCGAGGGGTGCGCGTAGGGCAGCCAGACGTGGAGCGGCACAATGCCTGCTTTGGTGCCGAACCCGATCAGGGCCATCAGAAAAGCCAGGGTTCTCATCCCTTCGGGCAAAGGCTGCGCCGGATGCCGGAAGGCCTCGAACGAGAACGACCCACCTGCGTGGAAGAAGATCAAAAAGGCTAGGATGATAAACGCCGTTCCGAGATGTGTCATGACGAAGTAGAAAAACCCTGCATAACGCACCTCCGCCTTCTCGTGTTCCGTCACTACGAGGAAATAGGACAGCAATGACATCAGTTCCCACACGATCAGGAAGAAGAACCCGTTGTCGGCAATGACCACGAGTGTCATTGAGAGAAGAAATCCGTTAAATAGCGCCCCAAGCGCTGCGATCGAGGCACGCCCATAAAATTTGGTTACGTAGCCGATCGCATAGATCGAAGCGGCCAAGCCAGCCACCGAGATGGTCAATACGAATAACGACGCTAAGGGATCGAGTCGGATTGCGAAGCTCAGAAAAGGAATGGTGGATTGTACTGAAGCGGTCCAGGGTTCCGGTGCGAAGAGGCCGGTCACTCCGAGCAAGATGCCTGCTCCACTGGCCAGACCGGCGGACCCATGCGCGAGGATGTTTTGTACTGCTGGCTTGGTGGGAAAGCACAGAGGGAGAAGCAGTCCGCCTATGTAACTTGCGAAAACTAGAAGAAACAGATTCTGCATGTGCGTGTGGCTGGGCTACCGCTCCTGACGAATTAAGGTCGGCACGAGGTGGCTCAGGACATCGTCGGTGATACCAAACCGAGTATAATTAGTGTCCGACTTCTCGTTGGCGTACAGGCGACCGGTGGGAGTGGGGATTTTTATGTCCACCGTCACTTGGCTCTTCGGCTGGATGATGATGGTCTGTTCCTTCATGCCGCTGAGGTACGGATGCCAGATCAACATCTTGTACGTGCCGGGAGGGATGTCGCCGATTTCAAATCGACCATCTTGGTCGGTCATCGCATAGTAGGGATTTTCCATCGCCAGCCCCCAACTCTCCATGTAGGCATGGACGCCGCATTGCATGACGAATACCTTGCGTCCCTTCGTCAGGTTGACGAACTGCTTCATCGGTTCGCCGGCCTGGTGCTTGTGATACATTGCCGCGTCATCGCCCCGATCCTTGAGGTCTCGCGGATGGTGCGGATTTATCGGGAGCGGCACGTTGAAGAGCATGCGTGGGCCAAGCTGAGAGGTCTCATAGGCCTGAATATCATGCATGACCGGATCCATATTCACGACGACCACGTCACTCTTCTCGCGCATCACGGTCGTGAAGGGAAGGAACCGGCAATCCTTGGCTTCGATGTGCGGTGCCTGCTCGTGCAAGAATGATTTCCCTTTCTCGACATTTTCGAGATACACCACCACGTCACGGAACTGTCCGGCTTGACTCGCGTTGAAGGGCTGGAGCAATCTCCACCCCTGGCCGTCTGAAATCCGCCCGCAGTAGACTTGATCAGGAAGCGTGATCAGGTTGTAGCCCTTCGGCCTGGGAACCTGGCCTTCGAGGAAGAGGGTTCCACTGAGGCTTCCGCCGTCCGTCACGGCAATTTCCTCATAAGCCCAAGCCGGCACTCCGAAGCCGATAGCGGCTAATATCGCTGCTGTAATTACAAGATGCATTGGATCCTCCTTGTTTTCAATTAGAGCCGCGGCATGAGTTCTCTGTTTATGTGTTCGACTGCAGGGGGCGCCCGATCCGAAGCCGACAGCGGGCCATCCCCTCCCTCGCTTTGAGATTATTCGAGTCATCGGCTAACACAGCTTTCCAGTTGAAGAGGGCTTCTTCATATTGTCCCAGCTCTTCCAGTACCGAGGCGAGGTCACACCTGACCAGAATATCCCTCGGGCAGATAGTCAGGAGCTTCTCCAACCGTGCCGCTCGATCGACCCATGATTCAGTCAAATGGTTAGGGGACATTGAATCCGACGCTCCGGAGATCCTCTTGTTCATGTTTCTTCGACTCTTCCTTGTTTCTTTCATTAATGCCAGAACTCACGACTGCCCAGGTCTTGCTTTCATATCTTCCCAATGATGATTTCAGGATCAGATGGCGCCTGAGAACAAGATCTTAACCATGAGTCAATGCAGGGAGAATGCCGTGAACGGCTCGCCATGTATCAGCGCGCGCGGGTGAACGAAATTGCAGACTTAGGGTCTTGGTGTTGACGTCCACGAGGATCGGTACGACTCGCTGTCTCGACGCATGCAAGATTTGCAGATTTCGATCCAGTATTGGTGTAAGAAGGCTGCATTTCTTGCAGAGCCGGACACGATTCCCTATCGCGTAAGGATTCGGGCATCCTGACCATGCAAGATTTGCGAATCAGCAGGGGGTGGGCTATTGAAAGATGTCTGAAACCGTGGAACGGAGAGAGGAGGTTAATCTCGGATGCCGTACTCCTTAATCTTATATTGAAGCGCCCGTAGGCTAATCCCTAAAAGTTTGGCAGCTCTTTCCCGGTGGTTTGTCACCTCTGCCAACGTGCGCCGAATCACGTTCAGCTCGATCTCTTCGAGGGAAGTCCCTAGCGTGACAAGCATGGTTCGAGAGTCTTCCTTGCTGGCCTGAATCTCTTCCGGCAAGTGTTCCGGCTGAATCGTCTTGTCACGGACTGTTACCACCAACCGCTGCATGAGATTCCTGAGTTGACGAATGTTTCCGGGCCACCCATACAACCGCAAAAGCCGCATCGCTTCTTCTGATATGTCTTTCGGCTCACGGTGATGCTGGGTAGCGCACTCTGTGAGAAACCGGTCTACCAGCAGGGGAATATCATCTGATCGATCCCGGATCGGCGGGAGGTGGATGGGCACGACATTGAGCCGGTAGTAGAGGTCTTCTCGAAAGTCTCCTTGGTTGACTGCTTCTTCAAGATTACGATTGGTGGCGGCGATAATCCTGGTATCGACTTTGAGCAGCTTCGTTCCGCCCAGACGCCTGAATTCCTTCGTCTCCAACACTCGGAGAAAATCAACTTGCGACTTGAGGGACAGCTCGCCCACCTCATCCAACAACAGCGTGCCGCCATCGGCGAGTTCGAACCGCCCCATCTTGGTCATCGCGGCGCCGGTAAACGCGCCTTTTTCGTAGCCGAACAACTCGCTTTCGAAAAGATTGTCCGGTAGGGCCCCACAATTCATCGTGATGAACGGACCGATGGCTCTGGGGCTCTTATGGTGGATCGCCCTGGAAATGAGTTCCTTGCCGGTCCCGCTTTCTCCCGTCAGCAACACCGCGACATCGCTGTCCGCCACCATCTCCACCAGATTGTAGACCCGCTGCATCGGCTCGCTCTCGCCGACCATGTGATCGAGGCACGCCCTGGTCTCGAGGCGATCCCGGAGCTGCTTGTTCTCGGTGGTTAACGCATGTCGCTCCAGCGCCTTGGCGATGACGAGGGGGAACCGTTCGCGATCGATGGGCTTCGTAAGATAGTCATAGGCTCCACAGCGCATCGCCTCGACTGCCGTATCGATTGACCCGTAGGCGGTCATCACCACGACTTCCGTATCCGGCCATCTGTCTTTGAGACGCCGCAAAAACTCCATACCCCCGATACCGGACATCCGGAGGTCGGTGATCACCAACTCCGCAGAGACCGCTTCCAGGCTCGCCAACCCTTCCTCTGCCGTGGCCACTCCGCGTACCTGGTGCCCCTTCTTCTCGAGCATCGTGACCAACGCCCCTCGGATATTGATCTCGTCATCCACAACGAGAATATTCTCGCGTGGTTTCATGAGATCATCGCCAAGGACTTCGCCTTCTCGGCTGCAACAGGAAACGTCAGCACCGTGGTGGTACCGATCCCCGGGGTGCTGGATACCTGGATGGTGCCACCATGATCTTCCATGATGCGATAGGCGATGGCGAGACCCAGACCGGTTCCGCTGGACTTTGTCGTGTAGAACGGTTCAAACACCCGCGCGAGCTCTTCTTTCTTGATGCCGATTCCTGTGTCCTTCACCGACACAACGAGCCAGCGCGTGTCGTGGGCCTGACGGGCCTCGGCCACGACGCGGCAGAGGCCGCCGTTTGGCATGGCATGAAACGCATTGACGACGACATTCACCAGGACCTGACTGATGGCCGCCTCGTCGCCCAGAACGGACGGCAACGATCCCTCCACCGCCTGTTCGAGACGGATCTTCCGTTCCTCCGCTTCGAATTGCATCAGCGCCATGATGTGCTCGATCAGGTCAGAGATGTTCACCTCGTGGAGGCCGACCGACCCAGGGCGGGCGAACTTCATGAAGTTGTCGAGAATGACTGAGAGGCGGTGGCATTCCGCGTTCAAGACATGGAGATAACGCGCTCCCTGTTCCGGCAGGGAACGCGCCTCCTTGAGTTCTTCTTCCAAGAGGTGGAGATTCAGGTCCATGGCACTCAGGGGATTCCGCAACTCATGGGCCACTCCCGCCGACAACGTGTGTAATGCGGCCAGCTTATCTGCGACGCGGACTCGTTGCTCGAGCGCAAGCCATTCGGTGACATCCTGAGCCTGCAGGATGACGCCGGCCGGTTCTGCATCGTCCCCTGTGAGCTTGGCTGTGCTCACCCGAATCGTGTGCGGGGTCCGGTCCTGGCTCTCATAGGGCAAATCTTTCTGACTGACATGTTGGTGACGCTTGAGTGCCCCTTCAAGCACTGCTCGGATGGTCTCTCCCCTGGCAAATACGGTTTCGTACGAATTCCCGAGCAAATCCGCCGCCGATCGTTTGAGGACTGCCTCCGCCGTTGGATTGATCACCGTGATTACTCCGTTGGGATTCACCGTGAGCACGCCGGTCGGAATGCTCTCAAGGATGTTCCGCGCCAGCCCCTTCACTTCTTCGAGTGTCCGTTTGGTGCTGTCGTAGTGGAGGAAGGTGATGACCGCCGCGATTCCGATCGCACTCACCAAAAATATCAGCACGGTGACGACGATCAGATCGTAACGCGACCGCCACAGTGCGGGGAATAATTCTGTCGGAACGGCTTTGCCCTGTGTGAGCCCCTGGAGCAGCAGTTTCTCCTGCTCCAAACTAAAGAGCAAAATCACTGAGAGCACCAGGGCCAGGATCAGGACCACAGAGGCAATGAGCCTGTATGGAATCCTGCGAGAGAAGGCGGGTGTGGGGATAGGCCTAAACATCTACATCAACTAGAACGGGAAAACATACTTTTTCATGTTAACACGCATGGTACAAGCTGTATACCCTGCGGCCTGGTCCTCAGCGATAATGCTAGATGGTGTCTTATCCTAGGAGGACGCGCCGATCAACACCATCTCGATCGTCGAATTGCTCCTTGGTTTCAAACTTTTAACGCAACGAGGTGATGAATGACCTCGCTAGGTTTCTGCCAGTGTAGCACGGCACGGGGACGGTCATTCAGCTCTCGCTGGACCCGCGTAATTTCCCGAGTCGAGACCTTGTTGCACTCCGTCCCTTTCGGAAAGTACTGGCGGAGAAGGCCATTGGTGTTTGCATTCGTGCCTCGTTCCCACGGAGCACCGGGATGCGCGAAGTAGATGGTCATTCCGGTATCAATTGTGAACTGTTTGTGTTCGCTCAGCTCCTTGCCTTGATCATAGGTCAGGGTCTTCGTGATCTCCCGAGGCAACGATCTGAGTTCTTTCGCATAGGCTTTCCGCACCAATGTCGCGTCTTTCGCTTTGAGCGGGACAAGAATGGTATCGCGCGTCGTGCGCTCCACCAAGGTGCCGAGCGCAGTGCGCTGATGCTTGCCCAGGATGAGGTCGCCCTCCCAGTGGCCGGGAATGGCGCGGTCAGCTACTTCAGGAGGTCGTTCTTCGATCTAGAGCCTCGCCACTATTTTGCCGCGTGTTTCTTCGTGGTTCCTACTCTTCCGTTTTCTTCGGTAGGCGCGCGCTTGCCGTAACGCCTTTATGAGCGTGGCGTTCAGCGACCCGCGAGGAAGCACGTAGATAGAGCGGTAGATGGCCTCGTGTGAGATGCGCATGGTCCTATCATTAGGATACTCTGTGGCGATGCGCTTGACGATCTCACGAGGGGACCAGCGCTTCCGCAATTTCTCCATGACGTAGACTCGCAAGCGATCGTCGCGCGTCAACCGACGCTTGCCCTGGTTGCGGGAGGAGGCACGTGCGTTCGCGCGGTTCCCAGCCGAGAAGGCGCGATACCCGCTCTTCCCGCTGTTGTGCTGGACTTCGCGGGCGACGGTGCTCGGCGCCCGACCCAACCGCCGTACCATGGCCGAGAGACTTGCTCCCTGCGCAAGCCCTCGGCTGACTTCCTCGCGTTCAGCTGCTGAAAGCCGATGGTATGGTGTTGTGGGAGGCATACGGATACATCGTACTCATATCCGTTGCGTTAAATGTCTGACTCCAAGCTGGAATACGTTGAGGATTTTTTCGGGCCGAGTACGACGCAGATGCCAGTAGATCGTTTGCCGCAGTAGAATGGCATTACTCGGACAGGCTCCTGGAACCCTCGGTAAATCTTTACACTGTGAACGACATCAGCTGCTTGAATCGGACCTAACACGGTCTTCGGCGAGGTCTTTCGTGGCATGGAGGTGGTGGACAAGATCGTCGCCGCCGTCCGAGAAGAAGCCGACAATCCCCTGGAGCTGATGACGATAACGGTGAAGGAATACCCGAAGAACAGATGGCTGTTAACCTATAGCGAATGGCTAGAAGAAAACGTCTGTCTCACGCCAACCAAAACATTACCTCGCTGATCTTTATTTCTGGCCTAACTTTCAACTTCCCGCAATGACTTTGGCCGAAAGCCCCGGTACAGAACCCACGCAATGAGGCCCACCAGAGCGCCCACAACGTAGTGGTGCGGTTCAGGAAACTTCTTTCCCCCTGGTTCAGAAACCTTCCCTTCGAAGAATCTCATCGGATATCCTTTGAGTTCTTCAATTTGTTGAAATGTGAAGGTTAACTCTTGTGCCGTGTGGTCGAATGAATTCTCGAATGGTTTCAATGTTACCGTTCCTTCGGAGCAGGAAAGTGACTCGATTGCAGGTGAGTCATAGGAGCGAAAAAACTCCTGCTCTTCTGAACCTAGAGTTTGAATAGTGACATTATACCCAAATGATGTCATTGCTCCACCGTTACTCCTGTAAAGCTTAATACTCGACTGAGGCCTCTCAATTTGACAACTTGCTATAAACTCATCGATGAAATTCAGGTACGTAACCACAGGCTGAAAGACAGAGAATCCAATGGCGAGGGCCCCGAAGAAGACTGATAAGAATTCGAGCTTCCATCTTTTAATTCTAGCATGCCTCCACCATGCGCCTTCCAGGCCGCTCAGGCGTCACCCACGGGGGCGCACGGAGCGACAATAGGGGGCTACCACGTCTTGCGCGCCGCACGAGTCGGTGAGAGCGCGTTCCGGAGGGTCCGTTGAGGATGTTTTTCGAGGTGAGAACGCAGCTGGGAATCTGTTTCAGCAGCCGAAGCTAGAAGAAGGCCATGCTGGCATACGTGACCGTCGAGTTGTACTGGTCGGTGATCCCGCGGTCGTAGCGTAACACCTGCCCACTCTCCGCCTCGATCAGCCGTAGCAACGAATAGATGGGTGAGAAACCGGAGATCCGGCGCTGGTCCTGCTCTTTCCTGATGTAGTTGGCGAACTCTTCAGGCTGTCGCTCCTCCACCGGCTTCAGCATTTCCAGGTCGAACTGCATGCAGCGATGAAAGGAGAAGTCCGTCGGAGGGGCCTTGTCCCCGTAGCGCATACCCAGATGCGCCAACTCTCCCGCTGCAATCACACAGTAGTCCCTGCCCGATTGCATGAGGGCCGCTCGAAGTCCTGACAAAAACTGGTCGACCGAATGGCGAACAGTCGGATCTCCCAGGCTCGACGCGGAGAAGGCACTCAAGATCGGAACGATGGTAAAGGACTTCTTGCTCCCCACGATGTCCTGAAGAAACGGGAGCTGAAATTCCACGGCCTGCTCCGACTGATGGCAGAGATCGTCCTCGAAGAACGTTGGGAGGCTGGCCTTGAGCTGACTCAGAATCGGTTGATCGGCAGTGACGACCCCGAGAGGCGTTTCAAAATCCTTATCCGTCACGGCAAACACATGATCCAATCCGGCAGAGGCTGTGCCGATGATGACGAACAGATCCGGCTGTTCCGCATCTTGCAGCTCTTTATAGGCCCAGGCATAGACCGGCCCTGCTTGCTTCAGATCATAGGTCGGCGCGACGAGGCCTTTAATTTTTTTCCCTGCATGTTCTGACGGTTTGAAGTCCGGCCCTTCTTTCGATGTAAAAAATCCATCAATCTGTTTTTTCAGTTTCGTTCCGTCTGCTTCGTAGCCCCGCCCGGCAAACGCCGCGCGGCGCAGCGGGGTCTGCCGATAGGCGTCCCGCGCCATCCGGCGAGCGTCCTCAGCACGCTGACCTTCCAAGAATAACTTTTCATTCAGGTCGGAAACTAGCTGATCCATCTTGCTGGGAACGAGGAATTCACCGAATCGTTTGAGATACAATGCTCCGATTTCCGCCAGCGAATGCTCGCCGTCGAAATGCTGAATGATGAAAAAATAGTTGAGCGGCAGCACGAGCTTTTCCTTGCTCAGTCCCGTGGGATCCCATAGAACCATGTACTGCTCTTCACCTTCTTTGATCGGCGAGAATTGTAGATTACGAAGAGCGGGGCACTGTTTGGGATCGTTAGCGGTGCCGGTCGTAGTAGTCATGACGCTCCTTCTTGGACCGCCATTGTAGCCAAGGAATTACGCTTGCTGCAACCGCTGATCTGGTTCATTTGGAGAACACTCCTGCAGGATGCTCAAAAAGGCCGTTCAGCAAGGCCGCAGCGAGTGAGGGGCCGAGGCGTACCCTCTGAGGTACGTTGAGGGTCTGAACGATGCGAGAACAATGCTGGCGGACTTTTTCAGCATCCTGCTACTCTTCTTTGGGCTGCTTGCTGCTAGATCGGCGAGCCATCACTACCAACATGAGGATGGTTAACCCTCCGAGCCAGAGGCTCGGCCTGCCATAGGAGGGGTCGGTGAACTCGATGAGGTCGGTCAATCGCCCGATCAAGAGCGACATGCGAGCCATTACTGTATAGCCAAAGGCTGCACCGAACGCGATCATCAGGAACATGATGCCCGTGCGGGCTACGACCTTGCCTGGCCCAGTATGTTCGACGGAGAAAAAGAAGTAGAACAGCACCGAGCTGACGCCGACCAGGATGATAATGATGTTCAGGCTGCTGGACGGATTCAGGAGATTCCAGGTAAAGGTGACACCTTCTCCCGGTACCAGCGTCAATAGCGGGCGGACCGTATCCTCGATCTGTTTCAAGATAAAGGACGAGATCGTCCGTGGAATAGCGAGCCCCGATCCTACTCCCACGATAAAAGCAAACGCGTAGCGCGAGATCCAAGCGGCTTTGGGGACATAGCGCGTGAGCATGAGCGTCCCGATGGCGACTGGAACCAACAACGTCCACTCCCCGTTCTCGACGATCGGCTTCCAGATTAGCTGCACGACCACCGTGTCATAGGTTTTGATGATCGTATAGCCGACCGATACGCCAACGTAGAGATTCTCCGCCAGCTTAAAGAGCGGGTTGTCCTTATAGAGGAACGTGAAGATGAAGAGAGTCAACCCCGTCGCCACCCACGCCCCGACGATCAATTCAAACGCCATCGCTCGTTATGCCCCCGCCTGGCCCTGCTGTCGGGCTCTGTTGCGCGATGAGAAATAGAACAGGTTACACATGATGACCAGCACAATAATGGCGAGATGCGTAGCCGACTGCGCATCCATGCCGGCGACGGCCTTGCCCTTCTGTCCGATAAGAATTTCATATTCTGCCGCACCCCGCAGGCCCCCGATCAGGCCATTGATCTGCCCACTCCGCAACAACGGATAGAGCCCCGGCGCCATGACGCCCGTACAGCCGCCGCCGAGCTCGAACTTGTATTTATCCTTACCGAAGACATACCAAGCTTCCACACCGGGATTGCCAGCGCCCAGGCTGACGACATAGTTCACATCGCGCAGATTCGCGACACCGTGCAGTACTGGCAAGCCTTTCGTAGGTTTGCCATTGTAGTCGGCTGGGAACGCCCCATAGAGGTCTTGCCCCATGTTGATAATGACGGCGGTCCCACCTGGGCTCCAGCCGAGGAACACATAATCCTTTCCGCTTTCTTTGCCCATCTCGCGGGCGACTTGCGTGACGACCTGGTCGGCCATTCCTGTGCCGGAGACCCAGAGCGTCATCGCGATCACGCGGAGGTTCTTTCTGAAGGCATGACGCAGCAATGAAATCGATTGAGGATGCAACTCGGGCTTCGACGCCGGATCGAAGTCCAGCGAGAGCAGAAACACAGATCCCTCAGGGAGCGACTCGATATGGTCGTAGACCCCATGAACCTCCGGAGAAATCTTGATCGGCAATCCCACCGGGTAGAGCAGCGGCAAGAGCGTGCAGATGCCGATCACCAGGAAGATGATCCGCCGGTCGATCTTCAGCATGCGTTCAGCGAAGGTCATCGTGAGACCGTTGCTCGTGAATCGTTAACCATTAATCGACTTACTTTTTCGTTTAACGAATAACGTTGAACGTATAACGTCATTCCTTTCCGCCTCCAAGATACGACCGTTCCATGCCGAAGATGATCTTGATGGAGAGCGCGACAGTTCCAAGGCTGACGCCGATCAGGATCGCACGCCGCACCGACGCATTCAGCACGTTCAAGATCCACTGAGAGAGGTCGCCGCTGAGCGGGATCAAATATTCTCCGAGCGGGACGCGGCCCATCATGACAATCACCGCCGCAATGAGCAGCACCGCCGCCTCGCGGCTCCGCGCGCGGAACGACCGATAGGCTGCCGAGGCGATGAAGAACGCGAGGATGGCGAACATCGTCCCTTGCAGCGGGACCATCATGAAGTTATAGAACCACCCGAAGGCGGTCATGGTGCCGTCGACGGCTTCCTTGCCGTTCGACCAGAAACCGACCGCTATGGTGCCCAGCATGCTGACATAGAGGACAAAACTATAGCCCCAACCCGCTTCTTTGCGCCGGATCTTGGCGGCATGGACGTGGAATAGGCTGCTGACGCCCAGCACCAGCGCGAACCCCCCGATGATCTGGAGCCACTTCGTGACGGAGGTCAGCATCTGCTCCGAAGCCGGATGCGGCACATAATATTGCGCCGCCATCGCCAGCCCGGCGATGAGCGTAATCAGGAGCGGAACCTGTCGGCGCAGGAAGATCATTTCACATCCCGGAAAAAATCCAGAAATAATTTCGGCCACTGCGCGTCGAGAATCACCCCGAGAGTGGCCAGTATGGTCCCGATGCCAAGCACACCGAGGATCAGCGCTTTGCCGATATCTTGCCCGCGCAGCGTGCCGACCTGAACCGGTTCTCTGGAGAGATAGGCGCTGGCGGCGTACAACTCCTCGCCGATCAAGGTGTAGTCGCAAGTCGTCACAAAGAACGGAAGCTGGTGATCGGAGTCAGTCCCGGCAATCTGGATCGCGCCGGTGCTCGCGCCCGTTTCTGTCAACAGCAACGCCTCGGCGAAATAATGCCCCATAAAGAAGTTCGCTGCGGGTTTTTTGCGCAACATGATGCCGTCCACCGCTGCGGTATAGCTGAATTGATCCGACGTAATAAAAAAATTCGAGTCGTCTTTATAGAGATCGGGTTTTCCGGCTTCCAGATACGCCTGTTTGGTAATTTCCTGGCAGACAGCCATGGTAATGGGATCGCGGTGGGGCACAAGCAAATCGGTTTCATAGGCTGCGGTGCGTTTGGCCACGCGCCCGAGAATAACCGCCGCAGCAATGGTGGAAGGGTCGCTCATGTCGTGGGCGCCGGTTAGGTAGAGAATCGGTTTGCCCAGCTCCGTCGCGCGGCCGATGGCCTCATCCACAGCATCGAGCCCGGGTATGCGCCGGAGGAAGATCTCCCGTTTTCTGGCTGTACTAATGGCATAGAACACGATGCCGCCGAACAGGAGCGCCAACAGAAGATTGTTCATCTGATTCCAGTTGATCCAGTTCGGTTGCGGTGTGGCCTGAACCGGTGTGGCGATGACACGATCGTCGTTCAGCACGGCAGCCACGGTGATGCTGTACGCATTCCCGTTTTTGAGCTCGACTCCCCTTCCATTCTTCAGCGTGAACTGATGCTGCTCTCCAGTCGTCGGCCTCGTCCACCAAGGCCATTTCGATTCTCGGACATAGCGCTGGTTCGCAGGGAACTCCGCCACGACTTTCATCGCAGCCGGATCTTGCACAGTGGTTCCTTCGCTGAGTAAGACTTGATATTTGGCCACGGCACTATCGTAAGGAGCGGGCGACCAGAGCAGGGTCAGACTGCCGCCGCCATCACTGGGGGTGTCGAACGCCCGAACGTCTTGAGGTGGCGCGAGAGACATCTTCGTCTGGGCGTCGGTTTGGGCAAGCACCGGCGAAACAGACAGGCAAAGAGCAGCGACTTGCAGCAGAATGCCCGCGCATACTGAACGAGCATTCTCACGTTTCACGTTTAATGTTTCACCTCTCACGGGCACTAGGCTCCTTCAATCAATTCAATATTCGTCCGCGGAATGACGGCCTTGCTGCCGTCGGCAAAGCGAACTTCCATCACACGCACGTCACTCTCGGTCGGAATCTTCTGGAGATCGGACGGCAAACTTGCAACTTCACCGATCTTGCCGAACAACGGGTCTCGAATGATGCGAACCTGGTCGCCGATCCTGATCCCTTCCCTCTGCGGCACGGTGGCCGCATTGTGAGCGCCCGCTGCGTCTGCCTGTTTGGGAATGATGATCTCCGGACGAATGACGCCGGCACGAATTTGCGTGGCGCCTGAAATAGACGCCTGTTGTCCTGCATGGGCTGAAAGCAGCGCGAACGTTTTGCCGGCCATGGGGATGGAGCCGAACCCTTCGGTGAGAATCAGGGTAAAACCGACCTGTTCCGTGCCCGTGATGGCCACGCCAAGGTCGTAGCCAAGCAGCGCTCGCAAATCCTTATCGTGAATGCCGCCAATCACCAAACCTGCAACCCCCACTTCCTTCGCGCGAGCCAGCGCGTCGGAAGAGATGAAGGAACCTCCCACGACGACCTTGCCTTTCATGTCCGCGGTGAGGTGACGAGGCGTCAGCGCTTCGTCCGGTGACGTCACCGCGATCACAATCTCGCCCCTGGTTTCACCGCCGATGCCAAAGATGCCCTGCACCAGACTGCAATCGGTTTCGACCACGACACCTTGCTGCGGAATCACCTCGACGATTCGCCCATCGACATAGCCCAGCAACTCCAACACGCGAGGCGGCTCCCGCAACAGAACCTGCCCCGTAACTGCCGACAGGGATTCCACGACGCCGGTGATCGGCGAACGTACTTCCGTTTTGAGCCACTTGATGAGTGGTTTGTTCTCGGCCAGGATCTCGTCCTTCTGCACCGAATCGCCGGCCTTTTTGATCAAATACTCGTGAATCTCATCCGGTGCTACGCCCAACTGATTGGCAAGATTCAGGGGATAGACCTTCCCTGGCAATTCCGCACGAGCCACCGCCTGACTCGCGCGCACAGCCTCTCCGGTTGCGACCAGCAAGATACCAGGCAGCGACAACATCCGCCGTCGCCGGATCGTTGTGTGCTCTGTAACGGTTAAGCCTGGGGTATAGGAATGAGCCATCGTTAAAATAGGTTAAGGTCGAGGTTTAGGTGAACAATACGCACTGCTCTCGGTCCTTCTTAGCCTCAGCCTTAACCTCAACCTGCTTTCGGGTAAAGATCCACGGCCTGATACCATTTCGTGAGCGCTGCGACTCTGACCGCGTGATCGGTCGATAACTGCAACGGACGCCCGCGCCCATCCAGCAAGAGTCCCACCACACCGCCTTGGACTTCTCGCGTGACCGCGACTCCCGCGCCTGCCCCAAGATTCACTTGTTTCACCGGTTGAATCGTGATCGAGGCCTTCTGATCGCCGGCCAGGGGAACCAACCGCAGGTCGCCGAACGAAAGTGTCCCCTTGTCCACTCGACCATCTGGAAAGGTGATGGCATAGTCTGCGCACCGTTCCCCATCCTTCCCCTGCCCGATCGGCGCGACACAGGTCCCTAGATAGACCATGCAATCGCGGACGAAGACATCGGTCGCCGCCTTCTCATTGATAGTCGAGAGCACGCCGAGGTGCGGCATCATGAAAATGCTGTCCACCGAGAGCCTCGTCACCCCAAGCGGTTCATAGGCATCTACCATCATCAACATCGATTGCACGCGGCGCGGCGCATGGGACAGGATTCCGCCGCTTCCCACGATCAAATCCAGCTTGAGCATATCGATCAGCGTCTTACCGGACTGCTGCTGTTCGAACACATCAGAAATCGTGCGTTCTTGTTGTATGCCCTTGAGGGCTGTCGCAAGGGACTTGTGATGGATTAAGGCGAGCCGGAGCGCCTCGCGGGCAATTGCATGTTCGATCTGCAGCTCGTCCAGCGTCTGCGGAATCGTCGTCGGACGGACCATCTTGTTCTTGATCCGGTTGCGGAGCGTCTGTTCGTCGATCGTGAAGGGCACCCAGCGCATGATATTGGCGAGCCCTGCTTCGGCCAGTACATTGGAGATACTGTACGACATCCCGAGGTTTGCGCTGACAGTTCGATTGAAGAGTCCCTCAAAGACCGAGAATACGTCCGTGGTCGCGCCGCCGATATCCACCCCGATCAAGTTCAGGTGCTCCCGCTTGGCAATCGTTTCCATGATGACACCGACAGCTGCCGGCGTCGGCATGATCGGCGCGCCGGCCATCTCGATCAGTTTCTTGTAGCCCGGCGCCTGCTGCATGACATGTTCGAGAAAGAGGTCGTGAATCTTGTTCCGTGCCGGTGCGAGGTTCTCCCGTTCCAACACCGGACGAATGTTGTCAGTCAGCACAAGCGCGGCTTTCTCGCCCAGGATCTTCTTTACTTGCGGCTGCGCGTCTTTGTTGCCTGCGTAAATTAACGGGAGCTTGTAGGTCGCCCCAAACCTGGGCCGTGGCTCCGCTGCCGAAATGTACTCCGCCATCTCGACCACATGGGTCACCGCCCCCCCGTCCGTCCCGCCGGACATCAAGATCATGTCCGGCCGCATTGTCCTGATACGTTCGATCTTTTCATGCGGCAAACGGCCGTCGTTCGACGCAAGCACGTCGATGACAATGGCGCCGGCCCCCAGCGCGGCCCGTTGTGCGCTCTCCCCCGTCATGTTCTGCACTACGCCTGTGACCATCATCTGCAACCCGCCGCCCGCACTGCTGGTGGAGATGTAGATATCGACTCCAGTCTTCGCATCGCGACAGGGCGTGATGATCTTATCGCCATCGAGGATTTTCCGGCCGGAGAGTTCTTCAATTTCCGCAATCGCGTTCAGCACCCCGCGCGTCACATCTTCGAATGGCGCTTCCACCGTCGTCGGCGCTTCACCTCGATAGGTTTGCCGGTATTCGTCGCCGACCTTCTCGATCAGAATGGCTTTGGTCGTGGTGCTGCCACAGTCGGTGGCTACGATAACGTTGAGGGGGTGGGTGATCACCGGCTTGATAGCTGCTGGACTCGGCACAGTCATTGAGCGGAGGCTCCTTGAGGAGCCTGGGGAGAAGCTTTGGGTGCAGACTTCGTTTCAATGATGGCAATGAGACGGGAGATCGTATCGCGTCGTTCGAGCAACCGGGCCACTTGCTCGACTTCTTTCGCCTGAAAGGCCCATTCAACGATGGGGGTCAGGAAATACAGCGCCTGGCTTCCGAGAAAGTTCATGGGACCGAGAGATTCCAAGAACACCGTTGCAGGAGCAGCCATGCCTCGTTTCACTACCGCATCGGCTACCCGTTCAAGCAGAGTATGGTCTTCGGTCGTAAGCACCTCGGCTCCTGATTTAGTCGAAAAGGCATGGGAAATCTCCACGCGGACCTTGTCCCATGTTTCCGCCACTGATGCCTTGGAGAAAGAAGTCATAACTGTCTGGAAAGGCAGTCAAAGCCGACTAGCGAGCGGCATTATATTGAGGGGTCAGAGGAGAGTCAATAAATGCGCCGCTAGTTGTGCGAGACAGACGAGACTATTGAAACAGATTGATCTGGCTGGCTTGGCTCTTCTGGTTGTTCTGGTTCAAACAATCTTACATATGTGTTGCCGAGGTAACGGATCTCGTGCAAGAAAATGAATGCAACCCTGTCTCATTTTTTCAGCCAAGGCCTAATTTATTGTGATGGTTGCTTCTTCAAATTAAAGTACAGCGTCCTCATCTCAGCTCCGCCAACGAAATTATGAGCCTTCCCCACCAGGGAAAGTTTCCCTCCGCCAAACATCCAATTTTCCTTACATCCCGTCTTGCCGAACTCCACGGCATAGACAAGTACGGCTGTCACGGGCACTTTGTTCTCCTGGTCTGGAGTAGGCTTAGTTTCCTGCGTTTCAAGGAGGAAATTTTTGTCCTCGACCTGGCCGCCATGTTCGCAAACGTAATGGACATTGCCGCTCAGGGTGATATCTTTCACGCCGCTGTTGAGATCTTCCACGGCCAGCGTCACCACGTATTGATCGCTGGACGGCACGTCAACAGACTGGCCATCTTTCGCGATCACTCTTGTCTCCTTCGTCTGCATGTTATACGTCTGCCAGGCCATAGTCGGGGGAGACGCGTCAGAACCGGGAATCAAAACCCTGGGTATCGGCTGGGGACAGCCGACCAAGGAAAGGCCCAAGACGACAATGAGCCCAGGAAGCCCGAGCCGAACCAGATGCACATGACATGTCTTACCGTCCATCCTCACACCCTCCTTAACCCTCCTTAACCCTCACTTTTCATGAACGCTTCTGCTGCAATCGTGGATTCACCACTGTGACATAGTACAGGTTAATATCCCCGCCCGGTGCTTCCACCGCGTCCCATCCGATCAAGCGGGAGCGCCTCGTATCGTGCCTTTATGTCTGGATGCTCGTTGAGATAGCTCTTGACCGCCGCCTCATCGGCGAAGACCTCCGGGCTGCGTTTTCGATATTCCTCGACCGTCAGATCGTACTTTGCCAAGAGCTTGCCGAGTTTCGTGTGGATATCCGCGCCCATTTCTTTCATCTGATCAGCTGATGGCCGCTGTCCCTCTTTGAACATCCCTCCACCCTGAAAGTAATTCGACATCATCTCACCGATATCAACACGAGCCTTCACAAACTTTTCGACCTCAGCCGGCTCTGCCGCAAGGCCGGCACCTGAGAACAGCAGGACCCCCAACGAGATTCCGATGATGTTACGCGCCAGATTCATGGATATCGGCTCCTTTGAGAAATATGGATAAGCAATTCGTTTTGTGGAAGCAGCGCCTATCATATCATCCCGGGCAGACAAAAGATGGAGGGAGATGGAGCCTGATGATCTTCTTTGCTCGCGCAACGCGCGGCCTCCGAAGGCTCTCGCCCGGACTAATGGCACGTCTCGGCGTGTCTTGGAAGGATCATTTGGAGAAATGCGGGTCGCTTGATGCACGCAGTACCGGGCCACTCCTTTATAACTTACCTCATCGATCGACCATCATGTCCACGGCACAACATAATACCGTCTGGCAGTTCTCGAATATTAGGTTTTCATGGTGCTGATTCTGCTAGGATAGCTGTGTGTCGTTTCTTGGCCTGCGAGATTGATAGAAAGGACGTGTATCTTGAACCCAACAAAACTCATTGCCGCGATTATCGTGATTGCTCTGATCGGACTCCCGACCCTCTCCTTTGCGAGAGCGCGAGGCGGAGGATATGGTGGCGGATATTCCAGCGGTTCACGGAGCAGTGGCGCCCCAGGGAGCATGGGGAGCCGTGGATCTCGCACCTATGAGCAGAACGGCGCGAAGCCGATTGAACAGTCGGTCACTCCGAAGCCATCCGTGGCCACGCCACCATCAACGACCGGCGGCCAGGCTCCAACCGCCCAGCCAACGCCTACAAGGCAGCCCTCGTTTATGCAGCGAAATCCCCTGTTGGCTGGTCTCGCAGCCGGCATCGCCGGATCATATATCGGCAATATGCTGTTCGGAGCAACGAACAGCAGCGCGAGTACCACCAATACCGGAGAGCAGGCTGGTGAGGCCGCCACGACCTCCGGAGCCACCAGCTCCACTGGAATACTCCTCATTCTCATGCTCTTGGGAGCAGGAGCGTTCTTTTATTTCATGAAAGTACGTCGACCCGTCCCTGATTTTTCTGGAATCACGCGAAACAGCGCCATCAGCGGCAGTCTGTTATCAGAGCCTTCCGCCACGACCCTCCAAACCACGGCAGTGGTCAGCGAAGTCACCTCCGCTGACAAGGCGGCTTTTCAACAACTGCTGACCGATATTCAAACGGCATGGAGCAACCAAGACCTCGCTGGATTACGGCGATCCGTCACACCGGAAATGTTGTCGTATTTCAGTACCGCCTTGGCCGAACAGGCCAGCCTAGACATTGCAAATCATGTAGAGGACGTGGTGCTTGTACAGGCAGATGTCCGGGAAGCCTGGGTCGAAGACACGACGCGCTATGCGACGATAGGGCTTAGCTGGAGTGCCCGTGACTACACCGTATCCTTGACCAAACGGCGAGGAGATCCAGGGTATCTCGTCGAGGGCAGCGATGAGACGCCAACCAAGTCCAATGAAGTGTGGACATTCATGCGATACCAGGATGGGAAGTGGTTGCTCTCAGCGATTCAGCAATAGGAGAGAATGGGGAGCCCTGGCCGTCCTCCTGCTCGCGGAACGCGCACGATAAGAATGTGCTCGTTTGACGCGCGCAATCGAGGATCAGCAGGCTCCCCTGACAGAAGAAAAAGAAGCGAGCTGGGGAACTATTTGATGCAATGAAGCGATGGGCTCTGACGATTCCAGTGCGAAGCAGTTTTCTGGCCAGATTCTTATTGCAACCTTCAAAGACTAGATTACGCTAGACCGACACATGAACCCTCATTATTCACGAGAGTTCGTAACGAAACCGCTGAGATGCTAAGCGAGACGGGTGCGCGGAGCCGCGAGGCGGGGTAACACCACGCCTGGGAGTTCCGAAGGGGGTGTGCCCCCTTCGTGGGGATTCTACAAGGGGGCTGGCCCCCTTGTAAGAGTGGGTGAGGCAGGCTTCTGGGCCGAGCCCACGAGGAAGGGAGGCATACTTGAAACAGTCCGTTGACCGACTGAGTGGCGAGCCTGCCCGCCGTATGGCTTGTCGCAACGGCGTATCGGCGGTTGGAGTAGAAGTCTTCGTGAATAATGCGGGTTAAAGCCGCCGGAAAGCTTGTCGTCTTACCCTACTCGTTGCCCTCGAAATTCCAAAATTGCATTTTCACCCCCCCGTTCATACAAATCGCACGGCCGATTATCTGTATCGACACAGTAGCAGTATGTTCGCTCTTTCAATTTCGCAATCTTCAGCCCCTTCTTGCGTGCTCGCCGAATGAAGTCAAGATCCTCCGCTAAGGGGAAATTGTGGAACCCATTCAATTTCTTGAACACAGACGTTCTGGCAAAAAATGTCCCACTTGCATAGGATTTGCTGAAATGAATCATCTTACCGGGACGCTGTGTATCAGGGACATACTACCTTTCGACAGGGCCAACATACTCAATGCCTCCGTAGATCAACGCTGGCGAAGGCTTTTTCTCCATCGCTCGGATTCGTACCGACAGATGATATTCTCGATATTCATCATCTGAATCTAAAAAAGTCACATACTCCCCTGAGGCAAGTGCAATACCGATATTCCGCGATCGTGCAAGACCTTTATTTGCGTGGTAGACATACCTGATGCGCGGGTCTGATTTCACAACCGGCATTGCAGCCTGCCCGAGATTGTCCGCACTGCCGTCGTCAATAATGATGAGCTCCCAGTTGTGGTAGGACTGTGTCAGTACCGACGCACGGGCACGGGCCACAAGGTGCGCGCGATTGTATACAGAGGATGACCGAGACAAGGGGTACATTATTAGGCTTGGAGACTGTTGTCTTCATTCCCCAGAGAGCCAGCAAGCACGCCTGGACGAAACCAGGCTGTTTGGTTGATCTGATCTATTTAGTTGGTCTTGCGTATCTAGTTCATGTTGTTTACTTCGTTCGTCGGACCAAAAATACCAGAGAAACCGGGCAAACAGTACGAGCAAGAATGAACAAACAGACGAGCGAGGACCTGACTGAGCGGCGTATTCGCCGCACTATTCGCTATCGCAGGCGCGTGTGTGGTAGAGTGTCCTGGCAATACCGAACGATGGATACGGCCATATCTTTCGCGTCTCGTTCCGTGCTGACGATGCCCCGTGGGATCGTTCTTGAATCTCGGCTGCTCCTCCGTCAACGCCGTGCCGATTCTTTTGGTTATCGATTCGAGGGCACTCGCAAGAGAAGAGCGCCTCGACGTTTCCGCAACGGCGGGATGGGCGATCAAAAACCGATAGTTATTTTTCAATTAATAACAGAATACAGGGAGAGACCATGACCATGAAGCCCGTGAAGCCCATACAGCCACGAACAACCACGGCCTGGGTCCGCATTCCTGATGGCACGAAGGTCAAGCACCGGCATGAGGGACATGTCGGATTCATCGATGGGCTCACCGAGATTGTCAGCGGACCCAACCGAAATCCGGATGGAAAGACGCAATATCGTATGAATATAGGGGCGCCGGATCGGCAACTCGTGACCGAAGGCGACTTGTCTATCTTAATCGACGATGAAGATCTCGTCATCATGCTGCGACAGAAGGCGCCCTATCGCCGTGCTGTCACACAATCGCTGCACAGCGTGCTGGCACCGGACCGCTTCGTCAAGCCAGCCTAGCAAATTCCGCAACACGCGAAACTGGCTGGAAAAGCGTGATCGGCAGGTTCAGAGCCGGCCTATCATGCACCTGTAAGGCTGGAGAGCTTCTTCAGCATACTGTGGGAGGGGGAGACAACCATGACAGAAACCTGCTACGCCAAAGGCCAAAAAGTTATCTTGGTTACCAGCCAGACCAAAAACGGTAACTGGTTGTGCACGTTTTCGATTTCAGGATTCAGCCATCTTGCCGGCGGCCTGCATGGACAAGCTTCCTCGAAAGGCCACAAAACGGAATGGGAAGCGAGAACTGATGCGTTTCAGCGCGCCAAGTTGTTCCTGGATGGGCCACAAGACATAATGCAGAGACACCCTCTAGCAAAGACCTAATCCGCATTATTTTGTTAACGGCTTTCGTAAAATCACAGAGAAAACGTTCTTCTGACCGCCCTAGCCTTTAACCCCGCACCTCTCGCCTGAGCATCGGCCGTTGCAGTAGAAACCTTTGTGAATGATGTGCGTTATACCCAGGTTCTGTGGACCTCGCTGATGTGCTCTACCCCACCCACAGCGCTGATTTCCCACCGAACGTCATCCGGGATTGCGACCACCCGCAACTCTGCGCCATGGCCATTGGCAGTCCCACCGAGTTCCTCCACGACTTGGGCTAGCTTCAAATCATCGCGTGGGATGAGTTTTCCACACTGATTGAGGCTCGGCTCTCTCGTCGTCGCCGCCTCGGGCCAGTAGGCGCCTATATCTATTTCTTTGAGCGCGTCCTGCTGGCCTAGTTCACGCAATCGTAGGAAAGCCTGATGACTCACACAAAAACTGCCGTAACTCTTATTGATCACAATCTTTTTCATGGACCGATCCTTTCTGCTTTATCAGGGTTCTCGGTGTCGCGCTCTTCATGACCGGGCAGTGCATCAGCCCCACTTCCCTTACGATCAGCCTGCGCCATTCGTCAGGCTACCTTTACCGGGTCTGCATACTTACTAGTGTAGTTCCCGGACCAATGAGAGTAGCGTCGGTTCGCCCAGGTATTGACTTCGGCATTCTCAGTTGTGCCATATCGCTTTGCCAGCACAGCGGTGAACGTGCCTAGGTTCCCCTCGATCTCCAGAAGATCCTCGTCCGTAATCTTCCCCCACTTCGCTTTGAGTGGCGCCTTGAGTTGACTCCAAAACGCTTTGAATTGTTCCTGATTCATGGAGCACCCCTTTCTCGCGTGATGAAATAGAAACGTAGACTCACAGAATGGCCGAATCATCCCATCGACTAGACGCAATCCCTGCGCTCGTCAGAGACTGCAATAGTGGGCACGCAGAACGTGCGACAACCAATGGGAACACTGGCGTAGAAGCGGCGGAGACTGGAGAATCAGACGCACGGGAACGTGGCGGGGAATGCTGTGCGAGAGATGGGACAGTCGGCGTAGCTCAGTACGTCTGTACCTAGCCTACAGTGCACAGAGGGAAAGAGTCAATGTGAGATAGATAGGAACTGGCTCTAACGACTGCCAGGCTGCGAAAAAACTTTGTGTGACACAATGAAAAGTCACTGACCAGCATGTCTTGTCTAATAGGGCGCAACTTTGCAGGATGCTCAAAAAGTCCGTCCAGCAAGGCCGCAGGCGAATCGAAACCGGAGGCGTACCTCAGGGATACGTTGAGGATTTCGATGAACCGAGAACGAAGCTGGCGGAATTTTTCAGCATCCTGCCGCTAGATATCTGGGATCTGCCAATCAATCGGAGATAACCCGGCATCGGCAAGGTCTCGGTTGATCTGTGAGAAACAGCGGCATCCGTAAAACTTTCTGACAGCCAAGGGCGAAGGATGTGCGTTTGCGATCACGGTGTGGTGTGGTTGTGTAATTAACAGCCGTTTCTTCTGGGCTTCGCGTCCCCATAGCACGAAGACCACCCTTGCCTGCTTCGCCGTAACCAATTCGATAATACGATCGGTGAATAGTTCCCAGCCTTGTCCCTGGTGAGAATTGGCTTGGCCAGCCCGGACCGTGAGGACCGTGTTCAGCATGAGGACACCCTGTCTAGCCCAAGGTTCTAAATACCCATTATTGGGGATCCGACATCCGACATCGTTATGGAGCTCCCGATAGACGTTTCGCAACGAGAAAGGCAACGGACGAACAGTCGGTTGCACGGAAAAACAGAGGCCATGCGCATAGCCAGGGGTAGGATAGGGATCCTGGCCGATAAGCACCACGCGGACCTGGTCATAGGACGTTGAGGCCAATGCATTGAAGATGTCCTGGCGGGCCGGCAGGATCGTCTGCTCACTGGCCAGTTCTCTCTCAAGAAATGTATCAAGCGCGCGATAATATGGCTTGCGCGTCTCTTCTTTGAGGAAGGATCGCCAGCATAGAGGAATGGGAGGGAGCATAGGAGAAACTGATACCACACAACCAACTGTAAAGCTCCCCACAAAATATAGATGCCTGCTTGATCCCTCCCCTGTGCAGACCGTTCCGTCGGCCGACTGTTTCTAATGATTCAGACTCTCCCGCTTGGAGATATCAGAACGAGGACACATATCTGCGAGCAATCAGACCCCCTCGCTATAACTCGCGCCCTTGCTCTGGGGAGAGCCCATAGAGGCTCCTAGAACGCGCCGCTCACAATCTCCTGATAGTAGGATTCCAGTATGACCGCGCGGGCTGGTTCGACAATCACCAGCTGGCGTTGATCCAAGGTGTTGGCGCAATACAGATAGACGCTCCCTTCTGCCAAACCGAGTTCGACGTGCAGCTGACGGCCGTCTGATTCCTGGCGCGTGGTCTCTTTGAGGAGGTGCTTATCGTGCAACTGTTCCCATGCGCGCTGTGCGGAAGGCCAATGGTTCTCATAGAGCGGCGCGGCAGGATCGGTTGAACCGGTCTTCAGCTGAGATCGATCGAATGGACGGCCTTCGTCTGGCTCTGGCAATTCATCCCAGACAATCTGACGCAAGGCTCCCCTCCCCAACACATAGAACGGTCCATCGTCGGCAATTTCTTCGATGATACGATATCGAACCAATTTCGGCTGCTCGATCAGGCCAAGATCCCGTGCAGCCAAGGCCCGCTGTAATGGAACTCGTCTAGCCAACTGACGGGTCTTCTCAAACACGATCATGCGACCCGTCTGGACCAAAGATGCGCTAAGCCGATCCAGCCGCATACTGATGCCAGTTCGCCGCTCAAAGTCCGCTTGCTGTTGACTCTCTCCTGCACGGTCAAAAGTTCTCCAACTGCGACTGGGAATGCCCGAGTCCTGTTCAGCTTGCACGAGGGCATGCGTGGAAAGGATCAGATCATAGGAGCGAGTGGGCGCCGTGTGATCGAGATCGAGACATTCGAACCGTACGTTGGTCAGGCCAAGCGCCTTCGATTGTTCTTGCGCTCGCACAATCGAGTCTGGTGAGCGATCGATCCCGACGAAGGTCTTGTCGGTATACTGCCTCGCATAAAATGTCGTAAGGATGCCGACCCCACAGCCCACATCCAGTATGGACCGGGCTTCACCGATGCAATCTGCTACACGCGCGCCGATAGCCAGATAATAGTCGTACTGTTGGCTATAGAGTACCGGCAGGATGTTCGAAGGTGTGGTGGCATTGTAGAACGCGACTTCGTCGGCAGAGGATCCGCCACGCTTCTGCTCCACCTGCCGATGCAATGCTGTGATCTCGGCCGGCGAGAGGATCTCCCTCTGCCACTGGAAATAGGCCTCGTCAGACGTGAACTGCCTGAGGCCCCACCAGGCCAAGTGCGAATGGAATGATTGCACCAGTGAGTCGCTGGTCATTGATGAAGACTTGGCACACCTGCCAAAAACGTTTTCCAGCAAGGCCACAAGGCGTGCGCAGTACGGGTACGTCCGGTGATTCAAGCGACTGAAAACGAAGCATGAGAGCGTTTTCAGCAGGCGACTACGGTCTTTTCATCATGATCGCGTCAAAGTACGCCTCCGGCACTGGATGCGGATAGCGCAGCTGTCCCGACCCGAAGCCAACATACTTTTCACAGGTTAATTGCTCAAGGCCGATCGGGCCTTTGGCATGGAGCCGCGAGCCGCTCAGCCCAATATCGGCGCCCATTCCATAACTGTCACCGGAATTGAGCCGGGACGACGCATTGACGAACACCGCGCTCGCATCCACTTCGCGGGTGAACCTCAAGGCTGACTCATAGCTCGTGGTCGCAATGACGGCGGTGAGACAGGGGCCATGCGCCACGATGTGTGCTAAGGCCTCATCTATGTTCGCGACCATTTTGACGGCCAACACGGCCCCCTGAAATTGGGTGGACCAATCCTCCTCCTTGGCCGGAATGATCGAGGCATGACCGGTCATCGCCATTTGTCCCATGAGGGCCATAGTTTTGGGACAGGCCCGCACTTCGATCTTGAACTCTTCGAGCATACGGTTGACCAACGGAGGCAAAAACTGCCGCCCGATCACCTGTTCTACGAGCAGTGTATCAAGCGAGTTCGATGCCATGGCCTTCTGCACCTTGGAATTGATCGCCACGTTCTGCGCCATCGGCATATCGGTGTCGGCATCCACGTACATATGCGTGAGTCCCCCGTCATAACACAGCACCGGCATCTTCGCCTGCTCGATGACGGCTTTCCGGAGACCGGACCCGCCACGCGGGATAACCGCGTCGAGACTTTTTCCCGCACGAATCAACTCAACCGCCACCTCTTTTTCAGGACGTTCAACGATGACCCATGCCCCGGACGGCACTCCATTCTGTTCCGCGGCTTCGCGCAATCCTGTTCCAATAGCTTGCTGTGTCAGGCCCCACTCCGGCGCACCACGAAAGACACACAGGTTACCCGACTTGAAACAGAGCGCGATCGACTCCACCGTAACGAGTGGGCCCAGTTCTGACACGACGCCGATTACCCCGATCGGGACACGGACACGGCTGACTTGCAATCCGTCAGGACGTTCCCGTCGTGAGGTGACTGCGCCGACCGGATCTGGCAGATCCGCAATCATATGAAGTCGATCGACCATCTCCTTGATATCGTCTGCAGTCATGCGCAGGCGGGCCACGGCGGCTTTCATCCGGTCCTTCATGACATCAGCTTCGAAGGATTTCCCAACTGCATCCACATCCTTCTCGTTCGCCGCCAGAATTGTTTCTTCGTCAGCCGCTAATCGATCCGCCATCGCCCGCAAGGCTTTCTCTTTAACAGGACCAGATAACAGTGCGAGTGTACGAGCTATGCTGGGACAATCTTTCAATAACTTATCAATGTAGAGCTTGACTGGAACTTCAGGCATCTTCAACCTCATGAAACGTCAAACGCAAAATGTGATTTCACACAGTGACTGCAGCATAATGAGCAGGGACTATAGCATGCGATTTTTTCGCAGGTAAAGCAGGAGGAGGGTACCTTGCCGGGCTAAGACCAATCCCTCCCATCCCCTGAGTTGCGCCAACGAGCCAGAACCCGTTACTACGTGCCATGCAGTGACCACCATTCCCAACCAAAAAGAAAATTTGCTAGAATGCGCCGGACGAAGAGACTTGTAGCCTACTCACGGATATTTAATGATCGACCTACGCAGCGATACGGTCACGAAACCCTCTGAGGCCATGCGAAAAGCGATGGCACGCGCCGAAGTGGGAGACGATGTGTACGGTGAAGACCCCACCGTGAATCGCCTCCAAGAGATGGTGGCCACGATGTTCGGGAAAAAGGCTTCTCTCTTTGTGCCCTCCGGCACCATGGGTAATCAACTCGCCATTCGCCTCCACACACAACCGGGACAAGAAGTGATCGTCGAAAGCACGGCGCATATCGTCCGATATGAACAAGGCGCCGCCGGTGCGCTGGCTGGTGTACAACTTCATTGGATCACGGGGAATCGAGGCCTCATTTCCCCTGAGCAGGTTGAGGCGGCAATCCGTCCCAAAGAGCCGAACACGGTTCAAACTGGACTGATCTGTCTGGAAAACACCCATAATAGCGGCGGCGGAACGATTTATCCGCTGGCGACGATTGAACGGATACGCGCTGTGGCTGTCACCCATAGCATCCCGATGCATTTGGACGGCGCACGACTATTCAACGCCATTGCTGCCACCACCCTACCGCCTGCCTCCTATGCTCAACACTTTGATACCCTGTCGGTTTGTCTCTCGAAAGGACTGGGGGCGCCAGCCGGTTCGCTCCTGATGATGAATGATCTGACCCTCCTCGACAAGGCCAAGCGGGTGCGCCGAATGTATGGTGGCGCCATGCGGCAGTCCGGCATCCTCGCCGCCGCCGGCATCTATGCGCTTGAACATCATATTGGACGATTGAAAGTGGACCATGATCATGCCAAGCGGCTGGCGAAACAGCTGCAACAAATCCCAACGGTCAGGATTAACCCGCAAGATGTCGACACGAATATCGTCATCTTCGAGGTGATCGGCCACCGTCTAGCTCCCCCAGCGATCGTCGCCGCCTTGAAACAGGAGGGACTCTTGATCAATGCCATCGGCGGCAATAGCTTTCGTGCCGTCACCCATTTGGATATCTCCAGTGCCATGGCCGAGGAAGCCGGCGAAATCTTTACCCGCGTGCTGATGAACTAGTCCGCATGAATCATGCGGGCTAGACGACTGCGCATTGACACTTCTCGCACTCAAATCTAGAATGCCTCACAAAGGAGTATCGATGCCACTAGAAGTTGTCTCATTCAAACACATCAGCCGGATCCTTGAGGTCACCGACTCGCTCGGTCTGAACCGCGAGTGGGTCGAAATCCCGTTGTCTCCAGAAAGCCCAGGTGGCGTTAGACGGTTGACCAACGGCAAGCTGGAAATCATCGTCGATGCAGACAAACCGTTCGAAGATTGGCTGGGATTGCTCCCGAAACACATTCAGCTCGCACAGGAAGCCTGAACATGGATAGTCCCACCACCCACCCTATCCCCACATCAGAAGAATTGAAGGCAGAACTCCTGGCGATGCCGGAGCCGCCTGAACAGCCGGACCCGATCGACGAGCCGGGATTTGAAGAACTCGTCGAGGTGGCCTTGCGCCACGTCCGTGGCCGCCGTGGGGGCGATCTCGTCAGCGTGATCCTCGTGGGGTCCAGCGTTCGGCGCGCCATCACTACTCACAGCGACATCGATCTCATTGCGCTCGTGAAAGGATTGGCCGATGGCCACGAGATCATTCGTGTTGCCGATCGTCTAGCCGACATCCGCTATCGTGGGCATCAAGAACTTGAGGAGGATCTCCCCCATTCACCACGCCTCCCATCTCTCTTACGGAAAGCCCGCATCCTTTTCGATCACGAGAACATCGGCGCCAAGCTTATTGAACGAGCCAACCAACGGTTCCGACAAGGACCGCCTCCTGTCAGTATTAATGAACAGATTCGGATGAAGGCGGATTGTTTCCATTGGCTGGGAAAAGCCCGGGATCTGGCCGACAAGCCGGCGACCGCGCAGTATCTACTCTCGATATTTTTCGACGACGCCATCAGCGCGTTCTTCCGGCTACGGGGCTTCTGGCTGACCGCGCCGGGTGACGTACCAAAGTTCATCGCCTCCCGCGATGCGGGGCTGGGTGACCTGGCTGCGCGGTTCCTGATTGCGGCTTCTTTGCCGGAACGGCTCAACTTAGGCCGCGATCTGGCCGATACTCTCTTTAAGGACGTACCAAATCCTGCCAGAATTGACTGACAGGACTTCCGGATCGATTTTTAGACTGCTGCCGTATGAGACTTACCAGCCTTTCATTCTCGCAGGGCTGAACAGAGGACAAGCTCAGTCTAAGAATCATGATCCGTGCGATGCCATTCAGTCATGACCGTACCGGAAGGAGTCGCTATGGAAATCGGATTCGTCGGGCTTGGGAAGATGGGCATGAACATGGTCACCAGGTTACAGCGTGACCGGCATCGAGTTGTCGTCTACGACCGTTCGGCAGATCTGATCAAGCAGGCCGAAGGCGTTGGTTGTGTCGGAGCATCCTCATTAGCGAACCTCGTCGGCCACCTTAAAGTCCCGCGCGCGGTCTGGGTCATGGTCCCATCCGGGGCGCCGACTGAGGAGACCGTTCAAACCATCGCGACATTACTCCAACCGGGCGACACAGTAATCGACGGTGGTAACACCAGATATCACGACGATGTTCGGCGGGCTGTGGACCTCAAGAAAAAACAGCTTCACTATGTCGATGCCGGAACCAGCGGAGGCATCTGGGGATTAAAGATCGGGTACTGTCTGATGGTCGGTGGCGACGAAGCGCCGGTGAAACAACTTGCGCCGATCTTCACCACGCTGGCACCGGAGCATGGCTGGGCTCACGTCGGTGGAGTCGGCGCCGGGCATTACGTGAAAATGGTGCATAATGGAATCGAGTACAGCATGATGCAGGGGTATGCCGAGGGCTTCGAGCTGATGGCGAAAAGCGATTACAAGCTCAACCTCGCCAACATCGCAAACCTCTGGATGCACGGTAGCGTCGTCCGATCCTGGCTCTTGGAGTTGGCGGCCGGCGCCTTGAAAGAAGATCCACGGCTGGAACAGTTGAAAGGCTACGTGCAGGATTCTGGCGAGGGTCGCTGGATGATCGCCGATGCCATCGAGAAGGATGTACCGGTCCCGACACTCGCAACAGCACTATTCACTCGATTCCGATCGCGACAAAGCGAGTCCTTTGCTGAAAAGATGCTGGCGGCATTGCGGAATGCCTTCGGCGGCCATGCGGTCCGCCGATAATAGGATGCTCAAAACGTCTGCCCGCGTCGTTCTCGCTTCGCTCAGAGGGTCAACGTACAGAAGCGTACGTCTCGCCTCTTCGCTCGCTGCGGCGTTGCTGGACGGCCATTTTGAACATCCTGAAAATTTTCAGGCACCAGCGGAAAAATGAGAATTCCAACAGTCTTTCGTGTATCAATCGAGTTTTCCCGCAGCCTGATAACGTCGGAGCCCTATGCCACCGAATAGCCCACGTATCGATATCAGTCCCTCACAGGAAACGATTCCCCCAGTCGATCCCTGTACCCTTGTCATCTTTGGAGGTTCCGGCGATCTGGCGCGTCGGCGTCTGATTCCCGCCCTCTACAACTTGCTCCTCGACGGACTCCTTCCGCCGAACTATGCAGTGATCGGGCTGGGCCGCAAATCGATGACTGACGAGGAATTCCGTGCCACGCTTCGTGATGGCGTCGTGACACATTCCCGACAAGCCTTGGCAGAAGAGAAGTGGAAGGATTTCGCGCAACGTCTTTTTTATCTATCGGGAGGAAATGATGACCCGAACACCTATGCCAGACTGAAGTCTCGAACAGTAGAAATTGAGCGGAATCTCCAATTGCCCGGCAACCGGATTTTCTATCTGAGCATCCCTCCCAGTTCATTTGCGTCTGCGTGCGAAGGGCTTGAGCAAGCCGGATTAGCGACGAAGCCGGGGGCGCATACGCCCTATGCCCGCATCATCGTCGAGAAACCAGTCGGCCGCGATTTGGCTTCCGCCCAGGCTATCAACGGCGTGACAGGGCGCGTGTTCGACGAATCGCAGATCTTCCGCATCGATCACTATCTGGGAAAAGAAACCGTTCAGAATCTCATGGTCGTTCGATTCGCCAACAGCATCTTCGAGCCGATTTGGAACCACAAATACATCGATCATGTGCAGATCACGGTAAGCGAAGCGGAAGGCGTCGGGAGCAGAGCCAGCTACTACGAAGAAGCCGGTGCGTTGCGCGACATGGTGCAGAACCACATGCTGCAGTTACTCTGCTTGGTGGCGATGGAGCCCCCCTACTCGCTCGATCCGGATGTGGTACGCAACGCGAAGATGGAAGTCCTCCGTTGCCTCAGGCCTATCACCGACCAAGATCTCGAGTCCGTCACCGTCCGTGCCCAATACAGTCAAGGCACAGCCCATGGCAAGTCTATCCCGGGCTATCGTCGCGAGAACGGGATTCATCCTGATTCAACGACGGAAACCTATGTCGCGCTCAAATGCTTTGTGGAAAACTGGCGATGGGACGGTGTACCCTTCTATCTGCGTACCGGGAAAGCCCTCCCCCATCGTGCCAGCGAGGTCGCAGTACAGTTTAAGGACATCCCTCACATCCTGTTCAATGCCAATGCACAGCAGCCCCAGCCACCAAATGTATTGGCACTACGCATCCAGCCGGAGGAAGGACTCTCTCTCCGCATCGTCTCGCGCGTGCCTGGCACGCGCGCACAGACACACCCGGTGGAAATGGACTTTCAATACAGCGACGTCTTCGGCCGCCCATCGCCCGAAGCCTATGAGCGGTTGCTCCTGGATGTGATGGCAGGCGATGCCTCCCGATTCATGCGTCGCGATGCCGTGGAAGCCTCCTGGGCCTGGATCACCAAGATTCTGGAAGGATGGCAGCGGCAAGGGTTGCGGTGGTTGCCTGAATACCAGGCAGGATCCTGTGGGCCGGTCGAGGCAGATCGCCTCATTAAGAAGGATGGGCGGACCTGGCGGACCCTGTAGCATCTCCTGTCATGTCAGTCGCAACTGCTTACGAATCTCCTCGCTGGTTCCCAGCCCACCAATAAATCGCTCGAACACTCCCTTGCGATAGAGAGCCAACGCCGGCAACGAACGAACGTCTAGCTCCGCTGGAATCTGGAAGTTCTCTTCGACATTCATTTTCACGATCAGAACCTTGCCGGTCACATCAAGCTCCAGTTTCTGAAGTTCCCGCATCAGCGCTCGGCAACTCCCACACCCTGGTTTCCAGAACTCCACCAGCACCGGCACCCCTGCCTGTTCTACAACCCAGTCAAAGTCCCGATCAGTGATCTCACGCACCGTGATCTCCTCTCGTCACGATCCTCCCGCCGACACCGCAGCAAATACCTCCTGATACAGCCGTTCAGCCATTAGCCGATACCCGGCTGTGGTCAGATGCAACCCGTCGTTGGAATATCGTGCCGCAAGTTGTTGGGTTTTTGGTTCTGCCGTGGCGGCAAAGAGATCGAAGGCTGTCAACCGTTTCGATTCCGCGTAGCAAAGAATGAATCCGTTAAGCTCACGTCGCCGTTCAAGATGCTCTGCAAACCACCGGCGCTCCTCCTCACTGCGAAGATCGTCACCCACTCTGATCGACGGGACGGTCACCGGAACAGGCTTGACCCCGGCCGCTACGGCCAGTTCATACATCTTGAGGAGATTACGAAATATGTCTGCCGGCGCAGCGTTCCACCCAAGATCGTTCGTTCCGCCGAGAATCACCACATACGTCGGGTGGTGTGTCAGTACAGTCGATTGAAACCGCATCGCCATTTCACCGGTTAGCTCACCGCAGATGCCGCTCACAGACACGCGCACGGCAGGCCCAGTCAGTTCTTGCAGGAACCGCCCATATGGCGTCTCAGTGCCTTGAGGATTGTCGACAGCGGGCGATTGAAACCCCGCTGTGAGGCTGTCTCCAAAACATACGATGTGGCTCTGGGCAATCGTCATTTGAATCGGATTCTACCGACCTAGTCGGGAGGTTCACAATGCCCTCCTGTCCATGAATCAAGACTGAAGGAATCTCTCAGCAACGCCTCAGTGAGAAGCTGGTGAAGAGCGGCTATTTTCTTGACGATTCAGCACCTCCAGGGTACGACTAAGCATCATGGACGAGCGCTTGACAGAAAGCGGCGCATGGCCGATCGCACCTGCAAAAGAGCCGCTTAATCCGGAACTGACCTCTGTCAAGCAAATCCTCGCGCTCTTGGACAAGACCTCGAAGTCCAGGCGGACTTACGGGGCAACGAACCCTGTAGCACAGAAGTTCTTTCAAGAGTTATTCGAGGAACTCACAACTCACCTAGCCACCTACTCCAAATTGGCATTTCTTGTTCAACGTTCCGAACTGTACTTCAACGGGGAAGTCGTCTGCCGATCCGAGCAAGGTTCGAATAATGAAAGTGTCGCATTCAAACTCTATACAGATGGCATTCGAGAGCTCGCTTTTCTCGAAGGTCTTTCTACTGAAGACCTCTCCTTCTTGCTTGATTCGCTATGGGGCAGTCTCCACCCCGACGAAGATGATGACGACATTGTGACTCGTTTATGGTCCAAGAACCTCTCTACCATCACCCTGGTCACCGCAGAAGAAATCGCCAAAGCCTCGGCCGGTGGAGATGTCTTTTCGCTGCCTGATGCCGGGATGATTGAGGCACCGGAATCAAGCTTGAGGGACCTTCTCGATCGGGAGCAAGCCCGTGCCAAAATGGGAGAGGGGTCAGGGATTGAGGGAGGAGGTGGCTCAGACACTGGTAATGGCGGGTCCCAATCCGGAGAGGCAACCGGAGGGGGAATCAGCAGACAGGCTAGCCGATTCAAGTCTGGTCACGCGGGCTACGAAGTCTCCGACAAGGAATTTGCTGAATTGGCGAAGGAGATCGAGGCTGAGAGCGCCAGAGATAACATAACCTACCTATTGGATATGCTCACCGCGATCCTAGCGTCGGAAAAATCTCCTGCGGTCCTAACCAAATTGCTCGACCTCTGGGGAAGCGTCCTCGACTCATTGACCGCCCAGGGCAAATGGACCGTGTTAGACACCGTACTTCAACTGTTACATGTCACCACTGAGATCAGACCGGATCTCAGCGATGATCACAAGAAACAACTGGCGGCTCTGCTCGACAATCTTGGCAGACCTGAACGCATGAAGATGATCGAGACCTATTTGAACAAGATCCCCGACGCAGCGACAGAAGGATTGCCGGCAGTTCTGTTGTCGATGACGCCGTCAGCCGTCTCTGCCTTGTGCACCCTCTTAGGAAATCTGGAGACGCCGGCCCATCAGGCCATCGTGGCTGAAGCCCTCGAGACACTCGCGAAAGACCAACCAGATCACGTGCTTCGCGGTTTGTCCGACCGCCGCCCCCGCTATGTGAAAAACCTTCTCGCGATCCTTCTCAAATGGAACAATCCCAGATTTGCAGACGCAGTTGAAAAGCTCGTGCGCTACCCGGACATTCAGGTACGGAAGGAAGTTGTGCGAGCGATCGGGATATTCCGTCCCAGCGGGAACGGGATGAAACTGATCGCATTTTTGAATGACACCGAGGAGTCGATCCGGTTTGCGGCACTTAAGCTGCTCATGACCGGTCAATATAAGGCTCCTTACTCCGCCTGGTCACCCCTTGTATCGACGGACACATTCATGGATCGAAGCCTCGGTGAAAAACGCGCAGTATTCCAAGCCATGCGCATCACCAGTCGTGATGAGGGCATTCCTTTCTTCGAAAATTTGATCACGGAACGGTCCTGGACCAACCGGAAGAAAAAGGAGGAGCTCGCTGCCCTCGCCGCTGAGACATTGGGAAAATTGCCCACCCCTGCCGCCCTTACCACCCTTGAGCTGGGTCAGAAAAAAGGTGGCGCCGCCGTTAGACAAGCCTGCACCGCGGCCCTGGCCCTGGCCATGCGGCAACAGCATCTCAAGCAGGCTGCATCATAGTAAGGAGCCTTTGTCGTGAGTGACATCAAGATCAAAGAGACCCCGGTCGAGGATGAACAGGCCCAACCGATCCTGACCCACGAAAAGTCCCTGTCTCAGAAAATCGCCCGCGGATCGGAAGCCGGGGACATCCTTGACCAACAGATGGTCATGCTGGGAATTCAGCTGGTCACACAACTGAACGTGTTGATTAAGACCTCTCGCATCTATGAGCGCACCAACTCGGCACTGGATAAACCCGTCGACGCAATTCTAACCTTGATTAAGACCATGGCACATGACCAACCGGTCACACTCCGCCTGCAAAATGATTTCTTGTTTCTCGGTGACAGTCACTTGAAAGTGACCGCACAGCAGATGGCCGTGGCCACCAGCATCATCGATGTCTTGAACACCTGGAAGATCGGCGGAATGATATTCTCATTGGCCGTGGAGTCGAAAGATCTGCGTGAGTTCGCCGCACTCTTTGTCAGCTTTGACCCTGGCAACAAATCTCTCGAAGACCTTCAGAAAGAAATCAGGACACGGGGGATCGCCGGCATTGATCTAGAAGAGCAACGGCAGCTGCAAATCCGAAAAGGATCCGGAACAGCAGAGAATACAGGACCCGGAACGGCGGGGAATACGGGGCTAGGAACAGGGGGAAATACGGGACCCGGAACGGCGGAGAACACAAAGCCAGATGGCACAGAAAGCGTCGATCCGAAAATGCAACGAAGAGCGAACGCCAGGAACGCCTATGCCAAAGTGGCTGGATCAGTCGGAACTTTGACGCAATCATCCCGGGAGGGAGGATCGATCAGTTTCAAACAGGCGAAGCGAGCCATCCAAAACATCATCGACCTCATGGTAGATGACGAAACCGCGGTCCTCGGCCTTACGACTCTTCGTTGCCACGATCAGTACACACATAACCATTCGGTCAATGTCTCGTTGCTGTCCATGGCACTCGGCAATCGAGTCGGCTATCCGAAGGTAGACCTTGCCGACCTGGGGTTGGCTTCATTGTTTCACGATGTTGGGAAATGTGCGATTTCTCTGGATATTCTCAATAAGCCCGGCGAGTTCACAAATGAAGAGTGGGAAATCATGCGGACTCACCCGACTGAAGGAGTGCTGGCCCTCATTAAGCTGCGCGGTTTCAGCGAGGTACCGGCACGCATGGCCGCCGCTTCGTTTGAGCACCATATGAACTACGACTTTTCCGGCTATCCCAAACTGGCTGCTCCATGGACACAGAGTCTCTCCAGTCGAATCGTGACGATTGCCGATTGTTACGATGCCATGACCTCTTCTCGCGTCTACCGCCGCGAACCGATGTCCCCATCGAAAGCGTTGAACCTGATGCTCTCAAAATCAGGCAAATCATTTGATGCGGTGCTCCTCAAGCTGTTCGTGAACTGTGTCGGCATTATCCCCATCGGCAGCCTAGTAATGATCGAGACAAGTGAACTGGCGGTCGTACTCAAGCCAGCTATCGACAAGAAAAATGCCGAACGACCGTTCGTCAAGATCATCACTGATCCACAGGGGAACTCGGTCGATCACGGGCGTGAAATAGACCTGACCGAGAAAGATGAGACCGGAGATTTCCGCCACAACATTATTCGCTTGATCGACAACACTGAATACAAGTTCGACACCAGTAAATACTTCGTCTAACAGGATGCTGAAAAGTCAATCTTCTCACACGCCCAACCCCGGCGCGTCGAGACGCGCATTTTCCCAATGCATCGTTCAGATCCTCAACATGCTCCAGCGGATACACCTCGGCTCTTCACTCGTTGCGGCTCTGATGGACGACATTTTGAGCATCCTGCGCAAGGGTTCTCATGTTGTGTCACACGTGCGGACCAACAAGGTTCTTGCGTGCCTTCACAGTTTTTCCGCCACCGTCTAGCCTCCGCGCAGCCCAATCCCTTGACAGAGACTGGCCTCCCAGCTATTCTCGCTACGGTTACACTGACCACACTGTTTACCAACAAGGAGCGCGAGTTATGCATATATCGGGAACCCTCTTAAGGCGCATCACCCTCCCCTTGGCCGCTGCAGGCATACTGTTACTCGTATCTCTTCCTGCTGCACAAGCTACCGAGGCCTTCAAAATGGGTGTCGTCGATCCTCAGGCCGTCTTAGAGAAATCAAAAGCGGGCAAAAAAGCCTTGGACGGGCTCAAAGAATACGTCTCCACCAGGCAGAAGTTGTTGTCCGGCGACGAAGAGGACTTGCGTAATACGGAGAAGACACTCAAGGAGCAAGTCTCGAAACTAAGCGACACCGAGAAAAAAGAAAAAGAGACACAGTTCCGCACCAGGGTCCAAGAGTTTCAGAAACGCGCGCAAGAATTTAATCAGGAACTGCAGGGCAAGCAGAAAGAATTGGTCGATGAGTACATGAAGAAAATTTCCTCGGCCACAAAGACCGTTGCAGAAAAGGGCGGATTTGCCCTTGTCGTCGATAAGGGTAGCGAACAGACGGTCAAGATTGTGATCTACAGTAAAGACACCATCGATCTAACCGACCAGGTGATCAAGGAGTTCGATCGAGTCAACAGCAAATAACCCTTCCTAAAACGTGAATGGGACCTCGGCCTCTCTGAGGTCCCATCAACCCTCCATCGGATATCCAGCATCCCGCCAGCCTTTGATTCCCCCATCCATCGAGACCACATTCGTATAGCCCATTTGCTGAAGCGCGTCCGCGGCTAACACCGACCGGTAGCCGCCTCCGCAATACAATAAAATAGCTTCCTCTTTATTGGGAATAAGCGTTTCAACATCGCGTTCGATAACGCCTTTTCCCAGATGACGGGCGCCCTTCACATGATCTTTCTCGAACTCGTGGTCCTCACGCACATCGAGAAAGTGCAGCGCCTCACTCCGATCGAGTCGGGCCTTAGCCTGTGCCACCGTACATTCCTTAACCCGCATTCGTACCGCATCCACCAACTTGAGAAAACCAGGATTATGTTTCATCCCCGCTCCCTTCCCAGCTCTTGCTTCAAAATAAGGCAGTCTGCTCAATCCCCGGCCTGCGAAACGTGGCAGGAACCGCTTTGTCATAAAAGGCTGATAACCCTGCCTTGCGTCTGGAAACCTCGAACAATTGTTCGATCATCGCCCAGTAGGGACCTACGCCACGGTGACGTTCGAAAAAGGCCCCCTCGCTGATTGACCCACCACGCACGTCCAGAATTCGATTCGTAATCTTGGTGATTCGATCTGGAAATGCCGCCGCCATTCGCTCCATGAATACCGACTCTACAGGGCCAGACAGACGCAACAGTGTCGCCATCGCCACAACCGCCCCGGCTTGTTTCGCTCTGGCCAACAAATCAGGCACATCTTCATCGTTGAGGCCAGGAATGATCGGAGACAGCGAGATGCCGGTGGGAATCCCGGCGTTTGCCAACGTCGCCATCGCCTCGAAACGTTTCTGGCTGGAGGGCGCATGAGGTTCGACTTTTCGCGCCACCTCATCGTCTGAAAACGGTATACTGAAATACACATGAACTGCCGCCTCCTGATGCAACCGACGCAGCACGTCTAGATCGCGCAAGACCAACACCCCTTTCGTGATAATCCCGACCGGACTCCGATACTCAGCACAAACCTCCAAACAGGCCCGCGTCAATCCCAGCGAGGCTTCCAGTGGCTGATAACAATCGGTGTTCCCCGAGAACAGGATCAGTTCGCCCTTCCACGAAGGTTTCTCGAATGTCCGTCGAAGCAGAGTCGCGGCCTCTCGCTTCACGACAATCTTAGACTCGAAGTCAGTCCCAGCGCCGAATCCCCAATACTCATGCGTAGGTCTGGCATAGCAGTAGGCGCAGGCATGGAAGCAACCGCGATAGGGGTTGAGGCTCCATCGAAACGGCAAATCAGGGCTCTCGTTCCGACTGAGAATGTCACGGGTCGCATCTTCAAATATCTGCACCTGCACATGGGGCGCAGGCTCCAAGAGATCTCGATGCTGTGATTCAAACGGATTAGGTGGATTCATCACCGTGCGCATCGGGGTATGGTCCTCGATCCTCCCGCTCTTGTCAACGGGACGAGCCATGCATGCCAGGCGGGAATATCACCGTCCGATTGATTGACTAACTCCTACCTCGATGCTAGATTCCAGCCGCTTTCTGGAATGTTCTCCTATGTATGATCTCCGCAATTTACGCGACAATTTAGACGGCCTGAGAGCCCAACTCGGTCCACGCGGAACCGACATTCCGTGGGATGACCTTCGGAAATTTATTGAAGATCGTCGCAACCTCACAATGAAACTAGAGCAAGAACGCCATGAGATAAGAAAGGTATCGGAAGAAGTTGGCCGCCTTATGCGGGAGAACAAATCTGAAGACGCCATGAGGTTGCCTGATGCTCACGGGATACCGACGCGGCGCCTGGTAATCGCACACCAAGAAGAAGAATTGCGTTTTATTGAGCAAAAAGTTAGCGACTTAAATCTTCGTATCCCGAATCTTCCACATGCCTCGGTACCGATAGGAAAAGACGCGGGCAGCAACGTGGAGGCCAGACGGTGGGGAACCGCGCCTACCTTAACCGCACCAGCTAAAAGCCATTGGGAACTCGGCGAAGCGCTCGGTATTCTGGATTTCGACCGCGCCGCTAAGATCGCCGGTACACGATTCGCGGTTCTGACAGGAGCCGGCGCACGACTCGAACGGGCCCTCATCAACTATATGCTCGACCTTCACACGACACAGCATGGCTATCGGGAGGTCCTGCCGCCGCTCATCGTCAATCGGTCGAGTATGACCGCGACCGGCCAGTTACCCAAGTTTGAAGAGGATCTCTTTCGCCTGCCAGACGAAGACTATTTCTTGATTCCGACGGCAGAAGTGCCAGTAACCAATCTCCACCGTGACGAGACGCTCACCGAGAGTGCGCTGCCGATCAGATATACGGCCTATACTCCCTGTTTTCGCCGCGAAGCAGGATCTTATGGAAAAGACACCAGAGGGCTCATTCGCCTCCACCAATTCAACAAAGTGGAGTTGGTCACGTTTGCAACACCTGAACAGTCGTATGAAGAACTGGAGCGGTTGACCAGCCATGCCGAGGCAATTCTACAGGGTTTAGAACTGCACTACCGAGTTGTCACCCTCTGTACCGGCGATATGGGATTCTCTGCGGCGAAGACCTACGACATCGAAGTCTGGCTTCCTTTCCAGAGCCACTATCGGGAGATCTCCTCTTGCAGCAACTTTGAAGGGTTTCAGGCTAGGCGGGCCAATATTCGGTATAAAAGCCTAGTTGGAAAGAAGGGCGCGAAGACAGAGTTTGTCCACACTCTCAACGGGTCCGGGCTGGCCGTCGGCCGCACCCTCGTGGCCATCCTTGAAAACTACCAGCAACCTGATGGAAGCGTCACAATACCGAAGGTATTGCGTCATTACATGGGCGGGATGGAACGGATTAAGAAAGAATGAAATACTCAGAACATTATCCCGTCGCTAAGAGCAATCGTACAGACTCCGGGTCTGTCAAGCATGGTATGGAGAGGTGACGGGGTGGCCGAACGTGCCAGTCTTGAAACGGATTCTTGGCTCCCCCAGCCCATTGATTCCCCTGCCAGTGGCAGCTTTCCGTGAGACACAGGCGGCCGTGCGTCGCCACGTATCCGCAACTTCCGCAACCCAGCCGCAACCCGTAAACATCTGAATCGCCGCATCCAGGAAACCGCAAGCTGAAGAACTCGACCGAGGGGCGAGCCTCCCTGCGCACACGTAACGTTCACAGCCTGACACACAGCCCGGCCTCGTTTTTAGCACTACCTACGTTCTGAACGACGACGAAGCCAGTATGCTCGAGGCGGCGCTGAAAGTAATGATTGCGCACTGCGAGCGTGAGTTGGCAGGCGGACCAAAAGCCCCATTGACCTCGGAGTTGGGTTGCGCGTGGCTGATGGATGGGGCACGGCAGATGCGGAAACGTGTGCATCTCATAACAAGGGGCTATCGAGGGGAAGGCCCTATGACGAGCTACAGTATCTACTGTCACACATTAGCTCTGGATATCGATGAAGTGATGGTGCTCAAGGAGGCACTGGAAGTGATGCGTGAGCATTGCAGGCGTGAGTTGGGCGGCGGGCCACAGGCGCCATATAGCGCGTGGCTGGATTGCGCATCGCAGGTAGAAGATCGTCTCTTCCAAAATTATGAAATGACGAGCTGCACTATCTTTGGAAACAACACATAAACCTGTCCCTATTACTTCAGACCGCTACGTGAGTTGGGGGCGCCATATTGTTCAAGTTCGACCGGCGAGGCTAGGTCGACTATGGGAAGGGGTTAAGGTAAACAGATCGGGTACCGAGACATACTACTTGCGCTGTTTCCGCCACTCCCACGGTGCCACCGGCTGCGGCTCGGCCCACAGTCCCCGCCTTGTCTCTCGCGCTTCGTTCTCTAACCCTTCCAGCACCGTATCTCCTGGCGCATACTTCCGATACCCCAGCACCAGCCTTGCTTCACGAGTTCCTGATTGAGGCTCACGCCATCGGGCAGGAGCACATCGGCAAGGGTGTGCCCGAACTTGTCGATGCGGTGCGTTTGGAACGTGACTTTATTGCGGAAGGCGAGGTCAGAGGCGGCGTGCTTGGCGTTGGTCTCTTACACAACCCACTGGAGTTCGCGAGTGTAGCATGTTTCGAGTAAGACACTCGTCACAGCGATCTCACAGGCAGAACCGTAGGAGATGCGGGCCTCGACGTTCTCGACAGACACATCTGGAGAATGTTCCGTGAGCATCTAGTCCCACGACTCGGATGCGAGCTAATCGCCGCAGAATTGGTGCAGCCGACGTTCGTTCTCCATCGACATCCGCAGGAAGGCGACCCCTGCCCGGTCCTCTTCGACCCACTGTACTTGGACAAGCTCACATAGCACGGAGCCGGTCCCGTCGTTCAGATCCACTTTGAGCGTCAGGTACTGCCCACGTGTGAGGGGTTTTGTGAGGCGGAGTCCACCCCCTCGCGTCGTGACATCGATCACCTGCCCACTGACGAGTCCTATTTTATCTGCAGCGGTCATGGGGAGAGTCACCATCTTTCGCACATACCGCCGTAGATTCTTTCTTTGTTCGTGGCGATCCCGCTCGGACAACATGGGTAATGTTTCCTCCATGCGAATTCTCTTTCATGCTAGGCATCCTATGATGCACGAAGAGATCAGCAACTCTCATGCCAAGAGGACACCGTTCATGAAGATTCGCAAGTGCGTGAATTGTGATGGGGAAGATACTTAGGTGCAGGGCGTGTGTATGGGAATCAATACGGAGGAGAGAGAAACCATACAGTCGTGAGACTAGGCAGAGATCCCCCACCACATAGCGTCACCAGGCCTGGCCCTTCTCAGGACAGTCGATCCCGCTGAGGCGGATGCGTTTCAGGGTGGCGGCAGATCACCAGTGCTGGATCACTTACTGTCTTGTCTTGCGAAGTTTTTCCTCTTCCTCTCTGGCCTTTTCCGCTCTAGCAAATTCTCCGGCCTGTTCTACCACTTTGAGATAATCCTGGGCACGCTGGTGCATCGCCCGATCATATTCTCTGTCCCAGTTTTTCCACTGCTCCGCGGACCACGTTATGTGCTGCTCCGCGAGTTTGCGCTGCTGGATTTGCTTACTTAGCAGGTAGTCTTGTTGCAGTTTGGCCTGCCGTTCTTGACGCATTCTTGCGAAACCCTAATTCATGTTTGATAGTATTTCTTCACGATGAAGTTTCTGTAGTGCACCGGCGCTCGGCATTGGCTCATTCGGATGTTGTTGTCTCCATTCCTTCTCCCATCGTAGTCTTTGTTGCACTTGCGCCGATGTACCGTGTTCACGCTGGTCGCGTTCCAGCATTCCTCTCTGGTCTCTTTCATATGGAGTTTCAGCTTGTGCCATGGTGACCAAAAAGACTGATCCTGAGCCAGCTATGCCTATGGCTAGCGATAAAGTCAGTAATGTAGCCTTCATTTTGAGTCTCCTACTAAGACGGACCAGCGTTGTACGTGACGGAGCACTGCACCGGGAAGCGACGGAAGGGGCGAATCGAGAACGGCATGGGGGCCTCGCCCGCAGGGAAGCGTATTGTAGTAGGGTGGCTCATGGGGCACAAGAACTGAGGAGGATAGTGGTATTTATTCGCACAGGCAGGAGAGGGCAGAGAGAGCGAGAAATCGTCGGCCCTACATAGCAAACACAGTATAAATCTACTATAGACCAGCTCCCTGCGCTTATACCGCAAGGTAGAGGGTTAACGCATCAAGAGAATGATGAGACCGATGAGACTCCACAACGTGAGAGACAGGCGAATTCCATTGATAATTCCCATTGTAGGAGCGAGAGCTTCAATCTCAACCTCCTCCTCCGTAATGTCCGGTACCAGGCTTAACTGAGGGGAGCGGGTCTTGGCTTTGGATGTTTGAAGTACAGCCAGGCTCTCATCGGCTAAGGCTAAATTTCCCCACGATGGCGGATGCTGCCGAGTTTCCCGTTTTCCTTTCGTGTGCAGTCGCGCATTTCCCTCTGAATCACCATTTGCCACGAACCCCCTGCAGCGTGAATATGGCATGATCGCCCTCCTTGGTGCAGGCTTAGAACCTTGTCCATTTATGATACCGCAACAATGATACCGCGGCCATGGCCCCCCCAAGACCGAAAAGAGGTATCGCGGAAATATGTTCCTTTCCCAAGGGGATTCTTCAAGCCTTTGATGGATGGTTGTGAAATTCCCTTTTCTTTCCACACACGTAGCGCAGTTGGCGGGCATCTCTCTTTGTTGCTCGTCACTCCATTGTGATCAGTTTGCCGTTCTTCTTCACGATAGAATACCCACCGGGTCCATGCTCCTACAGATTTTTTTGCACCCTGGAGACAAAAAAGAGCCTTGTTTGGTATGCAGGGGATCGGTTAGGGCAGCCGCACCCTGACTTATTTAGGCCTATGATTCTGGTGCCGCTGAAAGCGACGCAGGCTGACTCCAACCGCGCCAACGCCAAGAAATAAGACTGTCCACTATCGCTCTTTCCTCTTCCGCCACTCCCGCAGCGGCACCGACTTTGGATCGGCCCACAACCCTATCCTAGCCTCTCGCGCATCGTTCTCTAACCACTCCGCACCGTATCTCCTGGTGCATACTTCCGATACCACCAGCACCAGCCTTCTTCGACGAGTGTGTGGTTGACGTGAGTGCTATCCAGCAGGAACACATCAGCCAGGGCGCGCCGGTACTTGTCCTGCCGTGAGTCTGGAAGATGACATCTTTCCCGAAAACTAACGCTGACGCAGCCTGCTTCGCTCGCTTGCCGTAAGCTTAGCCTTTCTCCTGGCAGTCGATCCCGCTGAAGCGGATGCGTTCAGCGTGGCCATTGTGCAGGACTTCGATGGTATCGCCGTCGAGGACGGAGACGACGGGGCCGGTGAAGTCAGCGAGCGCACCCAAGGGGTGGAGCAAGAACAGAAGTATACTGACTAGGTATCGCATCTGTCGCCTACTGCCTCACTTTCGCTTCGTCATAATCTGATCCTTGACCTTGCTGATCTTTGACCTTGTCATAGGCACCAGGTGGGACATTCTGCTCTGCGCGAGATCTAGAACCATTGGATGCAAGGCAGGACAAAGAGATGAAGGGGAAGTGGCACTTTGCCCTCTCCGGTGAGCTTCCGTTGCCAATTATGAGTGCGTTCCCGGAAGCCACTGAGTTCCTCATCTTGAATTCCTGCAAATAGCATCGTATTAATACCGCCCCCGTAAATTGCGTCAAGATCATGCCCCGTCTCGCCTTTCCCGTGGGCCTTATCCACAAACGTGAAGGAGAGGTGTTCTGCCTCCAGCCACTTACGCACTTCGTCTTCCAGTGATGAGCGAAACGTCATAATGATCATCTGCATGAGATGTCCCTCCCTTGTTAGTGCATCGTCCCCATTCACCACCCGCTGCCCCATTTCAATGATTCCGCCTCACCGGTTCGAGCAGCACCTTATCATTTTTTGCTGCAGGCAAATGACCACACAGTATGACCAACAGTTCTTGGTTCAATTGGTATCCAGTTCCCTTCGGCAGAATAACTGAAAACCACATTACCGTTTCCCATATTGCCGGACCACCACCTATACCCAAGCCTCCGCTGAAATGTCTCCCTGCAGTTGGCTTCCAATTGCACAGAGTCAGACAAATGCGCCACGCCCATCACTAATTGAAGAGTCTTGTAGTCGTACAAGATCCACAACTTCACCAGATTCCCATTGCGGCGAATAGTATCTGGATCGGCGTACACGTCATAACCGCCCTCCATTTTGGTGAGAAAAGTCGACACCCACTCCGCATACGCTAGGCCACTACCCAGCAATAGCAGGATAATCAGTGACCGGAAACCCAAAAAGTAACTCAACGGCAAGTGGCGGAACGGACGAATCGAGAAGAGCATAGAGGCCTCGCAGGGAGGCGTATTGTAGGAGAGAAGCGAAGGACGGCGCAAGGGAGAGTGGGACAATGGTTGTATTCCTGCTAGGCTCGACCATACCGAAAGGGATAGGGGAAGGCTGGGTGAACTAGTTTCGTCGTATTATTATGTGCTGCCACTGGGCGAGGCTGCTTTCACATGGCCCAGATCCTTTAGAATCTCAATGAGGTCCTGGACTTCGATTCATTGACGGAGCCGATCCAAGCGTATGCCGATTGGCTCTGCGCCTTGAAGAAAGACGACACCGCCGGTTCTCGTGGAACCACGGTCCCGCTGCCACCCCTGCAGCCGGTCGTGGAGAAAAGAGCCGCGTGGCACGAGTATCCGAGCTGAGGAGCGCAAAGATTACGTTCAGCCGAAGATCCATCGCGCCGCCGCATACGGTAGCGCGATCGACACGAGCATGAGGAATACGTCTTGTAACATCGGGCACCTCCCCCAGTGAGATGAAGCGAGAACGATACGCTCTCGGGGAACTTGCTCGCTGAGCAATTTTGATCAGATTGCGAAATTTGATGCGCGACCGCACCACCCACCCGTTAGGAGGAGAAAGATTATGGGAGTGATCGACAGACTAGGCCAGCCGCAGTTTGTTCAGCAGTTCATTGGCGCTCTGCACGATGACATCTCGGTCTTTCGAGGTGAGGGGCTCACGGGCCAAGAGGGCATGAATGAGCTCACAGGCGTTTACGAAATTCTTAGCCTCTTTTCCAATTGGAAGCTGAGAAATCATGAGGGACGCTCCTGGACAGAATTAGAGGAAACTGAGCAATGGGACAGGGTGAGGGACGCTATACCGGCTTCACGAGACTCAGCAGCTCAATGGCGCTGTATTCGATGATGTCTCGATCCTCAGGCGTGAGCGTGTGTCTGCGCTCAACAGGGCATTAATAGCTTCGCAAGCGCGGACGAAATCCGTAACTTCTTTCCCAATAAAAGGCATGGGGGCTCTCCTCTCCCGCTGGCAGGATACGGGTTTATTGGGCATGGCGAATTGACAGCGTGTGGCTTTGAGCGTTCACCTTCGCCTCAATATGATCTCCGGTTTGGATGTTTCCTCTCACCTGGGTGGTTTCGTCGGCATGCAAACTCACTTGATCACCGTCATATTGCCGGACGAAATAGGAATTGGGTTGAACGCGCAATACTTCGCCCTTGATGGTGTGGTTGCCATTCAGGTACAGACCAATGCCCAGCACGCACCCACACGAGATGACTCCGACCACTTTGGGAACCGAGACCATGGCTGCCTCCTCGGTTAGAGTTACACGTATAGATGAAACAATGCGCTCCCGGAGTCCTGCGGGCTGACCAATTGTGACCAGATCGCGAAATATTCAGCCTGGTGCAGGAACCGGTCGTGCTTCCGGCGCTGACGCACGGCGAATCAATACCACTATGCAATGCCACAAGATGAGAACGATGACTAGCGGAGCGACCGGTGCGTTAGAAGCCCCATATCGGCACCTCGACATGGGGAAGCGAAGATCACGGCGGATCAGCCGAAGATCCACAGAAGGACCGCCGCAAACATGAGGCCGATCTGCGCCAGTGTAATGAAGAGGCCTCCTATCATGGCTGCACTATAATCTTGACGACGACGCCAGAGGCTCATGATGGGCTCGATCAGAAGTAAAGACACCCCATGGATTTTTGGAGGTTATAACGCACGGACTCACCTGAAAACTGTTCACAATTGACCACTTTCTATTTCGAGAAAATACACAGGAGGGCTGAGCGATGGCACGACATGGCGTCGGACTCTATCTACGAGGACAGACCTGGTATCTCGATTGTCGGTTGAATGGAGCGCGGCATGTGATCCGGCTCGGCAAGCATATCGCCCGACATGCGGCGAAGGAGATCGCTCAAGTCAAACGTGGGGCCATTCTCAAAGGCGAGGCGGGCATCGGGCGCAAGCGGAAGGATCTGAGTTTTGACGAAGCGCGAAAGAAGTTCGAAGCCTGGGCCGACGCCAGCAAGAAGCCTGGCACCGCACAGGCGTACAAGGAATGCCTGCGACGGTTGGCGGAATCGTTCAGCGGCAAGTCCCTGAGCGCCCTCTCCCCGTTTCTGGTCGAGAAGCACAAGCAAGCTCGGATTCAAGCGGGAGCCCGCGTGCGGGCGAACCGCGAGCTCGCTGTACTCAAGTCCCTGTTCAATCGCTGCCGAGAGTGGAAACTCTTTGAGGACGACAACCCCGTTGAGAGCGTGAAGCTGCTCAAGGAGCCGCGTCAGCGTCTTCGCTTTCTCGAACCGGAGGAAGAGGATCGATTGCTTGCCGAATGCGCTGAGCCGTTGCGGTCCCTCATCCTGATCGGCACCAATTGCGGCCTTCGGCTCAAGAGCGAAGCGTTAACCCTCCGGTGGGATGATGTCGACGTGATGCACCGGACGCCGACCGTGGCCGCTGCCTATGCCAAGAGCGGGGCGAGTCGCACGGTGTCGCTCAACTCCGTGATGCTGGCGACACTGAGCCGACTGCCGAAGCGCAGCGAATTTGTCTTTGCCAAGCCGAACGGAAAGCCGTATCATGCGATCCGAGGGTTTCGTGAGGCATGCCAACGGGCAGGGCTGACCGGCGTGACGCCACACAGTACCCGGCATACCTTCGCGACGCGCTTGGTGGAAAACGGGGTCGATCTCAGGACGGTGCAGGAATTGGGTGGATGGGCCACGCTCTCGTTGATCCAGCGGTATGCGCACGTCTCCCCTTCTCGAAAGGTGGAAGCCGTGGAAGGACTCGTGAGGAATTCCACAACGGGATTCACAACAGCGAAAAATTCACGAATCAGAGAAATCGCCTAAGCATTATGAAAGACTTGATGCGGAGGGGTGACGGAGCGGCCGAACGTGCCAGTCTTGAAAACTGGAGACCTCGCAAGGGGTCCGCGAGTTCAAATCTCGCCCCCTCCGCCAACGACACGAATAAGTTCATTTCTTCAGTTTGCCTCCATCTCGAATTCAAGATACCTATACAATAGCAGAGTGCAAACGCATAGGTTACTACCCTGCCAAGAACTTACCTCCCAGTCTTTCCGTTGTGCATCTGGAAAATCCATTTCTAAATACAAACCCTAGGTGTTCCCGGCATGTTCATTTTTCAGCATAAACCGCCTAAAGCTGCCTCACTCCACTTGAATAGAACCGATTGGACAAACAAGCGCAAAGCCGCCCTATGAAAGGCATTAAACTCTTTTGGCAAGAGTTTGCGTGGAAGTACTGAACGGCTAAAAAGGCTGCTGCCCAACCCGGATCAGCTGTTGGTGCCACCGTGGTGCCGAACAACCATGACGCACCATAGTCTATGGTGGTAATGAATCACTCCTCACCCTCGCTATTATCGGCTGATTTGTCGTCTTAGGGTCTGCTGAGGTGGGTTTCCGACAGGACTCTTCATCAGCGGGCCGTAAGTTTGCCCCCTGTGCCTCCCATCGTCATGTTGCAGTAGCCTCCGGCAGTGGCCGACCGGCTAGCACCTGCGAGGCGCACCGCTCGCGCCACTAAGACCGCCACTCCTGCTGCTTGGTCGCCTCCGGCACGCCGACGATAGCCTCTGCCTCATTGTTCTGGCGCGTTTCCTGTGCAATGACCGCGTCCGGTCGTTGCCCACGAAGGTTGCCAACCAATCAGTGGGAACTGCTTGGACCCATTGGAACTACAGCTGCGGGGCCGACCATCTCCGGGCAGGTAAGTAGAACAACTCCCGGCTGGTCAATCTCGAACAGCGCCTTCCCAGCTGGCGTTGTGGTGTTGGTACCCTGCTGGTCGATGAAGAGATCGTCAGTTGTTTAGGACCTACCTGAGTATCGTGTGAGCGGGGCACAACTCTAACCCAAAACTATGGCGAAAGCACTTTGCGTCGTATAGTATTAAAGACGTGGGGACATCATGCTGCATAAGTGAAAAGCAGGAGAAGAGCAGCATGTCTCGTCTAGCTGCCGTTGTGCTTGCCGTTCATCTGCTGTGTCTTTGGACAAGTCCCGTCTCAGCCTATGTTTGGCGTTGCCACAGCCCCCATGGAGACTTCTGGACCACCGCACCGAAGGAGTCCGATGATTGCAGTGAGTATGACAGCATCTATAACCCCGATGCGGCGCCGCCGATGGCCCAGCAACGCACCGCAATGGAATTCACCACGTCGGAGCGAGGGACCAAAGACAAGGTGCTGTTCACGCAGCCAGAACTCGATCAGATGCTGGCACCAATTGCCTTGTATCCCGACTCGCTGCTGTCGCACATTTTGATGGCCTCGACCTATCCCCTGGAAATTGTCGAGGCCGCCCGCTGGGTGAAGGCGCACTCGACGCTTCAGGGCGACCAGGCAGTCAAAGCGACCGACCAAAACAACTGGGAGCCCAGCGTGAAGTCGCTCGTGGCATTCCCGAATGTGCTGGCGATGATGGATGAGAAACTGGACTGGACGGAACGGCTCGGCGACGCATTCCTCTCGCAACAGCCGGAAGTCATGGACACCGTTCAGAACTTGCGTCAGCGCGCGTCAGCCAACGGCAGTCTCCAGTCAACCGACCAGGTTCGTATCGACCAGGAGGGGCAGAGCATTTCGATCACCTCGCCGGACCCGCAAGTGGTGTATGTTCCCTACTACGATCCCATGATCACCTATGCCCCCTGGTGGTGGTCGACCTATCCGCCGGTGTTCTGGCGACCGTGGCCCGGCTACTTTGTGGGTTCACGGCTGGGTCCCGGGTATGTGTGGGGTCCGGGCACCACGGTGGGCGCCGGTTTCTTCTTCGGCTCCTTCGACTGGCGGCATCGACAGGTCAATGTGGTGACCGTCAACAACTTTTATTATCACAATACTGCCACCAGAGCCTGGACACACGACCCTGTCCACCGCCGAGGCGTCACCTACCGGGAGGCCGCGTTGCGTCAGCAGTATGGGCGTGCGCACGCCTCGGCGCCGGTCCGGCAGGATTTCCGCGGGCACTATCCCTCCCCGGCTTTTCCCGGGAGTCGCGAGGCCTTCGGGAATCGTGGCAACGCCCGCAGCAGCGTTGCAGGGGGCCATCCGTCGCTGTCTGGTCCCTCTGGGTTTCGAGGCAGCGAACCGCGACCCCATGCCTTCGAAGGCATCGGCCATGGAGCATCCGCGCAGAAATTCGGAGCACGCGGCAATGCCAGTGTTCCCCGTGGCGGCGGCGGGGGATTCCATAGCGGCGGTGGAGGCCATCACGGCAGGTAATATGCGACTCTCTGTTCATTTCGGACGATTTCCGTTCTCGATTCTGACTGTTCTGTTGTTGGCGATGCCGTCCACGGCCTCGAGTGAATTCTTCGTGCAGACGACGTTTTCCTCCGCTGAGGAGGGGACGCAGGCTTTCGTGGAGGCCATCACGTTGAACGATCCGGATGTATTGCAAACGCTCTTAGGCGCCGATGGTCTGGAGTTGTTCGACTCGGGCGATCCCGCCGCAGATGCACAATGGCGCAAACGGTTTCTCAACGCCTATGCGGAGACCAACAAAGTCGTGCTCGAAGAGAACAACACGCGCGCGATCTTGATCGTCGGCCGCGACGCGTGGCCCATGCCGGTCCCGCTGATAAAATCGGACAAAGGATGGCGTTTCGATGCGCAGCATGCCGCGGAAGAGACCCTCAACCGACACGTTGGCCGCAATGAGCTTGCCGCAATCCAGGTGTGCCTAGCGATCGTCGAGGCCGAGCGTGAGTACGCGAGGCAAGATGCGGATGGCGACGGCGTTCCGGGATTCGCCTCGAAATTCGTCAGCTCGCCCGGCAAGCGGGACGGCCTGTATTGGGAGACCCGCGAAGACGAGCCCGTGAGCCCAATCGGACCCTTGCTCGCAGCCGCAGCAAACGAAGGGCTCGTCACCTCCGACTCGACCGCTTTGACGCCCTTTCATGGCTATTTATATCGAATGCTCACTAAGCAAGGTAAGAATGCGCCGGGAGGTGCATACGACTATGGGGCTCACGGCAAACTACTGGGGGGGGTTGTCATCCTCGCCTATCCGGCCCGCTACGGCATGTCCGGTGTGGTGAGCTTCATGGTCAACCAAGACGGAGTGGTCTACCAAAAAGATCTCGGTCAAAATACGGCGGCGCGGGTGGCTGAGATGACCGAATTTGATCCCGACCCGAGTTGGATACGCTTTCAGTAAAGAAATAGAGCCCCACTCCACTTACTTCGTAGACAACCGAGGTCTTTTTTATTGGCTCTTCTCCTTCCCGAATGGGCGATTTCGGCCTGATTCCCTCTTCGGGTCGAGCATGCCGGTGAGAGCTGTCGCAGGTGCGCTCCATCACCGCTGTGAGCATGACTACGTCAAAAGGTTCCATAAGAATTTGCCTAGTTGCTCTGCCTCATGGCCCCACGGATGACCATCCCGGGGCCGATGCGTCGACGCGACGAATCGGCTCAACTCATAAGTCTGCTGCAGATTGCCGTGTGGCAGTGCACGGTCGCCTGAGTTCGCTGTGGGCTGAGGAAGTCTAGTCCGACATTCCATGCTTGTCTAATCGTTCGTCCTGTTGTCCCAATGGGGATAGACTGTGAGTCCTCCAGTCTATCCAGTTATCAGCCCGCTCGCCGTCAATGGTTCAACAGATCAACAGGCTGGAGCGCCCCCAGAGGACGAAATCTACCCTTCAAATCGTAGGATGAGCCCTGTTCAATTTTCCCCTGGAAGAACCGCACGACACTTGCCATCTGCACCTGCTACCAGGACAGGACAAACCAGCCCCATCTGCCCCCATGTCAGGAGCATCCTGGTTTGTGGTTTCTTGTGGGGTTAGGTGGTCTGAGGCTGGGCTATCTGAAATTCGTAAACCGCAGGTCGTCCGTTCAATCCGGATCGCCGGCTCTATCCCAACTGGGGCGAAATCGTTAACAGTTAAGGGGGAGAGTGAGGCCCGTCCTTCTCTTCTTCTCTACAAGGGCATTGCGCTAATAGAGGCGGCGCCGCCGCCCAGTATTTTGTTACCTGTGATCCCTGCCCACGCCACCTTGGTCTTGAGTCTTGCGGCATGATTCCTGGTTGCCCACCTCCTGCGCGTGCCCCCCGGTTGACTGACATGCCGACGGTCTGGGTTGCGCACCATTCTCGCCGATCGGACGGTCTGAATGGGCGAGGCCTTGGCTCACATCATCCTCCAAGCTCGTGCTCACCACCTGCACCCCAAACTCGCGCCCTCTCACCCATTGCACCGTTGTCATGTCAACGTGTATCGGGATGGGTTGGTTGGGTAACGTCACACGGAGCGCGAGGCTCATGCCGAGGTGAATCGGTCGAGGTTCAATGGTCGTGATGTGCCAGCCATCGACGGAGAAATTCTGAACTATCCCCGTTCCAAACACACCATCGCCTTCATAATCCACAAACCAGGTGATCGGAATGCGAATGCGACGGCGAGAGATGAATTTTCGGTCCATGGCTGAAGGTCTCCGTTAATCTACCGACCTGGCCCTATGATAGGGACGGGACGGTCCACAAAGACCCGCATCATCATACATCGGATAGTCACCGCTACACACTAGGGGAATCACTAGTTCCACGAGAAGTCGTTGCTGTGCAAGTGAGCGAGTGGTGGTGAAGCCGTCGGCTCTTGTGTTGTCCAAAGGGGCAGGAGGATACCAGAATGGGCTGCAGCATGCCAGACTCCCGGTGCCTTTTTTTCAGCTCTCTATGGAGGAGTCGGATTCGTGGGTGGAGTGGTCGCTAGGGTCGGGAAGGATGCCTTGCAGTCCAGAAGCACACGCACAAAGAGTTCGGCCAACGTGGGATCAAAGTGGGTACCGGCATAGAAACGTATCTGGTGGCAGGCCTCCTCCATCGAGAGAGGCCTCCGGCCAGGCAGGTCCACCGTCAGATAGTCGAACGTGTGGGCGAGGCACACGATTCGGACCAGTTGAGGAATTCCCTCTTCCTGAAGTCCATAGGGAGCGCCTAAGCCGTCCCACCGTTCATGGTGATAGGCGATGATCTGTCCCACCTCAGCGGGCAGTCCCAGTGGTAGGACGAGTGTCGCTCCTTGCTCCGGGTGGTGCCGATGACCGACAGACGCTCCGGTCACCGCCAGGTCTTCGTCAGCCACATGATAGGGCTCCGGTCCGATTTTGCCGATGTCATGGAGGAACGCCCCCAGCGCCACCGACTGCCGTTCCGCGAGCGTCAAGTTGAGGCGGTTGGCCAAAAGCGTGGTGTAGAAGGTGACCCGGCTGCAGTGGGTGAACAACTGGCGATCCTTCGCTTCAAGCAGATCGGAGAGTAGTGGGAGCAGGTCCGGTAGGTCGTCGGCATGGGAAGCATTCTCTGATGCAGATGCCCTGACTGCCTGGTAGCCCCTCCGTAAGTCCTCCCACGCCTGCGCACAGGCGGTGCCTGATTCCCAGAGGGCGGTCGCGGTCCCGATGAACTGTCTGAGGAAATCAAGCCGCTGTTTCGTCGCGAGTGCCTGAGTGACGAGGGCGAGCAAGTCTGCGACATTGAACGGTTTGAGCAGAAAGCCGGCGGTGCCATGGCGCAGCGCTTCCATGTGAGACCGTACACTCCCATACCCGGTGATGATGATGACCTCCACGCCGGCGTGGTGCTGCGTGAGGTCGTGAAGGAACTCGAGGCCCGGGCGATCTGGCAGTTTCAGGTCGAGGGTGATGAGATCGATCGGCTGGGTGTGCAGCACCTCAATCGCGGCACGGGCTGAGTCCGCCGTCTGGATCGTAAAAAATGGGCGGAGAATCACGTGCAGGGCATCCCGAGATCCTGCTTCGTCGTCGATCACGAGCAGGATCGGCTTCTGCTTCGCCCGCCCAGGAGTCGCAGGGAAGTGCATAGGGGTGCTTCCTATCAGGAACGGCTGAACATTGTAAGGAGATAATGTCCTACATCGGAGTGACGGGATACGTAGGACGCTGTCCGCTCTTGCCCCGTTGACCGAGAGGGGGGATGAACTTATACTTTTCACGTTCCACTACCGTCGTGGTAGGCCGATTACTGGCCTCCTCCACTGGAATAAAGAGTCCCGTCTTTGCATCACGTCCCTTCAAGGTGCTTTGTTGCGCGGACCAAGCAGGTCTGGGTCATTTTCTGGTTCTTCTTCCACTAGCAATACGGTTTCCGTTAGCGATACGGCAGATGGGCGAACGGCCATGAGCTGGACAAGATCCTTCGAAAAGAGCAAATCAAGCGTCCAGTCCAGGGCCACGCGGACCTTCTTTTCAAATCGAGGCAGTTTCGTCAAATAAATCGTCCGCCACAGCCACCAGGCAATGAAGCCTGAAAAGTTCACCCCCAGAATATTGGCCACGCCGGTCCGTTTCCCGATGGGGGCCAAGAGCCCGAGCGTCGAGAATAGGAAGGGCTTCTTCTGCTCGCCTCGAATGGTGGCCAGGATATTCTGGGCCGCGAGCTTCCCTTCGCGCAGTGCATGCTGCGCGGTCGGGGGATGGGGTTTCCCGGTTTTGCGATTCGGCACAATCGCACTGTCGCCGAAGGCCCAGACGCCAGGCCACTCGGGAACTTCCAAGTACTCGTTGACGAGGACCCGGCCCCGCTCTTTCGGGCATGGCAGTGTGTCCAAAAGGGAGTTCGGGCAGGTCCCGGCGGTCCAGACCAGGGTATTGGTGATAACCGTCGTGCCATCGCTGAGCGTGACCTCGCGGTCCGTCACTTTGGTGACTTTACAGCTCGAATGGATTTCCACGTGTCGTTCCACGAGCTTGCGCTGTGCGTAGGCGCCAAGCTTCTCCCCGAGCTCCGGCAAAATGATCTTCCCCGGATGGACCAGGATGACCCGAAGCATGTCCTCTCGGAGGTGCGGGTAAAACGCAATCGCCTCCCGAAGAAAGTCATTTATTCCCGCGATGGTTTCGACCCCGGCGAACCCGCCTCCGGCCACGACGAAATTCAGTAAGGGATCACGGAGGGGCGGGCAACATTCAAAGTCCGCCTCTTCCAGGTTCGCGATCATGCGGTTGCGCAGAATGATCGCGTCATGCAACGACTTCATCGTGAGCGCACGCTCTTCTAGGCCGGGGAGGTCGAAGAAGTTCGTGGTCGACCCGAGGGCCAGCACCAGGTGATCGTACGGCAACGAATGGCAATGTTCTTCGTGACCATGCGAGAGGCCAACTCGTTTATGCACCAGATCGATGGTTTCGATATGACCGTGGAAGAAGGTCACGCGACGCAACAGCTTGCGAACCGGGCTCACAATATTGGCGATATCGAGGTCACTCGCTGCCACTTCGTGCAGCATCGGGGTAAAGAGGAAAAAGTTGTCGCGGTTGACAAGGGTGACATCTAAGTCAGCTCCCCGTGCAAGCGCTTGCTCGAATTCCATGGCGGCATACATGCCACCGAACCCACCGCCCAGGATCAGAACTCGTGGCTTCACATTAGACATAACTGCTCTAACGTGACGGGTAAGCGAACATTCTCAGAAGGCATACACGTTCGGCCTTCAGTGGACCATGAGATCACTCCGGTCAAAGGCAAAGCACCAGTCGCGTTAGGCGTCTCAGGTAGCCACATCAGTTCATCTTCACCATCCCTTGGGCTGAAGCAGCAAGGGAATCACCAGCTTTGGGTAAATTGGATGGCTTAGTTACGATCGTTGCTTGAACAGGAGACAGTGTTGTGGTCGGGTCGGTCGCATTGGAAGAAGGGGAATACTGCTTGACTCTGATGATGTTCATCATGCCCAAGTCCTCGTGGCCGAGGATGTGGCAGTGAAACACGAAATCTCCAAGGTCATGCCCCCGGAAGTCGATGCGGAGCGTGACACTCGGAAAGGGGTGGGCGGGGTCGCCATCCCAATGTGGTACTTCGATCATGTCCAGGAATTGGCCGTTGATCCCCGGCGCCGGGTCGCTCCCGTTGGTCTCAAAGTGGTGCTGTGCTTCCACCAGGAAATGCAGCTGGTGGAAGTGAAATTCATGGTTCTCCTGTGTCCGATTCTCCACCGTCCACTCTTCCACGGTGCCCTGGATGGCCACTATGTCAGGGGTATGATTGGGATTGAACAGGTGTTCTGGCTTTCCGACCACGTCCATGAAGAACAGTGTCGGCTGGACTTCATTGAAGAAAACCGTGCGGTGTGCAGCAAGGGGTGCAGCGGCGAGGCCGGCGAACCGCTTTTGGCTGTGATTCAAGGCAACGAACGGGCCGACGCGGTCATCCCCTGCTGATTCGGTGACCTCGTGGCCGGCACGCACCTGCATGTTTAAGATGGGCCGGTTCGGCTGATCATCGCCGTCACTGCCTGTCAGGATATTCAAAGTGACCAGCTGTGCCAACTTCACGTGTGTGGGGGGGGCATTCACGAGGAATTCCACCCGGGACGCAGGCGGCAGTCGGAAGTGCCTCACTGCAATTAGGCTACCCGGCTGATGTCCGTCCTGGGAGTTGACCGGCACCCCGTCAATCGCCACGACATGGATGATCTGCGGCATGCCGTCGAATTGCACTTGCAGGTCGAGCACGGTGTCAGCGGTTGAGTTGGAGGCGCGCCAGAACTGCTGTTCCCCCGCTTCCATGTGCAGAACCGCAGGCGTATAGGTGGTGGTGGGAGGCGTCACACTCATGTCGGTGGTGGTGTTCGTCGTAATATTGTTGACCGTCAAGTCTTGGAATGGGATGCCGTTGGGGTCTCCCCCGACGCCCTCTCCCAAACCCTGCTGCTGGAATTGAGTGGTCGGTTGGTCTCGAAACATTAGGATGCGATGACGCAGGTGCGAGACAGCGGGCTGAATGTTTTCAATGCCGTCGACGACCAGAGCTCCGGATGCACCACCGAGGAGCGCGGCTTCCGCCAGCCCGTGCACATGGGGATGATACCAGTACAGCCCCGGCGGTTCGTCGGCAGGAATGACGATGTCGTATTGGAACGTCTGGTTAGAGTTTACGAGAGTCTTAATCACCTCATCGGAGTGGCACGTGGGGGACGTGTTGGTTCCGTGGAAGTGGATGTTGAGCGACGACTGTGTCATCTGGGTTCCGCCCGGCCCGCAGTTCGGCGAATGGATTGTCATGTTCACCGGTGTCGACGGAGTATTATTCGTCACGGTGATGAGCAGGTGATCGCCTGGCTTTACATGCAATGTCGGATTTTCCAAGCCGCTCGGGGTCATGAAACAAAACAGCGTTCTGCCCACAGAATCTGTGGTGGTTTGATAGGAGAACTGGACGGACAGCTCGCCGTTCATACTGAACAGCGCGGCGGGTTGGTGGACGATGCTCCCTGCGGCGAAGCGCAGGCAGGGATTTGCAACGGGGGTGACCGGCTTCGGTATGGTGAAGTCGCTGGCCGCCGTGGGCTGGGAGAAAGCATGGGATGATGCCATCATGTAGAGCAGAATGCCCGACACGATACCCCACCTCATACATAGCAACGTTCGTCTATTCATGGCTTCAACTCCTGGATTCACACGTTGGGGTGCTGTCCCCTATTGAATATGTTTACCACTGTGCGATCTGTCCATTGCTCGTTTCTGCGCGGTTATAGCCGAGTCGTGCGCAACGCCCTGTCAGGCGAAGGAGAATTTTCTTGTAGGATTGAGACTACAAAAACTGTCTTTGTTTGGATGGCAGCAGCGATGGGATCTCGGAGAGCGGATCTCCTCGCTGAGGTCACCGGCTTGAGCTTTGGCCTAGGGGATTAACGTGCCTCGTGCTCGAATTGATCTACTGGGCGCGGCAGGCACCGGAGGTCAAGCCAGGGCAGAAGGTAAAAGGGGCACATTTCCCACCCCATCATCATGGGTGCGCGCATGAACGAGGATCAAAATATTTCGCCCTACGAATACACGGACGAGGAGATTCTCAACAAGATGCATGCGCTCAAACGGCATGGCCACGGTACGCTCACCCTCGAGGCGCACAGGGCCTGTAGTGTTGCACTTGAGTTAGAACGCAAGTAGGAAAAGTCCTACAGACATTTGTACGGATATGGTTCAGAGTGCGTTTCGTTTACGCCTATCTGAAATCTGGTTCGGACGGACAGCAAAATGTTCAGCCAACTCCGCCAGTGTCTGATCAGCCTTGATCGTGGCCCATGCCACCTAGGAGGTTCCAATGCCAAATCTTGCCGTCATAAATGAATCGACAACCATCTCAGATGGGGACATCCAAACAATGCTCCCCGCCTTCGGTCAACAGTGGAATCGAGATCTCGAAGCGATCTGGAGTGTCGAGGCAGCGACGTTCATCTTCGTGCCCAGGGGTCAAGCACCTGCAGCTGGAAGCTGGTGGGTTGTGTTCCTGGACGACAGCGACCAAGCCGGCGCTCTCGCCTATCACGATCTGACGAATGAGGGCCTTCCCATCTCCAAAGTTTTCGTCAAGACCATTCTCTCCGATAAGGCTAGTGTCAGTGTTGGTGCAACCCACGAGATTTGCGAGATGGCGGTGGATCCGTGGCTAAATAGTGCATACCAGGATCCTCAGGGCTTCTTCTGGGCCGGCGAGGTGTGCGATCCGGTTGAGGATGACCAATACGGTTATCAAATCGGTGGAATTCTTGTCACGGATTTTGTCACACCGAACTGGTTTGCGCATCAACACGCACAAGCGGCGATGGACTTCAAGCGCCATAGCCACGCGCCGTTTGAAGTCCTCAGCGGCGGGTACGCGCAAAAATTTGATCCCCAAAAGGGATGGCAGCAAGTCACCGGGTCCCAAGCGATGCAACGCAAGCGCGCCGTGTCTGCACCGATAGGCTCGCGGAGAGAACGTCGTTCTCGGCAGTGGAAGGCATGGATGCGCAGCGCAGTGCCTTGGGGCATGCGTAACAAATAAGTCACGGGTAATTCGGGCCGGTACACTACTCGCGTCATATGGTCCAGATTACTTCATTCAAAGCTAGAATGTTGTCGTGTTAGCTTTTCCGGCCACTTTGCTCGACTGCAACTTCTAAAAGGGAGCCGCTTATGATCTCTCAGGCCAATATCTCGTCGAATACTCCCATGGGGGCAAACCTGATCGAGGGAGGGGGTGCCACCTTTCGCGCGTGGGCTCCACTTGCTACGGGTGTCTACGTCAATGGCACTTTCGGCGGCACGGCAAGAACTGGACAGACCGGTGACCTACTGCTTGCAAAGGATGCGAATGGATACTGGACAGGTTTTGTTGACACCGCGAGGGATGGTGATCCGTACCATTTCTGGGTCGTGGGACTCGGATCCAGCGGGTACAAACGCGATCCTTACGCGCGGGAACTCGCGACGGACGCGCCATTCCCCAATTGCAGCTGCCTGATACGCTCCGCAATGGCATACCCATGGCACGATTCGGCATTCGTCACACCGGACTTCAGCAACATGATCATCTACCAACTGCACATCGGAACATATGCCCCTAGCGCATCGGGCGTAGCGTCAACCTTTCTCGATGTGATTGCGAAGATACCGTATCTTGTCGCGCTCGGAGCCAACGTGCTGCAACCGCTTCCGGTGAGCGAAGTCGAAACCAACCCGTCGTTGGGCTATGATGGCGCAGACTATTTTTCTCCAGACTTTCCGTATGTCGTGACCGACGAAGCGGCGCTTCAGGCGCACGTTGCTACCATCAACGGCTTGCTGGCAGCCAAGGGTTTTCCGCCACTGGGTCTGCAGGACATCACCACCGGGCCAGCTCAGCTTAAGGCGCTTGTCGATTTGTGTCATGTCTATGGCATTGCTGTGGCCTTCGATGTGGTCTACAACCATGCCGGTGGCTTTCAGATTACCGACACGCAGTCAGACGATGAATGCATTTATTACTGGGATCGCGCAAAAAACGTCGGCCACAATAACGACAGCCTCTACTTTACGGACCAGGATCGAGGGACCGGCGGACTCTCGTTCGCGCTTTGGAAAAATGACGTCTGTCAGTTTCTAATCAACAACGCGCTGTACTACATAGCTGAATTCCATGTCGATGGATTCCGCTACGACGAAATCAGCGATCTCATCTCGATGAATGGTGATTCTGGCTGGAGCTTCTGTTGCAATCTTACCGGCACACTTCGCTTCGTGAAGCCGCGGCTCTTGCAAAACGCCGAGTTCTGGCCGGGAGAGGTCGGTAATTATCCGAAATCCACGGTTTCGATCGTGTCGGCGTCGGCCGATGGCGGTGCGGGATTCGATGTGGTCCAGCACGACGGTCTGCGCAGTGCCGTTCGCGACGCGGTGCTGGCGGCCTCCGCTGGTCAGAGCTCCGCCGTCAATTTCGATGCCATCGCAGGGGCTCTCTATCCGCAGGGATTTGCTCATGGCTGGCAAGTGGTGCCCTGTGTTGAAAATCACGATATCGTGCAGGTGGGCAGGGAGCTGCGCATCCCCGCTCTTGCTGACAGCTCAAACCCCCGTTCCTGGTATGCGCGCAGCCGCTCGCGGTTCGCCACGGGCCTGCTCCTTACCGCCCCCGGTATCCCGCAACTCTTCATGGGGCAGGAGTTTCTGGAAGACAAACAATGGAGTTCTGATCCTAACGCACCGAACCTGATTTGGTGGTCCGGCCTGAACACAGGAACCGATCCAGCCATGGGGAACCATCTGCGCTTCACTCAGGACCTGATCCACCTGCGATGGAACTATCCTGCTCTGCGCGGGGACAACGTCAATCCGTTCCACGTTCATAACCAGAACCGCGTCATTGCGTTTCACCGATGGCTGGAGGGCAGCGGGCAGGACGTAATTGTAGTCGCTACCCTCAGCGAAAATACTTGGTACAACTATGGTATCGGATTCCCGTTTGCGGGGCTGTGGCAGGAAGTTTTCAACAGCGACGTGTATGACAATTGGGTTAACCCGATCGTAGCCGGCAACGGAGGAGGTATCTCTGCATCTGGCCCTCCGCTGCACGGGTTCCCAGCCTCGGCGAACATAATGATCCCCGCCAACGGGTTCATCGTATTCGCACGCACTTAGGCCCGAGTTAGGTCCCGGGAAGATACAGCGGCTATGTGGTTCGGTGCTCAGTCCAACCGTTTGAAGGGGCACTCGCGAGTGGCGGGGTGGTCCAAATTCAAAAAGAAATGTTCCCTCACTGATTCTTAGATGGTTGACCTACTCCCGATGCTCGACCACTTCGATGGAAATACGCACTTACTATTCGGGATCCAACGTAAATGTAGCACCTTCGCCGTGTCAAACACATCTGCGCCTCGGCTACTCACTCATTCCACCATTCACCGCCTGACCTTCTCCGCCGATGACGCGGTAGCCAGGGGTCTAATCGGCTCGACATCTTCAGCCTCGGCAAAGATTGAAGTATGGCTGCTGGCAAACAACCCAATGTCGCATCGACCAACGCACATCTCTCACACTCTTGCCTGGGCGCACCTATTAATTGACCTAGCCCTGATTCAATAATGCGTTCGACCGTCTCCCTGCCGGTTCTCGTCACGTTCTACCACCCGCCCTATTCAGTCGACAACCATCACGGCGGATCGCAGCCAATGCATGACGCGCTCGACACCGCCTTTGCAAAGGCCTGACGATGGGCCGACATGGTGCTGGCAGGCCATGTTCACAATTACCAGCGTTTCACGCGCAAGGTCGCCTCGACTGGACTGAAAATCACATACGTAGTCGCTGGGTCTGGAGGCTACTGGCACCTGCACACAATCGCGAAGGTGAACGGCGCGAAGCCGACGCTGCCTGTGAGCCTGCCCCTCTCAGGCGATACCATGACGCTTGAGAGCTACGTCGATGATAGGCAAGGCTTTCTCCGCCTCGATGACGACTCCAATTCGATTTCTGGAAAATACTACACCGTGCCATGCCCGCAAGAGAGCTGGAGCCAGCCACCAAAACTTGTCGGCAGTTTCCGCCTCGACACAAGGAACCACAAACTGGGCTAGGCGTCATTGTTTGAATGCCTCGTAATACTCTGTTCTCGAGCCACAAAGCGCTGCTCATGCTCTTCTATTTGGCACTCAGGAATATCAGCAAAAAGTGGACTGACCAAAAACCGGAATAGATGACCAGACGGAAGTTTGAAAAACTCGCGTGTTGATCAGCTACCATTTTATAAATACTAGGGAAGATTCCCTGTTAATTCCCTGTTCTTGGGAAGGTGTGGACTTTGCCGAATCTGTGGAAAGCGATGCGAGATAGGGGTTTTCGTGGGATCCGCCCACCAATGAACGTATATTCAATGGAATTACCCCTGTATATTTCCCTGATACAGGGAATAGGTTGCAGAGACTTGTTGGCTGTTGACTGGCTCCACCGCCAACCAGTCTGGACAAGAGAGAAACATTCTCTGTTTCTCGGAGATTGTCGCGATGTTCCGCCTGGGTTGCGGACAGAACAACTCAGACATCTGCTACCACGCAGCTACCAGAGCAGGGCAAATCACCCCCATCTGCCCCCATGGCGAGAGGATCCTGGTTTGTGGTTTCTGGTGGCGTTAGGTTGGGAGTGTGAATCGACCCCTCTTCGCTCTTTCGAGCAAGAGTCAGATTAGAACTTCTTCATGGTCGGTTCATCATCTGTTCATGCTCGCTCCTTACAATATCAGCCATTCCGAATTATCAAGAACTTGTTCTAGAAAGAGGACCGTCATGTTGAACCTAGCCTTGATTGGTGCGATGTATTACGGGCAATCTTCATCTTCATTATGATTGGAGTCATAGAAATATCCATGGAGATGGCTTCGGAGCATGATGCCTCAAGCAGGGAAACATTTAGAGTCTCTCACGCGAGTGGCTAGCAGTATGTCACAGGAAATGTCGCAGGGCGAAGAGAGACGCCAGCGTCTGCTGCATAAGCTCGGTGAGCGGGTCAAGGAGCTCACGGCGTTACATGGGGTGGTGCGGCTTCTGCAGGATAGCCGCGTCCCGCTCGATGAAGTGTTGCAGCAAGTGGTGCTGTTGCTCCCGCCGGCCTGGCAATATCCGGACATTGCAGTGGCGCGCATCCGGATCGATGGAACGATCGCTATGACGCCACGTTTTTGCGAGACACTCTGGATGCAACGCGCAGCACTCACAACCTCGGTGGGGCGCCACGGATACTTAGAAGTCGGGTACTTGGAAGAAAGACCCACGGAACATGAGGGGCCATTCCTAGTCGAAGAACGCAATTTGATTAATTCGCTCGCCGATAGCCTCTCGTCCTATCTGACTCGCCGAGAGGCCGAGGAGGGGCTACGAGAAACTCATGCGCAATTGCAAGCGCTGTCACGACAACTGATGTATTTACAAGAACAAGAGCGTCAACAGCTCGCCCACGATCTGCATGACGAAGTTGGTCAAGCTCTCACCGCACTCAAGATGAATCTTCAGACGATGCAGCTGGTTGCGAATACGTCTCCGGTGCAGAATTCATTGACTGAGAGTTTCAGTATTCTGGATACCCTGCTCGCTCGAGTGCGGGATCTCTCCTTGGACCTGCGGCCGTCCTTGCTCGACCACCTGGGATTGGTGCCAGCCATCCGCTGGCATACCATCCGGCAAGCCGAGCGGGCCGGTCTCCAGGCACATGTCGATGCAGATTCGCTTCTACAGGATCTGCCAGCAGATATGGCCGTGGTCTGTTTTCGGATCGTACAGGAAGCGGTCACGAATGTGTTGCGCCATGCCAAAGCCACTCAGCTCGATGTGGTGTTGCGAACAAATGCTTCGGGATTCGATCTGATCGTCAAAGATAATGGCGTCGGATTTCGAGTCTCAGAGTCCATGACGGAGGTCGAAGGCCGGTGGGCGATTGGGCTTGTGGGCATGCGTGAACGCGCTCGAGCTTTAAAGGGGCAGATTATGATCCACTCCGCTCCCGGAAGGGGCACCGAAGTGTCTGCGCACATCCCCTGGAGCCATGTTGGGTAAACCCAATTGGAGGAACGAGGAGGGTACGGAGGATGCCGATTCGAGTAGTGCTGGCGGATGATCATGTCCTAATTCGAGCCGGGTTGCGGGTGTTACTACACAGTCTGCCGAATATCGAAGTCATCGGCGAGGCGAGTGACGGGCATGAAGCGATCGACGTCATCACTCGACACCAGCCGGATGTGGTCATGATGGATATCGGCATGCCTGGCTTGAACGGGGTGGACTCTACACGTCGAATCATAAAACAATTCCCCCGCACACGGGTCATCATGCTGTCTATGCACGCGAACGAGGAATATGTCGGCCAAGCGCTTGAAGCAGGCGCGATGGGCTATCTGCTGAAGGGAGCGGAGCCCGCCGAATTGGAACTGGTATTCAAAGCCGTGATGCGAGGGGAAACCTACTTGAGTCCGACGATCGCCAAGCAGCTAGTCCAGGATTATCTGTCCAACCGAAAGGAGAAGGTAAACCTGCTTCCCGACTTAACCGCGCGACAGCGTGAAGTGCTTCAGCTCATTGCCGAAGGGTGCTCGACGAAAGACATCGCTAATAAGTTGAAGCTGAGCGTCAAGACAATAGACACGCATCGTACCGAATTGATGCACCGGCTCGATATCCATGAGGTGGCTGGCCTCGTTCGATATGCCATCCGCATCGGGCTCGTGTCGACTGAAACCTGACGACGGCGCACGCGGTGTTTCGTCTGATTGAGCTTCCTGTCGTCTCATTCCGCTGGTGCAATCCCCCTCCGCCTCTGCCCATCCGCTCCTTCCACCGCCCGGTCCTCAGGTATTTTTCCAGACGTTCTCAGGTATCCTCCTGATACGTCTCACTGCACCTATTGTGTTTAGGTATACGCGAGACAGAGGTCTGAGTGAAGCAGTGCGATGAGTGAGGGGCATGCGGATCCATCGTGGACAAGCTGATATCTGTCGTCGATGGAGAGCATGCGCGGTAAACCGTCAACCGGCTGTCGTTGACAACCCAACCAGGAGGTGGAGCGATGAAGTTCAAGAAATCCATAATCGGTATGCTGGCCATGCTGCCACTGGCGAGGGGTACTCAATCTCGCGGGGTACAGCGGGGCGCTGTCCGCGAGCTTGGAAGAGAGGCTGGCGTCCTCTCCCGCCCCAAACGATCACCTCGCGGCGGCCAGGATGTATCAGAACGAGGCGCGTGAGTTGGAGGCCGAAGCCGTGGAGTATGAGACCGCCGTCTCGAAGTTCACCCCCTATCAGGACTCCAAGGGGTTTCATCATGGCCCATTAAAAATGGCCGCGCACGGAAAGCGGTATGAGGCGAAGCAGATGCAGGACCTGTATGCCGCACATCTTGCACAGGCCCAGGTCCTGTGCGGAAAGCTTGCGCCTCAATAACGAAAGAATGTCAATTGGCTGTTTGGGTCAGTCTAACCAGAAGGTGGAGTGATGAAGTTCACGAAATCCATAGTCGGTGTGCTGGCCATGTTGCCGCTGGTGGCTGGACTTACTTTCGCGGGGTGTAGCGGGGTGCTGCCCGCCACTTTGGAAGAGAAGCTGATGTCCACACCCACCGTGGACGATCACCTCGCAGCGGCTAGATTGTATCAAAACAAGGCGCGTGAGTTAGAGGCCGAAGCCGAGGAGTACGAGCGTGCAGTTTCGACGCTTGAGTCATCTGGAGACTCCAAGGGGTTTCATTACGGAGCACTGAGGATGGCCGCGCAAAAAAAACGGCATGAAGCAAAGCAGATGCAGAAGCTGTATGCTTCACATGCTGCGCAGGCACAGGCACTGGCCCTGCACGGAAAGGCACAGCCTCAATAAGGATCTTCTAACGGCGAGGAGCGTGCCTCTCCGCTGAAGGGCCGCACCGACGTCCGATGGTGCCACGCCATTGACCTGCCCCCAAGTGTTAGGCCACCGGTTCAGTTCGCTTACGCCGGGAATGGTCGGCTGGAATCCTGGCTCCAGATCCGACCTGGTTTAAAGGGGGCAGCAACTGTCTTGGTTGTCAAGCACACTGAACCAGTTCTGTGCGCCATGGGGTCCGATGTTTCAGCATCGCATTCAGAATGATCAGCAGCTTCCGCATACAAGCGGTCAGTCCCACCTTCTTCGTCTTGCCCGCGGCGCGCAGGCGTTGGTAGAACGCACGTATGACAGGATTGAAGCGCGCCGCCACGAGCGCGGCCATATAGAGCACGGCCCGGATCTGCGCCCGGCCGCCCCAGACCGTGCGCTTCCCGCGCAATGTCCCGCTGTCACGATTCAGTGGGGCCACCCCCACCAGCGCGGCAATCTGTTTGCCGGGCAACGTGCCAAGTTCCGGCAGCGTCGCCAGCAGCGTCGTCGTCACCACGGGCCCCACCCCGGGTGCGCTCCGCAAGAGCGCCTCCTTCTCACGCCACACGGGACTCTCCCGAATCGCCTGGGCCAAGCCGCGGTCCGTGTGGCTCAATTCCCGCTCGAGCCAGGCAATGTGGGTGCGCAGGCTCTTGCGTACCGGCTTGCCAGCCATCCCCAGGCGGTTCTTCTCCGCCGTCAGCATCTCGACGAGTTGCCGGCGACGCGTCAGGATCGCCGCCAGTGCCTGGGTCTGCTCATCCGGCAGGGGTCGCGGCTCCGGTCGCATGACCTCGGCGAAGTGCGCCAACGTCTGGGCGTCCAACGCATCGGTTTTGGCGAGCCGCCCGGTGGCTTTGGCGAAGTCGCGCACCTGTCGCGGATTGACCACGACGACCGGCACCCCGGCGGCGGCCAATACCGCCGTGAGCGGACTCTCCACCCCGCCGGTGGCTTCCAACACCACCAGCGTGGGGTGCACGGCGTTCAGACGTTCGAGCACCTGAGCAAATCCGGCCTCGTTGTTGGGAGCGGAGAACTGCCCCTCCGGTCGGAGGGCGAGGTCCAACTGCGCCTTGGAGATATCAATACCGACAAAGACCTGAGTACTCGTCATCACGTCCTCCTTGGTGGCCCGGCCTTGCATGATACGGGCTCAATGGCCCACGCAACTGTTCGGGCTCGTTCCGTAGAAGGGCATGACGACCCTCGCTGCCCCACGGTCTTTGAAGACCTCGGTCACGTCGGTCTATCATGCCCGGGTTGATGATAAGCTGTATCATTGTCGCCTTGGGCGCAAGATACAAGGTCACTTTCCCAATGGACTCCGCTTGCGCGCGTTTCAGGTCCACGAACTGCGTAAGAGGGCCACTCATACCAGTTGAGTGCTACATCCAGTCGATTAGAAGAAGGCCCGCACCAACTGTCGTTTGAGCATGGTTGTAATCAATCAGACTTTCGCCATAGCCGGTGAAGACCTGCACATACCCCTTCAATTGACGGTACAGCGGAAAACTCCAGTCTGCCTGCATCGCGCCGTACAAATTCCAGAAGTTGAGATTACTACGCAGCAGAAGTGAGACCATGTGACCGCTCCGTTCGTAGATCGCGACAATATCGCCGTGGCCCATGTATGTCGTGATATCGGGGTTGTTATCATCGGTCCAATCTTCTTGAATCCGATACCAGGGTCTTACCATGATCCCGAACCCGCCCCCGCTCAAATCCGAACTGTGCATAGATCCGATTCCAACTACGGGACAACGGTTCTTGCCGACCGTTGGATTGATGCACCAGGCCAATATTGATAAAGCGTCCCCTCAGCCCAAACAGATCATAATCCGTATGGATGACGCCCATGAGTTCCGGTTCATAGTTGTTCTCGCGAAAGGGGGATGAGATGGCTTTGTTATATATCTGAAAGAAGGAGAGTTGTGTATACCCGATCTATAAATCGAAGCGGTCTTTTACCTCCAAGGCTTTCACCTTGAATGAAATCTGAAATTTCACTTCTGTATTGATATAGCCCAGCGATTCTGGAACTGTGCCCTGCATGGGGGCTGAAGGCTGATTGTTCACGTTAGTCGTGGTGCGGGCGAGTAAGAGGTAGGACTGCTTATGCGGGCTAATCGAAAAAATCCCGTGCTCCGTGCCAGGGTCGAGTTTCCAGCGGCGGCCCATTAGCGTTGGCGTGCCATTCGAATCCTGAACCGCCGGCTGCTTCGTTCGCTGTTTCTCCGCCTCGTCATAGCACTTCAAGCGCTCAGCGTCCGACTCAACAGTCCGACATGCCGCACCAGCCTGTGGCATGCCGGACTCGGGGGATTCCGCTGACCATCCGGTGTTTGTGAGGATGAAGATGCTACCGAGAAAGAGCCAAATTTTGATGATGGCATACAGATATGCCCGTCCTCTCAAGAAAGTATCCCGCCGACCTCTATTCCCCACGAACGGGATCGCTCCTATGTCGCGTTGGGCGAACCACTATTTCATCAGCCCATGACCATCAGGGCAAGAATTTCTTATCCAATCATCCTCTTTATTGATCGTTCACACGCCCGATCCGCCTACACCTCCCGCCGTAGAGAAACCGATAACCGCATGCTGCTACGGCATGAGCTTCGCGGCAATCAGCAGGCAAGATTGAGTCATGCTCACATAACTACCTAAAAGCATGTATCTCGGCCCGGGCGAGTAGGGTGCGCCGAATCCCAACAAAAATCTAACATTCGCCTTCTACTAGAACCTTTCTCAAAATTGCCTGAGCAGCATCGTGATGCATGCGAGTTGCACAAATCCCAGGAAGTTGGTGGCGTAGTACTCCCAGCGAATCAGTAAGCGTCGCTTCCATTGGAGCCAGGCAAAGAACCGTTCGACGAGCCAGCGACGTTGATAGCGGCGAAGAGACCGGCCGTCTTGGGTCTTGAGCTTGCGGGTGGATCGATGCGGGGCAATCAGGTTCACCCCGTCCTGCTTGAGGTTCACATCGAGCCCATCACTGTCATACGCCCGATCGCCAATGAGATGCTCGGGCTTGGCCTCCAGCATGTAGAAGTCGAAGCTGAGTTGCACCAACGTGACCTCATGATGGTTGGCCGCATGTGTACTCACGGAAAGGGGCAGCCCATGCCGATCCACTATCGCCAGGATTTTCACGCCTTTGCCGCGTTTGGTGAGACCCACGGCGTCGCCGCCGCCCTTGGCTGCGGCAAACATAGCATCGATGAAACTCTCGTGTTCGTCGAGCGCTCCCCCTTCACACAGCGTATTGGCTAGCTGCGTAAGGATCTCACGCAGGACCTCGTGCTAACACCACTGTTGAAACCGGCGATGGACGGTTTTGTAATTCGGATAGCACTGCGGCAGCAGATGCCATTGCGCGCCGGTGTTCAGAATCTAGAGCACCGCCTCCAACACAGCCCGTGTGGGCACGGGTTTACGACCCGACGGATGTCCGGGATGTGTTCCTCGTGGAAATGTTCACGAATCCGGTCCCATTGGTCATCGCGCAGGCGCAGCATGCAAATACTTATACGTACGTATGTTCACAGTGTCAACAATTTTGAGATAGGTTCTAGTGTTGGTTGCCAAGTTGGTGCCAAAACACCATGACACACCATGATCCATGATGATCTGCACCATCACTAATCCTCCCTCTTTGCTGATGATTGCTCTTGTTGAGTGTTCTGAGGTGGGTTATTCTCGCGACTCTTAATCAGCGAGACCGTAGATTCGACCCCTACACGGCCCATCAAAAATCAATACCTTATATGTCATAATCATCCGTTTCTCCCACAGGCCTGCTCAGGTATTTTTCCAGGAACTCTCAGAAATCCCCTGATACTCATTCATGTACCCGTTGTGTAAACGTATAGATGAAAGGTCATATGACTCCCTGGCGAACTCAGGGGGTTGGAAGACACGGGTTTCGAACTACCAATCATTAACAAGGAGGTTGTCATGGTATCCCTTCCAAAAATCATCGGTGTCCTCTCATGCGGTGTTGTGCTGTGCCTGAGTCTGGCCGATGCATCGCAGGCATTTCGCCTTGACCCTTGTGCCAGTCGAAAAGGTGGTCTCCCGAATCTCCTGCAGTGTAGTCAAGAAGAACGGCAGGGCATTCAAACCATCAAGGGCGAGGTCCTGCGCGTGGACGGCGATACGCTTGTCGTTGAGCGATTTAATGGGCAGGAAGTGCAGTTGCCAGTCACCGCAGCCCTGAGAAACGGCCACGTATTCGAGCCAGGAGATTGGATTGAGGCGAAACTCGCCGAAGTGAATCATGAGAGACGCGTGCTGGCCATCCACGATATCAGCAATAAGGAAACGCAGGATAGTAGGTTGGCTAAACACTGAGGAGACCAGGGGCACCGACTTTCAGGGACATGATGAAGCGCGTTTCTCGGCACATCTGTAGGCAGGGGGAGTGATGGCGTTCAACTCGTGCTTACATACCCTGATAAGTCGGTGCGCTTTATCCAGCCGACTCCTTCCGCTCGGCAGGGTCGCCCTCCCGGTCCCTACGAGGGAACCCTGCTCAGGAGTGAAGGTGTCGCGAAAAAAATGATGCGGCGGAAAAAGAGCCCTGGCTACCCTACTCACAATCGGATCGCCGTTACCTTTCGGTCGCATATCTCAGCTCGGCTCGCTTCAAACAAGCTTTCCGTCGCAAGCGTCGACGATATGTTCGGCCATCGGCGAAGTTGATTCTGCTACCACCCTGCTACCAGATCAGCCTAAGCCATGCCGATCCATGACCATCATGGTTTTTCCAGAATCGTCGTTTTTTCCTTCTGTTAGCTCTTGCTGAGTCGGCTCAGTTTGGGCTGATTCAGATTTGTAAACCGCAGATTGGAGGTTCAATTCCTCTCGTCAGCCCTTGGATCAAGACCTGACCATCCCGCCGATTTTGCCGCGTTCAGGTCAACTACACCTGAGCTACAGGTGCCCCCTTAGATGTTAAAAAAACAATGCCTTATCGGGAGTCTGCGAATATGCAATCCACTCTCTCCAATCCATCCTTCAAAGCTCTGTCGTCGAGGTCAATGCTACAACGTTCCAGGATCGCCGTGGGAACATGTACCCCTTCGTTCGTAGGGTTGACTCATCGCGTGAAGCGGCGTCAGTATAGACTCCACTCCAAGCCTAGAGGTCCGGAATTGAATTCACCTCGAAGTGGTAACATTCTCAACCACAAGCAGCATCGTTACGTGTCAAGCCCCTCCCAGACTGATCCCCCCTCTTTGCTCGGCTAGATTCTACTAAATTACACACAGTCTTTTGCGGGCCCTGCGCCTGGCAATCGAGATCGCCGGCGCATACCTCCGCATAAGACGTACAAAGGCATCCTGCCGGAGGGAACATGCTATGGGTAAAGCAATTGGTCAACTATTACGCGTAAGCCAGGTGATTCCGGTTTCACGGGAGCGAAGAGATAGTAAGCGTGCGCCCTGCAGGCTCGTTTGCCCCTTCAAATTGACGAAGTTTGTGGGCAAACGCACTGTGAAGCTGACAAAGGGATTCGGGTACGCAATCAATAAGAGCGTCAAGGGCATGCTGCTCTTGCTGCCTGTGTCCGTGAACAGACGGCAGGTGGTTGAACTCCGGGTGCCCTCAGAGGCGAGGAAAACGCCGAGCACCAAATTGGTGGAAGTATGTTGGGCGCGGCCCTTTCCGATGAGTGAACGAGTCAAGATATACCTGGCGGGCACTCGTTGTTTCTTTGAACTTCCCACTCCTCGTCAGTTGCCACAGGCTCGGTAGGAGGGTTGCAGCTTCTCGGAGCAGATGTACCCCTCAGACGGCCTGCGTGGAACGTCAACCAACTGCGTCTGTTCCGCTCGTAAACTCCCTGTAGCTTAACTGTAGCGGAACTATCGTGTCCGATCGGGTTTGATCGGTCTTTCATCTGCCGCTGAGCTTTATAACTGATTGAGATAGAACCGATAGCGAGTAGATCGAGGCTCTATAGTCTCTGGCGCTGTAGGGGTTTCAAATCTCGCCCCCTCCGCCAACCAGTCTGGACAACAGAGAATCATTCTCTGTTTCTCGGAGATTGTCGCGATGTTGCGCCAGGTTAGTGCGCGTAAGTTCCCCGTGTCTGTCCTGCTCTGAGGCGACTTCTCGGGTGTTGGGCGGGGTTGCTCTGTGCGGCCCTATCACAGTCCCTTTTGACCGATTTCAAAGGGACTGTGATTTCAAATGACTGTTCCCCCTCCAACGAGTCTGGGCACGCGATACTCGTCCCCGCTTCGCGAAGGATCATTCGACTTTTGTGCAGCATTGCCCGCTTTTTTGACCATTGGCCATCGAGCTTGCCAGCCTCCAATGCACGGAGGACATCGAATTCGCTGATGAATCCGATGAGCCCGCTTCGATCATCGACTACCGGCACGCCAGGCGTATAGGTGGTCAATAATTCCAGAGCCACGACCATCCCCTTTGGGCCGGCTCGGAGGATCTCACCTTCTCGGCCAACACCCTTCAGGCGGCTGACCTCTTTCCGGAATGCCTCTCGCGAAGTCGCCAGCGGTGCTTCGTCGCGCGCCAACAGCATTCGCTTCTCACGCCAGGCATACAATAGCGCCGATGGTCGCCCAGTTCCTTCGCCAACTCCCCGTGTTGTCGCACTGCGCCAGTCGGTCCACAGCCATCTGCCGAAACGCCTTTGGAAACTTGACCACACGTTTCTTCGCCACTTGCCCCCCTTCGTATGCGAAGTGTGCCAATTCGCCTTGTCTCAATCTAGGAGGTCAGTCCAGAGGATGAAAGCGGACGCCGCGATCCAATTTCGTGCGACATCCGATCATGGTTGGTACGAACGGATCGACAACGCCCGATTCTGTTCGTTCACCTTCGCCTCGATACGATCTCCCTGCTTAATAGTGACAGCCGATTGGGTTTTTTTGTCGATGTGCAAACGCACTACGTCGGCGTCTAACTCCCTAACCAAATAGTAATCGGATTCAACGTGCAACACTTCGCCCCTGAGTGTCCTGACCCCCGCCACAGCTATTTCGTCTTTCTTAGTAAGATCTTGCCTGCCGGCATTTTTGTCGGCCTCCAAATCATCCGCAACATTATCGATCGCCAGCGCTGCATTGGAGAGACCGAAGCACAGCAAGAAACCACACGACAGAACGCCAATCATTTTGGGTATTGATCCCATGAGAGCCTCCTCGGTTGGATGGAAAAAACGCATACATGAAATTGTACGCTCTTCGAAATCTTACTATCTGAGCAATTTTGACCAGCCTGCGGGAGTTTCCCAGCAGGTTGTGGGAAAAATCGTGCTTTCTTCTTTCCCCTTAGGTAAATGGGTAAAACTAGCTGGGGTAGGTTCAAGCGATCAACGCAACACCATCTGGAGTACAGTGGAGTTGGAGGGTGATCGTGATGGGACATATGGGACGTCCGGGCTTGTCTGTGGCCCAGAAAGCGGATCTCTGGCATCGATGGAAACAGGACAGTCATTAAGCGAGACATCTAGAACGGCAACTATTTGTCACCGAAATCGTCTGCAATCGCTTTGATTCATACACATACCAATCGAAGACTACTTGCCAAACTTTAGCCCCCCCTCTTTAGTTCGGCCTCACCTACCTCTACGGTATTTTCAAAAACTCTGCCCTGCCCCAATATCATATCGAACAGCCCGCTTCATGGGTATCGCTTCCTGGAGGACAGACCGATGCATAAACAGATTGGGAAGATCGGGGCCATTCGTCGAGAGTTAAACGGCAAAGCCTGCCCCTTCTGCGGAGGCCACAAGTATCAGCTCGTGCTTCGCGGGAACATACAGCCACAAACTGAAGAACTCTTCGCCCGCTGCTCTCAGTGCCAGCGTCCTCGCGGACTTGATGAGGACCTCGGTCAAATACTCTGGATGTGAGAATACTTCCGCATTACCTCAATACAGAAAGAAAGCCCGATGCACGTCCTCTCTTCCTCAATCGAATCCATAATGTTGCGCGGCGCACACAAGAAACAGAAGCGAACTGCATTACGCATGTTGGCACTCAGTGGTGTCCTCAGATCCAGCCATGCCGAACTCCATTACATTGCACCCATAGCCTGCATGACCGCTATTCGCAGGCTGCCGACCGCGATCGAGCATCAGCAGAACGACCCTCTCCCTTTGCCGTCATGGGATCATGACACCACACTCAGCATGAAACAGTTACGGCAATGGGCACGTAACCTCTCATCCTCCCTTGTCCAACTTGCGAATAGACCGATCCTACGTTGGTGGACTAAACAGTTAGACCTGTAAATCTTTACCGTCTCTGCGAGAATTTTTCTTGATCCACCTCGCGAATCGCTTGTACCTCCCACATGGCCTAGGGTAAGATCACGGCTCGCTTGCTGGTCTTCCTACGGTCATCACCCTGCTCACAGATGATTGGGAACCCCGCATAGAGCTGAGATCAGTGGAGAGGTGGCCGAGTGGCCGAAGGCAGCAGTTTGCTAAACTGCCGTAGGGGGAAACTTCTACCGAGGGTTCAAATCCCTCCCTCTCCGCCAAAGCCTATCTTGTTCATGTGGTCTATTCGGTCTGTCTTGTGTGTTTGGTTGAATGAAATGAACCAGATAGACCAGAGTATCCAGACAGTCCAGGCAGCTTGATTTTTCCAGGACGATCCTGTAACAGTGCCTCGCTCTTCTTGCCGGAAACCGTGCCGAGGTAGCTCAGTTGGTAGAGCACAGCCCTGAAAAGGCTGGTGTCGACAGTTCAATTCTGTCCCTCGGCACCACTTATCAATAGCTTAGAGCCTCCATCCTACCTCAGGCCCTCTTTCGGTCCCGCTATAGGTTGAACATCTATTCTATTAAATACCCTATGCTAAACTTCCACGCCTTTGGAACGGTTTGGGAGACTTGGTTATCCATCCAAGATAATCACATGCAACCTTTTTCAATTCACCACGGTAAATCTCTCACAGAGCAACGCATTCGTGTTCCCATGAAAGATCGCTTACGCGCCCGCCTCTGGATGACTGTCCAAACATTTAACAAGACATATACGTATTATCCAAACCCATCCGATCGTTGGGGATCTGAAACTGGACTTCCCAGACTTTTGCGGATACGTGAAGCCCGTTTCGCCACGGCTTCAAACGCCTCCGGACGTATACCGCTCAGATGACGGTGTCAACGGGTGCGAGTGTCGAACCTCTCGATGTCATCGGCGATCTCGGCATTGGCAATCGCACGAGTCCTGTAGATTCGCTTCTTGATCCGCTCCTTCTTCACGCTGCTAAAAAACGATCGGCCACTGCATTCTCCCAGCCGTGTCCACGCCGGCTCATACAGGGCTCACGATGAGGCTCATGGCAGAAGCGCCGCCACGCATCGCTGCCAAATTGCGATCCTTGATCGGAATGAATCAGGGCGTTCTTCGGCTTGCGTCGTCGCACGGCCATGAGGATTGCGTCCAGCATGAGTGCTTGGGCCAGAGGGGGTTTTGTTGACCAACCGACAATGCGGCGTGAGTAGCGGTCAATCACGACAGCAAGATAGAGCCAACCTTCCCATGTGCGCACGTACGTGATGTCGGTGACCCAGGCTTGGTTCGGCCATTGGACGAGAAACCCTCGTTGCAGCGTATTGGGGTAAGGAGCGCCGTATGGCCTCTGGCATAGCGGGGGGCGCGGTAGCCGTATCGGGCGTTCAGGGTATTGGCCCTCATCCTCCGAGCGACACGAGGCGTGTAACAGGTCTCGCCCGCGTCTCGCAAATCGAGAAAGATACGCGGGGCACCGGAGACGCCGTGGCTCGCCGTATAGGCCGCATGGATCAGGCCGAGCAACCGCTGATCCTCCAACGCTCGATCGGATAGGGGTTTACGTAACCATTCATCGAACCCGCTGCGCGATACGTCGAGGAGACGGCACATGACTGCCGTCTCCAACTCACGACGCTGTGCCTTGATGAACGCGTACTTTCCTCGGATACCCGGCGATCCGGTTCTGCGCCGATTGCCCATTGGTCCTCCCCTGGTTCTAACGACCACCCAAAGGTGTCCGTTAAAGCCTGGGAAGTCCAAACAACACACACTTTCGAAGGAATCACCGCCTGAAACGGGTCGCCGTGACTCCTTCGATTGAGCTATCTGATGATGATCTCAGGAGTGCCGGTATCCGCGTAACCGCCTCTGAGTTTTTCCCGAGCCGTTGTGGCCAATTTTTCATAGTGGGTGCGGAACGTCTCGATCTCTCCCAGCGACAGATCTTCCAGTGTCAACATGACATTGTGAGCGCCGCTCGTGGAGCGGATTAGCTCATCGAGTTTCAGTTGAAGCGCGGCACGAGTGCGATTTTGGGTATTCTGAATCAAGAACACCATCAGAAAGGTCACAATGGAGGTCACGGAGATAAGGGTAAACTGCCAACTATCACCGAAGTGGAGGAACGGGCCGGTCATCGCCCAGATTGCGACGAAGCAAGCGGCGGCGGCAAACGCCAAGGGGTGGCCCGTGAGGTATTCAGTCTGCTTCGCCACACGATCAAAACGATCAATGAATGTGAGTGGCCTAGCGGCGGTTTGGCCCTGCTGCGAAATAATCATCTTTCTCTCCCTCCAATAGATTTCAAAGTGATGATCTGGGAAGATGGCTGTCACGGGGAACACTGCAATACAGTTGAGGAGGTCGAGCGAGAACGATCACGCTGGATGAGAGGATTGTGGGCCGCAGTAGCTGTTTCCGATGAAATCACGGCTCGGAGCAAAGCCCGCTGCAGTCCGCCGGGTTGCTCTATACGAGAACTAGCATGCCGAGGCTAAGGAGCAATATCAGAGCATTGTCCTTCGATTTACCAGCGGAAGAGCGTGTCCGATCACGATATTTATGTTCCTATGCTGTCACAACCATAGTGCCACAGTCCACTAGGGGAACTCCTAGATGCCAGAAATGGCTGTGATGTCTTCTCATACACCTTGCCGCGGGTTTACTGGTGATTGAACAATGAAAAAATGAGTGCAAGGTTGTTGAAGCCCTATTTTTACTCAGCTAACGCATGCGGCTTCGTCCTCTTCGAGAAGAGAATTAAAGCGAAGCAGTGGGACCAACGAATATTACTAAAGTGAGGCCCCAAATGTGCCGAATGGCTTCCCGCCAAAACCAGAAACGACGACTGATCGATCAGCCCAGATTCATCGCGCAACTCCCTGTAGGGTAGTGCGTTCAGCATAGAGGTAGTATGTCCCCCTCACAAACGGTCGAGGAGTTCCGAACCGCAACGAAATCCCTGCTCAAACTCTTTCGCGCTGGAAAATCGTTGACTGAAGTTGAGGAACCCATCATCGCCGCTAAGATGGACGCGCTACGCGTAGACTTTCCTGATTGGAAGAAGAGGCGCACAAGAATACCCCCGTAGTGTAGCAGGGACACCCTTCGTCATCCCCGCCGTCCCCTACCCTGCTACCCTTTCCATTTCCCATGGTTGGCTCCTCCCTGCGTTTGATCCCCTATACTAGGAGAGGGCAAACGCCGCTCCCCCTGCCGTTCTTGAAGACATAGGCATTCCGGCGTTCGCAACACACTCACGAACGAACACCTCACGCACGGTCCGGTCCTGGTTAAAGAAGTGGCCCCAGAAATTTGAACAAGCCGCTAAGTGGAGAATCTGCTACCGTAAATGGCCCTACTGGGCAATAAAAGGAGACATGCCCGAGCCCGCGGACCGTCAAGCCGAGCTCGTCGCACACCGCGACGCCGATCCGCGCGTCCCCGACGTCGAGCGCGGCCAATCGCATGGAGATGTCGTAACATCCGCTGGCCGGGACGGGCAATCCACGCATGACACGGTCCGGAAATCCCCGGAAAAGCGGCCGTTGCGTTGACTTTCACGAATCGCTTTGGCAGGGTGCGCCGACCGCAGACAATCAGTCCAGCGCGTCGCGTTCCCCAGCGCGGCGGGTCGGAGGACCGACAGATGATGTCGAGACGCCGAAGCCTCGTCGGGGTATTGCCGCGTGGAACAGCACCGTTCCTGGTGGTGCTGTGTGCGGCAACCATGATTCTTCCCTCGCTCGCTCCCGCCAAGCGCGGTAAGAGCGCGTCGGTGAGCGACCGAGACGATCGCAGCGGCGACACCAGGAGCGGCGAGACGAGCGGCCGATGCCGGCGGCTGACCCGGCCGCGGTGGCGCGGCCGGCGGCCGACGACGTCGTGGTCGATCCGTCGGACGCTCCGAGCGGCGGCAGGCGCCGAGCCCGCGCCGGTCTTCGGCTCGGAAGGCGATTTCGACGAGCACGTGCACGTCCGGCAGGGCGACACGCTCGATCACATCCTCCTGATGAAGGGCATCGGCCCGTCGGAGGCCTACCCCTGGCTGCGCGCGGCCCAGGGCGCCTACGATCTGAGGCTCGTCAAGCCGAAGCGCGGATTCACGTTGCACTTCGACCGCGCGACCAACCAGCTCGAGTCGGTGCGCTACGAGATCGACGACCACTCGCTGCTGACGCTCGAGCGCCGGTCCGACGGCTCGGTGGTCGGGCGCCGCGAGGCCCTGCCATACTTCGTCGAGGTCAAGGGTCTCGCGTGCCGGATCGAGCGCGGCCTCAAGCAGGACGCGATGGAGCCGGGCTGCCGGCGGAGGTCGCCTCCGAGCTGGTCGACATCTTCGGCTGGGACATCGACGTCGGCGCCAACCTCAATCCCGGCGACGAGTTCCGCATCATCTACGAGAACATGTGGGAGACCGGGAAGTCGGCGCCGTCGCCCGGCAAGAACCTCGGAGCCGAGATCGTGACGCACGGCGTGCCCTTCACCGCCGTGCTGTTCGAGGGTGACGACGGGTGCCGCGCCGGCGGCTACTACGCGCCCGACGGCCGCGCGCTGTCGCGCGACTTCCTGCGCTATCCGGTGGAGTTCCGCGAGATCAGCTCCGAGTTCTCGGCGTCGCGCTACCATCCCATCCTGCACCGGTGGCGTCCCCACAAGGGCGTCGACCTCGCCGCGCCTCGCGGCACGCCGGTGCGAGCGGTCGCGGACGGCTGGGTCAAGATTGCCGGCTGGATGGGTGGCCTCGGTCGCGCCGTCAGCCTGGAGCACGTCGGCGACCGTGTCACGACGTACGGCCATCTCAGCGACATCGCCCCCGGAATCCAGGAGGGCGCCTCCGTGGAGCAGGGTCAGGTGATCGGCTACGTCGGCTCGACCGGGCTCGCGACGGGACCGCACCTGCACTACGAGGTGGAGGAGGGCGGCGTTGCCCTCGACCCGATGATCTTCGAGGTGGAGCCCGATGATCCGGTGGCGGATCAGTCCGCGGCGGAAATTCGACGCGCGTGCGCGCGTCGGTCACGCGCTCGCTGGCGAGCCTGCCCGTGAGCGATCGGCCGTCGGCGGTATCGCTGTCGGCCAACACGCTTGCACGCGGAGTAGTCGACGCGCTACCTCGAGGGACCGCGCCCCCGTCTCTTCGCCCACCGGGGCGCGTCGGGGACGCATCCCGAGAACGCGCTGGACGCCTTCGCGGCCGGTCTGGCGGCCGGCGCCGAGCGCCTCGAGCTCGACGTCCACGCCACGTCGGACGGGCACGTGGTGGTGCTCCACGACCCCGTGCTCGATCGTACCACCGACGGCTCGGGTCCGGTGCGCGAGCGGACGCTGGCCGAGGTGAAGGCGCTCGACGCCGGGTACCGGTTCGTGGGACCCGACGGTGCGCATCCATGGCGAGGCCGCGGGATCACGATCCGACCCTCGACGAGCTGCTCGCTCGCCATCCCGGCGTGCCGCTGAACATCGAGGTCAAGCAGGACGAGCCCGCCATCGAGGATGCGGTGCTCGCGGTCCTCGATCGCCATCGCGCGCGCGACGCGACGCTGCTGGCGGCGGAGCATGCGCCGATCATGGCGCGCATCCGGGCTGCGGCGCCGGATATGCCTGACCGGGTGCTCACGCCGCCGAGGCGGCCGAGTTCGTCTTCCGGCTGCGCGACGATCGCCTCGCGGGGTGGACTCTGCCGGCCGTCGCGCTGCAGGTGCCGCCGAGCTACGAAGGGATCGAGATCGTCACCGCGGCCTCCGTGGCGGCCGCGCGCCGGGCTCGGGCTCGAGGTGCACGTCTGGACCATCAACGACGCCGGCCAGATGGCGTCGCTGCTCGCGCTCGGCGTCGACGCCATCATGACCGACGTGCCCGCCGCGGCGATGGACGTGCTGCGTCGCCGCGGATTGCGCTGAGCATGGGCTGGTGCGCGCCGGCCCGCGAGCGCTCAGTGATTCGACAGGCAGCTGCTCATGAAACTCTTGCGCGCATCGCCCTTCAGGCTCTTCGCCGACGCGTCATGGTTGCAGGTCTTCATCTTCTCCTGCTGCGTCTGGGTCTCCTTGGCG
>CAVPBK010000010.1:0-91264 GCA_963701855.1 Nitrospirota bacterium
GTCGAACCCCTCCCGGTTCAGTTGGTCGCGCAGCATACGCGCGCCCATGAACGGGTGCTCCAAGTGCAACGCGTCCAGGCGACGCATCAGGAGCAGATCGGTCGCGCTGACAGACTTGGGCACATAGTAGACGCTGCCCCGGCTGATCCCTGCCAGCTGGGCCTGGCGGCTGATCGGCAGGGCGTGGGTGGCGTCCATCATCGCTTTGCGCTCAGCAATCCCACCTTGATGAGCGCCCCTTCTAAAAAATCATTCTCCAGCGTGAGCTGCCCAATCTTGGCATGCACGGCCTTCAGATCCACCGGCGGCTCCGTTGCCGCGGTTCCACCGCCAAAGATTTCGGCGGCTCGCTCGCTGAGTTGCCGTTTCCACTCGGTAATCTGATTGGGATGCACCTCAAACCGCTGTGCCAGTTCGGCCAACGTCTTGTCGCCGCCCATCGCGGCTAACGCCACGGTGGCTTTGAACACCGCTGAGTGCGTCCGTCTCGTTCTCTTTGTCATTCTCTGCTCCCTTTCATTGCCCAGTAGGGCCATTTACGGTAGCAGATTCTCCACTTAGCGGCTTGTTCAAATTTCTGGGGCCACTTCTTTGCTGAAGCTCTGGAGCTAACCAAACAGTGCGTTGGTCGCAAGATACCCTTCAAGATGATGGGGAAGGACTATGACAACCGCGCACTTGGACAACTTATAGACGTATTCAAGAAACTGAGCGATGACGAGGCCCTTGTAAAGAAACTCCACATTTTCAAGAAGAAACGAAACTTCCTTAGTCACCAAGGCATCACACATTGCATTGATCGAGATGGCGAGCTTGACGACGACAGCATGGCCAAAATCGAGTGTGCGCTTGCTACCATAGCGCCTGAGGCTCAAAGACTGACGCGTGCGATTTTTGAGAAGTCAGCAGTTCTCGGCTTTGATGATCTCACGGATGCGAACTAGCCGTTCCATGGGGCGGACAGCCATCTGCGGCTGCGCCTCAACTGTGGCCCTTGCGCCTTCCTTCGTTCCACTCCTACAATGGGCCTCCCTGCGAGACTGCTTATGCCTTTCTCGCTTCGTCCCTCTCGTCGCTCCCTATGCACTGCGCGTAGAAACACGAAACAAGGTGAGTGTTATTGGTACGTATATCTAGGTAACCCCAAAGAGGGATTACATTTAGAGGGCATCTAAACGCAGAGTGCAATCCATTGTGTGAGGTCAATTAGACGTTGTAAACACTGCAAACCAGGGTTGAAGGCATATGACTGTCACGCAACCCCGGGTGGCTGATTGAATGGCTACAGCGATGGTTGTAGCAACACGTATCGAGGGGCCAGCGTTTTTAAGCACCACAGTCAACAGAAGTGATCACACATGACAGCAAGAGGTCGGATACGAACAAGTCTTCTCACGGCACTAGCCGCAAGCGTCGTCTCTATGGCCATAGGTTCAATGGCCTTTGCTCTCTCCATTGATTTCACAGATGGGTCGTGGGATGCGGCTCAAGGCGTAAATGCGTTTACTACGCATCCGAGCAACATTGATCTGATCGCGTCGGGTGGTGCTATCACCGTCAATTACATGAATGGGCCGAGCGGCGATAACTCAGGCAATGATGGGCTGGGGATCAATGACGATGAAATCACCCAAGGTGGGGTCGAGCAGCTGAGCATTGCTTTCTCGACCCCGGTGATGCTCAATTCGGTGGGAATTACCGACCTTTATTTGAGCGAAGTGCCCACTGGCCAACCCGAACGGGGCGAGTATAGTTTGAATGGGGGAGCGTTTACGTCTTTTGTTTCAGTGGGAGGCACCAATGGTGCCCTGACGCTCAATATTTTCCAGCCCGGTATTCATTCAATCCTCTTCCAATCAAAAGCCGGGTACTCGTCGGACTTCTCTGTAAGGGGATTGACGTACCAAGTTCAATCGGCAGTCCCAGTTCAATCGGTGGTTCCTGAACCCTCTACCCTTACGCTTCTCCTCTTCGTCGCAGGCTTCGCGGGAGTGATCTGGTGGTGGTGGACAGACGGGCACAGTACGCCGCGCTAAGGTAAATTCCCAATCCGTCTGACGTGTCTCAGAGCCGCTCACGGGCACAGTGCATTGCGCCTTCCTTCGCCACTTTCCTACAATACGCCTTCCTGCGAGGCCCCGATGCCACGTCGTAAGCTCCCCGGAAAAGTAGACAGGTCAAAAGGAGAATCTTCTGGCACAATAGCCACCTTAGCCAGGAGGTTCCCATGCGCCAATCGAAATTCACCGAGACCCAGATCGTGTCGATCCTGAAAGAGGCCGATGCTGGGCGCCCCGTCAACGAGATCTGGCGGAGCTACAGCATCAGTTCCGCGACCTACTAGTAAGTGGAAGGCCAAGTATCGCGGGTTGGAGGCGTCGGACATCAAACGGCTCAAGGAGCTGGAGCACGAGAACAGTAAGCTGAAGCGTCTCTATGCTGACATGGCGCTGGAGAATGCGGCGCTGAAGGATGTTCTCGCAAAAAAGCTCTAAGGCCTGTTGAGCGGCGGGAGGTCGTGACCCACCTGGTCACGCAAGGCGGCCTTCCGGTTCAGCGGGCCTGTCAGGCTGTGGGACTCAGCCGGGCCACGTACTATCGACCTCTGGTGGACTGGGCACGCCGCGATGCGGCGGTGATGGAGGCGCTGACCAGCTGGGTAGCACGAAACCCCGCTGGGGGGTCTGGAAATATGGGGACTGGTTACGGAACACCGGCCATCGGTGGAACCACAAACGGCTGTGGCGTGTCTATTGCCAACTTCGGCTCAATGTGCCACGCCGGACGAAGAAGCGGGTTCTGGCTCGGGTGGTCCAGCCACTGGATGTGAGCCCGAGACCGAACGTGGGCTGGGCGGTGGACTTCATGAGCGACACATTGTACGGCGGGCGGCGGTTCCGGACCTTCAACATTCTGGATGAAGGGGTGCGCGAAGTCTTAGCGATCGAAGTGGACACGTCGTTACCCGCCGAACGGGTCATTCGGGTCTTGGAGCAAGTCACCGCCTGGCGGGGCCAGCCGCAGGCGATTCGGCTCGACCATGGCCCAGAATTCCTCGCCGATCGCGTTGCGAGGTGGTGTGCGGACCGAGGGATTGCTCTGCGGTATATTCAGCCGGGCCAACCGAATCAGAATGCCTTTGTGGAACGGTTCAATCGGACCTTCCGCCACGAGGTGCTTGACGCCTACGTGTTCGAGTCGCTGGATCAGGTGCGCGAGATCAGTGCGGAGTGGATGCGGGAGTACAACGAAGAGCGGCCCCATAATACGTTGGACGGGTTGCCCCCGACCAGCTTCCGGGTCCGCATGACTGCTGGAAGTTCTCCTTTGATACTGTCTCCTTGACGGGGGAGCTTACGACTTGATGCGATACCGATCGACGCCCTGTCCGAACAACATCTCCAGGAATTAGTCCCAAATCAAGAACGGGAAAATAAGTCCATTGAATTTAAGCTGATGCTCCCTGGCAATAGCTATGATGACAAGAAGGAATTTCTGGCAGACTTCACATCCTTCGCTAATACCGTTGGAGGCGACCTCATATACGGAATTCGCGCCCCAAATGGCGTGGCCGAAGAAGTCGTGGGACTCAGCGATGATCTTGACGCAGAAACCAATCGTCTTGAAAACCTCATACGGACAGGAATTCAGCCTCGCATTACCGCGTATGTCGTGAAGGCTGTGCCGCTAATGACCGGAAGAAAGGTCCTGGTCTTTAGGATTTCCAGGAGTTGGGCCTTGCCGCATCGTGTGACGATCGGCTCTCACGACAAGTTCTACGGCAGAAACTCCACGGGCAAGTACGCACTCGACGTTCCAGAACTCCGTTCCCTCTTCTTGCTCTCGGAAAGCACGGCGGATCGTGTCAGAAATTTTCGCGCCGAACGTGTATCGCTCATCCTGTCACATCAGACGCCAGTACCTCTTACACCTGGACCGAGAACCGTGCTTCATGTCGTTCCCTTTAACGCGTTTGGGGCTACCCAGGCGTTTGACGTTTCAAGAAAATATGACCGCGACTTTTTGCCTCTTCTACCTATGGCCCATTCTTCCGGGTATAGCTATCAGCATAATTTTGATGGCATCGTTACGTTCAATGCTTTTGCCAAAAATGAAACTTCCCTTTCGTACTTACAATTATTCAGGAGCGGAATAATTGAGTCGGTCGATGCACAGATGGTTAGGATGAACCATGGGACATTAATGATGTCCGGACAATCATGGGAAGATCAGATGCTAAGTGCGGTGGAGCAGTGCTTCAACATTCAATCCTCTCTTGGAGTTGTCCCGCCCATTCTCGTCATGCTCAGTCTCTTGAGCGTAAAGGGGGCAACGATGTACACGGGTCCTTTTTCAAGCAGCGGTGACGCTGTTAACCGCGACCATCTGCTTGCCCCAGAGGCTCTGGCGGAAAGCTTTACCTCAGACCCAGGGCAGCTACTCAAGCCTGCTTTTGACGCTATTTGGAACGCTTTCGGATACTCCGGGAGTTTTAACTATGGGGCTGATGGAAAGAGGAGGAAGCAACCATAAGGTTTGTTTGGTTAATTTACATCAGCGGCGTGGCTTCGAGTATGCAAACCATAGACTACCTTGTCATGTTTATCGTTCTCTTGTAGCTTCTCCTCTCCGAGAACCAGAGGTCGAACCATGACTTTGCCGAATGACCGTGCTCATATACATGATGAACGCTGGGGAGATCATGTACCATGGTCTCTCCGCTACGACATTCTTTCTGGAAAGGGAGACTACAACAGATTCTTTTCATTGCTTTCCGTACGACTTTTCCATCTGTTCCACCACGATGAAGCTGGCCACATGGATCTCGGTCATTTCGGAGATCGATTAGTTACAGAGTCCTTGGGTCTGTTTTTTCGGATGGCTCATAAACATTTTGATGAGGAGATCTTCACTTTCTTCTCCACCAAATCACTAGATGACGCAGCCACAGGCAGAAGGAGTGCAGACCCAGAGGAAAGAGAAGTCACTCGCTTGACGCGACTTTCTAACCTGAATGCCGTAAACACCCCTGAACTTCTCAAGGCCACTGCGAGCGCGGACTCCACGAAAAAATTACGTCAAGAAGCTCATTGGCATGCCGTGATTGCTGAGCGCCTTGAAGTCTTGCAATCCCTCTTCGTTCTCCTCCCTCAACATCAGAAACGTGACTGACCTTCCCCCAATTCCGTGGACACCGGGTTAAGCCACCGCTGTCCTCGCTTCGTACTCGGTCGGGGAGTTATAGCCAAGAGTCGAGTGCTGGCGCTTCCGATTATAAAACACCTCAATGTATTCGAAGATGTCCTGTGTCGCGTCTTCACGGGTCGCGTAGTGCCGATGGTACACGAGCTCGCGCTTGAGCGTCCCGAAGAAACTTTCGACGCAGGCGTTGTCCCAGCAGTTGCCTTTTCGGCTCATGCTCGGAGTGATGCCGTAAGTGGTGAGCACTTGCTGGTAGTGGGTGGCGGCATATTGGCTGCTGCGATCGGAGTGGTGTAGCAGCCCCGCCCTGGGCTGCCGGTTCGTGAGCGCCATGAGGAGGGCCTGCTCGGCCAGCTCCCCGGTCAATCGCTGGCCCATCGCCCAACCAATCACGAGGCGTGAGTATAGATCGAGCACCACGGCCAGGTAGAGCCAGCCCTCCGTGGTCCACACCTAGGTGATGTCCCCGGCCCATACTCGGTTGGGATGCGTCACTGTGAACTGACGATTGAGCGCGTTGGTGGCCACGGGGAGCCGATGATTCGACTGGGTGGTGGCGCGCCACTTCTTGACAGTCTTGGCCCGGATCCCATCCTGCCGCATCAACCGGGCCACGCGGTGCTCGCCGACGTCGTGCCCTTGCTTGATCAAGGCATCCCAGATGCTGGGACTGCCGTAGGTCTCTCGGGACTCTCGGTGGATCACCCGGATTTTCGCGACGAGCGCACGGTTGACCGCCCCGCGCACACTCTCAGGCCGCACCCGCCAGGCATAGTCGCCGGCGGGTGAGACCGCAAGGGCGCGGCACATGAGCCGGATCGGATAGCGACGGTCGTATGCCTGGATCGCACGGAATCTCACTGCGATTCCCTCGCGAAGAACGCCGCCGCACGTTTTAAAAAATCCCGCTCCTTCCGCGAGCAACTCGTTTTCCCGTTTCAGTCGTGTCAATTCGTCCTGCTCCGCACGCACGCCCTGGCGTGTGCGGCCCTGAGATTCTACGTGGCGCTGCTCGGTCCTCCAGCGGTACAGCACATTATCTGAAATCCCGAGTTCCCGCGCCACCTGGGCCACCGGTCGACCCGATTCCCGCGTAAGCCGAACCGCCTCGGACTTGAATGCATCGGTGAACTGACGTCGCGTTGTCTCTGGCATGCTGACCTCCAATTTCATCATTCTCCCACTTATGGAGGTGTCTATGAAATCAGGGGAGGGTCAGACGCCACGAAGCCGCTAGTAAGGGATATTAGAAGATTCGCAGCTGACGCGGGTTTGTTGATTGATCTTAGAGGCGATCCGCCAACAGTGGTGCCTATCGAAGAGCCACTCTTACAAAAAGAGGTCATCGATAAGCTCTTGCCACGCCTTGAAGAGAAATACCCCAAACGGGCGGCAGATTTGATAAAGGCATACCACGACCTTCTCAAGGCCTTAGAAGAACTCGCCAGAGAAATCAGCGGAGAGATGAAGCTTGAGTTGAGCGAACGACCAGCCATTGAGAAATGTTTCCCTAAACTCCACGGAACTATTCGAGAAACGATCATCAAGCTTGCAGGGCACCGCGGTGATGAGGGCGGCCATGGACGTAAGGGGCCTGATGAGTATGAGATTCGGTACCTGCTTTTATCTATCTGCAACATTGCACTCCTGCTGCTTGAGTACAAAGAACAGTGGCTAAACTGTGGCAGAACTATCGTGCGCGATCGGGGTTGACCAGGAAGAAAGGTCCACCAAAAGGCGTAGTGGATCCCGTAGTGGAATAGGCGAGTAAAAGCGGGTAAGTACGGGTAACGTCCCGTGTGCCGTCTCTTCAGGCCTAGCGCGGTGATTTGCATCTTTTCAAGAGGTTTCGCACTTCCATCAAAACGGTTTCCTTGTATCTTGAATCTGTGTGGCGTCTATGCTCTGGTTATTTAGTCAGGACGTGATAGACCGCTCTTTCCTTGGTCCTCCTCCGCTGAGACCGTGGTTTAGCATGGATCGTCACGTCCTTCCTCCCGAGAGCTCGTACGGTTGCCGGGGCCATTGAAGCCCGCATCATGTGCAAGGCCGAGCGGCATGGGAGGCCGTATCACAAGGAGGTGTGTAGGGAAACGAGCCCGCTGTATGTTGGGATTGATGTGTCCAAAGCCCAGCTGGACGTCGCGGAGCGCCCCTCGGGGGAACGGGCCGTGATTCCCCATACCGAACAGGCCATCGCCGCGCTCGTGGAGCAGTTGGGCCCCCGCCGCCCAGCTTGCGTGGTGCTTGAGGCGACAGGCGGTCTGCAGGCGCCCCTGGCCAGTGCGCTCGCGCTCGCCGGGATTCCTGTGGCCGTGGTGAATCCCCGGCAGGTGCGCGATTTTGCCAGAGCCACCGGCCAGCTCGCCAAGACAGACGCGATCGAGGCACAGATCTTGGCCCGCTTTGCCGAGGCGGTGCGGCCCGCCCCACGCCCGTTGCCGGATGAGGCGATCCAGGCATTCAGTGCGCTCCTCACGCGGCGCCGACAACGGATCGAAATGCTTGTGGCGGAACAGCACCGCATGCGGACGGCGCCGCGCCCCATTCAGCGGCAGATCCAGGCCCATCTCACCTGGTTGAAGCAACAGCTCGCGCTGCTGGACGAGGACGTGACGCACCGCATCCAAGCCACGCCGCTCTGGCGTGAACAGGAAGATCTGCTGCGCAGCGTGCCGGGCATCGGGCCCGTGGTGAGTCGGACGCTCCTTGGAGAACTGCCCGAGTTGGGCAGGCTGACCCATAAGCAGATCGCGGCCTTGGTCGGCGTGGCGCCGTTGAATAGGGACAGCGGGAGCCTGCGTGGCCGACGCAGGATTTGGGGCGGGCGCGCCGTCGTGCGCGGCGTCCTCTATATGAGCGCCGTCGTCGCGGCGCGCCACAACCCCATCATCACAGCCTTCTATCAGCGATTGCGAACAGCCGGCAAGGCGCCAAAAGTGGCGCTGGTCGCGTGCATGCGCACGCTGCTGACGATGCTCAACGCCATGGTCAAGCATCGAACCCCTTGGCGTCTGTCAGCGCAGGGCGCTTGACAATCAAGACGGTTGCTAAACCGCTGTTCCTAAGACTAGACCTGTGCTCCAAACCTCTGTTTTGTGACCGTACCTGCTCCTAGGTCACCCTTTATCTCCCCTTTATATGCAGGTAAGAGTTACGGGCTTACCTTACAAAACTACCCATTTACCATGTGTTTTCGTAAGGTCTTCGCTCTGCCTATTACTTTCCTTTTTTCCCGCAAGGAACACCTCTAGTTTAGGTTGGCCCACCACAATTCAGGTGTCCACATGGAATGATTCCCACTGACGTAAAATCCTTGACGGTCCTATAGGCGAGGGGGGATATTTCGCCTTTGGTAGTCGTGGCACCCACTCATTGATGGAAGCATGCAGGTAGCCAATGGCTATTCAACGACAGGGTTCCTACCCTAAGGGTGCCGATACTCTGCACAACTGTGTGATATGTTGCTGTACGCCCGGACGTACTTTGGTGAAAGCCAGGCCGAACTCCTTAGGACGGGTCCAGCACACCGTTGCGGCTTCGATGGTGAACGGGTTCCCGGCATCCTGCGAGAAGATACAACATTCCAACTCTACTCCCACGGGGACAGCCACGAGACTCCTGATTCGACAGCCTCCAAGGGAGAGGTCGCGCAGCTCTCCGTCACCGGCCACCCTCCGCTCCTTTGATGAAAAGTGGCCCTTCAATCGGACGGCGACGCGAACGTGCCGACGTGTGTCGCTCTTCCTATCTCTGGATACCGATGGACTGCATCGCGTCGAAGCAGGCTCGCGCTTTCCAGTCGTATGGCCCACGTCTCGGAAAGTAGGACTCTGTTTTTGGCCCTCTCCAGCGGACCCCGGCCTGTCCGTATACTGGCCCAATGAGGCCCAGGCTTGCCCCAGGAAACTTAGCACCTGAGGCGTGAGTTGTTCCCCAAGTCTGAGCATGTTTCCGACCACGGATCGGGAGGCCGGTCGACGTCGTGGGAGCATGCCGCGTCCCCCGGCGAGCAGATGTTTAATCCGCTGCGTCACGTCCTGGAAACCGGGGACCTCGTTTCTGGTCCAGCCATACGCCTCCAGCGCTTCGGCAACTCGACCGAGTGCCTCCAATGTCTTGCCGAGCATATACAGAATCTGTGCTTTTTCTGTGGAGGAGAACGTCCCCACGTCCAGGGCTTGGCGGTATGCCACGACCGCATCGTCATAGCGCCCCGTCGCCAGCAAGCACAGCGCGATCTGCACATGGGCATTCCCAGCATACTCCGGGTCGTTAGCCACGTGTTGGAACTCTTCGCGCGCTTGGTCATACATGAGGGCGCGTTTGAGTGTACGACCGCGTTCATAGTGGTCGTGCGCGGACTTCGGTTCTTCCATGCTTCGATCCTCCCCTCCGTAATTCGGGCACTAGAGACAAATTCCGACTGAGGAGGAGAGCAAGAACAACACCCACGCGGTCGATCAATGGTGACCGACATATCAAGCAGTTATCAGCTCCGCGTGCGGTTCGGCTGATGGGAAGGATCGACAAGGTGGTCGAAAAGGTACGGGAGATAGTAGACAGCACGCTACCTGTGAAATGGCTCTGCGTAAGCCTTACCACCTTTGTGCGGTAAGAATGGCTGATCCGTCCGTGATTGGAATGATCATGGTTAGCGGCATCATGTCACGATGGAAACTGGAGCGAGAATCTGGTGCGCCTTCTCTTGGATCTTTTTCCCCAACTCAGAAAAATTCACGAGAATCTCCTTTTAGCCTGATACTGTCACCCGGTACAGCTACCCCCCAGGGGCCCCATTGCCATGGGGTACGGGCACGCAAGTGTACCCACCCTGCGCCAGTCATCTATCTGGGCAAGGCTAAGCCACAACACAGGTGTTATTACAGTGTTAGAAAAGGAAACAAATCAGGCAGAAATGTGGTCAAGAGAACTGAAGCGGAATGACTGGAAGAATTGAGGATCTCCAGGAATGACAAGGGGATTGCCCATGTCATCAAAGACTTGAGCAACCCCCTTCATATTCATCCGTAGTCTGGTGCTCTATCCATTGAGCTACGGGCGCGTGAAGAAATGATATAGAGAAACTGTCTCCACGGTATTTGGGCAAGATCCTCGATGGATGAACCCATTAGGAGCACGCTTCTTATACAGGCGATGCAATCGTGGGGTCAAGCTGGCTGTAGTTGAAGATGAGTGCTGAGTAAGGCCGATTCGCCGAGATGGGGAAGTCTCTAATGTGAAGCGGAAGATTGCTCGATCGTGTAAACGTGCGAGGGTTCGAGCCCTTCCGCATTTATTCCCCTTGCAGGAATTCCGATTAAAAAATACTCTTACTCACTTCGTTGGAGTATGTACTTTCATTGCCAGCACTATCGTACGCTGTGATGACGAAGAAATATGTGGTCCCGTTCTGCAATCCTGTCGCAGTAAAGCTTGTCGTCGTCTTGGGTAGCGTCGAGAGGGGTGCTCCATAAGTTCCCGACCCCGTCCCTCGATACACCTTGTATCCTGCTACATCTGATTCGGTGTTGGCATTCCAGGTGAGATTGGCCGTGCCGGCTACTGTGGCGCTGAGTGTTAACGACACAGGAATCTGACGTGGGCTATTGGTCGATCCGGAAGCCGTTATAGTGACGATGCTGTTGTAAGTTCCGGCGGCTAACCCTGTCATGTTCACGCTTGCAGTTATGGATCCGCTGTTGGTGCCGGACACAGGACTCAGGGTCAACCACGCTGCGTTGTCCGAGGCCGCCCAGGACAAGGTGCCGCCGCCGGTGTTGGAGATGCTAATGGGCTTAGCTACAGGGTTCGTACCTCCCACTGTTCCGGTGAATGTGAGGTTGGTCGGGCTGAAGTCGATCGTCGCACCAGCCGTTGTTGCCGTAATTGTTAACGTGACCGGCAGGCTTTTGGCTGGAGCCCCTGAGGCGGTCACAGTAACGATGGCGTTGTAGGTTCCGGCGGCTAACCCCGTGAGGTTCACGCTCACGGTTACGGTCCCGCTGTTGGTACCGGACGCGGGACTGAGGGTCAGCCACGCTGTGTTGTCTGATGCTACCCAGGATAAGGTGCCGCCGCCCACATTCGAAACAGCGATAGTTTGGGCAGAAGGATTCGTCCCTCCGACCGTTCCGGCAAAGCCGAGAGTTGTTGTGTTGAGCCTGATCGCGGGCGTGGCACTGCCGGAAGTGACACTCATGATGATGGGCACTTGCTTGGTGATTCCACCGCCAGAGATGGTCGCAGTTCCACTGTAGGTTCCGGCGGTGAGTCCGGCGGTAGAGGCCGTGTGCGAGATCGTGGCCGATGCCCCTGGCGACCATTGTGACGTGTCGCCGGAGGTCGCGACGAGCCAGTTGATGGAATCGGCCCAGGTTACCGTAAGGGCCGTGCTCCCTGTGTTCGTCACGGTCACGCTACCGGACTTGTTTGGCGATCCCACCGTGGCGCTGTAGGCCAGCGTGGGCGGCGAGAGGCTGAAGCCGGTAGCGGACCCGGCGGTCGTGAGAGTGAGGGTGATGGGCACTTGCTTGGTGATTCCACCGCCAGAGATGGTCGCAGTTCCACTGTAGGTTCCGGCGGTGAGTCCGGCGGTAGAGGCCGTTAGTGCGAGATCGTGGCCGATGCCCCGGGCGCCATTGTGACTGTGTCGCCGGAGGTCGCGACGAGCCAGTTGATGGAATCGGCCCAGGTTACCGTGAGGGCCGTGCTTCCTGTGTTCGTCACGGTCACGCTACCGGACTTATTTGGCGATCCCACCGTGGCGCTGTAGGCCAGCGTGGGCGGCGAGAGGCTGAAGCCGGTAGCGGACCCGGCGGTCGTGAGAGTGAGGGTGATGGGCACTTGCTTGGTGATTCCACCGCCAGAGATGGTCGCAGTTCCACTGTAGGTGCCGGCGGTGAGTCCGGCGGAAGAGGCCGTGTGCGAGATCGTGGCCGATGCCCCTGGCGAATCATTGTGACTGTGTCGCCGGAGGTCGCGACGAGCCAGTTGATGGAATCGGCCCAGGTTACCGTGAGGGCCGTGCTTCCTGTGTTCGTCACGGTCACGCTACCGGACTTGTTTGGCGATCCCACCGTGGCGCTGTAGGCCAGCGTGGACGGCGAGAGGTTGAAACTGGTAGCGGATTGCGCGAATGCGCTGGTGACACGGAGTCCTCCATCAAGTGCCAGCAGTCCAAGTAGCGCGAAGACAACGCTTTTTCCGACGAGCCATCGGATTACAGGAAAAAATGGAATGCAGTACGAGTTCATGTTGTGATTCCTCTGCTCACGTTCATAGTGAAGCTGTGCGGTGTTCCAGCTGTTGTCTTCGAATACAGTGCGCCCTGTCACCTGAGCAATGGCTGTGCCATTGCTCTAAAGCAAAACCATACGGCATAAAGCTCCGCCAATGATTGGTTTGTCACCATGCTGTTTGGAGTAGCCTACAGATTGGATTTGCGAGCAATTGTAGGCGGGGTCATGCAGCGTGGAGGGAAAAATAAAACTTCTGTCCGACTCGAGCTGTTAACTGAAGTTCTCAAACGATCAGTCCCATAGAAAGAAGAACGGCAATATTCTGTTCAGGCGTATAGTCATCAGGTATGATTCCCCAGTGATGACTCTGGAGTGATCCAAATGAATTCGAATCGTTCCTTCTCACAGGAAATAGATAAGGCTGTTCCGAAAATCGTTTCACAGGAGCAAGCGCCGCTCTCTGCGGCTGGTTCAATCGGTCCATGGTCGGTGTGGGGCAGCATCGCAGTGGGAGCGGTGCTCGCGGCTGTGATCGGCACGTGGCTGGTCTGGTTTTCGGTTTCCTTACAGCGAAAGTTTCAAGTAGAAGATATACAAGCCGCCTGTCAGCGTGTGATGCCTGAGACCGTGGAGCGTTGTGTGGACACAGTGATTATTCAACGCGGGGGAGCGAGGCGATGAAGGGGTGGAGTCGACGAACATCCGCAGCAGTCCTGTGTGGGTGGCTCATGATCGTAGGCATTGCATGCGGTACTCAGGTTGCAGCGGCGCAAGAATCCATTACAGAGTCACGTCAAAAATTCGATTTGGCGATTGGAACGTGGATCAGCACAGGAAATACGCGCTGGGAGCACAATGCGTCGTCCACAGCTGGGTTGGGGAATCCGACGTCAAAGCTTAAATATGAAGACGTTGGGACGAATGTGGTTGAACTCACCGGAAAGGCTTGGGTGACACCGAAGTGGTTTGGCCGACTCAACGTGGGCGTCGCCGGGATCGGAGGCGGCAGACTCACGGATGACGATTATGGATCAAACGGAGGGCAGAGGCTGTTTTCGAGTACCAATAGCAACCTATCTGGTGACAACATGTGGTACCTGAATGCGGACGGCGGCTTCAGAGTACTTGAATATCCAAATCATCGGGGTTGGCTGGAGGCATTTGGAGGATTTCAGTATTGGTATACAAAATATGAAGCCACAGGAGTGGCGCAGGTGGCCTGCGACAATTCGGCTGTGCCTGGGTCGTTGGGACTTGCTTGTAATCCAGTGGGAACCATGACGAATCAAGGGCAAACAGTTATCACTAATACCACAAATTGGTACTCGATTCGTGTCGGGGCTTCCACAGAATATCGACTGACGCGGAGATTAAGCCTAATGACAACTGCGGTTTTTCTTCCGCTGACCATCATCGATAACAAGGATGTTCATCATCTGAGATCTGATCTTCAGCAAAATCCGAGTATCTCGATGGAGGGATGGGGGGTTGGAGCCAATGCAGATGTCGGATTAAAGCTGATGCTGGTCAAGAATATATTTCTCAATGCCGGCTACCGTGTCTGGTGGAACTATGCAATTGATGGTAACGTGACGTTTCATAATGTCGAGTGCGCCATCCGATTCTTTTCCCCTTACGCAGTTTCAATCCTTCCGACAAGGCCTCACGGCCGGTCTCAACTTTACGTTTTAGTATCCGATCAGCGGGAAAAGATTACCGACGGCGTCCCGACGGCAGCGTTTCGTCTTCGTATTGGGCAAAGAGCCGTTTGGCTTCCGGATGGAGGTAGCTTGGATGGCCGTGTGGAATACCGACCGTGCGGAAGAGCGGTGCGAGTTTTCCGTTCGGATGCAGGTAGCCGGCGCGAAGCGGCACGGTGCGTGTGCTGTGTCGGATCAAGTGGCAGGGAGTCGGTCTGATTGAGGTAATCCACTCGGCGATGTCGTGGGGGTTGCCGATCGAGGCAGAAAGCAAGAGCATCCGTGCTTGGCTCGGACAGAAGATGATCGTTTCTTCCCAGACGACGCCCCGCTCCGGGTCGGCGATATATTGAGACTCATCCAAAATAACCAGACCTAACGTATCCAACCGTACGTCGATCTCACCACCACCTGCGTCGTAGAGCAGGTTCCGCAAGATTTCCGTCGTCATGATCAGCAGTGGTGCTTGTCCGTTGTCGCGCCGATCGCCGGTCAGAATGCCGACCTGGTCCGCCCCGAAAATTTTTGAAAACTCCGTGTACTTGGTGTTCGAGAGGGCCTTGAGAGGCGATGTATAGATGACGGTCCGATTCTCCGCGATTGCGCGGCGGGCCGCTTCGACTGCCACATAGGTTTTTCCGCTTCCTGTGGGAACGCTTACGACCACGTCACCTTCTCTTAGTTTGGCGATGGCGTCTTCTTGCCAGGCATCCGGGACAAAGGCCTTCGACGGCGGCACTCCCAGTCCCTCCAACCAACTGGAGAGAGTGACACCTGGCTCATGGGACTCCGGCTCAACCGGTCTGGGCATGGTGTGCCGCTGCGGCGCCGCTGATTTCTGTTTTCGCGCGGCAGGGGCTTGAGGAGGAGGTGGTGTAGGGCGAGCCTGTTTCTCGCCAATCAATATCATCAGGTCGGACTCAAAACCTGCGCGGTTCTCTGCTGAGTGGCGCAATAAAACCTCGATCAAGCGGCGTTTGCCTGCGCGGAAATGTCGTTGAACACGCCCACGCGCCAGGCGGTGCAAGAGCGCGATCGGTTGTTGGGCCAGAAGTTGTTCGAGCTCTTCGGTGGTCATCTCGATGCCGTTATCCGTGAATCGTTTATCGTGAAACGTCCAGCCGAAAAATGGTCGTACGGTGTTCTTGCAGTTAACGTACAACGTTGAACGGTTAACGTCGTCAAGGTAATTCCTCCAGTACGCCACGTCGTAGGGCGGCAATCGCGCGTGACGCGGTGTCTGCCAATCCTGGGTGTGTGGCCTTGAGCGTATGCAACTGTGACAGAAATTCCAAGGTTCGTGCTAATAGGCGATAGATATCCCCTTCAGCCATCGTTGTGCTCTTACAGAGACCGATCCATGTGAGTGTGGGGTCGCCGATCCACCGTTCAGTCACTGCGGCGATGTCGGCACGTAAAAGTGGAGGATCTTCATGCGGTGAGAGCGACGCAGCCAATTTTCGAACCTGTCCGAGCAATGAAGCCAGTCCGGAACTGACGCGAGGGAAGGCGCCGGGGCGATCGTCGTCGTGGGCGATGCTCGACATGACAGCGGCCAGCATAGCGGGATCGGCACCGCTGAAAGCATCGGCTCGGAGCAATTCTGTAATGAGCAGCGAGTGGTCGATGCGGATGAGCCTAGCCCATTCGCCGTCATCGGTCAGATGGGCTGTTGGCGTGAGATAGCCGAACTGTTGCAGGACGTCGATTTTTTCCTGGAAACGGTGCCAGAGACTCGTCCTCAGGGCCTGGATCGATTTGACATGCCGATGTTGTTCCTGCCGAAGTTTAGCAGCGAGAGGATAGTCTCTCTGACAGGCGGAACGTGAAGGACAGGTCGGACAGGCAAAGTCGCCCAGGGTTTGCACGATGGCGTCAGGAATCGGCTCATCGTCCTTCGGAATCAAAATGGGTAGCTCCGGCAGCCGGCCCGGCAACTCTTCCAGCTGATGGAGTAACTCTTCCACGCTCTCCGGCGTGCACCAGGGATAGACGGGTGCGTCCACGCAGTCAAGGACACGGTCAGATACTTCGGTCACCGTGGAAGCTGGAGATTCGGTAATGCCTCCGTCGAGTCGCAGTGCCGTGATCATCGGGCTCTTCTGGCCCTTGCTGCGATATTGTCGCAGGACCACGCCTCGGCTGCGGCCGAAGCCCACCACGCGACCGGGGGTGAGGAAATGAAAGCGTGCGGCAACTTCCGGTGGTTCATGCCTCCTGACAGGGGCACGGTGCGATTTCTGCCGGCGGACCTGGTCGAAGGTCTGCCATTCTGTGATCCAATCGGTGCACACACGCGGCCCAAACGGTTCCATCTGATTGCGCAGATCGTCCAGCTTGCGTTCCAAGACTTCGGCACGCTGGTTGAGCTGAAATTGTGCAAAGCTTTTGGCGAGGATCGGTTGGATTTGATCAAGGGGATGGGCTTTCAAGAGATTCAAGACCATCGGATAGCTGATGAGGAATTGGCTGTTGATTGCTTCTGGATGGCCGGTGAAGCCTTTGGTCAGCACGTTGAGATCGATATAGGGTGAGGGGGTGACGATGGCAAAGCCCACGAGATCTTTTCCTCGGCGTCCCGCGCGGCCTGCGATCTGCTGCACTTCGCCGATGGTCAAATCCGTGAAGTCGCGCGACTTGCGAATGCTCGACTGCGTGATAATGACGGTGCGCGCAGGGAAATCGACTCCGGCGGCCAGTGTGGTTGTGGCAAAGACGGCATCGAGGCAGCCATGACGCATCAGTTCTTCAACGGCGATTTTCCACGAGGGAAGATGGCCTGCGTGATGTGCAGCCACGCCGATGCGCTGAACAGTCGGAATGAGGGGGTGCTCGGCGATACTGGGGTATTGAGTGATCACCTTGTCCAGCACTTCCGCGATGGCTTGCTGACGAGGTGGCGGGAGAAGGATGTGGCTATGGTCAAATGCCTGCATCGCCTCATCGCAGGCACGGCGAGACGTGAGGAACACGATGGCGGGGGTCAAGTGTTTGTCGCGAAGAGCGAGAATCAGATCAACCGGATGAATCGAGGGGGGCATGCAGTTTCATTCCCTTTGCAATCACAACCAAGCCGGACTCAGTGACGGTAAATCGTTGGGCGTCGGCCTCTCGGTCATATCCGATTTCCGAGTTGGGCGGAATGATGACATCCTTGTCGATGATGGCCCGTCTGATCCGGCTGTGTGCGCCGATAACGACATTTTCCATGATGATCGATTCACGCACGTCCGCATTGTCTTGCACACGGACGTTCGGCGACAGCACTGAGTTTTGTACCCGGCCACCGGAGAAGATGCAGCCGCCGCAGACGATGGAATCCAGGGCCACGCCCATCCTGCCGCCCTGATAGTCTTGCGCGAAGACGAATTTGGCCGGTGGAAATTGCCCTTGATAGGTTCGAATCGGCCAGTGCGGGTCGTAGAGATTGAAGAGGGGATCCACCGCGACGAGGTCCAGGTTCGCTTCCCAGTACGCGTCCAATGTTCCGATGTCCCGCCAATACTTCACATCTTTTTTATTCGCGTCGACAAATTTGTAGGCGCAGACACGCCGATCGCGAAACATTCGCGGAATGATGTTTTTCCCGAAGTCGTGACTCCCGCCATCCTGAGCGTCGGCAGTCAAGTACTCCCGGAGGACTTTGGTGCGAAAGAGGTAGATGCCCATTGAAGCAAAGGCATGGGTCGGGTCGTTGGGGATCGACGGCGGCTGCGCCGGCTTTTCTTCAAATTTTGTAATCCGGAAGTCCTCATCCACGCCGATCACGCCGAATCGATGGGCCTCTTCAATCGGAATATCGATCGCGCCCACCACGGCATCGGCGTTTTTGGCGATCAGCCAATTGAGCATTTCCATATAGTTCATCTTGTAGATATGGTCGCCGGCCAGGATGAGCACATAGTCCGGCTGATCGCTGTCGAGCAGAAACAGGTTTTGATAGACCGCGTCGGCGGTGCCTTGGTACCATTCTTCACTGATCCGCTGTTGGGGTGGCATCGAGGCGATGTACTCGCCGAGTTCGGCGTTCAGGATGTTCCAACCTGTGCGGATGTGACGGTCGAGCGAATGGGATTTGTACTGGATGAGGACTGCGACTTTTCGAAGCCCTGAGTTGAGACAATTGCTGAGCGTAAAATCGATAATGCGATATTTCCCGCCGAAGGGAACCGCGGGCTTGGCCCGATGTTCGGTGAGGGGATAGAGACGCTCGCCCTTCCCGCCAGCTAGCACCATGGTGAATATGTTCTGCATTGAGGCGAATTGTAACAGGACGCTGAGAAAATAGAAAGAAAGCAGAGTCGTTGACATCGCGAGAATCTGAGATGATACTACGCTGTAGAGTCGAAGAAAGCCGGTGAGGATTCGAGCAAAGGAGTGAGCATGAAGCGGGATGTACTGGTCACGTCGCTGGTGAAACAGAAGGCGGCTCAGAAGCCGGTCGTGGATCCTAGTGCCGATGCGCTCAGGCGGGTCGAACATCTTGAAAGCCAAATGGCAAAGTTGTCCGAATTGGTCCGCGAGCATGCGGAGGATGTCGATCGGTTGGTGCGCATCGTGGCCGAAGATCGCGATGCCATCCGGCGACAGCTATTGCGCAAACATCACGAGCAAGTTCGGGTCCGCAAACATCTTCGCGACTCCAATTCTAAGGTAGGACTCGACTTCTAAGCCTGTGTCCGGTGGTCTCGTGCCGTGGATCCCGCCCGCGAGTCTATCTCCGCAGGATCGTACACAAGCCCGCCTCTATTGTTGGTCGTCTTGCCGGTGTTGTGCGAACTCGCCTATCAGCGAAATGCGAGTCATGGCAAAGGGAAAGAAAGGAGATGACCGTGCAGCAACGATACTCTTATTCCTGGGGAATCGTCTGTTTGGTTTTGTTGGTGGGGACGGCTCAAACCCTGTGGGCTGAGGCCATTGGGAAGAGATGGGCTGTTCCGGTCCAGATGCCCTACGAGGCGCCTCCGAAGGGACAGAATTTTTCGGCTGAAGCAGTCCCGCAGAATACGAAACCGTTGACAGCAGAAGAGGTTCAACGGGCAGAAGCCCTCCTGCCTTTGCTCGAAGGCAAACAAGAGTTTTGGGCGATGGGAGAATTCGTGCACCTCGGCGAACCATCCGTGCCGGTCCTGGTCAAAGGGTTGACCATGCCTGGGCCGCGCATTCGCTATAACACCATTGAAACGATTTCGATGTTGAAGGCGCCCTCGGCAGTTCCGGCCCTCATCGCTGCGGCCAAGGAACCGAACGAGATTCCGCGTGTACGTGAACATGCTCTGCGGGTGGCGGTCCGATTGGACGCGGTCAAAGTCGTAGATGCGATCGAGGTGTTGGCAAGAGATCCGAATTCGTCGATTCGAAAGGCCGCCGCATTCGAGGCTCGATACGTCAGAGAGAAGCCGGTGGTACCGGTATTGATCGGGATGATTACCGATGAGGAACGTTTTGTCGCACTCTCAGCGGTGCAGTCGCTTTGGATTCTGACCCGGCATGAATCGGAGTTCCACGATTGGGAGACATCGACCAAACAAGACCGTCAAGAATGGGCGACCGAGTGGTTGGAATGGTGGAACACCCAGAAGGATAGCTTCGAAATGTCAGATCCGAAACGGCCAGCGAGGACTCGCTAGCGGCTGGTTGTTCTTGTCTGTTTGGTCTATCTGGTTTGTCTTGTCTATTTGGTTGAACCTGATAAACCAGATGAATCAGACAGACCAGATCAACCAGTTTTGCCTTGCCTTGCAGGGACAAAAAATCCTGTGTTATATTTTGTGAATCTGCGCGCTCATCGTATTAATTGATTGACTAATATAAGTAGGTACGGTCTATGCCCAAGCTTCCGATTGCAAAGCTCGGTAATCCTGTCTTGCGTCAGATGGCCACCACGGTTGATCCTCGCGACATTCGCACGTACGACCTGCAGCAATTCATCGACAATCTGATTGAGACGATGCTGGATGAGCCAGGGATCGGCTTGGCGGCCCCCCAGGTGTCGCGTTCGATTCAACTGGTTGTGATGGGATGTGAAGGGGAAGATGGATTTCCCAGAACAGTCCTCATCAACCCCAAGATTGTCTTCTATGGTCCGCAACAAGTCGAAAACTGGGAGGGCTGTTTAAGCGTGGATGGGTTGCGGGGAAAGGTGACGAGGCCGTCAGTCGTGAGGGTTCAGGCGCTGGATCGTCATGGCAAGTCGTTAGATTTCGAAGCAACCGGTCTCTATTCCGTCTGTATCCAGCACGAGATGGATCACCTGATCGGCAAGGTGTTTTTGGATCGGATGACGGATATGTCTACGCTCACACAGCTTCCAGAGTTTTCTAAGTACTGGCAACACGATCCCGTTCCCGTCATATAGCTAACCTGCCGTGAAGATCCTGCGCTTGCCCACATTATTCATGAATGTTTCTGCTCCAATCGCCGATAGGAAAATCAAAACTCATTGCGGTATTCTTTCTTCCCGCCAGGATCATACAAAGGACGCTCGACCTCGCAAGCGCGGTGACGACGCACCTGTCGGCCGGCGGACTCGCCCATCGAACCTTCAACATACTGCACGAGTACGCCTCAGGTCCTTTGGGCTCCGTGCGTCGGTCTCGCGACGCGGCTCCGCCATTTCTCGACGAACCATCATGAATAATGTGGGCTTGTGAAAACCCTGCTTCGAGTGCTCCAGTACCTCAGCCCGCACCGTTCCATGGTGGTCGGCACGTTCCTATTCGCCGGGTTGGCGACTGCGTTCGAATTGATTCCTCCATGGCTGATCAAAGTCATCATCGATGACGTAATCCAGGCCGGTCAGACCGAGCTTCTCGCGTGGGTATTTCTCGCGCTTTGTGCCGCCTATGTGCTGCGAAACCTTTGCGGGTCGATTCGGATTCGGTTGAACAATGGGTTGGAGCAGCAAGTTGTGCATGACCTGCATGTCCAGGTATTTTCCGCGCTCCAGCGATTATCGATCAGCTTCTACGAGAATCGTCCGACGGGCGAGATCATGTCGCGGGTTTTGAACGATACCGAGCACATGCAGCGCATCTTCGTCGACGGGCTCGAAGAAATCATTACGGCCGGGCTGACGCTGGTCGGGATCATGATCATGCTGTTCATGCTCAATTGGAAACTGGCGTTCTTGGCGCTCGTCCCCATTCCCTTCTTAGTGGTGGGAGCGGCGCTGTTCACCAAACGTGTCCATGGGCACTATCGCGCGATTCGAAAAGGGGCAGCCGAGCTGAACGCTCTCTTGCAAGACATGCTGGCAGGCATTCGGGAGACGATGGGGTTCAATCGCCAGCCCTACGAGCAGGGGCGATTTGACCGAAAGAGCGATCGTTGCAGGCAGGATACCTTGAAGGCCATGTATCTCTGGTCCTACTACTCCCCAGGCATGATGCTGATCGGGAGTCTTGGCGGGGCCATGGTGCTCTGGTTCGGTACGGCCGAAGTCTTGCAGCATCGTCTTTCCGTGGGTGAACTCGTAATGTTCATCTCGTACCTTGCGCTCTTCTATGTGCCGATCAACCAGATTCACTCCGTCAATCACATGCTGCAGCATGCCTTGGCCGCAAGCGAACGAGTGTTCGAAGTACTGGATCTTGTTCCAGAGGTCAAGGACCGGTCAGACGCGCACCTGCCAGTCACTCGATTGCGGGGAGAGGTCGCCTTTCATCGTGTCGGGTTTCACTATCGTGTGGATGCGCCGATCTTGACCAACGTCACGATATCGGTCTGTGCAGGAGAGCGCGTCGCGCTGGTCGGTCCGAGCGGAGCGGGAAAGAGCACCACACTCAAATTGCTGATGCGTTTTTATGATGTAACGCAGGGAGCCATCACCATCGATGGGTACGATATCCGCGAGCTGCCGTTAGCCTTTCTTCGAAGTCAGATTGGCTTGGTCCAGCAAGAGCCCTTCTTGTTCAATGGCACGGTGCGAGAGAATATTCTGTATGGTGATCTCTTGGCTGGACAGGACGAGGTCGAGGCGGCGGCGAAAGTGGCTCGGGCGCATGACTTCATTATGGCTCTTCCAGATGGGTACGATACTTGGATCGGAGAGCGCGGCGTCAAGCTCTCCGTCGGGCAGCGGCAACGTGTGTCGATCGCCCGTGTGATTCTGAAGGACCCTCCCATCGTCATGTTCGATGAGGCTACATCCAATATCGACACAGAGACCGAAGTGAAGATTCGGGAGGCGCTGGACGATCTTACCAAAGGGCGGACGACCATCATCATTGCCCATCGCCTCTCCACTATCCATGGCGTCGATCGAATCATTGTCCTGGACCATGGGCGTGTCGTCGAAGACGGAACCCACGAAAAGTTGATTGGGCATGAGGGAGTGTATGCACGGTTATACGACGCCCAATTCCAGGTGTAGCGGCAAGATGCTGAAAAGGGGGTGGGGTAGCTGGGACGATCCCCGTGCTCGCGCAACGCGTGGCTTGAGAAAGCCCTCGTTGGACGCGCGCAGTTGGGATCATCCCAGCCACCCATTATAAGGTAAGAATTCGCTGCGGCCTTGCTTTGGGACAAGGCGCGGCCCTGAGTAAAGGGGCTGTCTTGGTAGACTCAGGGCGGGAGGGTGAAATAGTTGCCAGGGTTGGGCGGGTGAGAAGTCTGGCCTTTCTGAGCATCCTGCTGACAAATGCCTGACCGTTGCGGATGTATCTGATCCACCGGTATACTCAGATTTATTCGTTGGGAGAGTCGCCTGATGGTGCTGATATATGAAAGCGATCCTTTAGATGACGAAGACGCGCGCGGGCGGTTTTATCATGTCTGCCGTGGGCGAATCGATCGGACGGAAATCCAACTTCCGGCGGACGCGAAGGTCTACGAGTGTGCTGTGTGCGGCATCGACCTCGAAGCTGAAGATTTTTGGCTGGCGCGGCAGAAAGGGTCGGTTTAGGAGTCTTCAGAAAAACTGTTGTGGCACAGTGAAAATTCGATGGTCCCCATTTATAGGACAATGCCACGCAGGGTGCTCAAAAAGGCCGTTCAGCGCGGTCGCAGCGAGCGCAGAGGCGAGGCGTACCCTTGTGGTACGTTGAGTCTCTAAGCGATGCGAGAACAAAGCTGGCGGACTTTTTCAGCATCCTGCTAGGAGACATCATGGCTGGGAGCACCGGAAGAAGGACCGTAGGCGTATCGCGTGGGCTGATGATGCTCTGCGAAACCTGCTACGCCCAGGTGATGGCCGATAAACTCACCGACGAGAAGAATTTTGTCGCGGATGCCGAGACCCTCTTCGATACCATCTGCTTCGGTTGCACCGACATCAACAGGCCTCTTATCGACGACATGGCTGGTAGTGGAGAGTGAGGATGTTGAAAAATCCTGCCAGCTTTGTTCTCGCATCGTTCAGATCCTCAACGTACCCCAGAGGCTACGCCTCCGGTGCTTCCATCGGCTGCGGCCTCGCTGAACGGGCTTTTTGAACATCCTCATTTTACACCCTCATTAGTTATAATCGCGATGAATAAAGACGAAGCGAAGGCGATTCTCTCTGATCAATTGAAGTCTTTTACGAATCGCTCCTATTCCGAACTTGCCGCTTTCATTGATAAGCCTGTCGATGTCGAGATCGCGGGTCCTTCTGGCACGAAGTATGGGATCGAGATTAACGTTTTCTTCGATAGTAAACCAGGTGGGGACTTACGTATCATTGGTTCTATCGATGACGGTGGATGGAGAGCGGTTGTTCCACTATCCGATACTTTGATTATGAAGCCGGATGGAAATCTGGTGTAACCACCCGCGTGCGGAAACAAAGGGGGCGACAAAGAGGGACATTTTATCGAGCGACTGCGAAGGATTTACAGAAATAAAACTGAATGTTTCTATAAATTCCCCCGCGGTGGCCGCTAATTGCCACATAATTACCCGTTGCCGGATTTAATATTTGGTGGGGGAGAAGGAAGAACAGCAAATATGAGCCAGATCAGAATTTTTAGAATGATCGCGTTAGCTGAAGGCAGCTCATTTCTTACCTTGTTATGCATTGCGATGCCGATGAAGTACTTCATGGGGATGCCGGAGGTCGTGAGAGTAGTGGGTTCAATACACGGAGGATTGTTTGTGCTCTATGTCGGCCTGTTGGCCGTGATACATTTTAGACAACGATGGTCTTTCATGTTCTCACTGTATGCATTTGTTGCGTCTATTATTCCGTTTGGAACATTTGTGTTGGACAAACAACTTCGTGAGAAAGAGGTAGTCACGAACTGATCAGGAATGAAAATTCTTTACTTGCAGGTTTTTCCATCGAAGTACTTGCAGCTGGTTTCCCCGGATTTCACTTTCCAGGTTTTCAGCAGGGGCGCTTGCTCGTTCCCTCTCATCTCGACGATGAAATCCACGAGGCCTGAGACCGGGAGTTTCTCAATGTGCGGTTTGGCCGCGTCTGGAGCATCGATCCAAAAAACGGATCCAAAGGTGGAAATCAAGACTCGGTGGTTCTCCATATCGACTTGAATGACGGGACTGTAGAAACTTTTATCTTCGGCAACGCTAGGGGACGCGAGTAACCAGAGGAAGAAAAAACTGAAAAAGACGGCGGGAAGAGTTGTACGCATGAATGACATGACGAGCCCTCTTTCTTACGAAAGAAATAACGCAGTCATTATCGCACCGAGGCCAAGGGGAAACAATTCAGAAAGTACCACAGGGTCTGTCTGGTCTGTTCAGTCTGTCTGGTTCATCTGGTTCAACCTGATAGACGAGACAGACCAGATCACCAGATAGACCGTACTTAGGCAAGCGTCGTGATGTGCGTCGGCGTGACCGTCCCACCCTTGATCCAGTATCCTCGAATATCCGGCTTCGATTTCTCCATGAGGGAGATGAGCAGGTAGGCAGGGATGGGCAGATTGATCTTTGGCCAGATTTCTTCATAGTCGGTGGCAATCTTGATGTCGGTGATGGAGGGGCGCGCTGGGTCGTGGGGATGGGAGTGGTAGACTACTTGCAAGTCGAGACCTTTATTTCGAATATCCTTCTTTGCAACGGAAAAGTCCTGCATATCCATCACGAAGGCGATCTCGGCGCGCTCTGCCGGCGACAGTCGTTCCAGATGCGCAATCTTGGCCGGGTCAAAGGAAGACAATTTCTCGGCTCCTTCGAGCGCCACGATATTTTTGATCCGATAGACATGGGTGACGGTTCTATTGGTTCCGGCCAGGAGTCCACAACACTCGTAGGGATCGAGTTCCCTGGCGTGGGCCACCATGTCGTCGAGGATTGATTGAGGGATGATGAGATCAGACACGGCTATATGGTGCAAGTAACGGTGTAATCATTCTTCAGATTGGTGATCGTCGGTGTTGGTCCACAGAGGCGGCAGACCGGATCTTTGGGACGACGGACTTTTCTGAATTTCATCTCCAGAGCGTCATAGATCAGTAGGCGGTCGGCCAGGGTTTCGCCGATGCCGAGAATTTCCTTGATCGCTTCCGATGCTTGAAGAATGCCCATGGTGCCAGCGAGGGCTCCTAAGACACCGGCTTCTTGGCAATTCGGAACGAGTCCAGCCGGTGGTGGCTCCGGGTAGAGGCAGCGGTAGCAGGGATAGCCTGCATGGGGCTTGATCGTCGTGAGTTGGCCTTCGAAGCGGAACATGCTGGCGGAGATGAGCGTCTTCTTGGCGAAGAAGCAGGCATCGTTCACGAGAAAACGAGTCGCAAAGTTGTCGGATCCGTCCAGCACCATGTCGAACTCGGATATCAGTGGAAGAATATTGTCGCTGTCGACGTTCTGGTGATAGGTCTTGATCGTGATCTCCGGGTTGATCGCAGACAGGGTTTTTTTGCCAGACTCCACTTTTGGCAGGCCCACTGTGGCAGTAGAGTGCAGGATTTGCCGCTGCAGGTTCGAAAGATCGACGACATCGCCATCGACCAGACCGATGGTGCCGACACCGGCGGCAGCGAGATAGAGCCCGGCAGGGGAGCCGAGTCCCCCGGCGCCGATGAGCAAGACCTTCGCCTTGGTCAGCTTCATCTGGCCCTTGCCACCGACGTCGCTGAGAATAATCTGGCGGCTGTATCGTTGAATCTGTTGTTCAGTGAGTTCCATCTTGAAGACGTTCTACGTTAATCGTTACTCGTAAACCGAAAATCTACTTGTTTTTCGATTAACGATTCACGTTTAAGGGGCACCATTTCTACTCCACCACATTCAATTCGATTGGGTCGACGACGACGCCTTTCTTGCGAAGGCCCGCGATCGCCCGTTCGATTTCCGTGCTGTCTCCGGTCAGCTCGAGGTCCATCCACCCTGTGGTTTCACGCACGTCGGCTCGCCGGACGTTCGTGACGACCTTGAATTCGTGACCGATCTGATAGATGACCGGTTCTTTGATCTTGTCTTCTGGAAATCGAATGTGAACCTTCATGTTTGGCATGGTAAGCCTCCAGCAATAGCGGGCACAATAGAGACCTCGTTGCCATTTTTGAGCAGGGTGTCTTTGCCCTTGAGAAATCGAATATCTTCCTCGTTGACATATATGTTCACGAATCGGCGAAGCTCACCGGTTTCGTCGCAAAGGCGATCCTTAATTCCAGGGTAAGAGGCGTTCAAGGTGTCGATCATCTCGACGATCGTGTGGGCCTGTACTTCGACCTCTCCCTGCCCCTTCGTCAACGGACGGAGCGGAGTTGGAATGCGAACTTTAATCATGCGTCACCACCACCGTGTTTCCCTATCTTAAAGGTTTGCTCAAAACTGACCAGACTCGGCTGAATGCGGTGGGGCTTGCCGACGGCATCGATCACGGCTTCCTGCGTCTTTAAGCCATTGCCAGTAATATAGGCAACTGTCACGTCACTTTTCTTGATGGTGCCTTGTTTGACCAACTTCTGGAGCACGCCGATCGTCACACCGCCGGCAGTTTCTGCAAAGATCCCCTCGGTTTGTCCCAATAGCTTGATCCCTTCCACGACTTCATCGTCCGAGACCATGTCCATGGAGCCCTTGCTCTCGGCGGTCGCTTTGAGGGCGTAGTACCCGTCGGCAGGATTGCCAATGGCCAGCGATTTGGCGATCGTCTTGGGTTTCACCGGCTTGAAGAAGTCCCGCCCTGACTTGAAGGCTGTGGAAATAGGGGAGCAGCCCTCGGCTTGTGCCCCGTTAATTTTCGTCCGCACGTCATCGACAAGACCCAAGTTTTTCATTTCATGGAGGCCCTTCCAGATCTTGGTCAGGAGCGAGCCAGACGCCATCGGGATGACCACTTGGTCCGGCGTGCGCCAGCCAAGTTGCTCCACGGTTTCAAACGCCAGCGTCTTCGAGCCCTCCGCATAGTAGGGGCGAATGTTGATATTCACAAAGGCCCAGGCATGTTCTCCTGCGATCTCGCTGCAGAGACGATTGACGTCGTCGTAATTGCCTTCGACCTCGACGACGTTTGGCTTATAGATCAAATTCCCAAGAACTTTGGCGGCTTCCAAATCGCCTGGAATGAAGACGTAGGCGCGCATTCCTGCGGCAGCCGCGTGGGCGGCGACGGAATTGGCCAGATTGCCGGTTGAGGCGCAGGCAATGGTTTCAAATCCCAATTCGCGAGCCCTGGTGATGGCCACGGCCACGACCCGATCTTTGAACGAGAGCGTGGGATGGTTCACCGTATCGTTCTTGATATACAGCTCGTCCAATCCGAGGTAGGCGCCGAGGTTCTTGGCGCGCACCAGTGGAGTCATCCCGGCATGCGTGCCGAGAAAAGTCGGCCCTTCCACCGGCAGAAGATCGGCATAGCGCCAGATACTGTGTGGACCGTCCTGGATCTTCTTGCGGGAAATGCGCTTCTTGATCTCCTCGTAGTTGTACTTCACTTCGAGGGGGCCAAAGCACATCTCGCAGACATGGATCGCCTTCGTCGGATATTCTTTTCCGCACTCGCGACAGACTAGGGCTTTCATTGTGGCCATGGCGATTCCACCTTGCTCTGTCAATAATAATTATGGCCGGACGGCACAGCCGGCAAACGGATCACCGTCATCGAACACTTCAGTAATCGTCGGGTGCGTTCCGCACAGCGCGCAGTCAGGATTGCGTTTCACTTTGATTTCTCTGAACTGCGTCTTGCGTGCATCGAAATCCAGGAACCGGTTCGTGAGAGGATGACCGATTCCCAGAATGAGTTTCAATGCCTCAGTCGCTTGAATCGTTCCAATGATGCCGGCTAATACGCCGATCACGCCCGCCTCCTGACAGGAGGCAACCAGCCCGGCCGGCGGCGGAGTCTTGAAGACGCAACGATAACAGGCCGACTGCTTTGGCACAATGGTCGTCACGCGCCCATCGAAGCGGAGGATGCCGCCGTGGACCAAGGGTTTTCCGGCAAAGAAACAGGCGTCGTTGATTAAGAATTTGGCCGTGAAGTTATCGACTCCGTCGATGATAACGTCGTACCCGCTGACGATCTTTAGGGCATTGCCGGCTGTCAGCCGCTCTTCGTACGTCGAGACCTGGACATCGGGGTTCAATGCCTGAATCTTTTCTTTACCCGAGAGGACTTTGGGGCGGCCCACGTCCGATGTATGGTGCAGAATTTGCCGGTGAAGATTGGTCAGGTCCACTACATCGCTATCGATGAGGCCAATGGTACCGATACCGGCTGCGGCCAAATAGAGCGCCGCCGGTGAACCAAGGCCTCCCGCGCCGACCAGGAGAATCTTGGCCTTGGCGATCTTCTTTTGCCCCTTACCGCCGACTTCCGGCAAAAGAATATGCCGGCTGTAGCGGGATATCTGATCGTCAGTAAATTCCATGTTTGCCGGGATGCTGAAAACGGCCTCCAGCTTCGTTCTCGGTTCGAAGAAATCCTCAACGTACCCCAGAGGGTACGCCTCCGGTTTCTTCTCGCCTGCGGCCTTGTTGGCCGGCCATTTTGAGCATCCCTCCTCGATTAATTCATGAAAGAGAGCTTAAATATTAAAATACTTTTCGATGCTGATATATCGCTCACCGGTGTCGCAGAGGATGGTCACCACGTTTTTTCCTGGTCCAAGTTCCTGGGCCACTTTCTGTGCGGCGAACACGTTGGCTCCGGCGGATATGCCAACCAGGAGGCCTTCTCTTTTTGAGAGCTGCTTGGCCGTTTGATAGGCCTCGTCGTCGGTCACGGTCATCACACGATCGAGAATGGCCCGGTTCAACACTTTCGGGATGAACCCCGCGCCGATGCCTTGAATTTTATGGGGTCCAGGCTCTCCACCGGATAAGACCGGCGATCCGGCCGGTTCAACCGCAATTACTTGCACCTCGGGATTCCGTTCCTTGAACAGTTCCCCGCATCCGGTAATGGTGCCGCCCGTGCCGACAGCCGCGACAAACGCATCGATCTTTCCATCGAGCGACTCGAGAATTTCGATCGCCGTGGTCTTTTTATGCATGGCCGGATTGGCCGGGTTTGAAAACTGATTCGGCATAAAGTACGACGGATTCTGCGCGATGATGCTTTCCGATTCGCGGATCGAACCCTTCATGCCTTCCCAGGCCGGCGTCAACACAAGCTGTGCGCCATAGGACGACAAGAGACTCGCCCGCTCCATGCTCATGCTCTCCGGCATCACGAGAATCAGCTTATAACCACGGACGGCGGCGACTAATGCCAATCCGATTCCTGTGTTTCCACTGGTCGGTTCAACGATCGTGCCGCCCGGCTTTAATGCGCCCAGTCGTTCCGCTTCGTCGATCATATTGAGGCAGATCCGATCCTTGACACTTCCACCTGGATTAAAAAACTCGACTTTTCCATAGATCGTCGCCCCGCCTATTGGAGATAACCGGTTTAGACGTACAAGGGGAGTTCGTCCAATCAGTTCGGTAATGTCTTTGTGCAAGGTCATCGTCACCGGCCACCTCCCATATAAAACAAGAACTCAACCCGATCGCCGTCGCTTAGGCTGGTGGTGGCGAGGTGATTTCGGTCCAACATGGTGTCGTTGACCTCAACTGCAACCATTTGCGGTTCAATCTTTTTAGCCTGGAGAAGATCAAGGATCGTTCCCCCTGAAACCTCTTCTGCCTTGCCATTGATTTTGACCTGCATGAAGACTCCTAAGATGGCCTAGAGATTAAACAATTTCAACACGTTATCAAAGCAACTTCGCCAATGTCAAGGCAGCAAAACCGGCTGCCTCGTGGCTTGACTTTGTCCGCGATCCATCGCCACTATGCCATCTTTTGGATGAACGATAACATGTGGAAGCGCAATTTCATGTTCAGGTCCGTCGAGGCCATTCCGCTCAAAGAATCTGAAAATGAGCTGTTTCACGATACCGATCCCGCTTTGGATAGCACGGGACTCCAGTTAGAGAAGTTTCTATCGGTTTGGATTCAAGGCGATGGGGAGGACGAGACCCCGACGGCCTTCACCAACATGTATGTCCGCACAGCGACGTTGGATTTTCAGAAGCGGGTTGGGTTTTTGCAGCCACTCCAAGGCCGCTCGCACCAGATCAAACAATTGCTCACGCCGGGCCAAAAACAGTTTCTGCAACAGTGGCTCGCCACATCGGCTCCTCAGGCTTGGGAGGCCACAGACGATCATTTCAAGATGCTGTTTGAACTCGAATAGCCCTAGCCCGCATGATTCATGAACACTTCTGCTACAATTGCCGATCCGTTGCTACGACAAGCCTTCGGCCAGCGGGCTCGCCCTTCGGACTCTCACCGTACTGTTGGGGCTGGCGCCCTTCTTTTTGGCGCCTGTCCCCGTTCTGGAGGCGGGACAGGCACCGTCGCAGACGGCGGAGCCAGTCCCCTGGGCTCTGCGCGCTGGTCTCGCGACGCGGCTCAGCAATTTCGAGACGAACCGTCATGAATAATGCGGGCTAGCTGTGTTTTAGCTATGAGAGCTGTCCTATCCTACTCCCTCGCGCGGTTGTTCTGTCTCGTCGTGCTGATGCTCGCGGTTCCGATCGGGTCCGGGTGGAGCGCGACGGTGGAGATCTACTACGGGCCAGACGACGCGCCACTCGATCGCCTGACGACGCTCTATCGACAGGCGACACGGTACCTCTATGTAGCGGTCTATGGGTTGACCTCTCCCCGTGCGGTGGAGGCAATGGTCGCGGCGAAGAAACGAGGGGTCGATGTGCGCCTGATTACCGATCTGAAGCGCATTGAGGACGTCAAGCAGCGTACCGCGCTGCATACGCTGCAGTTGGCCGGCATTCCTATTCTCGTGAACACCCATGATGGGCTAATGCATCTGAAACAGGTGGTGATCGACGATGAAGTGAACGCCTCCGGATCGATGAACCACACGACGAGCGGTAACCGCTATAACGATGAGCGGCTCGATGTCATTACCGATCATGCGATCACGGCCAAGGCTCGAGAGAAGTTTCTGACAATGTGGAACGATCACGATCGATATCGGGAATGGAAGTAAATGGGAAGATTGAGGTCAAGGCTGAGGAAGAGAAAGAACTGTCAATCTTTGTGCAACCTCGACCTTAATCTCGGCCTTGGCCTTTCTCTGTGAGGTACGATGACTGAGCAGACCGATGTCGTGGTGGTGGGGGCAGGGGGCGGCGGAGCCGTCTTGGCCCTGGCGCTGGCGAAGCAAGGGATCAGCACGGTCGTGTTGGATCAGGCCGTCGGTCCACCTAAGGGCTTGCGAGGAGAAATTCTCCAACCGAACGGGCAGCGCGTGCTCGATCGCTTGGGCGTGTTGCAATCGTTGCCGGCCGATGCGACGAGGTCCGTGCGGCATTTTCATTTTTGCCGGACCGGAGGGACGCGCCTCTGTAGCATCGATTATGGCGATCTGCCCGCACCCTATAATCGTGCGATCGTGACCCTGCCGAACGTCGCGCACCACGCCATTGTCGCGGCGGTGCAGCAACAGAAAAGCGTGACGCTCCGCTACGGGACGACCTTTACAGGACTCTTGCGTGAGGGAGACCAGGTGGTGGGGTTATCCTTGCAGGGGCCAGATGGCACACACACTATCCGTGCGAAGATTGTCGTCGGCGCCGATGGCGCTTTCTCGAAAGTGCGTGAGGCACTGAAGATCCCCGCCGATCTGTACCTCTATCCTGACGGGTATCTGATCGCGATTCTCGAATCGGCGGAACCGGTATCGGAATCGTTCTACTACGTGGGGCACAAGACTATTTTGGGAATCTTTCCGGCGACGGGGAACAAGGTCTATCTCTTCTACATGATCCCTAAGGATTCGATGGAGGCCGTGAAGCAGCGGGGTATTGCTGCGCTTCAGCAGACGTGGAGCCAGATTGCGCCGCAGTTTGCCGGGCTGTTTCGGCATCTGAGTGATTGGAGCCAGACAGCCTATATGCCGACCGGGCGGGTGCGAACACCGACATGGGTCGCAGACGGAGCCGTGTTGATCGGCGATGCCGCCCATGCGATGAATCCCCATGCCTCGCAGGGGCGCATGCAGGCGATGGTCGATGCCATGGCGCTGTCCGATCTCTTGCCGGGTTGTCTTGCCGATCAGGACTATTCTGCCGTCAGACTGAAAGAATTTGAACGGGCCAGGCGTCCGCAAGTCACCATGTTGCAGCAATTGGCCGATCAACAAGTATTTTATTGGAATACAGAAAATCCAATGGTGGCCTTCCTGCGTGATCGCGTATTTCAGACGCTGGATCGGAACGCACGGCTGCGCTATCAGGTCCTATCCACCACGGCGGGGTTGCGGACGATGCCGCCGTTTAATCTGATCGATCGAGTGATTGCCACGGGGTTTCTCCCTGATATTCGTGGGCATGAGAGATCTCCACATCCGATGTCGTCATGAGGGACATGGGCACGGCTGAACGTCTGATCGAGGGATTGCCGGACGACACGCAGAAGTTGCTGCAGACCTATGTGAAGGAAGTCACAGGTGCGTTCGGGGAGCAGATGGAAGGCCTGCTGCTCTATGGCAGTGCCGTCCGTGGGGAGTTTCTCCGAGGCCGCTCCAATCTGAACATCCTTCTCTTGGTGTCCTCGTACGACAGCGCCGTGCTCAAACAGTACAGCGCGTTGCACCGCCGATGGAGCAAGGAACAAATTATGGTCCCCCTCTTTCTGACGGAAGAGGAGCTGCATATGTCGGCAGCAGTCTTCCCACTTGAGTTTCTGGAGATCCAGGAACAGCATCGCGTTCTGGGTGGGCGCGATCCCTTCATCGGCTTTCATGTGAAGTCCGATCGGCTGAGAGAGGCCGTGGTCCAGGGTCTCGCGAGCCACTTGTTACGCCTGCGCCAACGCTATGTCGAAGGGGGCGCAGGCGACGAAGCTACGACGATGTTGTTGCCGCTCTCGATCACCTCGATTCTTCCGTTGCTGCGCGGGGTGCAACGTCTTCTCGGGCGTCCGCCCCTCGCTCATTCCGATGCGGCGATCTCGGACGTGGCCGAGCAGCTGAAATTAGATCTGCAAGGTTTGCTGGACACCTGGTTGCTCAAGCGCGGACAGATTTCTCCCGGCCCCCACGAAGTGCCTCGTCTCTTTGACCGGTATCTGCAAGCCGTGACGCGGCTCACTCGCGCAGTCGAGCAACTGCCGCAGTCGGGGCAGCGATGACGAAGACCGTCCATCTGGCGATGATCCTCTGTCTCGTCCTCTTCGAGGGGATAGCCCAGGCGGTGTCCTACGAACGGCCCAAGATCCAGTTGCCGGGGCCTCAAGGTTATGTGAGCGACCATGCGCAGGTGATCGATGGAGATTGGAAAGAACGCATCCGCTCCGTCTGCCAGGATCTTGAGCGGAAGACCGGCGTAGAAATGGTTGTGGTGACCGTTCCGACCATCATGCCATTCGAGTCGGCCAAGGAGTATGCGACGGCGCTCTATGAAAAGTGGGGCATCGGATCGACGCAACAAGAACATGGCGTGATGGTGTTGGTTGCGGTGCAGGAACGACAAGCCGCGATTACACTGGGCCGGCAGATGTTGCCGGTGATCACTCCCACGGTTGTGAGTCAAGTCGGGCGCGACAGTCTGCAGCCGTCGATTGAGTTGGGGCATTTCGGCGAAGGTCTCTATCTCACGGTGGTAGCGTTGGCCTCTCCCGCGCAGGAGGTGCGTGTCGGAGTCATCGCGAAGACCTATTCCAAGGTTTTTGCTTTTGGGCTTGCCCTCTTTAGCAGCATCGCGGCGCTCGCATTCTTTTGGTGGATCACCCGTCCAGACCTCCGGCATCCCTACAAACGGATTCAAAAAGGCGAGTATTGGGGAACCGGCCAGGGAGGGTTTGGCGGGAACTTCGGAGGATTCGGAGGGGGGACAAACGGAGAGGGGTATAAGTAAGCGCTTTTTAGGTTGGCCCAGTCATGTGACGCGCAAGGAGTCGCCTCATATTTAAGGAAGTGTCAGTGTGTCCCCCCCTCCATACATTCTCGGTTTGATAATTCCAGTACAATGAGTGAGCTAAAGACCAATTGAACAAAGGAGGGGGGCCATGCTTCGCAAGATATGTTCGATCTTCATGCTCTTCATCATACCCGCTGTCGTGCAGATGACTCCTCTGGCCGCCCAATCGGATCCGATAAACCCCGAAGAGGTCGCTCATATGAAAGCCGGGCATAAAAAGGTCGAGGGAGTGGTGACTGAGGTGAAGTCCGGTCTCATTATCGTCAAGGCGTCGACCGGCGCCACACTCACTCTGACCGAGAATACGGCCGCTCGCATCGGCAGGACCGTCCCGAAAGTCGGTGATGAAATGACGCTCTGGGTCAACGAAGGCAACATGGTTATGGATGCCCGTCTGAAGGGGCAACCAGACAAGGGTCCTCGTTTCATTACCGGTACGCTCGCTTCGATTGATAATGGCAAGTCCAAGATGACGCTGTCGACGTCAGGAGGGGAGAAGAGCTATAACCTCAGACCCGAAAGCCGCATGTTCAGGGATATCGCTGTCGGCTCTGAGGTGACGATCGAAGTCAATGACACGGGAGAGGTCATCGACATTCATAAGGACAAAAAATAAGGGTGAGGAAGGAGCGGCCAGGTGCCCTTCTTGATCGCAGAACGCGCACGATAGGAATGTGCTCGTTCGATGCGCGCAGTAAAGGGCAGCCTTGGCCACTCCTTTGAAGAGAGGTAGAAAGCATCGAAAGAATCTCGTTGAACGCGCGCAGTAGAAGATCATTCAGCCCCCATCCTTGAAGAAATTCCAAAGAGAGCTATAGAGAATTGGAAGACCCTCTTTGGACACGCGCAGTGGAGATCACGCCAGCCGCCTCGCTGATACGGGTGCTGGTGAAGGTGAAGAGTTGAGTTAGTCCTCGGTGGAAGCGCACAGCCGAGGATCAATCAAGCGATCGTGATAGGAAAACGGTTCCTGGCACCGTTCTCTTGACCCATCCAGTACAAACAGCTACAAGTATACGGGCCGGGAGGACGATGGCTCAGGGCTGGACTACTATCGTGCGAGATACTATCATCCACGATTGCAGCGGTTCATCAGTGAAGATCCGATCAGATTCCGTGGTGGGATCAACTTCTATGGCTACGTGCGCAATAATCCAATCAACCGAACTGACCCATCCGGACTTGGCCCGAAGAGTTTTATTGCGTGTTCGATCCTGAATGGGTTGTATCAACTCAACGACTTTCGCCGTTACCTAGCCATCTTGGATGAAAACACGGAAATGACGGAAGCTCTGTTGACTACGGTGCAGTCGGAGATTAAAACTTGTCCGTCAAGAGACACGGAACGACTGGCGGCATTATGGGAGCTCAAAGGTCAGCTTACATCACAGTTGACTCAGTTGATAAGGGATAATGCAGGTAATGTCGGTATGACGGGGTTGCTTCAGGTCTCGGAAACAATGGCCGCGGAAGGAGTTTGTTCAGTGGTAGGCATACTGCGGCTATGGTAAAAATATTTGACTATGCTTAGAGACATTCGTTCGACGACGTATGTCTTGATGTATTTCTTGGTTGCTCTTTCTCTAATGGGCATAGTCGTCGCTAGCCAGCAGTATTTCATTCTGCAATCAGAAAAAAAGATGATGTCGGCTCGACGAACGCTAGACGAGTCATTCATCATCGTTATGAAGGCGATAGGGGGTGAATCAAATCCGAACATGGCCAAAGAGCTGACTCATCAGAAATCGATACTCGAGGGAAGCTACTCGAGTGCAGCGGCTATGATCCATCAACTTGAGATTCGTGCGATCGCCGACTTCATTGCTTGGTGTGTGGTCTTCATGATATCCGGGTTGGCGCTTATCCTTAACCACCGTAAGCAGGCATAGAGGGAGAAAAAGAGGTCGAGAGTCTTTTCTTGAAAATGTTGGGGTAATGATGCCACGGGCAATCTCATGGCGACCATCAATCACCACTCTCCTGAGCAAAACGACCACGACTACCGTGAACAACGCGAGCTAGCCGTTCACCATCACGGATTCCTTCGAGAAACATGACACTATTCAGCCACGCGCTGGGCCATCTGGCAAGTCAGGTGGTTCATGGAAGAGCGGATGCGCTCGTGCCTTGGACACAGCACACAGCGAGCACAACCCCTTATGTATCGAGTCGTATCTCCAGAGGAAATCATCGGTTTAGATCTCGACCCGCGGAGGGGCAACCTGAGTCCCCGATTGTGTGGCAATCGGAGGCATCCGTAGGTGCGCGGATCTCACCGTGGTATACTCGGCCCCGTCGCGCACATCTCTGTACCAGCACCGCGCCGAAACCTGGCGTGAACCGGTACGTCTCCTCGCCGTAGGGGGTCTCGTCGGCCCCCTCGTTATGATTCTGTACCAACCTGTCTTCCACATAGCCAACTCCATCCAGTAACACTCCGTTACGGTTCGGACTGCTCGCTCGGTTATCTCCTTAGGCCGACCAATCAGTCTTCAGCGTATCTAGGTAGCACGCTACGGGAATGGAATGGCTGCATGCTCACCGTTCCAGTTTCTATGTCCGCCATCCGTTCGGAGGTCTTGAGTTCTCTCTAGGTAGCCGTGCTCCCCTCCGATGTGCTAGCACACAAGAGGGGATTGCACGGCAGTGGCGGCGCTTGCATCATGGTCCCGCATCGAGAGCGAACGTATGCTCCGACACAGGGGGCGGAACTGAGCAGCCGTGGCGACGTTTACCTATAAGGCGGCGAAACCCAGTGGCGCGACGCTCGACGGGCAGATCGACGGAGAGGATGCGCGTACGGCACGAAGCCAGCTGGAGAGCAATGGGTACATCGTCCTCGCGCTTCGGAATCGAGACAAAACAGCGACGGCGCGTTCCAGCAGATTTCGATTCGGCGGTCCAGCTGCCGTTGCATGAGGTGTTGGTCTTCAATCAGGAACTCCTGGCCTTGCTCAAGGCCGGGCTCGCGGTGTTGCGCGTCTGGGACCTGCTGATCGAGCGCACAAGCCAGGTCAATTTCAAGCAGGCTCTTCGTACCGTCCGGGAAGACATTCGCAGCGGCAGTGCCATGTCCGAAGCCATGAGCAAACACCCTCAATACTTCAATGAGCTCTACGTCGCCACGATCCGAGCGGGTGAGCAGTCCGGCAATCTCCCGGAAGTGTTGCAGCGCTATATCAGTTACCTCAAGCTGATGATGGAGTTGAAGGCGAAGGTCACAAAGGCCCTCGCCTATCCGGCATTCCTGGTGATCGTCGGCGTCGGGGTGATTGGCTTCCTGGTCGGCTATGTGATGCCCACATTCGTCAGCGTGTACGGGGAATCGTCGCAAGCCTTGCCTGTGGCGACACAAGTCTTGCTCGACCTCATCAGGGGGATTAATCAGTACTTCATTCCGGGGTTCGTGCTCTTCGTCGGAGTGAGCATCGGCTTAAAATCCTATCGCGCCACGGATGCAGGGCGACTCACAACTGATCGGTTGCTGCTCTCAGCGCCGGGCCTTGGTGTGGTGTTGACCTACCACCATACAATTCAACTCATGCGCACATTGGGCACGGTGCTCGCCGGGGGGATTCCCGCCGTGGAAGCGGTACAGATTGCGGGCGTGGCCGTGTCGAACCGTTACATGGCCCGGGGATTGGCCAAAGCGGTCGAGCGCATCCGCGAAGGCACCACGCTCGCGTCAGCCATTGAGGCACAGCACGTCTTGCCGAAGCTCGCGACCGAAATGATTGCCGTCGGTGAAGAGACCGGCTCGCTCGAAACCATGCTGCGCGACATCGCCGAATTCTACGAAGGCAGTTTAGATTTGAAACTCACGCGCATGACTAAGTGGATTGTGGACGAAAAATAGGGACATCGCACTTTTTCAAGACCTTCCTGGTCCATGCGCACCGTGTGTGTCCCTTGATCACTGTCTTTCCATCAGTATTAGGCGGCCTGGCGGTTTCCCAACGTGCGCGCGTCCAACGAGGGGAGTCCTCGACCGCGCGTTGCGCGAGCACAGAAACTATCTGGTCTATCCTCTTTCCCTTAAGCTCGCACGCGTTCTCTCTCCAGGAATGGCACCCGTGCTGGTCTCACTGCGGCCGTCGAGCGAGCACATTCTGATCGTGCGCGCTCCGGGAGCAAGGGACCAGCACGAGTGCCATTCCTCATTTACTGCTGAATCGCGGAGAGCCGCCACTTCCCTTCTTGGATTCGCATGAAGGTCCAGGCTTCGCCGGATTCGGTCGGTATCTCTTCGCTGCCTTCGACGAGATAGCCTGGTTCTCCGCGCTGCTTCGTCAGAGACAGGTTGTAGTCACGGGCACTCCAGCGAAGCCCTGCCGTCACGTACTGCCTCGCCTGTTCGGTCCAGACTTCTAGGATTTCAGCACGGAGGAGTACCACATCTTCGACATGGTTCTGGATGTCTTGACTGGTATTGTCGGCGAGGGCGGCGCTGAAATAATTCAGCATCTCCGGCGTGACGAGCTGCCGCAACTCGGTGAGATCCTGATTACTCCAGGCCTTCTGAACATCTATCAGGAGTTGTTGAAAGTCTGCTTTGTCAGTGGAGGTCACACTATCAACCGATAATTTCTGTCTGGTTGTGGCGGACCGCTTTGTCGGCGGATTGTCGTTGGACGGGTCGCGGCCTGTGATCCCGGAAAAGTCAGGGAGGGAGGGCCGTTGTATTTTCAGGAAATAAAAAACCGTCACAGCCGCCACGAGCAGGAGGATCAGCAGGATTCCGGCAGAGCTGAAATCTTGAGTGGTGTGGTTGGTTTCTGGAGCAGGCGTGTCGGCATCGGTGGTCTGTGCGCTGCTGTTCGTCGCTCTGAAGAGCAGATCGCCGATCAATAATCCGGCGACTCCAGCTACGAGGCCAGCCGGCAGGGGAGAACCTTGTAGAATGAGTGTCGTTGTGTTCAAGGCAAGCTCCCCGTTATCGGTATCGTTGCCGACCCATGCGCCCGCATCATAATCCTAGCAGCAATGGTCCCTTGAAAATGAAAAATTCGAAGATAGAGACCGGAGCGTGAGTTATTGGTGCCGGAGGGATCAACTACATTGATAAATTACTTGAGGTATCTATGCGAAGTGAATTGAAATAATAGATTATTGTGTTACGGATTTTTGGGCAGCACGGATGGCAAGCTCCTCGGGTATGAGGTAACGTCTTGGTCCTAAAATCGCAGTACCGACGCGGACCAGGGTTGCACCTTCGGCAATGGCGATATCCATATCTTCTGACATTCCCATGGAGAGTGTGTCGAGTTCGTATCCATCCCGCTTGAGCTGATCATACAGTTTCCAGAGCATATGGAACTGGCTGCGTTGCAAGGCTGTGGCAGTGGTGAGCTCAGGGACGGCCATCAACCCGCGCAATTTCAGGCGGGGCAGGCGAATGACATGGGCCGCCAGCTGGGCCAGCTCTCCAGGCGCCACACCGCTTTTACTATTTTCTCCACTTACGTTTACTTGCAGGCAGATTTGCAAGGGCGGCAGTGATTCGGGCCGGTCTTTCGCCAGGCGGTCGGCAATTTTTATTCTATCGACACTGTGAACCCAGACGAAATTTTCCGTGATGCGTTTGGTCTTATTACTTTGTATCGGGCCGATGAAATGCCATTCAATCGGCAAATCGGTCAGGGCGGGCATTTTTGCCAGCGCTTCCTGCAGATAGTTCTCGCCAAAAATCGTTTGTCCAGCCTGCCAGGCTTCCCGCACTCGCTCGGCAGGGTGAGTCTTACTCGCGACCAGCAGCGTGATCTCATCCGGTGACCGGCCGACTGATTGCGCGACTTTGGCAATGCGGTCTCTGACTGCCTGTAAGCGTGAGGCGACTGTTGCGATCTGCTCCATTAGCGGTACAGGTGCTCGCGTGTGAGGGGCAAGGTATTGTTTAGACCGTTTGTAAACAGGACATGGTAGAGCCGCATGTCCCCATAGCGAAAATTGGCGGCACATCCATTGAGAAACATCCGCCACATGCGAACGAAGGAGGCATCGTACATCGCCTCGACCTTTTTGACGTGGACCTCGAATCGTGCGCTCCACTCCTCAAGCGTTCGTGCATAGTGCAGGCGAAGGTTTTCGACGTCCGTCGGAATGAGTTTGACTTCGCACATGGTCCGTACGATTTCGTCGAGCGAGGGAATGTATCCACCGGGGAAAATGTATTTCAACGTCCAGGGATCGCCGGGTATTGGCAGCTCTTGTCCGATGGTGTGGAGTAGCCCAATGCCGCCGGGATTCAAGATCGACCGCACCTTCTCCATAAATGTCGGAATGAATTGCTTTCCCACATGTTCAAACATTCCAATAGATACGAATTTATCGAACTTGCCTTGGAGGTTCCGATAATCCTCAAACACGATCGAAATCTCTTTGGACAGACCCTGGCGCTTCACGAGATCGACCGCATACTCAATTTGCTGTTTCGACAATGAGCATCCGACGCCTCGTACGCCGTAGTGTTTCGCCGCGTAGATCAGCATCCCACCCCAGCCGCAGCCGACGTCGATCAGTGTTTCCCCGGCCTTTAACTGAAGTTTCCGGCAAATGTGTTCATACTTCTGTTGCTGTGCTTGCTCGAGCGTGTCGTGCTCATAGCGGAAATAGGCACAGGAATACGCCATGCTTTCGTCAAGCCACAGCTTATAGAAGTCATTCCCGCGATCGTAATGGTGGGCCACGTGTTTCGTCGAACGCGAGAGCGTGTTGAGCGATGTCTTGCGTAGGTGCGTAATGGCGAGCTTCGCTTTCAATCCGAGAGGCAGATTGAGGAACGCGGCGTCCGCTCCGAACCGGAGTAGTTGCCTGAAATCGCCCTCCACCTGAATATCTCCTGCCATATATTCTTCGCCAAAGCCCAACGAGCCGCTTTCGAGGATATGCTCTGCCGAGCGCTTCGTAACAAAGGTGAGAATGAACTGTGGCTCACCGGCGCCGTACGATTTTTTCACTCCATCCCAAAACTGCACCTGAAATGAAACGTCCCGGGTGTGATTGCTCAATTGTTCGAAGAGTTGCTCGAATGTTTTTCGCATAATCCTCCTCTACCTGTTGATAGGGCTTTGCGTTGAGGGGCAGCCCGAACCGCCTCAAGAGGCCCTGTCAGGTGCCTGTGATAAGCTCTTTTCCCAGCCCTTGTCAAGATGCTCCTGCGGAAGGGGGCAAGCCGATTAATCCGCATGAGTCATGAGCGCTTCTGTGGCAATTGAGAGTGTTCTGGCGCAAGGCAAGGGGAGAAGACTTCCGGTCGGGAACCACGGATCTTTTCTCTAGCTCCTAGCCTGGCGCTCCTTGCTGGGTTTCCACACGATTTGGCGGCGAACCGTCATGAAGAATGAAAGTGAGACCGGTGTGAATATGCAAGATGAACAGCATTGCTTGTCTCAATCGCGTGGGGGTTGTTTTTTATCAAAGAATAGCTGAGAATGCAGTTCGGTCATCGCTTAGCAATAATTGGTCAATTCACTCAATAACCACACAAGAGGCACAATGATGAAGTTGCAAAATATAATGTGGGTAGCAGCAGTGTTGGTTATCCCTGCCAACGTCTGGGCTTATGGTGACAACAGTGCTGGCGGCAGTGGTGCAGGGATTTGTAAAAAAGTGAATTTTTCTGAATTTTCGCCGGTGAATAATTCGGAAACGGCCCCACGATCGGAGTTTTCATTTTATGCGTCAGAGTCAACCTTTCCGAAGAGTATTAAGGTGACGATAAAAGGCCAGTCCGTACCACTCACCGTGGTCCAAAAACAAAGTGGGTATAAGGTCTCCGGCAAAATTCCTGACTCAGTCAAAGGGACCTACGCGAAAATTAACATTGATGCTAAAGGCATCGCTCAATGTGAAGTCAGCGACGGATGGCTGGTAAAAGTCACTGAATAATACCGGCAGCGGACGTATGTAGCGATTTGGTTCTGCCCCAGAAGTGAATTGTCTGGCGGGATACTTTCGTAGGTAGTATGTGAGGGGGTCAGGTCAACCTGACCCCCTCACAGTTTTCTGGATGGTCTTCAAAAGCATTTCTTGCTGAGGTTGTTGGCATCACCCTTCTGGTCCCATCGCCGAAAGGCAAAGCACTGGCCAGCATTATTCATGATGGTTCATCGCGAAATCGCTGAGCCGAGTCGCGAGCCCGCTGGCCGCTGGCTTGTCGAAGCAGCGGGTCGGCGATTGCAGCAGAAGTGTTCATGAATAAGGCGGGCTAGATCGGTCAACATTTTCTTGGGGGATGCGGTCGAACGCAATCAGGGCAGGTTCCGACCATAACGGTCGGAACCTGCCCTGGTCTTGTCTTGTATCTTGTCCAGAGAGAGGGATGGTCTCAACGGCTGCAGGTGATCCGCTTGTAGCGGATCACCTGTGTTGTTCCAGTTCTATTGAGGGTAGGATGTTGGCGGTATGACATGTTGCCACCCTTCGCCATTCAGCGTGCGAAGAAACGCCAGGAGATCCTGCTTCTCTTGGTCCGTTAGTTCGAGCGGAAGGATCAACGGATCTTGGTGAGGATTCTTGACGCCGCCCTGATTGTAAAAGTTCACGACGGCTTCAAGCGTTTTGAAGCGACCATCATGCATATAGGGTGCGCTTCGTGAAATCTCCCGCAAGGTCGGGGTTTTAAATGCGCCGAGTTCCTCAGCGTTCTTGGTCACCATGTAGCGGCCAAGATCCACTTTGTTGTCGTCCCAGCCGATGCCGAGGTTGTGAAACTTTTCGTCAGTGAAGTTGAATCCGGAGTGGCACTTTGTGCACCGTGCTTTATCCCGGAATAGGAGGAGGCCTCTTTGAGCCGCTTCTGGGATTGCTGCTGCTTCCTGTCCCTGATCGAACTTGTCTGCCGGGCTGTTGCCGGAGAGGACGGTGCGCTGGAAGCTGGCGATAGCCTTGCCCACATTGCCAATCGTGATGTCTTCGCCGAAGGCTTGCATGAAGAGGGTTTTATAACCGGGGATCTTTTTCATTTTCGCAATCATGACATCGTAATTGACAAAGCCGTGTTCGATTGGATTCGTAAAGGGGCCGATGGATTGATCTTCCAAAGTGGCGGCCCGTCCGTCCCAAAATTGAGCGCTGCTGAACACTCGGTTAAAGGACGCCGGCGCGCTACGTCCGCCCTTTTGGCCCTTGATACCTGCGGAGACTGGTTGGCCGTCGGTAAAACCAAATTTCGCCAGGTGGCAACTCGCACAGGCGATCGTGTTGTCATCCGATAACCGCCTGTCGAAGAACAAGAACCGGCCTAACTCGACTTTCTGAGTCGTCATGGGATTATTGGGAGGAATGACCACGGCACTCTCTTCCAGGCCAAAAGGAAGCTTGAGTTTGTAATCGGTCGCCGTTGCGACCCAGGGCGACAGCATCGCCACTGAGCTGATGGCCAAGGCTCCGAAAAAGCACTTGCGCAACAGCGAAGAACCTCCGACTGTCTGTCGGAGTTCTGGTTTCGGTACGGCTGGCTTCATTGTGGCTCCTTTCGTTTGGGTTGTCATGGCATGTGGCCTATGCCCTTGATAGGCTTTCAGTCGTTTTTCGTTATTTTCCGCACGGGATCGAATCATTCGAGGCTCGGAGCGTTTGGGGAACTTTTCATGGCGCGAATCGTAGCTATCACGCTCTTTCTTTGCAAGTTCTTTTTTCAGCAATCCCGCACCTGCTCTCCTGATCTGTGAAGCTGCTCTTCGGCATGTTGATTGGTGCTGATCCTGCTGGGCTCTAAGATTAGACCCAGGTACGCAGTCTCGAATGTTTTTTCGACCGTGAGGCATCTCGTTGCAGAAGCCTAGCTGGTATGTCGGGGTAAGGCGCGGCTGTTTGTGGAGGCTAGTGAGGGTGGAGAAAACTCCAGTTCGATGAAAAATAATTTCGTAAGCTGTTGATTGTTCAAGGAGTATGCTTTTGATGGAGGGCTTCTCTACGGCATTAACGACAGAAGTGAGCAGCATGTCAATTAGGCCAGTCCACTCGACCCACCATTTGGCCGTTATCTTATCGAAGTACGCGCTTCTTCTATCAGCGCTGCAAGCTCAGGTGGAATCGGCATGCTTTTCAATGGGGTGACGTTTGTACCGCCTGTGTTTCCCTGAGGCACCAGACCAATAGCAGTGCCTATGGCTGCACCAGCGATGCGCAGCAGCTGACCCAGAGACTCTCGGACGTCACGCTGACGAATCCCCCAGAGGAACATATGCCAATGCACGCGAACATGCTCAACTGTTGATGTTTGCCCAAGTATGTGGGCACGCTCCAGGTGCGAGAAGGCGACATCTGGTTGCCCTTGTGCTTCAGCTTGATATGCAGCAAGAATTTCCCGCTCCACGTACGGGCGGATGCGGCGACCGAACTCGCTCACTCACCTCTCCTTGGTGCCCACCTCATGACACATGAGATGATTTTGCTTTTATAGTCTAACTGTCTTCATTGTGGTTTCTGTCCGCCCAATTACTTGTGTGCGCGTTAAGCCGCCACAAATTTCAGTGCCACGCCGTTGATGCAGTAGCGCAGGCCAGTCGGCTTGGGGCCGTCCTTAAAGATATGGCCTTGATGCCCCTCGCAGCGGGCGCAGTGGACTTCGGTCCTTGGGAAAATCAGTTTGTAATCGGTCGTGCTTTCGACCACACGAGGATCGATTGGTTGCCAGAAGCTGGGCCAGCCGGTTCCACTGTCGAACTTGTGTTCTGAAGAATAGGCCGGGAGGTCACAGCCTGCGCAGTAGTAGATGCCGGTTTTTTTGTTGTCATGCATGTTGTCGGTAAAGGGGCGTTCGGTATTCTCATGCCGTAGGACCCGGTAGGCCTCCGGCGCGAGAAGTTTCTTCCACTCCTCGTCGGTTTTTACGACTTTAACCATCTGACCGATCTCAACCTTTGGCGGCATGGCGTTGCTCCTTTCTTGTCTGGTCGCTCCCACGTAAGTCGAGGGACTTGAAGTATCCTTACACAGGGATTGGTTTGGGAGCAAGGATGCGGAAAAACACAGCGCGAGACATGCGGACTCGCTAGACTGGCGGGACAGGCGGCATACTCGAAATCAGAGTTTGTGTGTGATGCTTGTCGCGCCTTTCTCGCACATCTCGCGAGTCACGCGTTGCAGTCCGTTCACGCTGAGGCTGGGGCAATGCCCATTCCGAAGCGGAAGCTTCCGTGAGCCGCTGTATCATGGTTGAACGCAGCGGGGAGGACCTCCTCGATCCGTTCCACCAGAATGAAGGTCAGATCTTCGCGCACTTCTTGCGGGACCTCCTTCAAATCCTTTTCGTTGGATTTTGGCAGAATCACCCGCTTGATGCCGGCGCGATGTGCCGCCAGCACTTTTTCTTTAATCCCGCCGACTGGAAGAACCAATCCGCTCAGGCTGATCTCGCCGGTCATGGCCGTATCGCTGCGGACTGCTTCTCCGATATACGAAGAGGCAAGGGCCGTGGCCATTGTGATTCCAGCCGAGGGTCCGTCTTTCGGAATGGCTCCGGACGGCACATGGATATGCACCCCATTTCGTTTGAAACGGGAAATATCGAGTCCCATGCTTTCAGCATGTGACCAGAGGTAGCTTCGTGCAGCCCTGGCTGACTCTTGCATGACGTCTCCCAGCTGACCTGTGAGGGTCAGCTCGTGGCTGCCGGGGAGCAGCGTCGTTTCAATGTAGAGGACATCGCCTCCTGTGGGAGTCCAGGCCAGGCCGGTCGCCACACCCGGAGGCAGCGTCTTGCGCGCCTCTTCCGGCATGAACCGTTCAGAGCCCAGCCATTCTTCGAGAACCTGAGGGCGTATGATGACGGGCTGTCGCTCTTGGCCATCCGGCAGGTCGGCGAAGGTCAACGCAATTTTTCTCGTGAGCCGCCCCAGCATCTGTTCGAGCTGGCGGACGCCGGCCTCTCTGGTGTACCGGCTGATGATGAGATTCAACACGTCATCCGACAGCAATGCCTGGCTCGCATCGAGCCCTGCTTCCTTCAGCCGTCTCGGCCACAAGTAGCGGCGGACAATCTCGGCCTTTTCCCTCTCGCTGTAACCGTGGAGGTGGATTATTTCCATGCGATCCAACAAGGGCTGGCTGATCGTGTCGAGGGTGTTCGCCGTAGTGATGAAGAACACCTTCGACAGATCGAACGGAAGATCCAAGTAGTGGTCGCGGAACGTGTGGTTCTGCGCCGGATCGAGAATCTCCAAGAGTGCCGCAGCGGGATCGCCACGGAAGTCACGGCCCATCTTGTCGACCTCGTCGAGCATTAAGACCGGATTGTTCACACCTGCTCGTCGCACGGCCTGAACAATACGTCCAGGCAGCGCACCGACATAGGTCCGGCGATGGCCGCGCAATTCGGCTTCGTCATGTACGCCGCCCAAGCTGAACCGTTCGAACGTTCGACCCATGGCTCTGGCAATGGACTGGCCTAGGCTAGTCTTGCCGACGCCTGGTGCTCCGACCAGGCAGAGGATCGGCGCCTTGGCCGTTGGGTTCAATTTCAACACGGCTAGATGCTCGACGATCCGCTCCTTTACTTCTTTAATGCCGTAGTGATCCTCCTCCAGCACCTGACGAACCTTGCTCAACTCCAACCGATCTTCAGAGGCTTTCCTCCAAGGGAGTTCAAGCACCAGTTCGAGATAGGTCCTGAGGACCTGATGGTCAGGCGAGGAGGGTGGCACCTTTGCCAATCGGACAATCTCTCGCTCTACTTCCTTTCGCACATGGTCGGGAAGGTCGGCTTCTTGAATCTGTTTCTTGAGTTTGGTGATCTCGTTCTCTTCTCCCTCACCCTCCCCAAGCTCCTGTTGGATCGCCTTCAACTGTTCACGAAGGATATATTCCCGCTGGGTCTTGCCGATCTTGGCTTGGGCATCGTTGGTGATTTTGTCCCGCAACTGTAAGATTTGAATTTCTTTCGAGAGCGAGCCATATAGCGCTCGCAACAGCTCGATTGTGGAGGAACTTTCTAGCAGCTTCTGCTCCTCCTGCACGGTGAGATTGAGGAGCGAGGCCACGCGATAGGCCAAGGTTACGGGATTGTCCTCATTACTGAAGGCCGCCGCGGCTTCCTGAATACCGGGGGCCTGAATCAATCGAGGAAGATCGGTGACCAATTCCTGGATGGCTCGGTGGAGGGCCTGGATTTCGGTGCCGTGGCCCTCGGGGTGATCGAGTCGTCGAGCCTGTACGAGAAGGCACGGATTCGTTTGTTCGACTTTGAGTAACGCGACACGCTCGAGCCCTTGCACGAGCACGTGGATCATGCCTTCTTCTGACCGACCAATCTGTTTCACGATGGCCTTCGTGCCGATCGTGTACAATTCTTCGAGTCCCGGCTCTTCTGTCTGAGGGTCGCGTTGTGCGACCACGAGAATCGTCTTCTCTTCAGTTTTCGTCGCCGCCTCTACGGCGGCAATCGACCGTGCACGCCCAACCGTCAAGGGCATCATCACCCCAGGGAATAGCACGGTGCGTTTAATCGTGAGTACTGGTAGCGTGACAGCCATTGTCCCATTATTCATGTGGAAGCGTCCTTTCGCTCGGCCTGTGAAAAGACAGGAGATATACGTCTGAATAGGTAGATAGCTTTCGCCTTACACAAGTCAAGGGAGAGAGACGAGGGAGCCGCGCAACTACGTGTAATCGCTAGGGAGGCCGAGAGTTAGTCTCTCTTCATCGATCGACAGCGAGCCCGAAGGCAATAAGGCGTCATCCGTTACTTTTTGGCGCGGGATTCGTCTTGCGCATCGATCCTGACACAATCTGAAATTCATATAACCGGCATTCCAGCGGACCGTTGAAGAGGGGAATGCGTTTCGACGGCGCGAGACCGATGAGTTTGGGGACCCGTAAATCGCCGGTGAAGATATAAGCCCGCCATCCGCTGAATCGTTGTTTTAACCAATCACCCAGTAGGGGATAGAAGGCATCGAGTTCTTCCGGCCTACTGAGCCTGACTCCGTAGGGAGGATTGATCATCAGAACACCCTGTTCAGCCGGAGCTTCAAGGGCAAGCACGTCGCTCTGCCGCAGGCGAATATCGACGGCGACTCCCGCCCCCTGAAATGTCCGCTGCGCGATCTTCACCGCGGCAGGGTTCTGGTCTGAGGCATAGATGGCAGTCGGCACCTCTGCGAGTTGTTTCAGTAGAGAGACTTCGCGCAGATGGCTCCAGCGTTGGGCATCGTGAATCAGCAGGCGTTCAAACGCAAAAGGCCGAGACTGTCCTGGCGCGATCCGGCGCCCCATCAGCGCGGCTTCGAGCGGAATCGTTCCGCTGCCGCACATGGGGTCGAGCAGTACGTCGTTGGGTGTCCATCCAGCGAGCCGCAGCAATCCCGCCGCCAGGTTTTCGCGCAACGGTGCCTCGACGGACAGGACACGATGTCCCCGCTTGAAGAGTGGCTCGCCGGAGGTGTCCAGATAGAAGGTCACCGTTGACTCATCGAGAAAGGCGTCGAGCCGGATGTTCGGGCGATGGGTGTCCACGCTAGGACGCCTATGGCGTACCGACGTAAACTTATCGCAGACGGCGTCTTTGATCCGCAGCGTGATGAAGTCCAGGCTGGTGAGTGGGCAGCGGCGTGCGCTCACTTTCACCTTGATGGTCTGTGAAGGCGTGAACCAATCTGGCCAGGGCAGACTATAGGCCGTGCGGTACACATCGTCTTCCGAGCGATAGGGAGCCTGTCCGACTTCCCAGAGCACGCGGCTGGCAATGTGACTTTTTAGATTGACCCAATACATCGTGGACCAGGGAGCCTGGAAGGCGATCCCTCCGTCCGACTTCGTGGTCATAGGCACCCCAAGGTCGTGGAGCTCCTGCTCCAGAACCCCCTCCAGCCCACGCGGGCAGGGTGCAAAGAACCGTAGTTTTGTGCTATCCATGCTCATATAACGTTTCGCGAGACATGCGGCACAGGCAAGACGCGCGAGCCCTTCTTTTCTCGCGCATTACGATCCTATGAACTATTGCAGCGCCTGCGGCGCCTCAGTTACGAAGAAAGTTCCTGCCGGCGACAACTTGCCACGGTTCGTTTGCGATACCTGTCGGGCCATTCATTACCATAATCCAAAGATCGTCGCAGGCTGCATTCCCGAGTGGGGCGGCCAAATTCTCCTCTGTCGGCGTGCGATCGAGCCCAAGTCCGGCCTCTGGACCTTTCCTGCTGGCTTCATGGAAATCGGCGAGAGCACTGAGCAGGCGGCCGTTCGCGAGACACTGGAGGAAGCGCAGGCTCAGGTGGAGCGTATTTGCCTCTTTGCGGTCTTGAGTCTTCCCCACATTGGCCAGGCCTACCTGGTGTTTCGAGGGCCGATGCGTTCACCAGATTTCGGGGTGGGTGAGGAAAGCCTCGACGTGCAGTTATTCTCACTCTCTGCAATTCCCTGGGACAAGATCGCATTTCCCGTGGTGAAGGATGCTCTGCGCCGCTATGTCGGCGATGTGACGCGGGGTGAGTTTCAGGTGCATGTCGCCAGCTTGCCGGACCGACTCACCTAATCCCTCAGGATGCTCAAAAAGTCTGTCCAGCAAGGCCGCGGCGAGTGAAGGCCCGAGGAGGTACATACCAAGCTTCGCTTGAACCGCTCGCTTCGATCACATGCGAGCGGATAGGTACTGTGCCTCCAGTACACTTAGACCGGTACGTTGAGGGTCTGAACGATGCGAGAACGCCGCTTGGGGAAAGGCGCGTCTCGGCGCGCCGGGGTCGGGCGGGTGAGAAAAGCGGCTTTTTCAGCATCTGCTCCGTCAATTGAGTGTGGGAATTGTCAGGAGTGGCAGGCTGCGGTTCTCCTCATCGTGTAGAAAGCGAAACCCATCGGCCTCAGTGTAGTCGACTGTCACCCGTTCCATCCGTGGCGCACTTCGCCGATCCACCGCAATTGTGAGGCCATCGATCTGCTGAACGTCATCGTCAGGCTGGTGCGTTGCTTCCAACGTAATGCTAAAGTTTAAGCGTGAATCTTCCAGGTCGCGCACGGAAACCCGGACGACCGGATCCTCTGGATGATGGGCTTGAATCGCTTTCAGTTTTGCGATGGCGGCAACGGTGATGGCAATCATGAACGGAGCTCTCTGTGGCGAACGATGCCGTGAATATCGACCATGTGATCGTTACGGTCAATAGAGTATAAAATTCGCCAGTCCTCGACCGCATATTTGGAAAGGCCTGGCAGGTCCGGCGTGATCGGTTCGTGGCGCAAGTTGTCGATGTTGGAGGCGATCCATTTGGTTTTGTCCAAGAGCCGCTGTGCCATGGACGGCTCAAGGCCCGCAAGGTCTTTGAGAATGATTGGGCGATAGGCTACACGATACCAGGCCATGTTGTTCTTACCAGCGGAGACCGAGCTGATCTGCGATGTCCTCGCCGGACAGTCTCACCGTACTGGATAAGGACTCTTTCAGGCGGGCGCGCAGGCCATCGCCAAGCTGTAGTCCAAGGTCAGGATCGCCCAGTAACTCGCGCAGACGATCGTCGACGATGCCGCGCACGAGCTCTTTGAATTGTTCCTGGGAAAGTTGTGAGAGGTCCATGAAGACGGAGGATACGGAGGCGAGCGCCTAAAATGCAACTATAGCGAAGGTCGTCTACTGAAGGCTGGTCTTAGGCTGGAGTTGCTGGATCATACGGTCCAGTCGGTCTTGATGCAGAGGAGCTATCGTCAAGAACTCTAGACCGATGCCGGCGGACCCGGACCAGCGGACTGTGGCATTGTCGATTAAGATTGGCTTCGACTCACCAGGAATGTGTAACTGCACGGTGAGCTGCATGCCGGTAAAGGGACTGATGATGCTGTCTACGCGGCATCCATTGGCCGAAATGTTTCGTACAGATCCAGTATGGCGGAAGTGATCCTTCTGTACCAAGGTGCTGGAGAGCGACACGGAAAATCTGGGATGCTTTCTGGTGACCATAGCTTTGTAAAGAGGCCTCGCTGATGAGACTCCCGCTGTCATTGTCTTGCCTCAGAAGAGGCTAGTCGGTGAACAAGTGGTTGTCAAAGAAATTGAGATCTTTGGAAATTTCCAGCCCGCATTATTCATGGCGGTTCGTCGCGAAGTGGCGAAGCTTCGCGCGACAAGCGCAATGAGCAGGACTTGCGTGACGTATGAGCCCTGTCCCTACTTGTCTCGCTTTTCCCGCCAGTCTCGCTTAAGTCAGGCATCGTCCGCAGCACGTGTTTCGCATGGTCGCCATTTGATTTTCTGTGGGCGCACTTCTAGAATGCCGCCATTGGATTGACGTTGCAATGCCCACCATCTCTAGCTCACGAATATCCTCTCAGCGCAAGAAGAGATCGAAGAAGTTCTCTGTCATCAACGCCTCGCAGAAACGCCGTTTTCAAACCCGGTTGCTGAAGTGGTACAAGGAGCATGGCCGTGACCTACCTTGGCGGAAGACCTCCGACCCCTATCACATTTTGGTCTCTGAGGTGATGTTGCAACAAACACAGGTTGATCGGGTGATTCCAAAGTACCACGAATTTCTAGACCGTTACCCAAGCTTTGAAGAGTTGGCTGATGCGCCAGTCTCGGATGTGAAGAAGACGTGGTACCCGCTAGGCTACAATATTCGGCCGGAGCGGTTACATAGTATCGCGTGTGAGACAGTAGAGCGGTATGGGGGCCGTCTTCCGAGCGATGCGGAGGAATTGCTATCGTTCAAGGGAATTGGACGGTACACGGCAGGCGCAATTCGATCGTTCGCATTCAACGAAGATGCGCCGATCTTGGATACGAATGTCATTAGGGTCCTTCATCGGGTGTTCATGGCAAAGGGCGACCCCAAGGCTCAAAAGGCGAAGCTCTGGCAATTGTCGGGAGCCTTAATTCCAAGTGGGAAGGGCTATGACTTCAACCAGGCGATTATGGATTTTGGTGCGACCTGCTGCACGGCAAGAAATCCCTTCTGCAGGCAATGTCCGATGAAATCATTTTGCAAGACGTACCCCTTCGATCAGAAGTCGCGAAGAGTGACGGTGCGGCATTGAAGGTCGTTGAGGTTGCTGCCGGTCTTGTTTATCGTGAGGGCCGCTACTTGATTGCCCGACGGAATCCGGGCGTGCACTTGGCGGGTTTCTGGGAGTTTCCAGGCGGAAAGCGCGAGACGGGTGAAACATTGGAAGAATGTCTGCGGCGGGAGCTGTTCGAGGAGTTGGGCATTCGTATCGACGTGCCAATACCCTTCCAGATCGTTCGGCATGAGTATGCAGAGAAAGCAGTGGAGCTGCATTTTTTCCACTGTAGAATTGAAACCGGGCATGCCACAGCCATCGACTGTGCGGAAATTCGATGGGTCTGGCCACACGAGTTAGGTGACTTTGAGTTTCCTCCAGCGGATCGTCCGATCATCGAGGCCTTACGGCGGCAGAGCATAGAGCAGACTTTATGAAGGTTGTGCTGGATATTGAGACTATTCAAGCGCCTCGGGATGAATGGTCTCGGCTGGCGGGGAAGCTTCCGTCAAATGCTGACTCTGCGCCGGCAGGTGAGGGCTACGATTTGTTTACGGCGGGAGCTGCCGAAACTCAACGACGTGCAGAGGATGAACAATATGCGAAGTCGGCCTTTGACGGCACATTCAGTCAGATCGTCTGTATCGGCCTGTTGGAATTTTCAGACCAGCTCGAGCCCCGTGGATCGGTGGCCTGGTATGGCGGGGATGAGCGGGAGTTGCTGCAACAATTCTGGAGCCGTTTGGGTCAGAACCGCCCCTCGCTCTTCATCACCCATAACGGTCTGGGCTTCGACCTCCCGTTCATTAAGAAGCGATCAATTATCCACCAGGTTAAGCCAAGCCTGGATGTCAACCTCGCCAAGTTCCGTACGGAACCGGTATACGACACAATGGCGATCTGGAGCAATTGGGATACACGCGGGTGGGTGAAACTCGACGTGCTGGCGCGAGCCCTGAACGTCGAAACGAAATCGGGTAGTGGGTCTCAGGTGGCTGAGATGTGGGGGAAAGGACAGGGACTAGAGTTGGCTCGGTACTGCTTACAAGATACCTATGTGACCTATGCCTGTTATTGCCGGATGAATTTCCGACAACCCCTGTCCAGTGAAGTGGTCTTGCTCCAGCCAGAGTTACTGAGTGTCGGCTGAGGCAGGCTAGCGAGTTCGTGTCGCCTGTGCCGATTTCTTCTTCGGTGCGGGTTTAGCAGATACGTTGGTTGACCTGAGCGCTTTCATTTCCTCGTCTCGGTTCCGCAGTTCGCGCTTCATCCATTCCGACTCCTTGCGAAGCATAGTAATCTCGGAATCTTTTTTGGCGAGCGCCTCTTTTGCTATTTTTAAGTCACTGAGCTTCTGAACCAAAAATTCGTCCTGTCCCGTCTCCTGGCCCACACTGGCGGAGATCGCCTGAGCTTTCACTGGAACGGCCGCCATCGAGGATGCAGTCGGAACGATCGACGTGGCGTTTGCGATCGGCATGGCGGCGGGCATCGGCGACATGGCCAGTGCATGATAGTCGATGATCATTGTCATAGCGCCGAGTGCACCACCGGCGGCATAGGCCGGAGCCGGTTCGATGCGTACAGCCGACTCAGGCATAAACCCGGTCGGTTTGGCGCCCTTCCCAATGGTCAAGTAGATCGATCCTTTCTGCATATAAAGACTGCCCGTGGTGGGCTCAGAGCCTGACCCTGCCGATGAGGATACGCGGAACCCAACAAGCTGTTCGGGTTTCGCCCTTGATAAGCCTTGTGCGAGCAGGGGAGAGAGAAATTCTGCATCCTCATCGCTGAAAATTCTCATCGGCTTGCTGCCACCAGCGGACATTCTCGAAGATCCGCTCATGTCGTCGTTACGATATAACCCTTTTATGATCTTTGTGATGGTCAGTTGATCGATCACAGCAGGATGGCCGGCTTCAAATGACCAATCAGTCACTTCTTCCAGGTAAACGCTGCCCTTTGCATTGTGTGCGAGCTTTGTCCCACCGGCACAACCGCTAATGACGAGGGCACAGGCGGCGATTCCAACAAGGCCCTGCATGACCGGATTTCTCACATTCGTTAGCGCGAAGTAGTTCTTTATCATAACGACTCTCTTTCTATTCAGTAGGGGGTGTGACTATCCGTGGCGAGATGCAAGGTCGATGCATCTCGGGGGATTACCAGATTCCCAGGCCCATCAGCGCCATGCTCAGTGCAATCCATCCGAAGAGTCCCATCGCGATGAGGGTTTCCAGGCTCATGGAGGTATCGGTTTTTTCTTTCACATCGGGTTCTTGATTCTGGATCATGTCTCGTCTCCAAAGAGTGCGCGCGGTTACGTATAGGTGCATCAAATAGCAAAGATTATGCCTCTAGTTAGGGTGAAGTAGACGTAGTGAAGTACTAGGGCAATATCATGAGAAGATGGGAATTGGTGCAACGGGACTGCCTAAACATAGACAAGGATAAGCACAGGAGATAATGAATCTAATCATATGATAATGCAGCACTTAATTGGAGCATTGTTCCGGCTATTTCATGGGCTCCTGAAAAGAGAACTCCCGTTCCACGAAGGGTCATCACGCGGATTGCTATCCCCTATTACTACTTGAGAGGTGTGAGGGAAGAGGGACTCACAAACAGTTCTTGTTCAGAAGTGTACTTTTGGGAGCGTATGACGCAGAAATAATTCTTGGGGAAGGAGGGTAGGCACCAACGATTTAATTCAGCGGCGGACGTTCCGCATACAACGTCGTGGACGATGCATCGTAGATGGCGAGGGAAACCATGTTTCCCGGTTGAGAGGGTATCGCACGCTTGTCCCAGATGACGGTGATGTTGCCATCCGATTTTCCCATGCCTTGCGCGGCCGATCGCTTCGCATCCCCTTCGACCAGGACGGGGACTATCGTCTTCAGATATTCCCGGTTCCGCTCGTAGGAAATGTTCCGTTGGAGGTCGAAGAGTCGTGTCACCCGCTCGGTCTTTACCGTCTCAGAGACATCGTCTGAAAACTTGCGTGCGGCGATGGTGTTCTTTCGCTCAGAGTATTTGAAGATAAACGCTGAGTGAAACCGTGTTTCCTCGACAAGCCGGTACGTCTCATCAAAGTCCGCATCGTTTTCCCCACAGAAACCACAAATGATATCGGTGCTTATGACGATGTCCGATCGCAGAGTGCGGATACGGTCGACTAAGGCGCGATACTCCGCATTAGAATAGGTGCGATTCATCAAGCTGAGTATACGGTCGCTGCCGGATTGCAGTGGTAAATGGACTTGCTTGCAGATGTTGGGATGGGATACGACGGCTTCCAACAATGCAAGCGGAAAGTCTTTGGGGTGTGGGGACGTGAAACGCACGCGTTCGATGCCGGGCACGTCCGCGACCGCCGTGATCAATCGTGCAAAATCCCAGTCGCCGAATTGGTACGAATTGACGTTTTGCCCCAGGAGCGTGATTTGCTTGAATCCTCCCTCGGCGATCCGGCGAGCTTCCTGAAGAATTCCCTCTGGATTGCGGGAACGTTCACGTCCCCGAGTGTAGGGGACCACACAGAAGCTGCAGAAGTTGTCGCAGCCTCGCATGACAGCGATCCAGGCATTCACCCCGTCGGTTCGATCCGGTATGACATCGTGATAGGTTTCATATTCCGAAAGGTCGACCGCGAGTCCCTTCTGATCCAACCCCTCCTCTTGCGAAAGCATCGCGTTGCGGATCAACATCGGCAGCTGGCGATAGGCATCAGGGCCGGCGAGTACATCGACCAGCGGCTGAAAGTCCGTCAACTCCTCTTTAAGATTTTGCGCCATACAACCCAAGACGCCTACGACCAACGGACGTTGCCGCTTGAGTTTCTTGAGCTCAGACAAGTGCTTATAGACCTTATTGTGGGCATTCTCGCGAATTGCGCAGGTGTTCATCAAAATCACGTCTGCACGTTCTCGTTCATCGGTAAACACAAATCCGCTCTGTTTCATCAGCGAGCGAACGAGTTCCGAATCGTATTCGTTCATCTGACAGCCGAAGGTTTCAAGATGCACATGAGTTGCGGATTTGGCTTTCATAGAACCAGCAGCTTTCGCACGGGCTGATGTTCCGCCGTGAGCTGACCTACCGCCCAACGGTCTGATGCTCCAGTAATACGCACCTCTTTTAGATGATTGGTGAGGTCGATGCTTGAGGGCACACCCACTTTCAAGAAGTTTACTGTCACCCCCAACCTGAATCCATCTATTTCTCCTGACTCGAAGAGGACGGACACGGTGGATCCGATATATCGTTCCGCAAAGGCCAGGCGTTTAAGACGGGACAGCTCGGCAAGTTTCTTCGCCCGTTCCCGACCGACTGCGATCGGCACCTGGTCAGGCAGCTTCGTGGCAGCAGTGCCGGGCCGTTGCGAATAGGTAAAGACATGGAAATAGGAGAAGGGAAGCTCGTGCGCGAGGCTCAGAGTATGCGCGAATGCTTCCTCAGTTTCTCCTGGAAATCCAACCATCAGATCGGTTCCCAGTCCAAGGTGAGGAACCGTCGCCACGGCCCGCTGGATCAGATGGGTAAACTCTTCTGCATTGTATGGACGATTCATGGACGACAATATGGTGTCGTCTCCGCTCTGTAAGGGGATATGGAGATAGGGACATAGCTTCGACGAAGAAGCCATCCGATCTAAGAGGGCGTTCGTGATCGTCGTCGGCTCAATAGATGAAATTCTGATTCGTTCGAGTCCTTCAATTTCCTCTAATTGTGTGATCAACCCGACCAGATCGAACTTGTCTTGGCGATACTGCCCGATGTTGACGCCGGTCAGCACAATCTCCCGGTAGCCCCCTGCTACAAGTATCTCGGCTTCTCGGATTATGTCATCCCGGAGGCGGCTCCGCTCATGTCCGCGTGCGAAGGGAATAAGACAGAAGCTACACATCACATTGCAGCCATCCTGGATTTTGAGCAGCGCCCTGGTGGAATCCGGTTCGCCATACTCCGGCAGGGTGAAATCTTCCCGGTCGATGGCGCGAGTATGGAGAATTTCCGGGTCTGGTTGCTTCTTCAGAGCATGGGGAGCCGGAAGAAATGACGGTAAGTCCCATTTGAATTGATTTCCGACAATGAGATCGATTCCAGGAATGGTGCGCAGCTCTTGAACGCCGGTCTGGGCGTAACAGCCCGTTATCGCCACAAAGGCATCGGGGGAATGTCTTAATGTCTTGCGGATCACATATCGGCAGGTCCGTTCTGATTCCTCTGTCACCGAGCAGGTATTTACGACAAGCAAGTCCGTCGGTTCGCCGAACTCGACGACGTGGTAGCCATCGCGCCGCAAGCGAGCTGTGAGCACCGCTGTCTCTGCCTGGTTCAGCCGACAGCCGAGTGTATGGAGTGAGGCACGTTTCATATTAGCCAGGCCATTATAGGGAGATCTTTGTTCCTATCGCAATGATCTCCCTCGAGTTCTTCTGCCGCTCACGATCATCGCTTGAAGGCCCTGAAAGGCCATGGTAGAGTTCGCTGCCTGCCCACCCCATCATCGTGAGTCTGTTGTGACATCTTCACAGTCGGCGGCTTCCATCTTCATTGTCTCTCTTCTGCTCCTGCTCTCTGCGTCCGGTGGATGGACGAAGGAACTTTTGCCGCACGAACCTGACCTCGAGACAAGAATTGACGAGCACTACGATCACGAAGTTCGGCTCTTTCTCACGCTCTATTCATTGCGCGGGAACGGCCAAGTCGACTATGTCACAGGTCGTCTCGTTCAGGAGTATTCCAGAAGCATCTATGGTAATCCTGTCTACAGGACGGAAGCCTATCCCTTGTTCTACTGGTGGAACCACACCATGTATAACGATCCGGAGCAGGATGGCGTGAATGGCAACGAACGGGTCTACCAGGAAAACGTGGAGTTCGATATTTCGCGCTACAAGCCCTGCACCTTCAATGGACAACCCTGCTGAGTTTCTTATGTACTGCTTTGCTGGATGGTTCTTCGATGCCGTTTCGACCCACTCCTTCTCCCTCTCGACAGATTAGATTTCAAGAATGTCCTGCGCGGTCCCTGCATTCCGATGATATGCTTCTCCCGCATGTGTGCTAAAACGGCTCAATGAAAGCTGCATCTTTCACTCAGATCCTTGCGAACCGTCGCATCGGCATCATGCTGCCCCTGGGCTTTGCCTCGGGTTTGCCGTTGGCCCTTACCGCTGGGACACTCCAAGCTTGGCTGACGGTTGTCGGGCTCGACCTGAAGACCATTGGTGTTTTTACGCTCGTCGGTCTCCCGTACACGCTGAAATTCTTGTGGGCCCCCTTGATGGATCGCCTGGTCCCTCCCTGGCTGGGACGCCGGCGTGGATGGATGCTAGTGATGCAGCTCTGTGTCGCGCTCGGCTTGGCGGCCATGGCGGTGACTGGGCCGGGCCAGCGTCCGGAAATACTTGGGATCCTGGCCCTCGTGGTGGCCTTCCTCGCTGCCTCACTCGATATCGTCTTCGACGCCTATCGGACCGATGTGCTCTTACATCGGGAACGGGGCTTCGGTGTAGCTGTGTGGGTGAATGGCTATCGATGTGCGCTGCTGCTTGCGAGCGCCGGCGCCCTTCTATTGGCCGATCGTATTGGATGGCAAAACACCTATTTGCTGCTTGCCGCGCTAATGTTGGCAGGCGTTATCACGATCCTCGTCAGTCCGGAACCATCAGCGCCAAGTGCGATACCGGCAAGTCTGGCCGATGCGGTTGGTGGGCCGCTGAAAGAATTCTTTACGCGTCCAGGGGTGGTTGGGCTTCTCGCTCTCGTCGTCTTTTATAAAATCGGAGATGCCGTCGCAGCGTCGCTTCAAACGGCATTTCTGATTGGAGGGATGGGCTTCTCTGTCAGCGAGGTCGGGTATGTAAAGGGTCTTGGGATTGGAGCGACGCTCATCGGCGCATTGGCCGGGGGTGTCGCAATGGCTAAGCTCGGGATGGTTCGGTCATTACTGCTCTTTGGTTTGCTGCAAGCGGTTTCAAACTTGGGATTCATGTGGCTCGCCTGGATAGGCAAAAGTTATGGAGCACTCATGACATCTATTCTCGTCGAGAATGTGACTGGTGGCATGGGCACTGTAGCGTTTGTCGCACTGATTATGTCGCTATGCGACCATCGATTTACGGCAACCCAATTCGCGTTGCTCTCCTCCCTTGAAGCACTCGGGCGGGTATTCTCTGGCCGTCCGTCGGCTGAGTTGGTCGAAATGGTCGGCTGGGCACAATTTTTCTTCTGGTCGTTTCTGGTCGCTCTGCCAGGCATCTGGCTGGTGTGGGCTCTCCGAGCACAGTTGCATCGAGAAGCCAGCCGCGATGTGCAAGCCAAAGTTGGCTCAGCCGATCTATGACGGACGTATACGTCTTTGGAGGAACAAGACAAACAGCATTAATGTTGGAAGGGGTGCCAGGACGAAGGGGACAAGCCAAACCCAGAAATTTTTCCCACGCATGCGAGCTTGATCGATCATCCAGACAAAGACCCACACAATCAAGCCAAGATAGTTAATGGCCATCTATCCGGCTATATAAATCTTGAGGCCGTTCGTGTTGTCCGATGCCGTATTGAGGAAAAAGACTCCCAAGGTGAGCACAAATAGTCCTAATAAGACTGCGACAAGGCGTTTGCTCCAGATAGACATGAGGGTCTTTCTGATAGAAGCAATGTGAGCAGCATGGTTGCCGCCACAACCTAACGGGCGTAGGCTAGTCATCCGTCTGTTGTTTGTCAAAGGGGAGCTGCGCGCCTCCATTTTTCTGTCGATTCTGGTGCAACATCGGTTCGGCAACAAGTATTGGCTTGTATGAGTCTTTTGCGTTTGAGCCTAGTCGTGGCGGTATTGGCCTTGAGTGTTGTGTTGGCACTGACCAATCCCACCATTGATGAATATTTGGCCTTTGTGCAAGCCGAACTCACCAAGGCTCTGGATCGAATGGATCAATCCACACCTGAACGGGAGGGAGCGGTGGTCAGAAGTATTTTTCGTAGGCACAGTCAGGAGTTGCTCAATAGTATGGTGCGTCCTCATACCATTCGGAAAAACTGGGGAATCCTCAGCCGATTTGAAACAACGGTCCTGGGTACTAAGGTTGTGGTTATCGGCATTGGCAACCAATTCATTCCCGTTGAAGGAGTGGATGAAGCCGTTCTGACTCTCGGTCGCCGCGTTTTTTAGTCCAGAGGCATTCTGGTGGGCGTTTACATCCGCTCTTTTTCATAAAAATATTGTGGATAAGTCGGTATAAATTGCTGAAAGCTGGCGTTTCTCAATCATTTGCAGTTATCCACAGATTTTCCTCCGTTTCCCCAGCCAACCCACTACATTTGGTATTGACAATTCATCCTGATCGCTATATGTAGATAGCCCTCAGTGGATTGATCCGTCAAGCAGCAAAAATCAGGGCGCCCAAAGCACATTTTATATTGGTATTGAAGACAAATTATTCCTGTTTGGGATTAAAAGCAGTCCCATACCACATACATACGCAGACTGGGGGAGGAGAAATCGTGAGAATAGAACGCCGCTTTACACGTCGTGGGCAAGGTCCCTATGAAAATCTGCCGTTCGTGAAGCGTTCATCGGAAATTCGTAATCCCGACGGATCGACGGTGTTTAAGTTGGAAAATATCGACATTCCCGAACCCTGGTCCCAGCTCGCGATCGATATTCTTGCCCAGAAATACTTCAGAAAAGCCGGGGTGCCGCAGCAAGATGAGCAAGGGAATCCGATCGTCGGGCCGGACGGCAAGCCACAGCTGGGAGGAGAGCGTGACTCTCGACAAGTGTTTGAACGGCTCGCCGGTTGTTGGACTTCTTGGGGGAAAAACTTCGGCTATTTCAAGACTCCAGAAGATTCCGATGCCTTCCATGATGAGCTTTGTTACATGCTCGCGCATCAGATGGCCGCGCCCAATTCACCCCAGTGGTTTAATACCGGGCTTCATTATGCCTATGGACTCTCAGGGCCCGCGCAAGGGCATTTTTATGTCGATCCCAAGACCCGTGAAGTTGTCAAAGCCACCAATGCTTTTGAGCATCCGCAGCCGCACGCCTGCTTCATCCAGTCCGTTGACGATGACTTAGTCAGCGAGGGTGGCATCATGGATCTCTGGGTGCGAGAGGCGCGCTTGTTCAAATACGGATCAGGGACCGGCACCAACTTTTCCAAGCTTCGCGGCGATGCCGAGCCGTTGTCCGGCGGCGGACGCTCGTCTGGATTGATGTCGTTTCTTCGCATCGGCGATCGAGCGGCGGGCGCCATTAAGTCCGGTGGGACGACCAGACGAGCTGCCAAAATGGTCTGTCTCGACTTGGATCATCCTGACATTGAAGAATTTATCAATTGGAAGGTGGTGGAAGAACAAAAGGTTGCCGCCATGGTGACTGGTTCGAAAATCTGCGCACAGCGTCTCAACGCCGTTCTCAAGGCGTGCCACGTTGTTGACGAAGCCGGTCAGATGAAAATCGAGATTGACGCCAAGCAGAATTTGATCCTCAAGGAAGCCCTGGCCGCTGCGCGGCGTGATGCGGTTCCAGAGGCCTACGTCCAGCGGATGTTTTCCTATGCGCAGCAAGGGTTCACACATTTTGTGTTTCACGAGTACGACACGAATTGGGACGGCAAGGCCTACCAAACAGTGTCCGGTCAGAATTCAAACAACAGCGTGCGCATTTCCAACGAGTTTTTTGCGAGGTTGGAGGCGGATGGCGACTGGCAGCTCAAGCGACGGATCGACGGTAAAGTCTCCAAGACCATCAAGGCGCGGGATCTCTGGGATCAAATTGCTTGGGCCGCCTGGATTTGCGCGGATCCGGGCACGCAATACGATACGACCATCAACGAGTGGCATACCTGTCCGGAGGATGGCCGTATCAATGCCTCTAATCCTTGCTCCGAATACATGTTCCTCGACGATACAGCATGCAATCTGGCGTCGCTCAACCTCGCCCAATTCTTTTCGGATGATGCTCAATTTGAACTGGAGAATTTCCGCCATGCCGTGCGCCTCTGGACGATCGTGCTGGAAATCAGCGTCCTCATGGCGTCGTTTCCCAGCCGCTCCATTGCTGAAAAGAGTTATCAGTTCCGAACGCTGGGGCTCGGCTATGCCAATTTAGGCACGGTGCTGATGCGACAAGGCATTCCCTATGATTCACCCAAAGCACGGGCCATCTGTGGTGCGCTGACCTCCCTCATGACCGGCGAGGCGTACGGCACATCGGCAGAAATGGCCGCAGAGCTGTGGCCATTCCCGGGCTATGCCAAAAACCGCGAAGCCATGTTGCGTGTCGTTCGTAATCACCGGCGAGCCTCGTATAATGCCGCTTCGGAAGAATATGAAGGTCTGACGATTACACCGATAGGGATCCAGCCGGAGCATTGTCCTCCTGACTTGCTCGTGGCAGCACGTCGTGCCTGGGACCGAGCTCTCGAATTGGGAACGGCCTATGGATATCGCAATGCACAAGTTACGGTAATTGCTCCTACCGGCACGATCGGACTCGTAATGGATTGCGATACGACGGGCATCGAACCGGATTTCGCGCTTGTCAAATTCAAGAAACTGGCCGGCGGAGGGTATTTCAAGATCATCAATCAAAGTATACCCGCTGCCCTCAGAACATTAGGGTATGCCGAGTCTCAGATTCAGGACATCGTGAACTATTGTGTCGGCCGGCAAACCTTGCAGACCGCACCATTCATTAACCATGAGACCCTAAGACAAAAGGGATTCGATGATGCCGCGCTCGGACGAATGGAAGGTGGTTTGTCCCAAGCCTTCGAAATTCAATTTACGTTTAATAAATATGCGTTGGGTGAAGACTTCTGCCGAGAGAAGTTAGGATTGACCGACGCGCAATTGAATGAGTCCAACTTCAACATGCTGAAAGCGCTAGGATTTACACAAGAAGAAATCGCCGCTGCCAATGATTATTGCTGCGGGACCATGACGGTGGAAGGCGCCCCACATCTCAAAACCGAGGATCTTCCGATCTTCGATTGCGCCAACCGCTGCGGTCGGATTGGTCAACGATATATCGCCGTCGATGCGCATATCCATATGATGGCGGCGGCACAACCATTCATCAGCGGCGCCATCAGCAAAACGATCAACATGCCAGCCGATGCGACGCTGGAAGGAGTGAAATCGGCCTATTTGCTTGCCTGGAAAAGCATGGTCAAGGCCGTGGCTCTATATCGTGACGGCTCGAAGTTGAGCCAGCCATTATCAGCTTCAACGGATAGCGGCAAGACCATTGAAGCCTCATCGGAAATATTGACGATAGCTGAAAAGTTTACTGAACGAGTGCTAGTACGGTACCTGGCAAAGCGCCGACCACTCCCGGCCAGACGCAATGGGTACACGCAGAAAGCCGTCGTTGGGGGGCATAAACTCTATCTCCGCACTGGTGAGTATGAGGACGGTACATGCGGAGAAATTTTCCTCGATATGCACAAAGAAGGGGCCGCATTCAGAAGCCTCATGAACTGTTTTGCCATTGCTATTTCACTGGGTCTCCAGCATGGCGTCCCGCTGGAGGAGTTTGTCGAAGCGTTTGTATTTACCCGCTTCGAGCCGAACGGGCCGGTCAAATTGAATGACCGTATCAAAATGTCCACGTCGATCATCGATTACATCTTTCGAGAGCTGGCCGTGACCTATCTTGACCGCTATGATTTGGCGCAGGTCCAGGAAGAAGATCTTCGAATGGACTCCGTCAAGATGGATGAGCAAGATCCTGAATGTGTCGAGGAGGAAGCTACTCCTGAAACGTTGGCTTCGGCATCGATCAGCACGGACCTATTTCCTGCACGACGTGGGGCGATACCGCGTCATAAGGGCAATGGACACGGAAATGGAAACGGTAACGTCGCCCATACTGTCGAACTGAAGCGTGAAACCTTGACCTTGACCGCCATCCAAGTGGCACGCCAAAAGGGCTATGAGGGAGATCCCTGCTCCGAGTGTAAGCAGTTCACCATGGTACGAAACGGGACCTGCCTCAAGTGTGAAACCTGCGGCACCACGAGCGGCTGCTCGTAGAATGGGGGGACTCAATGAGTACGGTGCTCCGCGAGCAAGGAATTGTCACCGTCCACGATCAGGTTGTCAGTCTGGTCGCGCAGCGATGGGCGAAGGCCTTTCATTGCAAAGTCACGATTCACACCGATCTTGAGGAGAACCCCTGGGCTGGTCCTCAGCAACAATGCGATATCGTTGGGTGGCAGGTGAGTTCAACTGGCAACACGATGGAATGGATGGCTGAAGTGGAAACCGAAGATTCGATTAGGGATGTCGCAACCGTTTCAGAATGGAAAAAGACAGTCGTGCGCGGCATCCCCTTCTATCTATTCGTCCCACGCGGCTTCAAGGAGTTGGCACAGAAGCTGACAGGGGACGCCTCTGTCCCTGTTAACGGTATCTACGAGTACACATTTGTGAACGGGTTATGCCAGGTGCTATAGCAGAATGCTGAGTAGGGTGGTGACCTTTAAATTCCGGTGAAGGAGATTGCCATCATCATGTGCCCCACGCCACGGAGTAACGTCCATGCCCACAACGACACAATTGATTATTAGCGGATTGAGCAGGCCTGGCGTCATGGCTCAAGTGACCCAGGTTCTTGGTGAGGCGAAGGTCAACATCAAGGCATTTTCTGCTCCAGAAGTTGCCGGAACAGGAAAGTTGAGACTGTTAGTCGCGGATTTGGAAGGGGCTCGTGCAGCGCTGAAAGCGGCAAAGATTAAGTTTGCGGAGGAAACCGCCTTGCTGTTGAGTCTCGAGAATAAGCCGGGGGCTTTGAAAGAAGTTGCAGATCTGCTGACGAAAGCTCGTATCAATATTAAATGTGGCTACTGCACCCCGTCCCGCGAGGGAAAACGCGCGATCGTGGTCCTGACAGTTTCAAACACAGAGAAAGCGCTCACAATCCTCCGGGATCAATCGCTCGACGAGTTCTAGGTATGTCTCGCGGACCTCAATCCTGCTGGTCCCGCTGGCCGGTTCTTCTTGCAACCCTCCTGGTCGGTGTCCTGGCTGCTTGTAGCGGTGCCCCCAAACCTACCTATTTCCCAGGCTACCCTGTGGGATTTGTCGAGCGTGGGGTTGCCTCATGGTATGGCCCAGGATTTCATGGAAACAAGACGGCAAATGGCGAACGGTATGACATGCATCAGTTGACGGCTGCTCATCGGACGTTGCCATTAGGATCAATTGCCGTTGTTCGATCGATGAGTACCGGCCGACAGGTGACTGTCCGGATTAACGATCGTGGTCCCTTTGCCAGGGGGCGTGTGCTCGATCTCTCACTCGCCGGAGCGCACGCGCTGGGGATGACCGGGGCAGGAACCGATCAGATTGAATTGCGGGTGGTGGGGTATCAAGGGCGAACTGCGGAGATGGGGGTCTTACGGGTGCAAGTCGGGTCTTTTTCCGATCATCAGAATGCCATCAACTTCTTAGAGCGCGTGAAGCCGTTTTATTCAGGCGGCAGAATCCAGGTTGTCGATCTTCCAGAGGGAAAACGATATCGAGTTCAGATTGGTCAATTTTCAAGAGAAGCTCAGGCAGAAGCCGCTGCCTCCCATCTCGAGTCCTCCCTTGATCTCCAGGCTTTTGTATTTCGAGACGATTCATATAAATAGTGCCAGTTTCATCGAGCAAGGCGCTCCGATACTTCAGTTTTTCCGCGGACATACAACGCAACTACTTGATATTGTGATGTGTTTTCAGCATAAGCTTGCTCACCACTCCATTCGTATGATACATCTACAGCTCCATGGATACAGGTCTGATAGGTCCCTATCAAGTCATTCTGTTCTGCCAAATCTCACATTGCGGGGTCCAGGCGATAGGAAACAGCCCCTGGTGTTTCAGGCTGCCCAGCATAGCCGGTTGTCTCTAATACAGCGCAATCCATGGATATTCTAATCCTCTTAGGTCTTATTGTTCTTTCAGCTGTGATATCCACGGCCGAAATCGGTTTCTTTGCAGTCAATTCAACGAAGCTGAAGGCGCTCGCCCAAACTGGGAATAAACGTGCAAAGCTGGCCCTCCATCTCCGTAGCGACCCTCAAAAGCTCCTCTCGACTATTTTGGTCGGCGACCGGCTGATTGGCGTGGCGACACCGATGTATGCCACCTTTCTGACCCTGAGTATCTATGGAGGCCAAACTTTCTTTGACGAGGCGCTCGCCGTCATGGTCGGATTGTTGACCTTTGTCCTCTTGGTGGCCGTCGATGTGATTCCAAAAACATTAGCCGCCAAGTTTGCGGTTCCGGTCACTTTGAACATGGCCTACCCCGTTTACGGAGTTCAGTTATTTCTCAAACCATTATTGTTTGTGATAGTGCCGATGATCTACAAACTCACAGGAGGGAAAGGTCTGACGCTTCCTCTCGTCACTGAAGAAGAGCTGAAGATCATGTTGGATGAGGGGGGGAAGACCGGGACGATTGAGTTCGAAAAGGTGAAAATGATCAAGAACGTCTTCCAACTCAAAGACATCACAGCTGAAGACGCGATGACCCCTCGTCTCTATGTCTTTTCATTGGATGGCAACCTGTGTCTGAAAGAGGCACAGGATCTCCTCTATAACTCAAAATATTCTCGGATACCAGTGTATGACGGGACGCTCGATAACATTACGGGCATTCTCTACAAGACAAGGGCATTGACTGAACTTGCCAAGGGGCAAAATGAGGCGAAGCTCAAGGACATCGCCTATCCCCCGCTGTTCGTTCCCGCAGGCAAGACGGCGGACGACCTGATGAAGCAGTTTCAGCAGGAAAAGCGGCATATGGCTGTTGTAGTCAACGAATTCGGTGGCGTGATGGGGATTGTCACGCTTGAAGATCTTCTCGAAGAAGTAGTCGGGGAGATCATGGACGAAACCGATATTACGGAAGAACTGATCAAACGGTTGGGGAAAAATCATATCCTCGTTCACAGTAGAACTGAAGTGCGCAAGGTCAACGACTTCCTGAAAGTCGACCTTGGCGATGAAGCCGTGACAATCGGCGGTCTTATTCAACAGGAGCTTGGTCGAATTCCCAAGGTTGGAGAAGAGGTGCGGATTGCCAACTGCCGGATACTTATCCATGAAGCCGAGCCACGATCCATCCGAAGCGTCCAGATCTTTCGTGAAGAGAAATCGCCGGCTCACGTCGAAGCTCCGAACCTCGATCTCGTCAGCTAGCCCGCATCGTTCATGGCGATTCGCCGAGAAATCGCTGAGCCGCGTCGTGATAACGGCGTGCGGAGCCGTGAGGGCCAGATGCGTACTCGTGCAGAACGTAGAGGGTCTGAGGGGCGAGCCCGCTGGCCGAAGGCCTATCGTAGCAGCGGATCGGCGATTGCAGCGGAGGCGCTCATGAATTATGCGGGCTAAGCTCTTTCTCGTCCTTCCCAATCAAGGCAGCAAACTCCTGTTCTGTCAGAATTGTCACTCCCAGCGTACGAGCTTGGTCCAGTTTGGATCCAGGGTCTCGCCCCACCACTACATAGGACGTCTTTTTGCTCACACTTGAGGCCACGCGCCCTCCCACCGTTTCCACGGCCTGTTGCGCGTCGTCTCGCGTGAAGCGATCGAGCCCACCAGTAAATACGAATGTCTTGCCTGCAAGCGGCGATCTCCTCCGGTCAGCCGACCCCGTGCCACGGGCAACTTGTACGCCTAATTGCTGGAGTTGTACGATGATTTCCCGGTTGCGCGGTTCAGACCAATAAGCCGCCAAGCCCTCAGAAATTTCAGGCCCTATCTCCCGAATTTGCTGAAATCGCTCCCGATCCGCCGACATGATCTCATCGAGAGACCCAAACTCACGGGCCAGGACTTTGGCGATGTGCTGTCCGACTTGCCGGATCCCCAGTCCCATCAAAAACCGATCCAGGGAAACGATTTTACTGCCTGCAACCGATTCCAAAAGGAGGGTGGCGGAACGATCGGCAAACCCATCAAGTTTGATGAGGTCATCTTTGGTCAGGCGATAGAGGTCGGCGAGTGATCTTACCAGTCCTTGATCTACCAGCTGCGCCACCGTCTTCTTTCCTAAGCCTTCAATGTTGAGTGCATGCTTGGACGCAAAATGTTCGATGGCCCCCTTTAGCTGAGCGCTACAGACCAATTGGCCTGTACAGTAGAAATAGGCGCCCTCGCGACCGACGGCCGATCCACAAATGGGACAGTGATCCGGCATGTGAAACGGGACGCTACGTTGTTCACCAGAGACCGGTATCCGTTCGGCAATCGCGGGAATCACATCGCCGGCCCGTTCCACTTTAACGGTATCGCCGATCCGAATGTCTTTCCGCGCAACCTCATCGGCATTGTGCAGCGTGGCTCGGCTAATGGTGACACCACCGACCTCCACCGGTTTCAATAACGCGACGGGTGTGAGGGTTCCGGTTCTTCCGACAGAGACGACGATATCCTGCACGACGGTGATTTCCTTGCGAGGCGTAAATTTGTACGCGATGGCCCAGCGGGGACTGCGAGACTTCATGCCCAGGCGACTCTGCCAGTCTCGGCGATTCACTTTCACCACCACGCCGTCGATTTCATAGGGCAGCTGCTCCCGCATCGATTCCGTTTCGCGGTGGAAACCCATCACATCATCGATTGAAGCACAGAGCCGCTGACGACTAGGCTCAGGTATCGGGAGACCCCACTGGGCCAAGGTCTCCAGCTCATCCCAGTGTGTCGGTGGGACAGTCCCGGATACGGCCATGATTTCGTAGCAGGTCACGACCAATGGACGGGTCACGGTAATCGTGGAGTCCAGTTGTCGGAGCGAACCGGAGGCCGCGTTGCGTGGATTGGCAAAGGCGTCGCCGCCTTGTTCCGTTATGCGCCGATTCAATGTTTGGAAATCATCGAGACGCATATACACTTCACCGCGTACGACAAGATGATCGGGGAGGTTGGTTTGGGCATGCAATTGCAGTGGCAGGGAACGGATTGTGCGAAGATTGACGGTCACATCCTCGCCGATCATTCCGTCGCCTCTGGTCGCCCCACGGGTAAAGACTCCATGGTCGTACACGAGTTCGACTGATAGGCCATCAAACTTTGGTTCCGCGCTGTACTCAATGGACTGGGCTTCCAGTTCGCGTTTTATTCGTTGGTCGAATGCCTGAACTTCGCGTTCTTCTACGATTGAGTCCAGACTGAGCATCGGCTGTTCGTGTGCAACTTTAATCAATTCATGGAGCGGCGGTGCGCCAACACGTTGCGACGGAGAATCTGTCGTCACCAACTCAGGGTGAGCCCCTTCCAGTTCGAGCAGATCTCGAAATAGTCGGTCGTACTGGGAGTCGGAAATCTCCGGGCAATCCTTGACATAGTACAGGTAGTCGTGGCGCCTGATTTCGTCTCTGAGGGTAATCAGTCTGGCAAGAATGTCGGCGTGGGCCATAGGACTGGATGGTGACGAACAGAGGAAGTGACTGTCTCGACCGTACCATAGGGCTGGGGAGTGGGTCAAACGGCAATGGCGCCATATTCGCTTTGACTTTCGCTGCGATAGACACTATTGTAGGAAAATTAGTTGAGTCGAATTTTCATTGATCGGCAGCCATTGCTCACCCTTTGCCGCGAGAGGGAAAATACCTCACGACAGTCAAAGGAGCTATCCATGAAAGGGGAGAATTGCATGAACAAGTTGAGGCCAAGACCCAGCTATCGAATCATTACCATCATCTGCGGAGGGTTGTTGCTAAGCGGATGTGTCATGGCAGAAAAATACGATGCCGAAAAGGCTCGCAGCCTGAATTTCCAACGCCTTTTGGCCCAGGAAGAAAAGCGCACCGGCGAGCTCGATAGTGAAGTGAAGCGGAGCAGAAATGAGTTGATGGAGTATGAAGCCAGGAATCGGGAACTGACGGCACAGCTACAAACCTCTCGGGAACAAATGACCCGCGTACAGGAAGAAGCCGAGGCCATGAAAGAATCTGCGCTACTGGAACGCAAAGCCAAAGCCGATATGAAGCGCAAGCTCACACCGATGCGCAAGGGATTGCCGGGTGAACCGATCTCCAATGCTGTGGATCTGAGCGAATCGGCTCCTGTTTCTGCTGTGCCAGGGCCAACAGATTCGTTGTCGGGAGGCGTGGGATCGTCCGTAGTTCATGTCGTGAAGCCGGGCGAAACGCTCTATCGGATCAGTCGGCGGTATGGCGTTCCGGTGGACAAGGTCAGAAAGTGGAACAAGCTGCCGGACGACATTATTGAAGTAGGGCAGAAACTCATCGTGGGCCAAGAGTAATAGGACGGCCATATGGCCCCTCCGCAATACTCACTCAGTCTCGACCAATTTCGGCAGTATGCTGGAGAGGGCAATCTCGTTCCTCTCTATCGAGAGATCCTCGCGGACTATGAGACCCCCGTTTCTGCTTTTGCCAAAATCGATCATGGCCCTTCAGCCTACCTCCTTGAGTCCATTGAGGGTGGTGAGAAATGGGCACGCTATTCCTTTCTCGGCAGTGGTTCACCCATTGTCGTGTACGAGGATCGGGGAGACCTTCTTGTCGTGGAGGGTACGCGCAAGAAGCGTATTTCCAGCTGTGGGAATCCTCTCGAACGTCTGAGGGAGATGATGGACGGCTATCGTCCTGTGACCGTGCCGGACCTTCCTCCGTTCGTCGGCGGTGCCGTCGGATATCTGGGCTACGACATGGTACGCACGTTCGAGGACCTGGCTGCTCGACAGAAGGACTCGCTCAATCTTCCGGACTTTGCCTTCCTGTTCACTGATACGATGCTGATCTTTGACAATGTGGCTCAGAAGATTAAAGTCGTAGCCACTGCCCATGTTACGGCAAAAGGGGAACGTGGCATCAAAGCTGCCTACCGTTCGGCGACGGAACGGATCGAACGCACGATCACGAGGCTCAGACGTCCGCTCCGCCGAACACGTCCGCATCGCCGCCGCAAGCCGGTGACCTTTACGGCGAACATGAGCAAGGCAGATTTTGAGAAGATAGTCGTACGAACGAAGGAATACATTCGGGACGGTGATATCGTGCAGGCGGTCTTATCCCAGCGATGGGAGGCCAATGTTCATGCGTCGCCGTTACAACTCTATCGCGCGTTGCGCGTGGTGAATCCCTCTCCCTATATGTATTACCTCCGCATCGCTGGGGTTGAACTGGTAGGGTCCTCTCCGGAGACGCTCGTCCGTTGCGAAAATGGCGTTATTTCCGTCCGCCCCATTGCCGGCACGCGCCGTCGCGGCGTCAATCTTGACGAAGATCAACAGATGGAACAGCGGCTATTGGCTGATGAAAAGGAACGGGCCGAGCATGTGATGCTCGTCGATCTTGGGCGGAATGATGTCGGCCGCGTGGCGAAACCAGGTTCGGTCACTGTGGATTCGCTCATGCACGTCGAGCGGTATTCGCATGTGATGCACATTGTGTCAAATGTGACAGGGCAACTGGATGCGTCGAAGACCTCATACGATGTGTTGCGCGCCTGTTTCCCTGCCGGCACGGTCTCCGGTGCGCCGAAGATTCGAGCGATGCAGATCATTGATGAACTTGAACCCACGCGGCGCGGTCCCTATGCCGGCGCGGTGGGCTACTTTAGTTTCTCCGGCAACATGGACATGTGTATTAACATCCGGACGGTCGTCGTGAAAAAACACCAGGCCTTTATTCAGGCCGGAGCCGGCATCGTTGCCGATTCGAATCCTGAACACGAGTATGAAGAGACTTGCAATAAGGCTCAGGCCATGATGAAAGCCGTCGAATTGGCCGAGCAGGGACTGGAGTGAGCACGTAAGGCGTGGGAAGTAGGGGGTGAGGCGATCAGAATCTCGCCGATTTTCCCCTAACGCCTTATACCTCACGGTGTATTATGCTGTTGATGATCGACAACTATGACTCCTTCACCTATAACCTCGTGCAATATTTCGGGGAACTGGGTGAAGATGTTCGAGTGTTCCGCAATAATAAGATTACGATCGATCAGATCGAGTCTCTAAAACCCAGCCGCATCGTCATTTCTCCAGGGCCCTGCACGCCGGTGGAAGCTGGCGTATCGGTCGAGACCGTCCGGCATTTTGGCGGGCGTCTCCCGCTCTTGGGCGTCTGCCTCGGCCATCAGTCTTTGGCGGTGGCTTTTGGCGGCGAAGTCGTCCGAGCCGAACGGTTGATGCATGGCAAAACGTCGAAAATCCAGCACGACGGGAAAACAATTTTTCATCAGCTGCCCACTCCCTTTGACGCGACACGCTACCACTCTCTGATTGTGAAGCGAGAAACGTTGCCGTCCTGTTTTGAAATCTCTGCTGAGACGAACAAGGGTGAAATCATGGGACTCCGCCATCGAACGCTGGGTATCGAAGGGGTCCAGTTTCATCCAGAGTCGATTCTCACCACGTCGGGGAAGGATCTTCTTCGAAACTTCCTGAAGCTGTAACGTGGCTCGCCCCACTTCCGATCCATGATCAAAAACGCGATTGCTAAACTTGCCGACCGCTCCTCCCTCACCGAACAAGAAGCCGAGTCGGTGATGCTTGAGATCATGGATGGCGCAGCAACTTCGGCCCAAATTTCTGCCTATTTGATGGGGCTCCGGCTGAAGGGAGAAACCGTCGAGGAAGTTACCGGCTCGGTGCGGGCTATGCGTGCCAAAGCCGTTCGTATTGCAATCGGTGATCCCCTGGTTGTGGATACCTGCGGCACGGGCGGGGATGGGGCCAACACCTTTAATATTTCCACCACAGTGGCGCTTGTCCTCGCAGGTGCAGGCTTGACTGTGGCAAAGCACGGCAACCGTTCTGTGTCGTCCAGGTCAGGGAGTGCGGATGTTCTCTCAGCCCTCGGGGTCAAGATTGATCTGCCGACTGAACGCGTGGCCGATTGTATCAATGAGGTTGGGATCGGCTTTCTCTTTGCCCCGCTCTATCATGGAGCTATGAAACATTGTGCCGGTCCAAGACAGGAAATGGGCATCCGGACCATGTTGAATCTCTTGGGTCCGCTGACCAATCCTGCGGGAGCTACCATTCAAGTGCTCGGTGTCTATGAGGGGCGATTGACCTCCCTGCTGGGGAATGTGCTCATGCATCTGGGGTCGCAACATTGCTATGTTGTACATGGGATGGACGGGCTCGATGAGATCACCCTCACGACAAAGACGCAGATTTCTGAAGCCAAGGGGGGTGTTCTTTCGAACTACCTTCTGGATCCGGGAGAGTTCGGGCTGGCGCTGGTCCCAGCCAAACAGCTGACCGGAGGGACTCCGCAAGAGAATGCCGCGATGACTCGCGACATTTTCCAAGGGCGGAAGGGGCCGAAACGGGACATCGTCTGTTTGAATGCTGCGCCGGCTCTTGTTGCAGGGCGCAAGGCGGTAACCCTTCAAGAGGGATTCCTCTTGGCAGGCCAGGTGATCGATTCCGGTGCCGCGGCCGAGAAAATGGCCCGTCTTATCGCATTTACGAATAAGGGCTGACGCCATTGTGATTCTCTCTCGTATTCTTGAGCATAAGAAAGCGGAACTCCGGCGCAAGCGAAGCCGGGGCTACCTCTCCGAGTTGAAGGCGAAGATTCAAGACGCGCCAGGCCCACTCGGTTTTGCCGTGACTCTCGAGGCTACGAGAACGGGCGGCAGTCCTGCACTGATTGCCGAAGTGAAAAAGGCCTCACCCAGCCTTGGCCTACTCCGCCCTGAGTTTTCTGAGCGATTCGACTATCTCGAAATTGCCAAAGCCTATCATGCCCATGGCGCCTCGGCGCTGTCCGTCTTAACCGACAAGGATTTCTTCCAGGGGAGCCTCGACTATCTCCGAGAGATCAAACTGTCTGTGCCCATGCCCGTCTTGAACAAAGAGTTCATGGTCGATGAAATCCAGTTTTACGAAGCGCGAGCCTACGGGGCCGATGCAGTCCTCTTGATTGTCGCTGCGCTTGAACGGCAGCAACTGGTCGATTTCTATGCCCTCGCCCGTGGGTTAGGGGTGGACGTGCTCATCGAGACCCATCACGAACGCGAACTCGATAGGGTATTGGAGCGACTTCCTGAGGCGAGGTTGATCGGTATCAACAATCGAGATCTTAAGACCTTCACGACTGATCTGGCCATCACGCTGCGCTTGGCGAAACGGGTTCCGGTCGGTAAGCTGATCGTCAGCGAAAGCGGCATCCACCAGCGTGCCGACGTAGTCCGGCTGGTCGAATCCGGCATTCATGCCATGCTTGTGGGAGAATCGCTCATTCGGGCCGATGACATTGGGGAGAAAATTCGTGAGTTGAGAGGAGTTCCGGCTCCATCGCACGCATAGCATGGTGCTGAAAAAGTCCGCCAGCGTCGTTCTCGCATCGCTCAGAGGCTCAACGTACCGAAGCGTACGCCTCGCCTCTTCGCCCGCTGTGGCCTTGCTGGACGGCCTTTTGAGCATCCTGCGTGGTATCTTCTACTTGTCCTAGGCGTGCGGTCCAGTAACATTCTGGCTTGCCGCAATAGTTTTTCACCAGGTTGCTAAGATGGCCCATGCACCCAAAGTTAAAATTTGTGGGATTACCAACGCCGAGGATGCTGCCGTTGCAGTCGAGGCGGGGGCCGATGCTTTGGGGTTTGTATTCTATCGGAAAAGTCCCCGGTATATCGAGCCCACGCTGGCCCGTCAGATCGTTATGAATCTGCCCCCCTTGGTAATACCGGTGGGTGTGTTCGTTGACGAAGAGCAACAAGTAGTTCGGAATCTGATGGACGACTGTGGACTCGCGCTCGCACAGTTGCACGGAAACGAATCGGCGATCTATTGCAAAGAGTTAGGTCGTACGGTTCTCAAAGCGCTCCGCGTGAAAGATCGAAGCACGTTTCTCGCCTTGGCGGAGTTTCGCGGGCGGGCCGGAGTTCGAGGGTTCATACTGGACGCCTTTTCCGATCAGGCCTATGGAGGCACTGGACATGTGATCGATTGGCAACTTGCCGCAGAGGTAGCCAAGGCTGCAAGCATTCTCCTGGCCGGAGGACTCACCCCGGACAATGTTGAGAAGGCGATTCAGGTGGTACAGCCATACGGTGTGGATGTAAGCAGCGGCGTCGAGCGGACTCCAGGCAAGAAGGATCACGATAAAGTGCGGGCATTCATTCAGGCTGTCAGGGTTGTCTCCCTGACATGAGCCCGTCTATACTGCGGCACCTTGCAGCATGCTGACAACTCTGTGGGTAGGCAGAACGTTACTGGACCGCACGCCTAGGACAAGTAGAAGATGCCACGCAGGATGCTCAAAAAGTCTGTCCAGCAAGGCCGCAGCGAATGAAGGCCCGAGGCGTACCCTCTGGGGCGCACGGTGCGACGAATAAGGAGCATCACGTCTGTGCGCGCCGCTGAGTTGGTGAGGCGGCCGGATCCCCGTTGAGGGTCTGAGCGATGCGAGAACGACGCTGGCGGGATTTTTCAGCATCCTGAGCAATGAGCAGGAGGACGGTGATGGGTTCTGTTCCCACTAAACAAGGTCGTTTCGGCGCGTATGGCGGACGCTATGTCCCTGAAACACTTATGCCTGCGCTGCTTGAATTGGAGAAGGAATATGTCCGTGTGAAAAGGGACCGGGGCTTCCAGTCCGAACTCGCCTATTATTTGAAGCACTACGTCGGACGTCCCACCTCGCTTTACTTTGCGCAACGGCTTACGAAGCGGTTGGGTGGAGCAAAGATTTATTTGAAGCGCGAAGACCTCTGTCATACCGGGGCTCATAAAATCAACAATGCGATCGGGCAGGGTCTGTTGGCTCGACGGATGAAGAAGCCCCGCATTATCGCTGAAACCGGGGCCGGACAACATGGGGTCGCGACAGCGACCGTCGCGGCGATGTTCGGACTTCAATGTGAAATTTACATGGGGACGGAAGACATGCGGCGCCAGGCGCTGAACGTTTTCCGGATGAGATTGCTCGGCTCGACTGTCACGGGAGTTGATGCGGGAAGCCGAACCCTCAAGGATGCCATCAGCGAAGCTATGCGGGATTGGACGACAAATATCCGCACGACCCACTATATCCTAGGCTCAGTGCTCGGGGCCCATCCCTATCCGATGATGATCCGAGACTTCCAATCCATCATCGGGCGTGAAGCTCGGCGACAGATCCTGGCGGCAGAAGGCCGGTTGCCGGATTGCCTCATTGCCTGCGTCGGAGGAGGCAGTAACGCCATAGGACTCTTCCATGCGTTCATCCGCGATAAGAAGGTGAAGATGATAGGCGTAGAAGCCGGCGGCCTTGGGGTCGCGAGCGGAAAGCATGCCGCGCGTTTTGCCGGAGGAAAGCCGGGCGTCTTGCAAGGCACCATGACCTATTTGCTCCAGGGCGATGACGGGCAAGTGAATCTGACCCATTCGGTTTCAGCCGGGTTGGATTATGCGGCGATCGGCCCCGAACACAGTTATTTGCGGGATCAAGGGCGAGCTGAATACACCTCAGTGACTGACGACGAAGCCATGGCGGCGTTTGATTTATTGGCCAGAGAAGAAGGAATCATGCCGGCCCTCGAAAGTGCCCATGCCGTTGCCCACACGATGAAGGTAGCGCCCAGGATGAAGAAGAACCAGCTTCTGGTTGTAAATCTTTCCGGTCGCGGAGATAAGGATGTCCAGCAGATTGCCAACATGCGAGGAATCACGCTGTGACATCGAAGCTCGACAATACATTCGCACAGCTTCGGCAGAGAGGTGAGAAGGCCCTCATTGCCTATGTGATGGCAGGCGATCCTTCACTGCAAGAGACCGAACAACTTGTCATGGGGTTAGAGCAGGCCGGGGCCGATATCATTGAACTGGGCGTCCCGTTTTCCGACCCCATCGCCGATGGTCCCGTGATTCAGCAGGCGGCAGAACGAGCCTTGCGCAGCGGGACATCGCTTCCAAAAATCATTTCTATGGTCAGACGTCTCAGAGCCAAGACCCAGATTCCGCTGGTCTTGATGGCCTACTACAATAGTGTTCACGCGTTTGGCCCCGAACGATTCTGTCAGGAGGCTGCCCAAGCCGGTGTTGACGGACTAATCATGCCTGACATGCCGCCTGACGAAGCAGGTCCGCTCAAAGGGCCGGCTGCCACGGCTGGGCTTCCACTGATTTATCTTCTTGCCCCCACGAGCACGGCAGAACGACGGACATTTGTGGCGCGCCAGTCACAGGGCTTTGTCTATTACGTTTCACTGACTGGGATCACCGGTGCGAAATTGGTCAACCTGGACGATGTGGGGAAGAATGTAGAGAAAATTAGGAAGGTCACGAAGGTTCCGGTGGCGGTCGGGTTCGGGGTCGCTACGCCGATTGACGCTGCCAGGGTCGCGGCCATTGCCGATGGGGTGATCGTCGGCAGTGCGATCGTCAAGCAGATTGCCGCATACCAGCAGAAACCGGAGATGGTGAAGCATGTGGCCGAATTTGTCCGATCATTGAAGGCTGCCATGCGAGCGGCTCAGCCCAAAAGCTTGCTAGGCGTTTGAACCACCCTCTCCTCATTGAAAACCACAGAGCGTGCTGCTCGATCTGACGAGAGTCGGTCCCTTCACGCGCACTGAGAAAATTCAGACGAAGCAGGACTAGCATTTGGCTTGGGAGGCATAGACGCGATCATTTCAGCGGCTGGGTCTTTGGCGACGTCTTTCAAGTTGGGTCTTTAAAACAGTAGCTGCTGGATTTTTCATGCCGTGCCTTCCAGACTGTTGTGCCGGTTGTAGCATCAATAAGCCGCAGGCTGAGTCCGATGCGGCCGACGTTATCGACTTCTTTGCGTGTTGTAGCGAACGGGTGCTCGTCGAGAGTTAGACGATCTGACCATCCTGCATATGCACAATCCGGTCTGCTTGGGCAGACAGTTTGTCGTTGTGGGTGACGATCACGAAGGTCGTTCCGCGGGCCTTGTTCAGTTCACGCATCATCGCAAAGAGCGCGTCGCCCGTATGGGTATCTAGATTTCCCGTCGGCTCATCAGCCAACACGAGATCGGGTTTCTGCAAGAGGGCTCGTGCGAACGCCACGCGCTGCTGTTCACCGCCGGATAATTCACCAGGCTTATGATGTAGCCGAGCTCCCAGCCCGACTTCCTGCAACAATGCGACGGCCTCCGGTTCAATATCTGCCGGATGCCGTCTCTGGATCAGCGCCGGCATGCAGGCATTCTCGATTGCGGTGAACTCCGGCAGGAGATGATGAAACTGGAAGACAAACCCGATCCGCCGATTCCGGAAATCCGCCTGTTCACCTTCCGATATCTGGAATATATCCTGGCCGTCGAAATGGACCGTTCCTGTAGTGGGACGATCAAGCGTCCCGATAATATGGAGCAGAGTGCTCTTCCCGGCTCCCGAAGCCCCGACAATCGCAATCAATTCGCCCCGCTGAATCTGCAGATTGACGCCCTTCAGCACTGTGAGGGTTTGCCCGCCCATCGGGAACGATTTGTAAAGATTTGTGACGGTGATCATGCCGGAATTTTAGAATGAAAGAAAAATAATGAAAAGGCCGGCATGATCATTCGTAGCGCAACGCGGCCACCGGTTCGAGTTTGGCTGCTTGGAGCGAGGGGTAGACCGTGGCGGCGAAGCTAATAAGAATTGCAGAGCCTGCCACAAGGAAGACATCCATCGCTTGTACGTGGACGGGGATTCGCGAGATGTAATAGACCGAGGGATCGAAGGTCCAGAATGTCTGGATCAGCCAAAGAAATGTGTAGCCGAGCGGAATGCCGATGGCTGTTCCGGACAGGCCGATGATCAATCCGTTCAGCATGAAAATGCGCCGAATGCTCTTGCGCGTCGCGCCCATGGCTTTAAGGATCGCAATCTCTTTTTGTTTTTCTGTCACGATCATCGTGAGGGTGCTGACGATGTTGAAGGAAGCCACGATTGTGATCAGCACCAACAAGAGAAACATCATCGTCTTTTCAAGTTTGAGGGCTGAGAACAGATTGCGATTCATCTGCATCCAGTCGCGCGCGCCATAGGCGAAGCCGAGCGACTGCTCCACGGAACGGGCCGTCTCATCCGCGTGGAAGACGTCCGTGACTTTAATTTCAATGCCCGTCACGGTGTGCCCCATGTTGAAGAACTTCTGTGCCTCCGCGAGGTCGATGTAGGCCAACGACGAATCGTACTCGTACATGCCGGATTGAAATAGAGCGATCAGCGCAAAGGTTCTGATCTTGGGTACCATGCCGATCGCGCTGATCGGACCGGCGGGAGGGGACACGACGTTGACCGTATCTCCGACAAAGACGCCGAGCCGCATCGCCAATTCCTTGCCCAGGATGATACCGGGCTTTTCCGTCTCGATGGTCGGACCGGTCGGATCGTCTGCGGATGGCTGTCTCACCTTGACCGGCCTGCTGAGGTCAGCTAACTCTCCAGTCGAGAGATTTTTAGCCAGCTCGGTCACTGTAGCTTCACGCTGCGGGTCGATGCCACGAATCACAATGCCTTGCACGCCGCTCTGGGTCGTGAGCAAGACCTGCTTGAGCACAAACGGGGTGGCCGCCACGACGCCGGGCACGGTTGTTACCTGTTTGGCGACTGGATCGTACTCGCTCATGCTGTCTTTCATCCGATCCTGTACGATGATATGGGCCGTTGTCCCAAGAATCTTAGCCTGAATGTCTTCTTTGAAACCGGTCATGATGCCGACCGTCCCAATCAGGGCAGCCACACCGAGTGTGATCCCGGCAATAGAGACCACGGTGTTCAATGAAATTGTCCGATTCCGCCGCTTCGCGCGCAGATATCGCAATCCGACAAAGATTTCGTAGGGGAGGGCCACCGTTATTTCTCAGGTCTGAGTTGAGGGAAGAGGATCACGTCGCGGATCGACGCTTGATCGGTAAAGAGCATGATCAGCCGGTCTATTCCGATGCCTTCGCCCGCGGTCGGAGGCATACCGTACTCCAAGGCCCGCAGGAAGTCTTCATCGACTAGATGCGCCTCTTCGTCACCCGCCGCACGCTGCGCCGCCTGCCCTTCGAACCGTTCCCGTTGATCCAGCGGATCGTTCAACTCTGAAAAGGCATTCGCGATTTCCCTGCCTGCAATGTAGAGCTCAAAGCGATCAGTCAGAGCCGGGTTCGAATCTTTGCGCCGTGCGAGCGGGGAAATTTCAATCGGGTAATCGGTAATGAAGGTAGGTTGAATCAGATTCGGCTCGACCGTTTCCTCGAAGATCTCGTTCACGATATTGAAGAGCGGCCATTTTAGATCGACTGCAATGTTCAGCTGTTTGGCCGCCGCAATCGCCTTGTCCTTATCCTCGAAGACAGAAGGATCGAGATTGTTCACCTCCAGAATCGACTGATGATAGGACCAGCGGCGCCATGGAGGCGTGAGTATGATTTCCTTGCCCTGATATTCGATGACCGTTCTGCCGAAGATCTGATGTGCCAACGAGGAGACGAGTTCTTCCGTGAGGATAATCAGATCCTGATAGTCGGCATAGGCGACGTAGAATTCCAGCATCGTGAATTCAGGATTATGAATGGTCGAGATGCCTTCATTCCGGAAGTTGCGGTTGATCTCAAAGACGCGAGGAAAGCCGCCGACGATCAGCCGTTTCAAATAGAGCTCCGGCGCAATGCGGAGATAGAGATCGACGTTGAGTGCATTATGGTGTGTGACAAAGGGTTTTGCCGCTGCGCCTCCTGGAATCGGATGCATCATCGGCGTTTCGACCTCAAGGAATCCGCGTTCGATCAAAAAGGCGCGAATGCCGGCGATGATTCGGCTGCGCGTGGCAAAGATGCCATGGACTTGAGGGTTGGCGATCAAGTCGACATAACGCTGCCGATAGCGGGTTTCGACGTCCGTCAACCCGTGCCACTTTTCTGGAAGCGGTCTGAGCGCTTTGCTCAAGAAGGTCAGTTCTGAGACCTCAACGGTGAACTCATTCGTCTTCGTGCGAAAGAGAATGCCGGTCACGCCGATCCAATCGCCCAGATCCAGCTGTTCCGCGACGCGATAGGCCTGTTCCGAGAGATAGTCTTTCTTGAGGTAGACTTGAAGCCGGTCGGATCCGTCTTGCAGTACCGCGAAGCCGGCCTTGCCGAATCGCCGCAGGGCCACGATACGTCCTGCAAGGGTACAGGATATCGTCTGGTCTTCCAGGACCTCTTTGGTTTTCTCTCCATGGAGTTTGATCAGTTGGCCCGCGCGATCCTTCACTTCGAATCGCGATCCGTAGGGCGTGACGCCCGCTTCGCGCAGGACTTCGAGCTTTTTGATGCGCTGCTGCTGCTGTTCGTTCAGTTCGTCCATCACATGCCTTTACCGATGTCCCTCTTCGGTCAGCTATCGAGTTCGTCCATTTCCGACTGTTGATAACTGAGCGCGGTGGCCCCAAGTTGCTTCATCTTCAAATAGGCCTCGATGAACCCGTCCAGATCACCGTCCATGACGGCAGCTACCTGGCCCACTTCATAGCCCGTGCGGAGATCTTTGACCATCTGATAGGGCTGGAACACATAGGATCGAATTTGGCTGCCCCAGGCAATATCCTTCTTCTCTCCGACGATCGCATTGAATTCCGCCTCCTTCTTTTTCAGCTCCAGTTCATAGAGGCGCGCCTTCAAGACCTTCATCGCGCCATTGCGATTCTGAAGCTGTGACCGTTCGTTCTGACATTGCACTACGATCCCGGTCGGCAGGTGCGTCATGCGGATGGCCGTCTCGACCTTATTCACATTCTGGCCGCCGGCGCCGCCGGCCCGAAAGGTATCGATCTTAAGATCTTTGTCTTCGATGACAAGATCGATATCTTCATCTACCTCGGGATAGACAAAGACCGAGGCAAAGGAGGTATGTCGCCGCTTGTTTGCGTCGAAGGGTGAAATGCGTACCAGCCGGTGCACGCCTGCTTCCGCCTTGAGATAGCCGTAGGCATAGGGCCCTGTCACTGACAAGGTCACGCTCTTCACACCAGCTTCTTCTCCCGGGAGCAGGTCCAGCGTTTCGACTTTAAATTTCTTGCTCTCGGCCCAACGGACATACATGCGGAGCAGCATCTGCGCCCAGTCCTGCGATTCCGTCCCGCCGGCGCCAGGATGGATCGCCAGAATCGCGTTGTTGGGGTCCAATTCGCCAGAAAGCAGAAGCTCAAGCCGTAGGGCAGCGAGTTTCGCTTCAAATTGATCCAGCTCGGAAGTCAACTCCTTCAGGAGTCCCGCATCGCCACTTTCTTCTGCCAATTCAAGTAAGGCGTCCAGATCGTTCCTCTTTCCATCGATATCGCGCCACTGCTGGAGGTCACGCTCAATCGCAGATTTCTTCCTGCTGATCTTTGCGGCCCTCTGGGCGTGGTTCCAAAAATCTGGCTGCGAAGTCTGTTGTTCGAGATGTGCCAACTCGGCCGTCATGCGGGCGAAGTCAAAGATGCCCCCGTAGTTCCGTTACCAATTGTTCGACAGCCCGCACACGATTCTTTACCTCATCCAACATGCGACGATCCTTTCTGGTTATATCGGCACTGCATCGGGCTCAGATTCCTTGGTGCGGAACATGCCTAACAGGAACAAAAGCGCGCAGATTATAGCACAGCCGTAGGCAAACACATCGCCGTACCGGCTGTAAAACGTATGTGGACGCCAGACCTGCATCGTCGCCTTGATGGCTTGCTCCGTGAAGACCGGGGTCGCCTCAACGATGCGCCCGAACGGATCGATGAACCCGGAAATGCCGGTATTCGCTGAGCGGGCAAAGGCTAAATGATTCTCGACGGAACGAAACACCACCATTGAAAAATGTTGTGAGGCAGCTGACGAGTGCCCAAACCAGGCATCGTTTGTCACGGTCACCAGGAACTCGGCGCCATTCGCAGCGAATTGTCGCACCAGGTTCGGAAAGATCACTTCGTAGCAGATTGCCACCCCAAAGCTTATTGGTTTCGGCGTCGTCCCAATATTGCTGGTAGCTGCTGATCGGGGCTTCGGTGTCAACGTCAAGACCGTCGGACCGGTTCCCGCTTCAAAATCGCCGATCCCTTCAACCATTTTGTCGAGGAAAAACAGGAGTGAAGATTTGAGCGGAATATATTCTCCGAAGGGAACCAGATGATGTTTGTCGTAGCGTCCCAACAACTGGCCCTCGGGGGAGAGGAGGTAGGCACTATTCAATAGATAGGGCCGCCGATCCGAATAGAAACGTAGGGCGGGGCTTCCAAATAAGATCGGCGCCTGGGCTCGGTTGGCCAGCGCAATGAGTTGCAGCTGGTAGATCGGTTCACGCTCAAAGACGAATGGTGTTGCCGCCTCCGGCCAAACCACTAAATCTGTGGCACGGCCGAGTTGTTCGGTCAGTTGGTCAAAGCGTGCGAGAGTCTGCTCTCGATAGGCGGTATCCCATTTCACTGCCTGATCAATATTCGGCTGCACCACTCCCACACTGATGGATGATCGGGGAATATCAGAAAAAGGTGTTTCAGATAACGTCGCAAGACCATATTGCCAGGAGAGGGTGACGACCAATGTCGCCATCGCCGCGAGCTCCCAGGGAAGCCTTGCTGGACGGAAACCCCGGAACAAAGGCATCAACCAGGACAGGGATTCAGCCATTGCGACATTCACCAGCACAATAAGGAATGAGACTCCATATACCCCCATGTGATCCGCGATCTGAATGATCTCAATCTGGCGATATTGAGAGTAGCCGAGAAGTCCCCAGGGTAATCCGCTCAAAGCATATGTCCGTATCAGTTCGAGTGTCACCCATAAGCAGGGAAATGCAAAGAGACCGTAACGAGGAATCAGCGTCCGAAACCACACGGCTCCGGCAGAATAGAGACCGACATAGAGGCCAAGATAGGCCGTAAGCAGCAACATGAGGCCGTAGCTGATCGCCAGCGGAACCTTGCCGTAGGTGTTCATGGCGGTCACCACCCAGGACATCATGCCGGTAAAGGCAATCGTGCCGGACAGCCAGCCGATCCAAAATGCCTGCGCTTTGTTCTTGCCGTCCAACGCCCAATGCAACGGCACGAGGGCGATCCAGGCCAATAGTCCTAGATCAGATTTCGGAAAACTCAACGGGAGGAACAGCCCGCTCGCGCCGGCAAGCATGAGTGAACGCGCGAGGGAATGGGTCATGAACCGCACCTTAGCGAAAGCCAGAGAGGGATGCAACTTTCAGTTCGGTAAGAAGATACTCGCTCGCACCCCGTCATGGACGGGGTGCGAGATTTGGGGTTGACGGGCACCGATTGAGCACCTATAAGTATGAGCAGTAATCTGGCATTCATATCCGCATATAGTGTTGAGAGTAGCCCAAGATGATAGGGCCAGACTATCCTGACCCTGACGAAGCGGCACGATCAATGATCACGACAAACTAGGAGGCGATACCATGAATCGGAAAGTCATCAGCCTGTGTCTAAGTCTGGGTTTCATGTTTCTGATTGCGGGCTGCGCTAGTAAGAATATTTCCTCCTCGTCCGGCGATCAGTCCAGTAAGGCCAAGACCGAGGCGATCCAGCCGGATGCGATCAAGACGGTACCACTGGAGCGTTCGTTCGACCGGCCATCCGGCAGCACACCCGCTAACCGCGCAATTGAGCCGGGCGTAGCGTCGTCCGACACTAACGCATTGAGCGACGTATTTTTCGATTATGACCGGTTTCAAATCCGCAAGGATGCCATGTCGCTATTGGATGCCAATGCCGGATGGCTTCGCGCCAGTGGGAGCAAGACTGTGCTGATCGAAGGCCATTGCGATGAGCGAGGCACAGTGGCGTACAATCTCGTCCTGGGCGAGAAACGGGCTCGTGCCGCCAAGCAATACCTCCAGGATTTAGGCGTTCCGGCTTCGCAGCTCCAGACTACGAGCTATGGAGAAACAAGGCCCTTCTGCAAGCAGCAGAACGAGGACTGTTATCAACAGAATCGGCGGGCGCATTTCGTTGCCAAATAATCGTGAGTTCGATCAGACGATCTTGTCGCAGAAACCAAACATCAATTAGGAGGGAGCCCCTGTGAACTACTACCAATTCCTCGGTATCGGGCTTCTGGGAGTTTGCCTGGCCGCAGGCTGTGCAGGAAAAGGTGAGCGCATCGATCTGAATGTCCCCGTAGCAAGCGTGGCAGGCGAGAAGGCCGTAGCGATGAGTTCCCCGACCGTTGCGATTCAGCCGTTTGAAGACCGTCGCACCGACCGATCTCACCTCGGCATCCGGCACCATCTATGGGGCGGCGAGAGTCATTTCAGCCTCTCCAGCGGTACCCTTAGCGAGGCCACGGCAGAGGCCTTCGCTGACTATCTCAAAGGGAAAGGTTGGAACGCGACCGTTGCCAAGGGCAACAGGACAACCGGGGCAGACATGACCATCACCGGTACACTTATCGATGTCGGCGTGGATGCCAAAAGCGGCATCGGCCAGACCACTCTTCACGCCAAAAGCCGGATGGCAATCGAAGTGCAGAATCATGCCGATGGCAGTCAAGTTCGTGAGACCCTCACCAGTACTGGAACCAACCAGGTTTTCTGGTTCGACCCAGAGGATGCCCAGGAGTTGCTCAACGAACTCTACAACAAAAATTTCGAGAAGTTCGTGGCCGACACGAAGATTGACGGTACGATCCTCAAGCTCAGGAAATAGAGTGCTCCGTCACGGCCTGGAGAGCGCTGTGATGGCGAGATATGGCTTCTCTGCATCGCTCCTGAATCGAATACGAAATAGGAGCGTGGGGATAACATGGAGCGACGGCAACATCGGCGCGTGCCGGCACAGCTGCAGGGATTCCTGTTGGGAAACTCGCATGAGATCGAAGCGGTTACCCTGGACCTCTCAGTCGGTGGCGCGAGGTTCGACTGCGACCTAGAAGTTTACCCCGGCAAGGTGATCCGTGTGCGACTGGTGATTCCCGGTGCGGAGGAACCGGTCTCGATTGAAGAAGGGCTGGTGCAGTGGGTGGGAGAGGAGACATTCGGGGTCTCATTTCAGAATGTCCGACAAGCCGAGCTCGATGAACTCGAACAGCTCATCAACGAGTTTGAAGAAGCCGAAGACGGGGGTCATGCATAGTGAGTCAATCCTTGACTCGTTCGCATCGGAAGAATATCGTATCCCTGTGGGAGGAGCTTAACGCCCCGAGGGAATATGGTTCATAAGGGGGTCGAGCGTCGGGATGGTGTGCAAGCCCAGCTTGACTGGGAAGCCTAAAGTCCCGCCAAGATCTCCGTCGTACCTATGCTGTCCTCGGTAGGTGCGCGCTCCTCCCACCCTAACTTCCCTCTTATCCCGGTTGGCGGTTTTTCCCCATTCACCACCCCGCCATGGGCCGCAACGCTTCTCTCACCACCGTGAAGAGGTTTGCTGTGTCATTTCACTTGCAAGAGATGGCAGTAAGAGTGTGCTCATGGAAATAATCTTGGTACAGTGCCTATCTGGTGTCGGCACTTGATTGTTTGAGAGGATGAATGGCCACCCACAAGCCACCTGTATCTGCGCCAAAGTCTGTATCTCTATCGAAGGCACCGCCTCAAACAGGTGCGTCCAAAAAACCTGACTCTCGTGCAGCCTCGGTAGTGACGGCGGTGGAAATGGGTGCGCGACAGCGCGAGATTTCCGTTTCCGAGTTCTTCACCAAGAACCGGCATTTACTCGGGTTCGACAACCCGCGCAAAGCCCTGCTGACCTGCGTCAAGGAAGCGGTCGACAACGCTTTGGACGCCTGTGAGGAAGCCGGAATCCTTCCTGAGGTCACGGTACAGCTGGAGGTCGTGGCTATCGGATCTTCAGCTCTGCTGCCCGCAAGCCAGGCGACACGCTTTCGAGTGACGGTGGCAGACAACGGCCCTGGGATCGTCAGACAGCAGATTCCCAGAATCTTCGCAAAACTTTTGTACGGCTCCAAGTTCCATCGCCTGCGCATGAGCCGCGGCCAGCAGGGGATCGGTATTTCAGCGGCAGGGATGTATGGCCAACTGACGACTGGAAAACCGGTGAAGATTATCTCGCGCATCGGCCCCAAAGCCGCAGCACATTATTTCGAAGTGCAGATCGATACAAAGAAGAACGAGCCGCTGGTCCATGAGAACAAACAGATCGAGTGGGACCAGCCCCGTGGCACGCAGGTGGCGATCGAAGTCGAAGGGCGCTACCAGAAAGGCCGCGCGTCGGTGGACGAGTACCTCGATCAGACGTCTATTGCGAATCCGCACGTACGACTCATGTATCGAACGCCGGAAGGCGAGACAAAGGAATATCCACGGGCCTATCACGAACTGCCTCCCTCGCCGAAGGAAATCAAGCCCCATCCCTACGGCATTGAATTCGGGATGTTTCTCAAGATGCTCCAGGATGCCAAGAACCAGATCCTTTCGAGCTTTCTGTCGAGCGATTTCTGCCGGGTGACGCCTGCGCTTGCGGATGAGATGTGCAAGACGGCGAAGATTTCGCCCAAGGCGAAGCCCCGTGACATTCGCGGCGCGATTGCCGAAGCGCTCTATCACACGATTCAAGCGACGAAGATCATGGCGCCGCCGACCAATTGCCTTTCACCGATCGGCGAAAAGGCGATCCTCTCAGGTCTCTACAGACAGATCAAAGGGGAGTTCTATACCGCAGTGAGCCGGCCTCCCTCCGTCTATCGCGGCAATCCTTTCATTATCGAAGCAGGGTTGGCCTTCGGAAAAGCGCCTGACAGTGAGGCGAAATCTGAGAAGCCGGCGCAGCCGCTGGCGGAGGGAGAGCAGGAGGAGGGGGAATCGGAACTGGCGCGCGTGATTCGCTACGCCAATCGGGTTCCATTGCTGTACCAACAATCCGCTTGTGCGATCTTCAAGGCGGTGCTTGCCACAACCTGGCGCAATTATGGAATCAGCCAATCACGCGGGGCTCTGCCGGCAGGGCCGATGGTCATCTTCGTGCACATCGCCTCCGTCTGGGTGCCCTTTACGAGTGAGTCCAAAGAAGCGATTGCGGAGTACGACGAGATTCACAAGGAGATTACCCTCGCACTCCGCGAGTGCGGGCGGCGACTTGGACTCTTTCTGCGCCGACGCGAACGGGCGGCGAGCGAATTCCGGCGGCGCAATATTTTCGAACTCTATATCGAGGAAGTCGTCGAAGCCTGTAACCGGTTGAAGGGCGGGAAGCTGCCTGCCGAAAAGCTCAAAGCGCAACTGCAAAAGATTGCGTCCTCGCGAACCGGCGGCATCAAGACAGATGAAACACTCGGCAAGACCGGCGCAGGACCGGAAGGTCTGCCGCACTCCATCATTGTCACAGCGGAAGGCATTGAAGGGGAGGTTTCACCGGCGACCACCGCTCTCGATGAAATAGAAACCGAAGAGAAGCCGATTTCCCCAAAGTCTAGACGGCGACAGACGACAAAGACGCGGTCTGTCAAGAAAGGGTCTGGCAAGGCCGCAGCTATCCCATCAACTCCAAAGAAGAGCGCTTCCGCACAGCAACAGCAGGTTGGTGCGGCAGGCAAAGGTCGCAAGGCTCGCCTGACAGGGAAGAAAAAGTAGGACGACGCATGGCCAAAACGAAGATAACGAAGAATGGGGCGGTCGAGAAGAAATTGATCGGGCTGGCCGATCTGGTGATCACAGCTGCGCAGCGGGCAAAAGATCCGACGATGGCGATTCCGATTCGTGCCCTTTCCAATGTGACATTCAACGAGCGCAAGGGCCTGCTTGAGATGGGGAGTAAGAAACAGGCCCGTTCATTCTTCAACGTAGGCATGGCCAAGAAATTCATGCAGACCATATTGGTCGCGGATGCACTCTCCGAACTTCAGCGTGCGGAACTGACAACTTCGCTTAGAGAGATCTACTACCGGACCAAGCACACCATTCAGGACTCGCACGAGAATACATTCGATACCCAGGACGAATCGGACCCGATTATCGAGGATCTGGAAGTGTCGCTCGTGGCGCTTCGGGAAGAGTTGCATGTGCGTGCGGAGAACGGGGGGAGTGTGGTTGGTCCGCTCGTGCTTGGTGACGATGGCGATCGCGTGGATTGCGCGAAGTTGGGGAAAGGCGGTTACTCGGTCCCGTCGATTGTCGAGCCGGAGTATGTGGAGATCCGCCGCTGCACGGCGGACTTTGTGCTCCTGGTGGAGAAAGGCACGCAGTGGAACCGCCTCTCGGAGGACAAATTCTGGCGTCGCTATAACTGTGTGCTGCTGACGGGGAATGGACAGCCACCCCGTGGGGTTCGCCGCTTAGCTCGGCGGCTGCACGAAGAATATAAGCTCCCGGTCTATGTCCTGGTCGATAACGACCCCTGGGGGTACTATATCTATTCCGTCATCAAGCAAGGCTCGATCAATCTGGCCTTCGAGAGCCAGCGCATGGCAATTCCCAAGGCCAAGTTCATCGGTCTTTCCAGCGCCGACCCTGAACGGTACGAACTTCCGCGTAACGTCGGAATCAAGTTGAATGAGAAAGACATCGCCCGCGCGAAAGAGCTTCTCAACTATCAGTGGTTCCAGAAGCCGGCCTGGCAGGCGGAAATCAAGCGGATGCTTGCGAGTGGACTCAAGTACGAACTGGACGCCCTCGCCAACAAAGACTTCCAGTACCTTACGAAAAAATACCTTCCACGGAAACTGAAAGAGAAGGATTGGCTGGATTAAGCAGGCCACCCCTCTTCCATCGCACCATTCCCGACAACCGCTAGTGTTCAGGTAACATCAGATAGAGCCCGATCGCAATGATCGGCGCCATGACATACATCGCCTTCTTCCCGAAGCTATCATAGACGCCATAGATCAGGATGGCGCCCATGAAGGTGAAGTAGAGCGATCCGATTCCTCGATACCCCCCATGTTCTTCCGCCAGGGCAAGCGCGGGCGATCCCAGGATCAGTATGGTCAAAAAAGCTGCTAATCGTTTCATTTCAGCCTCCTTCTAGTGTGATGGTAAGTCCGTACCGCGGCAGAGACAACAACGCCCTCATGGCGCAGTCTGCCAAGAGGGCGCGATTCAATTCTTGAACGATTCTGTGTGGCCGGATTGGAGAAACTAGCAAGGGGTCACCGTACACCTTTGTGTCGTGTGGATAAGTGCACCCATGCTGCGCCTTCTCATAGCAGGAAGTCAAACCAGCGTCAGAGGGGGTAAGGGGCAAGTCGCGATAGGCGTGAAGGGTTAGGGTGACCCTCCCCTGATTTCATAGACACCTCCATAAGTGGGAGAATCATGAAATTGGAGGTCAGCATGGCAACAACAACGCGACGTCACTTTACCAACGCATTCAAGTTCGAGGCCGTCCGGCTCACACGGGAATCGGGTCGGCCGGTGGCCCAGGTGGCGCGGGAGCTCGGGATTTCTGACAATGTGCTGTATCGGTGGAGGAGCGAGCAGCAGCAGGTCGAATCCCAGGGCCGCACGCGCCAGGCGGTGCGGGCCGAGCAGGGCGAGCTGACACGGCTCAGACGAGAAAACGAGACGCTGCGGAAGGAGCGGGATTTTTTAAAACGTGCGGCGGCGTTCTTCGCGAAGGAGTCCCAATGAGATACCGCGCGATCCAGGAGCATGACCGTCGCTATCCGATCCGGATGATGTGCCGCGCCCTCGCGGTCTCGGCTGCGGGCTATTACGCGTGGCGGTCACGGCCTGAGAGTCCCCGGTCCGTGAGCGCTCGTGCCCTGCTCTCGGCTATTCGAGTGATCCATCAAGAGTCCCGCGAGACCTATGGCAGTCCCAGCATCTGGGATGCCCTGCTCAAACAGGGACACCGCATCGGCGAGCATCGCGTCGCGCGGCTGATGCGCCAGGACGGCATCCGAGCCAAGACGGTGAAGAAGTGGCGTGCCACCACCCAGTCCCAGCATCGGTTCCCCGTGGCGGCGAACACCCTCAATCGCCAGTTCACGGTCGAGGCTCCAACTCGGGTCTGGGCCGGGGACATGACCTATGGT
>CAVPBK010000011.1:0-281170 GCA_963701855.1 Nitrospirota bacterium
ACACTCTGTTGCGCAGTGTGATCTTTCATTCATAGAGGAGAGTCTTAGTGTATGGAGAACAGGGACGAGACCAGCATGGCAGGGTTTACTGAGTGGAGGTGTTCCTATTGTCCCAGTGTCGCCACTACAATCCGTCAAGGTTCGGCAGTGTGCTATCACCACGCGGCACAGCTTCGGATAAAGGTAGGGTTGGCAAAGCGAATTCTTAGCAGACTGCGAACGGGATTATCCAAACCCGACCATTGAGGCTCGTGTAGCCCTTTGCCTGGCCGGAGGCAATTCAGAACGCGCCCGTTGAAGTGCGTACCATCCTACTTGCCACGTCGTAAGGATTGCGATAAATCACCCGAAATTATCTGGCGGTTCTTGGGATGTCACCACCAGCCGGGGATACAAAATGACTCTTCATTGAGAATCAAGATGGATTCAAAGACTGGATCTTAGAAGAACTATCAGCAATAAAAATTAACCCTTTTATTGCTAATTCAAAAAGCTGGCTCGTCATATTGAACGTGGTACGAAGGTTGCCTAGAAGTGGTCGGCATGAACAACCTGAAGGGTGACCTAACAACTGGGGGCAAGTCAGGGCCAATGCAGAGCAAGGTCCTATCTGGTTCATGAGAGCATTGCACTGTCCAAGTTGTAAGACTTCATTTGTTCGCGTGACCTATCCGGATGGCAGGATCGAACGCCTATTGAGCCGCCTCAATGTGTATCCCTTTCGATGCCAGCTGTGCACGAATCGCTTTCGTCTCTTTCATGCCGGTGCGCGCCACAGTACGCAGGCGTTCGACCGGCGTCAGTACATACGCCTTCCGGCTTCCATCGAGGCCCAAGTTCTCGACCACAAGCAGTTGCCGGTGACCAACCGAATCACTGAAATTTCGATGGATGGCTGCACCCTGCAGGCAACGGGGTTCCCCAAGGGATCCTTTATCGAATTGGTCTTGAAGTCAACGGTGGAGGAAGAAGCGATCCATATCGAAACAGCGATGGTCTGTTCCGTTCGCCCATTATCAATGGGTGTCCGCTTCCTGGAGATCCCACCAGAACATCACCGCCGTCTTGCGCAGGTGGTACTCGGGCTGTTAGTCGGTCAGGGATTTGTGACCGGCCCCCGTTAACCGGATCCGACCCGTATGTTAGGGTCGGGCCGAAAGGAAGACCGTAGATAATACTCTCCCCTCTACCTGAAACGGATGTGACCAGTTTTGTGACCAGAAAAGACAGGAAAGGAAAGGAAGGAACGGGAAGATATAGAACTAATGGAACGCTCCAAGACCTCGATATTGCGTACTAAAATGGGGAAACCGTTGCAATAGCGAGCTTTATGAGAAATGGCTGTTTATCCCTCTTAATCAGCGGGCCTTGATTACGTTATGAGCAGAGCCTTTGATTTTGAACCTTAACGACTGTGCCACTTCCTTGAAAATCCCGTTGGGGACACCATCACTTACGCGATTCTCGAAAATCTCCGGTGCCCATATGGTGCCCAGCGGACCCCCCCCCCTTTTTCTATCCAAACAGATGGCTGAAATAGTTTTCGCCGCGCTCGGCGGAGCATGAGGGGAATCGTGATCGTCTTTGGATGGGGGAGGAGTTGTTGTATGGGCCAATGTGATGCAGACCTGAGCGGTCAACCGAAGTTGTAGTCCTCAGGTAGTGGCGGGATTTCTCCCATCGTTTGCAGCAATATCGCTTTCGCCTTGTCGTACAAAGCCAGAGAGCCCCTGGAAGTCATCCAACGGCCAAGATTGGCCGATCGCAATGTACCCAGCCACCGGATCGTGAAGGCCGACATAGTAGCAGCTCATTGCAACGGGATAGCGCCCTTGAGCTGTTCGAATAATTGGCCTGCCGCCATTAGCGAATCAGCGGGTTTCAGTCCTCCAGCCCTCTATCCATCGCTGCTTGATTTAAGGTATTGACGCGCTGTGTCTCCAGGCGGAAGATGGGCCACACTTTAGACCACCACAACGACAGGAGGGATCGCATGAGAAGCATGATGCAGCTGTCTAATAGTTCCATGCTGATGCGAGGACTCTGTGTCTTGGTCGGGAGTTGGTTTGCTATTGGGGCAGGGGTGAGCAGTGCCTTTGAGGCTCCCCTTTCGAAATCCAATCCCACCACGAATGCTTCCGCACTCATGCAGAATCGGGACAAGAAGCTGCCGAGCGCCTCGCGGTTTACTATCTTGAGTGCCTTCGGGGGTGCGGCGGTGCGAGACGATGAAACCGGGCTCGTGTGGGAAAAGACTCTGGAAACAAACCAGGTGTCCTGGGCCGATGCGCGTGCTGCCTGCGCCGATAAGGACGTGGGCGGCCGGAAAGGCTGGAGGCTGCCGTCGATTTTTGAATTGGCGAGTCTGATGGATCTTTCCATGAGTACAGGGCCTACCCTGCCCCTGGGCCATCCCTTTACCAACGTGCAGATGGACGTGTATTGGTCGGCCACAACGGTCGCAGGCACTCCGAACAGCGCGTGGCTCGTGTTCTTCGACACCGGCAAGGTGCTTCACGGCTTTAAGACGATTACCTTCCATGCCTGGTGTGTGCGCGGTAGCATGAATGCGGATCAGTATTGAAGGGGGGAGTTCGGTCCTGGTGCCAAAACGCCTGACACACCATTGACCTGAATGAAGGGGGAACCGCGTCTCGATTCGGGAAGGGAGAGCGGGCTATTTTGAATTTATGCATTCGGAGCTGAGATTCGCGCATTGAAGCATTCCAAACAGACCGGTCCGACTGCTTGGTCCTTCCGGAGAACTCGCTTGCATGCTATGCATTTGGGGAGGTCAGAATAAATTAGTCTGATTTTTGAATTGGGCTCCACGAATCATCCCTCTGCTATACATTATTTAATTGCGGGCGTATCGGCGCAGGACGTGTGCCGATTCTGAAATCATTTCTGTCTGCTCAAGATGGGCCGAAACCGATCTTCTTTGGGCAGCAGTCCCACCAGCGAGACAGCACGCTGAATGGCTCGATCTAAATCTTCGCCTGACGTGAATTTTTTTACAAAATAGGCATATGCGCCATTTTGTTCGGCTAAGGCACGCGAGCCTTGACGTGCCACGTGGGTAAGTACAATCACAGCGATCTTCGGCTTGCGGACAAGCGGAACTAATTCTATTAACACTTCGAAGCCCGACCGATCGGGCAATTCGAGTTCCATCACCACGCAATCCATCCGTCGAGACCGGTAGAGATCCAGTCCTGATTGCCCGTTTGCGGCATCTAGTATCAGATAGTCAGGCGAGCAACTCTTCAGTCCCTCTGCAAAGTACGCTCGGTCGGCGTGGTTTCCGTCGATAAGGAGCACTGAAGTGGTGAACAGTTCGAGGTTCGGAGGCATCGTCGCGCACTCCGGTTTTGATGGCGGGATTGCACCAGGGGTATACCTTGAGATCAATGCTGTGTCTGTAGGCGTCGTCCTACAACGGGCGTCTAGGAGATCAACAGATCAGTTCATCGTCTATAAAAAGAGGATTTTCCTCTTTGACGGTCTCTACTGTCGATTCTGTCAATGACGTTCGAGTGAATGCCCCATCGATTCGTTCGGTGTCTTTCGAGGCTGCCGAACCTTATTCACTCCGCTGCAACCATCCCCATGCCATGGCCAGGAGTCCAAGCGAACAGAGGTACTGCGAACCATTCATCAATACAGCATCTATCATAGTCATGGTGTTTCTCCTTTCCAGAACATTAACGGTCCTCAAAGTGATGAGTGATATTGTGCTTCTAGCGTTGAGTTAAAGCACAGGCCGTGCCGCTCTAACTCTTTTCAACCACTCGGGCGCAACTCATTGAAATGCTGGAGTCTCGTTGCGGGCGCCTGGAGAGCACGTGAAGAGGACCCTCGGTATCCCATGATGGATCACGGGTAGTCGGGGGCTCTTCTCATGAATGTTCAAGGGCTGCCCCTTCTGAGAGGGTCTAGGTGAGAGGGTCTAGAGGGAAGTCGTGCAGGAAGGATATGCTGTGCTGTCAGCGAGACGACGGTCGTGTCATCCCAAACTGTTTCATCCGGCTGCGCAACGTGCCGGGATTGATTCCCAAGCGGAGAGCCGCTCCATCGGGACCTTCGATGCGCCAATTTGTCAGTGTGAGAGTTTGCAGAATGTGCTGTCGTTCCAGATCTTTGAGGTTCGCCGGTGGCGACACGGTGAAGGAGGAGTCCTCCTGTGCACCCAAGACCTGTTCGTCGATCCTCAACACTGGTTCACGAGAGAGAATCATCGCTCGCTCGATCACATTTTCCAATTCACGGACATTGCCAGGCCAGGAGTAGCGAATCAGCCGTTCTAAAGATCCCTGGTCAATGTCCTCACACGAACGGCCGAGTTTCAGGCCGTATTGTTTCAGGAAATGGCGAGCCAATATGGGGATATCATCTGGGCGATTCCTTAATGGAGGCACGCTGATAGGGAAGACATTCAGCCGATAAAACAGATCGGCACGAAATGCGCCGTTTTTGACGGCGGCAGGTAAGTTGCGATTCGTGGCGGCGATCACGCGAACATCAACACGAATCGGTTGTTTCCCTCCCAGCCGATCGACCACGCCATCTTGTATGACTCGGAGCAACTTGGCCTGTGTCTCCCACGGCATTTCACCGATTTCATCCAAGAAGAGGGTTCCACCATGGGCCAGTTCAAAACGGCCTTCGCGTGCGCGGTCGGCCCCGGTGAACGCGCCTCGTTCATGGCCAAACAATTCACTTTCGACCAACCCGGCCGGAAAGGCGGCACAATTGACGCGAACCATAGGTTTCTGGTGCCTGGGACTCCAATCATGGATCGCTTGAGCAATCAGTTCTTTACCGGTTCCCGTTTCACCGGTAATGAACACGGTCGATGGAGTGTGCGCTACGTCGCGTGCGAGGCCTATTACGCGCCGAAAGGCAAGGCTCTTTCCCACCATTGAGTCTACGTTCTTCATACATCTCACTTCTTCGGTGAGGTAGACGTTTTCCTTGGCAAGTTGATTTTGTAGTCGAGCGATCTGCTCGTACGCATGGACATGATCGATTGCATACGCGATCTGCAGTGCCACTTGCGTCAAGAACTCGAGATCCCCTGGATCAGGAGCGACTGACTCTATGCTGCCAATATTCAGAATGCCGAGGCATCTGTCTCTCACGAGAAGAGGCAGATTGATCATTCGTCCAAGGCCTTCTTGAAGGTACCATGTGTCTTCAAGGAAGACTTGATCCTGCTTCAGGTCGGGACGGATGTGGGGAGCTTTCTGATCGTACACCCAACCCATCCCGCTTCCAGCACGAGGAACAATGGTATCGCGTTGGAGCACCACCTGCGTCATCGTCGTTGCGATGACATAAAACCTGAATCCATCGGCCTCACGATCGTATAGGGTGACAGATGCCCGTGCCCACGGAATGACTTTGGTGATCTCGGCGGTAATCGCTTCCCAGAGGCTCTGCATTTCTCGCTGCGAATTGAGCACAAGCGCGACAGCCAAGAGTGCTCGGTAGTTTCTCTCAATCTGGTCCATAGGCTTGATAGGGTGCGTTCTCGAGGTTTCTGTAATGGCCATAGTTTAATACGGCAGCGAATATGCCTTTACGAATCAATGATTTGCGATTTACTCCCCGAACGCTACGACTGTAAGTGTAAATTGAATCACAGAGCCTGCGCTCGTGTCTATGAGATTCTAGCCGTGGTAATGAGGATAGGAACTACCGAAGGAAGTCCGATACTCAGTCGTTGCCACATCGATTGTTGTGCCCCACTTAAATTGTGGACAGATGGCTAAGTCAGTCGGATGCAGGAAACCCACTGAATTTGTTCAAGACCCTCCGCACCAGAAGACAGCCGAAGGTCTCTCACCAGAATCACGAGCGAATGTATCTGGATGGCTCTTAGGAAGTGGGGACTCGAAGCAGCTGAATTCTTAGCAGAAAGTATAGTTTATATTGTTCAACAAACTGCCCAGGAATTAAGTGGGGCAGTACACTTAAAAGCAAAAACAAATCCTCCTCTCCACTCTCTTCGCTACTCGGGGTTCAAAATCATTTTCAAGGATTGACGCAGCAGAATGATAAGAGATATAGGTTTGTTCCGACGGCTGGACAAGGTTCACAAACAAATAGTTCAAAAGCTGTTCGGAATTATTGATTTGAGAGTGCTACTGTCGGAGACTAAGAGCGAATCAAGTCACAAGTAGAACAAGGAATGGAGGACGCATCGTGATGATGAAAGGTCTTTGGTTGGGGCTCGTTGTTGGAATCACCTTCACTTGCTTACTCGGTCAGTGGGTGTTCTCTGCCGCGAGCAAGGAGACAGATTCCCCCAAGGGCATATCCCCCGAAATCGTGGCCGAGTATGTGCATAGTGTGGTCCAGGCGGATCGAGCTTTTTACCAGACCGAGGTTGTAGATCGGATGAGGGAGAAAGGTATGGTCTCTGCCTCGGAACACTGGAGAGTGGACGGAGGTCTCCCTTTACCCGCCCAATTTTTACAGGAATCGGGGCAGCTCATGGCTAAACAGGGAAAAGCGATTCGATTCCGCCTGATCAGCAGTTGGGCGATAAATAAAGAGCATCGCCCAACGACAGAATTCGAGCAGACCGGGCTGATGAAGATCCTCGAGAATCCCGATCGTCCCTATACAGCCGTTACAACCGAGGGCAAGGCTCGCATCTTCCAAGCACTCTATGCCGATAAAGCCGTGTCTCAACACTGCGCCGATTGCCACAATGTGCACCCGAAAAGCCCAAAGAGGGATTTCAAGGCAGGAGACGTGATGGGTGGAATGCTGATCACCATTGCGCTCCCCGAATAGGAATGGCCAGCTGAAGATGAGCGACTTTCATTGACGCTGCGTGTGGGGGCGAGCAAGAGAGAACCGTTTCCATAGGTCTCGTTTGGTCGTTTGATTAGTCAAAATCAGTTGTTTGTGACCCCTCTGACTTCTAGTCTTGATCCTCAAAGAAATCACAAAGATATCCGCTAATGATTTCGCAAGCCTTTTGAACCCATCAGGATCTCGTAAAGCAAGGCTGGTGCTGGTGGTATCGAAAGTCTGCGCCGGGTGATGCGGTGCTGGAAAGGTTAGAGAAGCAAGCACGGGAGGCCCGAAAATGCTTCTGGGTTGATCCCCAGCCGGTGCCGCCGTGGGAGTGGCGGAAGAGAAACCGTTAGAACGTGCGGAAAATAGCTTCGCTATACAACCGTTTTACGACCCATTTTTGTCTGGTTCGAGGCCAACTCGGCTCCCCGGACCTAACGAACCTGGACACTGGGGATGCCTCGTTCGAATTCCATGCGCGAAAGTAACCGGCTGATTACGGACCACTCTCTCGATGGCGCTGTTGCCTTTTGGCTGACGACCAAGGTCACGCGGCGGTGGCCAAGAGACTTTGATTTCAGAACACGCCCGATCCACCGCTCGGGTTGACCGCCTTCTTCGGCGGTGCTACTCATTTGAAACTGGAGTGTTTCGCACTGCCGCTATCATATCTGCCTGCTTCATCTGAAGGGCGGCCAGCACGTTCCGTTCGATGGCTGCCGAGATGTCATTGAGAGGCAAGTGACTCAGGCTACTTGTCGAGAACGGCTTCTCCAGTTCGACCCCGATATGGTCGAGAGACAGTAGCGGGTAGGCTACGACCATGGTAATCAACGGGACAAGCCAAACGCTATCTAACGGATGAAGGAGGCAGAACGGCAGCATGAGAAGAAAGGCCGTGATGAAACGTCGTATGTTAATGGAATACGCTCGTGGCAGCGGGGTTTTTGCAATACGCTCGCACACTCCTATATGGTCGATCAATCAGGCGCTTTGCTCTCGGTCTAGTTGGATGAACGCGAACCCATCCATCTTCAATGTTTCACGGGCCTCATGAAGCAGATTACCGAGTATCAAGGCCACGAAACTCGGCATGTGCTCGGCCGTTGCTACTCGGCGAGCATCGTCTGGACCAACCAAGTTGGTAATTTCGGACGAAGGGAGTTCACCCCGTAGACTGAGACGTGCCACATGCGGAAACACCGCGGCCCACCGCACAATCTTCTCTCGCCATTCCGAATTATTCGGTCCATAGGCCATCGCACCGATGACGAGATTGCGTGATTGGTTGACGATGCCGCCCCAAACTATGTGAGCCTCCCACCAGCGGTCATACCCCGCATTCGTCCGTAGGATAAGCAGAAGTCCCAAAGCCGCACCAGCGAATTCAAAGGGGGCGATGGCCAGCGCGATCCTCACCTGAAACTGCGTTTCTACAAACCAGGAAATTCCACAGATGCCACTGGCGGCAAGGCCGAATATTAAGACGAAGGGCATGACGTGGGGACTAATCGACCCATGGAGGGCAAACGTTTCCCGCCAGAATCATTCTCGTGTTTGAAAACTCATGACAGTTCGCCCCGAAGACGCTCAGATGATGTGAGTGGTCCGTCGTCGAACGCTGGCTTTGATGTGAGGGCTGTACTCGCAAGTTTTACGAATTGTCCGTTCTCCACGTCGAAGACGAACACGTCACCAGTTTCGATTTTGTAGACCCAACCATGCAGGTGCAGGTCGCCTCGCACCAGTCGGGAACCGACCGCCGGGAGCGTCCGCAGGTTTTCAAGCTGTACCAACACATTCTCTTCGACCGTGGCAGTCAGCAAACGCTCCCCGTCAAGATGGCCGTAGTTTTCACGCACAATGCGGCGGGTCGTCTCGGCGTGCGATAACCATGACGAGAAGGCAGGAAGTGACGCGACCTGTTCAGGATGCAGCAAACCCTGCATCGCTCCGCAATGGGAGTGGCCGCAGATGATGATGTCCTTGACGCTGAGAGCCGCCACGGCGTACTCGATGGTCGCGGCTTCCCCTCCCTGGCCCGCACTATGCGGTGGGACGATGTTCCCGGCATTGCGAAGGATGAAGAGATCGCCGGGCTTTGCCTTCGTCAGCATGGTCGGGACGATGCGAGAGTCGGAACAGGTGATGAACAGGGTTTCGGGGTTCTGGCCCTTCGCCAACTGCTCAAACAACCGCTGCAACGGAACGAAATCCTCGGCTTGGAATTGATGGATTCCTTCAATCAATTTTTGCATGACCGACCTCTTTAGCGCACGAACCCCGACCGTCACCAGCAACGCATGCCGTTGGCCCGTTCTCGCGGAACCGGTTGGTAGACAGAGTAGGATCTATAACGCACGTTCCAGTCGCCGAACTAATCAGTATAATGACCGGCATAGAACGCCGCGACAAACTGCAATTAGTCCGGGATTGTCGCGTTGCTTCAACACTTGTCAATATTTACAGAGGGCAAGGTCGGCGTACTATTTCGGATCGGCATAGTGCTGACCTGCCTCCCTTAACCGGGCCCAGGTTCTATGTTGGTCTGAAACGTTCCTGATCCGTGTGATTCACGCGACAAGTCCTCTTGGAGGCTCAAGCCGCAAGGCTCGCAAAGGGTACAGATCGGGAAGACGATTGTGCTCATTTTGTGCTCAACTCCACCTCACTCCAGCTCATTCCAGCCTACTCCAGGTAAAGTTCGCTTTTTCTGTAACTCTTGGCTAGACTTGGCTGGAATGAGCCTGAGTAGGCTGGTGAAAGCGCTTTCCTAAACCGCGCGTCGGATGCTTCTTGGAAGCTCAAACCGGATGGTTCGCAAAGGATACAGATTGGGGAGCCACAGGGCGCGGTAGTGACTTCTTCTCACTAGGCTTAAGCCAACCTTTTTGAGAGATCTCCCTATAGGCTCTTGCTCGAGCTAATTTACTCCCCATATTGCGCGTCGTGGCGAGAGCTCCTGGAATGTCATCGGCTCTCGCTTGGATGAATGCGATCCCGAGCAGTACCGCATCTCTTCGTAATGGCGCTTTGATGTGATTGACTGTCTCGATCGCGCCGTTCACGTGTCCCGATCGTGCCTGTGCGAACGCAATGTGCATCAAGACACCGCTACGGTTGATGTCATGGGGAATCAGTTTGGCTGTGTGAAGAGCGCCATGCTGGTCTCCGGCCTTGAATTGACCGATTGCGATGGCTTCCATAGCAGCTGACCAGTCAGTCGCATCAGCAATCCTGCTAGCCGTGTCGAGCGCCGCATCGAGCTTATTCGCTCGCGCCTGCTGCTCGACAATGTCCAGTAACGCGAAAGCCATCTCATCACCGCATGCGAAGAGGACTAGCTGTGTTCAGGAGTTCATTACGCGCAAATATACCGCCGTTGCTCATGGTAAGAAACTCGTAAAAACCGCAGGAGTGTCAGGAATTGTTACGAGGACGCGAAGGGCCAATCTGTCGATTACAGTGCGTTGACGATGCCGTGGGTGAGTGCGTATTTGATCAAATCTGCAGTAGTCTTGAGCTTGAGCTGGTCCAGGATCTGTCCCTTATGAAACTCGACGGTTCGTGATGTGATATGCAAGAGATTGGCAATCTCCTTGGCCGTCCGTCCCTCGGCGAGGAACTGCAGGACTTCGCGCTGGCGGGGAGTAAGGCCTCTCGGTTTCTCCGAAGGGGTGGACAAATAGACATCGACCAGCTCTTTCGTGATCAGCGGCGTAATGTAGGAATGGCCCCCGAGCACGGCCCGAATCGCCTGTTCCAATTCATCGACTGCCGACCCCTTGAGCACATAGGCCGACGCTCCTGCCTCGAAGGCCGATCGCACATAATCCGCACCGGCATGCATCGTCACGATAATGATCTTGGCGGTTGGACAAATCTTTCTTCAGCTGCGCCGCCGTGTCGATGCCGTTGAGCAACGGCATCGAGATATCCAGGATGACAATGTCGGGCTGGACGGTCTTCGCAGCAGCCAGAAGCGCGTACCCATCCCCGACTGTCCCGACCAGCTCATAGTGCTCTTGCAGGATACGGCGAAACCCCTCGAGGACAAGAACGTGATCGTCTGCCAGCAGGACGCGTGGTTTAGGCATGGGGCTCTCCTCGATCCAATGGAATATCCACCCGGATCTCTGTGCCGTGCTGGGGTGTTGACTCCACCTCCAACGTTCCCTTGGCCATGCGTACACGCTCTTTCATACTCAGCAAGCCCAAATGCCCGCTCATCTGATCTCCGTGCGAGGCGTCAAATCCCACGCCGTTGTCACGGACTGAGAGGCTGACCTCATCGTACTCGCAAATCAGCTCGACCTCCACCTGTGTGGCCTTGGCATGCCGGGAAATGTTGCTGAGGCATTCCTGTACGACACGATAAATACAAATGGTCACGTCGGGCGGCAGTATGCCCGCCGGGTCCTTATGCACATAGGAGCACTGGATGCCTGTGCGCTCGGAAAACTCATTGACCAGGTGGCGTACGGCCTTCAAGAGCCCCAAGTCATCAAGAATGGACGGATGAAAGCGATAGGCCATTTGTCGAACATCGTTCGAGACAGCCGCCAGGCTGTCGGATACCCGTCGAATCCCATCCCGGAGAGGCTCAGGATCGTTCGACGGATCTTTCTCCATCCGTCGAAGATCCATCGAGAGCATTGCGAGGCGTTGATTGATGTCGTCGTGCAGGTCGCGGGATATTCTCCGCCGATCTGTTTCCTGTGCGGTCAGCAGCTGGCCTGCCAAGGCCCGCAAATCCGCACGACTCTGCTGGAGTTCGTGCTGACTGGCCCGCAACACGGCGTCGCTCGTCAGAAGTGAATGTTCGGTTTCCATATGTTCTTTGATCTCCGTGACGAGCGCTTGATTCACAGTGGCGAGCTCATGTGTGCGAGCCTCCACCCGCGTTTCGAGTTCATCGTGCGCCCGCTGTAACAGTTCTTCGGCCCGTCGCCGATGCAGGAAGAACAGCAAGGGCAGCCAAATCGCCGTCAGGCTGAACAACCGATTGGTGATGCCCATCCACAGTGGCACGCCATCCAGCGTGGGCTTCAGCATAATATCGGTCATGTCGACCACAGAGCAAATGATCGCCGTGATCAGTGGGCCTTTCCGATATGGCAAGAGAAAGGACAGAATGACGAGCCCACCGTAGAGCACAGAATTCCCGATTCCCAGAGGAAGAGAGAGATCGAGGAAGAAGACGCCGATGCCCAAACCGATGATAAGGATCAGCAGCCGTCTGGTTGTATGGTGACTCTTCGTGTCCTGTTTACGATACATGGTTTACACCGATTCACCTTGAGCGGATTGAGGACTCGACGGCTCAATTAGGAGTCCGAAGTAAGTTCTTCTGTGACTGGTTAAGCCAACACCATGGAGCTCTTCTCATCTCTGTCCATTATCCATCCGCGAAGGAACCGGCGGCAAGAGCTTGCACTCCGCCGGTGACAGGCAAATCGGACGGTGTCCTGCGATCGAGACAAAAGCTTTCAGGCCAAGCGAGTTGATAGATGAAGAGCCGGTCTCACGATTCGAACTTGTCCACGTTGATGCCTCGGTGACGCATCTGCACAGCCTCGTGGCCATACCATACCTCGAAAGAAGGATAAGTGGTGAAGCGATAGGAACCTCCACTCCCGCTCGATGACCGTGCATAAAGAGAGGATAGGGGTTTGCACGAGCGGACCCTACTGAGGGAAGTCACAGGTTTATCATGTAATTTACTAGTGGGGAGTATTTTGACTCGCCGAATGTATGAAATTGGCTGTAGGATGACTGCGTGAAGGCAACGTATTCCTGCCTACGAAGGCTGGTTCATTCAAGATATGGAATACGAATCACAAGCGCGTGACTCGTAACATCGATGAAGAATTCTTCATGATTTTTTCATGGACCCATCATGTGATGGAGCTAAGGTGCCAACAGGAAAAACACCGTGACGTCCTGACGCACAGAGCCTGTCACGTCGAATCGACAACTGAGAGTTGGACCGTGGAAAGAAAGCCGAAGTCAATATGCGATTCGGCCTCTTCCGGCGAGCGAGCCAGTTCGCGACGAGATCCTGCATGTGTTACGCGAAGCTGCTCGTGAGCGACTAGAGCGCCACACCGCTTGGGCGGGGGGGCTTCATCCATGAATAATCTCGTTCTCATTGCTCTGCGCCGGCCGTACACCTTTGTGGTGCTGGCCATCCTCATCCTGGTGTTCGGGTCGTTGGCTGCGGAGGAAGCACCGACCGACGTCTTTCCGGTTATTCAAATTCCTGTCAGCTCTGTCGTCTGGATCTACGACAACCTGATGCCGGCGGATGTCGAAGGGCGTATCACCTATGTGTTTGAACGATTTCTAACTCAGACAGTCGAGGGCATCAAATACATCTGGAGCAATTCGTTATTCGGCAACGCCATCATCAATGTCTATCTTCAGGACGGCGTCGATCTGGGTGGCAGCGAAGCCGATATCATGGCGATTGCGCAGACCACTGTGAAGGCACTGCCGCCGGATATTAACGCGCCCATGGTCATGCGTCTGTTCCCATCCCAAGTGCCGGTGGCCACATTGCAAGTCACCTCCGATTCACATACACCGGCGGAGCTCTATAACCTTAGCATCATGCGAATCCGACCCCTCCTGGTCACGATCCCGGGCGCGATCCTGCCGCATCCCTACGGGGGCCAGGACATGCAGGTGATGATCAATCTCAATCAGCAGAAATTACTCGCCCGGCACCTCACGCCGGCAGACATCCACCAAGCCCTCGACAGTCAGAATCTCGTGCTGCCGGGGGGGGACATCAAGATCAAGTCAACCGACTGGATCGTTCTGACCAACGCGCAACCGCTGAAGATCGAAGACTTCGACGACATCCCGATCAAGCAGGAGGGTAATGCCTGGATCCATCTGCGCGACGTCAGCGTGACGCGCCTCGCAGGCCGTGTGCAAACAAATGCCGTAATCGTTGATGGCCAGCAGGCCGTCATCATCGTCGTGATGAAGAGCAGCGAGGCGTCGACCCTGGAGGTGGTGCAGGGGATCAAGGACATCATCCCGCGCATCGAGCAGATCGTGCCCAACGGCGTGAAGGTGAAGCTTCTCATCGACGCCTCGGGTTTCGTGAAGCAGGCGATCTCGGACGTGGTGCACGAAATGATCATCGCCGCTTTGCTGGTCGGTACCATCGTCCTGCTGCTGTTCGGCTCCTGGCGGCCAACGGTCATCGTGCTCACCTCGATCCCGCTGTCGATCCTCAGTCTCGCTCACCGCCCTGCACGCGCTCGGGCAGTCGATCAATGTCATGACCCTGGGCGGATTGGCGCTGGCCGTCGGCATTCTCGTCGACGACGCCTCCGTCATGATCGAAAATATCGATACACACCTCGCGACGGGTGCGCCGCTGGAGAAGGCGATCATCGACGCCGCCAATCAGATCCTGCTCCCAGCGTTCGTCTCCACGCTCTCCATCATGATCGTCTGGGTCCCACTGTTCCATCTGAGCGGGATCTCCGGCTGGGTGTTCCCGCCGATGGCAGAGGCGGTCATGTTCGCGATGTTCTCCTCATTTATCCTGACGTACACGCTCGTGCCGACCATGGCGAAGTATATTCTGAAGATTCATCACACAGTGCACACACCTACGGAGGGCGGACAGCACGAAGCGAAACCGTCGAAGAATCCCTTTGCCCGCTTCCAGCAGGCGTTCGAAAAGCGCTTCGAGCAGTTCCGTGAAGGCTACACGGCGCAGCTCGAACGGGTGGTCGCCCGTCGTGTCAGTTTCGTCATCGTCGCCTCGGGCATTGCGGCACTTTCCCTCGTCCTCTATTACTTCAACGGGCGCGAGTTTTTTCCCGAAATCCGGTCAAACATTTTGGCGATGCACATGCGAGCGCCGCTCGGCACACGCATCGAGGCTTCCGCGCGTATCACGTCCCTGGTGGCGAAGGATGTCGAACGGTTGCTACCAGGCGAGGTCGCAGATATCGTGAGCAATTGCGGCATACCGGTCGGAGCGCATAACCTGGCCTTCATTCCAACGCCGACGGTCGGCACCCAGGATTGCGACCTCACGATCTCGTTGAAGGATGTCAAGGCGCCGGTGTGGGACTTTCGACGCATTCTCCGTAAGGGATTGGCAGAGCGCTATCCGGGGACGGAATTCACATTCCAGCCGGCCGATCTGACCGCGAAGATTCTGAACTTTGGCTCTCTTTCGCCGATCGACGTGCAGATTAACGGCCCGGATCTCTATGCCAACCATGCGTTCGCCAGAAAATTGGCGAGCAAGATTCGGCAGATCCCCGGCGCCAGCGATGTGGTGGTCCAGCAGCCGATGGGTATGCCGACCCTCCTCGCCGAATCCGACCGCCGGTTCGCGCTCGGCATGAACCTGGACCAGACAGACTTCGGTAACAATATGCTCGTGACGACCGCCGGCAGTCAGCAGGTGGATCAGAAGTATTGGCTGGATCGCAAGACCGGCATGTCCTATCGGATCAATGTCTATACGCCGCAGCCGCAGCTCACGAGCATCAACGACCTTATGACCGTCCCGGTGGGTCGGGAGGAGGAGGACGACGACGATTCCTCGGGAGCTGCGAGAAATGTGCAGCTCCTCGGCAATTTGGCGAAGATTTCAGCAATTGGCACGCCCGGTGCGGTCACGCACGGAAATATCATGCCTCTGATCGACGTCTATGTGTCTGCCGAGGGACGCGACCTCAATTCCGTCCTGGAAGAGACCGAGGAGGTCATCCACAGCATGGAGTCAGAGCTCCCCAAGGGCTCGATCATCGAAATCAAAGGCCAAGCCGAAGTGATGCGTGCCGCACTTCGTGAAATGCTCTTCGGCCTCCTCGCCGCGGTCGTGCTGGTGTATCTGCTGAGCGTCGTCAATTTCCAATCCTGGGTCGATCCCTTCATCATCATTACGGCCTTGCCCGGCGCACTGGCGGGTATCGCATGGTCGTTGTTCCTGACTCACACGAATATTTCGGTGCCGTCGCTGATGGGCACGATTATGACGATGGGTACGGCGACAGCCAATTCGATCCTGCTCGTGTCCTACGCCCGCGAGCGGATCGCCGTCCATGGCGACGCGATCCGGGCTGCGGTGGAGTCCGGAAAGGCTCGCATCCGACCGGTGCTCATGACCGCCTCAGCCATGATCATCGGCATGCTGCCGATGGCGACGGCGAACTCTCAGAATGCCCCGCTGGGTCGCGCCGTCATGGGCGGCCTACTGGTTGCCACCATCTTTACCCTGTATTTTGTGCCCTGCATGTACGCCATGATCTACAACCGGCGGAGCACTCTCCAAAAGGTGCAAGTCTGAATATGAATAGTCTGCGTGGGAAAGGCCTGGCAATTCTGGCCATATTGTGCGAATACAATACGATGAAGCCTGCCCGCGAGGGCTGGTTCTTTTCAGATGTGGAATATGAATCAAGAACGTGGGACGCGTGGCGTCGATGAAGATTTTTTCATGATTTTTTCATGGCTCCATCATGGAGTGGAGCTAGAGTGCCAACGGAAATAAGGACACCGTGCCGTTCTGAAGCGAAGAGGCTAGTGCATCGAAACAAGAACCGGGGGTTGAATCGTGGAATGGAGGACGGATTCAAAGAGAAGCAATGCAGCACGGAACTATGGCAGCAGGCGGAAGCGAATACACCAGTCAGGCTTTTCTAGCAATCGAGCCGTTCGCTACGAGATCCTGCATGTGTTTCGCAGAGCTGCTCGTGAGCGACTAGAGCGCCACACCGCTTGGGCGGGGGGGCTTCATCCATGAATAAACTCGTCCTCGTTGCCCTGCGAAAACCGTACACATTTGTTGTTCTGGCCATCCTCATCCTGGTGTTCGGGGCGTTGGCTGCGGAGGAAGCACCGACCGACGTCTTTCCGGTTATTCAAATTCCTGTCAGTTCCATCGTCTGGATCTACGACAACCTGATGCCGGCGGATGTCGAAGGGCGTATCACCTATGTGTTTGAACGATTTCTAACTCAGACAGTAGAGGGCATCAAATACATCTGGAGCAATTCGTTATTCGGCAACGCCATCATCAATGTCTATCTTCAGGACGGTGTCGATCTGGGTGGCAGCGAAGCCGATATCGCGGCGATTGCGCAGACCACTGTCAAAGCACTGCCGCCGGATATTAACGCGCCCATGGTCATGCGGCTGTTCCCATCCCAAGTGCCGGTGGCCACCTTGCAAGTCACCTCCGATTCACATACACCGGCGGAGCTCTATAACCTTAGCATCATGCGAATCCGACCCCTCCTGGTCACGATCCCGGGCGCGATCCTGCCGCATCCCTACGGGGGCCAGGACATGCAGGTGATGATCAATCTCAATCAGCAGAAATTACTCGCCCGGCATCTCACGCCGGCGGACATCCACCGAGCCCTCGACAGGCAGAATCTCGTGTTGCCGGGGGGAGACATCAAGATCAAGTCAACCGACTGGATTGTTCTGACCAACGCACAACCGCTGAAGATCGAAGACTTCGACGACATCCCGATCAAGAAGGAGGGTAATGCCTGGATTCATCTGCGCGACGTCAGCGTGACGCGCCTCGCGGGCCGTGTGCAAACAAATGCCGTAATCGTTGATGGCCAGCAGGCCGTCATCATCGTCGTGATGAAGAGCAGCGAGGCGTCGACCCTGGAGGTGGTGCAGGGGATCAAGGATGTAATCCCACGCATCCAGGAAGTCGTGCCCGAGGGCGTAAAGGTGAAACTTCTCATCGACGCCTCGGGTTTCGTGAAGCAGGCGATCTCGGACGTTGTGCACGAAATGATCATCGCCGCTTTGCTGGTCGGCTTCATTGTCCTACTGCTGCTCGGCTCCTGGCGGCCAACGGTCATCGTGCTCACCTCGATCCCGCTGTCGATCCTCAGCTCACTCATCGCTCTGCACGCGCTCGGGCAGTCGATCAATGTCATGACCCTGGGTGGATTGGCGCTGGCTGTCGGCATTCTCGTTGACAACGCCGCCGTCATGATCGAAAATATCGATACGCACATCGAAACGGGTGCGCCGCTGGAGAAGGCGATCATCGACGCCGCCAATCAGATCCTGCTTCCAACGTTCGTCGCCACGCTCGCCATCACGATCGTCTGGGTCCCACTGTTCCATCTGAGCGGGATCTCCGGCTGGGTGTTCCCGCCGATGGCAGAAGCGGTCATCTTCGCGATGATCGCCTCATTTATCCTGACGTACACGCTGGTGCCGACCATGGCGAAGTATATTCTGAAGGCTCACCACACAGCGCACACACCTACGGAGGGCGGACAGCACGAAGCGAAACCGTCGAAGAATCCCTTTGCCCGCTTCCAGCGGGCGTTCCAACAGCGCTTCGAGCAGTTCCGTGACGGCTACACGGCGCAGCTCGAACGGGTGGTCGCCCGTCGTGTCAGTTTCATCATCGTCTCCTCGGGCATTGCGGTAGCCTCCCTCGTTCTCTTTTACTTCAACGGGCGCGAGTTTTTTCCCGAAATCAAGTCAGGGATCTTGTCGATGCATATGCGGGCGCCGCTCGGCACACGCATCGAGGCTTCCGCGCGTATCACGTCCCTGGTGGCGAGGGATATCGAACGGTTGCTACCAGGCGAGGTCGCAGATATCGTGAGCAATTGCGGCATACCGGTCGGAGCGCATAACCTGGCCTTCATTCCGACGCCGACGGTCGGCACCCAGGATTGCGACCTCACGATCTCGTTGAAGAATGGCAAGGCGCCGGTGTGGGACTTTCGACGCATTCTCCGTAAGGGATTGGCAGAGCGCTATCCGGGGACGGAATTCACATTCCAGCCGGCCGATCTGACCGCGAAGATTCTGAACTTTGGCTCTCTTTCGCCGATCGACGTGCAGATTAACGGCCCGGATCTCTATGCCAACCATGCGTTCGCCCGAAAATTGGCGAGCAAGATTCGGCAGATCCCCGGCTCCAGCGATGTGGTGGTCCAGCAGCCGATGGGTATGCCGACCCTCCTCGCCGAATCCAACCGCCAGTTCGCGCTCGGCATGAAAATGAGCCAGGAGGACTTCGGTAACAATATGCTCGTGACGACCGCCGGCAGTCAGCAGGTGGATCAGAAGTATTGGCTGGATCGCAAGACCGGCATGTCCTATCGGATCAATGTCTATACGCCGCAGTCGCAGCTCACGAGCGTCAAAGATCTTATGACCGTCCCGGTGGGTCGGGAGGAACGGACCGAACCACGGAAGGTGTGAGAAATGTGCAGCTTCTCGGCAATTTGGCGAAGATTTCAGCAATTGGCACGCCCGGTGCGGTCACGCACGGAAATATCATGCCTCTGATCGACGTCTACGTGTCCGCCGAGGGACGCGACCTCAATTCCGTCCTGGAAGAGACCGAGGAGGTCATCCACAGCATGGAGTCAGAGATCCCCAAGGGCTCGATCATCGAAATCAAAGGCCAAGCCGAAGTGATGCGTGCCGCACTTCGTGAAATGCTCTTCGGCCTCCTCGCCGCGGTCGTGCTGGTGTATCTGCTGATCGTCGTCAATTTCCAATCCTGGGTCGATCCCTTCATCATCATTACGGCCTTGCCCGGCGCACTGGCGGGCATCGCATGGTCGTTGTTCCTGACCCATACGAATATTTCGGTGCCGGCGCTGATGGGTGCGATCATGACGATGGGTACGGCGACAGCCAATGCGATCCTGCTCGTGTCCTATGCCCGCGAGCGGATCGCCGTCCATGGCGACGCGATCCGGGCTGCAGTGGAGTCCGGAAAGGCACGTATCCGACCGGTGCTCATGACCGCCGCAGCCATGATCATCGGCATGCTGCCGATGGCGACGGCGAACTCTCAGAATGCCCCGCTGGGTCGCGCCGTCATGGGCGGCCTACTGGTTGCCACCATCTTTACCCTGTATTTTGTGCCCTGCATGTACGCCATGATCTACAATAATCGGCGGACCACTCGCCAAAAGGAGCATGTCTGATATGAATAGTCTGCGTGGGAAAGGCCTGGCAATTCTGGCCATTGTCGTGTGCGTGGCCTATTTCGGTTACCGTTTCTATGTCGGACGGAATCGATGCGGCAGTGCTGAAGGAGTCTACTCTTGACACTGCTATCCAGAGGGTATCCGTGATCACCCCATCGGCGTTGCCGACGACCGAGTCGATTACGCTGCCCGGCAATATTCAGGCCTGGTATGAGGCGCAGATTTACGCACAGGTCAGCGGCTATGTAAAGATGTGGTACAAGGATTACGGCGCAATCGTGAAGCAGGGCGATATCCTTGCTGATATCAACGCGCCGGCTCTCGACGCCCAATATGCCCAAGCCAAGGCTGATCTGGAAACCGAGCGTGCCAAGTATGTCCTGGCTGAACTGACCGCGAAACGCTACTTGAATATGCGCCAGCACCAGGCGGTCTCGGAACAGGCGATCTCGGTACAGGTTCAAGAGGCGAAAGCCCAAGCGGCGAGAGTCAATGCTGCGGAGCAGAACGTCAAGAACTTCGATGCGCTCATCCGGTTCAAGACGATCGTCGCACCCTTTGACGGGGTGGTGACTGTGCGCAACATCAACGTTGGGAACTACGTCAATAAAGAAGCGAGCTCTGGAGAGGGTGGCGCTGGCGCAATCAGGGACCTCTTTACCGTGGCCGAGGTCAGCTAAGCTGCGCCTCTTCGTCAGCGTGCCTGAGGCGTTCGGGCCCTTTCTCCAGCCAGGCTTGACGGCCGACGTGACGGTGCCGCAATTCCCCAATCGTCATTTCATCGGCAAGTTTCTAACCGTCGCTCGTGGGTTCGACGTCAGCACGCGTACGGCCATCACAGTTTTCGAGATTGACAACGCGGACGGGACGCTTTGGCCCGGCTCCTACGCCACAGTCCGTCTCACGGCTCCGGTCGACAGGAACGTTCTCACTATACCAACCACTTCGTTGGTCTTCCAGGAGCACGGCGCGCAAATAGGCTTGGTGAGTGAGGACGACCGCGTGCATTTCAAACCCATCGCCATAACCAGAGTCCTCGACAATGCCATTGAGGTCACAGACGGGATTTCCGCGAGCGACCGCATTATCAACAATCCCAGCGCTGCGTTGCTGGAAGGCGACAAGGTGATCATCGTCACGCCCGCACCTGGATATCAGGTTGATTTTGAGACTTCGGCAAAGGAGTCACCGACCACGAAAGCCACGTCCAAATGACGTGCAAGCGCTTACCATCGAGAGCGGAGGTCTCGCATACCGGTCGCGCCGCGGCGCTGTGCGCGAGCTTCCTGTTGCTGGCACTCACCCTGCCTGCTTGTAGTAATTGGTGTCCCGGCAGTCGATTTGGCCCCCACGTATACTCCACCTGAATATGTCGTCCCTGCCTCATGGCATGGGTCGAGTCCTTTTGTGGAGGCGATGCCGGCCGATGCCGAACTCCGTCCGGATTGGTGGAAACTGTACGACGATCCGGTGCTGACCAAGCTCATCGAGCAGGCCCTGGCGGCAAATCCGGATCTGCAAGCGGCTGCGGAGCGCTTCGTTCAGGCCCGCTATGCAATGATGAAGGCCCGGTCGCAGTACATTCCTCAGCTCGGCATTGGGCTCGGCGCCTCCAACAATCAGATATCCAACGAAAAGTTATTTCGCCCTGAGAGTATTCCCCGTGTACAACAAGGACCATGGAGCTTGGAGGGATCGCATCCTGGGAGCCTGATTTCTGGTCGGCACTCCGCAATGCGACTCGGGTTGAGATCTACCGCGCCGAAGAGCGTGCCGCCGACTATGGGCTCGCGCGCCTCAGCCTGCAAGCGGAGATTGCGTCGGATTATTTCACGCTACGCGGCTACGACGCGCAAGCGGCGATCTATAGCTAATCGATCGATCTCTACAAACAGTCGCTCAACCTCGTCCAGACGGCAGTTCGCCGGCAAGATCGCGTCGGCACTCGACGTCGCCCGCGTCGAATCTCTCCTGTTCAGCACTGAAACGAAATTAGCCCAGATTCAAGGTCAGCGCCAAGTGACGGAACAGGCAATCGCCATTCTCCTCAATATGATGCCGGGCGGTTTTACGATCGAACCGGTCGATGATATTCGAATGGTGACATTCACGATTCCAGAGACGATCCCCTCCACCTTGCTTGAGCGTCGACCCGACATCGCCGGAATGGAACGCCGGATGGCGGAGGCAAACCGTGCCATCGGCATCGCCCGCGCCGCCTTTTTCCCCAATGTGTCGTTCCGGCTCGGCGGTGGGTACGAGGATGATGGCTTCGATCTGTTCAAGCTGGTCAATAGTTTCTGGTCCTATGGTTCCGCCGTTTCGATGCCGGTCTTCCAGGGTGGGTATCGTCGCGCCCAATTGCAACAATCCTGGTCGGCCTATCGCGAGACGGAAGACCTCTACCGTTCGATGGTGCTCAACGCCTTTCGCGAGGTCGAGAACAATTTGAGCTTGACGAACCGCCTGACGGTCGCAGTCAATCGGCAAGAGGCCACCGTCGGGGCCACTTTAAAAACACAAAACATGACCATGGAACTCTATCGGGGTGGTTTGGCTTCCAGCCTTGAACTCATTTTCGCGCAGCTCAACACGCTGTATGGCACGCATCGATCTCGTTGCCATCAAGGCCGACCTGCTCAAGTCCTCTGTTGCTCTCATCCGTGCGCTCGGCGGAGGGTGGAACCGGAAGCAATTGCCCAATGACGATCAGATCCAACCGTTCGATACGTTCCAATTTACCAATCTTGCCAAACCGCTGCCTGTTGGGGGAATCGATGTCAACGCGGATAATAATTGGATACATAATGATCTGACGAAGCCCTCCGTTCCTTGACCGTCTCTCATAAGCTTGTATGTTATAGTGCATCAATCGCCGCTTGACACCCTTAAAGAGTAAGGGTTTGCGCCCCACTCCTAACAACATCTTGCCTTAGCCTCCTGTTCATAATTTTTAGAGACATAACAATTGATGAACAATTTTTCATGATTTGTTCATAGTTCCATCATCTGACAAAGCTACAGTGACAGCAACGACTGAGGACAGAATGCCGTTCTGAAACCAAGCGCATGTCGCGTCGAATTAGCGGCTGGGAGGCTAAATCATGAAATGGAGGATAACGCCGCCAGATTCGAAGTGGGGTGGAACATGATGCAAAATAATGCAGAGCTGGCGCTTCAGGACCTTCCAAGGACCGAACAGTTCTCCATGAAATCCTGCGCTCGTCGTGCGAGCCTGCTCGTAAGCGAGTGGTTCTACGGCTTGCATAATACTGATGAACACCATGTCAAATCCATCCGCGTTCTAGCATACGCTCGATCGCGCGGCCAGACTGAACCCCTGGGAACGCGTGGTTGTGGTCGCCGCCCGGCACCATCAATATGAAGTCTGGCCCCAGCTCGATGGACGGCTTGCGGGCGTGGTGCTATTCCAGCCAAAGAAGGTGGTACAGCGGCCGAAATCTGCCCCTCACCTTCATTCTTGCACGCGACCCAGAGGCGACTGTCGTGACTTATCCATCGGATCATTTCATCTCCCCGGAAGATTCGTTTTTGTTAGCTGTGAAACAGGCGATGCAGGGTAGCACCGGACTGGGAAGCCAGCCGGTCCTGCTTGCGGCCAAGCCGGATAGCTTAGAACTAGAGTATGGGTGGATCAAGCCAGGACGAGTACTTGGTCGGGCGAGGATGGCGCCATTCAAGCCGTGGAGACGTTCTTTGAAAAACCAGTCGAGGGGACGGTTCGGAAAGCGAGGGCCACAGGCGGCCTGTGGAATACGATGGTACTTGTAGCCAAAGGAAAAGAACTTTGGAGCTTGGGATGGAAGTGCTTTCCTGAAATGATGGCTCTCTTCAAACGGCTGAAAAGGGCGGTCGCTACCGTCGAGGAACTGCGGATCCTCGACGCGATCTATGACGTTATGCCGCGTCGGAACTTCTCTTCGCACCTGCTCCAATGTACGTCGGAGCAGTTCGCGGTGTCGGAGATGCGGGATGTCCTCTGGAGCGACTGGGGCAATCCGGAGCGTATCCTGTCGCGCCTCGAGAAGTTCAGGAAACAACCGGCGACTGCCCAGGATCCACTCTCGTTCCTGTACGTAGGGTGAGAGATTGTTCAGTACATTTCTTTAACGAAGGAGACCTGACGCGATGAATATTCTTGTGATTGGAGGGACCGGAATGGCTGGACCTCATATCGTACAGGGTCTTGTGGCCAAAGGAGAACAGGTCCATGTCCTCACCCGCTCAGCCGACAAGGCCGATGTCCTTCCACTTGGGGCCAACGGCATTATTGGCGACCTCCACAAGCCAGAGACACTGCGCTGGGCCATGAGAGGAATTGATCGTGTATTTCTAGTCACACCGCTCAGCCCGACAGAAAGGGAAGAGGGGTTGGCGGTCGTGGCGGCGGCGAATCGCGCCGGTGTTCGACACCTCATTTATCTGTCGATGTATCATGCAGAACGGGCTCCGCACATTCCTCATTTCAAGTCCAAGATGGAGATCCAGAAGGCGCTTAGGGATTCGGGGATGGCGTTCACGCTGATCATGGCCAATACCGTTTTTCAGAACGATCTGGCCTACCGCAAGTCGATTCTCGAGGAAGGGATCTATCCGCAGCCGATCGGAGACATCGGCCTGAATCGTGTCGACGTGCGCGATATCGCGGATGCTGTGGTCGCGACCCTTACCCAAACCGGGCATGAGTTCCACTGCTACCCGCTGATCGGCTCGGAAGTATTGACCGGGCAGGACGTAGCGGAGGCCTACACTCGCGCCCTTGGGCGTAAAGTCCGGTACGGCGGAAATAATCTCGATGTCTGGGAGAATAAGGCTAGGCACACGTTGCCTGGCTGGTTGGTCTCAGATTTGAAACTCATGTATGAATTCTTTCAACACCGTGGGCTCTTGGCGAGCGAAGCAGACTTTGCCCTGCAAGCGAAGGTGCTCGGCCATCATCCTCGCTGCTTTCATACGTTTGTCGAAGAGACGGTTACGGCATGGGAACGAGATGGTCCTCGCGAATGCGCGACAGTGGTGTAAAGAAACCGGTGCATTCTATATAAAGGATAGCTCACAGGGGTAGGGAGGGAGGACTCGATCTATGGGCGATATCGAAAGGAGGTCGCAATGAAACTATACCTGGATAACGCCAATGTAAAAAAGACTCAGGAGGCCGCAGGTTTTGGCGTACTGAGCGATGTAACGCGAAACCTGTCACTGATGGCGATAGTACGGCATCACCAGCATGTGGTTGAGGCGGCTTTTGCCGGTGGCCATATCTGTACCATGCCGTCAGTGTGTGTCTAAGAGGATATCAAGCAGCCACTGACCGATCTGAGCGTGACTAAGTTTCTCGCGGATTGGAATGCTCAACTTCATCAGTAGCAAACAGCCAGAGGAGAAATCACACTGTGGATCTGAAAAGCCTTATTCATCGAGAGATCGGTGAAGGGTTGGCTGAAGAGAAGTTGGCCTCTGTCGTTGGAGTATCTGTGCGAACGATTGCCGGCAGTCTGGTGGGCGAACTCCCGCAAGACCAAGCAATCTGGGGGCAATTTGCGCGGCATTTTCGAATTCATGCTGATTTACAGCGGTTTGATGGTCCACCGCACGCAGAGGGACTGTTCGACCTAATTAGTGAGAACAACGAGGAACAGCATAATACCCTTTGTATTGTGAGGGCCCATGAAGGCAAAGACCTTGCGTACGGAGAAATGCGATGTGCTGGAAAGAAAAACGAATGCAAAGGCGACATGACGTGGGTCTGGGGAAAGGGCGGGTTCAAGGGTATTACGGGCACGACGCCATTCGTCGCCGGCATCTACATTGAGCAAGGAAAAACGGGGCGGATTCACGGAAGCGCACACTGACCGGAGATGACCTATATGCTGCCGTAGAGATTAAACACAATCATAAACAAAGGCTTATGAGGATACCGGCCGAGGAACTTCCATGTTGTTCTAATGATAATCGCCGGAGAGGTACCGTGGCCTAGTTTCATGGTCGCCAGAGACTGTGAACCAAAAACGTGAAAGACGCATCGTTCTCCAAAAGAATGCGGGGTTGGCTACTGCGCAAGCAATAATTTTCGTGACTTTACTATCGCAAGATCGTAAGATCGCGTTGAAGGGGAAACTAGGGTTCCGGCTGCCTTTACTGGGAGTGTCTGGTCCAAGAGTTTCCGGTCTCGCATGACGAGGCTCCACGGAGGGATAAAAGCCCGGGAGATCATGTACTTAGATGTACATGCCCTTCTCGGAGTTTAACCCGCTCGACAAGGAGGCTTCGTGATGCACTTCCATCTCATAGTTCTTTGCGGACCGGATCAGTCTGACCTGCTGCCAAGTCAGGGAGGACTGTTATGCTAATCAAAGAAAGTCTGAATCCGGACCTTCCTATAACCGCCACGACCGGCGCCGAAACACTCAACCGCAGTCTGAGTCTCTGGAATAGCCTGACTATTGGCTTCGCAACCGTTTCACCGGTGGCGGGGCTCTATGCCATCATTGGTGTGCAGACGGTGGTGACGGGGGGCGGTTGGTTTGGCGCGCTGGCGCTCTGCCTCGTGATGCAGATGTTTGTGGCTACCGTCTATGCTGAGCTATCTTCGCAGATTCCGATTGCGGGAGGCGCGTACAAGTGGGCGCGGCAGCTCGGAGGCTCCATCACGGGGAAGTATGCCGGTGTCATTTACGTCAGCTCCACAATCGCCATGCTTACCACAACCGCATATACCGGCGGGGTGTGGCTTGCGCTTTTTTTTGGATTTGAGAGTGGAGGAGGGCTGACCTTGGTGATATGGGGCGCCATATTTTTGTTGCTCTGCACGGTGCTCAATCTGGCTCACGTGAATGTGTTTAAGGTGGTTATTTCCCTTGGTGTGTATGCGGAAATCGTCGGGTCGTTCGGCGTGGCGCTGCTGCTATTTCTTTTTTTTAGGCAACATTCATTTTCTGAACTGTTTCAGCATCTAGGCACGGGGACTGCGCCCAGCCAAACGGCCGCTTTTCTGGCGGCACTCGCCATTTCTGGCTGGGCCTTCATCGGTTTCGATGCCTGCTCCACCATTGCCGAAGAAACCCATAACCCCAAGCGGATGGTCCCGCGCGCGATCTTTTTATCTCTCTGCATGGTGGGTGGGGTGGTGCTCTTCAATTCCGCCGCTCTGACATTGAGCTTCGATCGTGACACACTGTTGACTGCTAGTGCCACGTCCGATCCCGTTACACCTGTGATTGCCAGCAACTTTGGAGCTTGGGCTGAAGCGCCTTTTCTGGCGATCGTCATGATCGCGTTCCTGGCCTGCGGAGCATCCATGGTGCAATACACGTCGCGCATCGTGTACTCCATGGCCCGCGAGGGCAATATGCCTCTGATGTTCAGCCGGGTGACGGCTTCCAAGATTCCACGCAATGCGGTCATCTGCGTCGTGCTGCTGGCGGGGCTCGGGCTGCTGTTCGGGCTGAACGATGGGGCAGTGGCCACAATTATTGCCTTTGGCACAGGCGGGTTGTACGCCATGTTCGCGATGACCACCGGGGTCGGTCTCTATACCCGCCTGACGGGCCGCTGGAATCCAGCACTGGGTGAGTTGAAGCTGGGAAGCTGGGGATTGGCGATCAATGTGACGGCCTTCCTCTGGTCGCTGTTTGAATTTGTCAACATCGCCTGGCCTCGTGTCTACGCTGTGTCGCCCAATGCACCCTGGTGGCAGCTCTGGGCTGTACCGCTTGTATTGGGAAGTATTTTAGGTGTCACGACACTGTATATACTGACCACCAACATCCGCCGGAATTAATTGGAGAAGATGGCGATTAAATACTGGCAAACCGCGGCTCTCGGAATAGGTTGCTTCCTTCTAGTGTCCTGATATTCCACATCGATTGTACTGAGCGATGATGGCCAAGTGCTTATCCTCAACGCTGCCACAGAAGCGATAAGAAATGACCAACTCGAAGTGTGCGGTCAGACATCCATGTTTGGGGAAATAGAACAGGGTAAAACTAAGGCGTCCAGTACAAAGTAAGATCAGACTCACAGTATACGCTAGAGGTGGAGTTTCACTCAGGAAGGAAACTGGAACAGAAACTTGGCGATGTCAGAAGCGGCCTAGACTTTGAGGATATCTTGACATTGAGCGATCATGAAATGTCGTTAACCCGCCAGCAGGAAGCTGAAAATTTCGCTAGTGTAAAAAGATCATTATCTAGTCTGTTTGGTTTGTCTGACTTTTTGGTTGAACGAAACTAACCAGATAAAAAAACAAACCAGATGAATCAGACAAACCACGCACGACGAGGACAGCCTTTTTGAGCATCCTGCAGAAGTCTTCATCTCTAGCCTCCAACCCCGTGCCTCGGGCCAGAAAACTCACGATTGCAGCAGACATGTTCATGAACAATTCTGTTAGGGCTTTCTCCTATTCGGCAGATGGCCTGAGCGCACCTGGCAGGCCAATACATCCATGATTACGCGAGTGGAGATCAGGGCGGTGATCTCGGCTGCGTCGTAGGGAGGAGAACACTCCACGATCTCCATTCCGGCGATAGGTTTGCTGTCGGCGATGACTTGAAGAAACTTTAGCACTTCACGCGGCAGAAACCCGCCTGGTTCAGGCCAGCCTGTTCCAGGCACGAAGGCAGCGTCCAGACAATCTACATCGAAACTCAGCCAGACCGCGTCGACACCGTCCCAAGCCACTTCAAGTGCTTGTTTAGCGGCATTTTCAATCCCCATCTCCACGCAATCGGTGACGGTCATGATGGTGGTTTGGCGTTCACGTCCAGACTTCACACCGGGCCGTGGCGCCTGCCAGCCGCCGATCCCGATCTGCACGAGGTTTTTTGCCGGTACATTGGGCATGTTGGTCGCGTGAAACCAGGGTGTAGTGTGCATGCGTTCGTCGAGATCGGTCTCTTGTGTATCCACATGCCGGTCGAAGTGAATGATGCCGAGCTTGCCCCCTTGAAGATTCTCCGCGATCCCCCGGACAGTCGCGAAGCCAAGGGAATGATCGCCGCCGAGCACCACGGGAAACGCCCCACTGGCGTAAACGTGTGAAACGCCCTTGCTCACCTGATCGAACGTCTTTTCAATGTTGCCAGGAATGGTAAATACATCGCCAAGATCGCACATGGAAATGGACTCCCGCAGATCCACACCAAGCTCGAAGCTGTAGGATCCATACAAAGCAGAAATCTTGCGAATGCCCTGAGGGCCAAACCGCGTACCGGATCGATAGGTTGTGCCGCCATCGAACGGCGCCCCGAGAATCGCCACGTCGTACTGGCCGCACTTGCGTACGTCTTCGATGTAGGGTGCTTTGACAAACGTGTTGATGCCGGCGAAGTGGGGGAGTTCTCCCCGACTGAACGTGGGAATTCGGCGATCTTTAATGGAATCGGCGCCCGGCAGTCCCAATTCAAGGCCACGCGCTACTTCTTCTTCATACTTCGTGGTCGGAAGCAGCGCTTCCGCCTCAACGGCATATTTCGCCTCTGGGCCATAGTTGTCATGCAGGGGAATCTCGCCTCTATATTTCCGCTCTTTAGCCAAGACGTCACTCCTTGTATCCGAACGTTGATATCGACTCTAGCAGGATGCTGGAGAAGTTGCTTTTACGAACCGTGAAAGATGAACTTCGAGGCGGTTGCGTGCTTGTCCTGAGAAACCTTTCACATTCTACGTTTCACCTTTCACGATCGCCAATCCTACATTTTGAGCGGGATTTTAGGGGTACAGGGAATGAAAGTCAAACGATACTGGGACACCTACGGACATGCCCGCCCACTCTCTCATACCTCTTGGATAGCGACTCCGTAGGGGGAACGGGCAAACTGGCAGACCGTCGAACGGTATATGCAGCGGCAAGGGCAGCCTCAAGAAGATCTCCGGCAGCTCCAAATGTTTTAGTTCTCTGATACCCCCGCAGCTTGCTGCGGGGAGCTTCATTGGCGCGGTGCTATGACGAATTTCCCGGAGACCCAGACGTCGATACCGGGTCGAGTCTGCGCAGCGCGATGACATGTCGCCACAGAATTCGAAAGGGCCGTTCCAGGATACGCTGGAGCGAAGGGCTCTGCCACCCAATTCCCAGCCTGCCATCCTTCGAAGGTAACTCATTTAGGTCTTTTGCAGAGGGTACAGGGTGGATAGGCTTTCTCATAAGACGAGGGTCGTGTGCAGTATCGCATTCTATGTTGTCGCCACCAATCGTGCGGGTATCCATGAGAGATCGAAGGAGGGCCATGCCATGGTTTCTCGCCAGAAAAATATCGGAGACTCTCGGGCTAGTAGCGCTTCCCGTTCCAGTGTTTCATCATCCTTGCGAGCGGCATGCAGTGGATGAGGGACGGACTCTTAATATGTCAGAGTGTGGCTGTTTAGTAGAAAGCTCCCTGCCAGTCAAAGTGAGAGATAACTTTCAGTTGCGCCTTTCTTTTCAGGAATCCGAGCCGTCCATGCGTGTGTCTCAGGCCGCTGTATGCTGGGTCAGGGGCCTCCGATTTGGCATCGAGTTTATTGAGATCGAACACAAGGATCGCGTTCGCCTCAACCGCTATGTCAGGCTACTTGGAGGGAATCCATGGGCAAGAACTTACGATTAGCTCAAGGCTTGTGAAAGTGTCAGCAGCCGTTTTCGTAAATCGCCCGCAAGTAGAGTCTGCAGGGGATCTAACGGATATATTCTCCTTCTACCACACATCGATCACATAGCATGATGCTGGAATAGTATGCCAGTAGAAGAAGATCGCCGCTAGTATCCCATGAAGCTCGTCTCGTTTCCGGATAGAATCTGATGGCTAAAAGCTGATTGCTGATAGCTTTATTTGTGAAATAGGATCGACGCTTCATGCGCCAGCGTAGCGTGTTGGCGGTTGCAACAGAAAGTCTTTGTGGGTGAATACAGATTAAGATCAGGCTGCTTTGTCAGCTGGAAGGGCCTCGTTGTCCTCTGCGTGCATCTTCAGCTGCAAAGTGAATTGTTCGAGTTCGCTGATACGCCGATCTCGTTCGGCGAGCTGTAGCTCGACTTCATGGAGTGCGACTCGATGCTGCTCCTCCCGTTTAGTGAGTTGTACGTCTAGCCACTCAACCAATCCCCCTGCCGACTCCGATTCCTGGAGTTGCATGTGAAGTCGATCGGTATCGACACACTGATTTCCCACGATCATGGAGCGCTCCTGCGAAGAGAGTAATTCTTCTTCTTTGATCGAATGCATCTTCGAGGCGGAGTCTCTCAACTGATACCTCGCCTTCTCCAACATCTGCTCTTTGAGATGCATCATGGCGGTGACGTCCGCGAGCTGTTGTGTGAGTTTGCCTGCGGATACGTTACTCAGCAACCATCCGACTGCGCCGCCGATGCATGCCGCGATAATGAGACATCCCAACATTTGGTTGATGAACATGCTCATAACTCGGGCTGTCCTTTCACTCGTAGTTCGATACGCCGGTTGCGCTGGAGGCCGGCGCGTTTCTCCGATACCGACAACGGTTGTGAGGCGCCGTAGCCGACGGCAGTGAACTGGTTGGTCAAGCCGTGTTTGTTAAAGTAGCGCCGCACAGCTTCAGCGCGGCGGTGGCTGAGTTGAAGGTTATACTCCGGCTCACCGTACTTGTCCGTATGCCCGCCAATCTCAATGGCCGTGCGAGGAGCATGCCGTAATTGGTCAGTCAGCCGGTCCAGTGTGGCAAAACTGCTGGGAGTCATCGTGGTGCTGTTCGATTCAAACTCGATAGATGTGCGCGAGAGAATCTCATTCAATGTCTTCTGGAGCGAGGAGGGGGTGATCTCAATCAGTGATGGAGCAGCCGGGGGTGGGGCTACCGGCAGAGATGGAGACTGCGGGGCTATGGCCACCAACAAGGATGGAGTCTTCGTGGCAGGAGCTTTGGGGGATGGGGCCGCTACCAGGGATGGCATCTTTGGAGATGGAACTTTGGGAGAGGAAGTTTTCATGGACCTACCCGCCGAGGATGAACCAGCCAGAATACGATCTTCCAACTCCAGCCCTGCCTGCGTTAGAGGGGCAATATTTTGTAGTATGGTGGCCTTGATACGATTGTCGCCGACCCGGCCGCTGACGACAATCGTGCGGCCGTCGATGATGATGGAACCTCGTTCCGCCATATATCCTAAGACGGGGAGGACTTGGGAAAGGTTGTCGGCCCAGGCGACAGGCCTCACCCTTGGATCTACAGCCAACTCGTCAACGACGTTGCCTGGCGTGGCTCCATAGAGTTCGTGGGCCCTTTGAAGAATTGCGGCCTTGCTGGTCTCATTGGGAAGCGAGCCACGGAGGATCAATGTCCCATACTCCACACGCGCATGAAAGTTGGCAGGGATAGGGGCGCCTAATGCTGTTGATAGGGGAGCGTGGCCTGGAAGGCAGATGGCGGCAAGAATGACAAGTGCAACAATTCCAGCTGCTAAAATCACTGCACTCTTCATGGCTGCCTCTTGGACCAACAGGCTCCTACATGTCTCAGTAAAACCTACCAGAAAAGTGAAAAAATGGTGGCAGGAGCCACCCTTACCAAAAATAACTTTCTATATCTAAGTCTGGGACAGGGTGTGGTCTGAATGCCTGGTCTGAACTCATGCCCTTCGCGGCAACGCTGTCTTCTAAGGACGTTCTGGTTGGGTTTTCGCAGAAACTGCACGGCCAGAATGTATCGATCCTAAACAAGGATATATTGTCATAACTTTCATATGGTTAGGTGAAAAATGCTCTGGTTGCATCCTGTCTCGGGAGGCAGGGGTCTGAAACCATTCTCTGAGTGAATGATCTGAATTGACTTGGGCCTATGCCGTAACCATTTAGAAGATGCCTAGGATTTGAGTTTGCCTGGAATCAAGCTGAGGCCGCGATGGCGTTGTCTAAGAGGTTTTTCCCTGGGTAGTCAGAAAGGACGGTTTCGGAAGGCGCTGGAATGACCACCGATGCTTGCGAATGACGCCTCACGAGAAATGCGCCACGATGGGAGTGAGCCGCGTCAGAGTTGTTGGCCGTACTTCTGCTCATGGAGCTTTTTAGCTTCGGCAATCCACTTGTCCCTCTTGATCCGCTCGGGAGCGGTGTATAACTTCTTCGCGACCTTGTTGATATCCTCCGGCGTCCAACGTGCAATCTGATCAAAGCTGTACAAGCCCATTTTGTATAGGGTCCGCGCAAAGGCGGGACCGATCCCATGAATCTTACTCAGGTCGTCTTTTGGTCTGTCTTGTACCGCTTTCGCCTGTTCCATCTCCAGGCTCAGTTGACTTCCACTCTGACGGGTTTTTTGTCGAGGAGGCACAACCCCTCCATCGGTCTTGATGCGGAGTGCGGCCCGCACTTCGACCAAGCGTTTTCGGAGGCGGTCGATCTCCTCCTGCTTGTCTTCCACCGTCTTCATCTGATCCGCCAGGCCTTGCTGTTGCGATTCGAGTTCTTGAATCCGGTGCTGCAGGATGTCGATCTGTTCGGCCTGGTCATGGAGGAGTTGTTTATCAAGCAAGCGCTGGGCTCGGAGTTGTTCTTGCGCTGCGAGCCGTTGATGTAATATGGCGATCTGCGCTTCGTGTTGATTGAGGGTATGAGCGTATTTCGTTTCCCACTGTGCCAGTGCCGTCTGCTGCTCTTGAAGCCGTTGGATGAGCGGCTCCTGTTCGTCAATGCGCCGGTCTCGTTCGGCCAATTGGTTATTGAGTTGGTGTAGCGCAGCTCGATGCTCGGCGTCTCGATCGCTGAGTTGCACTTCCAACCAATGGACCCGTCCTTGGGCCGGTTCGAGTTCCTCCACGCGCGCGCGTAGCCGATCGGCTTCTGCGATGGCGGCATCCAACTCGACGACGCGGTGCTGAAGATCGCGCTGTTCTTGCTCGTTCGACTCGAGTGTCTGTTGCGCCTCCTGGCGTGCGAGCTGGAGTTGCAGGGCCACTTCCGACTGCGCGGCCGCCGCCGCATCATATTCACTCGCGCGCCGTCGAACCGAGGCTTCTTCCGCTTCCAGGATCGTCAGCCGTTGCGTGCGAATGGCCAATTCTTCTTGAAGAGCCTGGAGGCGGTCGTTTCGTGCAGAGAGTTCCTGCCGGATAGATTGGTTAAGCTCTTCCGATTCGACAATCTTGCTTTCGAGCATCTGCATCGCAGCGGTTTGAGTATTCAGCTCAAACTGCGCCTTCCCCAGCGTTTGTTCTTTGAGGCGCAAGGTAGCGGTGACGTCCATGAGCTGCTGCGTGAGTGGGCTGGCGGATACGTTTCTCAGCAGCCATCCGACTGCGCCGCCGATTCCGGCTGCGACAATGAGACATCCCAGCATTTGGCCAATGAGCGTGATCATAGGTCGGTTTTTCCTTTCACTCGTAGTTCGATGCGTCGGTTGTGTTGGAATCCGGCCCGCGTCTGTGCCACCGATAGTGGTCGCGAGGCGCCATAGCCAACGGCGGTGAACTGGTTGGTCAGGCCATGGCTGGTGAAGTATTGCCGCACAGCTTCAGCACGGCGGCGGCTCAGTTGAAGGTTATAGTCCGCTTCGCCGTATTTGTCCGTATGACCGCCGATCTCAATGGCCATGTGAGGGGCATAACGTAATTGGGCGATCAGTTGCTCCAGTGTGGCGCGACTGCGGGGAGTCATCGTAGTGGCGTTGGAATCGAATTCGATGGAGGAATGCGAAAGAATCTCATTTAACTTCTTCTGTAGCGAGGGGGAAGAAATCGCAAGCTGAGCTGCGCGAATATGATCTTCTAGTTCGAGTCCGGTCTGCAGCAGAGGGGCGATATCTCGTAGCACCGTGGCTTTGGCACGATCGCTGTCGACCAGGCCACTGAGAACGATCGTGCGCCCATCGATGATGATGGAGCCGCGTTCCCTCATGTGCCCTAAAATGGGAAGAACTTGGGGAATATTGCCGGTCCAGGCGGCAGATCCCACTCTAGGATCTACAGCCAACTCATCGACGACGTGGCCTGGCGCTTTTCCATAAAGCTCTTGGGCTCGCTGAAGAATTGCGGCTTTGCTGATTTCACTGGGAAGTGAGCCACGGAGGGTCAGCGTCCCCTGTTCTAAACGCGCATGAAAGGAGGCAGGAGTGAGGGCGCCTGATGCTGTCGATGTCGGAAGATGGCGTGGAATGCAAACCACGGCAAGAAGAGTAAGTGCGACAGCGCCTGCGCCTAGAATCGCTCTGCGCATGATGAACCAATTCTCGGAGGAAGGTGGCTGATCGGCCACTGACCCTACCATACTGCGCAGGCTCATACCAGACAGGATTTGTGGGTTATCTAGGCAGTGCCGGAAGACTCCACATCCCTCTTGTAAGGCATGTATTCATTTGCTATTCTTCGCCGCACCTTCCAGCTTACATAATATCAATCGATAGTTTTCCAAGGAGCACACCCATGGTCGGCATCAAGCGGGCATTAATCAGCGTGTCAGAGAAAACCGGCGTTGTGGAGATGGCGAAAGGGCTTGAGGCTCTGGGCGCCGAGATCCTTTCGACCGGAGGTACGGCGAAAACCTTGCGAGAGGCCGGTGTGAAGGTGACCGATGTCGCAGCCTACACTGGCTCACCGGAAATTCTGGACGGTCGAGTCAAGACACTGCATCCCAAGATTCATGGCGGCTTGCTTGGACGTCGTTCGGTGCCTGCGCATGTCGAGCAGATGAAGCAGCAGGGGATCGGACCCATCGACGTGGTCGTGGTCAATCTCTACCCCTTCGAGGCAACGATTGCGAAGCCCCATTGTCCCTTCGAAGAGGCCATTGAAAATATCGATATCGGCGGGCCGTCGATGCTGCGTTCCGCAGCCAAAAACCACGAAGATGTCTTAGTGGTCGTAGACCCAACCGATTATCAGCGCGTGCTCGATGCAACAAAGGCAGGGACGGTGTCGCGTGAGTTGCGTCGTGAGTTGGCGATGAAGGTCTTTCAACATACGGCGCGCTACGACAGTTTGATTGCCGGGTATCTTGAACAGCAGGTGCAGAGCAACGATGCCAAGTTCCCGAAAATATTGTCTTTGCAGTACGAACGGGCGGAGATACTCCGCTATGGAGAGAATCCTCATCAGCAAGGAGCCTTCTATCGAGAGCTGCATTCGACCGAGCCATCGGTGTCCCGTGGAAAGATCCTGCACGGCAAGGCGATGTCGTATAACAATTTTCTCGACGCCAATTCGGCGCTCGAGCTGGCGAAAGAGTACGACGAGATTGCCGTAGCCATTATCAAGCACAACAATCCCTGCGGTGTGGCATTGGGTGCGACGCCTGTCGAGGCCTATATGAAGGCTCGAGAGACTGACCCCATCTCGGCATTTGGTGGTGTGATTGCATTCAATCGACCCGTGGATTTGGCCGCGGCGAAGGAAATTACCTCCACCTTTGTTGAAGTGGTGATTGCGCCGGGGTTTGCAGACGATGCCCTTGCAGAGTTGAAGCGCAAGAAGGATCTGCGGTTGCTCGACGTCGGGCCGCTCACGAAGGTAAAACAAGAGGGCTTCGATCTCAAGAAATTGGTCGGCGGTTTGATTGTGCAGGACCGGGATCTCGGTACGTTAACCGACCTGAGGGCACTTAACGTACCGACCATGCGCAAACCCACGGACGAGGAGTACGCGGCCTGTGCTTTTGCTTGGAAGGTCTGCAAACATGTGAAGTCGAATGCGATAATCTATGCGAAGCCGGGGCAGACCGTGGGTATCGGCGCCGGCCAGATGAGCCGGGTCGATTCCGTAAAGCTTGCGGCGATGAAAGCCCAGATGCCGATCAAGGGATGTGTGATGGCATCGGATGCGTTTTTTCCGTTCCGGGACGGATTGGATGCCGCCATTCAGGCTGGAATCACCACGGTCATTCAACCGGGCGGTTCGATTCGCGATGCCGAAATTATCAAAGCCGCAGATGAACAAGGCGTGGCGATGATCTTAACGGGCATGCGCCACTTCCGCCATTAACGGTTGTTGAAACGACTCTCCAGTGTTGCTCCCGGCTCGGCAAAATCCTCAACGCAGCCCATCGGGAAGGAGCTGCTCTGCAGCTCGGAGCGGGCGGGTGAGAAGGTTACGCCTTCGTTCGCCTGCGGTCATACGGGAAAGCCGTTTGAACATTCTCCGAGGAAAGACCTCAAACTGAAGGCTAACCTGTGAAAATCCTAATTGTTGGCTCCGGAGGACGCGAGCATGCCATGGTATGGAAGCTTGCGCAAAGCCCCCGCAAGCCGATGCTGTATTGTGCTCCGGGTAATGCCGGGGTCGAGTCGCTCGCGACCTGTGTTCCTATCAAAGCCGACGATGTTGCCAGGCTGAAAGCTTTCGTACAGTCGGAGAAGATCGATCTGACGGTCGTGGGGCCGGAAGCTCCGCTGGCATTGGGCATTGTCGACGAGTTTCGAAAATCGGAGCTCAAAATATTTGGGCCGACGAAGGGCGCCGCACGCATCGAAGCCAGCAAGGTCTTTTCTAAAGAGATCATGAGCCGTGCGAACATTCTCACGGCGAAGGCGCAAAGTTTTGACCGAGTTGCCCCAGCCTTGGCCTATCTCGATCTGCATGAGATTCCCGTAGTCGTGAAGGCTGATGGACTGGCGCAGGGAAAGGGTGTGGTGGTCGCGACAACTCATGCGGAGGCGATGCAGGCCGTCCGCGATTCGATGGAGCATGCGGTGTTCGGTCAGGCCGGTCAGCGCGTGTTAATTGAACAGTTTTTAGACGGCGAGGAATTGACGATCATGGCCTTCACGGATGGCCGGACGGTGGTGCCGATGCTGCCTGCACAAGATCATAAACGAGTCGGGGATGGCGATACAGGACCCAACACCGGAGGCATGGGGGCCTATTGTCCCGCGCCGCTTGGCACCAAGGCGCTGCGCGAGCAGGTCACTCGGCAGGTTCTCTATCCCGCCATCGAAGCCCTGTCACGTATGGGTTGTCCGTTTCAGGGCGTCCTGTATGCCGGCCTTATGGTTGTGAAAGGGGCACCGTACGTCTTGGAGTTCAACGCCCGCATGGGAGATCCGGAAACGCAGGTCGTGCTCCCGTTGCTCAAGACCGATTTGTTGGAGGTGATCGAGGCTGTGGTCGAACATCGGCTCGATCAACTTACCGTGGACTGGCATGAAGAAACCGCTGTCTGTGTCGTCATGACGTCGGGAGGCTATCCCGGAGCCTATCAGACCGGTCGCGCAATTCACGGATTGCCGGCCATGACCGATGCGGCGACCGTGGTGTTTCATGCGGGCACGACACGAACTGGTACAGAGGTGGTAACAGCCGGGGGTCGGGTGTTGGGCATTATGGGACGCGGAAAGACCCTGGAAGTCGCGCAGGCGAACGCCTATCGTACGACTCAGTCGATTGCATTTCAAGGCGCTCACTATCGGACAGATATTGCGCATCGGGCATTCTCACGCCACGTGTAGCACTGAAGGGGGCGGATGATTCCTGCTATGGCATTGATCGAGCGCTATATGGCGCCCACCATCCCGGCGCTTGCTGATCTGGTGCGTCGTGTGCTCCGAGAAAACGGGTTGATCGCCCTGCCGACAGAAAGTTCCTATGGGCTTGCCGTGGCTCCATTCGAAGAGCAGGCACTCGCCAGATTATGGCAGGTCAAAGAGCGGTCGGAGGGGAAACCGATTCTCATACTGATTGGAGACGAATGTCAGTTGGGGCCGTTCGTTCAAAGCATTCCCCATGCAGCACACGTACTCATGAATGCATTCTGGCCCGGACCCCTTACCATCGTGTTTCCTGCAGCGGTTGGACTTTCCGACGCGGTGACTGCTAGGACTGGCTCAGTCGGCATCCGTCTCAGCGCCTGGCAGCCGCTGCGTGATCTTTTGCTTCGAGTCGGGCCCGTGACCGGCACCAGTGCAAACCGTGAAGGCATGCCGCCGCCAACGACGGCCGAAGAGGTCCAACACAGCCTCGGCAACGCGCTCGATCTGATCATAGATGCTGGACCGACTCCCGGCGGGAAGCCGTCCACCGTTATCGACGTACGAGGTCCGATCCAAATCATTCGCGAAGGAGCGATCGAACGAGGCGCCATCGCGGCGCAATTGGCCGCTCATGGTCTGCATTTCGATGCATATAGCCGGTGAAGTCGATTGTATCGTTTACACTGAAAGGAGAATACTGATGACTCGAACAGTGATGGTGCGTAACCTTGTCGCGGTGGCGGCCATAACGCTCGTCTCTGTGGGGCTGTCCGGGTGCGATTACTGGCCCCCGGCGCTCCAAACACAAATTGAACAGCTCCGTTCCGAACTCCAGACTTCGACAATGGAAAAGACTCAGCTACAGAATCAACTCACCTCCATTGCGAAGGTGAAAGACGATTTGCAGGCGCAAGTGAATGATCTTTCCAAGGCAAATCAAGATAAGTCGACCATGATAGCCAGTTTGCAAAATGGTCTGACGGCAGCACAGGGGCGATTGGCGAAGTCGGCGAAAGTTGCAGCGCCGAAGGCCAGCGCAGTCAAGCCGTCCACAAAGGTCACGCAGAAGGCCCCAGCCAAAAAGAAAACACCGGCTAAGACTACAACAGGCAAGCGCTAGCACGCCGCTGTCTACTTACTGCTGGATGATGATGGTGCGGGCGTCGTTGTGCCTGGGGTCGTGCTCGGCGGAGTGCTTGCCGGAACCGAGGAGGGAGGAGAAGCTGGAGTAGCGGTGGTGGAGGGAGCTGCGGATGTCGTCTGGCCGGACGTGCTTGGCGCGGTCTCTTTCTTCTCCCCAGTCGCGGGTTCAGATGCTTCACTCTCTGAGGAAGGCTTCATTTTGTCGGAGTAGTCCGTCACATACCACCCGCTGCCTTTGAACATGATGGCGGGCGACGAAATCAGGCGCTGTACGCGCTTCCCACATCGCGGGCAGGCGGTAAGGGGATCGTCCTTCATACTTTGTTTGATTTCAAACTTATCTGTGCAGCTTTCACACTGGTACTCATAGATAGGCACGATTCACTTCCTCCTACTAGCCCGGTCTGTTTGGTTGATCTGGTTCGTTGTGTTGATCCGTTGGTCTTGTCTAACCAAACAAACAAGACTAACCAAATAAACCAAATAACGGTCTGCTTCTGTTAGCTAAGCTGCTTGAATGCTGCGTCCAGACGATCCATTCCGCGAACGATCGTCTCCATGCTGGTCGCATAGGACAGTCGAATATGCTGAGTGCTTCCAAATGGCTCACCGGGAACTACGGCGACCTTGAATTCCTGTAACAAATAGTTTGCAAGATCGGTCGGAGTTGTGATTTTTCCACTTGGGCTCTGCTGTCCGAGTAGTCCACTCACATTCGGGAACGCATAAAATGCTCCGGTAGGCATTCTGCATCCAACGCCTGGCATCGCATTCAGGCGCTCGACCATGATGCGCCGCCGCCGATCGAACTCCATCACCATCTTTTCCGTAAAGGCGCTACCTTCGCGCAAGGCCACGACGGCAGCCTTTTGTGAAATAGAACAAGGATTGGACGTACTCTGGCTTTGAATATTTGCCATGGCCGTCAACAGGTCTTTGGGACCGGCTGCATAGCCGATTCGCCAACCGGTCATCGCATAGGCTTTGGAGACACCGTTGATCACAACCGTACGGGCTGCAACATCCGGCCCTAATGAGGCAATGCTCGTGTGCGTCGCCCCGTCGTAGAGAATTTTTTCATAAATCTCGTCGGAAATCAGAAGGAGATCCCGACGGAGAGCCAGCTCAGCAAGGCATTCGAGCGTCCCCCGATCGTAGGTTGCTCCCGTTGGATTGCCGGGGCTATTGATGATAATCGCCTTGGTACGTGTGGTGATGAGCCGCTCCAATTCGTGGGCATCAATGGCATACCCGTCTTCTTCACGGGTGGGCAAGAACACCGGCGTAGCGTCATTGAGCAGGATTTGGTCGGCATACGAGACCCAAAAGGGAACAGGAATGATGACTTCATCACCGGCTTCAAGGAGAGCTTCGGCAAGGTTATAGAGCGAATGCTTAGCGCCGCATGAGACCAGCACTTGGGATTTTTCGTATCGGAGCCCTTGCTCTCTTTGAAGTTTGTCGATAATCAATTGGCGCAGTTCATCGATGCCGGATGAGGGAGTGTACTTTGTAAATCCTGCGCGAATTGCAGCTTCTGCGGCTGCTTTGATCGGTTCGGGGGTATCGAAGTCCGGTTCTCCTGACGAAAAGTCGGCAACGTCGATTCCGCGTGCCGCCATTGCTTTTGCAGTTGCGGCCATGGCTAAGGTGGGGGAGGGAGCAATTCGCCCCGCTCGTGCAGCCAGCTTCATGTTTTTAAACTCCTGATCCGTTCCTGTAGCTGACGCGCAACCTCGGAGTGTAGAAATTCCGTGAGCGCTCCGCCGTGGGTAGCCACGTCTTTAATAATGGTTGAGGATAAATAGGAATATTCTTCGCTGGGCATCAGGAACACGGTCTCAACTTGTTTGGCCATTTTGCGATTGATGAGGGCCATTTGAAATTCATGTTCGAAGTCCGATATCGCACGCAGGCCACGGATAATCGCATGGGCGCCGTATCGTTGGACATAGTCCACGAGTAACCCATCGAAGTGGGTCACCTCGACCTGTTTCATCTCCTTCATCACGATCCGGATCATCTCCAGCCGCTCGGTCAGGGTGAAGAGTGGATGTTTGGATGGATTGGGTGCGACAGCAACGACCACTTTGTCGAACACGCGCAGACTTCTGGTGATGATGTCGGTGTGTCCGTGAGTGATGGGATCGAAGGTTCCTGGATAGATGCCAATCTTCATAATGTGATCGACTCTGTGGTAGACACACCGTATAGATAGAGTGCCGTATCGCCATACACGTATCGCCGCACAAGCTCGGCATGGTCGATCGACGCAGGTAATTCGGTACGCGAGTCTTGTTCGATAATCATGGTGGCATGCTCCGACAACAGTCCCGGCCTCCAGGCATGGATCAGGATGGCTAACTCATCTAGAGCGACATAGGGCGGATCCGCAAAGAGTATATCGTAGGGGCCGCCCCACCAATCTTTCCGGTCAAGAAAGGTGGCTGCCTGTCCTATGCGAACCTGCGCTCGGTCAAGCAGCTGACAGGTCCGTAGATTTTCCTGTAACACTTGCAAGACCTTGGGGTTTGACTCGACAAAGGTGGCGGTTGAGGCTCCACGGCTCAGCGCTTCAATCCCGACGGCTCCCGTGCCTGCATACAAATCAAGAAAATGAGATCCCGACACCTTGCTCCCGAGAATCGAAAAAAGTGCCCCTCGAACCTTGTCTGATGTGGGACGCAGCACAGTCCCTTGTGGCCCACTCAAGCGGCGACCTCGGTGGGATCCGGCAATGACACGCATAGGTTACGGTGAGAGATACCTCTGGAGCACCTGACTCTAACACAGCGTTTTTGAAGGGGTCAAGATAAGTGCGGCTGAAGCAAGGTGTGAAACTCTGATGTCGAGACGACATGGGAGAGGGAAAGGTTAGAACGAGGGCAATGGAAGTATTTTGACGACCTTGGAGGCTGTGGCTATAATGCCGTTGGGAGATTTGGCAGCGTAAGACGTGAACGAGGGGGGATCAGTGCAAGAATGTCGGCCATCCGTGGCGATCGAGAGGGTCGACCAGTATTCAGTATAGAGACAAATCTCAATTGTTCTTAGGGGGTCGCCACTGTTTGGGGTTTACGAGCGGCCAAGCTCTTTCGCCGATTATTTGAAATGGTACGATCGATGATCGCGCCGCAGTTGATACATTTCCAGGCATAGAAAATTAAGAAGAAGTCGGAGAACCGCTCAAGCATCATGAGGCCTTTGCACTTCGGACATTCCATCGAATCCTCCCAAGGTTACGGTGTACTGCTGCAGGCGGTTCAAAGCAATTACTGAACCAAAATGTCGCTGTACGTAATTTCAACAGTTTAGACGGTACGTATTTGTTAGGAAGTGGCAAACAGGGGGGCTATTGCTAGTACAAAAACGTTCAGCGTGACGTATTTTTGTGCGTGGAGGATGGATGGCCAGCAAGAAAGGAAGTCAGGGCATCGCGCAATGGCCTGAAACAGAACGGCCGCGCGAACGGCTGCTGACTCAGGGGCCACAGGCGCTCACCAATGCCCAACTCCTGGCCATTCTTCTTCGAGTTGGTCGTCATGGATCTTCAGCTGTGCAAGTCGGAATAGATATTCTGGATCGACTCGGGGATGTGGCCGGACTTGCACAATGCGGAATCGAAGAACTCTGCGCGGTTCCAGGTGTGGGGGAAGCCAAAGCAGCCCAGTTGAAGGCTGCCCTTGAATTAGGGAAGCGTGCCCTTGCTGGTCCGCTGACCAAGGGAACCAAAATCACATCCAGCAGTGACCTCTTCACCCATTACCATCCGACCTTGCGTGACCTGCGTCACGAAATCTTCAAAGTTGTTTTACTGGATGCCAAGCATGCCATCATGCGTGACACGACAGTATCGGAAGGCAGCTTGACGCTCAGCATTGTCCATCCACGCGAAGTCTTCACACTCGCGGTAAAAGAATCCGCGGCGGCCGTAATCTTTCTGCACAACCATCCCAGTGGAGATCCCACGCCGAGCCAGGAAGATCGTGTTCTGACGGCGCGATTGGTGTCGGCAGGGGAGGTGCTAGGCATTCGAGTCCTTGACCATCTCGTCATCGGCAACGGACGTTATGTCAGCTTTGCCGATCAAGGTTGGCTGACAAACCATGGTGCAGACACGTAAGAAAAATGGGGAGTTGCAGTGATGTAACCATATAAACGCAGGATACGAAAAAGGCCGTCCTCGTCGTGCGTGGTTTGTCTTGTTCATCTGGTTAATTTCCTTCAACCCAAAAACCAGACAAACCAAACGACTAAATTACGATCTTTTTACGCTGACGGACTTTTCAGCATCCTGCAAGAGGAGGGTTTCATGAGCGAGCCACACAGGGAGTCACTCAGAAATGTGGTCTTGATCTCCAGTGCCGGTGCCGGGAAGACTTCGCTGGCTGAGGCCATACTCTTTGCCGCCGGCACTGTTCCCCACCTCGGGTCGATCGCACAAGGCACGACTGTCTCGGACTTCGAGCCGGAAGAATTGCACCGGCGCAGTTCCGTCAGTACCAGTCTCCTCCGTTGTTCATGGAATCACACCACCATCAATCTCGTCGATCCCCCCGGCGCGTTGAGTCTGCTCGGGGAGACAGTTATGGCATTGCGAGCGGTAGACGCTGTGATTCTGGTGGTAGGCGCCTCGTCGGGGATTCGGAGCGAACTTGTCAGAATCTGGGCTCGCGTTACAGCGCTTGGTTTGCCCTGTCTGCTGTTCCTCAACGAAATGGATAAAGACGGCGTCTCCCTCGATGAGGTTGCCGCGATGTGTCAGCGCGATCTTGGAATCATGCCATTGCCGATGTCGTTGCCCTATGGCAGTGGCGCCCAGCTTAAAGGGGTGCTGGATCTCGCTCAACAACGTGTGATCACTTCGCGCACGGAGAGCCCCACAATTCAGCAGTTGTCAATACCGGAACAGGAGCAGACCCTGGTCACTGATGCACGGAAGCGCATTCAAGAGGGAGTGGCTGAGCGTGATGATCGATTATTGGAACAATATCTCGCTCTGGGGGAGTTGACGAAGGAGGACCTGACCGATGGCCTTCGTCTTGGCGTCCAGGCAGGCCTGATCATCCCGCTCTACAGCGGGTCCGCTATCAGGAATATCGGGATTGTTCCGCTCCTCAATGCGATCGTCGACTTGTTGCCATCGCCGATGGACCAGGCAGTGAAAATACCGCTGGAAGGCCTGCGTCCAGATACGGGAGAGGCGGTGAGTCGCCGTGCCGTTCAAGAAGATCCATTTTCAGGGATCGTCTTCAAGACGCTGATTGACCCGTTTGTCGGGAGACTATCTTATATGCGGGTCTTGTCAGGGGCTCTTCATGCAGACTCCATGGTCTTCAACAGTTCGCGGGGCGGCAAAGAGAAAAGCGGACATCTTTATACGCTGTTAGGAAAGAAACACACGTCCGTGCCTTCGGCCAGCGCTGGGGATATCGTAGCCATTGGGAAACTCAAAGATACGCAAACTGGCGACACCCTCTGTGATGAACAAGCTCCCATTTGCTATCCGAAGACGGCGTTACCGCGGCCTGTGCTGTCCTTTGCGATCGAGCCAAAGTCCAACGCCGATATCGAGAAAATCAGTCTTGGCCTGCATAAATTGATCGAAGAAGATCCGACGCTAGAATTTTCACGGCATGCCGACACGAAAGAAATAGTGTTAAGTGGGATGGGCCAGTTACACATCGATCTTGCGCTTGAAAAATTGCACCGCAAATACGGTGCGGACGTGGTGCTTCATATGCCGAAAATTCCGTATCATGAAACCATTCGCACCACGGCGCAGGCGCAGGGAAAATATAAGAAGCAAACCGGCGGGCATGGCCAGTACGGTGATTGCTGGCTGGAGCTCGCGCCTCTGCCGCGCGGGGAGGGCTTCAAGTTTGAGAACAAGGTGGTCGGCGGGGCCATTCCACGCAACTTTATTGCAGCCGTAGAGAAGGGAGTGGTCGAAGCCATGCGCCACGGAGGTTTGGCTGGGTTTCCTGTCGTCGATTGCCGGGTGATGGTCTATGATGGGTCGTACCATGCTGTGGACTCTTCTGAGATGGCATTTAAGATCGCCGCATCGATGGGGTTCAAGAAAGCGTTGGAAACAGCCAATTCTATCTTGCTAGAGCCGATTATGACCGTGGAAATCGAGGCGCCGGCGGATCACATCGGAGGTGTGATCGGAGACTTGAATGCACGCCGTGGACGGATTCTCCATGTGGAGGCAAAAGACCAGACGGAGCAGATCACAGCCCTTGTGCCCATGGCGGAGATGCTCACGTATGCCACGATGCTGAATTCGCTCACGGCAGGACGTGGCAGTTATGCAATGGAATTCGCGCGGTACGATGAAGTGCCGCGCGAGCTTGCGGTTCGAATCATTGAAACGCACAAGGTGGAAACACATGCGGCGGCACATTGACCGATCATCTGGTCTGTTCAGTCTGTCTGGTCTATCTGGTTAGCTTCGCTGAACTAAATACATGAGAAAGACCGAATAGACCAGATAGGCCAGACAGACCGGGCTAGTCGGCCGGTTTAAGCACCACGTAGAAAGCGCGGCTTTCTCTCAGCACACGGAGCAGAACGGTTTCGTCTCGTCGGACCTTCGAGAGTGCGTTGCTAAATTCTCCGACTGATCCCACCTCGACACGATTCACTTCCTTGATGAGATCACCTTCGTGAAGGCCTTCCGATTGGGCGAGGCTTCCGGGCTCCACTTTGCTAATGAGCACGCCCCGGTTTTCTCGCAGCTTGAATTTATCGGCGAGCCCCTGAGTCAGATCTTGCACATCAAAGCCTAGCTTGACTTCAGTGCGGGCCTGGGGGAGCGAGGTGCTAATCGCGTGGTCCCGACGTTCGATAAGAGCGATGTCCAGCACCATGCGCTGCTGATCGCGAACGATCTCAACTTTTGTCGTCGACCCGGGAAGTAATCCCGCCACGACGCGAGAGAGCCGGTTCGGCGTGTCAATCACGGTGCCGTCAATTCGAGTCAGGATGTCGCCGGGTTTGATGCCGGCTGCCGCAGCAGGGTCCGTCTCGAAGACTTCGTTGACCAGGACTCCTTCGCCTTCGTTGACACCGAACTTGCGTGCTAACTCCACCGTAAGCGGTTGAATGCCGACACCCAGCCAGCCGCGTGTCACTCGTCCCTGTTTCAGTAATTGCTGAATCACCTGCTTGGCCATGTTGGAGGGAATTGCGAACCCGATCCCTTGGGCAAAGTTAATGATGGCGGTATTGATGCCGATGATTTCTCCGCGAAGATTAAAGAGCGGGCCGCCTGAATTGCCGGGATTGATCGACGCATCTGTCTGAATAAAATTTTCGTAGCGCGAAAGATTGATGTTTTCCCGTCCGATCCCGCTGACTACACCGAGCGTGACCGTTCGATCGAGGCCGAAGGGATTTCCCACGGCAAGCACCCATTGGCCAACGCGTACGGCCGACGAATCCCCGAATTTCGCGCTTGGAAGTGGGTGGTCGGCGGTCACCTTAAGGACGGCTAGGTCTGTATCCAGATCCTTACCGACGACCTGCGCAATTAGCTTGGACTTGTCGGAAAACCTGACCTCAATTTCCAGCGCATCGCCGATGACATGGTTGTTCGTAACGATATGTCCCTCAGAATCGATGATGACACCGGATCCTGATCCAGTGGCATTGGGAGCCCGCTCTTGAGACAGCTCTTTCCCTTTTCCTGGTCCGGACAAGGGAAAGAGATTTACGACGGAGGGTTTTGCAGATTCAGCTAAATCGGTGATGACAGTTTGAATCTCTTCCAGCAGGCGAAGACCAGGAGAGTCCGCCGATCTTGGCGCGGCAGACTCAGCCATGGCGGACGAGTGAATATTAAACGAAACCACGAATACAAGGCTGATAAAGACTTTTAGCGTGCGAGCCATCTTGTACCCTTCGCGTAATTGTACATCGTGGGAAGCGCGATCGACTAGGCTGTCTGATGACTAATGTGTTTGAAACTTCGCACTCCGACCTTCAGCCTGCGTCCTTTGGCCACGCCTGTCGCGCACGTCTTGCTTGTCTCGCTCACGATTCACACCGACTTGGCGTTCCGAGCTTGAGTGAATTCAGCGGCGACCTGCGCAAGATCTGCCTGTAGACCGACCATGACCAAGACATCGTCCATGCGAAGTACCAGGACATCGTCTGGCGGCACGAGAAACGGCCCCCGAAGAACAGTGATAAGACGAACCGACATAGGCAGCATCACCTCACCGAGTCTCCTCCCAATGACCGGTGACCCCTGAACAATAGGGAGCCGTTCGATGGCCGCCGCACGGAGACTTAGATCCTGTTGCAGGGTCAGGAGCTCGTGGTGAATCGTTTCCAGCTTAAGCTCACGGATTTGACTGTCGACGCTGAGCAGCGTCTGTTTCAGCTGTTGAATGCGGTCGCCGGCCTGGCCGAGGAAACCTTCCAATTGATCAGATGGAGGAATTGACTCGTGACTGAACGGTGGACGCTTGGCACAGAGCCCGGCAATTTGACGTCCGAGGTCGCCGTGTCCCTGTTCGATCTGGCTTAACAAATTCGAGGCCTGACTGTGCAAACGAAGAACCTGGACTTTGCGGTTGGCACGTTCGGCAACCGCAAGGATAGTTTCATAGATCGCGCTGCCGGTAATCGAGAGTTCCTGCTGAATACGACCAAGTAGTTCAAGGGACATAAATCAAAAATCCATTGGGTCCGATAATATATATTATGTTAACTCGCTACCGTATATACATGATCTCCGTAATTAGACCTTTATCCTACTCCTCCACCTCGGTCAATAGGTACAGGGCTTTCTGTGAAGTCGGCACTGCCCATTCGCCTTCCCAGCCTAGCCTGTTGACATATTGCGGGCCAAACGGTACATGACGATACATGCAGGATGTTCTTGCTGCTGGCTCTCGTACTCCCTGATCCACACGAAAACCAATGAAGCCCTGTTCTAAATGCGGAACGCTCAGCTCCCCTCTTTATGGTGAACAGCACTGCCAAGGTTGCTTTCGCATAGAAACTGGGCAAAGTCCTCACTCGTACACGCGGAAAAGCATGAAGCTGAGTGACTCGATGTCAAAGGACGACTTGGAACGTGAATATGTCAACGAAGGGATGTCGCTAGAGGACATTGCGACAAGATGTAAGTGCTCCCGTCAGTACATCCTCAAATTGCTTAGAAGGTACAGGATTCCTCGAAGAAACAAGTCGGCGGCTCGAATACTTGCCACTTCCAAAGGAAAAATATCGGTTGCGAGGACGGATGCATCCGGAAGCCGCGTGATGGTTCCTCATGTGAGACGGATTGTTGACGAAGATTTCTTCAAGCACTGGACACTGAAGATGGCCTGGGTATTAGGCGTTATCTATACTGACGGCTGTCTTGTGATGCCACATGGATCAGTCAAAGGTCGGCTCACTCTTTCCCAGAAGGAACCGGAACTGATTGAAAAAGTGCTGACATTACTGAATAGCAATGCAAAGTTGCTATTCACCCCAAAGAGGGGAATTACCGGTGCCGTACATCGCGTTTCTATTAGCAACGCTGAAATATACCAAGATCTTCAGAAGTTGGGTGTTACTCCAAGGAAAAGTCTCAGCCTCACCTTCCCTGAAGTACCTGCTCCCCTCGTCAGACATTTTATTCGAGGCTGCTGGGATGGCGACGGATCCGTCTATTGGGAGGGAGGAGACGCACGAAAACCATGTGCGAGTTTTGTGAGTGGTTCCAAGGAGTTCATAGAACAAACTGTGAACCGCTTAGTATCTCTCGGATTACCAGACCGAACTATTTATAAAACAATGCGCAGCAGAAATGTCTCTTATTACTTTCGCTACACGGGTTCTTCTTGCGCCAAACTATATCGCTTATTTTATGACGGTATTGATGAGAATATGTATCTGTCAAGAAAACATGATCGGTTTCGTAAAATTGGTGAGTGTTTTGAAGTAACGTAGAAGAAAGATTCCGATCTGGTCCGCATCCTCTCCTCGCCAGCATTCTACGTGCAGGCCAACCGGAATATATTGTTGCAAGGTGCTATCAATTCAATGAATTTAGGCTGCCAGTAGCTCTCGCAAGATTCACACGAGCTGCGTTCAATTGAAACAACGCTTCGACCAGGTTTTCTCTAGCATGGGCCACAGCCGTGAGTCCATTGGTCAACTCGAAATGGCTTGACGCTGTAATGATGGTGTAGCGTTCTCGTGCCAATTCAAGTTCCTTCAAGGCCGACCTCATGCCAGTCTGCGCAATACTCACTTGGTCCTTTGCGGCAGTCAAGCCGGCCATTGCGTCGTGCACTTCCATTTTCACATGGTTCAAGATCGATTGGAGTCGAAGCGCTTCCTGCCGCAATTGGCTGCGGGACTCGGCAATCCGGCCTTCTCGTTGCCCGCCATCAAAAATCGGAATCTGTAGCAGCAGCGCCATATTGTAGGTGTCGAGGGTGTTACCCCACCGATTCCCGATCTGACCGTAATCCCCCTGTGCCACAAGCGACGGCAGGCGCTCCCCTGTGATGGAGGAATAGGTCAGTTCGGTAGCCCGCACGCGTGTCGCCTGAGCCACAACCTCTGGCCGCTGTTTTAAGGCATCCTCAACCGCAGCCTGAACAGCCGGCTGGTCGAGCACGTCAGGGCGAAATTCATCTGTCAAGACCACCGGTGTTTCATAGGGGAGCGCCAGCAGATTGAGAAGATTCAGCTTGGCGCGCTCGACAGCATATTGTGAGACAGATGTCTGCTGTCGCTCGCCGGCGAGTTGCGCGTCGAGCCGTGCGAGGTCAAGGCCGGTCGCGGCGCCCAGGCGTTGGCGCTGTTTAATGAGCCCCAGTAGATCAATCATGACCTGCTGGTTCGCCTCATGCATCTTCACCATGCCCATGGCTTTCAAACCTTCCATATAGCTGAGTGCCACGCTGGCCATCGTGTCAAACTTTCGACTCTCGGATTCCGACTCGCTGACATGGAGCATTTCACGTGAGGCACGCCAGCGCTGAATCAAGCTGACGCTCAGAAGATTTTGTGTCGCGTTGATCCGCGCATCGAAAATGCTAAAAGGGTCGCTCACGTTAGGATTGAGCCCGAAGGAGCCTCGAAATACCGTCTGTCTGCTTTGCCGGACGCTAGAGGAGAGGTTCGGCAACATTGTTCCCAATTGCGTTTGCATTTGTCCGCGGGCTGCTTCGATCCGCTCCCTATAGAGGAGCACATCGGGGTTGTTATCAACCGCCGCAGCCAATGCGCCGCGCAAGGTCAAACTCAAAGGTTGAAGCGGCGCCGATGGCGAGTCCAGCCTGCTCTCTCCTCCTCCAACTGCGCCCTCAGCTTGGGAAAACAATCCAAGGAATGCTGGGACAAGAGCAGAAACTAAAATGACAGAATAAATATTATAAATCAGTAACTTGATCATCGTTCCCTGAGGCTTTCCTTCACAGATTTTAGTAAGGGGCTCAGAAGATACTCAATCACGCGGCGCTGGCCAGTCTTGATCTCAACAGTAACCGCCATGCCTGGTGTCAGATTGACCTCCCTCCCCTCCACATGGATGGTGAAGCGATCCATGCTGACCCTGGTGGGATAGACCAGCCCAACCTTTTCAATCGACGCGGCATCGTCCGACACACTCAACACTTTCCCTGGAATTGTGCCGTACAGGGTGAAGGGAAAAGTCTCGACCTTGATCTCGACAATCTGGCCGTTCTTCACAAACCCCACATCCTTATTCTCTACCTGAGCCGCCACTTCCACGGGATGGTCCTGCGGAACCACGATTAGAAGTTCCTGTGCCGGAGTGACGACTCCTCCCACCGTGTGGACAGCCAACTGCTGCACGACGCCATCGATCGGAGTGGTCAATCGTTGGAGATCAACCTTCTGTCCGGCCTTCGTGACGTCCTGCGTGAGCGACGAGGCCTTAATTTCCAGAGTAGACAGTTCCGCCTGTTTCGACTGCTGAAACTCCGAAACGAGCGCGTGGTAGTTGGTCTCTGCTTCCGAGAGCGCCGACTGGTCTTGATGCAGCTTCTTGCGCTGCCCGGCAAGTTCTTGAGTTTTGTCGATCCGTTGTTGTTCTGCTTGAAGAAAGTCCAGCTTGGTCGCGGCATCGTGCTCCAACAGTTTCTTGAAGGCGTCGGCACGCTCTGCCTCCATGGGGACCGTCGCTTCAAGCCGTTGGATATTTTCCTTCGTTTGGTCGAGCGCGGCCTTTCGCTGACCGATTAAATGTTGCGCGGTGCCGACTCTGGCCTGATACTCCGCAAGTTGATCGCGAAGGAGCTGGCGTTGCAGCAGGACATGTTGGGGATCGCTATCGGCAGGGGCGTCGAATGTGGAGTGGCCGGCAATCAGCGCGCGCAAACGAGCCGCGTCAACCTTCGCAGCGCGATATTCATTGAGCGCGCGGTTCTGATCGGCGCGGTTTTGGGTTGAGTCAAGCTCAATCAGCAGCTCTCCCCGTTTGACGAGCTGCCCATCCTGCACATGAATGGCGGTGATCACGCCAGTCTCATAGGGCTGAATCACCTTAGAGTAACCGCTGGGAATAATCTTGCCCTGTGCGGTGGCCACGATGTCGATCCAACCGAGCGAGGCCCACAGTACCGCACTTGCGAACACGGCGATGATGGTCCACAGGATGGCGCGGCCGATCGGCGAGGGCGGCGCCTGTTGAATTTCCAGCACAGCGGGAAGAAACTCCGTCGAGCGCCCGCCCGGGATTGCACCGAGGGCTTGGCCACGCTCAGCCTGCCAGGCTGCCTTCCAGACTGTCCAATGACGTGAAAGAACTCCAAATGCCATGTGACCTCAGTTCATCGATAGTCTGTCTGGTCTCTCTGGTTTGTCTGGTATCGGACAGATAGATAAGACAACGACAGACCCTTATCCCTCACGAGGTACCGCCGCAGAGCCATCCTGATGCGATTGCAGCCTGGCATAGAACCCCTTCATGCGCAGCAACTCCTCGTGCGAGCCCTGTTCGACAATCTCGCCCTTTTCCACCACGTAAATCCGATGCGCCGGCCGCACCGTGCTCAGCCGATGGGCAATGATGAAGACTGTGCGCCCCCGACTGATCTGCGCCATGTTTTGCTGAATGATGGCTTCCGATTCATAGTCCAATGCGCTCGTGGCTTCATCGAAGATCAGGATGCGCGGGTTCGCGACCAAGGCCCTGGCAATCGCAATTCGCTGGCGTTGTCCCCCGGAGAGTGAGCAGCCATGCTCTCCCACCATCATGTCATAGCCCTGTGGCAATTCCAGAATGAATTCGTGTGCCCCGGCCAACTTGGCTGCCTGGATCACCTGCTCCATAGCCAACCCCGGATCGGTCAATGCAATGTTGTCGCGCACAGAGCAATTGAAGAGAAAGTTTTCTTGGAGTACTACTCCCACCTGTCGGCGGAGCCAGGCCGGGTCCACCTGCGCGAGATCCACACCATCCACGAGAATACGCCCGCGCTCCGGCACATAGAGCCGTTGAACCAACTTGGCGAGGGTACTCTTGCCGGACCCGGACCGCCCGACAAGCCCGATTACCTGGCCTGGCGTCACCGAGAAGGACACCTTGCGTAAGATTTCCGAGCCATCTGGGCGATAGCGAAAGGTCACATCGTCGAACACGACATGTCCCTTGACTTGGGGGAGCGTGGTTCGATTCGGGTTGTAGGAAGGCTCCGGTTGGGTGTTGAGCACGTCACCCAGCCGCTGCACCGAGATGCCGACTTGCTGAAACTCCTGCCACAGATTGACGAGACGCAACAGGGGGCCGGTCACTTGTGCCGAGAGCATGGTGAAGGCAATCAATTGCCCGATGGTGAGATCTCCTCCGATGACCCGATAGGCCCCTACCCACAGGACCGCCACCGTGGTGATTTTTTGAATGCCGGAGCCCACCTGCCCGGCCACGGTCATCAAGCTGGTGGCACGGAAACTCGCCCGCACATAACCCGCCAGTTGTTCTTCCCACTTGCGTAGGAGGGGCGGCTCGACGGCCAACGCCTTCACCGTTTGGATGCCGTTGATCGCCTCCACGAGGAAGGACTGATTGTCTGCGCCACGGTTGAATTTCTCATTCAGCCTGGCGCGGATGGCCGGGGTAATGAACACAGACAAGAGGGCATAGAGGGGCAATGAAGCCATCACGACCAGCGTAAGAATGGGGCTGTAGAACCACATGACGGCGAGGAATACGACGGTAAACAGCAGGTCGAGCACCACCGTGACCGAATGGCTCGTCAAAAACTGGCGAATATGCTCCAGTTCACGCACCCGGGCCACCGTGTCCCCTACCCGTCGCGCCTCGAAATAGGCCAGCGGGAGGGCCAGGACATGGCGGAATAACTGCGCGCCGAGACCGACATCGATCCGGTTCGACGTATGGGTAAAGAGATAGGTGCGCATCCCACCCAAGACTGCATCGAAGAGCGCGAGGGCAATCATGCCGATGGCCAGCACATGAAGTGTCGTGAACCCCTTGTGGACGAGCACCTTATCGATCACAACTTGAGTGAAGAGCGGCGTCAGCAGGGCAAAGAGTTGTAAGAAGAACGACGCGACAAACACCTCGCCGAGAAGCCTGCGGTATTTGACGATGGCAGGGATGAACCAGGTGAAATCGAACTTCAGATCTTGAAGCCGAAGATTGGCCCGTTTGGCGAACAATAATAATTGTCCCGTCCAGGCCGATTCGAACTGCTCGCGAGAGAGTACGAGCGGACGCGCTTCGGTGGGATCTTGAACGAGAACCTTCTCTCCTTCGAGCTTCGCGAGCACAACATAGCGACCATCGGTTCGCTTCGCCAGAGCTGGAAGCGGAATCCCGCCGAGCTTGTTCCAGTCGGCGGACTTCTGGCCGGCCTTGAGCCCGAGGTGCTTGGCAGCCCGGAGCAGATCGGTATCAGAGAGCGGTTGCCCGGACTGGGCGAACTGATGGCGCAGCTGCGATCCATCAGCCGGCAAATCATAAAAACGGGCCAGGATCAACAGGCAGATCAGGCCCGTGTCCGTGACCCCCGTGATGGCAGATGGCGGTGTTGAATCAGAAGGAGGAGGGATCCTCTCTACATCCGCTGGCATGGCGTCATCTTAAGGCTTTCTGAGCCTGCGAACAAACGATTTCGACGATGGCACTGAAAGAATTAGGTGCTGGTATCTCCTTAATCGACACAACCAGAGGCGTCCTCATGTTTTCTATGAATATTAGGTTGGGCTGGAATTGCCGAATGTTTGCAACGAAACCCTATTCAGAGATATCATCATTGAATATCATATTGCGATATGTTGGAGGTATATCATGGGAGCGATCTCGCTGAAACTACCAGAGGATGTCCTCGAGGCCAGTCGGCGTTGTGCGGATACGCTGCATCTATCCAGAGCCGCCTATATCCGTCGAGCGGTCGAGCATATGAATCGCCAGACACAGGCGTTACTACGGGCAAAACGTTTGGCCGAGGCTTCGAAGAAAGTGCGCAAGGAAAGCATGCGCGTCAACCGTGAATTTTCCGCTATCGAACGGACTCCCGATGCCTAATCGAGGAGAAGTCTGGCTGGCCAATCTCGATCCAAAACGGGGCACGGAACCAGGAAAGACACGACCGGTGCTGATTGTCCAGGCCCAGGCATTGCTCGATGCGCAACATCCCTCGACCCTCATCATTCCGCTGACGACCGTGCTTATTGAGGGGGCTGAACCCTTGCGTATTCGCGTCAATGCAGCCGGTCGCCTTCGCCGCACTTCCGATTTGCTGATCGATCAACTGCGTGTAATCGACAATCGCCGTCTTGTGCAAGGCCCCATGACCAAACTCTCGCCGACACTCATGGCTCGTGTGCATGCGGCCCTCTCCGAAGTCCTCGACCTCGACCAGGATCGCAGCTGACGAATGGTTCATGTGCTGGTCTCTTTGGTCTATCTCGTCTTTCTGTTCTGTCTGGTCACCAGAGAGACTAGACAGACCAGGGCGGCAACCAGAGAGACGGTTCACGTTTTACGTCTTCTCACTGCCAGCTCGCGGCGATGATGCCCTGGAACTGCGTTTGTTGTTGTGCGGTCCCACCACCCGCGATAGCATCGTCCCAGCTCAGGCCGGTATCTGTCGTGAATTGAGCCATGGCTTGGACGAGCTGATCCACTTGCGTGCTGAGCAGCACCTGGCCATTGCCAGCTTGAATCGTCTCCGTCCGATTGGTTGTGCCGACATACCAGTTCTGTACGGTAATCTGATCGGACGAGCCATGAATCGCCAGGCGCAGATCGTTGGCTTGCCGACTAATGACGAGATCCAGCGGATTGATGCCACTATCGAACGACACCTTGTCGGCAGAGCCGCTGCTATCTTGAATGAGATCTTGTCCACCGCCGAGCTCAAAGTTGAAGGTGTCGTTGCCCGCCCCGCCAATGAGGGTGTCGTTGCCGGCTCCGCCGTTCAAGGTATCGTTGCCCGCGCCCCCGTTCAGGGTGTCGTTCCCGCTGGTGCCGGTCAGCACGTTGTCGCCCGCGTTGCCGGTGAGGGCAAGCCCGGTACTGAGTGCAGACGCGTTCACGTTCAGCGCCGTCGTGCCGGTCGTCAGCCCTGCCGCATTGGCGATCACCACGCTCTCTATCCCCGTGACGCCCGGCGCTACCACCAGGGTCTGCCCGGCGGTGGTGCTGGTGAAGCGGATCACATCCGTGCCCGCCCCCCCGTCGATCACCTCGCCCGCGCCGTGCTCTGCGGGAGCCCCGATCAGGAACACATCGTTCCCGTCCCCCCCGTTCAGCGTATCGTCGCCCGCCCCGCCGTTCAGCGTGTCGTTGCCCGCGCCGCCGTTCAGCGTGTCCGCGCCATTCGAGCCGATCAGGAGATTGGCGGCGGCGTTGCCGGTGATGGTGATGACCCGCCCAGCCCCGACGCATCCAGATTCTCGAAGTTCATCTGCACCAGCGTGTCGTCAGGCACACCGCCGATGGAACGTGACCTGGTCGATCAGTGGGGACAAATCCACCGCCACGACACCGCTCCCGCCCGGTGAGTGCCAGCGTGTCGATGCCTGCGCCCCCGTCCGCATCTGCCCGCGGCACATTCCGCGGTAACCAGCATGACGACGACGTCGTTCCCCACCCCCCCATCGACGGTGTCCTGCCCCAGCGCCGCCAATCAGCGTGTCGTTGCCCGCCCAGTCCAGAAAGCGTGTCGTTGCCGCCGGTGCCGGTGATGCGTATTGGCCAGCGCATTGCCGATGCCGGTGACCGCACGCCTATCCCCGTCAGCTCTAGATTGTCGAAGTTGATCTGCGTGAGGGCATCAGCCACACCACCGATCGACACGACCTGGTCTGTAGTCGAGGAGAGGCACACCACGTGGTGTCCGGGACTCCCCCTGCGTTCAGCCCTTCGCTCCACCACGCATCAGGTATCAGTTGGGCGTTCACAGATGAACCGGTCGTTCCCGGCGCCCCCGATCAGCGGTATCCTGACCCACCCCCGCCGATTCAGCGTATCGTTGCCCGCGCCCCCATTCAGGGTGTCGTTCCCGCGCATGACAGTGCCGAAGTCAGCACGTGTGTCGCCCGCGTTGCCGGTGAGGGCAAGCCCGGTACTGAGTGCAGACGCGTCCACGTTCAGCGCCGTCGTGCCGGTCGTCAGCCCTGCCGCATTGGCGATCACCACGCTCTCCACCCCCGTGACGCCCGGCGCTACCACCAGGGTCTGCCCGGCGGTGGTGCTGGTGAAGCGGATCACATCCGTGCCCGCCCCGCCGTCGATCACCTCGCCCGCGCCGTGCTCTGCGGGAGCCCCGATCAGGAACACATCGTTCCCGTCCCCGCCGTTCAGCGTATCGTCGCCCGCCCCGCCGTTGAGCGTGTCGTTGCCCGCGCCGCCATTCAGCGTGTCCGCGCCATTCGAGCCGATCAGGAGATTGGCGCCGGCATTGCCGGTGATAGTCACTGACCCGCCCAGCCCCGACGCATCCAGTTCTCGAAGCATCTGCACCGCGTGTCGTCAGGCACGCCGCCGATGGACATCACCTGGCCGCAGTAGGACAAATCTGCCACTACACTGCTCCCGACGGTGAGTGCCAACGTGTCGTGACGCGCCGCCGTCCGCATCGTCCACAGTCCCCGCTGTACCTGCATGACGACGACGTCGTTCCCCACGCCCCCTCGACGGTGTCCTGCCCCGCGCCGCCAATGAGCGTGTCGTTGCCCGCCGGTCCAGAAAGTTCCTGCCGGTGCCTGATCGATTGGCCAGCGCATTGCAGAGGTCGGTGCCGGCCCCTCAGCTCTAGATTTCTACGTTGGCGGTGAGGGTGTAGTCGAGGGAGGCCACCACGGTGTCCGTCCCCGCGTTCAGCCCTTCGTCACCAGCGGTCAGGGCGTTCACAATAAACCGGTCGTTCCCGGCCCCGATCAGCGTATTGATGCCACCCCGCCATTCAATATCGTTGCCCGCGCCCCCGTTCAGGGTGTCGTTCCCGCTGGTGCCGGTCAGCAGTTGTCGCCCGCGTTGCCGGTGAGGGCAAGCCGCTACCCACGTGCGGACGCGTTCACGTTCAGCGCCGTCGTGCCGGTCGTCAGCCCTGCCGCATTGGCGATCACGACGCTCTCTACCCCCGTGACGCCCGGCGCTACCACCAGGGTCTGCCCGGCGGTGGTGCTGGTGAAGCGGATCACATCCGTGCCCGCCCCGCCGTCGATCACCTCGCCCGCGCCGTGCTCCGCGGGAGCCCCGATCAGGAACACATCGTTCCCGTCCCCGCCGTTCAGGGTATCGTCGCCCGCCCCGCCGTTCAGCGTGTCGTTGCCCGCGCCGCCATTCAGGACATCGTCACCACTCGTCCCGGTGAGGACATTGTTCCCGGCATTGCCGGTGATGGTGAGACCGTTCGCGACCGCCGCAGCATTCACGTTGATCGCCGCCGTGCCGCTAGCATCTCCGGCCGCAGTGGCAATCTGTACCTGCTCGATGTTGGTGACAAGATTCGTGAGCGTCAGCGTCGCCGCTACAGTCCCGGTATAGCGCAGGATGTCGGTGTCAGCCCCCCCGTCCACGATCTCGCCCGCGGCAAATTCTGCGGTGGAAGCCAGCAGGAAGAGGTCGTTGCCGGCCCCCCCTTGCAGGTTGTCGGCGCCCAGGCCGCCGATCAGCGTGTCGTTACCCGCCCCGCCATTCAGCGTGTCGTTGCCCTTCGAGCCGATAATGAAATTGTTGCCTGTGCTGCCGGTGACGTTTACTGCACTGCCTATCCCCGAAGCATCGAGGTTCTCGAAGTTGATCTGTGTGGGGGCATCAGCCACACCACCGATCGACACGACCTGGTCGGTCGTCGAGGAGAGATCGACCATCACCACGTGGTTGCCCGGGACTCTCCACTGAGTAGAAGCGTGTCGTTGCCATCCCCGGCATCGATGGTATCACTGTTGCCGGCGGTCACCAGCATGGTGATCTGGTCATCGCCTGCCCCCCCATGACGGTGTCCTGACCCGGCCGCCGATGAGCGTGTTGTTAGCCGGCCCCGCCAGTCTCAGCCTGTCGTTGGCGGTACCACGCTTCATCGTGACGCCCGTATCTTCGTTGGGTCCGCTGATGGTGATCGTATCGTTACCGGCGCCGCCGAAGAACGTCATCCCGACGCCTGAGTTGTTCGTATAGGTGATGGTGTCATTGCCCGACATCAGATTGCCGACCACAGAGAACAGATCGTTAACCGTGGTGACTGAGCCGAGCGCACTGTATGGCAGCAACAGTCCGCTCATCACGATCGTGTTGGCTCCATCCACGACCGAGATCTCGCTGACATTTCCGCTAATATTGAAATTCCCGGAGAGGACTAAGCTGCCATTGAAGGTCACTTCGGTAGAGCCAAGCGTTTCCTGCAGCTGAGTGATACTCCCGGAGGCATTGCCGGATGACAGATCGACCGAGATGTTACCGATGATCGTTTGTTGTACGCCCGGAAATCCGATCGTGAGAAGGTTGACGATTTCTTTGCCGACGAAATCAATTGTGCCCGCCAAACTCACGACATCACCGGTGGAGGGATTGCTGTATTCGAACGATGTGACGACTGGGTTAGTCTGGTCGAGCCCAGTTCCCGTGGCGGTGACGATTCCCCCGGAATCTAAGGTCACGGAAAGCAATGTCGCACTGGGTGGCGCGTTCAGAGAGTAATGGCCAAGTTGGATTTCCGATATGGCATCATCGAACCGCTGGGAAAAATTGTTAAAGTCTTGTTGGATGTCGATCGGATCCAGGGAGACACCCGACCAATCGATCGTGGTTGAGCCAGTGATTACTGCCATAATGCACACTCTCCCGTGGATGTCATGTCATCAACATGTGTACGGCTGACTTACTTCCTGCTAACGTGCAACAGTAACCATCTATCTATGCTGGAGAGGATGACGAAGACTACTTCACGTCATAATCGGTAAGCTGCCAGAACTGGTTAATGATACAGTTCCATAAAATAGCGACACGCCCCGACGAGATTTCCCTCTCCAGCCGCTTTCCCCCTCTGTCATTGCGTGGGCCTCTATGCTCCACAATTTCATTCATTGTCAAGAACTTGGAGCCTGCAATGATTTGAGGGCAATGCGGGTGCCGACGCATTCAGTGAGGAGCACCGTGCGTGCGCGGGTAAGAATGGCTCCTCAGAGGGTCGTCGTGCAAGACCTCTTCAACGTTTTTTTGACCTCACCATACTCTGTCGACGACACGAACCCAATTCCTCGTTGGGGGGGGAATTCAAGGAACAGGGGAGGCAGGAATCTATTTCTTATCACGCGGCTGCTGGCTTCATGGGCAAACTTTGCAAACTGATGAAAAAACTGGAAAGAATATCATGGCACGCCTGAGCTTCGAGGATCTGCACGTCTTGCACAACAGGAGAATTCTACCCCAGGATAGCTGAGTAAGACTGGTAGGATTGACGAGACGGGTGAGGGTTCGAGGTCCGAAGGCCGAAGTGTTCGGAGCTTCGAACCTCGAACGTCAGATCGCGCCTTTCTCGCATGTCTCGCGCTTCACGCGCCACGGTCTGTGTCCTTGTGGGTTGCTTCAACATCCCATGCTACTGCCAGTTCGCGGCGAGGATGCCCTGGAACTGCGTTTGCTGTTGTGGGGTACCAGCACCCCCGCTCGCATCATCCCAGCTCACGCCGGTATTTATCGTGAATTGAGCCATCGCTTGGATGAGCTGATCCACTTGCGTACTGAGCAACACTTGGCCATCGCCCGCTTGAATCGTCTCCGTCCGATTGGCTGTTCCGACAAACCAGTTCTGCACAGTGATCTGGTCGTTGGGCGATCCATCATGAATGGCAATTCGAAGATTGTTGGCCTGTTTGCTGATGACGAGATCCAGCGGATTGATGCCACTGTCGAACAATATCTTGTCCATACAGCCATTATTGTCTTGGATGAGATCCTGTCCATCGCCACTGCCAAAGAGGTAGGTATCGTTGTCATTGCCTCCGTTCAACGTGTCGTTCCCAGCTCCACCACGCAAGGTATCGTTCCCCGCCAGCCCGGAGAGGAGGTTTTTGCCGTCGTTACCGGTGAGGACGTTATTGAGCGCATTACCCGTGCCTTTGAGGTCAGCGATCCCGGTCAACTCCAGATTTTCTACATTGGCGCCCAGCGTGTAGTTCAGGGAGGTAACCACCGTGTCCGTGCCCGCGTTCAGCGCTTCGGTGACCACGTCACCAGCAACACCAACCGTGTAGGTGTCGTTGCCAAGCCCACCCTTCATGAGGTCGCTGCCGATACCACCATCGAGGCTGTTGTTGCCGCTATTGCCATAAGGATATTATTAAGCGCATTGCCGGTGCCGCTCAGGTCTGCGATCCCGGTCAGCTCCAAATTTTCCACATTGTCGGTGAGCGTGTAATTGATGGACGAGAACACCTTGTCGATGCCCTCGTTCAGCGCTTCAGTGACCAGATCTCCGGCATTGTCCACCGTATAGGTGTCGTCACCCAGCCCGCCGCTGATAGCGTCCCCGCCTAAGCCACCATCCAGCGTATCGTTGCCGGCGCCGCCATTGATGCTGTCGTTGCCGCTAGAGCCGATGATGATATTGGCGCCGTCACTGCCGGTTGCGTTAACCGAACCACCCAGCTCCGAAGCATCGAGGTTCTCGAAGTTGTTTTGCGCGGAGTCATCAGTCGCGCCGCCGATCGAGACCACCTGGTCGCTTGTCGATGACAGATCGACTACTACGTTGCCAGTGCCGCCTACCACGTCACTAAGCAGAAGTGTGTCGTTGCCTGGTCCGGCATCGATAATATCCACATTGCCACTGGTGACAGCCATGAAGATGTGGTCGTCGCCCGCTCCCCCTCTGACGTTGTCCTGACCCGTGCCACCGACCAGCGTGTCATTTCCATCATCCCCGTTCAGTAGGTCGTCGCCGTCACCGCCCACCAGCAAGTCATCACCCGCGCCGCCATTCAGTCCATCAGCACCCCCATTGCCGAACAACAAGTCCTTACCGCCGTTCCCATTCAAGACCTCGTCGACTGTACTCGTACCGGCAATAAGATCATTTTGGTCGCCACCGCTACGGGCTGGGCCTGTGTCTGTGTTGAGCAGATAGGGAGCGCTTCCTAACGCATACCCGAACATCGATGCACCTCCTGCAAACCCGAAAGTCGATGTACTGCTCTCAAATTGGAGACTCTCAACCTTACTGCTCGCGCCTGCATATTGGTCTACTATGGTCACTGAGCTCGCGAATGCCGAGCCAACGAGATTTTCCCGGTTTGCTCGAAGTTCAGCCCTGTAAGGTCTAAACCGTTCGAAACAAGAATACTAATCGTGTCGTTACCACCGCTATCAGTGATGGTATCGTCTCCGGATCGAAAAGGTTTGTGTCATAACGGTATGTATCATTACCCAGCCCGCCATTGAGCCTGTCCTCGCCGAATCAGCCAGTGATGATATTGTCGCCATCGCTGCCGGTGACGACAACCGGATTTGACAAAGCCAGCCCCGAGGCATCGACATTTTCGAAGTTTTTTTGCGTGGAGGCATCAGTCGCGCCGTCGATCGACACCACCTGGTCGGTGAGCGACGACAGATCCACTACCACCTCGCCGCTGCCGACACCACTAAACACAAAACCACTCAGCACCAGCGTGTCGTTGCCAGCCCCGGCATCGATGGTATCTACGTCGTTACTGGTGATCTCCATGCCGATGTGGTCGTCGCCTGCACCTCCGTTGATGCTGTCCTTACCCAGGCCACCGAGCAACGTGTCATTGCCGTCACCTCCATCCAACGTGTCGGCGCCGTCACCGCCCACCAGCAAGTCATCACCCGCGCCGCCATTCAGGGTGTCGGCACCTTCATTGCCGAACAACAAGTCCTTACCGCCGTTCCCATTCAAAGTCTCGCCACTTGCACTCGAACCGGCAATAAGATCATTTTGGTCGCCACCGTTACGGGTTGGGCCTGTGTCCGTGTTGAGCAGATACGGAGCGCTTCCCAACGCATACCCAAAAATCGATGCGCCGCCTGCAAACCCAGGAATCGGTGCGCTGCCTGAAAATTGGAGACTCTCGACTTTGCTGCTCGCGCCTGTGTACTGGCCTACTATGGTCACTGAGTCCCCGGATGCCGAGCCGACGAGATTATTGGCTGTTTGCTCGAAGTTCAGCCCACTCAGGTCAAAACCGTTCATGACAATAAGGTCATTGCCACCGCTATCATTGATCGTATCGTTTCCGGATATGCCGATTGTGTCGAAACGGTACGTATCATTGCCCATGCCCGCCATTGAGCATATCGGTGCCTGGCCCCCCGCTGAGAACGTCATTGCCTGCGCCGCCGTCCAGCACATCGTCGCCCGCCAGCCCGGAGAGAATGTTGTTACCGCTGTTGCCGGTGAGGAGGTTGTTGCCGCCGTCGCCGGTGGCATTGATCGCGGCAGTGCCAGTGAGCAGCACATTCTCGATCTCGGTGAAGAACACATCATTGAGATCGACGCTGCGGTTGATGTTCACCGTGTCGTTGCCTCCACCAGGCAACTCCGTGATGCTGTCGTGGAGATCGTCAATCACGTAGGTGTCGTTGCCGACACCCCCGATCATGGTGTCGCGGCCCAGCCCGCCAATCAGCGTATCGTCGCCGGCCCCGCCAGTGACCGTGTCGTTGCCGCTCGCGCCGATGATACTGTTGTCGCCATCGCTGCCGGTGACCGTCACGGAACTGCCGAGCCCCGTGGCGTGAGGTTCTCGAAGTTGATTTGCGTCAGCGTGTACCGTCAGCAACGCCGCCGATCGAGACCGCCTGGTCGGTCGACGAGGACAGATCGACCACCACCACGTGGTCGCCCGGGACGACCCCACTGAGTACCAGTGTGTCGGTGTCCGCCCCGGCATCGATGGTATCCACGTTGCCGGCCGTGACCAGCAGGGTGATCTGGTCATCGCCCATACCCCCGTTGACGCTATCCTCACCCAGGCCGCCGCTGAGCCGGTTGTGACCGTTGTTGCCGGTGAGGACGTTGGCGAGCGCATTGCCGGTGCCGTTGAGGTCGCCCTCCCCGTGAGCTCAGGTTCTCCAGGTTGGCACCCAGCGTGAAACTCGGCGGCGAGCTTTGCACCGTGTCCTTGCCGCGATCAGCGGCCGCCGTAAGAAGATGTTTCAGTGACCACATCCCGCGCACTGTCCACCATATAGGTGTCGTCGCCGAACCCACCATCAGGTTATCGTCGCCGCGCCGCCGATCAGAATGTCGTTACCGGCAAGCCCGGAACAGGTCGTCACCATCGCCCCCGCCTCCCCCCCGAAAGAATGTTGTGGCCGATGTTGCCGGTGAGAATATTGGCGAGCGCATTGCCGGTGCCGTTGAGGTTACCTGCGCCAATAAGCGTCAGGTTCTCCACATTGGCACCGAGCGTGAAGCTCGCCGCCGAGCTTTGCACCAGGTCGATGCCAGGCGCAGGGGGCAAGCGATTCGGCGGCGATGTCACCCGACTGTCCACCACATAGATGTCGTTGCCCGCGCCGCCATCCATCGCATGTTGCCTGTACCACCGTTGAGGGTGTGTTACAGCTAGCCCGTGAGCTGTGTCGTTGCCGTCGGCGCCATTGAGGACATTGGCCGCGCTGTTGCCGGTGAGGCCGTTGGCTCCGCCGTCACCGGTGGCATTGATCGCGGCAGTGCCGGTGCTCAGCACATTCTCACTGAGTAAACTGTAGGCAAGGTTGGGGTTCGGACGCTGCGGTTGATGTTCACCTTGTCGGTCCCCTCGTCGGCGTTCTCGGTCACCACGTCGCGGCAGGCTGTCGACCACGTAGATGTCGTTGCCCATCCCTCCGGTCAGGATGTCCTTGCCCGAACCTCCGTCCAGCGTATCGCTCCCCACACCGCCAGTCAGAGTATCGTTACCCCATCCCCGCCCATTGAGAACGTTCATCCGCCCCCACCATCGCTCTCGTGCCTTCGAGCCGATGATGAATTGTCGCCGTCGCTGCCGGTGACCGTCGCTGAACCGCCTATCCCCGAGACAGTGAGGTTCTCGAAGTTGGTTTGCGTGAGGGCGTTCCAGCCACGCCGCCGATTGAGACCGCCTGATCGGTCGACGAGGCCAGATCGACCTCCACTACGTGGTCGCCCGGCACGAACCGTTGAGTACCAGCGTGTCGTCTCCGCTCCGGCATCAATCGTATCCACGTTGCCGGCCGTGACCAACATGGTGATCTGGTCGTCGCCCGCATCTCCATTAATGGTGTCCTGACCCAAGCCGCCGATGAGCGTATCGTCGCCGGCACCACCATCCAGCGTGTCGTTTCCCACCGAGGCCGTTCAGTACGTCATTGTCGGGGCCACCGTTGAGCGTGTCAGGTCCCGGCCCGCGTAATGATTGCCATAACGCATACCTCCCTCTAAGTATCACGCCACGAATAGAGCAACGCCTGACTTCCTTGCAATCGGTTAACAGCAGCAACTAGTCTCGCTGGAAAGGGAGCTGGGACTACTTAACTTCCTGATCGGGAAGCAGCCCAGAACTAATTACAAATCGGGCTTGATGGAGCGCTCAACAGCCCCACCACGAAGTTCCCCATCTCACACTTCCTTCTCGTCATGTCTTTTAATTGCACAAACCTATGCGCTCTGGTTTATTCCATTGTCAAGAATAACCCTCGCCTATTTTATAACCCCCCCCATAAGGGGGATATTGATGAATACAGAGGTGCTTATGTCAGCAGAAACCCGACGTTGGTAGACTGCGGCAGTGAAGTAGGAGGCGGTGCGGAGGGTTCTCAGTCTCGGCTGGGTCGTCATTCCACGCTCGGAGGTACTTCCCATGCCGAGTTCGAGATGAGCCGGCTGTGGCATAGCCGGCTGTCTAGGGAATTGGGGAAAGGTTACGAACGGCTCCCCCCTTCTTTGCAGATCACCCAACAGGCTTTTTCATGGTTTACATGTGATCTCTTGCGCCATACTCCTTATCCATCATGCCTCACGGCTTCTTACTGCCAGCTTGCGGCGAGGACGCCCTGGAACTGGGTTTGCTGTTGTGCGGTACCGACACCCCCGCTTGCATCGTCCCAGCTCAAGCCGGTATTTGTCGTGAATTGCGCCATGGCTTGGATGAGCTGATCCACTTGCGTGCTGAGCAGCGTTTGCCCATTGCCTGCTTGAATGGTTTCCGTCCGATTGGCCGTACCGACATACCAGTTCTGCACGGTGATCTGATCGGACGAGCCGTGAATTGCAAGTCGCAGATCGTTCGCCTGGCGGCTGATGACGAGATCCAGCGGGTTGATGCCCCCGTCGAACAACACCTTGTCCGCGGCGCCACTATTGTCCTGGATAAGATCCTGCCCATCGCCACTGCCAAAGAGGAAGGTATCGTTCCCACTGCCTCCGTTCACCGTGTCATTCCCAAGTCCCCCACGCAGCGTGTCGTTGCCGGCCAGTCCGGAGAGCACGTTGTTGCCGCTGTTGCCGGTAAGAATGTTGGCCAGCCCATTGCCCGCGCCGTTCAGGTTGTCACTCCCCGTCAGCTCCAGATTTTCTACATTGGCGGTAAGCGTGTAGTTGATGGAAGCAACCACTATGTCGCTGCCGGCGGCGAGCCCTTCGCTCACTACATCGGTCAAGGCGTTCACAACGTAGCGGTCACTACCTGTGCCCCCGATTAGCAGGTTGTTACCCAAGCCCCCGTTTAGGGTGTCGTCGCCGCCACCGCCCTTGAGCACATCGTTGAAATCGGTGCCGATGAGCACGTTCGCGCCCGCGTTGCCGGTAATGGATAGCCCGCTATTGAGCGCGGATGCATCCACATTCAGCGCAGCCGTGCCGGTGGTCAGCCCCGTGGCCGTGCCGATCACCACGCTCTCTACCCCCACGACATCAGGGCTGAGCACCAAGGTCTCGCCACCGGTGGTGCTGGTGAAGCGGATCACGTCGGCGCCCGCCCCTCCATTGATCACCTCGCCCACGCCATGATCGGCGGCATTCCCGATCAGGATGACATCGTTGCCGTCCCCGCCGTTCAAAATATCATCGCTTGCGCCGCCATTCAGCGTGTCGTTGCCCGCACCGCCGTTCAGCGTGTCCGCGCCATTCGAGCCGATCAGGAGATTGGCGCCGGCACTGCCGGTGACAGTTACTGCATTGCCCAGTCCTAGTCCCGACGCATCCAGATTCTCGAAGTTCTTCTGGACCAGCGTCTCGAGATTGATCGTGCCGATGCGGGTTACCTGGTCGGTCACGGAGGACAAATCCACCACCACCACACCGTCCCCATCGACCGCGCCGCTGAGCGCCAGCGTATCGGTGCCCGCGCCCCCGTCCGCAACGTCCACATCCCCCGCAGTCACCTGCATGACGAGGACGTCGTTCCCTACCCCCCCGTCGACAGTGTCTTGCCCCGCGCCGCCAATGAGCGTGTCGTTGCCCGCCAGTCCGAAGAGCACGTTGTTGCCGTTATTGCCGGCTATGCTATTGTTGAGCGCATTGCCGGTACCGATGAGGCCAGCTCCCGTTAGCTCCAGATTCTCCACATTGGCGGTGAGGGTGTAGTTAAGGGAGGCCACCACGGTGTCGGTGCCCGCGTTCAGCCCTTCGCTCACCAGATTCGTCGCAGCGTCCACGACATAGTGATCGTTCCCGGTGCCCCCGAGCAGCGTATTGGTGCCGCCTCCGCCATTTAAGGTATCATTGCCCGCGCCCCCGTTCAGGATATCGTTTCCACCGGTGCCGGTCAGCACGTTGTCGCCGGCGTTGCCGGTGAGGGAGAGCCCGCTACTGAGTGCGGACGCATCCACGTTGAGTGCGGTCGTGCCGGTGGTCAGCCCCGCCGCATTGGCGATCACGACGCTCTCTACCCCCGTGACATCAGGGCTGAGCACCAAGGTCTCGCCACCGGTGGTGCTGGTGAAGCGGATCACGTCGGCGCCCGCCCCTCCATTGATCACCTCGCCCACGCCATGATCGGCGACATTCCCGATCAGGATGACATCGTTGCCGTCCCCGCCGTTGAGCGTATCGTCGCCCGCCCCCCCGTTCAGCGTGTCGTTGCCCGCGCCCCCGTTCAGCGTGTCCGCGCCATTCGAGCCGATCAAGAGATTGGCGCCAGCACTGCCGGTGACAGTCACTGACCCGCCCAGCCCCGACGCATCCAGATTCTCGAAGTTCTTCTGCACCAGCGTGTCGTCAGGCACACCGCCGATGGACGTGACCTGGTCGATCAGTGAGGACAAATCCACCACCACCACGCCGTCCCCGTCGACCGCGCCGCCAAGCGCCAGCGTGTCGGTACCTGAGCCCCCGTCCGCGACGTCCACGTTGCCACTGGTGACCAGGATAACGATGCGGTCGTTCCCGGTGCCGCTGATGACCGTATCCTGACCCGCGCCGCCAATGAGCGTGTCGTTGCCCGCATTGCCGCTGAGTACATCGCCAAAGCCGGTGCCGGTGAGTATGTTTGCGCCATTGTTGCCGGTGAGGGACAAGCCGCTTCCTACCGCGGAGGCGTCCACGTTCAGCGCGGTCAGTCCCGCGGTCACCCCGGCGGCCGTGCCGATCACCACACTTTCCACCGCAGTGACGCCCGGAGCCAGCACCAGGGTCTGACCGGCGCTGGTGCTGGTGAAGCGGATCACGTCCGTGCCCGCACCCCCGTCAATTGCCTCGCCCACACCATGGTCGGTGGCATTCCCGATCAGAATGACATCGTTGCCGTCTCCCCCAATCAGCGTATCGTCGCCCGCGCCGCCATTCAAAATATCATTCCCGGCGCCGCCATCGAGGCTATCGTTGCCACCCCCGCCGTTCAGCGTGTCGTTGCCATCCCCGCCGATCAGCATATCCGCGTTGGGTCCGCTGATAGTGATCGTGTCGTTGCCGGCGCCGCCATAAAACGTCATTCCGGCCCCTGAGCTGTTGGTATAGGCGATGGTGTCATTACCCGACATCTGATTGCCGACGACGGAAAAGAGATCATTGACCGTCGCCAGTTGAGCAGAAGCGAGTGCTGCCTCAACCACATCGATCGACAGCGATAAGCCGGTCATCTTGATCGTATTGAGACCTGAGACAACCGAGATCCCAGTTACCGTGCCCGTCAGGTCCGCCGCTACGTCGTCGCCCGTTATCCTGATGTTTCCGCTGAACGTTGCCGTGGCCGAACCAATTACTGCCACAAGCGATGTGACCGTGCCGGAATAGGTATCATTCGAGAAGATCGTGAAGTTGCCGTTGATCTTCTCTAAGTAACCCGTGGAGCCAAATGTAGTCAACGTGAGCAGCTCATTGCCGATTCCATCGAAGAAGCCCGTATATCTCAGGACCTCGCCAGTAGCGCTGTTGGTGAAGTCAAATGCAGTCAAAGAGTTAATGAACGATGGGAAGTTGTCCATCCCTGTACCAGCGAGCCGCAGTCTTCCTCCAGAAACAAGATCTACGACCAGCAAGGTTGGAGTTCGAGAGACAATGGAATAATTGGCAGAGTTATCTAGCTCCGTAGTTATCTGCTCAGAGCGATTGTTAATCTGTGTGATGTGGGCGGCAAAATCCACCTGACTGAGCGAGATCGTCGACCAATCGATTGAGGATGAGCCAGTGATGAGTGCCATAATGCATACTCTCCCGTGGATGTCATGTCATCAGCATGCTTACGTCCGGCTTACTTCCGGCTAACGTGCGACAGTAATTATCTATGCTGGAGCGGGTGACGAAGACTACTTCACGTTATGATCGGGAAGCTGCCAGAACTGGGTACAGATACAGTTCCATCAAATAGCTACATGCCCCCGCGACGTTTCCCTCTCCCGCCGCTCTTCCCTTCTGTCATTGCGTGAGCCTCTATGCTCCAATTTCATTCATCGCCAAGTACTAGAAGCCTGCATTGATTTGCGTGCAATGCGGGGGCCGATGCATTCGATGAGGAGCACCGTCAGTGCGAGGGTAAGATTGGCTCCTCAGAGTGTCGTCATGCAGGACATCTTCAACGTTCACTTGGCCTCACTATACTCTGTTGACGGCACAGGCCCAATTCCTCGGTGGGGGGGAGTTCTCCTCGGTGGGGGGAATTCAAGGAACAGAGAGGCAGGAATCTATTCTGATCACGCCGCTGCCGGCTTCATGGGTCGGCTTTGCAAACTGCAGAAAACTGAAAGGAATATCGTGGCACGCCATAGTTTCAAGGGCCTGCACGTCTTGCGCAACAGGAGAACCCTACCGAAGGGTAACCAAGTAAAACTGGCTGGATTGGCGAGACGGGCGGGGTTCGAGGTCCGAAGGTCGAGGTTTTCGGAACTTCGAACCTCGAACTTCAGATCGCGCTTTTCTCGCATCTCTCGCGCTTCACGCGCCACGGTCTGTGTCCCTGGCGGGTTGCTTCAACATCCCATGCTACTGCCAGTTCGCGGCGAGGATGCCCTGGAACTGCGTTTGGTCACCAGCACCCCCGCTCGCATCGTCCCAGCTCACGCCGGTATTTATCGTGAATTGAGCCATGGCTTGAATCAACTGATCGACTTGCGTGCTGAGCAGCACATCGCCATTGCCAGCCTGGATCGTCTCCGTCCGATTGACCGAACCTGTGTACCAGTTCTGCACGGTGATTTGGTCAGACGTGCCATGAATTGCAATCCGCAGATCGTTGGCTTGGCGGCTGATCACGAGGTCCAGCGGATTGATGTTAGTGTCGAATGATATCTGGTCGGCCGTGCCACTGCTGTCCTTGACCACATCTTGTCCATCGCCGCGGCTAAAGAGGAAGGTATCTTGGCCGCTACCACCGTTTACGGTGTCGTTCCCCAGACCGCCACGCAGGATGTCGTTGCCGGCCAGTCCAGAGAGTGTGTTGTCGCCGCTGTTGCCGGTGATGCTGTTATTGAGCGTGTTGCCGGTGCCATTCAGGTTCTCCAACCCGGTCAGCGTCAGGTGCTCGACATTGGCCCCCAGCGTATAGTTGACCGAGGATTGCACCGTGTCGTCGGTGCCGGCGTTCAGCGCTTCCGTAACAACGTCGGTGGTCACATCCACAAAATAGGTGTCGTCACCCAGGCCCCCGGCCATCTTGTCCGCGCCGGCTCCACCATCGAGGGTATCATCGCCCGCCCCGCCGAGGAGCTGGTCGTTGCCGTCCAGGCCCATGAGCTGGTTGTTCCCGCTGTTGCCGGTGAGAATGTTGGCGAGTTCGTTGCCGCTGCCGTTAATGTTAGCGATGCCAAGCAGGGTCAGGTTCTCAATATTGGAATTGGCCTCCAGCGTGAAATTTGCCGCAGAGCTTTGCACGAGATCCTTGCCCCCGGCGGCGCCGACCCCTGTTTCGCGAGCCCAATCACCGGGGCTGTCCACCACGTAGGTATCATTGCCCGCGCCGCCATCCATCACATCGTTGCCTGTCCCGCCGTTGAGGGTGTCATTGCCCAAGCCGCCATTCATCGTGTCGCCGCCGTCCGAACCAATGAGACTATTGGCGCCGGCGCTCCCAGTGACGTGCACTGAACTGCCCAGCCCCGAGGCATCGAAGTTCTCGAAGCCATCCTGCACCAGCGTGTCGTCTGGTGTGCCGCCGATGAACACCACCTGATCGGCCACCGACAGATCGACATCCACGACGCCGGTGAGGGGCCCCCCCACTGAGCACGAGTGTGTCGATGCCCACCCCGCCGTGGGCCACATCCACGTCGCCAGTCGTGACCTCCATCACGACGAAGTCGTTCCCCACACTCCCGTCGACGGTGTCTTCACCTGTGCCGCCCACCAAAAAGTCGTTCCCTGCGCCGCCATTCAGGGTATCCGCATCCCCATTGCCGAACAACAAGTCGTTCCCGCCCAACCCGTTCAACGTTTCGTTCGTACTGGATCCGGCGATCAGATCTTGTTGGGCGCCGCCGGTATGGTTGGGGTCTGTGTTGAGCAGATACAACCCAGTCCCTGGTCCATACCCGGCAAACGATGCACCCCCCTCGAATCGGGACCCTCGACCTTGCTGCCCGTGTATTGGTCTACTATGGTCACTGAGCCCCCGAGTCCTGAGCCGACAAGATTATTCCCACTTTCTCGAAGTTCAGCCCGGGCAGGTCAGCGCGGTTCGCCACAATGACAATCGTGTCGGTCCCACCGCTCTCCGTGATCGTGTCGTTGCCTTCAAACACGTTGAAACGATACGTATCATCCCCCTCCCCGCCGTTGAGCGCGTTGCTGCCTGCTGGCCCCCCGTTGAGAATATCATTGCCCAAGCCGCCATTTATCGTGTCGTCGCCGAGCGAGCCGGTGAGGATATTGGCGCCGTCGCTCCCAGTGACGTTCACGGAACTGATGTAATTCAGCCCTGAGGCATCGAGGTTCTCAAAGCCATCCTGCACCAGCGGGTCCGCCACGCCGCCGATGGACACCACCTGATCGGCCACCGACAGATCGACCTCCGTGACGCCGGTGGTGAGGAAATCTCCCCCACTGAGCACGAGCGTGTCGGTGCCCGTCCCGCCGTGGGCCTCATCCATGTCGCTGGTCGTGCCCTCCATGACAATGAAGTCATTCCCCACACTCCCGTCGACGGTGTCGTGACCTGTGCCGCCCACCAAGAAGTCGTTCCCCGCGCCGCCATTCAGGGTATCTGTATTCCCATTGCCGAACAACAAGTCGTTCCCGCCCAACCCATTCAACGTCTCGTTCGTATTGTCCCCGGCGATCAGATCTTGTTGGGCGCCGCCAATATCGTCGGGGTGTGTTGAGCAGATACGACGCCGTCCCTGCTCCATACCCGGCAAACGAGGCACCCCCCTCAATTCGGAGACTCTCGACCTTGCCGCCGGGCCCAGCATATTGGCCCACCATAGTCGTTGTGGTTCCGAGTAGCGAGGCGACCAGATCAGTTCCGGTTTGCTCGAAGTTCAGCCCGCGCAGGTCCACGCCGTTCGCCACAATAACACTCGTGTCGGTCCCACCGCTCTCCGTGATCGTGTCGTCGCCTCCACCCGGGAAGATCAGGTTGAGACGATACTTATTAATTCCCTTTTCCCCGCCGTTGAGCGCGTCGTTGCCCGCCCCCCCGTTGAGAATATCATTGCCGGCATTTCCCGTGAGCGTGTCATTGCCACCGCCCCCGTTGAGGATATTGGCCGCGCTGTTGCCGGTGAGAAGATTGTCGCCGGCATCCCCGGTCGCGTTGATTGCTGCAACGCCGGTCAGCACCACATTCTCAATCGCCGTAAAGGGCTCGACGTTCAGATCAACCGTGCGGTTAATCTGAATCGTGTCGGTGCCTTCATCGGCCTGCTCCCTGATGCCGTCGCCGAGGTTGTCAATCACGTACGTATCGTTGCCCAGCCCGCCGATCATGTAGTCGGCCCCGAGTCCCCCATCGAGCTGGTCGTCACCCGCGCGGCCTGTGAAGGTGTCGTTACCGGCCAGGCCAGAGAGTGCGTTGTTGCCGCTGTTGCCGGTGAGGATGTTATTGAGCGTGTTGCCGGTGCCGCTGCTGGCCGCTCCTGTGAGCGTCAGGTTCTCCAGGTTGGCCCCCAGTGTGTAGTTCAGCGTGGCCACCACCGTGTCGGTACCTGCATTGAGCCCCTCAGTGACCACCTCGCCCGCCCTCTCCACCATGTAAAGGTCATCGCCCCCGCCCCCGACCATGATGTCATTACCACCGGCCCCTCCATCAATGATGTCGTTGCCCTTCGAGCCGATGATGCTATTGTCGCCCGCGCTGCCGATGACGTTCACTGAACCGCCGATCCCCGAGGCATTGAGATTCTCGAAGTTGATCTGCGTAAGGGCAGCAGCCACGCCGCCGATCGAGACCACCTGGTCGGTCGACAAGGAGAGATCAACCACTGCCACCTGGTCGCCAGGGACTATCCCACTGAGCACAAGTGTGTCGTTGCCATCCTCGGCATCGATGGTGTCCACGTTGCCGCCCGTGACCAGCATGGAGATCCGGTCATCGCCTGCACCTCCGGTGACGGTATCCTGACCCAGGCCACCGAACAGTGTGTCATTGCCATCGCCACCGTTCAGCGTATCTGCGTTGGGTCCGTTAATGGTAATCGTATCGTTGCCGGCGCCGCCGAAGAAGGTCATCCCGGCGCTTGAGTTGTTGGTATAGGTGATGGTGTCATTGCCCAGCATCTGGTTACCGACGACAGAGAAAAGGTCGTTCGCCGTGGCGACCGAGTCGAGCGCGTCGTATGGCAGCGACAGTCCGCTCATCACGATCACGTTGGTTCCCGACAGGACCGAGATCTCGGTAACAGTTCCGCTAATATTGAAATTTGTGTCCGCGACTAAGCTGCCCTTGAAGGTCGCTGTGTCAGCGCCAAGTTTTTCCTGTAACTGGGTAATGCTCCCTGAGGCATTGCCGTTTGTATCGATCACGATGTGTCCGATGATCGTTCCTTGAAAGCCCGGGAAGCCGACCTTGAGGCTATGAATGAATCCACTGGCGTCGATATTAATTCTGCCAGTGAAACTGATAACGTCGCCGGTCGAGGGATTGCGGAAGTTGAACGAATTGATGATCAGGTCATTCGCGCCGAACCCGGATCCACTGGCGGTTAGTATTCCCCCAGAATTCAGTGTTAGCGAAAGAAATGTCGAAGTGGGCGGCGAGTTAAAATGGAACAAGCCGGCATCAATTTCACTTGCCACCTGATCAAACCGACTGGAAAACTCGTCAAGGTCCTGTTGGATGTCGATGGGATCCAGGGCGACGTCCGACCAATCGATCGTGGATGAGCCAGTGATTTGTGCCATAACGCCTACTCCTTGTCGGTCTCAGGCCGTGAGGATGCTACGCTTGAGCTACTTCAACAGATCCCCCTCGATAGTGGCACGCCGTGAAGACCCTAAATGGCTACGTCAGGTCCCCTATCAGCAACCATCTACGCTAGAACGCGTGTCTAAGACTGCTTCACGTCAGGATCGGGGGACAGGCAGCACGGGTTACAAATACAGCGCCACAGCCCCATCACAAGGCTTTCCATCTTTAGCCTCGTTTCCCTTCATCTTGCAGAAATTGAGATACGAACTAACTCATCCTCCAGCAATCCACATGCCTAATCTGAAATGCACTTGTCCTCGGTCACAGACTGCGGTTTTTCCCAAAACTGTGCCTGTGCTGATTTCCTACACGAGGATGGAACCAGTCCACATGAATCGAAAGCGATTCGATGGTGAATCAAATTTGATTAGATGGGACACTCAAAAACTCGCGTCCTAGCGTGGGCGCACCCTTGCTGACGTAATCCTGCCGGATGGCATCCACATCAACCACACGCTAGTCAAAGAGGGCTGGTGCTGGTGGTACCGGAAGTATGCGGCCGGTGATACGGTGCTGGAAGGGGTAGAGGAAGATGCCAGAGAGGCGAGGAGAAAGCTCTGGGCCGACCTGCGGCCGGTGGCGCCATCGAGTGGAAAAAGAAGAACTGACCTGCTCCTTATGTTTATACCAGCTTGAGTTCTAACTCCAAGTACAACACTTCACGCCCGAATGGGCTACGGTGTTGCCATGCAAACGAGATCCTACAGACACCTGAGTGCCGAAGGACGTGAGACCTTGAGTCTGGGCCTGGCCCACGGCCAATCGCTCCTGACGATGGCGACGGTGTTGGGACGGGCGCCCAGCACCCTGAGCCGCGAGTCGGCCCGCGACGCCACGAGTGGCCGCCCCTATCGGGCCTGCACGGCGCAGACGTTGGCGACTGGTCGGGCCCGTCAGCCGCGGCGGCGACGCAAACTCTTGGACCCCTGGCTGTGGCAGTATGTGAGGACCCATTTGGCTCAGGGCTGCTCGCCCGAACAGATTGCCGGGTGGCTCCGACGCTCGTATCCTGACGACATGCAGAAACAGCTCTCGGCCGAGACCATCTATGTGGGCCTGTATGTGCTGCCACGCGGCATGTTGCGGAGCGCACGGCTGGCGCCACTGCGTCAGGCGCGCAAGGCGCGTCGGCCTCGGGCGCGAGGAACGGATCGACGGGGCCACAGCCCCAACATGACGCCAATGGCCGAGCGCCTCGCCGAGGTGGCCACCGCACGGTGCCCGGCCACTGGGAAGGCGACCTGATCAAGGGGGCACGGATCTGTCGGGCTACACCCAGCGCGAGTTGAACGCCATTGCCCATCGGCTGAACACCCGCCCACGTCATTGTCTGAACTTTGCCACGCCGCTGGAAGTCTATGCGCACCTGCGCCCTCATGCACCCGTTGCACTTGGAACTTGAAACCGCCCCTTATTAACTTGTGCAAGCGATATATCCGACCAATCAGTCGTGGATGAGCCAGTGATTGTTGCCATAACACATACCTTTCCCTCGGTTTCATGCCATCAGGATCCTATGCTTGACATACTTCAATGGATCTCCCCCATATGGATACCCCCCTCAGAATGGAGGTGTCCGCCCATACATAACGATGTTTCATGCCCCGTCCTCCGGATGACCTGATCGAAATGCTCAGACAGTACGGCGTCAAGCTACAGATTTCTCTTCTCACGACCAAGACTCGTGCCAGGACTTTCGTAGAAGGCGCTGGTATTTTCAAACAGGCGGAAATCGTGCAGCTGTCGGTGATATGGCGCGGTTCACGGCGACGGTGGCGCGCAGAGTAGCGAAGGGGAAGAGCAGTTTGTTATGAACGGTGAGTCATAGCGATGGAACCGTTGTTCCTATTTTTGCTTCACCGTTGAGGGTCAACGTCTCCTCGAGGCTTTCGTCCAGACTGGCGACGGCCGAGACGTTGAGGCCCCGCTGCTGTCCATATGCTCTTATCCCCAACAAGATACGTTTCACGCCAACCGTTTCAGGGTTAACTACTGCCAGCTCGCGGCCAAGACGGTCTGTACCTCCTGTGGCCGTTGATCGATCGCCTGATCCCACGTGAGGTTGGTTTGTATGGAGAACCCGGCCATGGCCTGAATCAATTGATCAACTTGTGCGCTGAGCAGCGTTTGGCCATTGCCGGCCTGCAGCGTTTCGATCCGACTGCTCGTGCCGACATACCAGTTCTGCACCGTGATCTGGTCGGACGAACCATGAATCTTGATGCGCAGATCGTTGGCCTGGCGGCTGATCACTAGATCCAGGGGATTGATCGTGGCTCCAAAGAGCGCTCGGTCTTGGTTTCCCGAGGACGAATCGACATCACAGATCCTGTCTTGGCCATCGCCTCGTGCGAAGTTGTAGAGATCGTTGCCAGACCCGCCCGTTAGCTGATCGTTGCCTGTACCGCCCGTAAATTGGTCAGCCCCACTGTCGCCAGTGAGCACATCGTTGCCCATTCCGCCGAGCAGCTGATCCTCGCCCGATCCACCGTCGAGCGTATCTGTGCCGTCGCCGCCATTGAGCAGATCGTTCCCGCTGCCGGCGTTCAGTGAATCGTTGCCAAGTCCGCCTAGGAGCTGGTCGTCACCGCTGCCACCAAAGAGGCTGTCATTGCCATCGCCGCCATCCAGCATGTCGTTGCCTGAACCGCTATCGAGGCTGTTATTCCCGCTGTTGCCGATAAGGATATTGTTGGTCGAACTCCCTGTACCGTTGATGTTCGGCGTGCCCGTCAGGGTGAGGTTTTCCACGTTATTCCCCAATGTCCAGGTCACCGAGCTTTGGACCGTATCGGTTCCGCCATTGAGATTCTCCACGACCGTGTCTCCAGCCCCAACGACATAAGTATCGTTGCCAGCGCCGCCAGTCAGCACATTGGTCCCACGATTGCCTGTGAGGATGTTGTCCAACGCGTTGCCAGTCCCGTTCAGATTGGCCGTGCCGGTGAGGGTGAGATTTTCCATATTGGCGCCAAGGGTATAAGTGATGCTGCTCTGCACTGTATCTGTGCCTCCGTTGGCCAATTCGGTCACGACATCGCCGGCCAGGTTGACGACATAGGTGTCGTTGCCGATCCCGCCAACCATGCTATCGTTGCCGGTCCCGCCGTCAAGTAGGTCGTTGCCGTCGCCTCCTTGCAACCTGTCATTAGCGGCCAACCCAAACAGCTGATCGTTGCCGGCTCCACCCGTAAGCACATCACTTCCGGCAGTCCCCGTCAGAACCTGGTCTTGAATCGTCACGGTCAAGTCGAAGAGATCGGACACGCTCAGGCTCCCGGCATCGGTTGCGGTGACCTTGATATTCAGCAATCCTGCGTCTCCGCTGCTCGGTGTCCCGTTGAAAGTGCGGGTTGTACTGTTGAAGCTCAACCAGGCCGGCAAGGCGCTGCCATTGGCCAAGGTGGCACTGTAGGTCAGCATGTCGCCCAGATCGACGTCAGCAAAAGTGTTCGTCGACACCGTGAAGGTGAAGGCCGCTCCTGTGGGTGCGGACCGGTCCACGATCGGATTCGCCACCGTGGGCGCATCGTTCACGTTTTGGACGGCCAGGGTGAAGCCGGTCGAGGCACTCAAGTTGCCTTGGTCGGTCACCGCCACCGTGAGGGCGAGTGTGCCGACGTGTGTATTGCCAGGCGTACCGCTGAACGTACGGGTGATCGAATCAAAACTGAGCCACGACGGGAGGAGCGCACCACCGGCGAGCGTGGCGCTGTACGTCAGCGCATCCCCAGTATCCACATCCGTAAAGGTGCCGGCCGGTACGACAAAGCTAAACTGCGCATCTTCCACTGCGGTTTGATTGGCCAACGGAACAGCTACCGTCGGCGCTTCATTTACATTCGTCACGGTGAGATGGAATACATCGGACGCACTCAGGTTTTCGCGATCCCTCGCCGTCACACGCAGATCGAGCGCGCCGACCTGGGCGTCGTCAGGCGTGCCGCTGAAGGTGGCTGTCGTCGCATTGAAGTTCAGCCAGGCAGGCAACAAGGTACCGTCAGCCAGACTGGCGCTCAGCGCGAGCACATCGTCGACATCCTGATCGGCAAAGGTGCCGGCGGGTATCAACACGCTGAACGGTGTATCCTCCTGGACTGTCTGATCTGCTAAGGGATTGACAAGGGACGGCGCATGGTTGACGGCGGTCGGAAACAGATCGGCTAGGTTCATGGAACTTCCATCGGCAAAGGCCAGCGTTCCCACCACCAGCGAACCATTTGCCCCGGTCGGACCGAAGTTGTTCAGCCGTAGCTGGTCTGTTCCGCTGCTACCGACTTGGATTGTGAGCGTCCGTGCAGCTTCATCGCGTGTGAACGTCAGATTGCTTTGAGCGATCCCCGCGCCAAAGAGAATACGATTGCCTTCCCCTCCACCTGCCACATCCTGAATCGTGTCGTTGCCGTCGCCCAGATTGAACACATAGGTGTCATTGCCCACACCACCAATCAGCAGGTCATCTCCTTGACCTCCTTCGAGCACATCCGCGCCAAGGCCGCTCTGAAGGGTATCGTTTCCGCCGAGCCCCTTGATGCGATCCGTCGCGCTGCTGCCAGTCAACACGTTGGGTTCGTTATTCCCTAAAATATCAAATCCCAGATCGATCAACTGTTGATACGTCAATGTCCGGTCGGTGAATTGGAACGTGCCAATGCCCGGATTCGCATACGCATCATTCGGATCGAACCCTTCAATGTGGAGTTCGCCTCCCTCTGATCCATAGCGGATTAAGAGTGAGCCAAATCCCAAATTGGGATTGAAGGAGCTGTAGCCTCCTCCGAAGACAACCGTATTTGAAGCAGGTGCGCCTAGAGCGTGGACGGTATTACTGCTCGACCCTCCTGGGATCACAAGCGTATTCGAACCAGAGCCGAAAAAGATCAGGTTGTTGGCTGCCGATTGACTATAGAACGTGGTATGGCCGGTTCCCCCAATCAGTGTGTTGTTCCCCCCACCACCAATCAGGACACTGTTCCCTGCGCCACCATGTAGGGTATCGTTCCCGACTCCACCGATGAGCGTGTCATTACCAGGACCGGCAAAGAGATTCTGATCAACCCGGACAAGACTTGCGGCGTAATAATTGAAGAGGTCGAGGGTGAGGCCGTCGGCGAACGAGATAGTGCGGAGACCCGCTGGAGCATTGGCAACGTTGGGTAAAATGATTTGTTCATCAGTCGCCTCAACTGAATCCAGTACGATATTTATGCGTTGGACCATGGTTGAGTACAAATCAACCGGGACGAAAGAAAGGTCTGATGGAGTGATCCCAGGCCCAAAGAGCAGACGATTGCTCTCTCCACTCTCGGCACGGTCACGGATCGTATCGTTGCCATCGCCCCGATTGAAGACATACACATCGATGCCGGCACCTCCATCTAAGAGATCGTCGCCGATTCCTCCAGTCAGTGTATCGTTGCCATATCCTCCGCCCAGCTCATCAACGCCGCTGCCTCCGTCTAATTGGTCATTGCCTGATCCTCCGAATAGCTGATCATCTCCCGCGTCTCCCTCTAGGTCGTCATGGCCTGATCCACCCAATAGCAGATCATTACCGCCTCCGCCTGTGACCACATCATTCCCGCCTTTCCCGTTATATCGGTCAGGTCCATCAGTCCCGACGAACGTGTCGTTTCCGTCTGTCCCTCCAGGGAAATTCAGCAACTCGTCCAAGCTCAGATGAATGCCATTCGTAAAGGTGACGCTACCGATGACCGAAGATCCAGCCTGCCCTGTCGGATCATAGTTGGACAGCACAATAGCATCTCCGTTTGATCCAACTTGGAGAGTCAGGGAATTCGTTCCCTGTACCACCTCAAGATCCCCGAGATTCAGACCACTTCCGAACCGGATTTCATTCATGGCACCAGCCACGGCTGTATCTACAATCGTGTCCGCCCCATCTCCACGATCATAGAAATAGATATCGTTGCGCGCACTACCAATCAACGTGTCATTACCCGCACCAGCATGAAACCGGTTCGAGGCATTTGTCCCGGTGACGACGTTGTTTTGATCCGTGGCGTAAACGTCAATGCCACGATCAATAAGCTGGCTATATGTCAGAGTCGTTTCAATGCCAAAGTTGTCAAAGGTAAATAGATCGATCGCATGGCGGCCATAGGCGTCATTGGGATCAAAGTTGGGGATGCGAAGCTCGTGCGTCTTTTCAACAACCGAGGAATCATTGACCCCGCTAAATACGAGGGTCAAGGCATTCTCTTTCAAGGCCAAGGAGAGATGATCTGAATCGCTCGACAGATTTCCGGCCACAACTCGATTCACATCTCCCGTCGAGGAATCGTCAAGGATAGTATCCACCCCTCTCCACTCCCCATAGATATAGGTGTCGTTTCCCGTTCCTCCGTCCAGAATGTCGACAACAGATTCGTCAATGGTCGTCCCAAAACCTATTGCTGAGGTTCCGCCGTCGAGGGTGTCATCTCCAGCGCCACCGGTGATGACGTTGGCATCGGAACTACCGCTAAGGAAATTATCAAGGGCATTCCCTGTGGCAGCGTGAGGTCCAGATATGATGAGATCTTCAACATTGTCTGGCAGAGTAAAGTCGACAGAGCTATGGACAGTATCGTGGCCTTCGTCGGGCGCTTCCTCCACCACATCTCCGAGATCGTTTACACCATAAACATCGTCGCCGGCTAATCCAATGAGCTCATCGGGAAATCCGTTATACCCGGGCAAGTAATCCGCTCCACTGGTCCCCACCTGCCGGCTATCCCCGGCTTGATTGTGAATGGTAGTCGAGTCCCACACCGTTCCATCGGCAAATTGCACTTGGAAGAAATGATTCACATAGAACGAGGGAAGCGTGAGGGTATCCAGGCCGCCACTAAGATTGAGCGTGATGGTTTGGTCAACACGCCCGACAATCACATCGCTGGGCAAGACACCAGCAGACATCTGAATGGTATAGGTTCCGCCCTGACTGGTGTCGATGATGTCTTGCCCGCTGCCAGCACCGAATGCATACGTGTAGGAGCCGGGTGCGCCAACGAACAGATCGTTCCCTGTTCCGCCATCGACAACATCGGTTCCGCCTTCGCCATACATGACATCATCGCCCACGCCCCCAAAGAACTGATCGTTTCCGCTGCCGCCACGGAGTGTATCGTTCCCCTCACCGCCGACCAACGAATCATCGCCGGCGCCACCACGCAGGAAGTCGTTGCCATCGCCACCCAGTACTGAATCGTTGCCATCTCCGGCATCGACAGAATCGTCTCCAGTGCCTGCGTCAATGGTATCGCCGCCGGCCTCCCCTTCAAGACTATCGTTCCCAGCATCGCCGTTTAGTACATCATTCCCATCGCCGCCCTGCATGATGTCGTCACCCGTCCCCCCGGACAACTGGTCGACGCCTCCGTTGCCAACGATCACATCATTGCCGCCGCCCCCATCGAGAACATTGTCGATGGCTCCTCCGGTGAGTGCATCGTTTCCATCCAGACCAAAAATCCCGCGGTAGATTTCACCGCCGTTCAACACATCATCGCCGGCTGTCCCCAGCAGATCGAATCCGCGTGCGATGAGCTCGGTATGGGTCAGTGTCGTGCCGTCGGCGAACTCGAATCGCTCGATGCCTGTCGGGACGGAGGGATTGGCCAGGTCGAATCCTTGAATGTGAATAGCATCGCCATTCGAGCCCACGCGTATCAGCAACGACCCACTGCCGATACTGATATCCTGTTCCGTAATGCCGGCTCCGAACACCAGCCTGTCTCCCTCCCCTTCGGTATCCTGAATCGTTTCGATCCCATCACCGAGGTTGAAGACATAGGTATCGGCGCCGGTGCCCCCGATCAATGTATCGATACCAACTCCACCGACCAGCACATCGTTTCCATCACCGCCAACCAGTGTATCGAACCCATCTCCACCAAACAGAGTGTCGTTCCCTTCCTCTCCAAACAGCTGATCATCTTCGGTCCCGCCCCACAGCACATCGTCGTCCGAACCTCCGTATAGTTGATCGATGCCGCTCCCGCCATCCAGCACGTCCGTGCCCTCATTGCCTCGCAGGAGATCCTGATCGGCTCCGCCAAAGAGCACATCGTCGCCGCGTCCTCCAGCTAGTGTGTCGTTGCCAGTTCCGCCATCCAGCCAATCGTTTGCTCCAGTCGGATCGTCGAGGAAATCTCCGTATAGGGTGTCGTTGTCCGCCCCACCGATGAGCGTGTCTGCATTGCCTCCACCATACAGTCGGTCGTCGCCCGCTCCTCCATCCAGGAGATCCTTGCCGGCCTCGACCCCGTCAATCGTCTGATCATCTCCATAGAGCGTATCGTCCTCCGAGCCACCGAGCAGCACATCATCTCCCGCATCGCCTTGGAGATAGTCATCGCCTTCGCCGCCGTCGAGATAATCGGTCCCGCCTGTAACACTGTTGAATACTGTCCCCGGCAACGGCGTCACAATTCCAGGGTACTGGAGAAAGATGTAGGAATGCGTCGGAGGCTTGGTCGCCGTAGAGATGGTCTGCCCCGCTGCCACCAAAGAGCACGTCGTTGCCGCGCAGTCCGGCAAGCCAATCGTCCCCAGCTTCGCCGGCAAGATAATCGTTTCCGATGGTAGTCGCCCCTAACTCAATCGATTCTCCCGAGAGGCTATCATTCCCAATCCCACCGAAAACCACATCGTCGCCCGAGCCGCCATCGAGAAAATCGTTGCCGAGCCCGCCATATAGCACATCCTGCCCAAGGCCACCTTTTATCAAGTCAATGTCAGCCCCGCCGTCGACAACGTCATCCCCTTCAACGGCGAAAATGAGATCCCGCCCTGCTTCGCCATAGATCCGGTCATTCCCTTTTCCCCCGTGCAGTTCATCATGCCCGCCACCGCCAAAAATTTGGTGATTGAAGAGCGCGCTGCTGACTTCGAGATCGAGAATATCGTTCCCGCCGAACCCGTGTACAATGTGATTGGCCGCCGCGGTAAAGAAGGGCGTGTTATCCGTCTCATCGCCGTCATAGGTCACCGTCGGTTGCCCATTCTCATAATTAATCACCGATGGGGTGGCATCGGGAAGCGCAGACAGATCCCGTAGCGTGATGTCGAGATCGCCCGGTTGCCAATCTTGAATGGTGACGTGCCCATTGATCGTGAGCGTGCTGCCACTTTGCACAAATGTATATTGACCATCCGAACTCTTGTACGTGTTGGCCGCTTCACCCACGCGTCGGATACCACCGACCATCATCTGCCCATTGACCAATAGTCGGCCCTGGTCATCACCGTCTTCAATGGTATCGGTCCCATCGGCATTGAGCACATAGGTGTCGAAGCCCAGGCCTCCGTTCAACCGATCGCTCCCGGTGGTGCCGTCGAGCCAATCATTGCCACTGTCCCCTTGGAGATAGTCATTCCCGCCATAGCCAAGAAGCTGATCGGTCCCCTCACCGCCATAGAGATGATCGTCGGTCAGATCATGCCCACCCAGCGTATCAGTATCGGCTCCCCCGAAGAGATACTCGCGTTGGAAAAGTGGAGCGATTACAGCGGATGATGGCACGTCAGATCCCGACGCGATATCTTGGTAATGGCTAATGGCCAATAGGTCGCTTGGGTATTGCTGATTGTTGATCGTGAGATCGAGTTTGGCGAGGAGAAAGGCCGCGCGATCCGTCAGGTACTGATCCGTCATATCGCCGAAGCCGGTCGCGGAATCATTGAGCGCCAGAACGCCATTCGCTGTATGGCCTAAGCCGACGTAATCGACGCCGATGATCGCAAAGGGGTTGAGCGCCCGCAGAGCATACCGATAGGCAAGGCCACTATCTCCGGGATCTTGCGCGGCGGCTTTTAGCTCAGCCGCCGTGAGGCGTGGAACGACCTGCCCCTGGCTATCCACCTGCACCAGTGGCTCAATGGAGAAGGTTTGATTCGCCGACAGCCGCTTGCACCTCTGCCAGATGCGTGTAAAACTCCGTGCGCGCACCGAGATCGCCAAACCCGCCGGTGTCATCGTTGAAGTCGGTCTTTTTGTCTGACCGCATTCGGCACAAAGAGCATCCGAAGCCCATCCAAGGCCCGCTCCAAGGTATCGCCCTCGGCCGTATGCTCTTCAACGGCGAGGGCCAACGTATCGGCCCGCGCCGCTGACGCGGCTTTGAAGATATTCTCAATATCCGTTTGTATCAAATCCTGGTCGAGGCTCTCATAGAGCACTTGCAGGGATAAGGAATCGACGAGCAAGGTAATACTGTGGGCGTTGCCATAGTCGCGAAAGGGGTTTGGGAGACCTTCTACAAGCGGCTGGCCTTCAATCAGCACAGCCTGTACCGGCCCATGTACGCCGGAATTGGCGACAAGCTGCACGTCGCCACCCGTGACACTGGACCCAAAGAATTGGGTGATCTTTTGAAACGCCCCGTCGGTCCGCGTCACGCCTCCTGTCAATCCACCTGTTGGCAAACTGGCCGTCCCCGTCGTCTGAAACTGCCCCGCAACCTGAATCACGGCCGGCTGATACCAGGACAGCGTTTGCACGTTGGCCGGTGACCCACTGCGTGTGAGATTACCCGCAGGGTCGAACTCCACAAACTTCGCGTCCATCGCGTCGATGAGCTGTTTGATACGGATCTCTTCCGTGAGCACCGGGGTCACGCCGCCAACCTGCCCTATACCTGCTCCATTAAAGATGTATGTGTGTTGAATGTCGTTCGTGTGGAGTTCGGTAAAGACCGTTGCGAGATGCCCGCCAAGGGAATAACCCGTCACGTTGAGAATGGCGCCAGGCGGAAGTTTCAGCGGATTCGCTTTCAGCTCCTGATAGTACCGCTCCATACTCACCAATTGCCCTAAGGCAAACCCTCCTCCAGCGATCTCACCTGCCGCACCCCCTTGCCCATCCCGCTCATAGTCGCCACCCTGTGCTTGGTTCTGGTACTCCAAACTGCGGAAGGACAGGGTGTACGTGTTGGTCGTGGTATCTTTCAGCAGCGTGGCCGAAAATCCTGTGGCATCGTTGGCGTGGTGGTCGATGATGTCGTATTTCGTGATAAATCGGTCAGCAAGCACGTTGGTAAACCGGGTAGCTCCAAGAAGCGGTCCAGTAGGCGGATCAAAACCGAATCTGTTATTCCCTCGAGTCAATTGCGATTGGAGACCGCCAGGATCATTCAAGTAGCTCTCGGCAGCCATTTGCTGAAGCGCGAAGTCTAGCCAAGTAGAAATCTGTGACTGTGGCATGGTGAGCACCCCCTACTTTTGCTCGGCGATCGGTCTCAAGATTTTTTGAATAAACTGCGAGGAGCTCAATGCTTTCTTGACAGGACATACCTGTCCCCCCAGCCACCAAATACCCGTGAGATTTCGTACGCCACCGCTGCGAATGAATCCACGGCGGACGCCTAGGACATCATTGGTTTGAAGATCCATTACTAATAGTTCTCCTCCCACAATTCCAAGCTCTCGATCATGCGGGCGTGGAATCCCTCTCCAAATGTAGCCATACCGGCTTTTCAGCGAAAGCACACCTTCCGTTTTCACAATGTAGGGGACACGATGACTTCGTGTTCCATCCATGTAGACATAGTCTTTCTTACTTTCTTTCTCGGAGCCTCGAAAATACCGCACGTATGGCTGTGAAGAGTCCTTCTCATCCTTTGTGTGCGGTAATTCCATGAACTGGTACTGACCAAACGGCGGCTGCACGAAATAGTCATGTGGATTGGGGTCATCAGTAGCATCATATGGGTCCTCCAACGCGTACAGATGCTCCAACTCATAATCTGACGCCTCTTTTCGCGGTCGCATCATATAAATCCCTTCCACATTCTCCACCGTCTTGTAGATAAACTCCCCCGCTTCCGTCTTGCAGAGATGGTCGAAGTACTCCTGTGGCGTCATGCCCGGCTTGTAGCCACTGTCCTCCGGCACGGGGTTGGGAATCTTGATCGAATGCGCGAAGCGCCCTTCTTCCGTCGCCAGAGGATCGGCGGGCTTGAGCTTCAGGATGTCACACCGCCGATTGGCCGTATCGATCTTGTGCGTCGCGCAGTACTCGGCCTTCTTCTTCATCGCCTTCTCGAATCGCTCGCCAGGTGTCTCACCGTTCGCCACATTGACTTGACCAAGTAGCGTGAGTAGGCATCCGAGTACGAACAAACTGGCAATCTTATGCATGGTCACCCCATCATCGAAATAGAAGTATTTCGGAACCAATACTGTCGGAACCTAAACGGTGTCAGGAACAGTTTTCTACGAGTACTTTCCGGGGACGGCCTTCATTGCGTATCGTGGAGACGAGACCGAACCGCTCGATCGTCGCGGCCACCCATTCCAGTTCGCCGAATGGCTGACTGCGGACCACACTCTGCCGCAGACGCCTCAGCTCCTCTCCCGCTTCGTCCGCATTCACCCAGCCCACCCAATCGGAACCTAAACGGTGTCAGGAACAGTTTTCCATGAGTACTTTCCGGGGACGGCCTTCATTGCGTATCGTGGAGACGAGACCGAACCGCTCGATCGTCGCGGCCACCCATTTCAGTTCGCCGAATGGCTGACTGCGGACCACACTCTGCCGCAGACGCCTCAGCTCCTCTCCCGCTTCGTCCGCATTCACCCAGCCCACCCAATCAGTCGGTCGCGCGATTGGCCACTCACTCACCAAGGTGTGCTGCTGGGTGCCTCCGTTGGTCTTTCGCCACAGGCTACTCCACTGCCACGCTTCCGCTCGCTCAACCAGTCCAGCTCGGAGTGCGTTGCGCTCCACGTAGCGACACACTGTCACCAGATGCTCGTCCGTCTGGACTACGAAGGATTTGAACCGGCCTTGATAGAGATGTCCTGTTCCCACCGTCTGCCGATGGGTATGCCACCGCTGCGTATGGGTGAGCGTGAGCCAGTTCATAAATCGCGACAGGTCGCCATCCTGTTGTGGCCAGACGACGAGATGCCAGTGGTTGGGCATGACACAGTAGGCCAACAGTCGCATCGACACGCGTTCACAGGCCTGCATCAAGACCCGTTCAAATGCACTAAAGTCGCCGTCGTCGTCGAACAGACGCTGTCGCCCATTCGCGCGATTCAGCACGTGATAGACCAGCCCGCCAGGTGCAACTCGTAAGGGGCGTCCCATTGTGATCGCTACGCCATCTTCCTTAGGCAGTTAGAAAACTGTTCCTGACACCGTTTCTTTGTCATTGGCCTCCTATACACACATTCATGACCTGTACTCGATATCGTGGATCACGCAGATTGGGATCCCATGGATTCTTGATAAAAGCAAGCTTGCAGCCATCCGGGGAGACAATGCCCCAGTCCACGACGTAAGGAAGAATCCTGGCAACGTTCTCCACCTGTATCTGATAGAGACCGGCCTTCCCGACATTCCCCAAACCAGGGTGGCTGCGGGAGATGAAATAAAGGCCCCCTTTTGTCAAAAGAAACTGCGTCCATCCAATTTGTGCCCAAGGCTTGCCGTCTGGGGAGAAAATCTGCTCTAGCTTGCCACTCGGATGAAGCAACCAGAGGGGGGGAGCATCAGGCGTACTCCTATCACCACGAAGTAGATAGGCATCCATAAAAGGATAATATGTGATGCTGGGATTGACATAGCGACTTTCCAAGCCCAGCGAGATCGGCTGTGTGGCATCAGTTCGATAATAGAGCATGGGCAACTTACTCCGACGGTCCTCCCCGTCGACCCCCCGATCGATGTAACCATGCTCATCGAGCAGCGGAACCTTGGAGGTTGATGTGTGCCCATTAACAACCCAGAGAGGCGGGTGAGTTGTCGCAGGACGACAACTGATCGGATGAATCCATACTCCCTCAGGAAGCGTGACTTCCTCTCCACCGACAAACGCCCGGCGTTTTGAGCTTTTCCCATCCGCCGAATAACGCACAACATAGGACTTGGTATGGCCATTGATGCATTCCGGCGAAGCGTGTTCGAACCGTGGATCCTTTTCCACTGTGTCACGCTCGATATCCCAGACGTAGTAACCGTGGTTGAGCAACCGTATTTCCGTTCCAGGGCCAAACTCACGCCCTGTAAATCCGAGAAACAGCACGTGGGTATTGTCGAGCCAGTACGGCTGCCTATCATCTGCTGAGATGGCTGCTTCTTTAACAGGAAACGTCATGGCGGTCGCTCCCCAGGCACAGGACCACAAGTTGAGACAGCACACTCCGATTACGACGCGCATGGTCTGTAGTGTCATTGCATCCTCTGTCTGTAGTGATGTCAGTCATCGATGACGACCATCTGAGAAATACTTCCATTTATTCGATGTCCTATCTTAAAAAGTGGCGCACTTGTAAGTAATGCCAGCCCATACTGTCAAACCCCCACGCCAACCAATTGCTGGCCGGTTTCATCCAACCTGTCGTCAAAGCTGAGCGTCGGATGATTCGCATAATCGTTGACGAGCACGTTAATCATTGCCTCCCCCATCCAGTGGCACTAGAATCTGGAACAATTTACTCGCACAACCCTGGACCTGATCGCTGTCGATTCGTTGTCTACTCACGTATTCAATATCTCTCATCCTCGGTGTACAGACAGACGATCAGTCTATGAGCGCAGTGAAACTGGTTGCTCCATGTGGAGCAACAGCGACTCGCACTCCTGCGCGTCGTGTTCGCCTTTCCCTCTTCCTATGTTCCCCTGGCCGCTCTCCTCGCTCGCGCCTTGTTCGCCCGTGAGCTGCTCGATCACAGAATGGGCACGCGTCCGAAACGTCTGGTACGCGTGCATGTGCTGCCTCGCCAAATCCTTGACTGTGGTCACCTGCCTATTCTGTAGGTCGCGATTTAAGGCCACGGTAAGGGGCCCGAAGGCTGACGACGGCGTGCTCACACTCACTAGGCGGCGATGCAATTCCGCCAAGGTGTCCGTCGCCGGCCGGAGGGCCGACAGTGACACCTCCTGTTGAGTCAGGTGGACAAGATGCGCTGCCTGGGCTACCAGCTGGTCGACAATCGGACTTAGGGCTCGGAAGCAGTCCTGCTGATCGGACAGGTCCGGCGGCCCCTCTGTCTGAGCGACGTAACTTCGTCGTCCGCCCAACGTTTCATACCAGAAGCGCCGCCAGAACGTTCGATACCAGAGGGAACTCTCATCGTGTCGGCCGGCCCGTTGACGATAGTCGTTCAGTCCGTCGGCATCGAGCTCCGATTCATAGACCTGGACACCTGCCCAAGACGATGGAAACGGAGCGTGGCCGAGCACATGCAACGCTAGCTCCGCTACCTGTTCGGGGACGATCTGATCCTGACTAGCCGTTTGCGAGTGAAGAGGATCTGGTTGGATGACCCAATGCCCTGGCCCATAGGGCCCTGTCTCCCAAAATGAAATGGGGCCCAGCGACAGGTTGAGCACTCGGACTCCAACGGCTGCCGCCATGTGCATGGTGCCTGTATCATTCGTGAGAAGGAGGTGGCAATGCCGGAGCAGCGCGGCCAATTGGGCGAGATCCGTCCGTCCTGTCCTGTCATCGATCGTTCCAGTTCCTCCGGCTGCCCGGTACGTCAGGGCTGCCTGCTTGGTCATACCCGCCTCGTTCTCTGTTCCAGACAACACAAATTGGACTGGTATGCGTCGGCTGATCGCAGCCATCGTGCGTCCGAATGACTCTGGTCTCCACGCTTTCACCGCCTGGCTTGCCCCCACTTGCACAGCGACCCGGAGCAGTCCACTCTCGTTCTTTGGGAATTCGACACGAGCCCAGTTCTCGGCGGAGGGAGGGATCGACAGATGAAGCGGTGTGGATGGACCGTGGCTGCTGCCGCCCAAGGCAAATAAATCCACAAGATTGAACCGATTGACTCGCCTGTACTGCAAAATATCCGCAACATAGGTGAACCAGGGATTCCGTACCACCGACGTGCCTGCTGGGGTCATTACGACGCCTCTGGTATCCGCAACGCCAAGCGCGGCGGCGAGCCACCCACTTCTCCTTGTGAAGGTCAGGTTGATGACGCAGTCATATTGGACGGCTCTGAAGGGTTCTGCCCAGCACGTCACCGTGTGCTTCAGCGCGCGGTGATCATTGCCATCTGGAACGTGTCCCAGCTGAGTGTGCATGTCATCAGAGAAAATCTGGCGTATCCCAGGCAATAGTGCGGCCATGGGGGCACAGGGTCGATTCACCACCAGGTCGATGGCGCAGTCCGGACATTCTTCTCGTAATCGGTCCAGCAACGGCACTGTCTGGACCAGATCCCCGATCCGGTTCATATTGAGAATGAGGATTTGTGTAGTCACTGCGGTAGTGACCTCCTCTCGTCTGTTGAGTTTCTATCACGAGTACTTGACGGATAAGATCTGCGTATCAAGTATCTCCTCAGATCACCAACTATTAGGTGCGCACTCCTGCTTCCAGCGTTCTCCAATACGACCGATGTCTGTCACATCTTGCGCGACATCGCTCATGCACGAGACGGCTTACGTCGCCACTCCTTAGGACCGATTGACCCCCGTGGTTGTGAAACTTCCGGCATTACTCGTGACCTTCTCCATCAACGACAGAAATTGAGGGGTCGTGCGGTCAAGGCTGTGTTCACGCTCGATCAGCGCACGTCCCGCTTGACCCAGCTTGCGATACTGCATGGGGTCGCGCAAGACTCGGATCGCATGATCGGCTAGACCGTCCACGTCGAAAAAATCTCCAAGCAAGCCGGTGTGCCCGTGCTCGATGACTTCCCGGACTGGCGCCACATCCGAAGCTAACACGGTACATTCACAGGCCAGCGCATTGAGCAACGACCATGAGAGGACGAAGGGCACCGTGAGATAAATGTGCAGATCGCTCAACGACAGAAGGTCGGCGAGCTGTGCTTTCTGGAGCATACCCAGAAAGCGAAAGCGCGTCAGATCAGGCTGTTCGGTTTGAATGACGTGCTCGCGGAATGTCTTCGTCTTGATATGGTTCAGATCGTTGCCGTAGCAGACCCGATCGGATCCCACGACGACGAACAGCACATTGCGCATCTCCTGCGCAATCCGGTTGGCGACGCGCACAAAAATATCGAACCCGCGCATCGCTTCAAGCCCGCGGGCGACGTAGGTCACGATGCGCACATCGTCGTCGATCACTTCGTCTCCGATGCGCCGAGGGACCGCTCTCCGCTTCCACTGCTCCGTATCAATGCCGTCATGCAGCACCTCAAGTTTGGGCTGCCACTCTTTAGGAAACAGGCTCTTTTGCCAGGCCGAAGAGGCATACCCCGCGATACAGCTTTGTAGGTCGAGGAGAATCATGGCGTTCCGCGCATAGGCACGGAGCCTGGAGATTTCTGAAGGGGGAAAGTCAGGACGGAAATCGAGATCGGACTGGTGGGCGTGATAGTAATATTCGAAGAGATTCACGATCGGGCAGCGATACAACTCCTGCAAGAATACCGTCGTTCCAAACCCGCTGTGCCCAATGATCACGTTTGGATTGAGCTGCGCCGATTCACACGCCTCGTAGATTGCGTGAGAAGACCAGACGGCATTCTCAAACGTGCGCGAGCAATAATGTGTCGACTCCGTAGCACCGCCGCGTAATGCAAAGGGAATACATATCACGCCATCACGCATGTCGCTCGCATTGTTCGAGAGGAAGATACAGTCCAGATCCGGCTGTTTGGAGAGCCGAGATAGTAATGGGCCAAATTGGCCAGGAAAGTTTGGATGGACAAACGGGAGTTGCATGCCGATTATTCGTCCGCTCTCTGCAAGTTGGCTTCCGGGCACCCTCTAGATTCGCCGTCGTTCATCCTCCTGACACAATGACGGGCGTGCGCCCTATTTCGACTGGGGCTGACTGGCCTCACGCACACCGACTAATACTTGCTGAATCTGCTGATGCAATCGCGCCAGCACATCCACGCCCATCGCCACGCGGGTGACGAGCGTACCGTCCAATCCTTTGGGCGCGGCTTGGCCATCCTTCGCCGTCTTGGCGATGGCGGCAAGCAGCGTAGGCTCGATGAAGCCAAAATCCACATAGGCGATCCCCTGCGCCACGCCGACGTTTGTATAGTTCGTTGCGCGCGGATGCGCGGAGGACTCGCTAGGTTTCAATCGAACATTCAACGCGATGGTCTTATCTTTGGTTTCACTCATGCGAGTTGGCTCCTTGTGTGGGTGACGAGGGGGCGGGAGCGCTGTCGATGCGATGGCGGGTGATCAGGAAATACATGTATTTACTCTGTCTTCCTAAGTTAAAGGCAGGCGAATGTAACGAGGCATATGACCCTTGTCAAGAATTATTTCATGAGGTTCTTTCCGCTCACAGTGATAGCGATTTCGATGAACTGGAAAGAGTGGAAGGATGAAGAGAGTACCTGTATTTCACACCCATGCTAAAACCTTGTTGGCAATCGTCCTGTAGTGTCGTAAGATTTGTCCACCAACAGATATCGCCTATTGGTCACATCTCCCCTATGATGCCATCTGACCCAACAATGCTTGAGCGCTTTGCGCGAAAATACGTCTGGTGGACGACCGCGGATGTCGCGGTTACCATGCCGGAGCGCGTTGTGGCCCACGTCATGAACATTGGTGATTACGACGATGTGCAGACTCTGGCGACAGTCATGGGAGATGACTATCTCCGCGCGGTGTTGCAGCACGCGGAAATCGGTCAATTCACGCCCCGGTCATGGGCCTACTGGCATTACCGGCTTGGTTTGGCGGCGTCAAGCCATCTGCCTGCTATGCCCACACGGACATTCGCATGATCGGCATCTTCACGCCTTGCCTGGAGATCTTGCCGAATGCGCAACGAGCGTTGTGGCCGGCGCTCCGTTCAGCATCGCGACTGGGACTTGTGTTATACGGCGGGACCGCGATTGCCTTGAGGCTCGGCCATCGTTCGTCCGTCGATTATGACTTTTTCACAGACCAGCCGTTGAATAGGCAGGCGCTATATACGGCCTTTCCCTTTCTACATCAGGCCACGCTCCTCCAAGACACGCCAGATGCCCTGACGGCCCTCGTGCCCCCGAGTGCACCGACCGATCAACACGTAAAGATTTCCTTCTTTGGGGCGCTGTCGTTTGGTCGAGTGGGTGTGCCGCAGTTGACCGATGATAGGATTGTACAAGTTGCTGCGTTCGATGATCTGATGGCCACCAAAGTCAAGGTGATCTTGCAGCGGATCGAGGCCAAAGACTACCAAGATATCGCCGCGATGATCAGGTTCGGTATCAGCCTTTCAGAAGGACTTGCCGGTGCCCGAGCTTTGTACGGGCCTTCATTTCAACCAAGTGAAAGCCTGAAGGCCCTTGTGTATTTTGAAGGGGGCGACCTTCACCGGCTCACACAAGAAGAGCGGACACTTCTCATTGAGGCCGCCAGTTCTGTGCGTGCGCTGCCATCGGTCGGCATCCGAGGACATGCGCTGGCTCTCTCCGATGCCCTGTAAGACTCCCGTGCTTTTTCCTTATCATCTGCGATTACAGCGGAACGGCAATTGCTGAACAACTCGATCGAGAATTTCCATGAGTGAACGTGCATGATGCTTTTAAAGGAATGGTGGCGGTGGTTTAGGCGGCAAAGCCGGCTCAACAAATTTATCATCGTTGGTTTTTCTGCCTCGTTGGTGCTGTTTCTCATTCCATTGGTTGTGTCCTGGTTCAAGCCGACCCCTATCCATGTCGGTGTCGCCTTCTACACATACGAGCGTGCCTTTGTTCTGGAGGGGAACAACAAGGTCTATTTTTATGAAAATCGTAACCTGGTATCCGATTGCAGTCTCCGGCGAATCGAGCAGACAGTGCCGAAAGGCCGGGCCAAGACCCCTGATCCGCAGTCCTGGGTCTTGATCAAGTTTCTCGTTGAAAATGTGACGGATCATTCCCTCACGAACCTCCGCATGGCCATCAGGTCTCCTCTCCTGCGTCCCACCACAACACTGTTCACGACATCGAATCTGGAAGCGACTGGGGAATGGGACAGTACGGCGAAGGATGCCCCACGCTCGTATGTCATTTCTATACCAGCCATCGAATCAATGACCTCAGCGGTCATCAGTCTGAAGACTCCAATCGACGAGACATTGCGTCAATTTATTTATACGGATCGAGGTCGAATGACGATCCAGGTGCCCTATTGGTCAGCGGACCAGATCGGAACCTATCCACTCAAAGTCTCTCGCCTCAATGCTATGAAGATTTTGAACCGGGAGAGTGTGTTACGAGCCGGCGACGAAACGTTCGCGAATGAAAAGATTGAATTTACGATGCTTCGCCCCGACGAGCCCGATCTGAAAGATGAAACCGTGTCCTATCAACTGCTCTCAAAGGCACACGACTGCCCGGAAGGAACAGCGGGCGACTGGTAGGTGTCGGCTAAACATACAAGAGGAAGCGCAGGTGTTAATTGGGAAAGCACTCGCGAAAGCACGCAACTAAGCTGGAGAGGGAGGATGTTCTCTACCCGGAATTGTCCCCTCTTGATGAAACTCGCCGCTCGCCAATTCCGAGTTGAAGCGCCTCCACATCCAATTCGTGCTCGATACGATGCAGCACGTCATCACTAATGGCGCCGTCGTTTCGCAGACCGATTACCGCAAGGCGTTCTGCCGTCAACGTCTCATGCCGCAAACGCCGGAATATCTCGATGGCTTCTGCCGTACACTCAGGAGCAGTTCCATCCTTGGCGTAGCGCTGTGCGCGGTCGCCATAGTGAGCACGCATCTGATCGAGGTGTTCAGGAATAGGCCATCCTTCGTTCGCGACTTCATCCAGGCGCACAAGAGCAGCCGTCGCCGCATGTTCGCGCGCCTGCATCTCCTCACGTTCCAGAGCCCTGTCTTCCTGTAAATTCAGGGCGCGGATCAGAGGTGCGAGTGACAAGCCCTGTAAAACCAACGTGGCGAAAATCACAGAGAAGGTGATCAGGATGATCTCCGCACGAAAGGGAAACGGCGCTCCGGCGGCAGTTGTCAGCGGGAGCGCTAGTGCCGCCGCGAGAGACACGATTCCGCGCATGCCGGTCCAGCCGATAATAAACAGACTCGACCAAGCCGGCATCGGATCGCGTGCCCGCAGCGAGGGGCTGACCAGTCTCGGAATCCACGCGGCCAGTGGCACCCATATCATGCGCACCACGATCGCGGTGACGCTCACGAGTGCCCCGGTGAGCATAAGCGGGACAAACATTTCAGAGGGGATGGCGTCACGGAGCGCGCCGAGCTGCAGGCCGATGAGAATAAAAATGACGCCGTTGAGCACGAACACAAGGAAGTCCCACACGGCCCTCGCTTGAATCCTGGTCGTAGGCGCAACGGCCTCACTGAAATGTTGGCGAAGATAGAGACCTCCGGCCACGCAGGCCAGTACGCCGGACGCGTGAGCCTGTTCGGCCAAGACCCAGGCGATATACGGGGATAAGAGCGTGATTGCAATCTCGCTGAAACTGTCTTTCATCAATCTCAGCCCCCAGCGGGCCACCACGCCGACCAAGAGTCCGACCACGACACCCACTCCCGCCGCCATGAAGAAGTCCAGCACTGTGTCGCTGAAGATGAAGGTGCCACTGACCGCCGCCATGACCGCGGCGCGATACAGAATGAGCGCCGTCGCATCGTTCACGAGACTCTCCCCTTCCAGGATCGTCACAGCACGACGTGGAAGGCCTAATCGCTTTGCGACCGCAGTAGCTGACACGGCGTCGGGCGGTGAAACAATTGCCCCCAACGCAATGGCTCCAGCCCAACCCAATCCCGGAAGGCAGATATATGCGACTACCGCTACGGCTGCGGTGGTTGCCAACACGAGGCCGACAGCCAGCAGGGTAATCGGGCGAAGATTTGAACGAAAATCGCGCCACGAGGTGAAGTAGGCTGCTGACCAGAGAATAGGAGGAAGGAAGACCAGGAACACGATGTCAGGATCGAGTCGCAGTGTGGGCACGCCGGGAATAAGGCCCAAGACCAACCCTCCGATCACCAGCAAGATGGGGTAAGGGATCACGAGTTTGCGCGCGAACGCCGCAAGGGCGAGTACGGCTATCAACAGCAAAATTACCGTTTCGAGTTGATGAAGGCTTTCCATATTGTGTCAATGGTACGCGAATCGCACGTGCAAATAACAGGGTTCTCCGTCACTGACCGTGGCGCGTGAAGCGCGAGATCCGGGTGGTTTCTCTTGTTTGTCTGGTCTATTTGGTTTGTGTACTGGAAGTAGATTAACCAGATGAACAACACAAACCGGATCAACCCGTTTCGGCAGTCTATCTGGGTTATCTTGCAGGTGATGTAGAAGAATGAGTGACGAAACGGAACTTACTTGGAACGAGGAGAGATCGTGATTCGCCGAAAGACCTCTGCATATACACCCGCCGGAGCGCTGGCCTTGGGATCGGCGAATACGGCTCGCCAGCGGTTTAATCCCAGGACTCCTTCCCCATAGGGGATCGTGGCCACCTGACTTTGATGCTGTGCTATGGCCGTCATCTTCTTGGCCACATAGCGGTCGATGTACTCAAGGCGATCCCAGGTTGCAAAGGGGCCCCAGACTTCGTACGCCCACATGCCACCACTTAGATAGATGTCGGCTTCAAGGACGCTTTCTCTCGCCAGCTTGCCGGCAAGGCGATGGGCCGGATGCCGGTCGAGTTCCTCATCCAGCGTATAGACCTCAGCCGGTTGGAGGCGAGCGAGTATTTCGACCAGTCTCCGTTTGATAGCCGTAACATTGACCTCGTCCGCATCGTCCGGTTCGTCACAAAAGATCACGTCTTTCACGCCCAAGACGCCGGCGGCACGGAGAGCCTCCTCTCTTCTCACTTCAGCCATCCGCTGTTCCGTCAACGCAAATGGATTCGATGACCGGCCACCGTTCGTGATGACGACGGACGTTAGTACGGCCATGGACTCCGCCAGTTGGGCAACGGTCCCGCCCATGCCGATTTCCATGTCATCCGGATGAGCGCTGATGATGACGACGTTGTGGTGGCTCATCTTGTTCATTTGGTCTGTCTGGTTTGTCTGGGTGAACAAGACCAACGAAATGAACGAAACAAACCAGATCGACCAGAGAAACTAGATGAACCAGGCAAACCGGATTTGTCCCAGACGTGCCAACCATCGAAGTTCTCTCGTACCCACATAGTTTTCCTCGGCCTGTTAAAGGGCTACTTGCTGCTCTGCATGGTAGGAACTGCGGACGAGCGGACCTGATTCGACGTGGGTGAATCCGAGTGCCCTCCCCTCCTCCTTTAACATGGCAAACTCGCTGGGATCGTAGAAGCGTGCAACCGGCAGATGCTCTCTCGCCGGTTGGAGATATTGCCCGATGGTCATGATGTCGCAGCCGACGGAACGGAGGTCGCGCATGACTTCGCGCGCCTCATCCATCGTTTCTCCCATTCCAAGGATCAACCCGGACTTGGTGCGCATGCCCAACTGCTTTGCCTTGCCGAGTAATTCGATCGACCGCTGATATTTTCCTTGTGGTCTGATGGCAGGAAACAGCCGCCGGACCGTTTCGATGTTGTGATTCAGAATTTCCGGCTTTTCGGCACAGACCATCGCAAGGGCTTTCTCGTTCCCTTCGAAATCAGGAATCAAGACTTCAATCGTGCAGTTAGGGCTGAGCTGTCTGGCCTGCCGGATCGTTTCGGAAAAGATTTCGGCGCCTCCATCTTCCAGTTCATCCCGGTTCACCGATGTGATCACGGCATGTCGAAGACCCAACGCCTGGATTGCCTCTGCGACTCGCCTCGGTTCCTCAAGGTCAATCGCCAACGGTCGGCCTGTCTCGACTGAACAGTAGTGGCAACGTCTGGTGCAGATGTCGCCAAGGATGAGGAACGTCGCGGTGCGTGCATTCCAACATTCCCATCGGTTCGGGCAGCGCGCTTCTTCGCAAATGGTATGGAGCTTGAGCCGGTCCATCGTCTGCTTGATGTCGAAGTAGTCCGGACCGGTTTTCGCTTGGACTTTGAACCAGGGCGGAAGACGCCTGGAAGAACTGATGGCCGACGGCTGAAGGCTGATAGCCTTAGGTGAATCAGAGGACGAAGACCGGAGCTGGTCGAGCGGGATAAAGCTCATGGAGCTTCCTTCGATGAGAGTAACTCCGAGGGATGTTCAAGGACGCGTTTGAACTCTTTCAGGAAGACGGCCCCCTGCACACCATCCAGAGCCCGGTGGTCGCAGGACAACGTGACTTTCATACGCCGGCCCGCCTTGACCGTGCCGTCTCTGACGACAGGCGCGTCGCGGATGGCGCCTACAGCGATAGATGCTGCTTGAGGGGGCATGAGGACCGCAATGAAGTTTTCCACGTCAAACATTCCCAAGTTTGAGATCGAAAACGTAGCGTCGGTGTATTCCTGCGGCTGTAAGCGTTTGTCCCTGGCCCGGTCGATCAGTGACCGCGATTCAGTCGCGATATTCTCCAGCGATTTCTCGGCGCAATCACGGACGACCGGCGTGATCAAGCCGTCATCGATGCCGACGGCGATGCCGATATCGATGCGCGCATGTCGCCTGATCGCATGGCCGGTAAAGGACACATTGATTTCCGGATGGCGGATGAGCGCGATTGCTGCAGCTTTGATCAGCAAGTCGGTGACGGAGGGATGCGTGGTTCGGTTCTGTTTGAATTGATCGCGGAACTGCTCTGCCTTCTCCATATCGATCTCGCTCGTCAGATAAAAATGCGGCACCGGCCCTTTGCTCTGGATCGTCGCTCGCGCGATGGCTTTCCGCATCTGGCTCAGCGGCTGGTCTGTTCCAGCCGGAAGCATCTGCGTCGGCAGCGCCTTGGTTTTCACGACATCCTCTTCTACGATTCGCCCGCCAGGACCGGTTCCAGTGATGGTGGAGAGATCGATTCCCCGGTCGGCAGCAAGCGCTTTAGCACGAGGTGAGGCGATAACACGAGTATCCTGTGGATTTCCTGATGAGGTAGGGGCCGGACCCGCGGCAGGAGACGAGCTTGCTTTCGTTCCGCCGCCGACCGATGGCGCGGCAGTGATCCGGTCGGTCAATGCCGCGGTGATATCCTCATCCGCTCCACCGATGACGCCGATCAACGTTCCGGACATCACGGTTGCGCCGTCCTGCACCAGGATCTTGCGTAGGATGCCGGAGGCGAAGGCCTCAAGATCCATGATGGCCTTGTCGGTTTCGATTTCAGCAAGTGACTCCCCTGCCTGCACTGAATCTCCTTCGCGCTTTTTCCACGCAAGAAGGACACCCTCTTCCATCGTGTCGGTTAATTTTGGCATCACGACGCGACTAGCCATAAAACTCCCTCACGGATGCTGAAAAAGTCCTCCAACTTCGTTCTCGGGTCGACACAATCCTCAACGTAGCTGTGAAGCTACGCCTCCAGTTGTGTCATCCCTGCGGCCTCGCTGGATGGCCTTTTTGAGCATCCTTAAGATTTGGGGTTGTCTTTCAATCATCATCACTATTTAACTACTAGTAGTAGAACGGCTAAACCATGAGAACAACTTGCCGATCAATCCATCTGGCGTTTCAGACTGCCTCGCGGGGTCTGGATACTCAATCCAAGGCTCCTGTGAACCCAAATAGAGGCCTTGTCGGACGCTCAGTTGGCTGCGGAGTTGCGAGTAGCCTTGTCCTTGGAGCGTTCGGATTAACTCCTCAAGCGCCGCCCCAGGCGTGGCTTGTGCGGTGGTCACCACGCGCGTCGTTTCATATCGCAGAATGGCTTGATAGCCTCCGTTGGCTTGCTCATACACAACTAGTCTACTAAAGCCCCGTTCGCGTGCATCGAAGCCCGCTAATTGATGTTTCTCTTGTACTTCGTCCGACATAGCAAATTCCGGATAGAAAGCCGTGCGAGACGGGCGGGACGAGCGAGATGAGCACACGAGGTGGAAATCTAATCTGTCCACGTCGCGCCTTTCTCGCATGTCGCGCGCTTCACGCGCCATGGTCTGTCAGAGAGCCCGGAACACGGCCAAAAGATCGCTCAAGGCAATGGTTTTGTTCCGCAGGATGGCACGCTGCGCCTGCATCGGCTCCATCGCCGAGGCTCGTTCATGGCCGCCTTTCAAGACTGCGGCTCCAAGGGCGAGCACGTCCTTGCATTCCTTCTCGACCTTGCTTTTGACCACGGGATTCACCGCGAGAATGTCCGCCATCATTGCGCGCGTCGTGGAGAGATGCGCGTGCAGTTCCTCGTCCGGGTATGCCTTCCTGGCCGCCTCATCGAGGCAGCGATCGAGGTACTGTGTCAGGAACACATAGAGGCGAACGAGTATTTCCGTGATCTCAATATGACCGTGAGCCTGGACTTGTAATGACATCGGTAATCGTGCCTCCTGTGTTTACTGTGTGCCGCACACTACTTTGACGGCTTCGATGACGCGCGGTTTGTCCGGGATGGCGGCATCTTCCAAGGGACGACTATAGGGCATTGGCACTTCTTCGCCGGTGACGCGTTGGATGGGGGCGTCCAAGTAGTCGAATGCTGCCGCGTACACGCTCTCCGCTATCTGAGCGCCTAACCCGCAGAAACGCCAGCCCTCTTCGACGATCACGAGGCGTCCCGTCTTTTTGACTGATGCCACAATCGTCGTGAGGTCCAACGGTTTGAGGGTGCGGGGATCGATGACCTCGACCTCGATGCCTTCCCGGCTCAACTGTTCGGCTGCCTCCAGCGCCAGCAGGAGCATCTTCGAATAGGCGACGATGGTCGCATCGTGTCCGGCACGTTTGACCTCTGCGACACCGATGGGGATCGTGTATTCACCATCGCTGACTTCCCCCTTCGTTCCGTACAGTAATTGCGCTTCGATGAAGATGACAGGATTGTTGTCCCGGACTGCACTCTTCAGCAGGCCCTTTGCATCGTGCGGCGTGGCCGGTGCAATCACTTTCAATCCCGGGACGTGACAGAACCAGGCCTCCAGACTTTGCGAATGCTGCGCGCCTAACTGGTGCGCGGCGCTCCCCGGTCCGCGAATCACCAGCGGCACCGACAGCTGCCCCCCCGACATGTAACGAATTTTTGCGGCGTTGTTGACGATTTGATCCAAGGCCAGAATGCCGAAATTCATAGTCATGAGTTCAACGATGGGATGCAGTCCCGCCATCGCGGCGCCGATTGCCAGACCAGTGAATCCGGCTTCCGTAATTGGAGTATCCACCACCCGTTGCGGACCGAATTCTTCCACGAACCCCTTGCTGACCTTAAAGGCGCCCTGGTAGTAGCCCACTTCCTCGCCGATCAGAAAAATGCGCGAGTCTCGACGCATTTCCTCTCGCATGGCCTGGTTCAGAGCTTCGCGATAGGAGATCATCATAGATTATCTTAGTCCGCCCGCATCACGTGGGTGTGCAAGTCCGATGGGGTCGGGAACGGGCTCTCATCCGCGAACTTGACGGCAGCCGTCACGACTTCGCCGATTTCCCGCTCAAGCTGTATGAAATCGGTCTCGGCGCCTAGGTTGTTGCTCTGGATCGTCTGCTTCAGCAACAGCAGCGGGTCGCGTGTGCGGTGCTCCTCCACTTCTTCTTTGGTTCGGTAGTGCCCATGTGCCGGGTCGGACATTGAGTGCCCCATGAACCGATAGGTCATCGCCTCGATGAAAAATGGTCCCTGCCCCGCGCGTACCTGCTCGACGACGTGGCGCATCACATCGCGCACGGCCAGCACATCCATGCCATCTACGCGTTCAGCCTTGATGCCATAGGAGCGGGCCGTTTCTGCCACGTCCGCATAGAGTGCGATGGCCCGTTCAGCCGGTGTCCCCATACCGTAGCGGTTGTTTTCGCAGACGAAGATCACAGGAAGTTTCCACAAGGCTGCCAAGTTGAGCGCCTCGTGCGCCTGGCCGCTCGGAATCGCTCCTTCGCCGAAGAAGCAGACGGTCACGAGGTCGAGTGATTGATACTTTGTGGCGAACGCGAGGCCTGTGGCAAGGGGAATATGGCCGCCGACAATAGCGTAGCCGCCCATGAACCGGCGCGGGGCATCCACCAGGTGCATGGAGCCCCCTTTGCCGTGGCACAGGCCCGTCGCTTTGCCGAACATCTCGGCCATCACGTGGCCGGGGTCGGAACCTCGTGCAAGACAATGTCCGTGATCGCGGTACGCGCTGATCGCGTAGTCATCCGGTCGAAGCGCGGCGATAATCCCGACCGCAATGGCCTCTTCGCCGATATAGAGATGCAGGAATCCGGCAATTTTTGCGAGGGCGTACATCTCCGCCGATTTTTCTTCGAAACGGCGGATCAGCAGCATTTGACGATAGAGGAATAAGACGTCGCTCCGGTCCATAGTTGGCATCATAAAGAGCCTAGAAACCGGACTCAACCCCGACCACCAGAGATCAGACAAGCACCTTCACGTCCGTGCCCTCGACCTTCACTTCATACCGTTCCACTTTCGCCGCGGGATTCGCCACGCAGGCGCCCGTGGTGACATCGTATTGCCAGCCATGCCAGGGACAGGTCACGACGGATCCTTCGAGTTCCCCTTCGCCGAGCGGGCCGCCTCGATGAATACAGGTGTTGCTGATTGCGTGGAAGGTGCCATCCACATTGAAGACTGCGAAGGTTTTTCCGTTCACTTCTGCGACGATCCCCTGGCCCGGTTTCACGTCGGTTGTGCCTGTCACCCGCACGAATGCTCCCATCGCCAATCCCGTCCTTTCGTCCGTCAGTTATGCTTTCGCAAATGGATTCTTGATTTTGCTCAGCAGGCTTTCGATCGGCGGAACTCCCTTTGTGGCGCCGGTGACTCCCGCGATAATTTTCTGTGCGATCTCTCGAAACGCGGCTGATTGTGGGGACGCCGGATCGGCTACGACGATCGGATTGCCAGAATCGCCGCCGTCGCGAATTGCCGGGTCGATCGGCACGCGGCCGAGAAATGGGATCCCGAGTGTGGCGGCGGCCCGCTCCCCTCCCCCATGCGAAAATATTTCGGTCCGCTCGCCGCAGTGACCGCAGAGGAAGTAACTCATGTTCTCCACAATGCCAAGGAGCGGCACATTCACCTTCTGGAACATCATCATGCCTTTGCGGACATCGTGCAGGGCGACTTCTTGTGGCGTCGTGACGGTGACGGCGCCAGTCAGTGGGACCAACTGGGTCAGCGTAAGCTGCGCGTCTCCGGTGCCGGGTGGCAGATCGATCAGCAGATAATCCAGCTCACCCCACAACACGTCCCGGAAAAGCTGTTGAATAGCAGTATGGACCATTGGACCTCGCCAGACTACGGCGGTGTCTTCCGGGACAAAAAATCCCATGGAAATGAGTTTGACGCCGTGGCTTTCAGCTGGAACGATCTTGCCGTCTTGCTGTTCCGGGGGCTTGCTCACGCCCATCATCATGGGAATGTTCGGACCATAGATATCCGCATCCAGCAGGCCGACCTTGGCGCCGCTTAGGGCCATAGCCACGGCAAGATTGACGGAGACCGTGGATTTGCCGACCCCGCCTTTGCCGCTGCTGACGGCAATGACATATTTGACGCCGGGAATAAGATTGTCTTTCCCGTGACCAGTCTGGGATTCAGCGGGATGTTGATCTGCCATAACGTGCTCCTCTCTACGTGCATAATCGAATTGGACTGGCTCTCAAGCCGGTCACTCCATCATAAGCGAATGAACGGGTGAAAGAAAATGGGGCTAATGCGCTACAGACGATAGCACAATGGGGGAATGTAACCAGGATGGTGAAACTGGCAGTCGAGCAGGTTCTTACAGGTCCATTACCCGACGGTGGGATCGTTGCGGCGGAGATTACTTGCGAGGCCGATCAGCGAAAGACTGAATATGATCCATTTCGAGGGGTCGAAATTGTACCACTGCGGTCCATTGCGAAAGTCGCGCGCATAGGTGTGATGAAAATTGTGATACCCCTCGCCAAAGCTGACGAAAGAGACCAGCCAGCTATCGCGGCTGCTATCTTTCTTGCTGTAGGGCTGTGACCCAACCATGTGACAGAGTGAATTGATGGTGAAGGTTGAGTTCAGCACCATGAACATCCGGAAGAGACCACCCAAGAGAAAGGCGCTGATGCCGCCCTGCAGGCCGCCGTGCCAAATACCAAGGACGAAAGGGAGCAGCAGCCCCGTGACCACAATCGGCCAGTAGTAGCGATCTTGCCATATGACGACAGGGTCGCGGCGCAAACGGATCTCGTATTTATCCTTGCGATGAATGCTATTGTAAAAGAGCCAGCCACAGTGGCTGTGCCAGAATCCCTTGCTTGCATTGTAGGGATCTTCTTCTTCGTCCGTCTTGGCATGATGGCGGATATGGTCGCTGCCCCACTTGAGGGCAGAATTTTGCAGCGCCCAACCTCCGGCGACGAGAATACAGGCCTTGACCCAGTTCGGGCATTCGAAGCTCTGATGCGACACCAGCCGATGATAGCCGACGGTGATGCCCATGCCTGTGACGACGTACATGACAAAGAACAGTATCCAATCGAAGCGGCTGAATCCGTAGTAGTAACCGTAGAGTGGGAGACCGATAGTCGAAGCGGCCACGATGGCACAGAATAGAGCAAAGTTTCCCACCGAAAACGGAGACCTGACCGGTATGGCTTCAGTTGTTGTCGCGAGCATGACCTCTCCTTAAAATACACACATCTTTCGTAGCATTAGGCTGAGCTATGGGAAGGCTGTACTAGGCGTAGTGCAGCATACCGAAATCTTGAGAATGTTTCAAGCGAATGTTCACAGTGTATACTGACGGTACCCCCAGCCTTATTGCCAGTGAGGTGCAGATGCCGGAAATTTCCTCACCCTTCGAACCTATCGTGTACCGTATCGGTGAACAGCTCGCCCGGCTCTCTGCCGGTCGAACTCCAACACTTTTTGAGGGCCGCTGGTGGTCGCACACTGCGCTCAACCTGGCCATGCAAGACAGCCTCTTCAAGGCCCAGCTGTTTCGATTCATCGATGTCCTGCCTTCGATCACAGAAGACGAACAGGTGGTCACGCTGGCTCGCGAGTACTTGGGGGATGGAGCTCCACCGCTCTTCGGCGGCCAATGGGGCCTCAAAGCCATTTCCGCCACCAGCCTGGGGGCTCGGCTCACTGGAAAAGCGATCAGAAGCCAGGTCGAGCACATGGCGCGCACCTTCATTGCCGGAGCGACAGTCGAGGAAGCAGCGCCGCGGTTGACCGATCTGTGGCACCATGGACGAGCCTGGTCGGTTGATTTGCTGGGCGAGGCCACCATCAGCGATCGTGAAGCTGATCAGTACCGCGACCGCTGTATGGATGCCCTGACTCTGCTTGCGCGAGATGCGGCCTCGTGGCCGCCCATTCCTTTACTGGAGCGGGACCATCTCGGACCGGTACCGCGGGTCCAGCTCTCCATAAAAATCTCCGCCCTCTCTCCGCATCTTGACCCGATCGACCCGGAAGGAAGTTACCGTTCGGTAGGGATGCGGCTTCGACCTATTCTCGATCTGGCAATGCGCCTCCCCGCTTCATTGATCTTCGATATGGAACAAGCCGATACGAAAACCTTGCTGGTGGAGATTTTTACCAGGCTCTTCACGGAGCCTTCCTACAAGGACTATCCCTATGCGGGGCTCGCGTTGCAGGCCTACCATCTTGAAACAAAACGCGATATCGAAAAACTTCTGGGTTGGGTTCGCCGACGTGGGACGCCCATTACCATTCGATTGGTGAAAGGGGCCTACTGGGACTCGGACACGATCCGCTATCGGCAACGAGGCTGGACTACTCCTCTCTTTGAACATAAGGTGGAGACGGATGCCAACTATGAGTCGCTCGCATATCTCATGTTATCCCAGTCATCGCTCATTCGACCGGCCTTCGGGACGCATAATCTTCGTACGCTGGCATATATAGAGGCGGTTGCGGAATCGCTCAAGCTCCCTCCAGAGACATGGGAATATCAGATGATCTTCGGCATGGCCGAACCCTTTCAGCATGCCGTCATGCAGTATGGGAGGAGATTGCGGCTCTATACCCCGGTGGGCGAGCTGCTTCCAGGCATGGCCTATCTCGTACGGCGATTACTGGAAAATACCTCGAACGAATCATTCCTACGCAAGGAGTATGTAGAATCTCACCCATTGAGCACGTTGCTGGCTCCGCCCGTTCTTGCGGAGCCGAGTCAGAAGCAGCCCCTCGTGTCTCATTGCGCCGAGATGCAGGAGTTTCGAAATGAACCGCAGCGGAATTTTGCGCAGGCCGATAGCCGCGCGGCAATGCAGCAAGCCCTGGCGACCGTGCGGTCGCAACTGGGCCGACAATGGACTTTGTCGCCCCGGGGGCTGAGCCTGACGGGGCCTCTTATCGAGTCGCGCAACCCGGGACGTCCGGATGAAGTCGTGGGCCGGTTGTCTAGTGCGAGTTCTGTGGATGTCGAACAGGCAATCCACCGAGCGGTTCAAGCAAGGGAATCCTGGCGTGACGCCACAACAGAGCGACGGGTGGACATTCTGCGTGCTGCAGCTACGCTCATGCGGACGCGGCGCGATGAATTGGCGGCATGGGAAATAATGGAATGTGGGAAGCCCTGGAGGGAGGCAGATGCGGATGTTGCGGAGGCGATCGACTTTCTGGAATTTTATGCCGCGGACTGGCGCAGGCTCGCCTCCCCAAAGCGGTTAGGACAAGAGCCTGGTGAGCTGAACCAGCGTCTTTATAGCCCTCGCGGGGTGACGGCCGTTATCGCTCCGTGGAATTTTCCGCTGGCGATTCCCACCGGCATGGTGTCGGCGGCGCTCGTGACCGGGAATCCCGTCATCTTCAAACCCTCCGAGCGCTCGCCAATGATGGGACATTGGCTCACGGAGATCTTGCAGGAGGCCGGTCTGCCTGAAGGAGTACTCTGCTGTCTGCAGGGCGGACCGGATATCGGACGCGCGCTGCTGCACCATCTCGATATAGCCACGATTGCCTTTACCGGTTCGAAAGACGTGGGGCTCGGCCTTCTGAAAGATGCCGGTACTCTGATGCCGGACCAACATATGATCAAACGCGTGCTGGCCGAGATGGGAGGAAAAAATGCGATCATTGTGGATGAGACGGCGGATCTCGATGACGCGATCACCGGAGTGGTCTCCTCGTTCACTGGCTATTCAGGACAGAAATGTTCAGCTTGCTCGCGGGCGATCGTACACACTGCGATCTATGATAGTTTTCTGGATCGTCTCAAGGAGGCGGTGTTGAGCCTAAAGGTTGGAAACCCTGAAGAGCCCGGGACGCAAGTCGGACCGGTGATCGACCGGCGCGCGCAATCGAAGATTCAGGACTATATCGAGATTGGGAAAAAGGAAGCCCGTCTGCTGATAGAAGGAGCGGTGACGGAACCCGGCTGGTATATCGGGCCGACGGTGTTCGCGGATGTGGCGCCGGCACATCGAATAGCCCAGGAGGAAATCTTTGGGCCGATCCTTTCCGTCATGAAAGCCGCTTCCTTTGAGGAGGCGCTGGCCCTGGCGAATTCAACAGCCTATGCCCTCACCGGCGGAGTCTATTCACGAAGCCCGGCTAATCTGGAACAGGCACGGCGGCAATTCGATGTCGGGAATCTCTACCTGAATCGTCCAATCACCGGCGCGTTAGTCGGCCGGCAACCGTTTGGGGGCCATCGGCTCTCCGGAGTCGGAGCGAAGGCCGGAGGTGAAGAGTACCTGACGCAATTCGTGGTTACCCGTGTGATCAGCGAGCAGACCCTCCGTCGAGGATTCGCGCCGCCCGAGTGAAGCCTTCGGCGGCTTGATGTCATACGATTCCAATTCCTCCGTGATGTCCGTCACCACACCCCGGTCTTCCACCTGCGAAAGTTCCTGCCGCTCGACATACTTGACCAAGCCCACGCCCTTGGCGAACCATGCGGTCATCACATCGGTTCCGATGGCTGTCTTCTTCTCGCCGGAGAGATGAATCTGCATCTGCATGCGCGCTTCCACCTTCACGGCATCCTTGAACGTGCCGGCCGGCACGGTGACCGATTCCAGCCCTAGTACTGTCGCGTCACCATGCGCTTCGGCCTTTTCGTTGATGCCGTCTCGATCCAGATCTGTGCCGAAGTCCAGATCTTTGCGGTTGAATTGCGGGAAGGACGACGAGACCATCAGCGGGAAGCGCACGATCTGATAAGGGACAAGCTGTTTCTCAAAAGGCGTACCCGGTTCCGAGCCATAATAGACGATGCCGACGATATCGCGCCGGTAGAAACTATCCGAAGGGCCATGGTTGCCTGGATTAGTATCGTGAAATACGGTGACCGTCATGCCCTTGATAGTTTTTGTGCCGGTGACCGAGGACACGTTGGAGAAAAACTTATGCTCGATCGTTTGTAGAGGCCCTTCAGTAATCTGGCCACGATAATGCCATTCGTTTCCGATTTGATCGGGGAAATAGTCGGCGGATTGGGCAATGACGCCGGCGTTTTCCGTTGCACGGGATACTGAAAAGGGAGCACAACTGAGCAGCAGCGCTGTGCCCACGAGAACAGCCCATCGGTATCCCGGTTTCTTCAGCGGCATGTGCGAGATCCTCCACTGGTTACACTCTAGGAGCCTGTCCGGCATAGACCGTTCTACTGCGGCGAACGCTCCGCAACCATCTGCGTCGTTCTCGGCCCTGAAAAACCCTCAATGTATTCCAGTGAATACGCTTCCGGTTTTTGCTGGCCTTGCGCCGTTCATCTGGCCGCATCTCCTTCGCCTCGTCACGAAGGCAATATCGGACAGGCTCCTTGGTGACCGTACCATAGCAATCCTGGAGGCGGCAAGGGAATGAGTCGTCCGGTAGTGGGTCAGTAATAAAATCTGTTCAAGAATTGGCAGCCCTGTGTTCCTCACGCGCTGCGCTCCAGACTTCCCGTGCGGCATCGGCGTTCATCGCCGCGATGCCGAGCCCAACGATCAGATCGGGCCATCCCGAAAGCGTATAGGCCGTGACAAACCCCGTCGCGATGATTGCGACATTTGCCAAGGCATCATTTCGAGCTGACAGGAACGCCGCTCGTGTCAAACTGCCGCTATGTGCCCGCAAATGTACCAGCATGAACGCGCACGACAGATTGATAGCCAGGGCACCGGCACCAGCCAGCGACAGGGGAAGCGCGGCAGGCGGCAACGGCGCCAAGAACTTCTCCCATGCCATCCAGAATGTAGCGATGCCGGGTATCAACAGGATGCCGGCAAGGGCCATTCCCACACGAGCCCGGTTGGTTGCACTCCATCCAAGCGCTATGGCAATCAAAAAATTAACTGAGGCATCTTCTAAAAAATCGACGCTATCCGCAAACAGCGCGACTGAGCTGATGGCGAGGGCCACAGCGAACTCGACTCCAAAATAGGCCAGGTTCAGAATAGCAACAATAATGACAGCTTTTCGTAGATTCGCGATCATTCCCCAGCTCCAGCAACGTCCTTCGTTTAGAAGGCCGACAATACAGTCGAGGTCGCCAGATATCAAACTGACCCACTATCAATCGTCCCTGCAGACTTGCCTTCACGCGATATCCCACCCATAATCAACCGGTCTATTTGGTCTATCTGGTCTGTCTAATTTGTCTTGTTTAACCAAATAAACGAAATAGACCAGATAGACCAAATCAACCAAATAGACCAGATCAACCAGATGAACCAAACAAACCAAAGAGATGCGGTGCTAGTGACCGGCGCGTCCGGAGGGATTGGTCGAGCGATTTGCCTGGCTTTTGCGGCGGCCGGCTGGTCTGTCGGGATTCACTATCATCGAAACAAGGCAGCAGCTGAGAGAACACTCACACAGGTGGTAGCCATCGGTGCAACCGGAGCGCTCTATGAAACCGATATTCGCGAATGGCATGCGGTGGAACAAATGGTGGAAGCTTCCTGCCGCCAGGTGCCTGCACCATCGGTGTTTATCTGCAATGCCGGAATTGGAGGGAGTCATCTCCTGCTTCGACAACGGGAAGAAGATTGGGCTGAGGTGATCGCCACGAATCTGACCGGAACATTTCACTGCCTTCGCGCGATGGCCCCTCCCCTCCTCCTTCGCGGCGGTGGATCGATCGTCGTGATTGGCTCGCACACCGGATTCCATGGTTCGATTGGGCAGTCCGCCTACGCAGCATCAAAAGCCGGTCTCATTGGTCTGGTACACACCGCCGCCCAAGAGTGGGGAGCAGGCAACATCCGTGTGAATCTCCTCTTGCCTGGCTGGCAGAAGACGGAGCTATCCAAAGGCGCCATGCCGGCAGACAATAGCTGGAGCGGCCATGCGTTGGGCCGGCCACCGTCACGAGAAGAAGTAGCCAAAACGGTGTTGCATCTGGCGCAACTTAACGATGTGTCGGGACAGGTTTGGAACTGTGATAGCCGACTCCTCTAGCAGAATGCTGAAAAAGCCCGCCAGCTTCGTTCTCGCATCGTTCAGGTCCTCAACGTACCCGAGAGGGTACGCCTCCGGTCCTTCACTCGCTGCGGCCTTGCTGGACGGACTTTTTGAGCATTCTGCGGGAGAACTTCAGTTGTGCAAGACTGATGGGCCAAGGAAGATATGCTTCTAGCCAAACGACACCCTCACGATTCTGTCCCGCGAGGAGTCTTTATCACAGCGACCGATACTGGCGTCGGAAAAACGCTCATCACCTCTGCGCTCGCGATATGTCTGACTCGACGGGGGATTGATGTCGGGGTCATGAAGCCGATTGAGACAGGGGTCTCGCGATCGGCCAAGGCTCAGTCTGATGGAGCGCGGTTGCGAAGTGCGGCTGGAAGCCATGATCCGATGGCAGAAGTCAGTCCCTATGTCTTCCGACTTCCAGTGGCGCCACTCTCTGCCGCGCGAGCGGAAGGGAAAGCCGTGCTGGTGGCGACCATCATGCGGGCCTTCCATGCCCTGCGTCAGAAACATACATTTGTGGCTGTAGAGGGAGTTGGCGGCATAGAGGTACCTATCACACAGTCACTTAACGTATTGGACCTCATCTATCAGATGAAGTTGTCGGCCATTGTGGTTGGACAATCTGGCTTGGGGGGAATCAATCACGCGTTGTTGACGCTTCACGCGCTCCGCCGACAAAAGATTCCGATCGTGGCGTTGGTATTGAATCAACGTCACCCGGTGCGTACGAAGATTGCTCGCCTGCAAGAACAGTCGACCGTGAATCTCCTCAGCCTACTTGCTGGGATTCCAGTGGTAGGTCCGCTCCCTTACAGCCAGCACCTGAATCGCAATTGGAACGATGGGCTGGTCCGCCTTGCGGGAACTGCTCCGATTACTAGGCTGGCGAGGCTAGTCCTAGCCCGCATTATTCATGAAGGTTCCTCGCGAACGCGTGCAGAAGCGAAACGGGCACTCGAAGGCGTGAAGCCCTGAGGCATAATCGTGCAGTATATCGTCGAAGGGCTGAACGGCGAAACCGCCTGTCACAGCCGCGTATCCGCGCTTGCAGCAGAAGCGTCAAGAATCATGCGGGCTCACATCTGGGCGAGGAACGTTTTCACAGCGTGGCTGATATCCGGGGCCTTGAGAATTGCCGAGATAACCGCAACGCCATTTGCGCCGGCTCGCATCACCTCACCAAACTGGTCGATCTGAATGCCACCAATCGCAAAAACGGGTAGTGATGTGAGCGACCGTATCGCACGTAATCCCTCAAGCCCAACCACCGGGTCGTGATCCTGTTTGGAGCCGGGTGTGAAGATGGGACCAAAGCCAAGATAGTCCGGTTTCCCGGCAGTGGCTTCCCGCACCTGATCGGGATTATGCGTGGAGATCCCAATCAGTTTGTCCGGGCCCATCACCTTCCTCGCCAAGTCGAGAGGCAAGTCTCCCTGACCCAGGTGTACGCCATCGGCATCCACGGCCAGAGCCAAGTCACAGCGATCGTTCACGATGAAAAGCGCGCCTGCCTTCGCAGCAGCTTGTCGGAGCGCCAAGGCCTCCGCATAGGCTTGCTTCATCGATGCGGACTTGTTGCGGTATTGAAAGAGGGAGGCGCCGGCCTCAGCTGCAGTTCTCAGCACCTCGACCAAGGGACGCGAAGGATAGACCGACGGATCGAGAATGATATAGAGGCCAGAGAGGGAGTGAGAACGGGCGGCATTCATGAAGATCGTTATGTAGTTTATATCGTTTGTCTGGTTTCTCTGGGTCAAGCAACAGGCCAGACCCGATAGACCAGAGAAACTGGATAAAGCAAGCGAACCCATCGCGCACGAGCGTAAAGAGCAGGATCACTTCTTACTGCAGGCCACTTTCCAAAGAGATCGATTGATGGTACGCGGTACAGCCGGTTCCCAGGGCAATTGCTCAGTGGTACTGTACACCACGTTACCGTTTCCCATGTTGCCCGAGAACCACGTATACCCAAGCATGCGTGTGCGCTCTTCTGCGCAATCGTATTCATTAAATCGCTTGATAGACAAGAACGAATCGCCCGCCACCGTTTGAACGGTTTTGTAGTCGTACAATTGCCACATCTTCGCCAGATTTCCATTGCGGCGAAGGGTAGCGGGATCGACATATACGGCCAATCCGGCTTCGTCGTCGCCACTCGTCAACACCCACTCCGCATACACTGGCCCGCTACTCAGCGCCAGGAGCGCGATCAGGAACCAGAAACTCAACAAGCAGGCCTGTGACAACTTGAGGAATAGGCTCGCGCTGTAGACTGCAGCGCAGGGAACAGGGACGCGACGGTAGGTGCCAATCGTAAAAGGCATAGGGGCCTCGTAGGGTGGCGTATTCTAAGAGGGTCGAGATCGAGGATGCAAGGATCAATAAATAACTCTACGCAACTTGGCTGGGCTGCTGGTATAGTAGGAGCAGAAACTCCGTCGTTAAAGGAGGGAGCCCATGAAAACCAAACATTCTGATGCTCAGCATGTGGTGGGGCGGAACCTGTCGCCTGAGCCTGAGTCCATGCAGAAATATTCGGACAAGGTGAGGGAGTTGATTGCGAAGAAAGCCTACGAACTCTATGAGCAACGAGGGCGGCAGGGAGAACGCGACCTGGAAGACTGGTTACAAGCTGAGGAACTAGTCCGCAAGGAAATGAACACCCGCCGTACTACTCCCTAGCTCCCTGATTGGAGTATAGGACGGAGCTCTTTGGATGATGTCCTATCCTCACACAACGCGCATAACTCATGACAGATTGAGTGATGATTACCAGGCGTAGGCTTCTGGTGCGGACCCGCCTGGGCCGGGAAAGATCGCATCAAGCCGTTTCAGTGTTTCCTGACTCAATGTAAGACTCAGAACCGACATCGTGCCGTTCAATTGCTCCATTGTGCGTGGTCCGATGATCGGCGCTGTCACGGCCTTTTGGTGCAACAGCCAGGCGAGCGCCACATCGGCCGGGCGTTCTCCGAGTTGTGCGCAGAGCGCCTCATAGGCTTCCAGCTTAGGGCGATATGTCTCGATATCTTTCTTCAAATCTTCGTTCGCGCGTCGACCGATCTTCGCCGGTTCCAAGGCCCCGGCCAATAGTCCGCGTGCAAGCGGACTCCAGGGAATCAGACCGATGCCATAGGCCTCACAGGCAGGAATCACTTCTAACTCGATCGTCCGCTCGTTCAAATTATAGAGACTCTGCTCCGACACGAGGCCGACAAAGTGGCGGCTTCGCGCCAGCTCTTGCGCCTGAGCTACGTGCCAGCCGGCAAAATTGCTGCTGCCGACGTATAAAACCTTGCCTTCCCTGACCAACTGTTCCATTGCCTGCCAGATTTCCTCCCACGGCGTCTCCCGATCGACGTGATGCATCTGATACAAGTCGATGCAGTCAGTCTGAAGGCGCCGCAGGCTCGCCTCGCAAGCCCGCTTGATGTGCAGGGCCGACAAGCGAGACTGATTCGGCCATGCGCCCATCCGGCCGAACACCTTCGTTGCCAGCACGACTTTCTCACGCCGTCCCCCGCCCTGGGCGAACCAACGCCCCACAATCTGCTCCGTCCACCCCTCCCCTACCTTCCATCCATAGACGTCCGCCGTATCGAAAAAGTTAAGGCCCAGCTCCAGCGCCCGGTCCATGATGGCAAAACTATCCGCCTCGTTCGTCTCCGGCCCGAAGTTCATCGTGCCAAGGCAGAGGCGGCTGACTTTCACTCCTGACCGACCAAGATGAACGTATTGCATAAGCAAGATTCCTTCTCACAGAGGCGAATGAGATATCGTGCACAGATGGAACGGAGGGAGAACACTCACGGCTCTTCCTCTTCAATGTCCTCGATCGACTGTTTGAGCGCCGCAACAAAGGCCACCGGCTGAGCCAGAGCGTTCTCCGTCAATTGGAATTCAGAGACCAGCACACCGGCCTTGTCGACAATGATCAATCGATAGCCTGGTTTCACAGACAAGCCCTCTCTTGATGTGATGCAATGCGCCACAAACCTAGCATAGCGGGAAAGAGACTTCACGCCGGGGCATTGAGCATGGACGGATCCTTTGTGAGACCTGTGGTAATGAATCCAGATATCGTTTCATGTTTCTCGTTGATTCATTTAGTCACACCACTGGCCTGGAGCCGAATCTTCTCTTCTATGCTCGCCATGAGTTCAGCAAATCGTTCAGGCTCTGGGGCCGTTCTCGGATCGAAACAGCCGGCATCCCGTAACATGCGCAAATATTCGAACTCAGTGAGCCACTTACTTTTGTTGGTTCTTTCTTCCGCGAGAGCATAGTAAATATCATAGAGCGCGGTTTCAGGCGCTGAATGTTGCATGGCGTGAACATCGTTGAGTATGGTTGACACCGTCTTGTTGCGAACGAGTTGCATTCCCCTTGATGAACTCAGGAAATAGACCACGGCTGCACCAGCAGCGATGACCGTGAGAATGATCAAGAGGAATTCCATTGGATGTAGCCTACTCCCGGCAAGTAGAACGGCACAAGTAGCTGCAGACGCCAGATGCGCATCCTCAGCCATTCCTTTTGAGAAACGATTGCGAGATTGGAAAGGCGTCGCTCCGGCTAATGGCAATACTCGGGTTATCGATTGCGATGCAATCGGAAGCAGGACGGATGAAAAATATCTGCCAAGTCGGTGGGTGGGTAAGAAAGTCGCGCGGAGTGGGACCAAGCATGAGAGGCTTTGTCGGCAGATTGGGGCAAGGATGGCTGCAATTTTCTGTCCAAACTCTTAGTGTGGTAGTACAATTGGAGCGGTTTAGCAGGCTGCGGAAAAACTCAGCTAATACGAAACGCACGGTTGAAATACTCTCATATGGTGCTGGAGGCCTGAATTGCCTCAGGATGCTCAAAAGGCCATCCAGCAAAGCCGCAGCAACTTATCATTTTATAAGGGGTGGCTGGGATGATTCCAACTGCGCGCGTCCAACGAGGGCCTTCTGTGGCTGCGCGTTGCGCGAGCACGGGGATCGTTCCAGCCATCCCGCCCATTTTTCAGCATCCAGCTGGAGGCCGCAACGGATAGGCTCCGTACGCATGCGTCGTTAGGGCTGAACAGCCGAACGAATTGGTCGCGACCATCCGAGGATTTCTTGGTACGCAAGAGTCATCGATAGAGAGAAGGAGACAGCATGACCGAGTTCATCTTGCGAAAGGGTCAACGGCTCAAGACATTTGCGACGATGCGCTACTTTGGGGACGGGGTTGCTGGTGAAGGAATCATCAAAGATCTTTCGCTGAACGGGAGTTACATTACCGGGAACAGGCCGGTCTCCATCGGGATGGTGCTCGCCCTACATATTTTTGTGCCGGGAGAGGCCACGCTGTTACTGATTGAACGCGCCACCGTGAAATGGGTCAAGAGGGCTGATTTCGGGGTGGACTTCGACACGCACGAGCCGAAGGTGGCCGAGCATATCACACGGGTCATCTCCAAGCTGGTCAAGACACAACATGGCTCATCCCGTGATGAATAAGAAAACCTGGCAAATGTATTGCTCCACTTGTGCCCTCCTTGCTCGCAGAACGCACACGATAACACGGTGCTCATCCGATGCGCGCAGTCGAGGGCAGTCTTGGTCGCTCCCTTAGAGAGAGTAACGAGAATTGGAAGGCCTGTGCACGATGCGCGTAGTGGAAGATGAATCGGACCACTCCTGCATGCGCAGTGATTATTTCGACTCGCGAACCGGGAGTAGCCGGCGCACCGGGCCTGTGGGTTTATTCTGATACCGTGCGACAAACATCTCTCCCGCGGTGCGGGCATGATCCTCGGCATCCTCTCGCGTTGAAAAACGCGCCTCCCCCACCTGCCACCACTGGCTCGCACTCACGCTCTCCCCTAACAACTCCGTGACCGACACCCTCAGCGCCTTCGCCAATCGCACCAGCGTGCTAAGCGTCGGGTCGTGCTCCCCTTGCTCCAGCTTGGTCACATAGAATGAGACTAGCCCTGCTTTCACCGCGAGCTGTTCGGGCGTCAGACCCCGGCGAGTTCGCAGTCGCTGGAGCTGTTTACCGAAACGTTGAATCGCACGCATCACACCTCCGGTACGAATGCAGGAGACAACGGGGTGAGTCTACACCGCCGGCAGAGAAAAAGAGATGGAGCCTGATGATCTTCTGTGCTCGTGCAACGCGCGGCGTCCACAGAGGAAGGTTAAGGTTGCGGCTCAGGTTGAGCACTGACCACTTCGACTCGGCGTTTGTTCAACCCTTAACCTAAGCCTTGGCCTTCCAATAAGACACGCGCAGTGGAAGATCAATCAGCCCCCACCCCCAGAAAGGGAACGAGCGACAAAAAAAGATTCTCGACCCCTTTGATGTCCCCGAATTCGGCTGAGACAGACCACCCGCGCGTGGGGTTGACGAAAAGTCATCCTGCCGGCTAATGCGCCAAATCGTCTCGAACGGCATCGAGTAATTTCCCCACATCTAAGGGCTTTTGAAACGTCTGACGCGTACCCAACAGCTTGGCCGCGTCGAGCCAACCCTGGCTCCCTCGACCACCGGACATGGCGATGACGTTGACGTTAGGACATTTCCTGGTCAGCTCTAATAACATGTCAAGGCCGTTCATCTCCGGCATGACCATATCGGTAATGATCAAGTCCGCTGGTCGCTTCCGATACAACTCAAGACCAAGACGACCGTTAGCCGCTTCAAAGACTTCGTGGCCGTCCCCTTCCAGCGAATCACGGAGGAGCGCCCGTATTGGTTCCTGATCATCAACGACGAGTATGGTTGCCATCTGAGCACCTCCTTAATTCTCCGCTGTGACTTCCTGGTTCGGGGGACAGGTCCACTAGAGTGAAGCGTAGAGGACGCCTTGGAAACGGGGCAGACCACAAGGAAGTAACTCCGAAGAGGGGAAAGTACAGTCAAGATTTTTATAGACACTCGTTGTTTCAGGGCTTTGTGGTCAGGCGCGTGCCGCTGTAAGTGACGCCCGATAAGTCTTGGCGCAGCTGGCCGAGCCGTCTTCTCCCTGCACTCCTCTGTTTCTGCCAGAAGAATGATGGCAGAGTATGGTAGCTGTTTTCAGATCGTGAAGTAGCTGGACATCTGGATCACACAGCCCGAAGAGCACGGGCCTGCCATATATCTGGCCGGGGAGGTTGAGAGGGCATAGCGTGAACAGAGAACCGAACTTGTTTGTCTCATATATCTGAACTATTGGGTCTGTCTTGTTGGCCGGCCAGGCAAATCAACCAGAGAATCAGACAGGCCAGAGAGACCGGCGGGATTCGCGCTCAGCTTGCCGAGATCTTCCGTGTGGACGGTACGAGGAAGGGTCGGTAACAGGAGCAGAAGGGAGAAGACAACCTACATGGTGAGTCTCTGACAAACGGAACAATCCGTGGGTACAGTTACTCCCTGCCTCAAGATGAGCGCAAAGGGTCGGAAAGTATTCCTGACACCGTACTGTCTTCCCAAATGAATTGAGGAAAGAACGCCTATTCTTCTTCACTCACATTGCACGAACTGAGTTTCCCGGCAGCGCCGCGCCATCTCCTGCGCCTGCTCAATCTGTTCGGCGGTCATGTCTGAGGCCAGAGTGGTTTGATTCCTGATAGCAGTCTTCACATCATCGCCTCTCGACCCTGGGATCGCAAGGGTGAGCCACATGTACGCGCGGATCACATCCTTCGGCAGGCCCTGCCCATTGGCATACAACACGCCGAGATTGCTCTGCGCCCGTGCATGTCCCTGTTGCGCCGCCCGACGATACCACCGCGCGGCCTCTTTATAACTCTGCGACACCCCCTGCCCGTTGTCATACCTCACACCAAGATTGAACTGCGCCGATACATCCCCCTGCTCAGCCGCGCGCCGGTACCACAAGACGGCCTCCTCATAGTTCCGCGCCACGCCTTGTCCATTGGCATACAGTACACCCAGCTGAAACTGTGCCAGCGCATCTCCCAGGTCAGCCGCCCGCCGGTACCATTGTATGGCCAGGCGATAGTCCTTCGGTAGGCCCTGCCCGCGGGCATACAACAAGCCCAAATGGCTCTGCGCCCGCGCATGTCCTTGGTCAGCCGCCTGCTGGTACCACTGAATTGCCTCCTCGTAGCTCTGCGGCACGCCTTGTCCATTGGCATACAGCACACCCAGCTGAAACTGTGCTGGCGCATGTCTTTGATCAGCTGCCCGCCGATACCACCGCCCGGCCTCTTCATAACTCTGCGACACCCCCTGCCCGCCGACATACAGCATACCCAGCTGGAACTGTGCCGCAGCGACTCTCTGGTCAGCCGCCCGCCGGTACCACTGCCCGGCCTCTTCATAACTCTGCGACACCCCCTGCCCGCCGACATACAGCATACCCAGCTGGAACTGTGCCGCAGCATCTCCCTGTTCCGCTGCCCGCCGATACCACCGTCCAGCCATCTCATAATTCTGCAGAACGCCCTGCCCGTTGGCATAGAGCACACCCAGAAAACTCTGTGCCCCGGCATGTCCCTGTTCAGCCAGAGGACGGAAGAGTCGCGCCGCAAGGTCATAGTTATCACGATGAACCGCAGAGACGGCATCTGTATAGGAATCGGCCCCCGAGACGGTCGCAGAAGCCGCAACCAAGAACAGGGCAAAGAGAACTCCCCGCATCAATGAGCTGCCTTTCAACATACCCACAGCATCAACAGCCGGAGCGCCGCAAAAGGGACAGGTGAAGGAGTATTCCACGACAGCCGAACCTATCGACCTTCAATTCGCAGGCCGCGGCCATAAGGATTGGTGGGACTACTGGGGCTATAGGGATTTCCGTCGCCGTAGGGATTCTTGATCGAGTCCGGCGAGAACGGAGAGCCGTAGCGGCCGTAGGGGTTACTCGTCGAATCAGGATCATACGGGTTCGCGCTCAGCTTACCGCGATAGTTTCCCTGTTGATCGTAGAGCCTTGGAGCGTCAGTCGCATAGGGATTCGTGGCCGATTGATTGCTGAAGGGACTGCCGTAGGGACTGAAGGGATTGTTGATGCCGTCCGGCTTGAAGGGACTTCCAGCTCCGAATGGATTGGACGTGGAATCGGGATTGTAAGGATTCGCGCTCAGTTCGCCGAGGTCTTCCGCATGGACGGGGAGAGGCAGTGGCAGCAGCAGGAGCAACAGAAGGAAGACAACCCACATGGCGAGTCTCCGACAAGCGGAAGAACTAGTGAGCTCAGCCTACTCCCCAACTGGAGATCAGCGCAAGGTGGCTAGAAACTGTTCCTGACACCGTTTCCTTCTCCGAACGTCCGGTCGAGGCACTTGTCACGAAAAACTGATATTGTAACGTCGAGGGTTTTGCCGGCAGACGACATCGAGAACGGAACTGGTGGTTTACTGAATGGCAGGGATCCCGCTCCCGCACCATAGACTAGGAGGTGCCGTATGGATCTATTTGATAAGTCTAGACGGGACATGGCGGACGAAGTCAATAAATCGGTCAAGTGGGTCGTGTTAGTCGCCATCTTCGGACTCATGTTGATGACGTTGTATATCATGGTCACGTGAGCCCGGCCAGGGAATGGATGTGTGGAAGAAGCAAAACGGGAAAGGAGTTATAGCGGTTCCTGAAGCTGGAGCGGAGCGTACTTTCGATCTTTCGGCAGCGTGAATTTGAAATGCCAATCCTGTTGCCCACCTTCTGGTGCGACGCGGAACGAGCCTTCTGCGGCGAGATGCTCGCCTGATTTGGACTTACCCTCCGGATAGAACTTGAACTGCAAATGTCCCTGTTGATTTCCTTTTACATCACCGGAGTCGAGCTTTCCCATGATTTCGATGTGGTCTTCAAGTCTATCGAATGCTTGGTTGAGAAGTGAACGGAGGAGACTCGTGGTCAACCCCTGTTGGAAGGGTGCCTCCGGGTCGAACGGTTCAACCTCAGCGGCCCACACCGGACCTGCCGCACACACCAAGAAAAATGCTATCGCGACAGCACGTACCATGCGATCACTCTATTACCCAAACCCTGCGCCGTCAAGGGCTCGCCTCCTGAATTTCCGTATTGCTCCATACTGCTTACCGCGAGGGACGCGGCAAGGAATTCACAGCGACAAAGGACCCGGTCCCATAAAGTAGCCTATCCCCGTTTCTTCCCGCTCACAATGTCCAGCAGTCTTTGTGAATACGTCGGACACTTAGAGGTAGAGGCCGAGGAGCCCCAGCGGAAGCAAAAACATGGTAGTGAGGAGGATAATCATGCTGACTCAACCTTATCGTCCGTCAACACCACGATGATCGGATATCGACGGACGTAAAGCGCAGTGTCTTGGGAGTGAAAGCTTACGCCTTCTCCTTCACCGTCAGATCGTTCTTCACCGACTTCACGCCGGGAACCTGCCAGACAGTCCAAGACGCTTGGGCACTGGTCATCAGGCTCGACACTTCACCGCTCAACGCCACCACGCCCGCATTGGTCTGGGCATGGATACCGGCATCCTTCAAATAGGAGTCTTTCGCGATCTGCGCATTGACCCGTGTCGTAATTGAGGCATCTTTGTCATCGATCGCCTCGCGTTTGGCAGGGGCGACGACTTGGAGCTCGTTCTTCACCGTCTTGACACCGTCGATCCCTTTGGCGATCCCTTCGGCCGCCTGTTTCGCCTCATCAGAATCAACCTTGCCACGGATGATCACCGAGCCCTGGGAGGTCTCGACATTGATCTCGCTCCCTTTGACCCGGGCATCGGCAAACAGCGCAATCTTGGTCTTCGCCGTCATCCATGTGTCATTGATCGGCGTCTTCTCGTCGGCCTTGCTGACCGCGTGGGCCGAACCGGTGATGAGTGCTCCACCGATAACCAGAGCCGTGCAGAGTGTCAGTACATAGCGTGTGTTCATAGTCTTCTCCTTAACCGACATGTAAAAGTGTCTTGTCAAACGTCTATCGCGGGTGGAATCCACTCAGCGAGACTTCTTCTCCACGACTTTCGGCGCGGCAGGCTTCGCATGCCACGCGTCCGCCCACTTCATCAGCTCGACCTTTTTCCCGGCATACCGTTCTTGAACTTTGCCGATAAATTTCTCGATGTTTCCTTCAATCTGCTTCAAGTCATCATCGGTAAACTCGCCCCACTGCTGTTTCAAGTCGCCTTTGAAATGGGTCCATTGTCCTTTGAGTTGTTCCGCATTCATTGCATCGCCCTCCTTATGTGAAACATCGATACCTCAGCGTCACCGTGCAGCTTCCGGTCATGCAGCCCGAGCGGAGCGCCCTGTGATGAGATGGATCGCAACCAACACGATCCCGACCAAGAACAGCACCCAGGAAATCTGAACCGCAACCGCAGACACCCCGGCAAGATTCAGGGCGCCGGCAATCACACCGACCACCAGGAACACCAGTGCGTAGTAGAGCATGGCTCACTCCTTTCTATGGAATGCGAGCGTGAGTCGAATAGTCCTCTGAAGCATGGCCGGCGCCCTGGCTGCCTCCATCAGCAGACCACGACACAACGGCATTCAGCCGTTCAGAGCAACTCTGACAACGAAACGGAGGAGACTGGAGAATCGGTCACGCCCGGAAGGATCAGGAAGCGCAAGAGATGGGACAGTCAGCGAGCTTCATACCTCGCAACATCACCTTGGGCGCAATGAGTACAGGAGTCAAGCAATATAAATGCGGACCTGGATAGATCAATGACAACACTGGCTTGCACATATCGCGTCAGCCTTTCCTGGCCTAGCGCATGGCCTCCAGGCGTTCCTCATTCATCGACCTCTTGTCATCATGTGTGATGGGTTTCACCGGGGAACCGTTTGAGCGCATCTCCTGCTTCGCGGTGGAAGGATCGCTGGAGAACGCGCAGCCAGTCGCGATGAGCAAGAGCCGTCACAATAGACATGGGCTCCCTTGATCTAATCAGCTACTCGAGACACTTGGCCTCGAACTCAGCCAGGGCATCGTCTTCGACGGTGTAACGGATTTCGAGGGGGTTGCAGCAGACCTCACAGTCTTCGACATAGCTGTGCCGGTGAACCGAGAGGTCCAGGACCATCGAGATCTCTTCGCCGCAAAATGGACAGGTGAAGGAGTGTTCCACGACACTAATACGCTACCGCAAACCCCTCTCGCATAACAAATGGAGCGGGAAGAACGGCCCTTATGCTTTATTCAATGCGCGTGTGAACAGCTCCAGCACCATGCCGTAACAGATCCTGGCTGCAGCCGGATCGTAGCGGGGACCTTCGTCGCGAAGAAAGGCGTGTGCGGCGTTGAACTCATGCCATTGGAAATACACACCGGCATCACTCAGCGCGTTGTAGATCAGCGCCCGTCCCTCTCGGGGAATGTGTGGATCCTGCCTGCCCCAGATCATCAGCAGCTCGCCCGTGATCTCGCCGATCCGGTCCAGGCTGTTGTCGTGCATGCCCGCTCCCAGGCTGCGCTTGTGGATGTCGGTCGCGTAGCAACAGGTGGCGGCCAGCACGTCAGGCTGCATCGCCGCACGAAACGCCAAATGTCCCCCAAGACAAATCCCCATCGCGCCCAGCTTGCCCGTGCAATGCGGTGAGGACGTGAGAAAGTCCAGCGCCGCGCGCGCGTCGGCATCGTAGCTCGACAATGTCTTGGTGATCTTGTGCCGGTTGCCGCGCTCCGCGCCGGCCTCGTCATAGGCCAACACCGTTCCGGCCGGCTCCAGCTCGTGATAAATCTCCGGAACCGCCACCACAAATCCGTGGCTTGCCAACATCGCCGCAGCGCGTCGGATGGGCCCCGTCACCTGGAAGATCTCCGAAAACAGCAGCAGGCCCGGATACCGCCCCTCAGCCACCGGACGAAAGAGGTACGTGCGCATGGGCCCAGTGGACGTGTGGATATCAACCGACTCGGTATCTTTAATAATCATCCCGTTCTCTATTGAGCCCCTACAAAGTGCGGACGCCGAACACAGACCTTGCTATACTGTGTCGATGCTCAAACGTTCTCTGAACAGAACCAATCCCTGTCTTGTCGATCCGGCAAAACGCCATGCCATGTTTCGGATGACCGTCTACACCTCCACAGATATTGAAGGCGTCAAACTCACCCCGTCCGACCTGCTTGCTGGAACGAGAGCCGCGCGCCGCATTACTTCCCGTGAATCTGCAAAGTCCTCTCGATCACCACGATAAATTGTTTCGTCATTGGTTCGTAATTGCAGGCTAGGCCAGCGCGAACTGCGGCAAAATACTCCTGCCGCATTCGACCTGCCTATCAAACCTTCTTTTCTTGTGGTTCACTGCCTAGATCATTCGCAATCAGTCGGAATTGTTCCAAAGCTGCTTCGAGGTCGTCGACGATTTCTTGGGCGATGATGTCGGGGTTAGGAAGATTTGCGGAGTCTTCTAGGGAGTCGTCTTTGAGCCAGAAGATGTCGAGGCTGGCTTTGTCGCGGCCGATGAGCTCGTCGTAGTCGTAGGCACGCCAACGGCCATCTAGTTTCTTGTCGGACCAGGTGGCTTTGCGGGTGTGGCGGTTGCCGGCCTGTTTGTCGGGCCGGTCGTGATGGCCGTTGTAGCATTTCACGAATTCGTCCAGGTCTTCGCGCTTGAGCGGATCGGTCTTGAGCGTGAAGTGCTGGTTGGTGCGGAGGTCGTAGATCCAGAGCTTCTTGGTCCAGGGACTCTCGCTCGCCGGTTTTTTGTCGAAGAAGAGCACGTTGGCTTTCACACCCTGCGCATAGAAGAGGCCGGTCGGCAGGCGCAGGAGTGTGTGCACGTCGCACTCGTGCAAAAGCTTGCGCCGGACGGTTTCTCCCGCGCCACCTTCGAAGAGAACGTTGTCAGGCACCACGACTGCGGCGCGGCCATTCTGCTTCAGCAACGTTTTGACATGCTGGACGAAGTTGAGTTGCTTGTTGGAGGTCGTCGCCCAGAAGTCGTCACGCTCGACGATGTCCCGTTCCTTAGAGACCTGCCCTTCTTCCCCCACAATGGTCGTGCTGCTTTTCTTCCCAAAGGGTGGATTAGTCATCACGATGTCGAACCGATCGCCCGGATCAGCGGCCAAGGAATCGGCCACAACGATGGGCAGGTCTTTGTCGCTTCCGATCCCGTGGAGCATCATGTTCATCGCGCAGAGTCGTGCAGTGCTTTGGACCAATTCCCATCCCTTGAACGTGCCTTGCTTCAGTTGTCGCTTTTCGTCCTTAGTCAGGTTGGGATAATGCTTCACGATGTAGTCATGTGCAGCCAGGAAAAATCCGCCGGTTCCACAGGCCGGGTCGCAGATGGTCTCGCCGGACTTCGGGGCAATGGCCTCCACCATCGCGGCGATTAGCGGGCGCGGTGTGAAGTACTGTCCCGCGCCGGACTTGGTGTCTTGCGCGTTCTTTTCCAGCAAGCCCTCGTAGGCATCCCCTTTCACATCGGCGCTCATCGTGGACCAATCTTCTTTGTCGATCAGATCCACAATCAGCCGCCGCAGCTTGACGGGGTCTTGAAACTTATTCTGGGCCTTCGTAAAGATCAGGCCGAGCATGCCTTTCCCTTTGCCAAGCTCTTCAAGGAGATGGCGGTAGTGGTCGAAGAGGTCGTCGCCGTCCCTCTTCAGCAGGCTGGGCCAACTGTACTTGTCGGGAATCTGGCTGGGCTGATTGTACGGCGGCTTGGTCCGCTCGTCGGCCATCTTGAGAAACAGCAGATACGTCAACTGTTCCACATAGTCGCCGTAGCTCATCCCATCGTCGCGGAGGACGTTGCAGTAGTTCCAGAGTTTTTGAACGATTTGGTTATTTCTCATCAATATTCTACAGATAATCCCTTTGCCGCATGGGGGATAGCGTTGCAAAACAGAAACTACGGCACTCTGGCCCTACCTTGCTCCTGAGAACAAGACTCGCTTGATGAAGCTTTCGTCTACATATGAAAATGACTGCGGCACTTTAAAGCCGCTACGCACTTCTGTAGGTTCAAGCTCCTTTTTGAGTCTCACAGCACGCCGGAGTGATATGAAGACAGCGGACTCTGACCCAGAAAAGTATGCCTTAAATGCACTCCTGGAAATTCCTGCAGCCTGTCTGGTCTGTCTCCATGTCGCCGACACAGATGCCGCTGTTACTCTGACGACCTCAGCTATCCCCACTATCTTCTTCACTGGCGAAGTAGAGTAGATCACAACGTGCGTTATATCCTGTCGCAACCGAGATCTCCTGAACTCGTATTTCTTGCTTCCCTCAAGAATACGATTTGCATAGATGGGCTTAATCGGCAAAAAAGCAATTACCGAGTCGGCACTCATCCACGACCTTCCGAAACGCTTCATTAGATATTTTTCTGATTGTCTGGATTTGCCCATTCACTACCCCTTGCTCAGATAACCAGTTAGAGGGAATCACATTCTGAAGGTGAGCTGCTAACCGAAACAATATTACTTTCGTCTTTTTCTCTGCGATCTTCACAATATCGTCGTAAGAGTACACTGTTCGCTTTGAAACAAGCTGCAAAATTTTGTCGTGATCCTGGTACTCATGGACCGACTCTACAACGCCAATGCTTGTAATGGCTTGGATATCCTGAGATCTGTAGAAAAACAGAATGTCTCCCGACTTAATACCGCTGATTCTCGCGTGGCAAAGATATGCCTGCTTAATCGCGTGCCCTGCACTTGATGGGCCAAAGAGGCTTGGTTGAATTTGGATTTCCGGGAAAAGGACTTTGTGATACTCAGGACGAATAGGCACGATGTACTTACCGACTTCTCTACTGCTGAGAATATGGGGATAGAAGAGACGATGGTATTCGAGTGGAGGAAGCGCAACCTCAGGTGGGTGTAAGGGATGCTCCTTCACAAAGACATGATCGTTTTGGTATTCACCAAATATTGTGAAGCCAAAATCGGCACAGAGGTCCTCAAGAAAGTCTTGTTTGCCTGGCCTCATAGTGATGTAGATATGCTTTAGCCGGTTGTTCGTCGCATAGCGAAACGCTGCTTTTAGTAGAAGTTCGCCGAGCTTACGGCCACGTGCCTGTTCAGCAACTTTGAATGTGCATAGCTTGAGTGTCCTTCCAGGCAATGCCTGGTTGTCATTGGTCACGATTGGATCGCGCTCTTCCTTGAAGATTGCTATAGCTCCCGGATTTCCATCGGAATCACGATATACCCAAGCCGTCCGCCCTTCCCTAGCTTTTTCCTGATACCACTTGTCAAATTTGTAATCACTCCTCAGGGAATCGAAAAACGAATTCTCCAAATCAATCTGGTGCAGCGGAACCTCTTCGATACTGGGCAGAACAACTCCAACGCGCGCGTGGAGGTGTTCTAGGAAGGATGTAGCTTGCTGGATGTAGTGAACTCGGTCAGCAATTCCGATTTGCAATGCTTTCTTGTGAAGCTCTCGGTCCTCGGTAATGAGGATGTTGGCAGCATCGCGATAAAGGGCATAGAGGATCTCATTATCGACCCGGTCGTTGTCATCGCGTTCTATAAGCCCTAGCTTAGACAGTTCTGCGGCAGCTGGTCTTGGCGGATTCCCCAGAGTGGAGTACTTGCGAAGCCGCGACAGGCTGATGTCGCGGCGCTTCTTGTCTGGGTCACGGGCTATGTCGTCATTGGAGGACGGGTGTGCGAGGAGCTGATGTCCATTCTCGCTTGCAAGACGGACCAGTTTGCTAAGGCTCTCTTCAAGAACACGAGTTGAATCTTCCAGGGGAATTACAACATTGGTATCAATGAGGATTCTCAAAGCCTGAGACTTCCAGGAGCTGGCTCACGTTTCATTGCTTCGCCCAGATAGCAAACGGCCAGCAAAAGCCTGGCTAAGGATTGATTGTCGCAGCCGGTCGGCGCGGGTGAGGTTGGTTTGGACGGTGGCTTCGAGTTCCTCGATGACGGATAGGCGGCGCTCGACTTCGGCGATGATTTGCTCTTGCTCTACCACCTGAGGAATATCGAGCGGTAACACTTTGAGATCACCGCCTGAGATCCCAGATTGTCCAGCCGTGGTCCGAATCTTCGACTCAATGTATTCGCGCGCGCGGCCAGTCGAGGCGAGGATCACCAAGAACTCGGGAAGCATCATCAAGCGGGGGACACGAACTCGTATCAGCTTGTCTGGGTAAACCGTGGGAGGCAGGTTTGCCGGCACTCGTGCGCACACGCCAACATAGTCCCGGTTTCCGTTGTAACGCGTAAACAATATGTCGCCTGGCTCAACGAGGAACGGCTCATAGTCTGCTGGAGTTCCGGATAAATAGCGAACATCGTTTGCATCCAGTTTCATCGGACGAACCGCGCTAATCCGAAAAATACGTGTCCCATGCTCCGCATCGGGTTTCTTCGAGTAGCCGTTTCTGATGGAAGTCGTGATATCACCAAGGACGACTTGTTTCCAAGGCCCCGCGGGCGGCGCGAGCTTCCCTTCGAAGGCGGCTTTGAGGACGGAAGCTTTGTAGCGTTTGAGGTTGGCCTTGACGCGTTTGAGGTTGGCAACGGCTTCGTCGAGGCGGGAGAACTGCTTTTCGATCTCCGCGACGATGCGATCCTGTTGCCCTTTTGGTGCATGTGGCAAATGTAACTTCCTTAAGAACTGAAAATGGCGACTGTAGCCACGACTTGGAATCTGCAGCGAGCGAAGGAGATAGTAGAAGAACTTGGGAACATACCCCTCACGAGGCCGTAGGATCTTCACGCCTTCGGCACCCACGGCAAATCGCCTATCAACGTATTTGAACGAACGTGTGTGGTCTCCAAATAGGATGACAGGCAACTCATCATCAAAAGTCATATCCTCATCGTCGGTATAACCTCCGATCGTGTCTTGCCCTTGATCGATGACGGGAATCTTCCCTGCGAGCAAATATGCTCCCTGTTTAACCCGCCTACCTTTATCGGAAATTACATCGGCAGCCTGCTCAAATGGCAGCACATCCCAGCCCAGAGGCACGATGGGCATTTCTGGCTGAAAGATATCTTCCAACGTCTTTTTCACGCTGCCAAAGTCCCGTTCAGTTCTTCAATAAGTTTGTTCAGCTCGCTACCAAAACCTGATGCACCTTCCCTAGCCCACCTTCCTGAGCAAAGGGCGCGTACTCGAAGTCGTCCTTCGCAATGCTACGATTTGCCTGCTTACACGCGGTGCGCAGGCGAGCTGCGAATCGGTCGTCCCCACTTCGGACAAGTCCCGCACGCTTATCTAAGTCGCGACTGCCAGTACCCCGGCCGTCGTTTCAGATGCATGACGGCGACGACGAGCAGACTGTTGGAGTGTTGGCTATAGATAACCGCGAACGGGAAGCGATGCACAAGGAAGCGCTTTGTTCCTCGCTTATATTCCGGCCAGGCATTCGGGGTTTCTCGTATTCGGGAGACGGCAACAGTGATTTCGTGGAAGAACGACCCCCGAGACCTGGTCGCTGTGCGTCGTACCATGCCTTGGCCAGCTCTAGCTCGGCAAGGGCGGCGGGATGGAATTCGAGAGGCAGTTCACCGGCCATGTCGCAGGCGCTTTTGCACCTCCTCCCAGGGGATAGTCTTTACCTCGCCACGCTCGATTTGCCCAAGCCGCCGCTGCACTTCTTCTTGCCAGGCCTGTTCCACATCGGTATCCGGAACCTCATCTAAGCTGGCAATCAACTGCTCCGCCACTTCTGCACGCTCATAGGCAGTTAGCTTCAGAGCCTCTTCCAACAAGACTTGTGACTTTTGCGTCATAACGAACCTCCTCCTAGGCCACGAGAGCCACATTCATGGCCTCTATTATGGTCTGAAGACCCTCTGGAAACAACTGATGTACCTTTCCCAACCCACCCTCTTGCGCAAAGGGCGCATACTCGAAGTCGTCTTTGTCAACCGCAAGATTCGCCCCGATGTGATCGCGGATCATCTCCAGCCAATGGCGTTGCTCATCGGTAAACTTCCTCTTTCTGCTCTCTTGCTCCCCTAGCCAAGCCTTAAAGTTGGCGTTGACCTTCTCAGGAAATGGCACCAATTCATTCTCTTGGTGAGTGGCGAAGCGGACAAGGGAGACGAGGTCCGTGAGAATGCGCTTGCCGCTTGCACCTTTGACCTTGGACTTCTCCAGGGCCGCATAGGCCTGCCAGAGTTGGGATTCGTTCCAAAGATAGGGCGGCTTTTCGATGGCATTGGCGAGGTCCTTGATGTCCTCGAACTTCAGCCGTTGTTTGTACGGCTTACTGTAGAGGATTTGCAGAGCGGTGATCTCGTCTTTGTGTTGTGTGATGAACAGTTCGAACGACTGTACGATGGTGCGGGCACGAGCCAACGCGTCGGCGCTGAAGCCTGCTTCGATGACTTGATCCTGGCTGACATGGTCGATGGTCAGCTCATTTTTCTTCTTGATGTCGATGAGCAGTTCGCGGAGCTTCGGGTCTTGAAATGGCTTGGCGGCTTCCTGGATGAGCGCGCTGCCGCCTTTGCCATTTGTTGCTCGGTCGGCTTATCCGTCCCGAACTGCTTTCTTGCCAATTCTTCATGCCGGTCTGGATTGACCGCTTCCACCAATTGACGACTGAGGTCTTTGAGCGTGAGGCCCCCACTGGCTTTGCTGATGGCCTGTTCATCTTCCTTCGTGATCCGGTGCTCCATGCGGGCCAGCCGTCCGGCGATGCTGGTGAGTACGTCTTCTTCGGTATTCCCCAGTGCGACAGCTTGTAGCAGCTTCTCAAAGGCGACGCTGGGCTTCTTCTCCATCGGTCGCGCGTCGGTCTTATCTTGCTCGCAGACGCCGACGGTATCGACGATGACGAAGTGGTCCTTGGTCGTGGCATCGGGCGTGACGGCCTTCAGATCGTCCGGCTTGATGACGCGGACACCCCGGCCCTTCATCTGCTCGAAGAAGGTGCGGGATTTCACCGCGCGCATGAAGACGACGATCTCGACCGGCTTGATGTCGGTGCCGGTGGCGATCATGTCCACGGTGACGGCGATGCGGGGATGGTAGCTGTTGCGAAAGGTCTTGATGAGGTCCTTGGGATTCACGCCGGTGGTGCGATAGGTGATCTTCTGGGCGAATTCGTTGCCCTTGCCGAACTCCTCGCGGAGGATTTCGACGATGTTCTCCGCATGGGCGTCGTCCTTGGCGAAGATGAGGGTCTTGGGCACCTCGGTGCGGCCGGGAAAGATCTCGGTGAAGAGCTTCTCCTTGAAAGCTTTGACGATGGTGCGGATCTGGTCCGGGGCGACCACGTCGCGGTCGAGCTGGTCGGGATCATAGGCGAAGTCATCGTCAAGCCTCTCCCAACGTTTTGCGCGCGTTTCACGATTCATCACCTGCACGCTGTATCCAGCATCGACCGTCGAGCCCGCCTGAGTTATTGCGGTACGGATGCGGTACACGTCGTAGTTGACGTTGACGCCGTCGGCGACGGCCTGCTCGTGTGAGTATTCCATGACCAGGTTCTGATTGAAGAAGCCGAAGGTCTGCTTGTTGGGCGTGGCGGTCAGGCCGATGAGGTGGGCATCGAAGTATTCCAGCACCTGTGCCCAAAGGTTGTAGATGGACCGATGGCATTCGTCGGTGACGATGACGTCGAAGGTTTCAATCGGAATAACCGGGTTGTACTCAATCGGCTCGATTGGGCTTCTCAGAAGGCCGTGATTCTGCGTTGCTCGGGTCGCTCCGCTGCTCATTGACGCGCCTGTCAACTCCGCTGCTCGCTCGCCTCGCGCCTTGTCTGACGACCTTCTGCTTTGCCCAATCCCTTGGGTGAGCCGTTCAAGCCCCGCGATGGAAATTTCTTCGTCCTCGTCCGATAGCTCGCGCCCCTTCAGCATGGAATACATGCGCTGAATGGTGCTGATGCAGACTCGCGCGGTGGTATCGAGGGTATTGCCCGCCAACCGCTGGACGATGAACTCTTCGGTGAACTTGAAGTTGTTGTAGGGCGAGACATACTGCTGGAATTCCTTGAGCGTCTGGTCGCCGAGGTTGCCACGATCGACGAGGAAGAGCACGCGGCGCGCGCCGCCGAACTTGATGAGGCGGTAGATGAAGTTGATGGCGGTGAAGGTCTTGCCGCTGCCGGTGGCCATTTGGATGAGGGCGCGTGGACGATCCTGAGCCAGCGACTTTTCGAGATTGTTAATGGCGGTGACTTGCGCGGGCCAGAGACCGGTGGTGCTTAGAGGTGGCAGCGTCTTCAAGCGAGCGCGGAGGGTCGTCGCCGTTTCTGCGGCCAGAGACGCGCCGTGCAGATCCTTCGGGGCTTCGCTGCGCTGTGGGATTAAAGCGGCCAGTGTCTCGGGTCGATGGAAGCTGAACACGGGGCGGCTGCGCGGTTGGGGATCGAGGCCGTTCGTGAATCGCGTTTCCACGCCGGTGCTCTGATACAGAAACGGCAACGGTCGGATAGAGGCAGGTAAGTCCGTGGGGAGGCCCTTGCTGTACTTCTCGGCCTGGACTTCCACGCCGATGAGAGTCACGCCTTCTTTCTTGGCTTCGATGATGCCTGCGGCCTTGCCGTCCACATAGAGGAGATAGTCCGCAAAGCCGTGCCCGCTCACGAGCGGAAAGTTTCTGAGAACCACGCCTCTTCCGGCATGAAGATTTGCGCTCTTGTAGTCCTGAACTCGCCAGCCAGCCTGTTCCAGCGCTTGGTCGATGTGCTCACGCGCTTGATCTTCAGGAGTCGGCATGGGCCGAAGAATACCTCTTTCCCCTAGAGAAATCACTCCGCCTTCCGAGAGAGGGGGAGCAACGGTAAAGACGGTTTGTCTGGTTTATCACCCAAGGAAACCAGATAGACCAAAAAAACCAGATGAACCAGAGCAGGCTCGTTCACGGTACAATCGTGGCTCTGGCAGCACTCTCACAGTGGAGACGACACGATGATCGTGACGGCGGAGGCCAATGGTCGGAATCGGCGGCAAGCGCTCATAGTCGCTGGCTTGGTGGCCTGGGCGGTAGGATTGTTGGTCTGGCTCTCCCCTCCTCTGTGGTTCCTGTTGGGACTGAGTCCTTTTAGCTACTGGTGGGTGCGACGACGGTGTCACCGGCGGATGGCGGTGGTGCAGCAGCCGTTTCCCGACGAGTGGGAGCAGATTCTTCGCGCACACGTGGCGTTCTTCGAGGCGCTCGACGAGGTGGGGAAGGCGCGGTTCCGGCAGCTGGTGCAGATCTTTCTCGACGAGGTCCGGATCACGGGCATTCGCACGGAGGTGGACGAGACGATTCGGGTGCTGGTGGCGGCGAGTGCGGCGATCCCCATCTTCGGGTTTCACGACTGGGAATACCATCGGCTGCGTGAGGTGCTGATCTATCCGGATGCGTTCGACGACGCCTATCAGAGCCGTGGAGGGTCCGACGAAACGATTCTTGGGATGGTCGGGCTGCATCATCTGAGCGGGGTGATGATTCTCTCCAAGCCGGCTCTCTTGGCGGGATTCGACCATCAATCAGGCCACGCATAATGTGGGGGTGCATGAGTTTGCGCACCTGGTCGAGAAGGAAGCGAGCGAATATGGGCTCCCCCCGGAAGTGCCCTGGATGGTGGTTCGGCAGTGGGTGCGGTACGTGGCCCGGGAACTGGCTCGGCCATCGAAACATGGCGCCCACATCAGCGCCTATGCCTACACGAACGAACACGAATTCTTCGCGGTGTTGGCCGAGTATTTCTTCACGTCGCCTGAGCTGTTGAAACGTCGCGATCCCGTCTTGTACGCCATGCTGCGGGACATGTTTCACCAAGACACGGAGTCGCTGCTCCCCTTGCTGCCCAAGCGCCGCCAGGGGATCGGCCGCAACGCGCCCTGTCCCTGCGGCAGCGGCAAGAAATACAAGCACTGTTGCTTCGCAGGGAACGCGAAGAGCGTGAAGCCTTAGGCATACGGGCAGGGAGAGGAGGTTTGTCTGATCTATTTGGTTTGTTTGGTTGATCTGGTCTGTCTTGTTGGCCGGAATGGAAAACCAACCAGAGGAACCAAAGAGACCAGACGACCAGAAAGACCATCCCTCTTCTCAGGATGGCTGGGGCTCTGTGGGATTGGTGACTTCGGATTGGGACTGAAGCGCGATTAGTTCAGTCTCGGGTGTGATACGCCCTACATCGAGGAGGATGGCGACGAGCATGTCGCTCAGGACGTTGACGCCTGAGCGGGCTCGGGCAATGATCCAATCCACCGTCATGATGAGTGGAATGGCTGCGCCGATGACGTGAGATGGCAAGCCGGCGGCTGAGAGGACGAGCGGCAAGACGATCATCCCTGCTTCCGGAATGCCGGCCACGCCGGCTCCCGCGATCATCGACGCGGCGACGATCAGTATCTGGCTGTCCATCGGCAGGTCAAAGCCCAGCGCTTGGGCGAGAAAGAGCGCGGCCATCGCTTCATAGAGAGTGATGCCGTCGTTGTTGAGGTTCGTGCCGACACAGGCGGCGAGGCGCGCCGATTGAGGCGAGACCTGCATGCGATCGAGGCACCGGAGGGTGACTGGCACGGCGGCGAGACTGCTGTTGCATGACACGGCGGTCATGATCGCGTCGGCCCCCTGTCCTATGTAGACCTTCGGCGACTTCTTCCCGATCAGCCAGGCGACGAGCGGGTAGTAACCAAGCGAGTGGATGGCGAGTCCGACGAGCATGGTGACAAGGAAGATCCAGAGGACGGCGAAGACTCCGATGCCTGCCTTGCCGACGACCTGCGCGACGACGCCGAAGACGGCGAGCGGTACCGCGAGGATGATCCATCCGAGGATCTGCACAAGCCACGAATACACGCGCTCAATAATCCGTACGAGGGTCTGCACGACTCCACGACCCTGGTCGGTATGACCGTGCAAGCGGCGAAGAATGGCGCCGATGCAGAGGGCAAGGAGCACGACTCCGATGATGTTGCCGGTAGAAAACGGAGCCATGATGGTACGAGGAATATAGGAGGCGAGGTATTCGATCGGACTCTGGGTTCCGGTCTGCACTGTTGCCGAGGCGCTCGCCGATGGCTTGGCGGTTGGCACGACGTTCAGCAAGTCCTCGACGTGGCCATTCCAGGCTAGGCCCGGCTGCCAGGTGTTCATGATCACGAGGCCGATCGTCATGGCCACGGTAACGTTGACGAGGCAAATGAGGAGCAGCTTGGCCCCCTGACGCAGCGGGAGGCTGGTGCGGACAAGCGCATCGAGGATCGCAAAGAAGATGAGCGGGATGGCGAGGGTCTTGAGCAGCGTGACGAGCAGCAGACCGAGCCAGCCTAGATGCTCATTCTTGAGGCCGCCCAGATACGGCTCTTGACCAAAGACCACGCCAAGCAACGTGCCACAGGCCACCGCGATGAGCACTTGTGTGTAGAGCGGCAGCGGGATTAATCGTGGTGAGGCCTGCATAGTGTTGTTGTGGGGGCTGCGGAAGAATACCCCTTTCTCCGGGAGAAAGCACGCCGCCTTTCTGGGATGTGAAGGGTGAGACGTCAGGGGTCATGTTTGCGTACTTTCGTGATATAGTTTCTCCAACAGTGAGGTGTTTCATGTACAGAACGTTCATCATCGTCGCGGCCTTATTGGTCCTAGGGCTCACACAGGCAGCAGCCTCATCGACCGCTGCCGACAATCCTAAGACAGGGGATGGCAAAGGCATCACCGTAGACGATCTTGGACGAGGGCTGAAGAGCGCGGCCAACAATGTCGAGAAAGAGATTCCGAAAATCGGGTCTGCGATTGGAAATGCAGTCAAAAAAATCACGGAAAAGGGATCTGAAAAATCGACGAAGTAGCGTATGTCAATCCCCTCTCACAGGATGCTCAGCACATTCCTAATCAGACGACGACCGTTATTGCGTGTGTCTCCTGTGCCTGGTTAAACTAAATCAACTAGATACACCAAAATCCCGATCAGCTAGATTAACTAGTCTTGCCTGTTCCGTCTGTCTCAATAGCTTTCTTTTTTTTACAAAAATTCGGCTCCACAGCTTCTGTGGGTAACTCTGTGGATGAGAGGGTTGTCTTGATGAAAATGACCTATGCTGATAGACCTCGCAGCGGTTTGCCTAAGAAATAGGCATTGTGTCCTGCCCAATTTCGCCCCCATATTTTGTGGCTTGACGAATCGATTTTTCCCTTCTTTCACCATCGATGGTTCATTCGTGCTTCTGCACTGAGTGCTTACTTGAATCAGACATCTCGATGTGGGGTGCTGGAAATAATTCCACATGTCACAATCACTCAGCGGCTGTCCAGCCATGAGAGGAGCACACGCGGCTTCGTACATGGGTATCTGACGCCGTCTGGGGCTGCGCTAACTGGCGAGGAAACGTTCGAGAAAGGTAGTCGAAACGTGGCCCTTTTGGAAGTCGGGGTCGTTGAGGATACGTTTGTGCAGTGGAATGGTCGTCTTGATACCTTCGATCACGAATTCGTCGAGGGCTCGGCGCATGCGGGCGATGGATTCCTGCCGGTCCCGACCATGGGTGATGATCTTGGCGATCATCGAATCGTAGAACGGAACGACCGTCATGTTCGATTCCATCGCCGAGTCGACGCGCACACCGAATCCGCCTGGCGCGCTGTATCTGGTGATCGTGCCGGGACAGGGGGTAAATTTTTCCGGGTCTTCGGCGTTGATGCGGCATTCCATGCTGTGTCCGCTGAGCTTGACGTCTTGCTGTTTGAACGAGAGGGATTGCCCGTCCGCGAGGCGAATCTGCTCCTTGATGAGATCGATGCCGGTCACCATTTCGGTGATGGCGTGCTCCACCTGGATGCGGGTGTTCACTTCCATGAAAAAGAAGTTGCGGTCCTTGTCGAGCAGGAACTCGACGGTACCGACATTTCGATAATGCACGGCTTTGACGGCTTCGACGGCAACGCGGCAGATTTCCCGACGGAGTTTTTCATCGACGGCGGGCGACGGCGTCTCTTCGAGCAGTTTCTGATGCCGGCGCTGGATCGAGCAGTCACGCTCGCCGAGATGCACGACATGCCCACGATGGTCGGCGATGATCTGCACTTCGATATGGCGGGGCTCGAGAAAATATCGTTCAAGATAGACGGCATCGTTGCCGAACGTGGTCTTCGCCTCCGCTTGCGCGGCTTGAAATGCGCGAGCGAGGTCTTCAGCTTTGTTGACGACGCGCATGCCGCGTCCTCCCCCACCGGCTGAAGCTTTGATGATGACGGGATAGCCGATCTTGCCTGCGGCATCGAAGGCTGCTTGTTCGCTCTTCAGCTCACCGGGACTGCCTGGCGTAACTGGTAAGCCACGGCGGGCGACGATTTCTCGCGCTTTGGCTTTGTCTCCCAGAAGAGCGATATGTTCGGATGTGGGGCCGATGAATTTGACGCCGATAGACTCGCAAACTTCGGCGAAGTGGGCGTTCTCGGAGAGGAATCCATAGCCGGGATGGATGGCGTCCGCTCCGGTAATCTCTGCTGCGCTCAAGACGTTGGGAATATTTCTGTAGCTGAGCGCCGCATCGGGAGGTCCGACGCAGATCTTCTCGTCGGCTGCGCGCACATGCAGGCTCGCGGCATCGGCCTCGGAACAGATCGCCACGGTCTTAATGCCGAGTTCCTTACAGGCTCGAATGACGCGGAGTGCGATCTCACCGCGATTCGCTATTAATACTTTCTTGAACACGCAAATGCTCCGATGTGGGTCGCAGGAAGAGGATTACGATGTAGCTGTCGGATCGACAAGGAAGAGCGCCTGTCCATATTCCACCGGCTTGGTACTTTCGGCCAGAATTTTCATGACCCGACCATCCACCTCCGACTCGATTTCATTCATCAACTTCATCGCTTCGACAATACATAGAACCTGGCCCTTTTTCACATAATCGCCTTCGTCAACATAGGGGTCGGCGTCCGGCGAGGGGGACCGATAGAACGTCCCGACGATCGGGGACGCGATGGTGATCATGCCGGTCGTGTCTTCGGTCTTTGTGCCTGTTGTGGCAGACAGTTGCGCTGTGAACGCTGAGACGGCTGTCCCCTGCTCAGAGACCGCAGCCGTAATCGTTCTCGGCCCGGTTTCGTGCCGCACGCGGACTCTGAGGCCTTTCCACTCCATCTCCATTTCGGTCAGGTTGTTCTTCTTGAGCATGTCGATCAGTTCTTGAACCTGCTTGGCCTGTTGTCCCGACAGTACGGGTGCCCCCTGTCCGCTTTGGGTTGGGGTAACAGCCTGCGGGAGGATGATCGGTCTCCTACCCTTCTTCGACTTGCTGGAGGCCTGCTTGCTCACCGAACACGCTCCACATATTCTCGTGTACGGGTATCGATCCTAATGACGGTCCCGGTTTCCAAATAGAGTGGAACCTTAATGGTGGCACCGGTTTCAAGAGTCGCAAGCTTGGTGCCGCCCGTAGCGGTGTCGCCACGAAAACCCGGCTCGGTGTCGCTGACTTTTAGCTCGATGAAGTTGGGCAGCTCGACGTCGATTGGGCGATGCTCATACACGAGAATTTTCACCGTCATGTCTTCTTTCAAGAGATCCGCATTTCCACCGAGCTTGCCCTTTTCGAACGTCAATTGCTCAAAGCTCTCCGTGTCCATAAAGGTATAGGCATCGTCGGTTGCATAGAGGAATTGCATCGTCCGTTCTTCGAGATCAGGCTCCTCGAACCGTTCTCCTGATCGGAAGGTACGATCCAGGACATTACCTGACAGATAGCTCTTGAGCTTGGTGCGTACGAAGGCTCCACCCTTGCCGGGTTTTACATGTTGAAACTCAACGATATAAAAGGGCTGGTTGTCCACCATGAGGCGCACGCCACCGCGAAAATCGGTTGTGGAAATCACTCGATACTCCCTTCAAACTGTAAGCCGGTCGTTGGACCGTACTGCAATTATCTCGTTCCTTTTACCGCCCGTCGCGATGTCGCTGAGGTGGAGGTTTTCTTCTGGCGTCTTGATACGGTTAGATGGTCGTGCAACCCACGGAGTGCCAGGAGATAGCCGGTCGGACCCAAGCCGGAAATTTGTCCGATGGCGACTCCTGCGATATAGGACCGATGGCGAAATTCTTCCCGCTGATGAATATTGGACAGATGCACTTCAATGGTCGGCAGACCGACCGCTGCAATGGCATCCCGGATTGCGATACTGGTATGCGTGTAGGCAGCAGGGTTAATGATAATCCCATCGTATCCCGTCCCAGCCTCTTGAATCCAGTTGACGAGTTCACCCTCGCTATTCGATTGGCGCAGATCTACCTCCACGGCCAGCTCTTCCGCTAACTTCATGATGGCTGAATCTATGGCATCGAGGGTAAGGGTGCCGTATATGGACTGTTCCCTGGTCCCGAGAAGATTGAGATTGGGGCCGTGTAAGACTCGTATTCGTAGCATGTCTTTCAATCGCATACTGGATATGCGAGGACGATTCCACGCGACCGGGTCCAGCAGGGCGGCATTGTAGCAGTCCGCCTCAGACCGGTCAAACGTGTGAAAAATATTATGAAACCTTGGAGTGTGGTTCGATCGCTGTGTCAGGATCGTGACGACGTGATTCGATGCGGCGAAGCCATAATTCCAGCTGTACTACAGCTTTAGCATGAGGCGATGGAGGAAGCATCTCCACAGTGTCAGCAGCTCGGGAATCCTGCTCCGCGACCATAGGGTGTTCCCCTATCCGATCCTGAGGGGAAAGGCCTGTCTCCATAAGAAACGTTTCCACACTCATGGGCTCGACAGAAGCGATCGCCGATTCGTCCACTGTTGAGGCAGTCGAGTCTGGCACCGCAATCGTCTTTGTGGCAGCGACTGGGAGTTCGGCAGGATCGGGCGGTGCATTTGCCGTTTTGGCGGAGAGATCATTGATGACTGGAGCCGTCGGTTTTGGCCGCTCTTGTTCCTTCTTGTGTTTCAGCGGTCCGCCTAAAGCGGCTTGAACTGAGCGCGCTTCTTCATCACGTGGGTTGACTGTGAGGATGACGGCACAGGATTGCAGTGCTGATTCGTTCAGCCCCTGGCTCTGGTAGATCTTGATCAAGGTTCGGTGCGCGCGCAGGTTTTCAGGACTCAACTTGACGGATTCTTCCAGAATGGCTCTGGCCTTCGTGGCCTGACCCATGTGGTCATATGCACGTCCGAGCGCGACCATGGCGGTAATGAATCCGGGATACAGTTTCAGGCCATCTTCAAGGACGCCTGCGGCTTCCTGCCACATACCGACTTTTCCATACTCTTCGGCCAAGGGCATAAAGACCTTCGAGTGTGGATCTTTGGCCAACTGGGTAGCCAGTCGATCGATTTCCAAGGCACTCTCGGCGGCTTGCTGATCCTGAGCCATAGGCTGCTAGCGTCCTCCTGCAACTGGCTTCGAGGCCTGGATAGATTGTCTGGTGTGGATTAATGTTTGCGCCCGGTTCAAGATCGCGTCGGCGAGTGCTCGTTTTGGCATCAGGGGCAGTTCGGTCATACCCCCCTGCCGGTCAATCAATACGGCTGCGTTCTGATCGCTGCCGAATCCCGCTCCTTCTATCGTGACATCGTTGGCAACAATAAGGTCGAGCCCTTTCGCCTTCAGTTTCTCTTTCGCATGGACGATCAGATCGTTGGTCTCAGCAGCAAAGCCAACCATGAGTTGCGTGGTCCGTTGGGCAGATAAGGATGCCAGAATGTCAGTAGTTCGTTCGAGATCGAGCGTCTGGGCGGTTCGTCCCTGTTTCTTTATTTTTTGCGAGGCAGGGTGTGTGGGACGAAAATCCCCCACGGCTGCGGCCATAATGACGGTGGTCGACCATGCCAGATGCGCGGACAGGGCCTTCAACATCTCTTCAGCCGTAACTACGGAAACAACCTCGACGCCTCTCGGAGTCGGTAGCGCTGTTGGACCAGTGACGAGAACCACCTGGGCTCCCCTTGCCTGGGCAGCTTCGGCGATGGCATAGCCCATCTTGCCGGAGGAGCGATTCGAAATAAAGCGTACCGGATCGATCAGCTCTTGTGTCGGACCCGCCGAAACCAGCATACGCTGCCCTTGCCAATCGCGTTGTGGTGCCAGCGCCGCCTGAATCGCCTTCAGAATTGTGCCTTCCTCTGCCAAGCGGCCTTGACCGACCTGTCCGGAAGCAAGCGGACCTACTTCTGGATTCACCACGATTGTTCCCCTCGCACGCAGCGTCCCTATATGTTCTTGGACAGATGGATGCATCCACATCCCCCCGTCCATGGCGGGGACCACAATCAACGGGCACTCTGCTGAAAGGAGGATCGTCGAGAGAAGATCGTCGCCCAGCCCCAGCGCTGCCTTTGCAAGACAATTGGCCGTGGCTGGCGCAATGACGATGGCATCTGCCTGTGCGGGCAACGATAAGTGCTTCATCTCCTGATGCGCCTCGAACACATCCGTCGAGACTGGATAACCGGAAAGCACTTCAAACGTCAGCGGGGTGACGAACTTCGTGGCCGATTGCGTCATCACGACGTGCACCACCGCTCCTTCACGGAGCAAGGTCCGGAGCAATGCAACCGCCTTATAGGCAGCGATGCTGCCGGTCACGCCGAGCACGATCTGCTTTCCGATCAACGTCGGCTCACTGAAGTCGGAGATCTTCACCAATGACTCCTTTTACTCCTCGCTCTCAGCCACCACCGGCTTCGGGGAATCGTCAACATAGACGCTCAATTCTTTCTTGATCTCCTTTGCGTCGTCGCCGGTCATCAAGGCGATGCGTTCCATTTCGCCTTCCTTGCCTCGCTTCGCCTCCTTCATAGCATCCCGCGCTTCCTGGCCAACGAGGTATGTGATTTTCCCCTGAAGAACCTCATCAAGAGCAATAGTCGTTTCTTTGGTGAAGCGTGAAGCGGCATGGCGCGATCCCTGAACAATATGCTTTGCTCGCTGGGCTGTGATAATCGCCAGCCGGTGGCGCGAGTCAAATTCGCCCGCTGTGTATTGGGGCAAGAGTCTCAACATGTCGATCATGGACGCGGTACTCCTTTAGGTTAGGGAAGATCTTTGCGATCTTCGGGTTTCTGTTCATCCCCAATGATGAAATTGCTCTCAAGCCACGACATATTCAACCGTTTTGTCTTCAAACGTTCCGACCAAAAGATGCTTTCGAGATCGTGAAGGGATCGTCCGAGGTCTTCGTTTCTGACAATATAGGCGTATTCCCGATAGCTCCATACCTCTTCTTTCACTTTGTGCAGTCGCCGTTGAATCTCTTCCGCAGTATCTGATGCCCTGGTTTGAAGCCTGGCCCGGAGCACAGTCATCGAGGGAGGGAGAATAAAGATCGACACCGAATCCTCGAATCGTTTCTTGACCTGCATCGCCCCTTGCACATCGATCTCCAGTAACACATCGACCCCCTGGTCGATCTTTTCGTTCAGCGATTTCCACGGAGTTCCATAGAGATGTCCATAGACATGAGCCCACTCGACAAATTCATTTCGCGCGATCATCTCTCGGAATGTCTCTTCTCCAATGAAGAAATAATCGTGTCCATGCGCTTCGCCTGGCCGCGGCTTCCTTGTGGTATAGGAAACCGAATGCCACAGTCCGGGGAGGTTCGCGGTGAGTTGCTTGCAGAGCGTGGTTTTCCCCGTCCCGGAAGGCGCGGAAATAATGAAAAGAATTCCCCGCCGATCCGTCGAGGGCCGTGGGGGGCTAGATGCCGGTGCCGTGGAGCTGGTCGTGGTAGCTGAGTTCATTCGACGTTCTGGACCTGTTCGCGAATGCGTTCCAATTCGGCCTTCATCTGGACCACATGACCGGCAATTTCCGCATCGTTGGCTTTCGAGCCGATTGTGTTGACTTCCCGCCCGATTTCCTGAAGCAGAAAATCGAGCGTTTTGCCTACAGAGTCTGCACGGTTGAGCGTCTGCTCAAACTGTACCATATGCGAGTCCAACCTGACTATTTCTTCGGTAATATCACCACGGTCAGCGTACACCGCCAGCTCCTGATATAGCCGGGGGGGATCAGGGATTTCCGACCCTAGTAGTTTTTCCACACGACCCTTCATTTTGTCAAAGATCTCCTTGGCCAATAGCGGGGTCCGTGCGGCGACAAGAGTCTTATGTCCCCGGATTGTGTGAATCCGTGCGCTCATATCCTCTGCCAGGGCTTTCCCTTCGCGCATTCGCATGCCCTCAAGATCCGTCAGTGCCTGGACCGTCAGTTGTTGAGCGATCTTCGCTAGTTTCGGGTCTTCCGTCGGTTGATCCGATACCGACAACACATCACGGAGCCCAGCCATAAGCGCAAGATCGATAGAGCCGCTCAGCTTCAGGGATTTCTTGAGGGTCCGGAGGGCCTGATGGTACTGTTTCGCTAGGGATTGGTCAAGAATGACGTTTTCAGCACGGCCCTTGCCGGCCTGGACCGTCACCGTAATGTCGATGCGCCCACGGGTACAGTGCTGTTGAACGGCTTTCTTGAAAGAGTCTTCCAGAGGGCTTAACGGCCTGGGCAGGCGGCAGGCAATTTCTAGAAATCGATGGTTGACGGAACGCATTTCCACCGTCACAAACCCATCCTGCCAGGGGGCCTGTCGTCGTCCGAAACCGGTCATACTACGAATCATTGGAGACCTTTTTCTTTCCATGGGCAATGCCGGTAGACCGGACATGTGGCGCACTGGGGTTTTCTGGCAAGGCAGACATAGCGGCCATGCAGTAACAATCGTTGCGAGACAGCAGTCCATTGGGATTTCGGCAGGAGCTGCTGCAGGTCTTGTTCGACCAAGTCTGGATTGTCGGATCTGGTCAATCCAAGTCGCTTCGCCACGCGCTTCACATGGGTATCGACGACGATACTGGGCTGGCTAAAAACAGTCCCGAGAATAACATTTGCCGTCTTTCTGCCGACCCCCGGCAAAGTGATCAACTCTTCCATCGTGTGCGGGACTTGTTCACTGAAGCGCTCGGTCACAGCTTTGCCGCAGGCGACGAGATGTTTCGCCTTATTCTTAAAGAAACCAGTGGAACGAATGAGCTGTTCAAGTTCAGGAAGATGCGCCGCAGCCAACTCTGCTGGTCTCCGATAATGCCGAAAGAGCGATGGAGTGACCTGGTTGACTCGCTGGTCGGTACATTGGGCGGAGAGGATCGTAGCCACGAGCAATTCCCAAGGCGAACGATGGTCGAGCTCCATTTTCGGGCTTGGCATGGTGTGCTGGAGCGTCTTTGCAATCTCTCGGAGGCGCTTCCGATAATCCAATGATGGCAGAGATTTCGTTGTCATGGATGGTGCCACAATGGGCCAATTGTGCAGCGGGTTACGGACGAGATGCAAGTGTGGGCACCGAGGCTGCCGATTTTTCGGAAGAACCATCCGGTGGGACAAGCGCGGCCAGCCGTTCTTCAAGGTGCTGAATCAGTGGGGACAAGGTCTCTGGGTTCAGAGCCGAGATCCCGATCGCACCGTAGCGTCGACAGAGGGCTTCCGCTTGTGCGGACGGAAGTCGGTCGCACTTATTGAACACCAGGACTCGCGGAAGCTGGTCGAGGGCAAGGCTTTGCAGCACGATGTCGACTGCTGCGATATGAGTGTCCAGATCTTTTGCCCCTGCATCGACCACATGCATGAGGAGGTCTGCATCGCGCAATTCTTCCAGCGTCGTTCTGAAGGCTGCGAGAAGATCTTTGGGCAGGTCGCGAATAAATCCAACCGTGTCAGTGATAATGACTTCCCTGCCATGCGGGAAACGCAATCTTCGGCTGGTTGTGTCGAGCGTTTCAAAGACGCGTGCGGCTGCGCTTACCTGACTGTTCGTTAAGACATTAAGCAATGTTGACTTGCCGGCGTTTGTGTAGCCCACAATTGACAAGACTGGGAAGGGCTGTCGGCCGCGGCGTGATCGCCGTTGGTCTTGGTGACGGGCAAAGCCCTCGATTTCCCGATCCAAATGGTCGATGCGCTCTCTGATGCGACGACGATCCGTTTCGAGCTTTGTTTCACCGGGACCTCTGCTGCCGATGCCACCGCCCAAGCGTGAGAGGCTCGCACCCTGACCGGAGAGACGAGGGAGCAAATAACGAAGTTGCGCCAATTCGACCTGCACCTTGCCTTCTCGGCTATGCGCTCGCTGTGCAAAGATATCAAGAATCAGTTGGGTCCGATCGATGACAGTGAGGTCCGTGATCTCCTCAATGGCGCGCAGCTGCGCGGGAGCTAAATCTTGATCGAAGATAAGCAGGTCCGCGCCTTTTTGCATGGCTTGCATCAGCACGTCCTTGAGTTTGCCGCTTCCCAATTGGAACCGATGATGGCCGCTCTGTGTGCGTTGCACTAAACGGTCGATCACCGTGAGATCTGCCGAGGAGGCCAGTTCTGCCAATTCGGCGAGGCGCTCTTCTTGGTCGGCCTTGCTCTTGGGGGAGGCGCTCACGAGGATGGCGGTCTGCCCCTGAGCCATCGTGTGAGAACCGCTCTGGCGCTGAAGGTCTGCCTCCAATTCACGAATGAATGTCTCGAAGCTCACAGGACATTGATGAACCAAAGTGGGCTTCATGAGCGTATACAGCTGTCCATGAGGACTGGGTGGGTTCAAATGAGCCAGGGAGAGTAACCCTGGTTCCCCCTTGGGCGTAACGGACATCGTTCCGATCATATCGAGTCGGAGTAGACCCAGTAGGGTGAGGTCTTCTTGAGTAAGGGGCAGTTCCTTTAGATGGGCGCGTATGAGACGAAGGCCCCGCAGAGATCGTGGGCTTGCGCGAAAGGTGGCCAAAGTCGTTGGCGATGGCTCGGTGCCGGCGCCGACCAGAACGTCTTGAACAGCTCCGCGCCTGGTGATGACCAAGCCAATGGGGCGCCGAATTTCGTGCGTAAATTGCGCGAGAGTTTTTGCCGCTTCAGCCGAAAGGACTTCATCTACAGACATACGCCGGCGATAGAGCCGCTCAAGCATTGTGAGCTGGCTGGCTCGGAGACCGAGAACCTGTCCGTGAATTTCTGGAATGGACGTCGTTTCCTTATAGGCGTCGGTTAGATCGTCGTCGCGAAGGATGAAGCCAGTGAAGCTTGGGCATCGATGTCCAAGGAGGCGTGGAGCCCTGAAAAAAGAGCCTGTCGCCCTGCGGCTGCAATCATTGCCGCATTGTCGGTACAGTAGGCCAGCGGGGGGAGGCTTAACTGCAGGCTTTCGGATGCCGCTCGTTGCTGAAGCAGTGTGCGTAATCGAGAATTGGCTGACACTCCTCCGACAACGGCTAACGCTTGTGCGCCGGATGACCGAACTGCGGCAAATGATTTTTCCACCAAAACAGTCACGATGGCCTCCTGATAGCCAGCCGCCAAGTCAGCAATTTTCGCCTTGTGAGACTGCTCATCTATCCCTTGAAGTCTATAGAGCAATGCTGTCTTTAAACCACTGAAACTAAAATCAAGGCTCCCATTTTTTAGATAAGAACGGGGAAAGGCAATGGTTTCTGGATTACCCAGGCGAGCCAGACCATCTATGGCTGGCCCTCCTGGAAATTCTAGCCCAAGCAACTGAGCCCCTTTATCAAATGCCTCCCCTGCCGCATCGTCTCGGGTGGCGCCAAGGAGTCTGCAGTGACCGCTTAGCTCCTTATAATAAAGATGGGTATGGCCACCGGAAACAACCAGGACCACGCAGGGTAAGGGAAACGCTGGATCCTTCAGCCAAGCGGAAGCGATGTGGCCTTCAAGATGACTCACGCCGACCACCGGAATATTCAAGGCATAGGCCAGTGCCTTTGCATAATTGACTCCGACGAGCAGAGCACCCGCCAAACCTGGTCCTTGGGTAACGGCGATTCCCGTGAGATCCGCCCATGCGAGACTGGCTTGTTGCAGTGCCGCAGATGATACGTCTTCAATCGATTCAATGTGGGCACGAGAAGCAAGTTCGGGAACGACGCCACCGAATCGCCGATGAACATCATGCTGTGACGTAATAATATTCGAAAGGACGGAACCGTCTTCGGCAAGCACCGATGCGGCCGTTTCATCACATGATGTTTCGATACCAAGGATGGGCCCAGGTATCCAGGCTGCGATAGGCTGCTCAACGGTCGTCATCGTAAAATGCATCCCAATCGTACGAACTGGACAGCGAGAACTGCGTTATACAGAAGAGGAGAAATGACACGGCCCTCGTGGCCATTGGCGCCACAAGGGCCGTACTCTATACAATGGCGTCACGCAGGTGCAGGGCTAAGATACTAGACCCCAGCCATCGCCTCTTGCTCGATGAATGCCGGAGCGCCGTCGCGAAGCACCACGCGGATCTTTCGGCATTCCTTGAATCGCCCTCTAATCATCTCTTCGGAAAGTGGATCACCAATCGCGCGCTGAATCGTCCGGCGCATCGGTCTGGCTCCGTAAAGTGGTTCGTAGCCTTCTTTGATTAGCCACTGTTTGACATCATCCTCGACCTCAATCTCTACCCCCTTGTCGAGGAGACGAAGGTTGAGTTCACCCAAGAGGATATCGAGGATGCTGTAGAGATGCGTCTTGTCCAGCTGATGGAAGACTACGATCTCGTCAATCCGATTCAAAAACTCCGGGCTGAACGAGCGGCGTAATTCTCCCAACACTTCTTCCTTCTTATGGCGCTCTTGATCACCTTCTGTGCTCTGAAACCCGAGCGAGACTCCCTTCTGGATCATCTTGGTCCCGATATTAGAGGTCATGATGATGACGCAATTTTTGAAGTCCACTTTACGTCCGAGACTGTCAGTCAGCACCCCGTCGTCCAATACTTGCAGCAAAATATTGAACACATCAGGATGGGCCTTTTCGATTTCGTCGAACAGGACCACTGAATAGGGCCGGCGCCGAACCCGTTCAGTCAATTGGCCACCCTCTTCATATCCCACATACCCAGGAGGGGCGCCGAAGAGTCGTGAACTGGTGAACTTTTCTTGATATTCGGACATATCGATCCGAATAAGCGAGTCTTCGCTATTGAAGAGGAACTCCGCGAGCGTCCTTGCCAACTCGGTTTTCCCGACCCCGGTGGGTCCCAGAAAAATAAAGGAACCAATGGGCTTTTTCGCTTCTTTCAGGCCGGCGCGTGACCGCCGAATGGCTCGGGCCACAGCGGAGATCGCTTCATTCTGCCCAACCACGCGTTTATGGAGGAATTCCTCCATGCGAAGCAGCTTGTTCGATTCTTCTTCCTCAAGCTTGAAGAGTGGAATGCCTGTCATCTTGGAGACGACATAGGCGACCTCTTCTTTCCCAATCGTCGGTTTGTTTTTTTCCTGGTTTTTCTTCCACTCACGCTTGGATTCATCGAGGAGTTTTCGCAGACGTTCTTCTTCCTCGCGATGGCGGACAGCCTCTTCGAAGTTCTGCATCGAGATGGCCAGTTCCTTATCTCGAGAGACTTTTTTCAGCTCTTGCTCCATGGCCTTCAGGTCGGACGGCAGCGCATAGGTCTGCAATTTGGCCCGCGATCCAGTCTCGTCGATCAAATCGATGGCCTTGTCCGGCAGGAAGCGATCGCTAATGTATCGATCGGACAGCTTGACCGCTTCGAGGATGGCCTCTTCTGAAATCTCGACCCCGTGATGTTCTTCATACCGATCGCGAAGCCCTTGGATGATCAACACCGTTTCATCAATGCTCGGCGGCTGGACGTGGATCGGCTGGAACCGTCGCTTGAGGGCTCCATCCTTCTCAATATGCTTTCGATACTCATCGAGAGTCGTGGCGCCGATACATTGAATTTCTCCGCGCGACAGTGCGGGCTTGAGCATGTTGGAGGCATCGATCGACCCTTCCGCCGCCCCTGCACCCACCAAAGTATGGAGTTCATCGATGAATATGATGATGTTCCCGGCCTGGACGATTTCTTTCATCACGACCTTCAGCCGTTCTTCGAATTGGCCCCGATATTTCGTCCCTGCGACCAATGAGCCGAGGTCGAGTGCAATGACACGTCGAGAGAGAAGGTTATCCGGCACTTCGGACTGGATAATTCGTTGGGCAAGCCCTTCAACAATGGCGGTCTTGCCGACGCCAGCCTCCCCGATGAGCACGGGATTATTTTTCGAACGGCGGCTCAGGATCTGAAGCACCCGCTCGATTTCGTCGGCTCGGCCGATGACAGGATCCAGTTGCCCTGCCTGGGCAAGCTGAGTCAGATCGCGACCGAACTCATCAAGTGCCGGGGTATTACTCTTCCGGTCCCGCTCACGCGGGGCGGACTTCCGCAAGAATGTCACGGTCAATTGTCGGGCAGTCAGGAGATTGGCGCCTAAGCTGCGGAGAATCTTTCCACCGATTCCCTCTTCTTCTCGAAGGAGGCCCAATAAGAGGTGCTCACTACCGATATGATTGTGTCCAAGGAGACGGGCTTCTTCGACCCCGTATTCGATGACCTTCTTGACCCGAGGGCTGAATGGAATCTCACCAAAGGTCATGGTAGTTCCCCCGCCAGGCAAATTCCGTTCAATTTCCAAACGGACTTGTTCGGTCGAGAGTCCCATCTTTTTCAAGATCATCAGGGCAATCCCGTCGGATTCTCGGAGAATGGCCAAGACAAGATGCTCGGTTCCGAGGTAGTCGTTTTGATGACGCTCAGCCTCTTCCCGTGCGAGGATGATGATCTTCCGGCCCTTATCCGTAAATCTTTCGAACATCCTGCCTCCTTTTAGGGTGGACCTGATAGCCAGCTCCACACGCGCAAAGTTCTCGAAAAATCTGACCTAATTCTAACTAGAAGGATTTTAAGTGTCAAGACTACGATACAATCGCACAAGCCAAGAGTTGGAGTGGACGAAATACATGTGGTGAAGGCCTGCCCCCTTCTGATTCGTTGACTTCAAAATAACCCACCCGATACAATCGCGCACATTTTCGCTGACCTCTCGATGTCATTACCATAGGGCGTCAACACATGAAAAGCAAAAGTATCGGGATCCTGGCAAAGCCAAAATTTCCTGAGATCAAGAGTACGCTGCAAGATGTGATCGCCTGGCTCCGGGCTCGAAACATTGATGTGATTTTCGACACGACATCGGCAGCGCTTCTTGGTGAACAGGGGGGGTATCAAAACACTCAGCTGGCGAGCAAAGCGGACGTACTTCTGGTCTTGGGCGGCGACGGAACCATGCTCAATGCCGCTCGACTTGCCGGGGAACGAGGCATTCCCATCCTCGGCGTCAACATGGGCGGACTCGGTTTTTTAACCGAGGTTCGCTTGGAGAATCTATACCCCTCGCTCGAACGGGTATTCGCGAATGACTTTGTCCTCGATGAGCGACTCATGCTACGGACGAATATACATCGGCATGGAGAGACGGTGGCGCAAGGGGTGGTGTTGAACGATGTCGTCATCAGCAAGGGCACGCTGGCCCACATGATCGAACTCAAGATTGCGATTCATGGACGATTCGTGACTAACTTGCGCGGCGACGGGCTGATTGTCAGCAGCCCGACGGGATCCACCGCCTATTCCCTTTCAGCCGGAGGTCCCATTATCGATCCGGCAGTCCAATCATTGATCCTGACGCCGATTTGTCCTCATACGCTGACGCACCGGCCATTGATCGTGCCGGGCAACGCAGAGATCGATGTAACACTCACGAGTAAAGACGACGGCGCCATAGCGACGCTCGATGGACAGATGGGAGTGGCAATCACGCAGGGAGATACAATCGTGATTCAGACCTCGGAACACAGGTCCAGATTGATCCGGTTTCCAGAGAGTAATTACTATGACGTGCTGAGAGAGAAACTCAAATGGGGGGACGGATAGAAACTAAAGACGTGCGGGCTAGGTCTTCCCACTCTCGATTAATTTGAGCATTTCCTGGTTGTTTGTAAATTTGAACTCCCCGATACAGTCCTCGCCCCAGTGACTTTTTTCATTCGACTCGAGTATGCGGAGCCCCGCCACATCGACCGGGTGACTCTTGTGCTTCGTGAGAATTGCGGCGAGCTTGCCGAGGACGACTTTTACGTCAAGGTGGTTACTCGATGTTTTCGTCGAGAGGTATTTGGCGACAACTTCCGCACACCAATCCCCGTCTCGTTTGGCGATGCCGACTAATCCTTCGCTCGCCTTCCGTGCCCACCCAGCGAGAAATACACCGTCCACGATCTTGCCTGTGGTTTCGTCATAGGCTTGGAAGAGTGCGTCGTCCGGATCATTGCCAGTCTTGTTAGGGTTCGTGACGAACAGGCCGTTTTTGTATGGCAGCCCAACGGTCTCATCGACTTTGTCGCCGACGGCAAAGACCACGGCATCACAAGGGAATTCATAATACTGCTTCAGCCCGACCGCGACCGTATCCTCGCCTTTTGGATCAAGCTTGTTGTCTTCCATCTCCAGTCCACGAACCCGATTGTTCTCGTCCACAAGAATGCGTTTCGGAGAGGCCAAAAACTTGAAACCCATCTTCGTCTCGCTGACTTTCGGCTCGCATTTCGTAAACTCGTCCATCAGGCCCTTGAGTACCTCGTCTGCATTCTGGCCGACCGCGGCAAGGCGATCCTTAATCCGAGCGACCTCATTGGCAATCCCGTCCCTATCCATGTTGGCGCAGACCATGCGAATTTCTTTCGGATTGTACTTTCGCTCGACTGGCCCACGCCGCACGATCGCTGTGACCCGCTCAACTTTCTTATAGCGAGTCAGCCAATGGGCGATATCGACCATCACGTCCCCGGCGCCGATTATGGCCACGTGCTTACCCGTCTCAAACGGTCGATCGCCGAATCCAGGAAGCCGATTGAAGTGGTACACGACATCCTTCGCGTGGAACACACCCTTGGCCGAGTCCCCTTCCACACCGATAGCTTTGGTGCCTTGCGCGCCGATAGAAAACACGACTGCGCTGGCGCCAAGATTTCGAACCTCATCGACGGTGAGATCTTTACCGTTGCCGATGGATACATTTCCAAAGTAATGGACGTTCGGTCTCTCGATCAATTCCCAGTACTGTTTTTTGAGACCGCCGCGCAGTTTGAGTTTTGAGGGAAAGATCCCATATTCAGCCAACCCCCCGAACTTGATGTCCCGATTCAGAATGATCACCTCATGGCCCGCCTTTGCGAGGGTACTGGCTACTGCCATACCTGCTGGCCCAGCGCCAATCAGAAGAATCACATGCGCGTTTGTTGCACTCATGAGTTATTTCCAAGGAAAATCTGACAGTGAATCGACCAGAACCCCAACAGTTCCGCGGACTTTAGCATAGGGGCTTTTGCGCTGTCAAAAGTGATTGGCTGGAATTGAAGGACCGCAGAACCAGAGGACCCAGTGCGAGGGTGTTGAGCCATCGTCACCGGGTCCTTGGTTGTGCTGCTAGGCGAGACTGAAGAGTCTAATGATCATCATGGTGATCATCAGACCCGATCGGATTCCGCTGGCCTTTTGTCAACTGGATCTTCCATATGGGAGGAAGCTCCTGGACCCAGCCATTGTAGATAACAGGGACAGGCAACACACCCTGAGCGCCCATGCCTCTGTTCCCGTTGATCGCATCATCGTTCGGGGCGTTGTCATTAGCCAGGATTACCCAGCCTGCAATTTTTGCATCGGACGCATCACCATCATTGTTCGGATCGTAATCCAAGACGATCAAGCGGTTGGAAAATTTTGGCGTGACGTAGGCGTAGTACCCGCCACCTTTTTTTGCTCCAAAATTCACTCCGTGGCAACCTGGATCACAGGAAAGTATTTTCACAATCGTATCGGTTTTCGTACTCACGATGGTAATGGTGCCGCCTAAGGTATTACCCGTGACCATAAATTTCCCGTCAGGACTCACAGGAGTCTGCACGGGAAATCCACCTATCAGACCATCTATGCATTTGCCGCCCTTGCACCCATCAACCAGGTCATACCCCTGAAGCAAGGAGATGTCTTTGATTTTCTCCCCCGGCTGGTAGATTTTTCCATACCACAGCTTCCGCTTCGGGCCGTTCATGACTGATATCGAGTGGCCGAGATAGTTCGTCACATAGTATTTACTCGAATCTGGCATCATGCTGGCCGCAATAGACACGGCTCCTGTGTCATGCTTCGCGAGTACATGGCCCGTATTAAAGCCGGTGAATTCGTACAGCGTCGAGTCGGCCGAATTGGAGTTGGGTGTGACCATGTGCCCGCCGTCGAACCCCATCCAATGGGCATGGGGCTGCGTTTGCTTTGTTGGATGGTTGGGATCTTGCATCGAGATCGTTCGCTGGTACGAAAGTAAGCCGGAACCTGGGTTCCTGTTCAGTTCCACCACTCCATCTTCGCCATTAAGCCCTGTATGGACTTGCTGCGTGTCCACCCGTGTCATGACATGGGCAGGGTCATACCCGACCTCGATTTCCTGCAAAAGATGGCCAGTAACACGATCGAGCACGAACAAGCTCTTACCATGCCACTCCGTCTGATAAATCTGCCGCTGATCGTGGCTGGTCCACATGTTGTGGCCGTTGTTCATCTTTTGGTCAGGCAGGGCGATCTTTCGTTTAACTTCCCAATTGCGGTCAGGCAACAGAGCATCGACTTCCACCACGCTCATCGTTCCAGGGAAGCCCGGCCGTTTCCTGGCACTCAACTCAAATTGGGTATCGACCCACACTTCTCCAACCCCCTTGATGTGGGGTTTCTGCTGCGTCGGGATAGCATCACCATCAAATGTTGCCTGGAGTGCCGCGTTTAAATCTGGAACGATTGCGCCGCCAGTGACGACGACAGGCACGGGAGGATAGGCTGGCTTATAGGGGATTCCAACCTTTGTATAGTCTTTCCAATTGGATGGATTGGTCACGATAAAGAAGGCGCGCAACGCCCGCAGTCCAAGATTTGAATTGCTGGGAAATGTCAGGTTCGCCGGATCCGTGACTTCTCTATTCACCAGCAGCGTGAGCTTGTCACCGATGTCATATGCCGGTACCGTCTGCCCCTTCCCGTCCACTGTCGTTGTGGTCGGGTTGTCAACGATGACCCCAGCGAGCATGTAGGGATGGAGCTTGCACACAAAGACATACAAGCCCGGGGTGCTCAGTGTCACGGAATGATCATTCTGACTCGCCTTATCCTCGTCGAGGAGTTCATTCGGTTGGGCATTCGACGGCCAGATCAGGCTCGTAACGGTGTGCCTGCTTTCTACACGAGAGGGGCCAGGGCCAGAAGGGCCAAATTTCGAACTTTTCATAAGGAACGTAATCGTCTCACCAGCTCGTGTGCTAGGGACGATTGCGAGTGAGCGAGTACCGGCGATGTCAGTGCCACTATCGAACCAACGGCCTGGCTCATCGGTCACATCAAAATATGTAGTGCCGGCCTGGGCCATACCAGCCGTGCCCCACAGTAATCCAGATACCAAGAATGCTGCTCGAACGTATTTCATAGAACCTCCTTACCAAATAACTTGCCATTGACCATGAGGGAATATCACTTCAGAAATCGAGTGAGGCAACCCTTCTCGATTTTGTGAATCGGACCTCCTTTCTGACAGCTGCTATTGGTTGCTAGCATTTTGTTTTTGCCTGTTCAGGCAGCCGCTGCTTTACAGTGCTATTCAGCTCCGCTCTCGTTCCTGCTCAGCAGCCCAGTACCGTTCGATAATTTCAATTGCTTTCGCCTGCACGGCTGGGTCTTCGTCATCCATGGCCTCGAATAGTGGATCAAGAGGTGCCGAGGTCTCCTTTGACCCCCAGTGGCTCATGGCCCGAAGCCGTACACTGGCATCGGGAGAGTTGAGGTCTTTGGTTATCAAGTCGGGTATAAGGGGGACCGAGTTAGCGTTGGGCATTTCAGCAGGCTGGGATTGAATCCGGTCTCCAGAGCCTCTGATGTTCACACCTGGGACGCCCCCGGTGCCTGACGCAGAGCCAGTCCCATTAGCTGCGGCAAAAGGCATAGGGTTGGTCGCCGGAGGGGCTGGGTCGTTGCGTGGCGACAAACTCTTCTGAGCCAGAGGCGGTCCTGCCACGTTCGCGCGCGGCCCGGAGGTTGGTGCATTGTCAGACGCCGGCCCGCAGCCGACCAATCCCGCGAAGAGTACAGCGCTCAGGAGCAATGCTATGCGCGGATACAACAGATGCAGGGACGGTCGTGACGGACGCATGTCTTCAGTCCTTAATCAGATGACGTCAACGGTGGGAGCATAAAGAGGCACTGTTTCAGTTTGGTTAGTATTGATTTAATCTTCGCAACAACAACATCTTCTGGTTGTCTGTCTTTGGATTTTAATCGTATGATTTGGTTGGGTTTCTCTGCAGCTTGCCTGAGTTTTAAACCGACATGTCATTCACAGGCCTGAACTCATTTCTCCTGCTGTCCCCAGTTGGGCAATACTTCTAGGCGTTTGCCACATACATAGACAATGCGTCAGATGGCGTACATCGAGCCACGTAATCCACTTTCCACGCGCGATCGACCCAGCCATCATCATCGGACGTCTCGAATAACCCGCCGCATCCGCACGATCGCTTCAGTTCGTGTGTGAACATCAAGATGCAGATAGATACGCTGCAGAGGCTTTTGAATGTAGCGTGGACTAACCTCGAGCACGAGCGCAATTTCCTTGTTCGACATCCCTTGCTGCAGCCAGGAGAGGACTTCGGATTTTCTCTTTGAAAGACCGTCATCCATCTTCGTGTTTTTCGGCAAGCCGATCACATTGTGGTTAGGGCGAATGGAATCGGCGGAAGTGCAAGATACAAACCAACTTGCCCGATCATGAGATTGATCAGGCCTGCTACCGAATATTGAGATTTGCAAGGAAACTTTGACTCTGCAGAAAGGATGGATGGATCAGAGAACCAGCAATGAGGGAATCTGGTGAATCACTTCAGATTCATGCTGGATGCAAAATGATTCCATGTGCCGGACACAATGGTAGACCTAGCGGCGAAAATACTCATCCCATCATGGAATAACTGTAGCCGAGTGGAGGACTGGCCATACGCTTCTGGAAAGAAATGTGGACAGTATGAGATGAACCCATCGTATGCCTGCTTGGAGGGAGCCTGGGACCGCTCACATTGCATGTGTTGAACAAGCACAGTGCCGCAGTTTTGCCGCCGCTACCCCCCTGCACTTCCAACAGGCCCACCTGGCTCGGTCATACGCCAGGGATCGAGCAGTTCAGTGAGCCGTTTTTCTGGCAGGACTTTTTGCTCTTTGGCCATCTGACGCACAGTCTTGCCTGATTTGTATGCATCCTTGGCGAGTTTCGCGGCAGCCTCGTAACCGATCTCTGGCGCCAGGGCGGTGCACATGGCCAGACTTTCCTCGATCAGGCTCTTACAGCGCTCTTCGTTGGCTTTGATGCCGTCGATACACTTGACCGCGAAGTTAGTTGACACAGTCGAGAGCAGTTCAATGGATTGTAAGACATTATAGGCCATCACCGGCAGCATAACGATCAGTTCGAAATTGGCCGCCTGCCCTCCCACTGTCACCGTCACATCGTTTCCAATCACCTGAGCGCAGACCATCGTCACTGATTCGGCAATCACCGGGTTGACTTTGCCCGGCATGATGGACGAGCCTGGCTGTGTCTCCGGCAGATTGATCTCTCCGAGCCCACAGCGAGGGCCCGAACCGAGCCAGCGAATGTCGTTAGCGATTTTCATGAGGCTCACGGCGATGGTCTTTAACTCCCCGCTCGCTTCAACCAACGAATCCTGAGTGGACTGTGCTTCGAAGTGGTTTTTTGCTTCGACAAATGTGCAGCCGGTCTCTTTCGAAATGATGGACAGTACCTTGGCTGAGAACTTCGGGTGGCAATTGAGACCTGTGCCGACTGCGGTACCGCCGAGCGCGACTTCGCTGAGCGCAGCTTGCGCGCGCTTGACTCGCTGAATACCTAATTCAATCTGCCTCGCGTACCCGCCGAATTCCTGACCCAATCGAACAGGCGTCGCATCCTGCAAATGAGTGCGGCCGATCTTGACGATCTTGTCGAACTCTTTGGCTTTGCGAGCGAGCGCTTTCTGCAAGCCAGTGAGTGCCGGAATGAGCTGTTGTTGCATCATTTCCCCGGCAGCAATATGGATCGCCGTAGGAATCACGTCGTTGCTGGATTGGCCCAGATTGACGTGGTCGTTTGGATGCACCAGCTTGCTGCCTCGTGCTCCGCCTAACAGCTCGGTGGCACGATTGGAGATCACCTCGTTGGTATTCATGTTCGTCGAGGTGCCTGAGCCGGTTTGGAAAATATCGACTGGGAATTCGGCGTCGAGCGCTCCCTCAACCACTTCGGTCGCTGCCTGCTTAATCGCATCCGCCGGCTTTTTATCGAGGAGACCGAGCGACTGATTGACCGTTGCAGCAGCACGTTTGATCAGCCCCATCGCCCTGATCATGGCGCGGGGAAATCGCAACGAGCTGATCGGGAAGTTTTCAATAGCGCGAGCGGTTTGCACACCATAATAGGCCCTGGCCGGTACGGCCAGCTCGCCCATCGTATCCCGTTCAACTCTGGTCGCAGGTGATGACTGAGTCGCTGTCTTCTTCATGGATACTACTCCGGTGTAAGGGTTCTAGATGGTGCGGGCGTCATAATAAACGTTGGCACCTGCTTGCACAAGGGTGTTGGTCGATCTAAAGCGCGTAATGCCAGGCATACTTGATGGTGGGTAGTAGAGGGAAAAAGAAGAGGCCCGCCGGAGCGAGCCTCTTTTCAGACTGGATGCGGCGGTGTGCGATCAGCCGACCTTGACTTCGATCGCTTTCGGCTTTGCCTTCTCGGACTTGGGAAGCTGGAGATTCAAGACACCATCCTTGAATTCCGCTTTCACCTTCTCCTCATCGACGAGATCGGGCAATGTGAAGCTCCGAACAAAACTCCCATAGGAGCGCTCGACCCGATGGTACTTTTTGCCGGTCACTTCCTTTTCCTGTTTGCGCTCACCCTGGATCGTGAGGACGCCGTCTTCTACCGTCACCTTCACATCCTCTTTTTTCACATCAGGAATCTCCGCCTTGATCTGGTACTCCCCGTCCGTTTCGCTGACGTCCACGGATGGCACCCAGTCGGCGACGACCATGGTCTCCTTGCCGTTCGTCCGAGGCGACGCAGGACGGCTAATCATCCGATTCAACCGATCCGACATGTCTTCAAGTTCACGAAACGGATCCCACCGTACGAGTGTCATGATCGACCTCCTTCTTGTTCTTATTCACAGTTTCAGAATGTGGATTCGCCGCGCGCGCCGATTTCTCTGTATGAAAAAGGAGATAACTCACGCTGCCGCAGAGTCAAGGGGGATTAAGATTGTTGGAGGTTCGAGGTTGGAGGGTAGAGGCAGCGGGGGAAGGTTGAGGTTGAGGTTAAGGCTAAGGTTCGGATTGAGAGTACGGTGTGGTGCTGAGTGCTCTGTCCTGAGCCCCTTCCTCAAACCTCGGATTTCCCGCCTTCACCCTTCTCCCCCTCAACCTTAGCCTCAACCTTCTTGTTCCTGCCTCCAACCTCTAACCTCACGCCTCAAGCTCTTCAACCTCATCCTGTTAGCGTTGGTCAATGGGCACGTACGGTCGATTATGCTCACCGGAATAGATTTGATCAGGACGGAACAGTTTATTCTCGCGAAGTTGCTCCAACCAGTGGGCCAGCCACCCCGACACCCGCGCCATCGCGAATAACGGAGTGAACAGATCGGTCTCGATACCCATCTTGTCGTAGACGATCCCGGAGTAAAAGTCGACGTTGGGATAAATCCCCTTTCCCTTTAGCAGCTCTTCTGCAACCCGTTCGACCTCTAGGGCGACCTCATATAACGGTGAACTACCATTTTCCTTGAAGAGTCTTTCGCAGAGACCTTGTAAGATCGTCGCACGGGGATCTTTGACTTTATACACCCGGTGACCGAAGCCCATCAGCCTCTGTTTTGCGCGGACCTGTTCTTCGAGATACAGCCTGGCCTTTCCTGGCTCACCGATCTCTTTCAGCATTTGCACAACTTCTTCGTTGGCCCCGCCGTGCAGCGGGCCCTTCAGGGCCCCGATTGAAGAGGCGACGACAGTATAGGGATCGGCCAGCGTCGATGCGGTGACCATGCCGGTGAAGGTTGAGGCATTCATCGTGTGCTCGGCATGGAGGATCAGGCAGTCGTCGAAAATGCTGCTCCACAAATGAAGGGGCTCCGTCTCAGTCAGCATGTAGAGAAAGTTTTCCGAAAATCCAAGATCGTCGCGCGGTGGAATATACTCATTCCCATGCCGCAGACGCGCCCAGGCCGCGACGATTGTAGGCAGCTTTGCCACGAGCCTGACGGCAGACCAATAGTTATTTTCAATGTCCTGGACATTACGGCCAGGATAAAACATGCCTAACGCAGCGACTGCAGCCTGCAGGGCGTCCATGGGATGCCCCTGCTCAGGAAGGCATTTCAATAAATCGACAATCCTGAATTTGATCCGGCGGTGATGGATGATATCCTCGTTCCATCGAGCGAGCTGTGATTCAGTGGGAAGGTGTCCGAATAGCAACAGATAGGCGGTTTCGAGATAGGTCGACCGCAGACAGAGTTCTTCAACCCGAATACCACGATATTCCAGCACACCTCGCTGCCCGTCTACATCGCTGATCGCAGATTTGGCTGCGGGAACCCCAGCGAGTCCCGGCATAAAGTCATGTGGCATGATCGTGCTCCTTAGCCCGTAGCGCGTGAAACGCGAGACAGGCGCGAAACGTTTTCCGCAGCCTGTTAGAATCGAGACAGTCTATCATGTTCGGAGCGCAGGATCTTGAAATGGCGCTGATCGGTTGGCATACTAAATTTTCGGCTGTTCATTCGAGGAACGATGCGCAAAGAGGGTAAGCGATGACGTTGCATCTGTCCCTCCTGCTGTTGCTATTCAGTTTCATCACGATGGGAACAGCCTCCTTGGTCCAGGCCGACAGCGAGATCCTCGGTTTTGCCGTCGTGAGCGAAATACCAAAAGATAAGGCGCGGGTGTCAGCAAAAGTCTCAGTGAATGACGCAGTGTCGGATATGAAGCTGCTCGCGTCGGAAACAATCCTGAATAATCTCATTTGGAAAAAGCTAGAAATCTGTCATGCCATGAGGGTGGAAGGGTACAAAGTCGCCGAAGGTTTTCAAATTATCACAGTGCGTGTGATCGACGCCGGCATGCTGCCGATGTCCTTACAGTCTTTTGCGGGCGATTGCTTGATTAAGAAAGCCGTCGAGATCGCGCCACTGGTGGATTGACAGGAGAGGTTGAGGTCTAGGCTCAGGTTAAGCGAGCAAGCATTCCGACCTCAGCCTCATCCTTATCCTCAGCCTATTTCAACCCCCGGCATTCCGGACAAGAACTGGGCTCTTCTGCTGACTCACACTCTTCTGCAGTCAAGGGGAAGAGTTGTTCGCACTGCCGACAGGGACGAATTTCAAAATAGCTGGTTCCCTTGTCGTCAATATCGGTGGGTAAGAGCAATTCGAACGGGTCATACCCGATTGCGCCGCCGTCGGAGAATTTGACGATGGCGAGGCGGTCATTAAAGACCTCGAAGGTTCCTTCTTGCCCTTTTCGGGCCAAGACATGCCCGAGGACGAACACCGGCTGCCCCTTGCGCTTGGTACGGAGGTCTCGTAAGGTGTGCTGCGTGTCTGTGGTGCAGGAAAACTGCCCACTGGAGCTAGTTCCGAAGATTGGCGTCGGCATAATGGACCTTCACATAGATGAGATGAGATGAGATCCGTGTATCACACGGATAAAAATGGCGTCAAGGCCGGCGAGACGCTGAGATTAGGAGTTTGAACATGGCAGAGGTAACGATTTACCAGAAACCGACCTGCAGCACATGCCGTCAGGCGGTACAGTTGTTACAAGAGAGCGGCACACCCTTTAAGGCCGTCAACTACTATGAGAAGCCCTTCACAAAGGCGCAGCTCAAGAATCTTTTGAAGAAAGCGGGACTTTCGCCGAAGGATATCCTAAGAACCAAAGAAGACATCTACAAGGAGCTCGGTTTAGCAAAAAAGACTCTGTCGGATGACGAATGGCTCGATGTGCTCGTGACCCATCCAGATCTCATTCAGCGTCCGATTGTCGAAAAGGGCGAGAAGGTGATTTTGGCTAGACCGGCGGAGTCTGTGAAAGAACTTCTCTAGCAGGCCTATGTTTCGTATTCTCCGCTCGCGACAATTCTCCCTGATTCAGATTGAGACCGTCGTGCAGGGACAACCGCCTCCAATCCTCGCTTTACGACGTTCCCTCCTATTCCCTTGGCATCATAGAGGCCGCGATAGGCCGACTTGATCACCAGAGTCAGGGTCGCGCTGTCGGTCAGTTTTTCCCCCACACCGATACTCAGGGTGATCGGGAGTGCTCGGTCGCGTGATCCGGCTTCTTTGGTTCCTCGCTGTTCCCATACATGATTTGGCACTCGAAGGAACAGACTTATGGCTTCGACCGATTTCCTGACGATATCCAGCGTACCCATAGTGTCTGTGGCTGATTTACCAGGAAACAGCACGGTGAATTCTTCTCCGGTTGTACGAAAAATCTGCCCTTCAGAACACGCGGCCTGAATTCTTGGTGCCGCCAGTTTCAAAATCTGCTCACTGACAGATTTCCCATGAATATTAGCGTACTGAGTCAACTGATCGATGCCGATGATTGCAATAGAAAATCGTTTCCCGAGTTGCCCTATCGCTTCGTCATAGGCCAGACGGCCTGGAATACCTGTGAGTTCGTCGCGGTAGGTCTGCTGATAAAAAGATTGGAGCAATGTGACGAAAAGGATCAGCTCTGCAGCCATGAAAAAATTTGTTGGTTGCCATCCGTAGCGACTCGTATGATAGGCCACGAAAACGGCACACAACGCCCAGATTGCCCCTCCCTCTAGTGGGTTACGATGCAGAGTGAATCGTAGGACATGCAACAGACCTGCTATCGCAAATGCCACCAACGCTGGCTGTGGAACCGGCGTCCATTCCATGTACCGCGAGGGTATGTACTCCCGGGTGAATGAGGAGGCCAGGACTTGCTGGTCCGGAAGGCAGAGCCAGAGCAGCAGAAAGGGTTGGACCAACACGAGCACTACACGCGTTACGCCGCGGAGTGTCGAAAGGGAATCTTCTTTGAGTATGGAAAATGCCAAGAGGTTGAGAGGGACGAGAAAAGCGGTGATGGCGACAATTGTCTGACTTGCGGCTTCCTGATCGCCCCCGTTGGTGGGAAGTAAAACCAGTGCTCGATCGGCGAGTGCCAGCACGAGCAGGGAGAGAATCATGCGGCTGCTGGAAAAGTACCAGCCAAAGAAGAGCCCAAACGCAAGAACGATATACGGTAAGGCTGCAATCGGCTGTTGCAGCCACATTGGATGTCCCAGGGGGCGGAGAAATCCAATCGCAATGAGAAAAATCAGCCCTCCGGGGAAAAGAATAGTGAGAAAAGATTTCCAGAGCAGACCCATCATAATTGCCCGCACCCGTATAGAGTTGTCTAGCCTGGTGCCAGATCCATACCAGCCAGCCCAACCTAGGAAGCAGGCAATGGGCAGTAAAGAAGCCACTCCCCCTCTTAACTCATAGTTTTTCTGGGAAAATCAGGCGTCCGACGGTTCCCCTATTAGGGAGCCATCAGAGTGCAGGCTAAGTCAGGGCCGTTTTTGAACAGTCTGATGAGGTTAGCAGGCAGGGCTAGTGAGAGATGACGCGTCAGTTTTCAGTTTTCGAGGGACGTCCCGAGGTCATTTGGAGGGCGCCAGAAGTCCGGTCGACGCCGATGGTGATTTCTCCATCTAATACTTGTAAGAGCAGATCACCGGCCAATTGTCGTCGCCAGCCATGAAGAATGGGCACATTGAGAGCTGTCCGATTCTTCTTCGCTTCCACAAGTGTTTGTAGATCTGCACTGGTGGCAAGCATTGTGGGGGCAATCCCTTCTTCTGCAGCACGGGTCTTCAGCACAGCTTGCAGGAGTTCGACGATGCCGGTCGACTCAGGGTCTGGTTTCCGTTCGGAAGGGACTTCCGGCCATGCCGACGGCGGAAGCGCCAATGCCGAGGTGATGGTGGACAATAGTTGTCCACCGTGTCGATCAACCTCGGAGGAATGGACGCCACGGAGACCACGGAGATCGTTGATCGATTTGGGTGGATGGCGCGCGAGTTGAATAAGCACCTCGTCTCGCAGAACGCGTCCGCGCGGCACATTCCGGCGGCGAGCTTCCGCTTCTCGCCAGGCAGCCAATTCACGAAGCACCGCAGCTCCTTTGGGCTTCAGCGTGTCCCATCCACGAATTCGTTGGTAGCGTTCCTGCGGCTCTCGGCTTTTTTCTCCCACCGCCGTTTCGAGTCGTGCAAATTCCTCATTGACCCACTCTGACCGGCCGAGCGTGTTCAGGCGATCCTGTAAATGCGTATGGATCGACAGGAGAAATTCGACATCTTCCAATGCGTACGCGATTTGGTCATCCGAAAGCGGTCGTGCACTCCAGTTGGTAAAGGTATGGGCTTTCGCCAGCTTCGTGCCGTGGAGTCGCTGAACTAAGTTCGCGTATGCGACTTGGGCGCCATACCCGACCATGGCGGCAGCGATCTGGGTATCGAAAAACGGTTTCGGGATCTGTCCTGCATGTATGGCAAACAGATCCAGATCTTGCCGCCCGGCATGGACGATTTTTTCAATCTTGCCATCACAGATGAGTTCCCAGAAGACATCGAGCGATCCGCCGGCCTGCACAGCAGGAAAATCGATAACGGCTGCGGTGGTGGCGGTGGCGACTTGGATCAATTCGAGCCGTGGAATAAAGGTGTCTTCTCCGACGAATTCTGTATCCAACGCCAGCCGTGGACTCTGTCGCAACGTGCGACAGAGGGATTCAAGCGCAGGCTGGTCGGTCACATACGGCAGAGGCGGATTGGGTGTCATCTATATCTCATTCTGTTGGACGGTAGGTGGCGTCCGGTGATCGCGGAGGCTCAACATTGCTGAGGCTCAAGTACTCCTTCAGATACTGATAGGCCTCTAACATGCGGCGCAGTTCCGGTTCGGCGCTGCGATCACCGTTATTCGAATCAGGATGGAGTTGCTTGGCTTTGTGACGAAATGAGGCTGTGACATCGGCGAGCGAACTTCCGAACTCTACGCCCATCGCGGCATAGGCGTCCATCGCATTGTTGATACCGCTCGACCCTTGCGACAGATCGCCGCCTCCCCCGCCGGCGGCTTTCAACATATCGGCCAGGCTGATCTTCTTGCGCCGGCGCCGGGGGCGCTCTCGAATTTCGCTGTCGAAATCATCCCATCGATCTTCGACAAACTCAAGACGGGATTCCAAGCGCATGGCGCCGGAGAGATCACGGATCTCTGCTATCTCCTCTTCAATTTGAGCCAGCGACTTGATGACCTCCTCCAACCCCTGTTCAACCCGAAAGAAGCTGTCGACCCGCTCCTGCATCATCGTATCGACGGCGATCTCCAGACTCTCTTCCGCTTTCGGACGCAACGAGTCGATGCGCCGTCTCATCCCGTTCTGAAACTTAATGAATTTGCTTTGTGAAAACGGCATATCAACCAGGCTCTCTCCCAGCAGGCTGCGGAAAAACCAGGAAAATATTTACGCAGGATGCTCAAAAAGGCTGTTCAGCAAGGCCGCAGCTTCTGAGATAGGCTGAGGTTAAGGTCAAGGTTTAGCGAAAATCAGACTCTCTTTTTCTCAACCTTAGCCTGAACCTCAACCTTCTTTGTGCTGGCGGACTTTTTCAGCATCCTGCTAGGGCGCGCATTGTAGCACAGCTCGGTCGCGTGCCAGAAGGGCAATGGAAACAGCTGGATCATGTGGGTTGAATGGTCAGCGTGACGCGAAATCGTCGCTGAGTTTAGTGCGGCGTCGGGCCACACCCGTTTCACGTGCGGCTGCCGCCACAGCTTTTGCCACGCGCGGGACGACTTCCTTGTCGAACACGCTCGGAACAATGTAGTCCTCGCTGAGAGCCCCAGGGGGAATGGTCTCAGCCAGGGCCTTGGCCGCAGCCAATTTCATGGCTTCGTTGATATCGCGCGCCTGTACATCCAGCGCACCCCGAAAGATGCCGGGGAAAGCGAGCGCGTTGTTGATCTGATTCGGATAATCTGAACGTCCGGTCGCAAAAATCCGGCAGTGGGAAGCGGCTAATTCACGAGGGACTTCAGGGTCGGGATTGGCCATGGCAAAAACGATGCGATCAGCCGCCATCAGATCCAAATCTTCCGCCGTGAGGATATTGCCGACGGATAATCCGATAAAGACATCAGCCCCCTTGAGCGCGTCTTGGAGCGTCCCTTGTGGACGGTCTGGGGTCATGCAGGAGGTGAGATCCGTCCGGCAGGCCCGCAACTGCTGACCATCTCCTCGTAAAACGATACCGTGCGGTTCGCATCCGATCAGGTGAGAGAGGCCGGCGGCGAGCAGCATCCTGCAGCAGGCAGTTCCAGCTGCGCCGAGACCATTGACGACCACGCGGATCTCCTCTATCCGTTTCCCTGTGACGGTGAGCGCATTCGTCAAGGCAGCGAGGATGACCACCGCTGTGCCATGCTGATCATCATGCATGACCGGAATATCCAGGGTGCTTTTTAAGCGGCGTTCGATTTCGAAACAGCGCGGCGAACTGATGTCTTCCAAATTGACGGCGCCGAATCCCGGAGCAATGGCCTGAACTGTGCGAACAATTTCGTCAGGATCTTGCGTGTCGAGGCAGATCGGCCATGCGTCGATTCCCGCAAATTCTTTGAACAGCATGGCTTTGCCTTCCATCACGGGTAATGCGGCTTCCGGGCCAAGATTGCCGAGGCCCAGCACCGCAGATCCGTCGGTGACCACGGCAACCGTGTTGCCCTTTCCGGTAAAGGCATAGGCTTTGGTTTTGTCCTTCGCGATTGCTTGCGAAACCCGGCCGACTCCTGGCGTATAGACCATCGACAACACGTTTCTAGTGGTAATGGGTAACTTGCCTTGGACGCGAATCTTTCCGCCGAGATGCAGAAGAAAAATCCGGTCGGAGGCCGAGAGTACTTTCACGTCCGGCAGCGCCCTGATCCGAGCAAGCACCTGTTCTCCATGCGCTTCGCTCCGGACGTCGAAGGTCACGTCTGGCACCATATAGTTGGCCGTTGCAGAGACGATATCTACCGCGCCCAAGTTGGCGCCTTCCTCGGCCAGGACGGCTGCCACCTTTGCGAACATGCCCGGTGTGTTGGCAAGTTCGAGGCGAACGGTCAAGCGGTAATTGGAGTAGGGTTCAATGTCAGTCATGGTCGGCCCTTCATTTCATTCAAGATTACCATAAACCTGGTCACGGACCAGAGCTGATTGAGTATTAGGTATGGGTAAGTTTGAATTCAGCTATGCCCTCGCATGTAAATTTTATGATGGATTTTCCGGGTCACGAACTTCATTGAAAGGTGATCACTATTGACCACTTTCTGTTTGGCGAAAATGCTACGGTGCTAGGTCGAATCGACTCCCTGCCGTGCATGACAATTCTATTCAGGCAGAAGAGAACGAAAAATGAACGTTTGACAGCAGGACGCTATTTTCAGTAGCGTACTTCCCGTCAGTGCTGCGTGAATGGGCAACCGCCAACTTAACAATCACAGTATAAGTAAAGGGGGTGACACATTATGAAGAGCATCTTGATGGCAATCATGGCAGTGGCAGTGGCAGTGACCTTCAGCGCTCCTGCTTTCGCCGGCGAAGAGGGCAAGGATAAGAAGGACGAGAAGAAGGGCGGCCACGTCCTCGTGTACGGTGACGACAAGAAGGACGAGAAGAAGGACGAGAAGAAGGGTGGCTACGTCGGTACGTTCGGCGATGAGAAGAAGGGCGAGAAGAAGGACGAGAAGGGCAAGTAAGCGCGACGGAAGTCGTTTGTCTGATCAGGCAAGCCTAACTTGAATGATTCTGTAGAGGTCTGCGATCTCACGATCGCAGACCTCTTTCCTTATCCGCTCATTGACCCCTCTCCGGCCTCGATGCTACCGTGAGCCATGCGCACACCACCAGACTCAGCAAAATCCAATCGCCTCATCCACGAAACCAGTCCCTATCTCCTCCAACATGCCGCAAACCCAGTCGACTGGTACCCTTGGGGACCGGAAGCTTTGCAAGCGGCAAAAACGCAGAACCGCCCCATCCTGCTTTCGATCGGCTATTCCGCCTGTCACTGGTGTCATGTGATGGAGCGAGAGTCGTTCGAAAACGAGACCATTGCGGCTATCATGAACCGGCATTTTGTCTGTATCAAAGTCGATCGGGAAGAGCGCCCCGATCTTGACGAGATCTATATGCAGGCCACGGTCACCCTCAATCAAGGCCAGGGTGGATGGCCGATGACGGTCTTTCTGACGCCGGACCAGGAGCCGTTCTTTGCCGGTACCTATTTCCCTCCTGATGATCGATGGGGCCGTCCTGGGTTCCCCAGTCTACTCACGAAAATCGCAGATGCGTGGGAACAGGATGCCGCCGGTCTCACGAGCCAAGCGCGTCAATTGACTGAACGGTTGAAGAACGAACTCAAAACGGTGTCCCCCGTTTCAGTGAGTGCCTCCGTGCTTGATGAGGCTGTGACCCAGTTTCGCGAAAATTTTGATGAACGCCACGGTGGATTCGGCACTGCGCCGAAATTTCCCCCCTCCGCAGGGCTTTCATTGCTTCTCCGTTGTTACCGTCGAACAGGAGAGAACCGAACCTTGCAGATGGTCACCCGCACGCTCGATGCCATGGCGGCCGGGGGGATCTATGATCATATCGGCGGCGGGTTTGCGCGGTACTCCACCGATGAGCGATGGCTGGTTCCCCATTTCGAAAAGATGCTCTACGACAATGCCCTCTTGGCCCGGACCTACCTGGAAGCCTATCAGGTGACCAAGCAGACCTCCTATCGCCAGGTCACGACGGAAGTGATTGACTATATTCTCCGGGAGATGACCGATCCTGCAGGAGGATTTTATTCTGCGACGGATGCGGACTCGGAAGGGGTCGAAGGAAAGTTTTTCGTCTGGACGCCGGCGGAGGTCCAGGCCGTACTCCAGAATGCCGAAGATACCCGCCGGTTCTGTGCCTGCTACGATATTTCCGACCCGGGAAATTGGGAGCATCGGAGTATCCCCAATCGACTGCGTCCCATCGAGGCCGTGATCAAGGAATTGAACCTCACCATCGATGAGCTCAGCGAAACGGTTCAACGCGTGCGCCTCCTCCTCTATCGAGCCCGCCAAGAGCGAGTTCCGCCAGGGCTCGACGACAAAATCATCACGGCCTGGAACGGCATGATGATCTCGACGATGGCCGAGTCAGGTCGTGTATTAGGAGTCAGCCGCTACATCGACGGGGCCATCAAAGCGGCAGATTTTCTCTTGCTGGTGCACAGAACTGCCAATGGAACATTGCTCCGTACCTCACGGCAGGGCCGAGCCCATCTCGACGGGGTATTGGAGGATTATGCCTATCTGGCAGAAGGATTGATCGACCTCTATGAAGCCTGTGGACAGGAACGATATCTCACAACCGCGCTTCAATTGGGAGAGCGGATGATGGATTCGTTCCAGGACAAGGATCAGGGAGGATTCTATACGACTGCGACGGCACACGAAACGCTGATTATGCGAGCGCGTGAAGGGGCGGATGGCGCGACACCTAGTGGGAACGCCGTGGCAGTCTCAGCCCTGGCCAGGCTCTCCTTCCATTACGATCGCCAGGATCTGCGCGAGGCGGCGATCGGCGGGATTCGCGCCTATGGCCGCCAGATAGCCAGGTATCCGAGAGCCTTTGCCAAGAGTCTTACCGTGGTGGATCTCCTGGCGGAAGGGCCGATTGAATTGGCTTTCGTCGGTGCGCCCAACGACCCAGGGTTGGAGGCCCTGAAGCTCGCGGTGCGCGAGGTGTTCCTCCCGCATCGTGTGATTGCCTCCGGAGATGGAACAGGTACGCCATCCGGTCATCCTTTGCTGGCCGGCAGGGGGTTGGTTGAGGGGAAGGCGGCACTCTATATCTGTCGAGACTTTTCCTGTCAGCGCCCCATCACTGATCCCCAGGAAGTCACCGAGGCATTGCAGTCGGCGTCTCAACGAACGAATCAGCCGACTCAACAGACACTCTTGCAAGGATCGGCGCTCCCTGGGTCGGCCAGCCCCGAAGGGACAGCCAGGTATGCCGCGCGTATTATGAGTCAGTCATCCCATGACAGCCACATGGAACGTGGGTATGGCCGATTCGGCAACAGGGGGCTGACAACGTCCCGATTGGGGTTCGGTACCTATCGGGTCGATACGAGGGAGCCGGAGCATCGAGACGCATTCAAGAAGGCTTTGCGAGAAGGTGTGAATCTCATCGACACGTCCACGAATTACATGGACGGCGACAGTGAACGTCTGGTCGGCTCTGTGTTACGCGAGTTGATCAAGGACGGTGATCTGGCTCGTGAAGAGGTCATCGTCGTCTCGAAGATCGGCTATGTGCAAGGGGAGAACTTGAAACAGGCGGAGGCACGGGAGCAGGCCGGGCGCCCCTATCCCGACATGGTCAAGTACGGTGAGGGCATCTGGCATTGTATTCACCCGGAGTACCTGGCTGATCAACTCTCACTGTCACTGGATCGACTTGGATTGGCCACACTCGATGTCTGTTTGCTGCACAATCCAGAATACTTTCTGTCTGAGGCCGCGCATCATTCAGATGGAAATCTTGAGGTGGCGCGAGACGCTTTTTATCGCCGAATTGAACAGGCATTTACCTTTTTCGAATCGCAAGTGTCGGCAGGACGAATTCGTTACTATGGCGTGTCGTCGAATACGGTCACGGCAGCTCCCTCGGATGCCGAGGCGACCTCGCTCTCTCGGATGTGCGATGCAGCTCGAATCGCCGCTGCGTCACAAGGCATGGAGCAGCACCACTTTGCGGTGCTGCAATGCCCCATGAATCTGTATGAGACAGGTGCGCTGGTGATGCCCAATACCGGCGCGGATCAGCACGAGACGGTGTTGGAGGTAGCGCAACGAGAAGGGATTGCCGTACTGGTCAATCGTCCGCTCAATGCCATGCCGACGAAAAAGAGCGGCGTGGTTCGATTGGCAGATTTTCCGCTCGAAGGCGATCCGGTGGACTTCGATCGACAGTGTCAAATAGTCGCGGCACTTGAGGAAGAGTATCGCAAGGCCATCGCTCCGGCCCTTCAACATAGTGGTCAAGGGATGGCTCCGGCTGACTTCTTCACCTGGGCCGTTGAGTTGACGCGCGTGAGGCCTCAGATCCAAGGCCTGGAGCATTGGGAACAGATCGAGCATCAGATGATCGCGCCGCATGTCAATCAAGTGATGCAGGCGCTGACACGGCATTTGACTGGAAAGGCCGCCGAGCAGTGGGAGTCCTGGCGCGATCGCTATGTGCCGCAGTTACTCACCCTCTTAGGCGGGCTCCGTAGAGAGGCCACTGAACGGAGTCGTGCCAAAACCGCCGCGGTATCGGCAATTCTCGACCCCCTGTTACCCGAAGCAAGGCGCAGAGAATCGCTGTCACGAAAGGCATTATGGGTGCTGGCGAGCACCCCGGGGGTGACATGTGTGTTGAATGGCATGCGTTCTCCGGCCTATGCCGACGATTCGCTTGCCGTCATGGGGTGGGAACCGCTGACGGGAGTCAGACAGATCTTCAAAGGCATGGCACAGGCCTGAGGAAGGTTGAGGTTGGAGGTTGGAGGTTGGAAGGCAGTCATTGAAAGCTGATGGCTGAGAGCGAATGGTGGGGTTGGAGGCGGGAAGGTTGGAGGTTGGAGGTATGAGGCCAGATTATAGAAATCAGGAGCCGCTCCCCTCCCCATTCGCTGTGAGCTTTCAGCGATCAGCTTCCAGCCTCAGCCTTCTCCACCCTCCAACTTCCACCCTTCCCAGAAGGTTCAGGTCAAGGTTAAGGTCAAGCTCGGAAATGACGAGTCGGCCTTCCCCAACATCTCTTCAGCCCCCTCAACCTCGGCCTCAGCCTCTCGTCAGGCCTCAAACCTCCACCCTCTACCCTCCAACCTTCCTACCTCTAACCTTCCCGCCTGCAACCCCACATGCTCAGGTTACACGGAGGTACTGGGTCCAATCGAGGGTTTGCAATCGGAGAATCGGCTTCATCGCCTCGAAGTCGGAATCGCAGTGAATCAAGGTAACCTGGTGCTTCATCGCGATCGTGGCGATTAGACAATCCGCTGCCGAAGGAGACACCCCCTGTCTTCTGAGACGTCCCGCTAAGTCCCATGCGCTGTCCCACCACTCCAGGTTGAACGGGAGCCGGGACACCGGCGTAAACCACTGGAGGAGACTGGAGGGCTGCTCGGACTTGACTAGCCCCGTCATCAGTTCAAGAAGAATCCACTCCGTGATAGACGTCTGTCCATTGATGATCAAGGGCTTGAGTCTGGCTTGGATCTCGGCATTTCCAGACGGACGAAGTGCATGGATCCAGACGGAGGTGTCAACGAGATACATGGGAGCGCCGTTTGTGCCGCTGGGAGCGGAGCTGGCCAGGCGTCAGATCGAGAGGAATTGTGCCCAGCGCATTAGCCAATTTTTCTAACTGGCTACGCTGAATGACGGTGCGCAGGCTCGCCTCCACTGTGCCTTTAATCGTGTCTGTACCCAGCGTCTTCTGCGCTTGGCGCAAGAGTTGCTGATCGATCTCAATCGTGGTCTTCATGGTGTCGTCCCCTGATCTCAGGCAATTGATACCCATACGATAACCTGTATCTATATGGGTGTCAATTGAAGAATCGCCCATATCTGAAGGCAGAGGGTGGAGGCGGGAAGAGAGGTTGGAGGTTGGAGGCAGGGGGAAGTTTGAGGGTAGAGGCATGCGGTTAGAGGCTTCGGGTTTCGATCCGGCCTCAGGCCTCGCGCCTCAAACCTCATACCTCCAACCTCAAACGATCTGTCCCTCAACCTGAACCTTCTGAACCTTCCGCTCGGCCTCAGGCCTCTCACCTCGAACCTCCAACCTCAAACGATCTGCCATCAACCTTAACCTCGACCTCTTTCCTGAGGCCACTTCTGTTGACCATCCATTCAAACGGATACGTTCGGGGTGTTGGTTGTGCAAGACCTCTATGGTGTCGCCGTCGATCACGCCGACAACTTTGCCAATAATGGCGCGCCCGATGACGCGGTTGTGTTCAGCATTGCAAGGGGGGCATGGGAGGGGCTTCGTCGATCGGTCTCGATGGAAGCAGGAGGCGTGACGATCGATACTTCTTCTGAGCAGAGGCTTTCTTCACCGTTATAGGCACTGACCGCAAAGTAGTAGCGCGTATTAGGTTCAAGGTTGGGGACCGTGGCTGACGGGGAGGTAACACGTAGGGAGCTTTCGTATGCACAGCTACCATCTTGCCCTGGTGATTGCCGGCCGTAATGTACGAAATAGGCATGGATTGAAGGGTCTTCAACTGGTTGCCACGCGAGAGCCTTGGTGATTTTGGCGGCTGCTGGCGTCGATACCTGGCCCTCGCCGCCGCCACTGTCTTCGCCGCATCCAGTCAGAAGGGGCATCATTGTAAGAAGAAGGGTTGCACCGATGGCGATTAGGCGTAGCGATCTGCAAGCAGTCTTTGTAACGCTGGTCCGTGGGAAGAAATGTTTGTTGGTCAATGCGCTCATGTGCGCCAAATAGAAACGAGTATGGTTGTCTGGATTTAGGTTCGGTCTACTTCGTGCGTGATGCTACTCAGATCTGAGACCGCGTGCTTCCGGATAGTTATGGTATGCCCCCTGTTCGTGGCGTATGAACGAGACGCTCGGGCCTGAAGATGCCGAGTGAACGGTGATCCCCTGTCTCGGCGAAACGCTGGATCAACAGAGGAGTGCGCTCCGACTAACAGAATGGCTCCGGCTAAGCCATCCCCTCCCATGCCCTCCCGCTTCTCTCAGGAAGAGCGCCGCCATCGTAGGTGTCTTGGAGAGTAGGCCCACAACCAGTTGGTTTTGAATCCTTCCACAACTCCCAGTGTGACACCATCCAACAACTAGCCCACCCAGACTTATAGCACGCGCAGTATTACGGTCCAGTTAAATGCTCGTTCATGTTGTGTTATGCAGAGCATTGCAGGGGGAAGCGACGGAAGGGACGAATTGAGAGAGCCATGGGAGCCTTGAGGTAGGCCCAGCCTAGGAGGGACACAGGAAACCGCAAGGCGGGTAACTGTGTGTAGAAACTCTACCCGAAGGACTAGGAGCCTGTCCGACATTACCTTCGTAACGAGGCGAAAGAGGCGTGGCCAGATGGGAGGCCGCAGGCCTGGAAAAACCGGAGATGTATTCACTGGAATACATTGAGGATTTTTCCGGGCCGAGAACGACGCAGATGGTCGCGGATCGTTCGCCGCAGTAGAACGGTCAATGCCGGACAGGCTCCTAGGTCAGGTATAGCAGCGTCAGACCCTACCAAACAAACACGGCAGCCCCAGTGCTGGAACCGCCGCCCGTGATGATGTTAGGCCTGTGGTTTACGCTGTTTTCTTCATCCGCCACGCCGCCAGTCCGATTAGGCCTGCGCCGAGGAGGAGCCACGAGGAGGGTTCGGGAACGGGAGTCCCAATCGTAAGATTGTCGATTCCGACCGGTGCCGTCGTCCAATCAACAAATTGCAGCCCGGTTACGACAGCGGTAGAACAGGTACCCCCGGCGTTGGAAACGTCCATGCACCATAAACCAGTGGAGTTAAAATTGAATGTATTGAAATGTCCGAGGTCCCCCGTTTGAGCCCAGACATGATTCGTCAAGGTAGTGCCATACGTAGTGCTCGTGGGATTCGGGCAGGCGACGAGCACGCCACACGTTGTCCCAGCAGTAGTACTGGAACCAAGCACCTCGCCAAAAATCTTCACTGTTCTCCCATCCGAGAGATCAGCAAAAACCTGAATATCAGGAGGATGACTAGAGTTCCAGACGTAAGGGAAAATCTGCCAATGAAAAGCGACCGCGGAAATTGGATGGGAAAACGACATAACGATACGATCAGCCTGGCTCGCTGTCTGGCTTTGCCAAGCGTTAATGAGATACGTGTCCGATGCGTAGGCGTGCGTCGCCGTTGCTTGATAGTCGGTTGCCCCATCCGAATTGCCCAGATAGACTTGGTTGCTGGTATTGAAGCTGCCGGTTTGATTCCACCTCGGGATCGCTTGATCAGGCAAGGTTTGTATCGATTGGGTTCCCGTGTTCAGCGTAACCGTTCCCATACCCGCAGCCCCAAGGACGCTATTCATGTATGTGGTAATGTGACCGTTGTCGGTCGTTGCGGTGCTCGCGCTGCAAGGGTGACCATAGGCTGGCGACGCACATACGGGCGTAATGCTATTAAAGTCAAACGTGACCGACGTTGCCTGTGCCGACGCAGCGAGTCCACCCCACATGAGCGCCCCGACTAGGACTCTGGCCGCGAAGCCGTTCCGTGCCATCTGTCGTTCCTTCTGCCTACGAGTGCCCATGAGACCCTATTGATTTCATTTCAATTTCTTAGTGTCTCTAGACGCCAATCTACATCTTAGACTTCCTCAACCGCACCCCCCTCACAGGGGTTACGTAGGTCTACGGGCCAAAGAACAACTCATTTCTTTCATTCACAAGTCTTTTCCCTGACGATCTAACTCCCACCCGCATTGATCGCCCATGCGACTCGTCACCAAAAACTTGGACATCTCCGCGATCTGATCACAATTGCTCAGCTAACAAGACTCCGGAGAGAGTACAGTGGTCTGAATTCGTTTTATACTCGGGGAGGCCTCATGGTATCTCTTCCCAAAATCATCGGTGTCATGTGGTGTCCCCTTGTGCTGTGCCTGAGTTTGTCCACTGCCACGCAGGCGGCAGAAAGAATGAAACCCGACCCCTGCGCTGAGCGGAAAGGCGAACAACCGAATATCGTGAAGTGCAATAAAACAACATGGCACGGCATCGAGACCATCAAGGGCGAAGTCTTGCGCTTTGATCGCAATAACTTTTTGGTCCAGCGGTTTGACGGGAAGGAAGTACGGTTGCATATCGACCAGGACACCCGGATGACTGAATTCATTGGTCAAGGTGATCGTATTGAGGCGACAGTGCACGATGTGAACGATCAGAAACTAGTGCTGTCTCTTCGCACGATCGAAAAATAAGACTTAGTGCATCCGGTATGAGGAAGGCAGGCCAATAGAATCTGAGGTTCGCGATGCCCAAGACACTACCTGCCGCCAATTCTTCCGCCACCGCGCATGGTCTATAACGTCTCCAATATAATACGAGCCGAACGAACCGATCTCATGCTGAACAGGCCAACCACCGACCAACAACGCCAACGAAGGAGAGTCACCAAGGCTGCCTCCAGGAAGAAGAATCTCGAACGCCCGTCGCTTTGGATGGCATCCGAGCTAGGCGGAGGGGGGAGCCGCAGGCACGGGCTATGGCTGTCACCCCGTTATGAAAAGGTATGAACAGGGACCAGGTCACACTCGGTCGATCATCACGGAACCTTCACGGAAGGCACCGCATGACTCCATCCTACTCTCTCACCTATGTGATCAATTTTCGAGATTGTTCGAACTGCTCAAGGATTCAGAATGCCCAGCCTGGCGAGGAAATCCTGGTTCTTGTTCATCCAGAACAGGAACCCTTGGCTGATCCATTAGGGGCCAAGGGCAGGCGCAGTCTGGACGGCGCATTGTTCGTTGTCGAACTCACCACGGCAGATGGCACACCGCAGTCCTTCGAATGGGAATACCCGTTACTTAAGCTCGTAGCCCAACTTCTCCAGCCCCTTCCATAGCAGCAGTACGTGATTGTCTACCGGCTCCCTGCTCCCGAAGTGACCTTGTATCTTGCGCCACTCACACGGCGGCACCGGCTGCGGATCAGCCCGATGATGTCGACGTCGCGGGCAAAGGCGAAAGGGACGCCCGCTTCGTGATTGAAACAGACGCAGTATCGCTTCGCTCCATCTCACTCTTCACTGTCGTATCTGTAGGCAGATGCCTGCAGCGTCTATCTATCGAGAAATACGACGTTTAACTCAGCAAGCTGCCACAATCTCCTACAGACTCCCTGCATGTCCTCATCAATCTTCCTCTCGCCACAGCGTATATTCAGGGTTTTTGTTCTGACCCTCCTCTTCCTGCAACGGCACACCCCTTGCGTAGTTACCACAGTAATGGGGTGAATCATCCCTTGCTTCGAGCTCTCCGCGGATGACGGAGTCAGTTCTGCAATCCGACAGAAGCATGTGCAGCTGAGAAGTTAGCTTCTCCGGGAAGGGTATGCCTGCTGCCGGAGAGAATACAAACTAGGAGTATCTCGATGAATTGGGCGAAAGCCATCGTTGGTGTTGTGCTTGTGTTGTGGTCGAGTACTGCGTGGAGTGCCACATTGACGTGGAATGCCAACAAAGAACCGGACATGGCGGGCTATCGAGTCTATCAATGTAGTCAGCAACCCTGCACACGCGCGTCTGGCCATGCGTCTCTTCTGGTCACATTGGGAAAGACGACGAGTTTTAACATTGGAACGCCGGTCGTGACGCACTACTACTTCATTACGGCTTATGATTTGGCCAACAAGGAGTCGGGCAGTAGCAACGTCGCGACCTTCACACCCGGCGTGTCCACAGCCCCGCCTCCGCCCCCGCCTCTTCTTGTGTTGTCGTCGAGTACAGCGGGGGGTGCCACGTTGACGTGGAATGCCAACAGTGACCCCGACCTGTGGGGCTATCGCGTCTATCAATGTAGTCAGCAACCCTGCACACTCGCCTCTGGGCATGCGTCTCTTTTGGCCAGATTTGGAAAGACGACGAGTTATAATATTGGAACGCCGACCGTGACGCACTACTACTTCATTACGGCCTATGATCACACCAACAAGGAGTCGGGCAGTAGCAACGTCGCGACCTTCACACCCAACGCGCCTCCGCCTCCGCCTCTTCTTGTGTTGTCGTTGAGTACAGCGGGGAGTGCCACGTTGACGTGGAATGCCAACAGTGACCCGGACCTGTTGGGCTATCACGTCTATCACTGTAGTCAGCAACCCTGCACACCCGCCTCTGGGCATGCGTCTCTTTTGGTCACATTGGGAAAGACGACGAGTTTTAACATTGGAACGCCGGCCGTGACGCACTACTACTTCATTACGGCCTATGATCACACCAACAAGGAGTCGGGCAGTAGCAACGTCGCGACCTTCACACCCGGCGTGTCCACGGCCCCGCCTCCGCCCCCGCCTCATCTTGTGTTGTCGTCGATAGCGGGGGGTGCCACGTTAACGTGGAATGCCAACAGTGACCCGGACCTGTGCGGGCTATCGCGTCTATCAATGTAGTCAGCAACCCTGCACACTCGCCTCTGGGCATGCGTCTCTTTTGGCTAGTTTTGGAGAAACAACCAGTTATCATATTGGATCGCCGACCGTGACGCAGCTATTACTTCATTACGGCCTATGATCACTACTAATCAGGAGTCGGGCAGTAGCAACGTCGCGACCGTCACACCCGGCGGATAGCCGCCCCCGCCTTGGGGTGAGGCTGAAAGTCGTGGGCAATCCGGGCGCAGGTCCGTGGGGTATGGTGAGATTCACCACCGACCCACGGAATGTGAGGCTAACGGTACGCTTGGATGGAGTCGTGCATCATGTCGAACATACAGCATCGTATGGCTTCCCCTCCTCCGACGGCACGACGGCCACAACGGGGCTCTTCGGCATAGGCTCGCATAGGGTGGAGTTCGTGTTTGATGTGGAAGGCACCACGACCGAGATCGGAGGGGATAGCGTGACCGTGCACGAAGTGACATCGTGAGGTGGTTATGAGATCGCAACGCGGAGCCCCTTGTACGCACCGATAATCTTTCCATTTCGGAAATGGGCCACAGGCTCGCCGACTAAGAGCCGGGACATCACGACAGATGGCCGAGACACAAGCCCTTCCGCTCCAGCACTTCCACAATCGCCGCGATCTCCCACATATTTGAGACGGTGGCTTCTTCGAGAGACATGCTGTCGCGTTTGGGGCGGTCGTTGCTCAGGGGATGTTTTCACCGGATTCCTGTACGACTCATTTGATTACATGCTCCACCCGACTATGCGTCTGCTTCTCAACCGCCAAATTTTCCAGGCCGAACTCCTGGCCCCGGACCCAGCGCACCATCGCAGCAGCCACAAAGATGCGTTCTTCGTTTGGCAAATTCACGGTTAAGGAACACGTAGGCCCAACTTGTAGGGAACATCGCCCGAGAGTTTCCAACCCGCTCAACGAAAAGTTCCAGACAATGCCTTGTCCTTGGAATGGTCCAGCGTTGTACGTAACCGCACTGCACGGGGAAGCGACGATAGGGACGAAGCGTGGGGGCCTCGCAGGGAGGCTCGGTGTAGAGGGGAAGGAGTAAGCCGCAAGGCGGGTTACCGTGAGTGGAACCACTAACCGAAGGACCATATCGGTTATAGCAGTGTCAGACCCTGCCAAACAAAAACGGCGACCCCATCGCTGGAACCGCCGTCTGTGATGACTGTAGGCTTATAGTTTACGCCGATTTCTTCAGCCGCCACACCGCCACGCCCAAGAGACCACCACCAAGGAGGAGGAGGAGGAGAGAGTCCGGTTCTGGGACTGCGGTGCTTGCCGTGCCGCTCATTTCGACACGAAGCGCGGTAGCGTTAGCGCTGGTGCCTGAATTATTCACCAGAAAAGTGAGGGTGTTCACCCCTCCATTAAAGCCACTGTTAATCGTGAAAGGTGTAAATGCCGTGAAACTTCCACTTGTGAGGAAAAGCGGGTTCCCGTTGAGGAACATATTTACCCCCACGTTGTCTGTTGCCCAATTCCCTGTCACCACAGCTGTACTCGGATTAAAGCCCGTCAAATTGAAGGTGGTCTGGTAGGAGTAGTTCCCCACAGGTGAAACTAGATTGTGAGCGTTATTTGGCCCGATCCAGGTGGAGGATGCGTTATCGCCAAGATAATGATTAACGGGAAAACCACCGGCAGACGTCCTGATCAGGGTAACCGTCGAGCTGCCGGTTGGAACCGAAGTCAACGTATAGTGAGGATCGGGGTTCGTGCCATCCGACAACACCGTGTGCGACGCATCCACGCCCGTATTGTATATAGATGTAATGGAGGTTGCCTGCGCTTGAGCCGCCCACAAACTCAATAGACATACTCCACTCAACCACAATGCTTTCTTCATGATAAAATCCTCCCCCAGAAACGTCTGCTAAAATAACCCTCGATCCATCAGAGTGCGAAGCGAATCTTCTTTCGGTTGAGTTTCCTGCTTAGGACCCAGGAAAATCTGAACACATGCAATGCAAATTTGTGTCCATCATGTAAGTGATTGATTTATCACTGAAGACAATTCAGCCACTTCGTGAATGTGTCAATGCTTTTGACAGTATTCCACACATGCCTGGCGTAAGTGGCACAATTGCCGCGGCGTAAGACGCATAACTAATTGAAATAACACATGCATGCAGCGCAACTCCCCTTTCAGACCGTGCTCACAATACTGTAAAGAATACTGACAGTCACTGACCGGGTCTTTACAAGACACCGGCGGAACGGCACGCCTTGGACTAAGACGTTGTGCTCAATATGTGTCTGCGCTGTATAAGCGACGGGACGGCCAGTGGCAGCATGAGGAATGGTCCCGCGTGGGACGTGACAGCGCATGGCACGGGGAAACGGCGAGAGGGGGAATCGAGAAGGGCATGGGGGCCTCACAGGGAAATGCAGTAACAGATGATTTGTTAAGTAAGACAAGCGTACAACTGTTAACTGTGTGATTGCATCTCATCTATTCATTGGAAAGCAAAGGGACGCCTATGTATGATTGATCATTGTCGGTGACGTCCCCACACCTCGAAAAGCTTCATCACCGTCATTACCGAGAAGTCCCTTTTCATGCGACTTGTAATTTCGACATCAGTAATTGGCATATTGATCACCCTTCTCATCGGCGGCTGTGACCGGTTTTCTCCTGAATCACAGAAAGCAAAACATCTCGAACTGGCTCAGACCTACTTCGGCAAGGGGCAATACAGCGAAGCCTTAATTGAATACAAAAATGTTGTGCAACTCGACTCGAAAGATGCCGATACTCATTACCGCTTGGCCTTGACACACCTCAGGTTAGGCGGGGCGAAAAATCTTCAGGGCGCATTCACCGAGCTGAGCCGAACAGTGGAGCTGGACAAGACGAACCGTGACGCCCAGCTCAAGTTGGGTGAACTGTATTTACTCAGCAATGAACCGGCGAAAGCGCGCGAACAAGCCGACATCGTCCTGGTGTCGGCGCCACAAAATACAGAAGGGCTCATTCTGAAAGGACGGAGTCTGATCAATGAAAAGCATTATGCCGAGGGAATCGCGGAGCTCAAGAAAGCCATCGAGCTCGATCCAAAGAACATGCGCACGTACATTGAATTGGCTCGGGCTCAAGTCTTTGCGAAAGATCTAGCCGCGGCCGAGGAGACACTCAAAAAAGCGTTGACGATAGACCCTCGTTCCACGGAAATCTTGGTCGCATTCGGAGATTTTCGCGTAACGACCGGCAAGCCGGACCAAGCGGAGATCATCTATAAGCAAGCGCTCGAAATCGCCCCAGACAACGAAGACATGTACTTGAGACTCGCCGGCCTCTATCAGCGCTACGGCAAGTGGGCCGAAGTAGAAGCCACGCTGCAGAAGCTGGCTTCGGTTAAACCGAAAGACGAAAAACCGCACATCTACTTGGGTGATTTTTTTACCTGGCTTGGCCAGCGAGAGAAGGCTCTCGCCGGCTATCAGCGTGCAGCAGAACTCAATCCCGGCTCGACCGTCGCCCGTGACAAGTTGATTTCACACTATCTCGATAGCGGGAAGGTGGAGGAAGCAGAGGCCCGCACGAAAGCGATTCTGGAAAAGAATAGCAAGGATCTGAATGGACGTTTCTTCGACGCGAGAATCCGATTGGCAAAAGGCAATGCGGACGAAGCCATTTCTCTCCTCCAGGGGGTGCTAAAAGACGAACCGCAACTCGCAACGGCGCATCACTTCCTCGGCGTGGCATTTATGCAGAAGGGCCAGACTGTTCAGGCTCGGGGAGCATTCACAGAAGCGGTGAAGCTGAACCCGAACCTGCCCGAATCCCGCACCGCGCTCGCTGAGATCTATTTGGCCGATGGCTCTACAGACATGGCCATCGAACAAGCCCAGGCGGCCATTCAACTGAACCCACGCAACGTGCAAGCAGCCATCATTTCCGGCGATGCGTACCTCCGGAAGGGAGACTTTGCCAAGAGCAGGCAGGTCTTCGAGGCTGTCGCGCAGGCCCTGCCAAAAGAAGCCGTCGGTCCCTACCGTCTCGGCCTCGTAGCCCGCGCCGAGAAAAACAATGCCAAGGCGTTGGCCCACTTCGAAGATGCGCTCATCAGAAAGCCGACGGCCATCGATGCATTGGCCCAAATAGCCATGATCAAGATCGCGCAAGGGAAAGCGAACGAAGCCCGAGAGCGGGTGAATAAGCAAATGGACGCTTCTCCGAACAACCCTTTCCTCTATAACCTTCTGGGCCAACTCTGGATGCAAGCCGAAGACCCGGGGCAGGCAGAAACAGCCTTCAAGAAGGCGCTCGAACTCGACAATTCCTTCCTAGCTGCCTACATGAACCTAGGCCAGGTCTATCACATGGCGGGCAAGACGGATCAGGCCGCCAAGGAATTTGAAGCCGTCCTCGCAAAGGATCCCAAGGTCATACCAGCCCATATGGTGTTGGGCATTATTCATGAGGGTCGCAAAGAATACGATAAGGCGCAGACCCATTATGAGGCAATTCTGAAACTCGACCCTCGGTTCGCTCCGGCAGCGAATAACCTGGCGTGGATCCTTGTCGAACAGGGAGGCAACCTTGACGTAGCGCTCTCGCACGCCCAGATGGCGCGCGAGCAACAACCGAACGAATCTAACATCGCCGACACACTCGGATGGATCTATTATAAAAAGAACGCCAATCTCCTCGCCATGAGCCTCCTCAAAGAAGCGGTCGAAAAACTACCCAATGAGGCGGCCGTCCACTTTCATTACGGGATGGCACAGCAGAAAAATGGCGACCAGGCCGGAGCAAAAAAGTCGCTCCAAACGGCGCTGAAACTCAGCCAGACCTTCACGGGATCTGAAGAAGCCAGAAAAACACTGGCAGGTCTATGAGGAAGGGAAGGATCGAGACTGGACTTCACAAGGAACAATTGGTCACTGCGCGTTTTTCAACACCGGTTGCAATGACTCTCCTCGTTCCCGCTTCTCTTGAATCTCCTTGAGTGTCACGTCAAATGCGGCCAGACGCTCGGCAGTCGTCGGATGGGTGACGTCCATCTCAGATCTCTCCTCTCCTGACTGAAGGCGCTCCATTCTGCGCCAGAAATGCTTGATCACCCGCACATCATAGCCGGCTCGCGCCATGATGTAGGCTCCAACATAATCCGCTCGCGCTTCGAGGGAACGTCGTGGCACCTCGGTGGGCGCCTCCGCAGAGGCGCCCATGGTCGCACCGACAAACGCATTGAGCATCGCGCGTAACCGGGCATTTTGGCTATGATTGAGCAGGTTATGGGCGATTTCATGCGCCACCACCCAGGCCAGTTCGTCATCCGAGTCGACATACCGCATCGTTCCGGTCGTGACACCGACATGCCGTCCATCGGCGATCCCATTGATCCGATCACTCTCAATCAGCTCAACCGAGAATTGGCAGGCTGGGACTGCCCACAGGTTCAGGGTATGGTGGCGTCCACTCCGTACGACGTCGAGCTGGAGAGGCTGAATACGAGCCACCGTCATCCTCCGTATCAACTGCGACACCTCTTCGGTTCGAACTCCTGCCACAGGCCGCTCGTTGACGCTGATCAATTGATCGCCCGGCACGAGTCCAGCTGAGGCGGCAGGTGATTGTGGATGGACATAGACCACGGAAACCCCACGTCCTCCCTCCGCTCCTGCATGCCCCTTGGACAGGCCGATCTCCATGATCAAGAATCCATAGGTGGGCTCCTGTTCAAGGACACACCAATCTGCCGCCGCCACCAGGAGGGGAAAGGCCACATCATGAAGACGGACCAACGGGGGCGGGCCGATTCCATCGCTGGGAATGCTCCTGGCATCGTAATGCGGGGTGGCGCAAGCAACCAGCACACACAGCTGCCCGAGAGACCACCAGGCCAGGAGTCTTCTTGAGATATTCAATGCCTTCATGTTCACCCTTCATAAACCTACTACTGACCAAAGGCAAAGTCTTCTCTATTGCTTACCAGTACAGAACGCTTCGGATTGAGCGGGGGCATGAGCTCTCTTTCGGTCCTGCCGCTTGAAACTCCGTGGCCCCAAAAGCAAAGGGCCGGTCCTCTTGTGAGAGGACTGGCCCTGCTTGCCGATTCTCTTCTTGAAGAAAGAAGACGGACGCAAAGAAGGTTGAGGTTCAGGCTAAGGTTGAGAAAAGGAAAGTCTGATCTTCGCTAAACCTTGGCCTTAACCTCAGCCTATATCAGAAGCTGCGGCCTGCGATTGCTTCTGAACGGGTCTGTGAGTATCCAGACCTTGCGTGTCCGTTATGCTCAAGTAGTTTGTCAACAGCCTGCTAGCCCGCACTATTCATGACGGTTCGTCGCGAAATCGCTAAGCCGCGTTGCGAGACCAGCGCGCGGAGCCAGAGGGGACTGGCTCCGACGTATGCGGCAATGCCTGTCCCGTTGTTCCTCGGACGGGGACAGGCACCAAAATGAAGGGTGCCGGTCCCCAACAGTACGTGGAAGGTCCGAGGGGCGAGCCCGCTGGCCGAAGGCTCGTCGTAGCAGAGGATCAGCGATTGGAGTAGAAGTGCTCATGAATAATGCGGGCTAGGCCTGTTCTTTCTGCTCCTCGGATTTCGTCTTTTTCAATCCGTAACGGGCAAGTAACTGGTACAGCGTGGGACGGCTGATCCCCAGTTCCGCAGCAGCCCTGGACACATTCCCGTCGGCTTTCTCCATCGCGAGCCGCACCAGATCCTTTTCACGACTGTCGCGTGAGGCTCTGAGTGTGGACGTGTCCTCTTCGGATGAAGAGGGACCTTTCAATTCCAAGTTCATAGGAGTCACGTATTTTCCTTCCGCCATCACGACGGCGCGCTTAATCCTGTTTTCCAATTCCCTGACATTCCCAGGCCAACTGTGCGCCGTCAAGGCCTCCACTGCTTGAGGCGTAAACCCCTTCAACGATTTTTTTTGCTCTTCAGCAAACTTCGTCAAGAATGTCCGCGCCAACAGTGTGATATCAGAACCCCGTTCGCTAAGAGCAGGCACCGCAATCGCAACGACGCAGAGCCTGTAATACAGGTCTTCCCTGAACCGCCCCTCGCTGATCGCCTTCATAAGTATTACATTTGTCGCCGCAATGATCCGCGCATCGACTGCAATCGTCTCCTTTGCGCCCAGCCGCTGTATCGTGTGATCTTGCAAGAACCGCAACAGCTTGACTTGCAACCCCAACGGGATGTCGCCGATTTCGTCGAGGAAAAGCGTGCCGTGTTGTGCGCTTTCGATGCGCCCCTTTCGTTGCTGTGTCGCTCCGGTAAAGGCCCCTTTTTCATGTCCGAACAACTCACTCTCGAGCAGCGTCTCCGGAATGGCGCCACAGTTGATGGCAACAAACGGCCCCGTGCTTCGCGCACTCTGGCGGTGGATCGCTCGAGCCACCAATTCCTTTCCCGTACCGCTTTCGCCGGTAATCAAGACCGGCACTTCGGACGGCCCGACACGTCGAATCATGCGGAACACGTCCTGGATCTGCGTACTGTTCCCTACAAGGCCTTCAAATTCGTTCTGACCGGCCCGTTCTTGAAGCGCGCGATTCTCCTGTTCTAAGTTGGAGAGATAGGCCGCGCGCTGGAGCACAATCTTGAGCACGTCAAGCTGAACAGGCTTCTCAATAAAGTCGTAGGCGCCGCTTTCAATCGCGGCGACGGCTTTCGCGCGATCGCTATTGCCCGTCACCACGATCACCTTCGCCGTCGGATTGAGCTCGAGAGCTTCCCGCAAGATTGCCAATCCTTCCGAGGCCCCGTCGGGATCGGGCGGCAATCCCAAATCAAGCAGGATCAATCGAGGCATCGCGTGCCGGACGTGCGCGAGCGCCGTCGAACGATCCGAAGCTTCCAGAAGCTGGTAATCCGATGCCAGGGCCCATTTCATTTGGTCCCGAATCTCGGCATCGTCGTCGACCAGCAGCAGAGCAGGACGAGTGTCGATCAGTTTCTCAGACATCCAGCGCTCGTGAATGAGGGTTTCATGTCAGAACGTGAAAAGGAATCCGTGTTTATAGAGCAGGAGGGCGATAAATGGGAAGCTCAATCCGAACCTGTGTCCCCTTGCCCTCCTCGCTTCGCAACTGAATCGTTCCCCGATGCGCCTCCACGATCTGCTTACACTGATACAGCCCGATGCCCAAGTCCGCCAGGCCTGCTGGATTGCGACGGTCGAAACAATGACTCAAGCATGCTCGAGGGAATTCCGCTCCCCGTATCGTCAACCGTGACGACGACGGACCCGTTTGATTGTTCGATCGCGATTGAGATATTCCCCTTCTCGCCGATGGCTTGCTTGGCATTGAGCACCACATTCAACAGCACTTGGTGAATTTGCTCCCGAACGGCCATCACCGGCGGGACAGGCTTCCCGCTGACGGAGAGCCCCACGTGTCCCCCTCCCCTGATCGGCGCCACCGTTTCATCGATGAGATTCGACATATCTATGGATTCCGGCGTTGCTACGGCCATGGGCGTGAACGATTTCTGGGAGAGCTTGCTCATGAGAGTCGTCATTTTGTTAGCCGTGTCCGCCACTGTCCTCATGGCGGACTCCTGGAATGCGGGATCCTTGCCGTGGCGCTCGGCGTTCTGAGCCACCAAGGACAGTCTCGCTGCGAGATTTTTCAAGTCATGCAAACAGAATACGGAGAACCGATGCAGCGCCTCCAATTCAGCCGCGGCCTGGCGTTCTTCTGCCAGATTGGCGTGAGAGAGCAGAGTCCCGACGTGATGTGCCATGCCGTGAAGCAAATCGCAATCATCCGTTCCATAGGCCTCGCCATGCAGTTGCTTGCCCAGCGCCACGAAGGCCGTAAGCTGTCCCTGGGCACGGATGGGGAAACAGAGCGCGGCTCCCATGGCCACCAGGGGATCGCCCGTAGCGTCAGCTCCGGCGTTCCTCCCAACCATGCCTTCCTCGAGCAAGACCGGTTCATCACTTTCCTGTAGCTTCATAATGACGGGATGTGACAGATCGATCGGTGATGGCTCCTTCTCAGCAGTGACTGATCGTGCCTGACAAAACCGCCGATCCGCGGCCCGGAATGTCCAGATTGAGATGGTGGTGGTCGCGAAGTTTTTGATCAAGAGGTCCAGGAGGCGATCCAGGATCGCCTCCTGGTTCGCTGCCTCCTGAAAGGCTTCGGTGACCTGAAGCCATTTCGCGCGATAATCGTATTTCGATCGATAAAAGTTTCTCGTCAGAAATCGACGAATCTCGGCCCGCACCGTCTTCGAAAGTACCGCGACCACCAACCCCACCAGGCCCCCAAACACCACGACAACGCTGATCCCGACCCCTAACGGTTGGTTGGTCCGGCGAATCCATTCTCCGACGACGCCGACCGTGAGCAGATAGAGACCAATGACGATGAACGTCACTGTTCCGAACAAGGCCTGTGGGGACACATACGTATGGACCAGGACTTCTCGCAATCGGCTTCGCCCCAACCCATAGGCGATCAGAGAGAGCGCCATGGCTGCGACCACACTCGAAACCAGCACATGCTCGGTCCGCCAAATCGGAAACAGGAGCATCTGACTGGCTTGATAAATCTGGTAGCCGGCAAGTCCTCCCAGTCCAATGACAATGAATTTCAGTCGATGGCGGACCGGTTCACGGCTCGCACGCAGAACCAACTCAAGCTGGGCCAATCCCAGAGCCATCGCGATCACCACGAAGACATAGGGCACGCGGCCCCATGGGGCCAAAGCAATCGTGGATATCCCGTCGTCGAATGTACTCCACACGAACACTCGATCAGTCACCGTCAGCAAGGCCAGAAGCAGGCCGACGACACCAATCATCCGAGCACGCCAAAATGGGGACGAATGCTCGCCTCGCGCAGCCGGATTCAAGAACGCGAGCCCCACATACAATAGTGCGGCCGGCTGGACTAATTCGGTCGCGAGAGCCATACGCCGCCACAGAAGCGCGTGGGCCTCATCGAGCAATCCTAACCCGTTTGCCAGATGGGTGAGAGCAATGGCTCCTAGGAACGCGGCGAGACCCCTGTGTGAGGAGCGGTTCTGCCTCCTGACCAGCAGCAAGCAGGCCAGCCCGCCGGCTATCGCCGCTACGAGAAACGCCGCAACTGAAAACCATGCAGGAACGATCATGCTATACCTGCGCGACGACGTGAGTGGGCAGATTGCCCTATCCGATATGCCGGTACAGGATACGACCGGCCATCGTCACCACGCTGTCAGGCAATCGCGCGAAGACCTCCTTCGCACATCGAACCGTCAAGCGTTCGAGACGTGGGGACGAGGCCACCATCGGTGCACGCCAAGTGGTGAGGGTGGAGCACTCTGCGGACCAACGGCCCTTGAATGCGATCAGGCCGGGATTATCGATGTCCGAGCGGCCTAAATCGAGTTCTTCTGCCCCCGCCTGTTTGGCCTCTTTGATGGCCTGCCAGAACAGCATCGGCGTACCGCCAAGGCTATTAAAGTGGGCATCGGAGCCGCCATACTTATACACCATCTTCTTCCCATGGCTGATGGTCAAGATACCGGCAACGGGCCGGCCTGCCTTGGAGGCGACGCGAATGCAGGCATCGTCCCCCATACAGCCCACGAGGTTCCGAAACCACTCGAACGGTTGCGGCGGAACGTGGTGGCGCGACCGAGTCAGCTGAAGAAGGCCATACAGCTGCTGAATCAACGATTCGCTGCGACCCGCTTCATAGGTGAGTGCTTCCCGCTCCGCACGGCTGATCTTCCGCTGGATGCAATCCTTGTGAAACCCCTTAAACAACGCATCGAGACTGGGCCGAAGATCGAGCCGGTGCAGGCAATAGGTCGTGGCTCTGCCAAAGCTGTCGTCACAATCCAAGAGGGAGTTCGCAGACCGAATTTCCACATACTTCCACCGTTCCTCGCTCCTCAATGACTCTGCAAAAGAAGACAGCCTCCTGAACTGCTCGGCATGTTCAACAAGCGGCTCACAGTGATCAGAGAACGGTAACGACACGAGTCGGTTCCCGGTCAGCCAGCTCCGCACGATGCAAAATAACAAGGCATGAGTCAGGCCCTCGGCAGGGGCAGACGTCGTGAACACAACCGGTTCATACCCATACGTCGTCTGGAGCGCACGCAGCCAGCCACGCGTATGAAACACCGAGGCGTTCGGATGTCGGCAGACAAATTCAGGCCAACGAGCATCGTGCAGCGGATCAATTGCGTACACCCCATGCTGTGGCGAGGACATCGTTTCCCCAGCTGCCATCAAACCGGCTCACCCGGTAGTTGCAGAGCACCGCGCGCTCACCGTAGCACGCACTCAATCAGGTGGGTAGTATCCAGACTTTCTCTCTGATCTCCGCAACAGCCAGACAAGAGAAAAGAGCACGACGAGAGACAAGAGGAAGAGGGGGATGCCTCCTCTGCGATGCCACACGCTATCCGTAATGAACGTCGGATCCACATAATTGGCTAAGAGAGACAGCCCGACGATGCGGAAGGCATTTTTGACGATTGCGAGCGGAACGACGACCGCCGCTAGCCCCATCTTCGCCCAGGGGGACCGAAGGAGGAAATGCCCCGCCACTAGACTGGTAATGAAGAGAGCGAGGAACGATCGGATTCCGCTGCATTCCTCGGCAACATGGATCGTGAAATTCGACAGACTGAACACGAACCCCTGCCGAAAGACCGGGACGTTGAGAATCGAGAACAGGATCGCAGTAGCTTCTGCGGAACTGCGCTGCAGGAACCCAATGATGGCATCCAACAGAAACGAGGGAAGCGGAACCATAAAGAGGAGTACGAGCAGCCCGAATGAAACCTTGCGGCAGACCGTGATCCCGAAACCGGACACAAAAATTCCCCAACACATCACCACCAACGCCAAGATCATCATCGACAACTGATCGGCAGCGAAGGTCGCTGAATCTGCCCGCCAGTAACCCAAGGCCCCCAGCCCTATCACAAGCGATCCAAGCCATGGGCTCCACTCCCTTGAGGCGAAGATCGCCTTTCGGTCGAGAAAGAGGACAAATACGCTCAGACATGGGATCAGCACAATGTGCGAATAATGTTCCTGCTGTAGTGTAAGGGAAAAGAGTGTGACCAGTGGCTGCCAAAACCACGCGACTGTGGCAAGCAACAAGAGAAGGGACAGCCCATTTCGAATCCGCATGCTGAACGGCAGGGGCTGGCTCAATGCCTGAATGGGTCCTCCCTCCAGACGGTTAGCCCTTTCGCCAGCATGTTTCTTTTCTTCGAGCGGCGCCGTGATGTTCAGATGGTCGCTTAGCGGCATATCATTTCTCAAGCCTCTTAGCGAGACGGGCGAGACTGGCGGGAAAAGCGCGACTCAAAGTTCTGGGTTCGAAGTTTCGAAAACCTCGAACTTCGGACCTCGAACCCTCGTCCATCTCACACGTCACGCGACTCTCGCTCCTCTCGCTTGTCACGCGCCACTCCCCTATCTCACCCGTCCCGCTTTTCGCGCTAGTCTCGCGCAAATAACGTTTCACGCCTCACGTTTCACGGTTCCAATTCAGCAGGCACCGCTGCCCCTAATAACGGCTGCTGGAGTCGCGAGCAGAATTTTGATGTCGGTCCAGAGTGATTGCCCCTTGGCATAGCGAAGGTCCAACCTGACCATATCCTCGAACGTCGTCCGACTCCGGCCGGTCACCTGCCACAGCCCCGTAATGCCCGGCTTGGCTGCCAAAACTCGGTAACGATGCCATGGCTTATACTGTTGCACCTCATACCGCAGCGAGGGTCGTGGACCGACCAACGACATATCTCCCCGGAGCACATTCCACAGTTGAGGCAGCTCATCGAGGCTGGTTTTGCGAAGAAAGATGTCCGATCGGCGTGATCCTCGAATCATTCGTCATCTTGAAGAACGTATGAGTCTCGTTCTCCTGGGCCTTCCCGCTTGAACTAATGAACCAGCTGACATAGGCATGATGAATCGCGTGGTCGGAATCCTCATACATCGACCGAAACTTGAAGAACATAAAGGGCTTCATCATCTGGCCGATACGCACCTGGCGAAACAGCACCGGTCCCCGGGACGACAACTTCACAAGGCCCGCGATGGCCAAGAGCAACGGCGACAAGATGATCAGGAGCAAAAGGCTGATGAGAATATCCATGCCCCGTTTCACCACTTGATAATAAGTGATTCGAGCTTGACGCAATTGCATCTCTGGGTGCAGGTACGGATCCACCATCTGAGGTTCTTCGTCACCCAGGCACTGCGGCTCTGGATAGACGCGCAGCGTGATCGACAACCGCTCGACGAGATTCTCCCCTAACCGACTCGTGATCTCCCTTCTGAATTCTCCTTCGAGGCGTTCAGAGGTGTCGGTGAGACCGGCAGAATCGACTTCGGGTACGATGAGCCCTATCGCCGAGTGCCGTTCAAACCATCCGAGAATATCGATCTCCGACTTGACCGCCGACAACGCCTCGGTCACCCCCTCAAGCACCGATGGCGTGTCAAGGCGCCGGCCATCCTGAACACCGACCAACAGCATGACCATAGCCAGCCCGGATCGTTCCGTGCGCTTGCGCTCCCGAGTCACGGTATTCCTGAAGAGATCTTCGTCAAACAGCAGGTGAAGGGCCCCTACCCGTTCCCCTTCATCAACCGACGGCATGATGCTTCCTCCAGTCGAGTCCCATCACCGAACCGAGGCGTACGCCACTTCTGTGTGTTGCTTGAGCGACTGTTCTGCCGCTTCCAGAATCCGCACCACACGCAGCCCAGCCCGCCCATCGTTGAAGGGTTGCGTGCCGTCCTTGACACAATCCAAGAAATACCGGGTTTCGAGCTTCAGTGCCTCGAGCTCTTCGACTTTCGGCGCCCACATATCGCCGGTACGATAACTGACCAAAAGTTGATGAACACCCTGTTCTGTCTTTACATCAGCGCCCTTATCATAGACCTTCACTTTTTCTGATGGATCCAGATCATTCCACACCAGCATCTTCTTCTGACCCCCAACGAGCGTCGTGCGCACTTTGACCGGCGAGAGCCAATTCACGTTGACGTGGGCCAGCACGTTATTGGGGAAATATACCGTCAGATGCGCAACATCTTCCAGGCAGTTCACATGTGCGCTGCCCGTCGCCACCACCAAATCCGGCTCCAGCCCGATCAGATAATCCATGACAGACAGATCATGCGGAGCGAGATCCCACAACACATTCACGTCATGCTGGAAAAGCCCCAAGTTGACGCGCGTTGAATCGTAGTAATAGAGCGGCCCCAGGACGCCCTCATCGATGAGCTGCTTGATCTTTCGGACCGCGCCGGTGAATAGAAATGTATGGTCCACCATGATGCGCAGGTTCTTGCGTTCGGCCAACTCGACAAGTTCCTCCGCCTGCGCGGACGTCGCCGTAAAGGGCTTCTCTACGAAGATGTGCTTGCCATTCTCTAACGCCTTCTTGGCCAACTCGTAATGAGAGGAGACCGACGTCACGATGGCCACTGCGTCGATTTCCGAAGAGGTGACGAGATCATCCACTTCGGTCATCAGACGGACATTGGGATGATGAATTAACACCCGAGCCAATGCCGCAGGGTTCGTATCGCATACGGCCACGACTTTGCAGTCTTGGTGGCCCGCGAAGTTACGGACGATGTTCGGGCCCCAGTAACCGTACCCGATGACTCCGAGTTTAACCATGGCTTCACTCCCTATAGACATTAATCCAGTTGATAAAAGACATCTCTTCAGAACCTTTGGTTGGTTTGTCGGGTTGAAGAAACTAACTCGTTGAACCAGACCAGATGAACCAAATCAACCAGACAAACTAAATAAACCAAATAACGGTCTGCTTACTCTGCCAACGGCAGGATGCCCAACTTGTCCTCCGCCGTGAGGGGTCGGCGTTGCGGCCACCTCGGGTCCGGCGGGACGATCACAGCCGGTCGGGGTAAGGGGCTCCTGGGGTGGACTCGTCCAAACGCATTGCTGTGGCCCGACGGGCTCCTCCGAGTCCTCGACGGGCGCTTTTTTACCAGCATTGATGATGAATGTTCCGCTTAAGACTCGATCCCTTCCAACTCGTGATGTTGGCAGACTCTGATCTGGAGGCGGCGGTTCTCCTTGACGCGTAACTCCACTGGCAATAGATCCATCACACGTTGCTGAATACGGCCGGACACCTCCACCGCAGAGTCTTGCCCCAGAACTGTTAAGACCCCTCCGACCATGCGACCCTCGACATACCAGCCGATATAGTCCGTCTCCCGAAGAGTACGGAGCAAGGCCTTCACCACTGTATCGGCCACGTCGCGATCCATTTGCACAATCAATCCCTGTTTGTCGGTGGAATAGATGAGAAGGATACTGAAAGAACGCCCTGACCGGTCCGAGCGCTTAGGTTCGCTGAATAACAGGCCCCGAAAGGCTTGTTCGTTATACAGCCTGGTCTGTGAGAAGCGCGTTATCCCATTGAGCCACCCACTCAGGCCTGTTCGAGGAAAGCATTGCATTGAAAAATCGTTGGGCATTTGGTCCCGCCCCCAACAAGTTGAAACGAAAGAAGAGTTTTCCCACCATTGGCTTGTCCCCAAACTCGATCAATACCGCTAACGTAGGGACACCCCCTACTTTAGCGGTATTGTGCAGACCTCTTGATTCATGCGCAGCGTGTCGATGAAAAAGAGCAGGATTTCGGAGGAACAGATTGCCACGGCGAAAACGACGGCCGAGGAGCTGCAGCGTGCCTTGTCCCTGGTGAAGAATTCCCGTCTTGTGTTGGAGACGGTGCTGAACAAGGATGGGCAAATGGCCAGAGCTTCTGCTAGCATGCGAAAGCCACTCTCTCACTAGGAGTCTGCGGAAAAACTATTATGGTAAACATTTAATGGTCCCCATATCTAGGACAACAGGATAACACCGTGCAGGATGCTCAAAAAGGCCGTTCAGCAAGGCCGCAGCGAGTGAAGGTCCGAGTCGTACCCTCTGTGGTACGTTGAGGGTCTGAACGATGCGAGAACGACGCTGGCGGACTTTTTCAGCATCCTGCTAGATTCCCGATGCCTCCTGTCGGAAGACACACGCTGAATGTACGAGTCATTTTACAATCTTCGGACTAAACCCTTCGCGCTCCTGCCGGATAGCGACTTCTTGTATCCTGGTTCTGCACATCGTGCGGCCTACAGCATCTTGGAATTCGGCCTTCTCAACGAGGCGCCGTTTATGGTGCTCACCGGCGATCCAGGGATGGGCAAGACGTCGCTCCTCCAGAAGCTGATTGCAGAGCACGGGGCGAAGCATTCGATCGGTCTCGTCACAAACGCGCGCTACGACATTGACCATCTCCTGCCCTGGATTCTGCTTTCCCTCGGGTTGAGCAAGAAAGCAACTGGACCCGGTTGAGGCCTATCACCTCTTCTCGGAGTTTCTGCTTCAGGAGTCCAAACAGTACCGACGGGTCATTCTGATTATCGATGAAGCCCAGAGTCTTGGCGCCGAACTGCTCGAAGAACTGCGGCTGCTGTCCAATTTGAACGACGGGAAAACGTTGAAGCTGCAGATCATCCTGTCCGGCCAGCCGGACCTCCACACATTACTGCAGCGGATCGACATGACCCAGTTTGCCCAACGGATCGTCGTCGACTATCACTTGGAACCGCTCCCGGAGGCGGAGACGGGGCATTACATTCGTCACCGGTTAAAGATTGCCGGCGGACATCCGTCATTGTTTACGAATAAAGCCTGTGCGTTGGTGCATCGTTTGACGAGAGGCAATCCGCGTCTCATCAATCAGATGTGCGATAGTGCGTTGACCTATGGCTTTGCCGAGCAAGCGAGGGTGATCTCCTCCAAGATGGTCGCTCAGGCCGCGTTCGACCGAAGTAAAGGCGGGATTCTGCCGCTTGCGGCACGAGAGGAACTGGGTGCTTTAGCCAGCGCTCCGGAAGATACCACCGAGATCGATGCTGTCCCTCCGCAACCCAGCTCACCGCAGCAGAGGCCGGAAAGTTCATCTCAGGAATCCAGCTCACCCCAGTCGAGGCCGGCAAGCCGATCTCCGGAACTCACAGCCACGCGTTCGGTCGACACGCCCGACTCCCTCTATACAAAGGGAGTCGCGATGAGGAAGGAAGGCCGTTTGAGAGACGCGATTGATACGCTCGAACTGGCGGGGAAGAGTCCGTCCTATGTGCTGAAAGCCCAGGGGCAGATTGGACTCTGCCACATGGCGATGGGAGATCATGGGACCGCGATTCAGGCGTTCCGCACTGCCTTGAGCGATCAGTCGGCATCTCGGAAAGATGTGATCGATGTCCAGTATTTTCTCGCACGGACCCTCGAATCGGTCGGGCAGATAGCAGAAGCGGCAACCCTCTATCACCGTATCGCTCAAATGAATCCGCGTTTTAAAGATGCGGCTCATCGAGCCAAGGAGTGTTCTTCGAAGTCGAAACATCCAACCAATGGCAACCGGGCGAGCAACGGGTCTTGGTTTGGCCATGCCATCGAGAGTTTCAACAAGCTTATCGGCAGTCTCAAGTAGAGGAATGGCAGTTCCTGTCCATCAACCTTATTGGAAGGTTAAGGCTCATCCTCATGTGGTGTGAGGTGAGAGGCTTGAGGAACGAGGGCTTGAAGCAAGAACATGCCACGGTTTCCACCCTCGAACCTCCAACCTCCAACCTTCTTCCCCGCTCAACCTCGACCTCAGCCTTCTTCAGATGTTGCGGCCTTGCATGGGATAAGGCGCGTCCAGAAGCTCGAAGTTCAGGGTTCGAAGTTCCAAAAACCTCGAACTTCGGAGTCGGAACCGCAAGCTCAAGCAACTCGTGACGGACCTGATGCTATACAAGATCAGCTTACAGGAGGAACGTTTGCAAAAAGGGCCTGACTCCCACGCGCAACCGTGCGCTGGTGCAGACCGTCACCGGTCACTTCCCGATCAGCGTGCGGCGAGCGTGTGGGTCTCCTGAGATTGAATCCGGCGTCATGGTATTACCGGCGCCACAGACTAGACCTAACTTACGGTCTTGGGACAGATCATCGAACATCAAGACCCATCGGTCGAGTAGGCTTTGTCGTGTTACGAGTGTTACTCTGCACAGACTGCAACGGATGCGGATAGGTGTAGGGCGTATACGCAAGCATCCATCGAAGCGCGGGATTGCCATTCGCGCAATCGGTCCCTTTGTAGAGTACGCCTGAGCCGTGCCCGTCTCCACTGACATTCCAACTCCCTTGATCCGTGGCCCAATACGCCACCCCATTAGTACAGGTAGCGGGTCGTGCCGCCAGCGTGCCTCTGCCCGTTCCAGCTGTCCCGTTAAAACTCGGCACTTCCATGTAGAAGTCTCGATTGTTGAGGATTTGGAAGGTGCGCAATCGCTTGTTATCCCAATTCCCTTCTGGTCGTGCAGTGACAATGTCGATGTCCGAAATCGTCGGGGGCGAGCCCTTAAAGATGTTCCCCCAGGAGTACCCTGGCATCAAAACCTGAGAGTCCACGGACGTTGTCGTGAGGGTGGGCCAATCTTTTGCCGGATCAGTTGAGGGGCCACGTCCGACTTGATCACGGCAAGGGTAACCCTTGTGTCCTGGGGTGTTTCCGTCACGGTAGTTATCGCCGCCACAGATGCCCTTGTCCCCGACGTAAGCGGTGCCTTGTGGATCACTTCGATAACTCGTCAGCACCATGTGCGCGGAGTAACTGTTGCCAGCAGAGGAAATGTTATTTTCCCAGATGTAATGGTGCCCACCACGCGTCTGAAACCATACCGGAATGGTGCCATTAGGATTGGCGATATTGGACATCGTGTTGCGATAGACTTCCTGCCGGAGCGTAGCTCGCATCGCACTATCAAACCCATGCCCACCCATATTGGTGTTCTTGACGGTGTTGTAACGAAACACCAGCCGTGCGCCATCGTAAGCATCATAGGCCCCGTTATAGGCTTGGTCATAATCAAAATGATTGTCTTCGACGTAGGTCGCCTTCTCGTCTCCTGGCGTCATTGAATGTTCCCAACTTTGACTGCCACGGACCACTTCTCCCGGTTCGTCACCATGGGGGTTTACACCTCCATTCAGCGATTTGAAGTAGTTATGGTCGATAAGCTGAGTGCCGGTAATATTCGTGCCATTATAGGACTGAACGACGACGCCATGAATCGGCCCTGCTGGGTTATCCTCCGTCAAGGAGTTATGATCGAGTCGACAATCGTTGCACTGCATCCGCACCTGCGGCCCGGAGTCCACGAGGTTCCGAGGATCTTTGAAACTGATCCCTGAGACACGCGCATTCGGACCCGTAACATAGAGCAGATCTTCACCAGCGAGCGCAGTGGTGCCATCATTAATGATCGTGCCATCCACACAGGTGACGGGCGCGCCCATGCAACTCGTGGTTCCAAGCAGCGTGACGCCCTTATTGAGCGTGACGGACGGGGTGAGCGCGGTGGTGGTCGTCCAGGTCTGCGTGCCCGCAGGCAGACAGATGGTATCGCCAGCGGTAGCATTATTAACCGCCTTCTGTATCGTGTTTTGCGAGAGATTGGCGGTCGTCGTGGTGCATGTAGCCCAGGATGGCACGGCAAAAAAGAGTAGCGCCAAAACAAGAGCTACTATCCGCATTTTCATCTCCTTTTGATTGTGAAAAAGTGGGCAGCAGGGCTATGCCTACCCCGATTAGACCGGCACGTTCGTCCACTCCCTGTGCGCCACGTGCAATGCGGCCACTTTCGAGACCTTTCTGAAGACGCTGCTGCGGCATCTTGCCCACGGCACGCGCATGGTGCTGGTCTGGACAATGCCCGGTAGCACCACGCGATCCCGCTCAAGCCGAGTCCCGCATCTTTTCGCTTCCAGGTAAAAACGTTTGCGCCCTGATCCCCACGTCTATGACAGATCGTCCGCGACGGTCGTCCCGCCCTCTGGAACTTGCCCCGCAAGGCGGCCAGAATCTGCTCCTCCCCATAGCCTCGTACGACGTGCCATGGTCGGGTCCTCCTTCTGGCGTGAAGAAGACCAATGCGCGCACGGCCCTTCCTCAGGCACCACTTAAGGCCTAGTTTAGTATTCGTATGCTCCAAGATCAGATAAGGGATGACCTGCCCTCTGTAGTTTTACCAGGGTCAATTGAGTCAGGCGTATTAATATGTGTCGCTAAGATTTCCCGTCTGACTTTTTGAGAATACAAACGAGGTCTCCTCCTATACCAAACACCTTGCTCAAAATCATGTTTGCCGTAGTGATAACTGTGTTAAAAGCATACCTCCGAAGAAGACATGTGTCGATCTTGATCGAAAAAAACAATTTAGCATTCGGGTATCTAACAAAGTGTTTCTTGAGGTCTTCCCACGAATGGTATCGCCAGGACTCACTTCTTTTTGTAGAGAAATTTGAGTTGTACAAGAAGATTAACACACCCGATGGGCGAATATGCCTCAACAGATTATTAGTCACTTCATCATTTTCTGGAAAATCAGATCTATTGTACAGAGAACATGACCGGACAAAAACGCAATCAAACTGCTCTGGGAATACGGCAGTCTCAATATCGGCTACGGCAAAGTTAATTCCCAGGTGCCCGTACATATTTTCGGCCATACGGATTCCTACATCCGATATATCGATCCCATAGACCTTCATTCCATGTTTTCTAAAAAGACAAGAGAAGAAGCCTTGAGCACAGCCAACATCCAAAACAAGTGAGCCTTCCTTCAAGCCACATGCATGAATTAAACTAGAAACATATTGGTTATAGATCCATTTGTTATAACCAAAATAATTCTGCTTTTGATATTGGGAGTTGTAGTGAGCAGCTTTGTCCATTAGAAATGGCCCCATTCGTTTAATCAGCAGCCCGAGTTTCTTAAGAGGAGTCCCTACTGATGCTCACGCTGCCAGTTTACCCGTCGGCAGCATCACGCCATACGCCTCATCAGGTGTTTGCTTGTCTAGCAGGCTGCGGGAAAACCCGGGATGAATGAGACCGATGCACCCCCAAACCCACTCACACGAGCCGTCGATGCCCCTTGGTGAGGAGAATGTTCTCGACCTTGGTCATCCTTTACGGATTTGTCCACAACTCTCCTGTAATGGTCATAGGCGGCTGATGCTTTCAGCCGGTGGTAGAGACCGAGATGCTTAAGGCAGGCCCGCCTCAAGGCCCTCATCGCTTGTGTAACATTCCCGCCTCCAGCAATTTAGCTGACTCTGCTAAACTCGGAACGCGAATCACTCCGATACCGAATCCGTCCTGCTGCCGATCCTCAACCAATTCAATTACCTCGTAGTCCTCTCGGATCTCTGTCCAGAAGCGCGGCACCTCTCCGCCCAACCCCTCGGAATGAGGGAGGATGTCGTGGAATGCGACGAGCCCGCCCGGCCGGACCATTGGCCCGTAGTCCAGGAAGTCGCGCCGCACCCCCTCATAGGAGTGGTCGCCATCGATGAAGAGGAAATCGATGGGTGTGCCCGCGAGGATCGCGAGGACCTCGTGCCGTGTCTCGGCCAGATGGGAATCCTGCCGCACAAAGTGTAGCGCTTGCCTCCCACGCCGGAAGCTCTGGAAGAGGTCGCGCTTCAATGCCTCCTCCGGATCGTCCAGCGCCCACGACGGCGGAAGATCCACGCTGATCAGTGTGGCCTCGTCCCCCACCAACCGCGTCCAGAGATAGAAGGTGCCACCTCTCGACGTGCCGATTTCGAGGACGCGTTCGGGGCGTAGCTCGCGTACCAAGTTGGCCAGCGACCGGATTTCCGACCGCTGCTGCGTCATGCCGATGTCGTAAGCTTCGAGCAGCATTCGCTCTTCCGGCGACGCGAGAGCACGCGCGAACGCGCGCTTGAGCCTGCGCGCGCCCGGCACGCTGGCGAGCGGCTCGCGCGCAAGTTTCAGCAATCTCTGCGCCTCGCCAACTATCGAGTGGTTCATGTCCTAAATCTCCTTTATCCAAACCTCTAAGGTATGATCCGCGATGCCTAGATCAGGTTCTGATTTTACTGCTCGGCAGGAATCGCCGAATGGCTTTTCATCCAATCTCGTGCGACCTCAAAGACATTAAGCGCGGCGCGGCGCGACGGAGGATACAGGCATACAACAGCAGTTCCTGCGAGAAGACCAGCGGGAACGCAAAGGTACAACTGTGTCAATGGAGTAGAGTTCTCGACTGATGCTCTGATCAGCCATGTCGTGGCACAGACGACTCCCCACAGCGGCAAATGTTTGAAAAACAACGTCCATAGATCTCTCGCTGTGACCAGACCCGCTCTGCCTGCAATCCAATAAACAACCGGCAACTGGATCAGGAGACACGAGAGAGAAAAGCTGACAGCTACACCGACCGGCCCGAAGCGTAAACCCAGTAGGTAAGACACGACTGTCACCGAAGAGGTACAGCAGCTCATAAGCAGAAAATCTTTGCCACGACCCTGGCTGGTGAGCAACCACCCCGCGACCATAACCATCGGGAGATAGAGCGCATACAATGTAAAGGCGGCAAAAATCGGCGCGGCGGCTTCCCATTTCGGCCCCAATACCACGAGGGTCAAGGGCTGCGCCAACGCCAGCAACATTCCAGAAAAGGGAAGACTGAATAGCGCGAGAAGATCATAGACCTGGAAAACGACCCGACGGTAGCGTTCTGGTTCACCTTGCAATCGAGATAATGTCGGTACGAAAATCGCTTCAAGGGGTGCAAGAGCCTGCTCCAACGGCCGGTTTAGCAAGGTTGCCGCCCTCGAGTAGAGACCTAGAGCCTCCGCTCCGAACCACCTACCAATCAAAAGGCCGTCTAACCCTCTGGCGAGAGACCACAATAAACCGCTTGCAGTGAGGTTGGCGCCAAAGCTCAGCAAGGACCTTGTCCCACTATGCCTCGCGGGAAACTGGGGACGCCAGCTACAGGCCGACCATGTCATCAGGAGTGCGACTACCGGTGTGGATAGTTGCATTCCGACCAGACTCCAGTAACCAAAATCGAGCCAAGCCATGGCTATACCGACGGAAACCCCGGTCGCAGCCGAGCCGATCTGAATAAGCCCGACCGCTTTGAAACGCATCTGGCGTTTGAGCAGCGCCAGGTGCTGAACTGTTAAACTTGTCAAGATGAAAGTCACGGAGAGTGCCAGCGTGACGGCAACCAGCCGTGGCTCCCGGTAGAACCAGGCAACCGCCAGGCCCAGAGAACGCAAGGGCCAGAGTGATCATTCCCCCCAGCGCGACGTTAGTCCAGAAAAGGTTGGATACTTGTGCGTGCGTTATTTCCTCTTTTTGGACCGTGGCCGTAGAAAGGCCGGCTTCATTGAACACTCGAAAGAAGCCCATGACCGAGAAGACCATTGCCAGGAGTCCAAAATCCTGTGGAGTAAGCAGACGAGCCAGCACTATCACCGATCCCAGATTCAGCATGAGCTGCGAGGCTTGGAGCAGGCTCGTGACGATGCCGCTTGAGACCGTGCGTGTTTTGAGACCTTTCAGTAGGTGAGCGGTCGCAAAGTGTATGTCGGAATGGGCGCCGGCCATAGGACTCTTCTGCGTGGAGGGAGTCGTCAACGAAGAAAGCTGATCGTCAATGAAGGCTGCAGCTTTGCCCCGTCCTTTACAAGCCTATTCGTATCAATTCAAACTCCCGGCTTGTGAAGTGGGTGTAACCGCTATACGGTCGAACGGTAACTCCTCAGGATAGTTTTGACATTAACTTATCCCAGTTTCTCGAAGCCCAAACTTTTGAGTTCCCGACTATAGTTTGGGACCTCTTCGCCATTCGCCAGCCCAAATATGATCTAATCGCGTCGTACTTCCCTCCCAAGGGCGCTTCGGACAAGGTTTCGCCAAGCTCTTCCGCCACGGCATACATTCGCTGAACCAATTCCTGATGCTCAGGATAGAAGTAAATGAGTCGATTGCGAAGAAAGGTGACGCAGGCAGATCTGCTCCTTTCGCTATCCTCCAGCGATCGAAAATGTTGAATACACCGAAACGTTGATTCAAGGAATGCCTCCAAGGCGTCAATTGACCGTGCCTTGTTATAGCTAAAGCTGGCATAATTACCGACGCGCCAATAGGACCTTGCCGTAGAAACGAAGTGAATCCGTTCCGAAGAAGCAACCACCCTGCAAAAATATTCTCCATCGTCATCGGGTGTCCGAAGCTCCCACCAGTGACCAGCCAGCTCAGTAAGCTTCCTGCTCACCAGCCAACAAGTAGTATGCAACCATGTGTCTTCCTCAAATTTTAGGTAAAAGTAATCAAGCGGGGCCAGATCTCGCCACAGAGGGCCAGGAAGTATCCTGGCTTTTTCCGGACGGAAGTAGAACCTGCCAAAACTCCCCGTCAGCAATACGCGATCACTCCCGATGGATTCAAGATGCCGCACCTGCTCAGATATTTTATTATGAGCCAATAGGTCATCGTGATCGAGCCATTGGATGTAATCGCCCTGCGCTTGGGCCAAAGCCACATTTCTCGCAGCGGGCCCGCCCGCGTTTGGCTGATCGATTATCTTAATATTTTTTTCTTCGAACGCTTTCGCCATTTCCAGAGTACGGTCGGTGGAGCCATCGTTGACGAGGATGATTTCCGTTCTGCCGTAGTCCTGGTTGACGGCGGATTCCAAAGTAGCCTTGATCCATTTTTCGGCATTATAGGCAGGGATGAGTATCGATACGAGAGGTTGCACAAAGTCCTGTGGTTTATTAAATGTTGGCTGCGAATTTCGACTCGTAACAATGACCCGACAATTTCTAGCTAATGAAGAAACGCCGCACGAGGATGCTTAGTGTACGCTCCACACAAAGAGCACCTTGATCTATTCTGAAACGCGTGTGCGCATATCACAAGGGGGGCCGTCGGGCTCCCACAGCAGCGTTACACGGCGGAAGGCGGGGTGGTTTCGGCGTCAATGGCGCTTAAGAACTTCTCCACATCGCCGGTCAGTAATAAGGGAAGGGCAGCCTCGATTTTGGACTCCGGCCAATCCCACCAGGCTAGATGGCAGAGACGTTGAATCGTAGCATCACTGAAGCGAAACCGGATGTGTCGCGCTGGGTTACCAGCCACTATTTCATAGGGGCTAACATTACTTGAAACCACGCTGCACGCACCGATGACGGCACCATTTCCGATCGTGACCCCCGACAGGATGACGGCCCCATGCCCAATCCAAACATCATTGCCGATCGAGACGTTGCCCTTGCTGCGGGGATGACCAGAAAAGCCCTTGCCTTCTGGCCACAAAACGCTGAAGGGGTAAGTCGTTACCCAATCCACGCGGTGCTCACCCCCGAGAAAGATGAGAACGCCCTCCGCGATGGAGCAGAACTTTCCGATACGCAACGTCGAACCTTCCCCCCAATTTTTCACCGTCGGCTGACCATAGGTCCATTTTCCGATTTCAAACCCATCGTAAGCCGGATTATCTTCCATGTAGAATGACTCAGTCATGTCCGACGTTCCCCCAGGTTTCCTTGCGCTAAGTCGACCCAGTTTCCTGAAAATTTTTCTCAGCCGTGATTTCTGATATGGACCCATTTCCTGTTCCCTCTTACGCTGCTGAGTGAGCGACGCGTCCTCAAACCAGGCATTTGCAAATCAGTACCACGTCGAACAGGGCAATCCGATGCCGGGCTTTAACGAGGCGATGAATACTCAGGCGGGAGCAGAACCTGCTCAGAAATCTCACTGGAAACGCAGAAGAGTAAAAGATAGAGATATTGCTGTTAAATAACTCCATTTTAGGGGCAGCCGTATAGACTTTTAATTGTCGTTCGACGACCTTGTCTTGTGACACAATTTCCACCGCGTGAGACCTATTTTGAAGCTGCTCCGCGATCAATTCTCCTTTTGCGCTGGCGCCAAGACTGAGATTGGTGATAATGGGATACCGCTTCAATAAAGCCGGCCCTTGATACGGTGCGATATACGCTATTCTCATGAATGATTTGGCGTGTGGTCAACTGCCGGTCGTGTTTTTCACGGATTGCTGAGGCGCTCGACATAGCTGCCTTGACGGAGAAGCTTACAAGCGTATCGACGAGGCCGTAGAGGGTTTGTCTGAAAATTGTTCACCTAGCAACTCCCTATATACGCTCCCAGTTGACTCAGAAATCACGTCCCACGAGTACCGTTCGAGCGCATACTTCCGTATCTCCTGCCGGCGGTTGTTCAAATCCTTATAGAGATCGCTCGAGAAATACGTTTCGATGGCCCTTGCCAGGTCAACTGAATCCTCCGGTCTGCAAACAAACCCCGTTCTCCCCTCGATGATCTCTTCTCTTAAAGCCCCCACGTCTGTTGCGACTACAGGGAGGCCGAAACTATACCCCAAAAACAGTACGCCACTTTGGTAGATGTGCCTATATGGTAATACGAACAGATCGGCCGCTTTAAAGTACACTTCCGTTTCATCATCTGGAATGTACTCGATCTTCAGGAGTATCTGTCCCCCATTCCTGTCATGCGTGATCATTTCTTGAATACCGTTCCAATACGTCTCACAGTTTTTTAAGTTACCCGCGATGATCAACCGATAACTGCCATTTCTCGTCGCAACTTGCCGGAATGCATCGACCAGGTATTCGAGCCCTTTATAGGGGGCGATGTTCCCAAAGAATAGGATTACTCGGTCCTTCTCAGCAATTCCGAGTCGTCGTCTTGCCTCGTCAGAGGTGAGGTTTGTATTGGGAACGGCGTTGTTGATCCCAAAGGGAATGACAGTGATTGCTGAAGCAGAAATACCGAATTCTTCTATGAGTTCGCACTTCATCTTCTTCGTATGAACAAAGAGATGGTCCGCCAGTCGATATTGGATTTTCAACGTAAGCCGATTCAGCAGGGTATCGTTCAAGTCCCTCTTTTTCGCATTCACGTTGTGGACGGTAAGGACGATCTTTTTCCTCAGGAGTTTGTAGTAGAGCATAAGGAGAACTCGATCGAACACCTCAAACTTATTGTTCCACAGAATGTGAAAAATCTTTGGCCTTGCCGTCGTCGCGTAGCGTATAAGCCTGACATAGTACCTCAAGACTCTTGAAACCTTGGTTGCCCGACTAGCGTCTGGCCTCTGATCCCCCCGGAGATTAAGAAAGTTTACTTGGGATGTACCATGCCATTCAGGGCTATCCAGCTCATCCCCACCAATGAGATCCAGGCAGAGGCTTTTTGAAAGGAGCGCGGTGGCCAGTCCGAACGCGTATGGCCGGTCCCCACCACCGGTGAGCAGGGCAACTTCCACCTCAGACTTCACATTCATTTCCCACAACTCTCAATCTGCTGTCCCATACGCCGTGAGTGGTGACATAGGCGGAATGGCAGCCCACTGACGTTCGACAGCCGCTTCCACCATGTCGGTCGTGATCAATTCCATACAATTCGGCACGAAGTCACACGTCGCTTTATAACAGGAGAGACACTCCATATGGGGGACAACTTTTTCTCCAAGGCCGTACAGCTCAATCTCAGCAGCGCTGGTCGGGCCGAACAAGACAATTGTCCGACGGCGTAACGCCAGCGATAGATGCATCGCCAGCGTATCACCCGTGATCACCAGGCTGCATGCCCCGACAAGAGAAGCAAAGTGACGGACAGAATTATCGCATCCGGCATCGATCAAGGGTACGCTCGATCGAGATGCCAGTCGTTTGTGCCGCTCGCGTTCCTCCGGTCCGCCAAGAAGCACGAACTGTGCTGGTCGTTTTTTCGCCACACGTTCGACCAACTCGAGATACCCCTCTTCGCGCCATTGCTTCAGCTCCCAGCGACGCCCTGCCCCGGTATTGAGACCAACGATCGGAAGGGAAAAGTCGACACCGAGCTTCTTTAGATGTGCCCGACCTCGCTCTCGTTCTTCATCAGTCAAGTGAAGGACGTATCGATGAGGATGCCCTGACAAACCAATGATATCCGCCATCATGTCCTGGTAGCTTTTTGTGCCTTGGCGCTTGAGGTCATCGAACACGCCCATCTCCAGCCACCTCCTGGCGGCGGCGTTGGTCGGCTGGACATAGCCTCTGGCGTCTAGAATGAAACCGTCCTTCCTTGCTGCATTTGCCGCACTGGCAAGCGCCGCGCTGGTCTTCCCTGCATCAAGATTGATCACGCGATCGAAGGCTCGCACCCGCAGTTGAAGCAATGCATCCTCACCGTAATCGAGAATCTCGCTAATATACGGATTCCCCTCCAGCAATGGACGGGCCTCGCGTCTGGTGATCCAGATGATCGATGCTCGAGGATGCGCCTCAGCCAACGCAGGAAGCAGCGCAGTGGTGCGCAACACATCGCCTATGGCGTCGAGCTTGATGATCAAGAGGCGTTCTTCGACCCGTTGGTAATGGTCACAGGGGCAGAGAACGCCCGTGGACTTATGCCATATGCAAGGCCGATCTCCTACAAAGAATCGACAGTCGAAGGCGATCTCACGTGTCGCGCCGTCTTGGCTCCCGGCTGGGTTATGAGCTGGTTCATTCTCTGCCATGAATCGCCTTACCCTTTTCTCTTTAGAAATACGCTAGTCGACCATTGCCTACGCACCCGGATGGTAGAGGAGGACATTCTCCGTAATGGTATGGATGCCTCAGCACTTACCCTCGATTCAATGAAAGACCAGCGTTTTTCCAAAACACTTCAAGGCTCGGCTCGGAGCAAGAGCCGAACACTTCTCTGAACTCATTTAATGTTACCCATTTGTCCAATATTAGCCCTCGCCCACAGTCGACTACATAGTTAAACTTCCCATCAGCCGCAATGTTCCCCAGCAACTCGATGCACTCCAGCCCCTCCTGTTTAAATTCTGGCAAATTTACCTCAAACGAAAGATATGGGACAGGCCTCTTTAGGCCTCGCAATACGTGGGGCTCATGCCCCTCCACATCGATTTTTACAAAAAAAGGGCGCCCATATGTTACGAATAGCTCCTCCAATGAAATCGCCTCGACCTCTTTGTGTTGAGCAAAGTTCAGACGATGACCAAACCGCACCTCATCACGTCTCAATGTATCTACCCACTTCTTGCTCAGTGTGTTTTTTGCAGATCCCGGCTCATCAATCCACAGCTTATGAACGGCGCACTTGTCGCTTACCGCTTTCCCCACAACAATCACCGGCTTTTTAACCCATCTGTACCTCAAGAACTTATCCCTTAACGCCTCTTGATTCATCTCATCGGGATCAACTGCCAAGACTTTTGCGCCGACTCGAAGAAATATATCCGTCTTCTGGCCATAATTTGCCCCAATATCGAAAATCAAGTCCCCGTCCTGAAACCCTTCTAACAGATCGCGGTAGAAGCTTTACCTCTCTAGACCTTCCCTCAATCATCCTCTTATCGGCAAATCTCCAATAGAGGTCGTAAAGACATGACGCCTTCAGTCGATTATAGAGGCCGACTCGCTTAAGTAACGATTGGACAGACCGCTTAATCATTTGCAAGGTATGCCTTCGCTGGTGGCCAGAGTTTTCCGGTTCTTTGAATCACACAACGGAGCTTCCTATGACTGCGTTGTTCGAATTAGATTAGTGACAGCCTCCCCGCTGCAGGCGGCTGGCGAGCAGCTTGGGCAGGAGAAATTCAGCGGGGATTATCCGTTAACTTAACCGCGACTCCCGGGGGTCTCCCATGAGAGTGTTGTACCCCAACCCCAGCCCACGAAAGTGGAGTCTTCTCATGATCTGGACCTCCGCCGACTGGTAGTCGGGCAGTGCGGTTTGCAAGTACCATAGCCCCGGTTATCGCCAAAAGAAGGAACATCCACACAGGAGTCATCATCCTGAAGAATGCTGCCTCGGTACAGTTGTAGACCACCCCAACCGAGAAATACGCCAGCATGAGGCTACCTATCTGGGGACTGCGGCGGAACGCAGCGATGACTCTCCGATACCCCGTCGCCATGACGACGGCGAGCAAAGCCACTCCCGCCCACCCTAGGTTCAAGTAGACCTCAAGATAGCCATTATGAGACGAAAGCGGCTTCCACGTGTACACACTCCAGATCTTCTTGAGTCGCGATCCAAGCCAGAAACTTTCGTAACCGGTTCCGACAAGGGAGTTCCCGCTCACGGAGATGAGCAAAGCCCAGACCTCAGTCCGATCAGTAAGTGTGGGATCCCTTCCTATTGTTTCCAGAGCATCGGGGCTGACGTTGAAGAACAGGACAGAAGTAGTTACAGATACAATCGCCGCTATGATCACGTGCACCACTACCGGATTTTTGACAACAACACGAAGGTTCCCCGCCAAGAGTATGGCGCTACCTATTATGAAGCATGACAGCGAGGTCATCGAATTGGCTAGCCAGAACAGCCACAGCACCATCATCAGAATGACACCATGAGCCAATAGCCGCCTGGTGCGGGCGGTGCCCTTCCTGTCCTGGTAGGCCATGAGTAAGCGCCACACAGTTGCCAGCCCGCACAACAGGCAAATCATCCCAAGACCGTTCTTGTTGAGTGAGACGCCTGTATAGAACGTCTTGTACGTCCACCGATGGATTCCCCTCCCAATGTCGGGGTAAAATTTGATGAACAATACGGAAAGGGGGACAAGGAGATACGTCGTCCGAGCGAGGAGCCGCTCGAACGCTGCGGACGGTTCACGATCGCTCAAGACCACCAGGACCATAACGAGGTCGCCCAAAGCCTTAATCCAACGCTTGAACGCCACCTCGGGGTAGTCCGACCAGAGGATGCTCACGGCGCAGTAGAGGAAGAATAAAATGATTAGCCCATTCGCCTGCAAAAGCTTCACAACCTGCCTGCTTCTCTTGACAAGCACGATTAACCCTAGGGCCAACAACCCACTGTACACCAGGAGATCGATCGGACTCCCTTCCACCATCCGATCGGCCGTCAGCTGATCCATCGGCGTCCCCATCTGCAGCCATTGGCCCACCGATCGTGAACAAGCAAGAAACCACCAGACCACAGCGATCCAAAGAGCTCCTGAGGGACGAGAGTTCTGGTCTCCGGTCGAGCCAGAAAATCCCCAGAATCAAAAGCGCAAAAACGCCACTGGCAACTGCAGGAGGCATTTATCGTCTCTCCAGGGATTGAAGTGGCATTCGTTCACTCAAAATCGCTAAGGTTATGAAGGCAAGCTAGACGCATGGCATTACCCATAAGCAAGGGCATGAAATCGAGAGAAGATGACTGGCTGTACTATTGAATTGGCAGCGACTCTGCCTAAAACTGAAAATAAATAAAGGGTGCGGAATCCGTTACCCCCAGGCAAACGATCAGGAGCACTAGAGCCGCATAGAACATGATGCGCTCCGGGATCAGGCGCTGAGGAATTTCCTGTGCCCAGTTACGATCCTTCTGTATAAACAGGTGGGTTAGAAACACCGCGGCCACTGCGGGCAGTATGTAAGGCGAAACAAATCGAGTGCCGTCGTGGCTCCACACCATGAGCCTGCTAAGGTATTCGATGGCAGCCGGCCAGGATTCTGCTCGGAAGAAAAGCCATCCTATAAGCACTACACCGAGCGTCAAAAGACGCGAGAACAGAGCCCAAAAAAACTGGAAAGTTGGACGATTCTCCAGTGAAGACAGCGGAGCCCATGCCACCCATACTCTGTGAATTGCCAGAGAGACGCCGTGAAGTCCTCCCCAGAACACAAAATTCCAACTGGCGCCGTGCCACAACCCACATAGCAGCATGGTGACCAGACAGATTCGACATAGGTTCGTCCGATACCCTTGCGATTTCCTCCCAGCGGAATGTAAAGGTAGTCACGAAACCAGGTGGAAAGTGAGATGTGCCACCGCCGCCAGAATTCGGTGATATTCACGGCGCTGTAAGGCATCTGGAAGTTTTCCATAAACCGGAATCCCATCATGCGGGCAGCGCCAATCGCCATATCGGAGTAGCCGGAAAAATCACAGTAAATCTGTAATGCGTACCCAGCAGCCCTTGGAGCAATGTGAATCCGTCGTAGTTACCAGGCGCTTTAAAGATGAGATCAACATGCGGTGCGATTCGGTCTGAAATCACGAGTTTCTTGACCGCCCCCACACCGAACTGCGCAAGACCGATTTCAAAATCAAGCGCAATGACGCATAGGTGCTCCTTAAATTGCGGCAGTAAGTTGTTGGCTCGATTGATTGGGCCCGCCAGGAGCTGTGGGAAGAAGGCCACAAACAGCATGAAGTCCCGCAGGCTATGAACAGGCTGGACGTTTCGACGGTAGGTCTCAATCGTGTACGTCATGCTTTGAAACGTAAAAAATGAAATACCTAAAGGCAAAATGATGTCATATTGCCAGCGAGCTACCTGGAATCCCAGTACGGTAAGGCCCGACCAGAGATTATCGAGCAAGAAATTCGTATATTTAAAGTAAGCCAGCACCCCGAGGTTGACCACAATGCTCACTACCAGAAGTAGTTTGCGTTTTCGCTGGTCCTCGATCCGTCCCAACCACACACCAACGGAATAATCAACGAGCGACGTAAACAGAATTAGGAAAGCACAGGGGATGCTCCAGCTCATGTAGAACACGTAACTTGCGACTAGCAGAAACCATTTCTCCGCGGTGAAGTTACGTATACAACTCCGAACAAGTAGGACCCCCAAAAAAAAGACAACAAACTCGAACGAGGTGAAATTCATGGCAGAGTTATAAATTCTCTTAATCGGTCTAGGAGAGCGTCTGTTGCGATGTTCTGGCCGTAGGAGTTCATATGCACCAGGTCCTGGAAGTACTGGTTTGAGCTTAACCCATTCAACTGGTCCAGACGGACCCAGTGCACCTTCTCGACGCTGTGCCGTACCTCAGCCACATCTTCCTCAAAGCGCTGCTGCACCTCCGCGGTTAGGAATTCCTTGGCGTAGGCAGACGAGACCGGGAGCACCACCACGACCACGCTGCCTTGTTCCTGTGCTCGATGCAACATTCGTAGGAACGCCAATCTCTTAGGCCCGTTGAATACATGTCTCCCCTGACAGGCAATGCGCATTGCCACAAGTCGTCGCAACATCATGCCCTGAGACCAATCGGTGATTTTTTCCTTCTTGAAGTCATCGAATGACAGTGTCGGAGTTTCCTCGCTCTCCATAGGCCCCAATGGCATTACATATGTTGCGGCCTTCTCACGGAGCCCGCGAATGACGCCGGGCGAACGGCCGGCCGTCGGAAAGAGCGTCCTAACATAAGTCAGCGGGTACATACTTAGTACGCGCTTATGAAAGGTCCAATCGAGGTGGGTTTGCCAAAGATCTTCGATGGTTTGTGTCAAAGGCACCACGTGGGCGCGATAGTCTGATAAAAAGTATTCGTTGAGGTCATACAGCGACACTACTAGGATCGTCAGCTTAGTATGGGATTCTAGATATTGAAAGCGTTCCCACTCCGGTGGTGACGACCCTGCGAGCCCCCACCCTTCAATTCTATGATTGAGCCTGCTGGCAATTAGTTGCCACGAGAGCCCGTCCCGCGCGAGAGAAGACCCGGCCATAAACACGGAAGCCTTGCCTTCACCTGGTCCGATCACCCAATAACCGCCGGGAGCCGTCTCGATCCTCAACCATGAGGTTATGCCGTGACTTATAACTGCGGTAATCAATCCAACAGCGCATAGGATTGTTAGTAATTCAACCCTTCGGCTCATAATCTCAATCCTCTTCCAGTCATAGTTCGAAGTACTCCTGACATGGGCTTACACAACGTGGGTGTTCGCCCTCATCTCGGCTCAAGGAACCTCAGACTGCAGCGTCATCTAGCAGTGGCTGGCGGTGTAGTGGTTGATCTGCTGCAGGGATAAATAAGAGACGCAGTCGTGGGTCTCGCCCATCCGGTTTCCCTTTATCGCCAGCATCTGGCCAAATAATTCCATTGGCAACTCCCTGAGGCATTTATCATTCCTCCGGGAGCATAACCGAGAGGAAGCTCTGAATCATTTCTGCTCCAGGCAGGCTTCTAGGATAAGCACGTTGTGGATTGTCATCGTCTAATGACCATGATCGCGTGGGCTCAGACCGATGAGACCGCCGGCACCTGGCAGGCCGCTATTTCTACGACTGTGCTGTAAGGGATTTGAGCTTGCGGTTATACCACGCGTTCCGGAGTTCGCGGAACCTGGTCAGTAAAGGTTCTGGAACATAATCGAAAAAACTGTGGTGCAGGCCGAGGCGAAATGCCACGGCGCCGATGCGAGTCAACGGCACGTAGTATCGAGGCAAATCAATTCGCTGAAACCCGTTGTTTTCCTTAAAATCGCTGAGGCTGTCCCGCTGCTTTGCCCCATATGCGAACTTTGAGTACACAATATAGGGGATGCCGCGTTTCGTACAGCTTTGCACTGCCTGGGCAATGAGCGCATTCATGGGAGCCTTGTCCCTATGCTGGACCATCGCAATAATGTGCATCACTGCGGCCTGCGATCGAGCGTCATCGCATGTTAACTTTAGGAAGCCTATGAGTTTTTCGCCGAGAAAGGCCCCGAGAAAGAGGCTGGTTTCCGGGAACGTGGCGCTGATTTGATGTACGGTCTCAACATCTTTGCCATAGTGAAAAAATGGCCTTCCCTGTCGGACAGGACACTCGTTGTAGATTTCCCAAATCCCACTTACGAGCGCGTCATCGAAGGGTACCTCGCGAACCACTACGCCCTTCTTCTCGGCGCGTCGAACCATGTTCCGGGTCTTTCCGTCGATCTGCTGGGTCCACCAGTGTTCGAATGTCGACACGGGCAAGGCGGCCACGTTGTCCCACTCCATCGGATAGCTGTATTCTGGCGACGTGGGGGGCAACTTCTGCATGAAGGTGAAGAGGTCTATCCCAATCCCCGCCTCCCGTAGGTACTTGATCGCAGCGTCTGGATTCTCCAAGAACTCGAACCGGTCGTGTGCGAGGCGAGCAATCCGGACTAACCGGCCCTGCACGATGATTTCCTTACCGCAAACGTTCATAAACTATTCCTCTCCGAGGAGCGCCCGCCCCATGGCACAGCCGCGAGGAGCGCAATTCAGACACCCTTGTCAGCGTTCAATACGATTAATCCACAATCTGTTGGGGAGGGGGAAGAAGTGCATGTGGAACCAAGGAATGCGCTTGAGTCAGCGCAGCACCCTGTGAAACTGGCCTAGTTTTGGGGATGAGTCTGCACCGATATCGTGTCTTGCATCTGACATTCGTACGTAGACAGTAATTGTCTGGCATTGAGTTGATCAAAAATATTATCCATTATTTTGGCGGTCAACAGAATTTCCCGGTATGGTATCGGTACCGGCCTGTCATGAACGATTGATTTATAGAACGACTCGATTAAGTACTTCATGCCGGATTTCATGTGGAAGTCATGTGTTACGAAGGCTCTCATATTCGTAGTCAGGTTCCCGAGAAACTGTGATGCGAATATCACGGGGGGAATGAAATTCTCGGCGTAGCTCTTGAATCTCCCGCCACGAAGCTTGATTAAGGTCTCTTGATCCTGATCCAGAATGAACCCGTTCTTCGGCCCAAATACACGAAGCTGATGGATCGAAGGACGCATTTGTGAGGAGAATGTGAAATAGGCAGTAGTCCGCTCTTCTTCACTTATGATGACCCGTAATTCATCAATGATCTCTGTTTCGCCCATCCTCTTGAGCAGCGGACTCACAAAGCCGTGCGCAATCACGTGCGGTGAATCGGCGGTCAAAAACTCAGCAATCTTGGCGATGCCGTGACTAATGATGTTGTGCAGCAGCTTACCAGGCAAGCGACGCACCCAATGTTGTTTATCGCTCAGAAGCGCCCGTACATAGCCATCGTCGCCAAGTTCGTAACAGTAGTAGCTCTCCATATGGACCGGCACTCCGCCTAAGTAACCACTTTGCACAAGTTCACGCATGCGTCTTGCCACAGGGTTGAACTGAGCATCATGCCCCACAGTCAGTTTGAGCTTCTTTTCATCAGCAAGAGCGATCAGACGTTGCGCATCCGCATAGTTGAGCGTGAAGGGTTTCTCCACATAGACATGACAGCCACGATCGAGACAGAAGCCGGCAATCTTGTAATGGCTTTCTGGCGGCGTGGTGATGTGAACCACATCTGGCCTGGCCTCATCCAGCAGTATCGCCAAATCTGTACACTGTTTCTTGACCTGGAATCTCTCAGCGAGTTGCTTGGCCATGAGCGGCTCAGTATCGCACACCCCCACAATCTCGCAGCCGCTGATTCTCTGGATCCGTGAGGCATGCTCATCGGCAATCTTGCCACACCCCACAATGGCGACTTTAAGCATTTCAGCCATTCTCCCGGCAGCCTTGGAAAAACCTCCGCAATCCCTCGTCCATAGACACCTTGGGTGCCCAGCCTAACCGGTCCTTGAGTTTGTCGTTACAGTAACCTGTGCGTTTCATTTCGACGTGCCACCTCCGGCGGTTGAAGACAGGCGGCAATTGCCCATGCGACCACGTGGAATATTGTTCCCACAATCGACAGAATAGATAACTGACGGCATGCGGAACATAGATAGATCTAAAGTTTCTCACGTTCCGTTTGTAGAGGCGCAGAAACTTCCGACTGGTCGGAAGGTCGTCGTCTACGATATTGAATGCCTCGCCATCCACTCCTGGCTTGAGACCGGCTAAGGCAATGGCGTCGGCGCAATTGTCGACATACGTAAACGGTATGCGATTGCCCCCACCCAAATGCAGAAATACCCCGAATGTATCGATCCCTATCCGTCCGGTAATCTGTTTCTTCCCTGGCCCAAACACGGACCCAGGCCTGAGGGTGACGTATGGGACGCCATATTTCTTGCCATATTCCGCCACAAGTTCCTCTTGCTTTACTTTTGCGTAGCAGTAGGCATCCGGTATCAGCTCGGGATACCGCTCGACCGGGCAGGACTCATCGAGAAGGTTTCGCGTTGGCTTTCGCACGTTGGTATACACCGTAAAAGAACTGATATTGACAAATCGCCGGAGGCACCCTTGTTCGACAGTCGCCTCCAAGAGGTTTCGCGTCGTCACCGCTGAGTTCATAAACGCATCAGGAAAGGATTTTTGACCTGTCCCTGCAGCCAAGTGGAAAATGACTGCGACGCCCTTGGTCGCAGTGGCGCAGTTGCTTTTCGACAGTAGATTACCCTTGATGATCTCAACGCTGTGGCCAGGATACCGGGTCGCGATTGTCTCAAGTTTATCCACCGAACTGGATGGTCTGACGAAGCATTTCACATTACGAAATCCTCGCTCGATCAGATTTTCCACGAGTCTCAATCCCATGAAACCGGCGGCGCCCGTGACAAGGATCGGATCCTCGAAGCCGATTATTTCTGATCGATCTTCCATTTACTCTCACCCGATATGTTCTTCGCCCATGATCTCAGTTGTGGGTTACGAGACTACTGCTATCAAACCGGATTCTCATGTCACCGCTTAGCGCCGAATCGACATAGCGTTGGGAGGAATTTTCCCTGGCCTTCCCTAGGTTGTAGACCCGTAGCCTAAGCCCAGGGACATTCTTGCAGGAGGCCATGTCCATGTTCGTCTGAGCGACCTCTACTCCATGGCCGACTCGCGTAAACACAACGGAACGACGGTATTGAAACCAGGACACCACCGTGCCTGCGCTACTACACCAGGCACCTTTCTGTTTCAGTCCACAAATCAAGTCGGCGTAGAACTCTCCCCACAATCGTTCAGGCGCAATGCTTCGATCGTGCCAGTTGAATGTGACGGCACCGCCGAATTGACGCGCACAGTCGACAATTTCGCCAATCCGTCTATCTGCTTCCTCAAACGTAAGATTGAGATAGTCCGGATAGAACAATGCTGTATCCATCACATGCAAGGGGAGCTCGAGCAAGCTGGTTGTCTGCAATGGTTTATAGACTTGAGCAGTTCCAGCTCGATACCCGACCGTCTGGTTATACCCAACGGTTGAATCGTAGGAGAAACCTGCCTTCTCTAGAACAACTGGAGAATTGTCATCGAAATACAGCCAATGCATCCGTACTCCGATGTTCTTCGCACCCGTAATGTTCGTAATCTGCGCCATTTCTTTCTGACCTTTTGCGCTGTCTATCCATGCATCAATACCATGGAGCCCGATCTCCCGGCCGGCAGAAACAAATGTCTGGAGCCGCTCAGCAATGTCAGCCGCCCCATAGCCAGACGCTCGGATTCGTGGCGCCGGCCCCGATGCCGTTCTTCCCGGTTTGTCCTTAAATGGCAGCACGAAGAAGGTGGAATCCAAGTCTTTTTCTATCGCCAAGTACCCATCGAAGTCATACCAAAAATCTTTTGCAAGACCTAGATGAACAAAAGGCAACTTTACAGCTGCCCACCAGTTTGTCATGAGATGACGAAATGGAATCCTCCCTTGAAGCACCCGGATGAATGAACCAATCACTGCCCGGTACAAGAATCCAAACGTGGTGTGGTCCCATTTGTGCCGTCGGATTGAGGGGTGATCGACATCATGGGTTAGGCAAGCAATGAATGTATGCCCCTCTGGAATCGGTGGGATTTCTACCAATGGGATACCAGATTCGACGAGAAGATCGCGCAAGACAGCAATATGCATCTCCAATGTCGGGGTGCCGGCATTTTCGGGTGGTTGGCCATCCGTGAGCAACATTCGAATTTCTTGGAACAGATCATAGCCAATGCGCGCCACAACCTTGCTGCCGGATTTGATCAGAGATCCTGCTGACTGTTGGGACTCTTCGTCTTTCAGGAGGCTAACGCCCTTACTCAGAAACGTGATGTGGTTGCCGTAAATCGGGAGCCGGCTACCTTTGTAGGACAGTGTTCCATTTTTTCGATGAGAGATGATCTCGATCTTTTCCTCCTCATCAAAGAGGGTTTCTTGGCCGGCATAGACTACGACGAGATTCGCCGTGGCACCTTGCGCGCCGGGATCTTCCCGAGCACACAGCACAACTTCGTACTGCCCTTCAGACCGATAGAACTCCCATGGAGTCTTGAACAGCTCGAAGAACTCGCGAACAAGAATATATTCTCCTGGATTTGCCACGACGCCTATCATGATGGATGGGGGTATCCTCGCAGATGAGTTAGCAGGTTGTTGACAAAGTCCGCCAGCACAAAGAAGGTTGAGGTTCAGGCTAAGGTTGAGAAAAAGAGAGTCTGATCTTCGCTAAACCTTGACCTTAATCTCAGCCTATATCAGAAGCTGCGGCCTTGCTGGACGGCCTTTCTGAACAGCCTGCGATGGCTTCTGAACAGGTCTGTGAGTATCCGCGCCTTCCGTTTCTTCCATGCTCAATTAGTTTGTCTACACCCTGTTAGACGACGCTGCTCTGATTGGTCGATGCCACTCGGAGCAAGAGATGAGCTAGGGCTCTAAACATCGTACCCTGCCCCCAATGAAGCATGGGCGTTTTCGCTTTCATGATTGGGTATTGCCGATAGTAAAAATAGCCCTTCCTGTCTTGCATATTACGGATCGTCCAAGCCGCAACTCGTTTGGCCAATGCCAATGACGCTGGGTCGTCTTCTGAAACGAAGGCCAGTGTATCGATTGCTTGTCCCGCACATTGGATATCGACCGGGTACGTTCGCGTATGGTAATACTTCGGCCTTCCGCTCTGCTCAAAGAAATTGGCCTTGTAAAAGGCGAGCCCTTTCTCGAAGTTCTGGCGATACGAATCGTCGCCTGTCGCGTCGGCATAATGTTTTAGACCATCCAGATTATATCCAGTGTGGAAATTGTCGATCCAATGGTTCGCCGCATTCTCGGCGTACCACCACGATCCATCCGGTCGCTGGCGCGAGCAAGTGTATTCCATCGCTCCGCGTGCAACACGCCTGCATTCCTGGCTGCCGGTATGTTTTGCCGTTCTCGCTAATATGCCGGCTCCTAGCATATTGGCATTGTGAATTGAGCTCTGAACATGAGCCAAATAGCTTATGCAGTCCCCCTTCTCGGTTTTTTCACGGGGTAAATCGAGGATCCAGTTACATACGCTATCTGCAATACGCAAAAACCATTCGTTCCCCGTCACTTCGAACGCGTCGATGTATGCGTGGCCGATCAATGCTGTCCACACAATGATCGGATCGTCTTTTGTATATCGGCCTCCGCGCGAAACAAAATCAAAATGATTACTCCAACTATGATATTGGAACCGGGCTACCTTGTGCTTATCAAGCCATTCCAAGCAATCAATTGCTTTATCAAGATACTCCTGCTGTTTTGTGACTCGATAGCGCATCACATATCCTGAGGCCATATATCCCCGCCCTTTTGTGGAGTCTTTTGGCTTCACTCCAAATGCTGGGCGTAAATTCAGCGGGCACTGGCGGATCAATTGTTGAAGCAGCCGCTCTGCAAGGAGACCACCACATGCAAGCGGACGAAACCAGGACGACAGTCCGTCGAACGGTTCATATCCACGGTACCCCTGCTGCTCGACCCATCCTTGCGCTCGAGCAAGGCTTTGCTGGATCTCCTGAGGAGTGATTGCATCCGAACCACTATCGTGGTTCATGTGGTCCGATCTCCATTGTTTAGAAGGTCTGCGGCGCTCCTCACCAACTTCTCCCTCTCTTTACTCCACGCATGTTCCAGATATACCGCTTGTCCTCGATGTGTTATCTCAAGGGCCTCTTTCGGGTGCAATGCAACCCATGTGAGTTTCAGCGCAAGGTCATCCGCGGTTCCAAGTTCAAAGAATACCAGCGCATCATCGTTAAAGTAGTCTTCAATGCCTGGAGCGCGAGGTGCTACAACAGGTTTCCCCAATGCCAGGTACTCGAAAATCCGAGTCGGCGTGTTGATTTCCGTGAAGATACTCCGCTTATTCGGGATGACGCCTACATCGCATTCCTCAATCGCCTGAACGAGCTCTTCCAGCCGTCTTGGCCCGAGATAATAGACTGCTTTCTCCAGGCCCTTCTCAGACACGGTCAGCATGACCTGATCCAAGAATGGTGTCCGAGGACCATAAATCCTCAATTCTGCTGCAGGGACGGATTGGCGCACCTTTATTAGTGCCTCCACCGCTAAATCTACACCGTTCCGCTCTACTAACGTGCCGTGATACATGATGACGAAGGGAGCATTCACCTCATCTGACTGCCTGTTCCTCAGTTGCGCTGGAGCATACTTGAATATTCGCTCGTCCGGTGAATTCATAATGACCGTGACTTTTGACGGTGAACAACTGCGTGACACAAACAGCTTTTCGCAAGCGCGGTTCACAGTCAACACCACATCGGCACAGGTGATGCTCCACTTCTCGAGACGGGCCATCAGCCTCACTGCCGGGCTCTCCCTCCGCAGATTGTAGATCGTCATCATGAGCTCCGGCATTGGATCGTGCAGATCCAATATCACCTTGGCACCAAACAACTTGGGAACCAAGGCAGCGAGAACGAGAACATCCGGCATATTATGAATGTGCACGATATGGTACGGCCTTGTCAGGGAGCGAGCAGCAAGCTTCGCAAACGCGATCATGATAAACAGGCAATACCGAAGCATATAGTTCAGTTTAGAACCACGGTTATGCTTGAAAGCAATCCGGTCGATCTCAATTCCCTTGAATGTGTCCCGCTTTGGGCTTCCCTCATCAATAAGGCATATCACCTCGACGCTCATGCCGGCATGCACAAAGGTTTCTGCCGCCCTGCGTGGACGTGGGTCACCTGGGAAACTTGAAAACGAAACCACTGCCATGCGCTTTCCTTGCAAACAGGAAATCCCAGGACTCTGAGCCTCTGACCGATCTCCTGTCTGAAGATCGGCTGGACTCTCGGAGAAGACATCCTGAGCCTTCGGATGAGACATTGCAGCCTTCTCTTGAGCGAGCGAACTTCTATTCACACCTGACCCAGGGACCATATTCGTATAGAAATAGTGCGCGACGTCTTTTGGCAACGCACACCAACACTGATCAGCATAGCGATCGGCAACATATTCGAGCAGATCCCGATACAGCTGCTGACTGTACTCACCGAGACGCTTCTGGCCGTTGAAACCTATGTAGTCCGGATGGACAATTACCAATGCTAAGCCACCTTTTTGAGCTACCCAATCGAGCTTACGCTTCCATATGTCGATCGAGTCTTCTTTCAACAATATAAACAGAGTGGAATCTTGTGCCAGCGTATAGGGCATCTCGACATAACCGTGCTGTCCATCTTGCGATACCCAGAACGGGAAAATCGTGTCTACCCCGTCAGGCTGAGGCTCAAATGGATCCGTGTCAAAGGTGGAACTGTCATAGAGAACGTTTACTTCATCAAGCCATCTGAGATTATGCCGCATGAATCCTGAACGAAAACCTTCCGCACCCCATTGCTCTATGTACCGGTTTATCTTCTTCGCCCCACTCCTAAAGCTTCCCCAGGAACGATACAAACTTCCGTCATGATGTAGATCATGAACCCCTACTTCAAACCCGTGCGCCGTCAGAAATCCTCGCAGAGACTCCGGAACTCGATACTCCCCCTCCGGCACGAAGTTAAACGCGGAACGGAACCCGAGCTGAATTTCCAAGTCAGCCAATGCACGAGAACGATCCAATCCTTTCCTGGTTTCAACGTCGTGCGTGAGAACAAATGCGAACTGTTTACCTTCAGGCCAACCTGGCCACTTTGCCGGCACCTTGCACGCTGCCTCATTGATCGGCCAGGTATTGGTATGCCTCCGCCTCAGCCGGTTAGCCAGAATGCGCCGAAGCGCTAACCGAACCCTCAACGGAATGGCAGGCTTTGCCATATAATAGGCATCATTTAATATCATGAGAAATCCATGACTCCGGCTAGCAGGCTGTTGACAAAGTCCGCCAGCACAAAGAAGGTTGAGGTTCAGGCTAAGGTTGAGAAAAAGAGAGTCTGATCTTCGCTAAACCTTGACCTTAATCTCAGCCTATATCAGAAGCTGCGGCCTTGCTGGACGGCCTTTCTGAACAGCCTGCAGGCCATTCAGTTTCCGTCAGTGGTCTCAGAGGTGGTATCGCTTCCGGTGTCGTCATCTAGTTTGTCAACAAACTGCTAGAGCTCTTCGTCCGTATTTCGACGCGCGCATCAGGCCAAATCTCAACTTATCCTCCTCTCCTAGCCTCGCGATCAACTTTTTGCATATTCGAGGACTCTATTGCCTTGAGAATATCCGAAGGGACCATTTTACTAAGGATCTCTATGTTGGCCATGACACAATGTCCCCCTATGACACCCGGGAAATACTTGACGCGAGGGAAGAATGGAATCTCATCGTAGATCGAGACAATTTCATCATAATTCAGTCCCAGTTGATCGCAATAGCGTTCGACTTCCTGCGCCCATGCGATAATCAATCCGAAGTAGGTCGTCTCGGTCAGTTTTGCGAGTTCAGTCGCTTCGGGTGAGGACAGAATTCTCGTCTTCATGCCGACCGATTCGAAGTGTCGCGCAGCGCTCTCTCCGGATGCGGTATCGACTCCACCCACAAACTTGTCGTAATGCAGAAGATCTGCTGCCATGCGAATGTGTTTTCCGCGTACAGGACTATTGACAACAGTTGCGCCAGTTCGCTCTCCGACTGCACGCGTCGTCCCGACTGCCACCGTGCTATGAATGACCGTAAGACGTGGATTGAACCGCTGAATATATCGAGCAGTTTCGCCGATAAAGTCATTGATTCTAAACGGGTAACAGACATGCATGACCTCTATATCGCCTGCTGATTCGGCTGGAGGCGCAATGTCGACTCCGACCGTATTGTGGTGCCGCGAAATGACCTCAAGGAGAGGTTTCCCTATTTCCCCTAACCCAATAACCATGACCTTCCCGGTTTTGCTCATGTCATCACTCCTCTCATCATCAATTGCCGATCACTGCGCCCGATCAACGAATACGAGCCACCAGTGGCACGGGGCTCGCAAGTCTCCGAACCGCCCTATGAGTAAGAACCATAGGGCGGTTCGGGTCGGAACATAGACTCTTTTCACGTAATGCCCCTGCTCGACGACGATATTGCCGTGGTCCTCATCCTCTGCACCCCCGGCGGACAACCCCATTGTGAAGGGCAAGTCCGAGGGCGCGACTCCATAGATCTTTAGTGTCGTGGCATATGGCTGGTCATGCTTATATCGTTCTGGAATCAAGAAGATCCCATACACATTATGCTGCCCCTGCCAAGGGCGAACAACTACCTGTAACGCTCGGAACTTATGCTCTCCGGAACTTTCCGGAACCTCTAATCCACATACAGTCGTCGGCGACACATTCACCAGCCAGGCCATCACGATAGCCGCGGCTAGTGCCAGCAGGATCGAGACGCCCCACATACGCCTGCGAAATCCCCCGACCACTAGAAATAATGCCTATGTTTTGCGTTTGAATAGCCTGTACTAATCACGGCGGGTTGATGCGGAGGCATGGCGACTGATATTACCCTCGCCAGGAGCTGGATCGCTGTGATTCGACCGGGGTGCCGAACTCCTGACTACGTCTCCCTACAACTTTCCGGAATGCTTCTCGAAGTCTCTGCATCTGCTCTCTTTGATGGAATGCGACAAGTTGGGGGTCGATCGGTCTTTTTGTTCGGGAAACAAAAGCCCAGGCAAAGCCTGTCAGTAAGAGAGCGCCCCCAAGGAGATAGGGCTTGTTTCTCGCCTGTAGACATGATCTGAACAGTTCCCATAGAGGATGGCCCCCGAGATAGTAGTCTTGTCTGCCCAGGTTATACCAGGCCTTGAGTTTTCCGGATGATGCCGTGCCCATTGGACGGTGATGGTAACAAACTTTTTCCGAAAATGTTCTCGTTTTCCATCCTTTCATCCTGGCTGTGGTCACAGCAACCCAATCGATACCTCCGCCTTTTATCGGTCTGTACCCACCAACTTCTTCGAAGCATTGCCGACGAAAGAGCTGGCATGCCCCAGAGACATGTTCCACACTCGTGAACCGATAGTCGTAGGACTCCTTGCCCTCGACAAACGGGGTGCCGACAACGCCCAGGCCAGGATCTTCTGCGAGCGTCCCAAGAAGAAACTCAAAATAGTCTTTCTCGAACGTAATATCAGCGTCTAAATTCCCGATTACTTCATAAGAACACTCACCCACCCTCTGGTACCCGCCATTAAAACAATGTACCTTGGCTGCAAAGTTTCGGTCCCTCCGTTCAGGCATCCGCACCAACTCAATCCATGGATTTTCCAGAAGAAACCGTTTCACAAGCTCATCGGTACCATCCGTGGAGCCATCGCTGACAATAATCCATCTTACAGGACGAATCGTTTGAGCAATCACCGAACGAATGGTCTGCTCGATGAACTGGGCTTCGTTTCTCGCAGGGGTAATCAATATGTAGCTGGGTAATTTCTTTTGCATATTAGCTCAAGCAAAGCAGAACGCTTCATAACGTGGGGCACGCAAGATGGCATACCATTGTCTTTCCTACCTCGACCCGCTGCCGGGAACAGCGGGGAGAGATTTCAGCACCTCCGCCACGACGCGATCCTGTTGCCGGGAGGTGAGCTCCGGGAACATGGGAAGCGACAACACCTGAGATACAGCTTTCTCCGCAACCGGGAAATCGCCGACACGAAAACCAAGTCCCTCGTAGGCTTTCGCCAGGTGAAGCGCAACCGGATAGTGAATCCCTGTGCTGACGCCGGCTTCGTCCAACCGTTTCTGAAGCTGAGCACGATCGGCAACCCGCAATACGTAGAGATGGTACACCGATCGAGACCACTCCGGCTGATAGGGAAGCGTGATGCCTCCCTCCGCACCGGCAAAGAGTGTGTTGTAGCGAAGCGCAATGTCTCGGCGTTGTCCATTCCATTTCTTCAAATGGCGGAGCTTGGCACGTAGAAAGCCGGCTTGTATGGCGTCCAGTCTTCCATTGTAGCCCTCAATGTCATGATAGTATTTCTTCGATTGGCCATGGTCGCGCAACATCCGGCAGGTCTGAGCCAAGTGTTCGTCGTCGGTCGTAATTGCACCGGCCTCTCCGAAGGCGCCCAAGTTTTTGCCAGGATAGAAGCTGAACGCCGCTGCGTGTCCCATGGACCCGGCCTTGCGCCAACGGTTTTCCTTCTTAGAGAAATACTCGGCGCCGTGCGCCTGGCAGGCATCTTCAATCACTTTGAGATTGTATTGGACTGCCAGATCAAGAATGGGGTCCATATCGGCCATTTGCCCATAGAGATGGACCGGAACGACTGCCGTCACCGGATTGCCCGTTCGGTTGTGGAAGGCCCGCTTCGCGCCTGCATCCCAAGAGCAGTCCTTCTCTAGGTACTGGCGGAGCTTCCCTGAATCTATGTTGTAGGTCCGCTCGTCGATGTCGACAAAATCAGGACGGGCGCCTGCCTGGGATATCGCCTCGGTCGTGGCGATAAACGTATTCGGCACCGTGACCACGATATCGCCGGACCGTATACCCGCAGCGATGAGCGCAAATCGCAAGGCATCCGTGCCGCTGCCGACACCTACACAGAATCGCGATTCGCAAAACTTAGCGAAGTCCTCTTCGAATCCCTGGACCATCGGCCCGCCGATAAATCCTGCGGTACCGAGAGCCGTCTTGAGGATGTCGACGAACTCATCCTGCAGGTCCCGATGGACTGTCACGAGATCAAGAAATGGAATTTTTGCATCACTCATGGTTGGCTCCCTGCTTAGGTAGATAGGCTGAAGACCGAAGGTTGTCTAGGCTGAAGGTCATCGGACTATCGGAGGTCCGGATACTTCAAGTAACTAGACAGACCCGTCAGACTAAATCAGCCTTCAGCCTGAACCCCTGGATCGCTACCGCGATCCAAGATACCGCAACACTCTCCCCGGATTTCCTACCACGATCGCGTTCGCCGGCACATCGCTGGTCACGACACTGCCGGCGCCGATCAACGCATTTTCGCCGATCACCACGTTCGATAGGATGGTTGCTCCCGATCCGATTGACGCGCCTCTTTTCACCAGAGTGACCTCGACCTTCCAATCTGCTTCAGTCTGAAGGGCGCCTGTGGCGCTTGTCGCACGAGGGAACGAGTCGTTGACGAACGTGACATTATGCCCGATGAGGACTTCGTCCTCGATCGTCACACCTTCACAGATGAAGGTATGACTCGATATCTTGCACCGTTTGCCGACTTTGGCATTCTTTTGAACTTCGACGAAGGCCCCGATTTTTGTGTCATCACCGACCTCGCAGCCATAGAGGTTGATGAATTTCGAGAGCTTCACGTTCTGCCCCAACTTGACATCCGGCGCAATGCAGAGGTATCCGTTGGCCTGCATATCACCGCTCTTTGAGGTGCTGCACGCGGTCGTCTTTATTCATGCGGTTTGTACTCAGGGGTTTTCAGGCTGAAGGCTGAAGTGTCCGGATCTCCGAACTCAGCTAGTCGCCTTCAGCCTAAAAGCCTTCAGTCTATCTACCTGAGTAGTTAAAAGCCTGAGACAGGCTTACTTGGTCGATGCTCATGTTCAGCTTCGCATGAAGTCCCAGTGTATTCAGCAGCAAGAGCACCCTGTTTCGGTCCGTCATTTCCCGCACGAATACGGCTTCAAGCCCCGCGAGCGGACCACCATTGATATGCAGAATTTGTCCCCTCTTGAAGTGCCTTGAATTCGGCGTGACATTTTCCAGCCGTTCCTTGATGGCATCGATCAATTCCTGACTTATTTCGGCCGGTTTGCCACCGAACCTCACAATGGTCAGCACCCCTTTGGCATAGCTGACGGCTCGATACTGCGTACTTACATCGAAACACCCAAACATGTACCCTGGGAACAGTGGTGTGAGCACCATCTTCCGCGCTCGCCTCACCATCTTATTCTGCCTGAGCATGGGGAGGAAGGTCTCGACACACAACTGCCCTAGGTGGAATTCAGCCTGTTTTTCTTGGCGAGGTTTCGTTCTGATTACATACCACCGCACGGTCATGATATTAACAAGCAGTCCTTATTAATAAGATGAAACAGGAGACCAGGAACAGGAAACACGCGGGCTGCCGCCCTTCCGGTGCATCCCGGTTTCACCATTCACTCCTCTATCCCTTCCCACTCCGTCTGTCATAGATTCAGGTGGAAGGATTATCTCGCCGCACTTTCTATCGATTGCTTGCCACTGTCAGTGTGGAACATGTGATAGCCATACAAATAGGACGGCATGCTCTGCTCCTCAACTGCATTGAGAATCACATGCGCGTCACCGCTCAACCTGAGCATCGTGAAGGCTTGCTGCACGACGTGTATCGGCGTGGTTCCGGCTCGAATCACCATAATATGAAGGTCGGCCACACTCGCCAATATTTCCACCGATGCACTCGGCAACACCGGCGGGGCATTGAGAATGACATAGTCAAAGTTCATTCGGATTTTGGGTAATATGGCTTTCAGTTGCTGAATCCTCGTCAGCTCGTTGAAGTCCTCTCCCATTCTTCCAATCGACAGGATCGAGCAGGGCACCTCGTCAATGGCCGAGAGGCACTGTTCCAGAGAAGCCTCGCCATCCAATAGCTCGATCAGTCCTCCCCAAGCAGGTTTATTGGCGTACTCGTGGAGCGAAGGATGGCGAAAATCACAATCGATGAGCAACGTCTTTTTCCCAAGGTTCCGGGCGAGCGTATATCCAAGATTCACGACCGTCGTCGTCTTCCCTTCCCCTTTGAGCGCGCTGGTTACTTCAAGTACTGTCGAGCGGCGACTCTCTGTCGACAACACCAGCTTTATTGCAGCCATGCGGTATTGTTCGGCAGCGATCGAGTGTGGCTGCCACTTCGCAACCAGATTGAGCTGTGACGAAAGCGCCTCCTCATCGCGTGCCCCGAACATCCAGGATGGGTACTTCCAACCTGCTCGTACCGCAGGCAAGGGAGAACCCACATCGGCACTGATGAGAGGACTCTGTGCTTGACGACTTAACTGATGGTACCTGGAATGAAAATTTGGAATCGCTGCCAACACTCGTATCCCCGGCAACATTTCCACTTCCTCTCGGCGTTTATATGTCGGATTTACTAGATCAAGTCCTATCGCCAGGCCTAGTCCCAGTCCACATCCTCCCAACAAGCCCAACACCATAATGAGCAATCGATTCGGCTTATCGAGCTTCTGCGGAAGATTGGCCGGATCCAACACGCGGAATTGCTCGCCTTTTTGGCGTTTCTCCAGATTCTCTGCCACATTGGCGTTCAGCCGTTTGTCCAGTAATGACTGATAATTCTTTTGCATATTTTCATAATCACGCATGAGGATCATCACGTCCTGCTCGCGCGATGGCGTCTGTTCCACCCGATGCTCAAATTCCCTGATATGTTCCGCAAGCCTTTGGCGGCGGTCCTTTGCCGAAGATACTTCAACGCGTAGCTCATTCCGCTGCTTCATCAGTTCCCTCAGGTAGGGATCGAATGTCTTGGCTGCATCGCCATCCTTTTCTTTATCGGGACCCCCATATTTCTCGGCAAGCTGTTTCTTCACACTCTTGATTTCCTGCTTCGTCTCCACAATATCCGGATAGGTTTCCTTGTACTCTGCTGCGAGCAGGGTCGTCAGGTTTTGTTCCAACTCTCGCAGCCTTCCGACAAGAGGGTCCATCCCGGCATGACCGGTAGGCCGTCGTGCCGGACGCGCCGGACGTGGTTCCACTCGTCTCATATTCCTTGATGGATTTCTCCGCCAAACTCACCTTATCAGTTAGGCTATGGATCAGTTCATCTGTGGCATTGAGATTCGTTTGCAACCGATCGAGCGCTCTGAGGTTGGCCTCCATTTGCTCAGGCAAAAGCCCAATATGTTTTGACTTGTACTGACTGATCGCTTGCTCTTGAGCCTCCAAGGCTTTCTGCGCGTCACGTAATTCTCGTTCTAGAAAACTCAGACACTCCCGTCACCAGTTGCTCTCTTACTTTTAGATTTTCTTCGATGAACAGCGAGGCAAGCTTCGCGGTGACCTTCATGGCTGTCATCGGATTTTCGTGCGAGAATGAAATTGTCACGGCTTCAACGCTTTTCCCCCTGGCGCCGGCCGTTCCAACTGTCTCCACCTTGATTGCTTTTCGCATTCCTTCAATCGTCGATTCGATGCCGTCCCGCTTTACTTGTCCCTCGTAGAGTTTAAACTCTTCTATGGTCTGGCTCAGCAGCGTTCGGCTCATCACCTGCTGTTGGATCATCGTCAGTCGTTCCTCGATGCTCGCCCCTCCAATGCCTTTGACGTAGTCGTCAGGAATTTTCTGATTTTCGATGAGAATTAATGTGCTGGAGCGATAACTTTTTGGCAGCACCAGGCACAACACCCCTGCCACCACAACGCCGGCCAGGATCGAACTCATGACCAGCCATTTCCTCCGGACGATCATTGCCCAATACGCTTGAATCACCACCGACGCTGGGTTGTTCGACGCTGGTTCGTTCGTATTCATTCCCACTCCGCAAATATCCTCAGCATGACAATATTTCGATGGAAACTGGACTCTTGCGACGAAACCGTTCGGTCAAACAGGCTATAGGTATACGACAACGTCGCAGTCATGGCTCGATTCACCTTATACTGCGCACTGGGCGTTACGGAATACGACTTATACTCCACGAGCGAACTATCTGGGATCGACTGATTGTTCCCATATCTCCCGTTGAGTATCACTGAAAAATCCCTCGTCACGTGATGTGTCGCAGTTGCCGCCACAACCTGGCTCAGTAATGGCACAGCCGCACCAGAAAAATTCGGTGCGATCATTCTCTTATAGGAGAGCATAAGGCTGGAATCCTGCCCATCCCACAGCAGAGATGCAGATCCCACATATTGAAGATTATTGGTGTTGCTAAAAACAGCGACTCCTCCCGTCATACTTGCTGTGACTGTCGGTGTAACCTCCCTGGTCCACCCTGCAACCGCGCCCTGAGTGGAAAAGTCGCTCTTGGAACCCTGAACATCAAACGTACCCTTTTGATATTGATGAAAAAGCGTCACAGTATCTATTGGGGACACCTTGAGAACGGGTCCAGACGTTACAGTTTGGAAGGTCGTGTCAATTAAGTTAGTCAGTAGGCTGTTCTGCTGGATCCCTGCGGTTGGTATAGAAGATTGACTCCCGAATTGTCTTCGTAGATCTGCATATGTTGAGCTGAAACTCAGTCGTGGAGATACGGCATAGGACACTGCTACATTCCCGGCATTAATGGTGGAATTCGCCCGCCGGGCCTGTATCCCAATCACTACTGAATCCGGAAGCTCATCACTACCAGTTGAAGCGGCGAATGCCGGCGGTTGGGGCGTATAGCGGTACCTATCTGATATTGTCAATCCCAATCCTCGCACGAGTTTGTTCATAGCCCCATCGAGATTCAGATTTATTACCGCATTTGTCCCCACATAGTTAAGTCCGGGATTTTTCACATACGCCTCGGCGGTCAACCCGCCGCCGACCGTTCCTTCTACCAATTGCCCCCTATGAACCACCCGTAACTGCGGAGAAGCCGTCGTGACATAGTCCTCAAATGGGCCACCAGAGATAAAATACACGTTACTGTCATACCGTTCAGACAAGGCTAGCGACGGAATAATGTTTGTCCCTATTCCTGCGGCAGCTTTCGGTGCCGGCGTCGAGGGAATAGCCGCCTGTCCTTGAACTGGACCTGGATTCATCATCACCATGCCGCTGATCGTTGCCACCGCGACCAAAATTGCTACCCCTCGCCCCTGCCCTGCCATACCTCTATGCCATGCCTCTACGGCACGACCACCACATCTCCCGTTTTGAGGAAGAAATTTCCGATCTCCCCACTACCAGAGATCAGGTCATCATAGCGGGCCGGAATCCGGATTTCGCGCGACTCTCCATTCTCGGTTTGCACATTTCGAATCACCCGCATTTTATTTTTTGCGGCATAGATCCCGAATCCACCCGCAATAGCCAGAGCCTGCAGGACAGTCGCCTGTGACTTGAGTTGATACTTGCCGGGCTTGATCACTTCCCCCAGAACATACACGTAATAACTGTTGACCTCTTTCACGCTCACGGTCACGGTGGGGCGTTCCTTGAATTCCTTCAATCGCGATGCAATTTGGCTCGCCAGTTGATTCGAGGTCAGTCCGCCTGCCATCACTTCTCCGATCAATGGCATTGAGATCTTGCCGTCAGGCCTCACCACCACGCCCTTCTGCGAGAGCTCTTCATTTTTCCAGACCACAATGTCGAGCACATCCTCAGGTCCCAGCAAAAAATCCTTCTGGGAGTTATGGGTATTACCGGCCTCTCCGACTACATCTATCTCTCTCTCTCTCGATGGGCCGACACAGCCGACCACGCCGCTCAACAAGGCGATGATCACCACCCCGTGCACTGTCTTTCCACCGAACATCGTCGGTGACCTCATGGCGCCAGCACCATCGTTTCCGAAGGCACGACGATTTGGTCTCCTGGTTTCAGTTCAATGTCTTGGGTGGAGCCGTCTCGCAGCACAATGTCATCGTAACTGGCCTTCATCTTGATCCGACCTCCGCCATCCTTCGCGAAGCGGAACACCACGATCTTGCTCCTCTCCGCCATGGGCGTAAAGCCGCTTGCAATCGTAATGGCCTGGAGCAACGTCGTCTTGCTCTTGAGAGGGTACTTTCCTGGCTTCACCACTTCTCCCAGCACATAGATCGCATAGCTATTCACTTCCTTTACGACGATCGACAGCTGAGGATGTTCCTTATACTCTTTCAACTTTGCCGAAATGTCTTCAGACAATTGGGCTGGGGTTTTCCCCACCGCCGTGATGTCTCCGATCAAGGGAAGCGAAATTCTCCCGTCAGGACGAACGGTGACTTGCTTGGAGAGATCGGCATTTTTCCACACCGTGATCTCGAGAACATCCTCGGGGCCGATGAAATAATCCTGCGTCACAATCAACGACGTTTTCTCGGCCTTCTCCAAAATTTGAGGAGCAGGTGCTGCGTCCTGCCCCATTCGACTCGGGTCCGCTTGCACCAATCCTGGAATGGTACCGTGGCTCACGCTTACAAGGATGACTAATGGTAAGGCTCTCTGCAACAATATCTTTCTGCAAAAGTGCTTCATCAGCCTGCTCCCTAAAACAGGCAAACAGGTTAATTCATGCACTCTCGTTCACCGCTTCGCTATCCAAACGGCATTCCCTCCCTGATCGCGACGCATCTAACAGGATGCTGAAAAAGTCCGCCAGCGCAAAGAAGGTTGAGGTTCAGGCTCAGGTTGAGAAAAAGAGAGTCTGAATCTTCGCTAAACCTTGACCTTGAGCTCAGCCTATCTCGGAAGCTGCGGCCTTGCTGGACGGCCTTTTTGAGCATCCTGATGCTCTGTTGACATCGACGCCAATAGGGAAGGTTCCAATGGCACATTGTGTATACACTGAGTTTTTCCACAGCCTGCTAAAGCTGATGTTCAGGAAGAGCCTTTTCCCGCTTTAGTTCGGCATGGCTTCGCCCGCTAAGGCCGGCTATTTATCATTTATACTTTATTGGGCTCAACAAAGTCACCCGCTCACTGCTCAAAAGGTGAATGTTGCCCCCCCGAAAGGGCTAAGTACTATTTCCTCTCTAGAGCTACGTTCCTAATGTCAATGTGATGCTCATTTAGCTGAACGAACTGAATGCCCTGTCCACGTCCATGCCAAACGAGTAAACTTTCGACCACATGGTTATGTTGTCACCGCCGTCACTCGACCCTCGGCTATGACTCCCCGGCCGAGTACGAAGCAAGGACGGCTGTTGCTTAACCAGGTGTCCACAAAATTGGGGGAAGGTCAGTTGGAGGTTGGAGGGAGAAGCAGAAGGTTGAGGCTGAGGTTAAGGCTAAGCTTGAGGTCGAGCCGAAGAATCTCCCTACTCATCCTGAACCTCGACCTTAGCCTTCAGATCATCGGACTGGGAGAAGTAGAAGGCTGAGGTTGAGCAGCAAGGTGGGGGGAGAGGCTGAGAAATATCCGGCTCATATAGCGCGTCGATGATCGGCGCAATCTTCATGAAATTGGACCGCGCCCCTGCAATCAGATCAATCCGCTTCATGGTCTGACCTTGATTAACATGACACCCTGGATGGCACGCTGGACCTATTCAAGAAAAACTGCGGCGATGCGGAAGTCCGCCAACAGCGTTGGAAGGTTAAGGATGAGGTCAAGGCTGAGAAAAAAAAGAGCCTGTTCGGCGCTTAACCTTAACCTCAGCCTTCTCCAGGTGTTACGGCCGCACTGGACGGACTGTTTCAGCATCTCGCTAGGACTGGGGGAATGCTCGGCCTGTTGGAGGAGACGTTAACGGATTTGTTTGTTTTCCACAACTGAGAAAGGTGTTCGATGGACCGTTACTTCCCGTTTCGCAGAAGGCCCTGCCACATCTGCAACGCCTGCTGTGCCCACGGGCTGTTGCCTTGTCCTTGGCGGTTGTCGACGTGTATTCGCCTCATACTCAACGACTCGATGCGCATGGCGACATCTCGATATTGTGGTGCTTCACGGCGGAGCCATCGATAGGACTCCAAGGCTTCAGGAATACGCTCGAGCGACTCTAGCGTTCTCCCTAAGAGGTAGAGAATCTGCACTTGTTCTTTCGACGATGTCGAGGGCACTTGCAGCGCTCGACGAAAAGCCGCAACGGCTTCTTCCTGTTTTCCACTCTTCTTGAGACAGAAACCCATTTGGGCGAAGCCCTTCAGTCGCGTATGCCGGATCCTGTGCGGCTTGCTCAAAATGTTCTGCTGCCTGTCTGAAAAGACCCACATTCTTGAGCACCATTCCTCGTTCGTATGATTCATGTCCATCCGATGTCCCTATCAATCTCGTGGCTTCAACTACCTGTAGCCGTGCCTCCTGAATGGGGGCACTGGTCTTCATTCACCGGCAAGGCTCGGTTTGAGGCAAGATGGTTCTCTTGGGTCAGGGATAATGCGTTGGTTTCGTCCACGTTCTTGTTTCCTGTGGGAGATGAAAGCAAATGGCCATTATTTCGCAAGTCTTGGACCATTTAGGTTGACTCGCAAACCTATTACGTTTCAATATCTTTGAGTATGTTCTGTGGGTGAGTGAGAGGGGAAACAGCGCATACTTCGGCAGATTCGCACAAATTTGCTCTCACTTTCTGGATACACGAGAGGGGTGAGACAGGCGGGACAAGCGCGACTCAAATTCGAAGTCCAGGGTTCGAAATTCCAACAACCTCGAACAGTCGTCCATATCGCTCGTCGCGCCTGTTGCGCAGGTCTTGCTTGTCTCTCTCAGAATTCACGAGCAACGAGGGCGGTTGGCATGAGTTAGAAGGTGACTTGCCGAAGATTGTGGCGATTGGCAAAAAACCACTGCATCGTCTTTTTGAGTCCTTCCTGGAGCGCATGTTTCGCCTGAAAGCCAAAGAGTTCTTTAGCCCTGCTGACATCGAGGCACCGGCGAGGCTGCCCGTTGGGCTTGGTGGTGTCCCATTCGATCTGCCCTGTAAAACCGGCTACCATCGCAATCATGGTGGCAAGGTGGCGAATCGCGACTTCCTCCCCTGTCCCCAGATTGACGGGCAGACTTCCTTCATAGTGTTCGGCTGCGCGAAGGATACCTTCCGCGGCATCCTCCACATACAAAAACTCCCGAGTCGGAGATCCGTCTCCCCACAATGTGAGCGTAGCCTGATCTGCTTCTTTGGCCGTCACACATTTGCGTATTAGGGCCGGGATGACGTGCGACGTTGCCAGGTCGAAGTTATCGCGAGGGCCGTAGAGGTTCACCGGAAATAAGACGATGGAATTAAATCCGTACTGCTCACGATAGGCTTGTGACTGGACCAGCATCATCTTCTTGGCGAGACCGTAGGGCGCATTGGTCTCCTCGGGATATCCATTCCAGATATCGTCTTCTTTAAATGGGATGGGGGCAAACTTAGGATAGGCGCAAATGGTGCCCAGCGCCACGAACTTCTTCAGTCCCCGTTGGCGCCCAACTTCTATAAGCTGGGTGCCCATCATCAGATTGTCGTAGAAAAACTTTCCGGGATTGGTTTGGTTCGCGCCGATCCCTCCGACCCGTGCCGCAAGATGGATCACCATATCTGGTGCAGCATCGACATACAGTCGCCTCACCGCATCCATCTGAACGAGATCGTAGTCGTTGCTGCGAGGCACGATGATGTCTCGGCAACCTTTCGCGCGGAGCTGCTCCACGACAAACGATCCGAGAAAGCCGGCTCCCCCCGTGACGACGACGCGTTTATCGGCCCAAAAGGATGACATATGAACCCAAGGTTGAGGTTAAGGTTGAGTAGTCCTGCGAAGTGAGCGAATCAATGCGTTGAGTTCTTTCCAGATTTCGTCGGTCAGCTTCATTGCAAGAATGCATTCACTCTGTTTGAAATACGATACCTTCTGTCCATAGATAAGATGGTTCTTCGTTTCAGCTAGTGATCCGCGAGAGGCGTAGTAGAAATTCAGTTTGTCCTTTGTGTGTTGACGACCAAATCCTTCAGCAAGATTTCCGGGAACCGAGAGGGCAGATCGTCTAACCTGCGAAGTCAACCCGTAATCTTCCTTTCTCGGAAGACTCTCGGTTAATGAAAATACCTTCTGGGCCAATTCCATGGCCTTTTGCCAAACCGGCATATCCTCGAAGGAACTAAACACCCGTTGGCCTCAACCTTAGCGGAAGGCTTAGGTCTAGGTTAAGACCGAGGGAAAGGTTGAGGTCGAGATTAAGGTCAAGCACGGAAGCCATGAGCTGTCTGATCTCCCTCAATCCTCTCAACCTTCTCCAACCTCCTAACCTCCGCTTCTAACCTTCAAGCCTCCAACCTCAGCCTTTCTTCCTGTGTTCCTTCGAGTCGTTCTTGCTCGGCGGCAAGATCCGCATCCACCATCATATGTGCCAGTTCCTCGAATCGAACCTTCGCCTCCCATCCCAAATCCCGTTTGGCCTTGCTTGCGTCGCCGATAAGGAGGTCCACCTCGGTGGGACGATAGTACGTTGAGTCAATCTTTACGTGTTTCTGCCAATCCAGTTGAAGGCGATTGAATGCCAGCTCCAAGAACTCACGCACGGTGTGCGTCTCGCCAGTCGCAATGACGTAGTCCTCCGGCTTGGGGGCCTGCAGCATCATCCACATGGCCTGAATGTAGTCTCCGGCGAATCCCCAGTCTCGTTTCGCGTCCAAGTTACCCAGAAAGAGATCCTGCTGCACGCCGAGCTTGATCCGTGCCGCCGCTTTCGTGATCTTGCGCGTCACGAATGTCTCACCGCGCCGGGGCGATTCATGGTTGAATAAAATGCCGTTACAAGCAAAGAGGCCATAGGCTTCTCGATAATTGACCGTCACCCAGTAGGAATAGACCTTGGCCGCTCCGTAGGGACTGCGGGGATAGAATGGTGTGGTTTCACGCTGAGGGACGTCCTGTACTTTGCCAAACATCTCGCTTGACGATGCTTGATAAAACTTCGGCTTCAACCCGGACTCGCGAATGGCTTCCAGGAGGCGAATCGTTCCGAGGCCGGTAATTTCGCCGGTATACTCAGGAATATCGAAACTCACACGCACGTGACTTTGTGCGCCCAGGTTGTAAATTTCATCAGGCTGGATCGTTCGGATGATGCGGTTCAGAGAACTTGCATCGTTGAGATCGCCATACACCAGATGGAGTCTTCGATGTGGAACATGCGGGTCCTCATAAATGGGATCGATCCGTCCCGTATTAAATGAACTCGATCGCCGAATAATTCCATACACCTCGTAGCCCTTCCCAAGAAGAAACTCTGCCAGATACGATCCATCCTGCCCTGTAATGCCACTGATCAACGCTTTTTTCACAAGAGAACTCCTATATTTTGGCAGAAAATGGCTGAATTATGTCTCGATTACATTGCGTTGTCTATGACTAACCGGCTTTTGATCGTTTTACAGCACTGCTGGTTGTTCTTGCACGGAAGCTTCGCTCCGCACTAGAATGAGTCGTTGAATGGGGTGATCGGTTCGATTTCGGTCTTGAAAACTATGAATATACGTCGGGGCATCATATTCGCCTATGTCCTGTGTGGCACCTTTCTCGTGGCCCACATCATCAACGCAGTAATTGCGGAGGCCTTGTCTGTACCGGGAGGGCTGGTGCGGCCATCATCAGTTTCCGACCGAGAGGCTGACGTGAGTACGGCCCTGCCTGTATTGGTTGAACGCATTCGGTCAAGCGGACTCTTTCCCTTACCAATCGACCCACTCGGTATAACAGCCACAGGGTCTGTGGCGCCGCCTGCCCGTGCTCCGTTAAATCTGGCATCGAAGCTCAAGTTGCTAGGGGTAGTGATTGGCGATCATGAGGGAGTCTCGGCCATCGTTGAAGAACTTTCCAGTAAACGCCAACTATTTTTCCGGTTGCACGACCAAATACCTGATGCAGGGGAGATCAGCGAAATCCGGCGGGACGGGATAGTCGTTCGCCAGGGCGATCAACAGGAGCTGCTTGAACTCGCCGCCTCGCAGATCGAGAAGCCCCCGTCTCCCCCCGTCACAACGGCAGCAGCTGTTGCTCCGACGCCTGGAATCCCAGTGCGTACAGTGCTCGATCGGAGAGACGTTGAACAAGCAATGGGGGATGTGCCCAAGTTATTGTCCCAAGCGAGAGCCGTACCCTACCTGGTGAATGGAGCGATGAATGGGTTCCGTCTGGACTTTATCGCACCTTCTAGCTTTTATGAGAAAATCGGTTTGAAGTACGGGGATGTCCTCCAGCAGGTCAACGGCGTGGACATTCGTGATCCCGGTACGATGCTCACGCTCTTCCAGCAGCTTCGCAACGAGAAAACGGTGAAACTTGATGTCCTGCGTAACAATCAGCGAACCGCAATGACCTTTGACATTCGCTGAGTCCTTTATATCCTCCGCAGTTGCAGCCCCTTCCTGTGTTCGACAAATGGCTGGCAATCTGGAGCCTCTAATATAGGCAGGATTAAGAAGACACCCCTCCTATTGACAGACTAAATTGCAGGGGGCCTTCATGACCTTGTCAGAAAGATCCGCTAGAGAGTATTCTCTTAATCTCCAAAAGCTTGTGGCATTGTCCCGATACCGATGGACTTTCCAGGGATGAGCCATCTATTTGGTGTTCTGTGGTGAACGACGAACATTCCGGTCGGCCGCTGTTAGGAGCAATCCTCGAAGACAAATTCGGCTTGTCCGAAGCCAAACTGCTTGAAGCGATTAATCTCCAAGGGAGCAAGGGGGGACGCCTCGGAGAAATCTTGATCCGACTCAGGGCGATTACCGAAGAGCAACTCCTCCAGGCGCTAGCCGTTCAATTTGGACTTCCTTGGCTCCCACATCTTGATGAGAGCCAGGTCGACCATGAATGGGTCAAGAAGGTTCCGATCCACTTCGCCCGCCGCTATCATGTGCTCCCTCTCAAGACAGAGGATGGATCGGTTCTTGTGGCGACAACAGATCCCATGGAAACGGCGGCATTGGATGACCTTCGACTGTTGCTCGGCCTTCCGATCAAACCGATACTGACGAGCAGCTTGTCGCTCCTGGCCTGCCTCAATCGTGTGTATGACGAAGCAGCGAGTCCTGCAGGGGCAGAGCAAGTAATGGAGGATATCGCGGCCAGTGAGAGTCTGGACCAAATTGCTCACGAGTTAGATGAGCCACAAGACCTCCTCGATGCCACAGACGAAGCCCCCATCATTCGGTTAGTCAATTCCGTGCTCTTCCAAGCGGTCAGGCAGCGCGCAAGCGATATTCATTTTGAATCGTTCGAACGGGGGCTGGTCGTGCGATATCGCATCGACGGAGTTCTCTATCCCGTCTTAACCCCCCCCAAACATCTGCAGGCCAGTATTATTGCGCGTTTGAAGATCATGGCGGGTCTGAACATCGCGGAGAAACGATTGCCGCAGGATGGCCGATTTCGGATCCGGACAGCTGGCAAAGATGTCGATCTGCGTGTCTCGGTGCTGCCGACCTCACATGGCGAACGGGTGGTCCTGCGTCTGTTGGAGAAAGAGAACCGTCTGCTGAACCTGCAAGAGATGGGTTTTTCTCAGGATCGGTTGGGAATCATCCAGCAACTAATTCAGTTATCACATGGCATCATTCTCGTGACCGGACCGACAGGAAGTGGAAAGACGACGACACTCTATGCGGCATTGACGCACATCAATGCGCCGGACAAGAATATTATTACCGTCGAAGATCCGGTGGAATATCAGCTGCTTGGCGTGGGCCAGATGCAGGTAAATCCAAAAATCAACCTGACGTTTGCCGCGGGGTTACGATCAATTCTCAGGCAAGATCCCGATGTCATCATGATCGGTGAAATTCGTGATCGTGAAACCGCTGAAATCGCCATTCATGCCTCACTCACGGGGCATTTGGTCTTCTCTACGCTCCATACTAATGATGCCGCGAGCGCGGCCACCAGATTGATCGACATGGGCATTGAGCCCTTTCTCGTCGCCTCCTCGGTGGTGGCCGTCTTAGCGCAACGGTTGCTGCGCCAGGTCTGCTCGGACTGCAAGCAGCCATATCAGCCGACTGATGAAGAACTGATTCGCCTCGGTATCGTTCCACCGAGGGTACGCCCCACATTCTATCGTGGGGCCGGATGTCCGGCCTGTTCCCAAACAGGCTATCGAGGCCGAACTGGTATTTTTGAACTCCTCGTGCTGGACGATGAGATACGCCGCCTCGTCGGTAACAAGGCGGACTCGACATCGATTCGTCAAGCGGCGATGGCGAAGGGGATGGTGACATTGAAAGATGAAGGGGCAGAGAAGGTCTTTCACGGGATCACGACGACTGAGGAACTGATGCGAATTACCCAACAGGAAGTCGAGATATAGCCCGCATTACTCATGAACGCTTCTGCTACAATCACCGATTCGCTGCTACGACGAGCCTTCGGCCAGCGGGCTCGCCCCTCGGACCCTCAACGTACTACACGAGTACGCCTCGGATCCTCACGGCTCCGCACGCTGGTCTCGCAACGCGGCTCCGCGATTTCGCGACGAACCGTCATGAATAATGAGGGCTAGCACGATGCCCGTCTATCACTATAAAGGCTATCGGAACGACGGCGGAGCCGCGACCGGCATTATCGATGCCGAGAGCCCGAAGGTTGCGCGCGTAAAATTGCGGAAAGTCGGCGTGTTTCCCACCGATATGGTGGAACAGGGCTCGGGCTCGACCACAGCCGGTTCGGCCACGGGCACTTCCAGCAAATCCGCTGCTGGAATTGGACGTTCCCCGGCTCTCAGCACAACGGATGTCGCAATGATGACCCGGCAGTTGGCGACCTTGCTGGTCGCAGGGCTGCCGCTGGTCGAAGCGCTCGGGGTGATGGTGGATCAAACTGAGAAGAAAGCCGTGAAGAGCCTCATGGCCGACATCCGCGAAGAAATCCGTGGAGGCGCGTCCTATAGTGCGGTGCTGGAGCGTTACCCTCGTGAATTCTCTCAGATTTATGTGCATATGGTGCGAGCCGGAGAAGCCAGCGGGGCCTTGGATCAGATTTTATTCCGACTTGCGGAATTTCTGGAAAAACAGTTGGCGCTCAAACACAAAGTAACCAACGCCGTTCTCTATCCTGCTCTGATGTTAATCGTCGGCGTCTCGGTGCTGTTTTTCCTCATGACCTTTGTTGTGCCCAAAATTACCGCCGTCTTTACGAGTATGAAGCAGGCCCTCCCCTGGCCCACCGTCGTGCTGATGAGCATCAGCCATTTCCTTGCCGACTATTGGGCAGTGATGCTCGGTGGGATTGGTCTGATCGTATGGGCGGCGCGCCGGGCAATGAAAACAGAATCAGGACAGCTCACGGCAGACCGATGGCTCCTCAAAGTTCCGCTCATGGGCGAGGTGGCCCGTATGGTCGCCATCTCGCGGCTCACGAGCACGCTCGCCACCATGCTGGCGAGTGGTGTGCAGTTGTTGGATGCCATGGATGTTGCCAAACGTGTGATGAACAATCGTGTATTGGAACATGCGGTCGAGGGGGCCAGACAGAATATACGGGAAGGCGAAACGATCGCCGAACCGCTGAAGCGCAGCGGAGAATTTCCCGCGCTGGTCACCCACATGATTGCGGTCGGCGAACGCAGCGGTGAAATGGAGGAAATGCTGCGTCGAATCGGACACATTTATGATGGAGAAGTAGACCGGGTCATTACACGATTCACATCGCTCCTTGAACCCATCATGATCTTGTTCATGGGTATCTTGGTGTTCTGTATTGTGGTAGCTATTCTGTTGCCGATCTTTGAGATGGGACAGATGGTTCGATAGCAGGAGGCTGAAAAAGTCCGCCAGTTCGGGGAAAGCTGAGGTCAAGGCTGAGAAGAGAGGCTAAGGTTAAGGTTGAGGGGGGAAGGCTGGAAGTTAGAGGTTTGAGGGTGACGGTTGAAGCCTGAGAGCCAATGTAGAGGGTGCAGAATTGAAGAGAGGCAGAGAAATATCCGGCTCATTGCTTCCGAGCTTGGCCTTAACCTCGGCCTCAACCTACCTCTGATCAGTGATGGGTGATGAGTCTATGGGAGGTGTTCGATGAATGGAATAGAGCAGGTCGAGGGCATGTGGACGATGTGGAGCAGGAACCGCTGGCGCCGAGGTTCCGTCGCCAGGCGCCTCACGCCTCGCGACCTGGGTGGAACAGCCGGATTTACGTTTATCGAGATCATGGTCGTGGTGGCCATTCTCGCAATCCTCGCCGCCTTGGTCGTCCCTCGCATTATGGGACGGACCGACGATGCCAAGCGCACAGCGGCAAAAGTTCAAATTCGAAATATCGAAGGAGCCTTACAGCTCTACAAACTCGACAATGGGGTCTATCCTTCGACTGAACAAGGATTGAAGGCCTTGGTAGAAAAACCTTCGGTCGGGGTGGTCCCAAAGAAGTGGAAGATAGGCGGATATCTTCAAAAACTCCCGGAAGATCCCTGGGCAAATCCCTATAAGTATCTGAGTCCTAGTCCGAAAGGTGACTACGAGCTGGTCTCCCTTGGAACAGATGGCGAAGTGGGTGGCGAAGGAATCAATGCCGATATAGCCAATTGGAATCTGGATAAGGATTAGCAGGATGAAGCACGGGGTAAAGGGAGTAAGAAAGGGTAAGAAGGGACGAATATGGGAGATGCACGGGACGTCGTCCCGCGCCTCACGCCTGATGCCTCACGCCATACGATCCTCACGTGGATTCACTATCTTGGAAATCATCATTGTGCTGTTCTTGCTCGTCGGTTTGCTGGGAATCGTTCTGCCTCGAATTTCTCTGGAAGAAAACCTCGGTTCCGTCGGCCGCCGAATGGTCGGGACAGTACGATCCCTCCAGAGCCTAGCCATGTCAACCCAAAAGACGGTCCGTCTATACGTTGATATCGACCAAGGGGTCTATTGGCCGATGATCTTGGATGGGAACCAAGAAAAGGTGCCGATAGACGCCGCCTGGACCACGCCGCTGAGCCTCCCAGCCGCTATCCGCTTTTCAGATATTCTGGCCGCTCAAGAGAATAAGACGTTCGGTCGGGTCGATCTGTCCTTCTACCCTACGGGAAGGATCGATCCAGCAACGATGCATTTGGTGGATGCGCGCAACAACATTCTGGCCATTGCCATCGAGCCGGTCACAGGAGCGATCCGCATGAGCGACGAACGGATTGAGCCTGCCAGACCACTCATCATTCTCGAACGTGTGAGGCCATTGCTCAAGACCACAGCGGCAGGCGGCTAACCACGCCAACGTTGAGGACGCTGTGTCATCGCAGAGTGTGTTTCTATGGGGAGTGAACGGGGTTTCACGTTATTGGAAGTATTGATCGCGCTCGGCATTCTCGCGCTGGCGCTGCCGATCTTATTGGGGCTTCGCAATTGGGATCTCGACCTCCATGCGAGAGCCAAAGAACTCACGACCGCCACCATCCTTGCGCAGGAAAAGTTGATCGAGACGGAATTGGGAGCCCTCTTGCCCCTCGGTGAAACAGGCGGAGAGTTTCTTCCGATCCCCCTGGGATCGCAAGCCACCGCCGAGATCCAGAACCGCCCGTCAAATTATCGATGGAAGCGAATTGTATCGCCTACACCGTTGCCGGCCGTGCGAGAAATCAAGATTCAGATTTTGTGGCCCCGAGGGAAAACGGATGAAATGGTCGAAGTCAGTACCTACGTCTTTTCGACGAGCGCCACGGGATTCTGAAGGTGGCTTCACCTTGATCGAAGTCCTCCTGGCAGTGTCTCTGATTGCCATGATGGCCACCGTGGTCTTTGGATCCCTCTATGTCACCATCAATGCGATCGATGCGGCACGAATAAAATCAGCCGATGAGCAAATCGTTCGCAGCACGCTGCGTCTCATGAACGATGAACTATCGGTCAGCATGGACCGCCCTATCGGTCCGTGGGTGGGCATCAATGCCCAATACGAAGGTCGTCCTGCCGACTCAGTAGCCTTTCTTACCATGGGCCAGTTTCGAGGAGCGGAATCGGCCAAAGATACTGAGATGGTTCGTATCGTCTACACCAGAGAAGGCGATCGTCTCCTTCGATTCGTGCGAAGGAATCTCTATGGTTTGACAGACGAATCTGTCGAGCAAGTCGAGCTGGCCACCAAGGTAAAAGGGTTCAACGTGCGCTACTACGACGGTAAGAGCAATCTCTGGCTGGATGAGTGGACTGGTGGTGGGAGTGCGCCTCCCAAAGCGATCTTACTTGAACTCACGCTGCTCCAAGAGAGGGCGGAACTCCAGACCGTACGCCAATGGGTGGCGGTGGGGGCCTCATGACAGCCTGGTCTCTCGCCTGGCCTGAGAGACTGAAGCTGAACGGCCCCCTGGGGTGGGGATTAGCATCGCTGGCCTGCTTCATGATATTTCTGGTCCTGACCTTTCCCTATGGCCCACTCCAGAACCGCCTGTTGACCGAACTCAATCGGGCGAGTGGATGGGAGGTCCGTGCTGCGGATTGGTCGGTGGGTCTTCCCGCAGCCATTGAGTGGCGTGATCTCGTCCTCACTGGACCGACGATCGGAACGATTCCCGTTGAAGCCGTCCAGGCAACAATTGGAGTCTTCCAAGCAATTTTAGGCCAAGTAGTGCTAGATTACGCCATCCAGCTGCCGAGAGTGACGCCGGCGGGAGTGGGACGAGCCACGGGGTCGCTGACGGCAGCCTCGTGGTCCTTAGCGGGTCCTATTGCCGTCAAAGGCCGGCTTCAGGAGCTAGACCTTGCAGCAGTCCTAAAACCCTATGTGAGCCGTGGGACAGTCCAGGGAGATTTTATGCATCGATGGGACAATGTACAAGGCGCCCAGGCTGCCATCAAAGGGGAAGGGACCGTGAATGTCGAAATCAAGGATCTCGTCGTCGAACGGATTGCTGCCGGCGCTACTGTGAATTCTTCGCTTGCGTTCGGCCATATCCAGGCTGCCATCGCCTGCCGCGATGGCGCATGCGACGTCACGGAATTGAAGGGAGACGGTGTGGACGGATCCTTTACGGCCCAGGGACATGTGGCATTGCGGCAGCCACTGCAGCAGAGCCTTCTTGATCTCACGGTCACCGTGGTTCCCGGCGCCGGGTTTGCCAAAAAAGCAGCGAGCCTCTCGTTACCGCCATTCCAAACAGGCACCCCTTTGACGTTCAAGCTGATGGGCCCGATTATGAGTGCGAGGGTGGCGTTCTAGATGAGAAACAAACAGAGTTGTCGATGATTGCTGAATGTGTCGGGCTCGATATTGGGCAGACAGCCTTCAAGGCCGTGCGGTTTCGCCGCCGTCTGACAGGGCGTGAATCGGTGGAATACTTCCACCAACCCATTCCTTATAGCCGCCAGGAACACACGGAGCCTGCACATCGCACGGCCATGCTCAGAAGTTTCCTCTGGCAACATGGTTTGTATGGCGGTGGGGAAATCGTCACCGCGCTCCCCTGCCAGGATGTATTTGTCAGAACCCTCTCCTTCCCCTTTCGCGATGCCACCAAGCTGGCGCAGATCGTCCCATTCGAAATGGAAAATCTGATTCCTATGCCTTTGGAAGACGTCACCGTCGGCAGTCTGTTGCTGCCGGCGAGAGAATCCCCTGAAGGGACCATGAAAACCAAAGGGTCCGATGTCCTCGTCACCGCAGCGCCCAAAACAAAGATCACTGAGCATTTGCGGTTTATGGCCTCTGCTGATCTGAACCCCTCCGCAATCACGATTGACGGCATGGCCTTGTTTTCCGTCAGCCAGTTTCTGAAGGAGGAAGGGGCCCAAGTCCCCGGCGACATGGCGATCATCGATGTCGGGGCCTCAAAGACGACCTTGTGCCTAGTGCATGAAGGCCGCCCCGTGCTGCTGCGAACCGTGCAGTGGGGTGGGAACCATCTCACCCTGGCGCTTGCCGTTCGCCATGCTTGCAGCTTCGCCGAGGCAGAACGGCGGAAACGAGCCATGGCCGTACAGGAAATCGATGCCTGGCTCGAGCCGGTACTCAAAGAGTTGCGCGTCTCCCTCCACGCCTACGAAAGCACCGTCCATCAACGGCTGACTCATTGTTGGGTATCGGGCGGCGGCTCGAAACTGAAAGAACTGAGCGGGCATATGGCGCATCAATTGGGGTTACTCCCGGTTGGCCCACGGCAAGGATTTGGGTCGAGCTGTCCTCGCGCGTTTTCCATTGCTTTCGGATTAGCGATCCATCCAGGCATTGTCCGCCCCCGCTGGAAATCGAGGCTGGCAGGGTCAAATCTCGCTCTTGATTTCAAGGCCGGCAGCGATGCCGCATCAGCCACCATAGATGTCTCGAAACAGGACCGGCGGCTGGCCCTATGGGGCGGGCTCATCCTGATTGTTCTGGCCCTGGTGGACCTTTCAGTGCGCGTCGTCCTCAAGGATTCGACGGTCAAAGACCTCAAGCTCGGACTCCAAACGCAATACGAGCAAACCTTCGGTCCAGGCGCCGGCCCCGGCGAGGAATTGGACCAAGCGCGCTATCGAGTCTCACAGCTTGAAAAAGGTCTCTCGATTGTCGACGGCACACGCTACAACGTCCTTGCCGGCCTTGCGGAACTGGTGAAACATGTACCACCAGGCATACCATTGAAAGTGCGAGAACTGACGATCGACGGGAGCACCATCCATCTGGAGGGAGAAACCACAACCTTCGATGCGGTTGAGAAGATCAAGCAAGCCTTTGCGGGAGACGAAACCTTTCATGACGTGTCCATTAGCGATACCCGTGTCGGGGCTGTGCCGAACCAAGTCGTGTTTCGCCTCACCTATGCGGTGCAACGGCCATGATTCAGATGTTGAAAGAACGGTGGCAGCATTTCTCACAGCGCGAGCGCATCATCGTGGCTGCAGGCGGCACCATGGTCGCAGCAGCGATTGTTTTTCTGCTGGTCATCGATCCGCTCATGACGTCGATCGACAAGCTCGATCGGCAAGCGCGCCGAAAAGCAAAAGACAGCCAGGAACTGGCGCTCGTTGCACAGGAATATGTCCTCAAGCAAGCGCGCATCGCCAAACTCGAACAGCGCATGCCCGCCCCGCCAGCCCAGTTTTCACTGCTCGCGTTCATGGAAGAAGCGACGACGACGGCGCAGATTCGCGATCGCATCGCCAGCATGCAGCCACAGACTCCCATTGTCGTCCAGGGCTATCAGGAAACCTCGGTCGACGTTCGGCTCGACGGAGTATCACTTCCCCAGCTCCTCGCGCTGCTGGTGGCCATCGAACAGGCGCCCTATGACGTCCAGGTGCATCATCTGCAGATGAAACCAAAATACGACAACCCCATCAATCTCGACGCCACGCTGAAAATCGTGACCTATGCGAAGGTCTGATGAACGCGGTATCGCTCTTCTCCTCACCCTCCTGGTACTGACACTCCTCGTTGCGCTGATTCTTGAGTTCGACGCCGAGGCGAGACGGGAATACCGCGATGCCGCGGCCTTTCGCGATAACTTCAAAGCAACGGTGCTCGCACGCGCGGCAGTGCAGGCTGCCCGTGGCACCTTGCAGCAGGACTTCTTGAAGGATAAGCAAGCGGGCCAGTCTTTCGATGCCCTCACCGACTTGTGGGCTCTTCCCATCAGGGATTATGCCATCGGCGATGGTCTGCTGACCGCCCAGATTGAAGATGAACTAGGCAAGCTGAACCTGAACGACCTGGCAGCCGTCGGAGAACTCGAAGCTAAGAAAAAGAAGGTGGCACGGGTCAAACGGCTCTTCGAACTCGTACAGATCAATCCAGATTTGGTGGATGCCATCGTCGACTGGGTAGATAAGGACGAAACTCCGGAACCGTCCGGCGCAGAGAGCCTCTACTATCAAACGCTACACCCGTCCTACCGGGCGGCCAACCTCCCATTGCAGACCCTCTTGGAATTGCGCTTGATTAAAGGAATGACGCCCGACATCATCGCGAAACTCTCAAAACTGGTGACCGTCTATCCATCAGAAGGTCAAAGCAGGGTAAATATGAACACCGCCGATCCCCTCGTGCTGCAGGCCCTCGATCCTCGTATTACGCAAGGCACTGCCGCAGATATTGTCCAGGGGCGCCCCTTCAAGACCATTCAAGAGTTGGATCGTGTGAGTAGTTTTGAGGATATTGGAAAGGAGCTCCGTCAGCAAAACCTGTATGACGTCAAGAGCAATCTATTCTTAGCCCGCATGATAGTTCGCCTAAACGAAGTAGCCAGGAATGCGACCGTGGTTCTCCAGCGTGATCCGAACGATGGAACAAGCACGGTGATATACTACCGCGTCCTCTAGCCAGCAGGACAAGGAATTCATCTCGCCCCCAGATCGCTTTGCTCGTAGCCAGACAACCGGCCTGAAAGCCGGCACCTCGGTGACGAATGCGGCAGCATCCGTGACTGACCTTCGCTTGCAAGTTCGCAAACCCACCAACATTAATCGTGTTTCGGACTCTCAGCTGAATGAACGATCAGACACCATTGTGAAACTACACGGCGAACACCAGCGGCCTCACAACGAAACAAAAACGGAAATCTCGAAACCTTCCTCTAAACGTCAATCCTCGCACAAGCAGACTGCCCCGTAACAATTTTACACAATGTTAATAATTTAACACGTTGGTAACACTCTGTTATCAGCCCTATAACATGGCACCCCCATATTCCCGTGGTGTATAGGGCAAGTGATTTGAATCGAGGTTACCAGGTGAGCCTAGGGCTAGCACTCAGGATTGGCGATGGTCTTCGCTTCCTAACAAGCGGTTACCGCCTAACGCAGAATTTTTATCCATGGCGAGTTTGAACTGAGCCAACCATCCACCCCAACAAGGAGTGAGCCTCATGAATCTTATGCTTCTTTCAACACTCATGACTCTGACCCTGTACGCAGGGCTGTCAGGGTGCGCTGCTAACAAATTTTTTCCGCCAGAAGTCATGGAAAAGGTCTCTCCGACCTTTCATTTTGAGGCCTGGCGTGACGCGGGTCCTTCGAATGAGTCAGGGAAATCCGATGCCGGGATCAAAGTCGAACTGGGAGGCCGGATCGTGCAAGCTGCCAAGAACGGCAAGGGTATCGTGATTGTCGCGGAACAACTTCCCATCGTGAACCATCCTGCGTATGGACCGACGGAAGATGTCAAGAGAACCGGCGACTATGAATTCGCCTTTCTCTATTCAGGAGAGATTGACGCGATGGATCTGATGAAGGGGAACCGGTTCATCATTGTAGGAACGACCACGAGCAGACGTCCGGTCCTGGTGAACGGCATACCCAAAACCGAGCCCTTCATAATCGCAGACTGCATCCATGTGTGGCAGACAGGCGGGGCCGAAATCGCCGAATTTAAAGAAGATCTGGGAGGAGGCCTTTCACCCCTTCCGGAAAAGAGCTACTGCGCCGCTAAAAAGTAACGAGATTTGAAACAAACTATACGAGCAGGTCACTGCTGAGGAGCGGGTGACCCACGCTGCCGGCGGCAACCTGAAGCATATTTCACAAGGCCTCTCTTTGGAGGTGCCGGAGAGGGGATGAATGTCATGATGGAGGTATTCGAATGACACGACTGTGGTTCACAACCATCGCCTGCGTTATCAGCCTTGGCTTTATTGTTCAGGCCGAAATTGCTCAAGCCAGCCTTGAGGACCTTCTCTATGAGAAAGGGCAGATCACCAAAGAAGAATGGCTCAAACTTCAAGCCGATCGTGAGAAAGCAGGACCGGCAGTGCAAGGGGCGCAGGCGCCTGGTTCTGCTACGTCCGTACCAGATCCCGTCACGAATCTCGATTCGCGCTTGGGCATGGTCGAGGAGTGGAAAGCCAAGATCGAAAGGCTTCCATCGCTAAGCGGCAAGTTTAACATCGGAATCAACGCCCTGCAGTTCCTCTACACGCACCAGGATGCCAAGGTCGCCGAAGGCAAAAGCCAAGATAACCTCTCAATCCGACGGTCCGAGGTACTCATGTACGGAAAGGTCAACGAATATATCCCGAAATGGCACACCCTGATGGAAATGCAGAGTAACAACTTGACCAACAACACACCGGGCTGTTCGGCGACAGCGGGACCCTGTAATGGCCAACCAACAGGGACTCCGGCTGCGACCACGATGTTCCGTGAAGCCTATATCGATTTCAGACCGATGCCCAGCATCGCGCCCAATCTCAACGTCATTCGGATGGGGGTGTTTCGTATGCCCTTCGGCATTTTCACGGAAACCTCCGGCGGTATCCGGGATGTGATCAGTTCCCCCTACCTCAACTCAGTCGGCAGCGGCACAGTAACTCGAAACGGGTCGGGGAATAGCACCGTCGGCACGATCGAGTTCATTCAAGAGCGAGACTATTTTGCCGATGTCAGAGGTACCTTATTTAATCGACTGGACTATGTGGCGGGAATCATGAACAACAATAACTTTCAGGCCAACTCCGTGGGAGCGAATGGCCCCAAAGTCTTCTACTCACGGGTCCGTTTTCTGGTGACGGATATTTCGTTTATCAGTTTTAACGTGCTGACGGGCGAGAGCAATAATACCAATACCGAAATCAACGGGCGTGGAAAAGGAGCATTTGATCGATACGGGATCGATGCCCGCTATACATCTCGCTATCTTCCCGGATTGATGGTGCAGGGCGAATGGTGGCAAGGGCATGACGGAGCCAACCAAACCACAGTCGGCACCCCGGCTCAAGGAGCCTGTCTTAACGTGGCCCAGTGCGGAGGAAACGGAGCCCCTGGAGTTCAACGGCGGACATGGTATGTCCTCGGGAAGTATTTTATTTCGGACGGCCCCCTTCAGAACTTTGAGCCGGTGGTGATGTATGAACAGTTCGATCCCAGTACCACGATGAGCAATGACATGTACACGCGCACCATCGTAGGATTCAACTACTACTTTGAGAATCTTCCGCCCAAGATCCAAAGTAAGATCTCGATCGATTATGAGTTTCGCCACCATCAGGGGTTTGGCACGGGTCCAAATTCGGCTCCAACCCCTACCGATGCCTTCGCACAGAATGTCTTTCTGGCTCAATTTCAGGTCCGGTACCAGTAGTCGGAGTCTGAATTCAACCAGACAAAGAAACGATGGACGATGGGGAGGTGGCGGCATACATCTGGGTTGATTATAATAGACAACTTCCCTTGGATAGGCAGAAAGACATCATCTTTCACTCTCCCTTTGTATGAGCGAAGAATATTATCCGCGCAAGGATTACGTTATATCGTCATTGCAGCGCGGCGCTAGAGATGCAAATCCGCAACGCAGGCATGCTTCGCTAGATCAGGCATACCAAGGACTTGAACCTCATGCTCCCCTTCTGGGGAGCCAACTGATTATGCTTGTTGTGTTTTCATTCACTCTGGCAAGCTGTATACCGCACGCTCAACTCGTCAATGAAACACCTACAGGAGGAACAGTCCTCTACTCATACGTTGAGGAACAAGATGTGCTGACTTCGCCGGGACGACAAGATGCACTCCTCCTTCTTGAGGAAAAATGCCCAGCTGGCTACCGCATCTCTCGTGAGGGAGAAGTTCCTAGGATCGACCAAGCTGTCGATAGAGCATGGATGGGACAGATATCCCGGGATGGGCAGGTATCCCGGGAAAAGAGCTGGGCGATCCAATTCTCATGCAAATAGGCCCCTGTCCTTCCGGCATTGACACGTGGTTCACAACCTGTGTCATCCCCTGGTTCAAGAGGTGAAAAGAATGCGACGGCCTGCCCATACATCCTCTTCTTGTGCCGTGCCATGGTTCGCGATGCGAGCCGGCCTTGCAAGCAGAGGAAGGACCGTGGTTGGACTCCTGTTTGGCTTGGCTTGCCTGTTGGTCCTGATAGGCTGCGGAGCAACCAGTCAGCAACGCATCCTCTATGAGGCCTCAGGTATTCAGGTCGGCATTATGACTGATTTGTCAACGAATGATGATGGCTCTTCCCCGGTGAGGAACAGGCACCCGGCAGATCTCACACCGCGAGAAATTCGCTCACTTATCGGTTCGCTTGAAGTGTCGGGATGGAGCGGGACAATACTTGGATTACTGACTGCCCCGCAGCCAAAGCCGTTGTTCACCGAGGCGGAGCGTGCCGAGCTGGCTGAGCCACTCGCCGCAGCATTCCAGGCAGCAACCCCACGCGAACGTGTCTTCTTTGTCATCCAAAATCCAGATGCACCGTATGATGCGGACCGCACGTCCGGGAGCTTATTTTTTCGAGATGACTACCTGCATGTGGTCCTCACGGATCACTACGCCTTTTTACAGGCTGACCCGGGAGGGGGCGAGAAACGAGATCCGCGTGATACAAAAGGCATGAAACTATGGTTAGTCGGATCAGCCCACGCCGCCACTGTGCCTGAGAAGAAGGAGCCGCGCTGGAATGCATTTGAAAAAGTTCACATCTCGCTCATACCGGCAGAAGTGCTGGCAGGACAACGGGTGCCCCAAGCAACTCCTCGCCCCCAGGTCGCAACGCCTGCAATCCCACAGCCGTCCGTGAAAGCCGGCACCGCAGCAACGAACACGCCAGAATCCATGAATGACCTTCGTTTACAAATACGTGAACTCACCAACGACAATCTGTATCTGCGTTCTCAATTGAAAGACCAATCAGACACGATCGAGAAACTCAAAGCTGAATTCGAGGGACTTCGCAACGAGAAAAAGCCGGAACCCGTGAAGCCTTCATCAGGACAGAAGCCCTCTAGTAAACAGGCTACACCCTAACTCTTTTTACAGCCTTGATTGTGCTTCCAAATGCAGCACGACGGCACCGATCGACTCAGATACTGTCCTAGCGTTGCCATTCCAGCTGCCCACTGAGTTTTCCCGCAGCCTGCTATGCACTTACCAGATTTTTTTCAATCTCCCTGAAAACTTAACAATTCTGTAATACCCCTGTCATCTCACCTTAATCGATTGGACCTATCCTTCAAAGCAGCAACGACAATCGATAGTTCCCAACAGGAAGAAAATGGAGGTGTTGAAGGGATGGCAGCCTAGAGCCCGCCTTGTTAACTCGGTCACTTATAATGAGCAGAATTATTACGGGAGTTAACACCATTGTAACATTTCTGTAATGCCCTGGTAACAGGACACGGCCATCCTTTTGCGGATGATAATGAAAGGAGTTTCAATGAAAACATTTTCTATCAGGCCTGGTTTATGGTGCTTTGCCCTTCTTGGGGCTCTTGTTTCCGATCTCCCATCAGCCTATGCCGACGACGCGATCACGCTCGACCCAGCCTTGAAAGGCTATATAAAAGTCAGCGGGGTCTCCGGCAACGTCAACAGCATTGGCTCAGATACGCTCAACAATCTCATGACCCTCTGGGCTGAAGGGTTTCGCAAACAATATCCTAATGTTAAAATACAAATCGAAGGCAAGGGTTCAAGTACTGCTCCTCCGGCTTTGATCGAAGGTACGGCGCAACTTGGACCGATGTCCCGCACGATGAAAAATACTGAGATCGATGCTTTCGAAAGAAAATTTAGATATAAGCCCACCGCGTTCCCCGTCGCCATCGACGCGCTTGCCGTCTACGTCAATAAGGACAACCCGGTCAAAGGACTTACGATGGCTCAAGTCGATGCGATTTTTTCGAAAAGTCGTCGCTGGGGCCACAATGAGAGCATTCAGCTTTGGAAACAAGCCGGTTGGGATGACACCAGTCCCATCAGTATCTATGGACGGAACTCGGCCTCCGGCACCTATGGATTTTTCAAGGAACATGCCCTCAAGAATGGAGATTTCAAGGACGAAGTCAAAGAACAGCCAGGGTCAGCCTCCGTGGTTCAAAGCGTGAGCGAAGATCAATCCGGCATTGGCTACAGCGGCATTGGGTACCTCACATCGAATGTGCGCGCCGTCCCGCTGGCTGAGAAAGAAGGCATGCCGTTTAAAGAGGCCAGCCAACAAAACGCGGACGATGGGTCCTATCCGCTCTGGCGCCATCTATATCTCTATGTCAACAAGGCGCCCAACAAACCGCTGGATCCGATCGTCGGGGAATTCATCAAATTTATCTACAGCAAAGAAGGACAAAAAGTGGTGATCAAAGATGGATTTTTCCCGCTGAAAGCCGACGCGATCGAGAAGGAACTCAAGAAACTTGACTAGCGACAGCGATCCCGCTTTAGTCCCCTCTCCTCCCGCTGTAGGGGCGTATAGCCATGCGCCCCTACAAACAATATCGCACCATTCAGCCAGCATGATGCGTCGCCGCATCTTCGATCGGCTTGCTCAAGTCATCATCACCATGGGCGGAATTGCCGTTATCCTGAGCATTATCGGTATCTTTATTTTCTTGGCGAAAGAAGTCGCTCCCTTGTTTTTCCCTCCACAAGGGACCCAGGCCGGTCACTTTCCCGGTGCTCCTTCAGCACACGCCCTCCCTCAATCCAGTCTTGTTGGAATGGATGAATATCAAGAGATTCTCTATCAACTCACGGCAGGATCCGATCACCAGATTCGCTTCTTCAATGCGCAATCCGGCGCACCTATAACGCATGACCTTTCTACAACCTTAGCCAAGGTTCCCATCACCTCCATTGCGCGAGCGGTAGGGAGCGGCAACCGATTCGCCTTCGGTACGGACGATGGACAGATTATTCCTGTCACGCTTGAGTTCACAGCCGGTTACGAAAAGGGGACACGCCACATCGTTCCAACGGTCACCCTGGGCTCTCCTGTACAATTGATTTCATCCAATGAACAGATTATTCGTTTGGCCTATCAGCCGACAGACCAAGGCACACACACCGCAGCCCTGACAGATCAAGGGCGTCTGTGGTACACCGCTACACCATTCGGCACTGCCCCTGTTGCACTGACCGGTCATGGCGCAGAACCTGTAACCGCCTTGATCTTCGACAGTCGTGGCGAAACACTTTCGATTGGAACGGCCGGCGGAAACCTCTACCACTATGACGTGCGAGAGGGCGCCCAGGCGAGTCTGATCGAAACCACTTCCGTGGCTCCGTCCGGCGTTTCAGTCACTGCCCTGTCCTACTTGATTGGAGATCGTTCGCTGGCCGTCGGCACCAGCGCCGGCGATGTCTCAGTCTGGATGCCGGTGCGTCAGGCTCAAGAAAGCTCGACGACTCGTTTTCGCCTGATTCATCAATTCGACGCGCACCCTTCTCCTGTCACTGGGATTTCTCCATCGCTCCGTGACAAGGGGTTCATCAGCGGCGACACGCAGGGCAATCTCTTTGTCCACTACTCCACCTCCGCACAGACCCTGTTGAAGCTTTCAGGAAACCACCAGGCGATTCGCACCTTGACATTTTCCCCCAAAGCCAATGGAGCTGTGGCCCTCACCGACCAGGGAGAATTGCTCACCTATTCGATTCACAATCCCCATCCGGAGACGACACTCGCAACCCTGTTCAAGCCCGTCTGGTATGAGGGTTACGAGGGACCGGAACATGTGTGGCAATCCTCCAGTGGCGCCGATGACTTTGAAGCGAAGTTCGGCCTCCTTCCTCTGATCTTTGGCACGCTAAAGGGGACCCTCTACGCCATGCTGGTCGCAGTGCCTCTGGCTCTCTTGGGCGCTATCTATACCTCGATGTTCATGCACCCCGATCTTCGCGCCAAGATTAAACCGACCATCGAAATCATGGCGGCACTCCCAACTGTCATCCTGGGCTTCCTCGCCGGCTTGTGGTTGGCGCCTATGCTCGAACGGATTTTTCCTGCGATGGTCGCCATGACAGTGGTCGTACCCGTGAGCGTCGCCGTTACGGCGATTTTTTGGCAATATCTTCCAGCCGCACTCATTCGCCGCCTTCGCCCTGGGATGGAATCGTTTGTCCTGATTCCTATCATCATCGGCGCCGTGTGGATCTGTCTGGGCTTGAACCAGTCGATCGAGGCATTTCTGTTCGGAACCGACTATAAAGCCTGGTTTGCTACCCATTGGGGACTCAGGTACGACCAGCGGAATGCCCTCATAGTGGGGTTTGCGATGGGCTTTGCCATCGTTCCGATTATCTTTAGTATTTCCGAGGAAGCCCTGTCCAATGTCCCGCGGCATTTGATCGCCGGGTCTCTGGCGCTAGGAGCCACACGCTGGCAGACCTTGGTTAAACTGGTACTGGTCTCGGCAAGCCCTGGAATCTTCTCTGCCTTGATGATCGGTTTTGGCCGGGCCATTGGAGAGACCATGATCGTCCTCATGGCCACAGGGAACACTCCCATTATGGATTGGAGCCTGTTCAATGGCTTTCGCACGTTATCGGCCAATATTGCCGTGGAAATTCCAGAGGCTCCTCATGGCGGCACACTCTATCGCATCTTATTCTTGGCGGCCGTGCTGTTATTTGTCTTCACATTTTTGATCAACACCGTGGCAGAAGTCATCAGACAACGGCTGCGGACAAAGTACAGTCAGTTTTAATGCGTACCACCTTCAAGAAATTCCTTGCCTCCGGCAACGTCTTCATCTGGGGGTGCGCCGCTGGCGTTTCAGTCTCCCTGCTCATGGTCTTTGGGCTGCTGCTGTTAATTATGATCAACGGCTTGGGATACTTTTGGACCCTGGACATCGTCGATCTCACCTTGAAAGACAAGCAGCACGTGATGGGGCAACTGGCCGGACGCGAGGTCATCCCGCGTTCTGTTACGCCGGATCGTCCAGAAGGGAAAGGCCGCCTACGGGTAAAGATCGGGAATCGCGATATCTCTGGGCTCGATTTTAAATGGGTCAACGACGACCAGATTGTGTCGCAAGCCTATCCGACAGATACCGTGCTTTTAGAGCGACGTGAATGGGGCAACATGTATGCCAGGATCAAGGCCGTCTACAACGGAGAGACACTACTCGCAGAAGGGAATGAACCTGGATGGATTGCCTTGACCCCGCTGATCGACACCACCAATGCTCTTTATCAACAGATTACTCGGATCGAGAGAGTTGAGATTGGCTCTGTTAACGCAGACATCGAGCAGGCGCGTTTGAAGATCCGTGCACTCGAGACAGGCGCTCCCGCCCCCGATACGAGTCAGAGAGGACAAATCGATAGCCTCAAAGCCCAGGTGGCTGCCGCCGAATCTCGTTACCAAGAAAAAACCACGGAATTGGAAAGGTTGCGCACACAATTCAATGAATTCTCAGTCTTTATGGTGGATGCGAACGGACGAGAAAAGCAGATCCCGGTAGGGCAGATCATTCGCGCCCTACGCCCGAATGAGATGAGCCTGTTGCACAAGAGCTGGATCTATCTCACGAATGTGTGGTCTGTCCTCAGTTCCGAGCCTAGAGAAGCCAACACGGAAGGCGGCATTTTTCCGGCCATTTTCGGCACCGTCATGATGGTCATCATCATGAGCCTCGCTGTCGTCCCCTTCGGCGTACTTGCCGCACTCTATCTGCGAGAATATGCCAAACAAGGCGCCACGGTTCGTCTCGTGAGAATCGCCGTCAACAATCTCGCAGGCGTGCCCTCGATTGTCTTCGGTGTGTTCGGATTAGGCTTTTTCATTTACGCCGTCGGCGGAACCCTCGACACCCTCTTCTTTCCTGAACGACTCCCGACACCGACATTCGGCACAGGCGGCATTTTATGGGCATCGCTGACCCTCGCCTTACTCACGGTTCCGGTTGTCATTGTCTCCACGGAAGAAGGACTGGCTGCCGTGCCCAGAGAGTTTCGTGAAGGATCGTTTGCGCTTGGCGCAACCAAGTTGGAAACGATGCTCAAAGTCGTGATACCCTCAGCCCTGCCGGGCATTCTGACCGGAGTAATTTTGGCGATGGCGCGGGCTGCGGGCGAGGTGGCGCCGCTCATGCTGACGGGAGTCGTGAAGCTTGCGCCTTCACTCCCTGTAGACGGTTCCTGGCCATTCTTCCATTTCGATCGAAAGTTCATGCACTTAGGATTTCATATTTATGACGTAGGCTTCCAGTCCCCTAATGTGGAAGCAGCTAAACCAATGGTCTACATCACGACTCTGGTATTGATTTCCGTCGTCGTCCTGTTGAATTTTACCGCGATTGTCCTTCGCAACCATCTGCGCAAGAAATATGCAGGGTCTGTGTTATGAAGGAACTTGTGCACCCTTTTCCACCGTCGACACAACAAGCATCCCCATCACAACCGCTCAACCTACAAAGGGTCACTGTGCAGGACGGACATCGACAGTCGCCTGGCAATCCGACCAACACGCAAGCCGTTAAATTGACCTTGAATCAGGTCAACTTTTTTTATGGAGACCGCCAGGCCCTCTTCAAGATCGATATCGAAATCATTAAAAATCAGGTCACGTCGTTCATTGGGCCATCCGGCTGTGGGAAGTCTACCTTGCTGCGATGCCTCAATCGGCTCAACGACTTGATTGAAGGCGCTCGGTTAGAAGGTACCATGCTGCTTGACGGCATGGATATCTACGGCCCCAACGTGGATATTACCGACCTGAGAAAACGTGTCGGGATGGTTTTTCAGAAATCGAACCCCTTTCCGAAATCGATCTACGAAAACGTGGCCTATGGGCCGCGTCTTCATGGAATAAAAAACCGTAGCCAGTTGGATCAAATTGTGGAAGAGGGAATTAAGGGCGCAGGGCTCTGGGATGAAGTGAAAGATCGTCTCCATGCAAGCGCGTTCGGTCTCTCCGGAGGGCAACAACAACGGCTCTGTATCGCTCGCGCGCTCGCGGTTAAACCGGATGTCTTGTTGATGGACGAGCCCTGCTCGGCGCTGGATCCTGTGGCCACTGCAAAAATTGAAGAACTGCTCTTTTCCTTGAAGCAAGATCTGACAGTCGTCATTGTTACCCACAATATGCAGCAGGCGGCTCGGGTGTCCGATTGGACGGCGTTTATGTACCTTGGCGAAATCGTAGAGTTCGGCCTCACGAAACAGATCTTTACCACGCCTTCCAAGAAGCAAACCGATGACTACATCACTGGACGATTTGGATGAACATTATGCCACAGCGCCACTTTGACGAAGAACTCTCCGACTTGAAGACCAAGCTCCTGCGCATGGCTGGACAGGCGGAAGATCAGATCGACAGAGCCCTCACCGCATTGGTGACCCGAGACTCGGCCCTGGCTCGCCAGGTCATCGAGCGAGACCACCTCGTCAACGCCTTGGATGTGGAGATCGATGAAGAAAGTATCCGCTTGCTGGCACTCCATCAGCCTGCTGCGCGAGATTTGCGGCTGGTAACGACGGCGATGAAAATCGCCACCGAGCTCGAGCGAATCAGCGACCTGGCAGAGAATGTCTCCGAGCGGGTGATCGAGCTGAACGAAGAACCGCAGCTCAAACCCTACATCGATATCCCGACGATGGGCAATATGGCGCGGATGATGGTGAAGCAAAGCATCGATGCCTTCGTGAAGGATGATGCCCAGCTCGCCAGGAAGGTGCTCACGGATGACGACTTCGTCGACGATCTGATGGAGCAGGTGTTCCGCGAGCTTCTGTCATTCATGCTCGAAGACACGCGGACGATTTCACGCGCTATCCGCTTGAGCTTCATTGCTAAATACCTCGAACGGATGGCTGATCATGCCACCAACATCGCTGAGCTGGTGGTCTATCTCGTGGAGGGAAAAATCATTCGCCACACCACTCCGCCACCACCTTCCAATATCGATCTTGCAACAAGTTAGCCCTCTCTGATCCTTCAGATTGATCTTTCTGAGGCAAACTGAGGTCGAGGTTGAGTGAAAACTCGGCTTGTTGAATCTCAGCCTTAACCTTCCATTCACGCTGGCGGACGATCTAGAGATAGATGTGGTTATGCCACAAAATGCGTCGAGAAGAGCATGTAGTCGAAGCGGTGTCGGCGAAGTATGATCTTGTGACAGCGGGCAAGTTGGTCAACCCCATGAAAGATTTGATTCCAGGTGTATTGGGGCATGAGACAGATGAGTGAGTCCAGACTGATAACCGTCTGCTCATTGAGATGGTCGAGAATGGCCACTGAGAGGGCATCGGTATGGTCACGCTTACATCCTACTGGATGAACATCCTGAACTGATTCAAGAAGCGCACTTATCGGCATTGATACCTCCTGTGAAATTATAGGAATGCGAGCCCCAACTGATTAGCCTGTTGCACAGGCGTTGTCGGTGCCGGGCTGTATCTGACTGCCACGATGCGTAAGAGACCCAGTGTGAGTAAGATGCCTCCTAGTATCGCGAATTGATGCCACTCCCCGCCCGTGAACCATCGTGAAATAACCTCTGTCAGCATTACGACAAGGACTGTGTCGATGATAAACGTGACCCGGACGCGTCCCTCAGAACAGTATGCGAGGGTGGTCTTCAACACTTCGACAACGGCCAGTAAGGTCAGCGTATCGACCAACACCTGCCGAAGGGCCACCTCCATGTCGGCAGACAGAAGAAGCCGAAGGTCAAGAAACGTTTTGACGACGCCGCCTGCCAATCCGATGAGAATCGTCAGGGTCAGCAGGCTCAGGATAAATCGTGTGCCTGCTTCCCAGGCACGTGTGATGTCATAGGCCATGCAGGTCTCCATGAATCGCTTGTGCCAACCGTTCGAGAGAGTCCGGTCCATTGTGGTGTGTGTCATGGTCCTAGCATAACCGGGGCACATTTCAGTCCTGTGAACTCTTCGTAAATGCTGTGTAAATTCTGTATCGAGCGGCAAGCCTGCCTGCCGTCAGTCCTGCGAGCGGCATATCACGAGTGCAGTAGAAACTTTCATGAATGTTGTGGGCTGGAGGCCCTGTGAAACGGAGGATATTCAATGAAGAATAGAATGAGAAAGGAGGAGCTGCTGATACTGATCGCTCATTGACACGCTATCGCATCACCCGCCTACCCACCCATTCGTGTCATTGCTGTCGAGATATAGGGTCTGTTACCCTGCCCTCTCGATCACACGAATGGGAGGCATATGTGACAGCCGTCGATAGTCTCATGATGGATGCAAAGCAAGCGATCATGGATGAACATCATCGCCGTTTTCAAACCCTCTACCAAGAGGGACGATGGGAGGAAGCGCTCCAACAAATTCACGTCACGCTGAGCTGTGCAATGGACCTTCTCAATGAGTCTCTTCGAGTCCTCGATGAAGCTCTTGATGTAGCCACAACCACACCTCTGACGGTTCCACTTCCCCTCCCGCAACCACATAATGAGTAAGCGGAGCATTTCGTTCTCTCACCGCACAAGAAATACTCCAATGACGACATCATCAGATGACGAGGCTATTACGATTAGAAACTAAGCAACCTCGTCCGCACTATGCTTGACAGTCTTACATACAGTTGTTAGGTTTTCTGACTATGCGCGAGGTTCTGTGCATCTATCGCTTTTAGCTGGCGTAGCTCAATGGCAGAGCAGCGGTTTTGTAAACCTGACACCGAACCAAGGCCCCTTGTAATCCCCAATGGTTACAAGGGGTTTTTCATTGTCTCGTTGGGTGACGTAGGGTGGCGGGAGGTGGTATACAGGCCGTCGCGGGCACAGTCACGGGCACAGGAATGACGGATGGTGCGATGGATAAATGCGCGTGAACACCGAAAGGTGGATATCATTGTCGGTCTGATTTATATGGCGGCCTTGGCGATTGCCATTGCGGCGTTCACGTCGATCTTTCGCTCGCTGAGTCGAGTTCCGCCACAATCGCCGGCCTGAGGCCCCCATGCCGTTCTCGATTCGTCCCTTACCGTTGCTTCCCCGTTATGATGCTAACGCTGAACACGCTGACAAAGCTGGCAGAGGCGTTGAAGACTGCGCGAAAGTTAAAAAGTCGCCGCTCATCCGCTCCACCCTGATCTCGACCCCACCTCGAGGGATCAGGCCGGTGGATGGAGGGTCGTATACCCTCTCCCATTTTTCCTACCAATCATTTTGACCGTTCACACGACCGGATTATTCCAGCAGGCGGCAATTCACAGAGCAAGCTGTGGGGGCTGTCCCTGTAGGTGCGGTCTTACAACAGCATACGTGCTTTCCCTACTCGCTCGGTTCCGGCGATACAGTAGACTGAAGCTATCTGAGAAACCGCAATGGAATGACTGTGGACACATGATAACGATGCGTCAAGCGGCTGCGCGACAAGTGAAATGGGAACAGCGAACATATCGCACACGATGTGAGCACTTGGTTTTGGAGTGGGAATGTAATGACCAGGGTTATTGGACCGGCAACTATGTCTGCAATCTCTGCGGAGTATCTCCGGCCCATTGGGAGCTAGCCGCGTAGCATCCCCCACCAATCCCTCCACCTCAACGGCGCATTTCCTTCCGCAGGCTATTCACCAAGACATACGCGCGACGACCTATCGCCTCACTCGAAACGTTATGAAGCGCCTACTGGGGGATTTCCTAGCACTCCAGCCACATGTTCTGCAGGATGCTTATGAGAAGCCCGACTACGGAGGGACGACCATGACAATCATTCAAGCGGCAGCAATACGAATCAAATGGAAACAGCGAACGGACCGTTCACCGTGCGAACACATGAACCTTGAATTGCAATGGGATGTTCTGGGCCATTCCGAGGGAGACTATATTTGCATTCTCTGCGGTGAATCTGTGGCCGAACGAAAAAAACTCGTTGCGTAACATGCTGGAATCTCACCCCGAAGATTGATGGGTCATCTCATGAACATGGATCAAGCGGCTACGATACGCAGGAAATGGAATCAGGGAGGGATTCTTCAATCCTGCGATCACTTAAACTTGGAATTAGAATTGAATGACCTTGGAGATAAAACAGGTAACTATATTTGCATTCTCTGCGGTGAATCGGTTGCCCACAGGTTGATGAACCAGGTAGAGGCAGGGACCGTACTCCCGAACCAAGTTGCTCCACCAATATGCTCGCACTACAAGCTTGGCTTGGAATGCACCAAGGATGGTCGATTGACGCGCACTTATCGGTGCCTGGAATGCGGTAGACCCTACGCCACGAACCTCTAGAAGCACTCAGAAGCTAGGCCGGTACCGATCTTCCTTCGGCATCTGTCCCACAAACTCCACCGCCCCGCATCTGCGTGAACTCTTCTCCAACTCCGTTAGCCCCGCAACATCCCACAAGTCCCTGCAGCACGATTAGCGGCGCATGTCTCTGTTGCCTAGGGCCACTCTTCGCTCTTTTTTGCCGAGTTTTGTAAGCGATTTCTGACACGAAAACTAGGGCGGTTCCTAGTTCGTACACAACTCTGTCCTGTCACCATGCAAGGGACGCCCCCCGCATCGCACTTCAAACCGGAGGTTATCGCTATGCAAGCTCGATCCCCTCAACGCGAAAAGGAAGAACGCCAGACAAAGACCCGCGTGGTCATAAAACAACCGCCACCAGAAGAAAAGCATGTCGAGTACGAGGAGGCATCGTTGGGCACTCAAGCGATAATGAGGAAGGATGACAACATCGCAACCTTAGCCTATGCGCTCTATGAACAACGGGGGCGAAAGGATGGGCGCGATTTAGATGATTGGCTCGAAGCAGAGCAACGGCTCGTGAGTTGGGAACAAGATAGGGGGGTATTAGGGCAGTCCCAGTAGCCCAATTACACGGAGGCTGTAAATTTCCACGAGTTCAGAACCGCAATGGTATGACCTGTGGCCGATCCTCCCACGGTTGTGACGCAGTCAGACCAGAGTGGAATCTGAGGGGGCTCGGTTTCGAAAGGAACCGAGCCTTTGTTTTAGCTAACGATTCAGGAGAAGCAGATGCTGCTTTAACGGCTTATGGTCATTGTAAGGAAAAAGCTGCGTGGAGCTACTGCCACCTCACCGCCTTTCCCTGCTATGCTTCGCTCCTTTCCTCTGCCGTAGATGTCTACGCGTATTTCTAGCCTCTTGCTCCTTTCGTCGTTTGTTGCGCAAGGCCCGCATCGATGCAACTCGCTGGCAGGCTCGTGTGCAAAACTGCTGTTTCCGTCTTGCTTGAACGAAGAGCGTTGGGCAATGCTGACACTGCCTCAGCCGATCACCTGCTCCCTTCAACCCCAAAAAGAATGAGTATAGCAGTCCCTTCCCGTGTAGGGGATCCACATGCTCTCCAATAAGGCTGCCATAGAGAAGCTTTGGCCCAGGACGAAATCGAGGCAATTCGATAGACGTATAGAGCTCGAACGCCTCGAACTCAATCCGTCCTGTGGTCGTGAGACGCCCCAAGTATTCTGCCACTTTGTTTTGTATTTCGGGTAACTGGGCCGCTGTGTCCGCATCAATTTGGTACTGGATGACATCACCATAGCCCTCCTCTTGAATGGCACGCACCTCCTCTCGCAGCTCGCGCAACTCCGTCGGTCTCATGGTCATCAGATTTGCCTGAGACAATTTGACGAACCAGTCCAAGAGTCTCCGGTGGTCTACCTGGCGGCCTTGCTTCTTGGTGTCGTCGAAATAGCCGATTCGCACAAGCGCCTGCGAGCGAACTTTGGGGTCTAGGATAGCCGAAATATTTTCGATAGCCATTGTTGCGTTACTCCTTAGTCACAAGCAATTTAACGCCACTGCAGTTGCTTTACTTGATATTGTACCGCAACCAGTCTAGTCTCTCCCTGTCACCAGGTCAAGGGGCATCAATAAACGGAAAGGGCCATCACCATGAAAGAGAACCCAGGCAACCTAATTCGAGTGTCGGAAGCTGCCGCGAAGCTTGGCCTTAAACCGAGCACGATTCGCAAGATGATCATGCAACAGCGAATCGAAGTGTTTCGGCCAACTCCACGTAGCGTCAGAATCTCTGAGCGAACGATTGAGATGATTCTGGCTAAAGGTTTTAGGCCGGCGGTTTCAGCTTGAGCGGCAGGTACGAAAGGAACGCGCCCGAAGTGACTACGAGTAACCCTAGCCAGACAAGGCAAGTCTACGGGCACATCATTACGGTCGATCGGTTTCAGCCATTTGTGAGTCGCTGCGGTATTGATCAAGTCATTCGCCTGCAATTCGCGTACGACCCGGCTCTCATCTCGAAAATCAAAGCGCTCCTCTGCGTCTATCAAGTCGGCTCCGAGCACAAAACCGTCGGCGGCTGGCTACCGAAACATGGCTGTTGGTTTGTGGAACCGAGCGTGTGGGATGTGGTTCGTATGGAATTGCTCTATCTCGGATATCGTGTCATGGAGCGGAAATCGTGAGCGTCACATTACTCGCCGAGCACCTCGCCGACCTGAAGAATAGCGGACTCACGGATCCTTCCGTTGAGTTGCTGAAATGCACCGCAGTCCCGCCGCACCAGATCAAAATCAAGGGTGTTGAATCCGCATATAGCTTACCCTATTTCACCCTCGACGGCGTAGTGAATGGATTCCACCGGATGAAGCTGTTTCCGCCGGTCAAGACCGATCACGGCACTATGCGCTACTGGCAACCGCCGAACACGTCACCACATTTGTATCTTCCTCCGCTCCTGAGCTGGCCGAATGTTGCGCGACATATCACCACGGAGCTCACGATCACGGAAGGGGAAAAGAAAGCCGCTTGTGCCTGTCAGCATGGCCTCATCACGGCAGCGGTTGGTGGGGTGTGGAACTGGACCTCGACACTCGACAATGGTGAGAAGTTGACCCTGCCAATGTTGGATGAGTTCCAATGGACGAATCGATTCATACTAATTTGTCCAGATAGTGACGCCTGGCAGGATGGTAACGGGGTACAGATCCTCGCCGGATTCTTCGCGCTTAGTAAAGAGCTGCAACAGCGCGGGGCGTCCGTGCAGTTTGTGCGGCTTCCCGATCTGCATGGGACAAAAACAGGCTTAGATGACTGGCTCGTCGTTCCTGGAAATGATGTTGAACATAGTTGGCCGAAACTGGAGCGGATCTCTCTCGACGATGCCCGCTTCGCCCCTCTCACGGCCTGGTGGCAATCATGGAAATCCAAACAGGCGACGCATGCGGCGATCAAGAGCCAAGACGCCGAGGAATTAGACCTCTCGGAAACCGCCGGCCTGTTCCTGGTGCACTCCAAGGCTCATAGCGTGCGGATGACCTTCGACCGGCTGAGTGAAGCGCGGGGCGGCGTCTCTGCGGAATTGAGCATTGTGCTTGGGACAACAGAAATCCGCAGTGGAGTCGATATCGGACTCAAGAGCGATAGCGGACAGACGAAACTCGCGAGCGGGTTGACTCCCATGGCGTCAGCTGTTCCCTGGAAATGGCTATTACAGAAATCCTGCGCCTTGGTCCTGAAGCGGCATCGGGAGGGTGAACCCCTGCGGATATTGGCAGTGGACACGCTGGTCGAGCCGTTGACCTATCAGATCAACCCGATCGTTTTCCGTGGGAAGCCCACGGTGCTATTTGGTGATGGTGGACTTGGGAAATCCTCGTTCGCCTTGCTCTGTGCCATGCTCGTGAGTATCGGCGAGCCCGTCGCTGGCATAGCCGCCTTGCCCGGCATTCCCCTCTATCTCGATTACGAAGATTCCTACGATGTACACGTGCGACGGATGCAGGCGATTGCGGCCTGCCACCCGAACCTCAGCAAGGCCACTGTCCACTATCAGGCCTGCACAGAACCGTTGACCAGCCTGACACATACCCTGCTACGTCGCATTCAAGCCGAAGGCATTACCTTTCTCGTGTTGGATAGTCTCGCCGCAGCCACAGGCGGCGATGCCGGAGCGGAAGCCGCCACGAAGGTGTTTCGAGCCATCCGCACCTTAAGTCTCGGAACCATGATCGTCGCGCATATCCCCAAACCGAACGGGGAAGGTATGGATCCCAGTATCTATGGCTCGGTCTTCCACAAAAATTTCGCGCGATCCACGTGGGAACTGCGGAAGGAACAGGAAGTCGGCAGTGACACGGCTATCCTCGGCCTCTTCAATCGCAAGTCGAACTTGTCCAGACTCCATCATCCGATCGGCCTCAAGGTGACCCAAAACGCAGAGAATAGCCGGATTCAGTATGAGGCCTTCGACCTGAGCCAAGCGGTGGAACTGGCCAGCGCCTTGCCCTTACCGAACAGAATTCGAAACCTCTTAGAAGATGGGGAACCCAGAAGCTCAAAGGATATTGCGGATGAACTCGGGGCAAAGTGGGCCTCGGTCAAGGCGGTGCTTTCAAAACATAAGGGCACCAAGTGGCAGATGGTGGGTGAGCACAAGGACACAAAATGGACCGTTTTGCATGGTTAACGCCCATGGTTAACGCCCTTCGTGAGTTAACGCTGGTTAATGCGGTTAACGCATGGCGTAACTCTATGATTCCACACGATGAAGGCGTTATCCGTGATCGTTAACCGCCGATGGTTAATTAACGCCCCCCTCCTTATAGGAGGGGCATGTTAACCATCCAATGGAAATAAGTAAGAGAGAAGAGGGGTATGCGCCTCTACATGCCCTTAAGTCACGGAACGTCCTCGCGCATGTGACGGGGAGTGGAATGATCGGCTCGCCGGAAACGGTGCGCCGATCCTGGGTCCCGGAGTTGAGCGCTCAATTCCGGGGAAACCCGGTCGGTCGACGCCAACGCTGATGGAGTTAAGAACTCGTGAACGGTAAACAGGATGACCTTCCCATAGTTCCTGGCTCTCGACGGGGCAAACCAGGGCGTCCTCCAAATGGCGATACAGGCATCTTCGGGAAAGAGGAAGTTGGGCACAGTATGGGCACAGCGACCATGAAACCACGCACTCAGAGCGGGACGAGTGATGGAGCACCGGTTCAGATAACCGTGGCTCCGGTGAGTCCGAGACTCTTGGATCTGCATACGGCAGCCGCCTATCTCGGAGTGTCGGAATGGACGATCAGAGATCTAGAAACCGCCGGCACCGTGTCGCGCGTTCGCATTCCCCTTCCTAACGCGGGCGAACTGCGAAAGCTGCTGTTTGATCGTGCCGACTTGGACCGCCTGATTGACGGATGGAAAGACCTACGATGAGAAGAACACTTCACCCATAAAGGAGTACCCATGCTCAACTTGGAGAAAAATCCGTTTGCAAAGTCCACATCCACACCCCCGTCGACGGGATCCTCGATACCTTCGGCGGATAAAGCCGTCAAGCGCTGGCAATTGGAATACGGGCGAACCCGAAAGCGCGTGGAGGACTTCTCCTCCCAGCTCGACGCGGCGCGCCAGGCCCTTACCGAAGCCGATCAACTCCTAGGCGATCGCCTGTTTGATGGGGTGGATGTGAGCGAGGCCGAGGCCGCCTTGACGCAGGCTGGAGAAAAAGTCAGCAGACTCGAAATCGCGCTGAAGCGTGCCGTGCAGCGGGACGAAGAGGCCCAAGTTTCGCTGAAACAGGCCCAACAACTCATTGAGATGGAAGTCGCGCGCGAAAAACTGACGAAGCAGCTCGCAGCGGGAAAAAAGGTCGATGAATGTTTGGACGGCTTGAGGCTGGCTGTCACAGAGTTCAGCGCCTGTCGGCAAGCAGTCTTGGACTTAGGCGATCCAGGCATCAACGCGCAACTCAATGTGGCGGATCTCTCGTTCAAGACCTATCTCTTTCGGGCCTGTCCGACGATGGCCGGCTGCGCGACTGGCTACGCCGCGTTTCAGACGGATGCGCGGTGGTCGGCCCCATGGTCGGAGACGCTTCCGCAACCCGATCAAGCGGACCACATACACGTCACTGTGCCAGCGGCAAAACCGATCCCAGGCTGGCAGATCGGAGAATGAAATTGCATGGAAGGCACCTTGACGGACAAGCAACGCAAATTTGTGGAGCTCTACACCAGTGGGAAGATGGATAAAGTTCACGCGGCACGGGCTGCAGGCTATCAAGGGTCCGGGGCGAACAAAGCCGGGAGTCGACTGATGAAAAATCCAATTGTGCGTCAGGCGATTGAAGCGGTCCAAGCTGAAGCTAGAACTGTAGCGGTCTATGATCTGGCAACAGCGATGCGCGAGGCTGATGACGTGTGCGCCTTCGCCAAGCTCCACAAAAACGCGATGGCCTACTGCAAGGCTGTGGAGCTACGCGCCAAACTCTCAGGCCTTCTCATCGATAAGGTTGAGGTCGTGAGCGTGGACCTCTTGGCCGCCATGGAAGCTGCGGAGCGGCGAGTGATCAATGTCACACCCAGAGCGCAAAGCTTGATGGCGCCTGCACGCTGGATCCCCCGCGTGCCAGGTGACGAGAAACCAGAAGCCGGGCCAACGGATGGGCAAGTCGGAAGTTGAGGCAAGGAATTGCTAGACCGAAACGTTGACCAGGGGGAGTACTACCGGGCGGTGGGGCAGGAATTCTGGCCGAGCGCTCAGATCGACGGTACCTCCGCGGTCCCTGAGCACACCTCTATATATTATTTTAATTGAGATGTTTTTTGAGAAGCCCATAAGGGCTCCTACTGAAAGGACACGCCATGAACGAATCCACACTCACGCCAAGCCCCGCGTCAGCTCAACCTGACACTTGAACACGGCGCCAGCCATCATCGCTCCCGGTAGTCCACCGGCTCCACTCACCGCACCGCCAGGCACCGCGTTAGAGATTGCGCAGATGCTGGACGCGAAAACCATTGATACCGCAGGCGCCGGCAAGCTCGCGAGGGCCGGGAACATCTCCACGCTGCAGGTTGCGCAAGCCTTGAGTACGCTCCGAGAGGCAGCGGAACCGCAAGTGGACGTGAGAAGTGACGCGGAGAAGGAAGCAGATCGCGACTTCGGTCCAGCGGCGAAACCCGAAGAATACCTCCTCCGAATGTATGACCCTGGACAAGAGCCGCCTGTGATTCCAAAAGAGGTCTCGGCTTTCGAGGCGAATGCACGCGGCTGGATGGCTGATGCGGGACTACCTCTGAATCTTGGGAATAGCCTGGTGAACACCCTATCGAAGGCGATCCAGCACACGCACGGAATGCCCCCCGAACAACGCGAATTGTACAAAGACGCCGAGAATACGAAGTGTGAAAAACTTTTTGGGCCGGACTGGCACGAAACGAAGCTCAAGCCCGTGGCAGCGATGATACACGAACTGGATCAGCGCCGGCCTGGTTTAAAGGACCTGGTGCGCGCGCATGGCGACCATGCGGTTTTTTTGGCGCAATTAATACAGGCCGCCACCATCTATTACGCACGAAAGAAAGGCTAAGGATGCTCACCCGAGCCGTTCACCATCTGTGCAATCTGGCTCGATCCAGGAAAAGATGTAACCCAATGGCCCCCGTTTCAGCGAGAGGCATAGGCTATCGCTTGAAGGAGACTACTCATATCTCGCGGCCACTCGTGCTTACAGTCTTGATTCACGCAGGCCCACAGTTCCAATCGTGGGATCGTCATTCTGTGGCCGGCAATCGTCCAGCTCGCAATCGGCTCCGCATGGCTCAGACATTTGGGACAGGTCATCGCTTCCTCCTCCCAGTGAAATTTTTCGTAGGGTACCACTGGAGGAAAAGGCTGGGACTAGCAAGATCCCTAGTTCGTAGATGATGGACTGATCCTAGATCAGGGCAGGACGTTCGCGGAGAAATACATTACCGCAAGTGAACAATGAGCGTTTGAGGTAGAACGATACGGGCTGAACCACACGGCAAGGGCGTGAGATGAGGCTACCTCTGGTGCGAGTTTTGATTATCGAAACATAATCCCAAGCACGATGCCGGACGCGACGATGAAACCCAACACCAGCAGGGCTTCGAAGAGCGAACGCAGTGCAGTCATAGTCGGCACTCCTTCACATGAAGGATAGCGCCGATATGACGTTTCGTAAAGCCGGGACCGACTCCAGCGAGGTAGCGGGGCAGGCTCAACAGCTCATGAAGTGACGCGAGACGGTGCGAATCGACTGGTGACCACAGGTTTCCCTGTTTCACACGCGCGGGCAACGCGTCGCGGTCACGATGAGAAGACGCATGGGGGACTTCCCTGGCGAGCAAGACAGACGAAACGGGGCGAGCATGTCTCACATGACAGCATTTGATAGCACATGTACACTACCCCCTTCTCATCAAGGGGGTGCGCATGGACTGGAAGTTTTGGGTTCCTGTAATTATTAGCCTTCTTGCGCATATCAGTCGATTCGCCAAACGAAATTGATGAAACAGGACATGTTACTAGAAGACTCCACCTCAAACATAAAAAGATACTGGCCCGTTTGGACACTATTGTTCATAACGATCGGTGTATGGGTTCCATACACAATAACTTGGTTGAAGGTGTTTCCGAACCAGCCTGTCAACAAAACTCAGAGCACGTAGGATTTGGTCTAGATAGATGCCATGCTGAAATGGATGCGACATTTTCCTGAAATATCGTGAGGACTACAAGATAGTGTTGGTATGTGGGGTGGCAAACCCAGCCAAGGATAAGTATGAAGATCGGAGCATTTCTATTAGCCAGCCATTCACAATTGTGGAGGGTAGGATAGAGATAGACCTGCCTTATACGGCAGAAATGATCAAAGCTAGTGAGGAGTATGTGGCCGATCACGCGAAGTCCTCTCATCCCTCACGTGGAGGAGCGCCGAACCTTCCGTTATTGGGAAGCTTTTGGAATGAATGGGTCCTGATTCCGAAGTCTGTCAATGTGATGGACATCAAGAAACTGTCAGATGTTGACGCATATAAGGGTAAAATTGTGAAAAGAGACTTACCTGGAGCATGAACTAGGTTGTTTGACATTTTGGCAACGAGGTGTCGTGACAAAGTTATTGCCCGCGTTTCTTTGATCTGGCCCTTGAGTTACTTCGGCGGCAGCAACGGTCCAGCCCATTCGCCCTCAATGGTCGTGATCGGTCCCCTGCAACGATCAGCGGACTGATTGTCGACTGTGAGTGTGCCATCCTTTAACTCCGCGTCCACGACATAGGCCTTCGCGTCTCGTGACTTGCGATACCCATAGAGCCCTGGCGCTGTTGGCTTTTGAGTGGTCCCAACCGGAATCTTAGGCTCTTCAGCGTTGATCATTTCTCCCCTATGAGTAGAAGCTCTGCGAGGTCGACTTGTAGTCCAGACAGCCGAGGGACTTGCTCATGCGGTTACCCCTTCCCCTTCGGGCAGCAACCCCTTGTTCCTCAGTTCCCGTCCATCCCCTAAGCCTTGCGCAGATACGTCCACATGGCATTTTGGCCAGAGCATTTTCTCCCGCCTGATTTGCCACCGCCTGGGCAGGGAGGAAATTTCATATTGTCTGGCACCGATCGCTCGACGCCGCAGCACAGAGACATGTACACGCCAGGGACATGGTTCATATCGCCGGTTCGCATGAGCGCCCTCCTATCTGAGACGATCGACGCGGTTGTGACGTGCTCTCCCTCACAGGTTATTCAGGATGCGCGCTGAGTGTCGCGATCACCTCTTTGAGATGTGAGCTCGCATGAAAGGTCACCACTCGGCGTGCCGTGATTATCATAGCCTCACTGGTTGAGGGATTCCGTCCCGGGCGCGCGGCCTTGCTTCGCACCGTAAACTTGCCAAAATTGGGGATAACGATCGGTTCTCCCTTCTGAAGGGTGGTCTTGAAGAACTCAAGGATCCAATCCAGCAGTATCACCGCGTCTCGTTCCGAAATCCCTGCCCGCTGATGTATTCGCTCCGCCATCTCGACCTTACGCATTCGGTCTTATTTTCCCTTCGGCTTGTCCCGGTATTTTTTCATCAGATCATGCAGCGCTTCTTCGATTAGTTCGTTGAATCGTCGACGTTGGCGTGCGGCCATCACCCGGACTTCCGTCACAAGATCTTGACTAATGCGTGCACCGATCTGCTGCTTTGGTGGAGGCTGTGGGGAAGGGGGCTTAGGAGACATTTCGGGCACGTTACTGAAAGGCTCATAGCGTGTCAAGTAACATCGCTTGACATCATTATAGGTAACATGGTAACAATGTTACCTATCAGAAAGGAGGTGAGATAATGAGAATGACGAGACTGAACATCCAACTACCAGTGCCCCTCAAGGCCAAGCTCGACGCCGAGCGCAAGCGGGGCACGAGCGCGGCGGGATTGATTCGGCATTTGTTGGAGCAGCATTTCAAGGCTAAAAAGGCGGCGTAACGCATCACCAAGGAGGCGGCGATGGAAGACGACCGAGACAAAAGACCGATGCTGTACCTCGCGCTCTCGGAAGAGGAGTTTGCGCACTATGAGCGGCGCGCCGAGGCAGCGGGTCGAACGCTCGAAGATCAGCTTCGCTATGAGCTGGGGGTCAGTTTGGGACTAACGGTGCCGACCCCCGGCGATCTCGAAGCCACGCAACGCGGCCAGTTCTTCCGCCGCCAGCGCGCGCACCAACCGCTCTGGGGCTGACAAGCAGAAAGGCCGGTGACTCCATGTACGAGACCTTCCACGATCTCATCCTCGGCTATCTCGACACGCTGAAAGGGCGGCACTCCTATATCAATACCTCGTATGTCGTGGCCCCCTGGATTCTCACGCTGGATCGCACCCCGACCCGTCAAGACATCCTCGCGCGTCATCGCGCCAAAGGCATTGGGCATTGTCAGGCTGGGGCGACGGCGGCAAACTCTGAACTCAAAGTCATGCGTGCCGCATTCCGGTGGGGCACCTATCAGGAGGTCTGGACAGGCGGCGACCCGACCTTCGGCATCAAGCCATGGAAGACACCGGGACGAGAGGAGATTTTGAAGCATCAACAGATTGCGACCCTGCTCACGCATTTTCGTCAGGCCACGACGGACACCGCGATCCGTGATCGGGCCTTGTTCGGGTTGTGTCTCTTCACCGGCTCGCGTCCCATCGAAGGGCGCACGGCCTTGCTCACGGATATTGATCCCTACGGCACCATGGGCTGTTGGAAGAAAGCGAAAACGAAAAATGGGAAGCGTCATCAAATTCCGATTCCCTCGCAGCTCATGGGCTGGCTGGAGGACTGGAAATCGATTCGACCCACTTATAGACCGAACCCCTACCTGTTCCCTGGCCAGGGATTCAATAAGCCGTTAGGCGCAGCCATGATGGTCTGGCGCTGGGATGCGATCAGGACCGAACTGAAGTTTGACGGCCTGTGGAATTATGATCTCCGGCGCACGCTTGTGTGCTATCTCTCTGATGAATTGGGCTATGACAGCTCGATGATTCGCGCGATTCTTAATCACAAAGAGAAAGGGGCGCTCGGACATTATCTCCATAAATCCTTCGACTCCCTCACCAAGCCGATTCAGCACTATGCGGACTGGCTCTGGGGGTTGAGTGGCGCGCCCTCGCTCCCCCCACCGGCGGCCCTGTCGTCTGACGCACGCAGGCTGGGGACCCTGTCGAAGCGAGAACGCGAGGTCCTGTCCCATTTTGCGCAGGGTGACTCGTCGTGCCGACGCATCGCGGCGCAGTTGAAGATCTCATGTAGTGCCGTCGAATCGTACCGATCGCGTCTCTCAAACAAACTCCAACTGAAGACCTCCATCGAATTGATTCACTTTGCCCGTGCGCATGAGGGCGAGGCCACCGTGTCTATACCTAACCAGGCCCCGCCTCCTCCCGTGGTGGCGCCGGTGGTCATGGATCGCCCGGTGATGCATGGACCTGTGCAGACGGTTCACCTGTCACGCTGGGGCCTGGAGCGCGAGGAATGGCCGGGATGATGGACGCTCCTGGACAGAATTAGAGGAAACTGAGCAATGGGACAGGGTGAGGGACGCTATACCGGCTTCACGAGACTCAGCAGCTCAATGGCGCTGTATTCGATGATGTCTCGATCCTCTGCCCCCAGCATGCCATGCTCCACTAGGGCCTTGATCGATTCGCAGGCGTGGATGAAATCCATGGCCTCTTTCCCATAGGAAATCATAGGGTCTCCTGTAAAAGTAACAAGGAGTGAGCAGAAGGCATACGTATTCTAACAACCAATTTCCAAACAGAGGTATCAGGCGTCCTTAGTAAGGGGTACTCATATGTTGGAAGGGAGGATCACATGGGCATGTTCTACAAACGAGGCGAGGTCTTTTGGATCAAATACTATAGCAGCGGCAGGCCGATTCGGGAAAGCACCGGCACGACAAAGCAAAAGGAGGCGGAACGGTTCTTGAAAGACCGTGAGGGCCGCGTGGCGATGGGCGCGCCGATCCTGCCGAAGGTGCAGCGGACCACGGTCGGCGACATTGCTAACCGACCTCAAGGCGCACTATGAAACAACGGGCCAGCGGACCTTGCGCGAAGCCGAAACACGGTTCATCCCGTTGCGGCAATTCTTCACGGGCCGACGGGCGAACGCGATCAGCGGCGATGTTCTGACGGCCTACATCCAACATCGGCAAGTCGGCGGCCTGTCTAATGGCACCATCAACCGTGAACTCAGCGTCCTTGGCACGGCCTACAAACTGGGCATGGAGCACGGGAAGGTGGTCCGCCGGCCCGTCATTCATCTACTGAAAGAGGCGCGAGCCACGGCAAGGCTTCTTTGAGGACGCCAGTTCCAGGCAGTCCGAAAACATCTGCCGGAGGATCTCCGGGTGCGCCGTCACCATCATGTGGTTGTATGGATGGCGGCGCAGCGAAGTGATGTCGTTGCAGTTGGGCCAGATCGATCTTGAGGCGGGCACGTTCCGCTTAGAACCCGGCTCGACGAAAAACGGAGACGGACGAGTCGTCTATATGACGCCAGAATTGAAGACGCTCATCTCCGCGCAGATCGGGCGAGTGAAAGTCCTGTCACGTCGGTTGGGACGTGTGCTGCCCCAGCTGTTCGTCCATCTGCGTGGCTGCTATACTGGGCAGCCCGTGTACGATTTTAGAAAAGCTTGGTCACACGCCTGTGAGCGAGTGGGATTGGTCGGCATGTTGCGACACGATTTCAGGCGCTCGGCGGTCAGAAATATGGAACGCGCTGGCGTACCTCGATCCGTAGCGATGAAGATTTCAGGTCACAAAACCGAGAGCATCTATCGACGCTATGCGATCGTGAGCGAATCCGACATTCAGGACGCAACGCGTCGACTCCTCGGGCACAATTTGGGCACACTCCCCTCCCACTCGGTTGACATCACGCACGTAAGTGGGTGATATTCCTCGCAGGCTGGCGTAGCTCAATGGCAGAGCAGCGGTTTTGTAAACCGCAGGTTGGAGGTTCAATTCCTCTCGCCAGCTCCACAATTTCCGCTGACGATTCAACCTGTTCGCGGCTTGCAGAACCGCTGCTCTCCCCTGTCAATTCGGCGAGTGTAACCGTAAGTGTAACCATCTTTGCTTTTTCCCGCTCAAAGTAGGCAGTCATCGACTTTGCAGCCTGTTCAAGGTCTGTGGGCTGCTGCTGGTTTAGGGGACACCCACTTACGCGAATTCGGCCTTCATTTCGAACTCCATGGGACTGAGATATCCCAGCGTAGAGTGCCTCCGCCGAGGATTGTAGAAACACTCGATGTACTCGAACACATCGGCCTTGGCCTGCGCTCGGGTGCGGTACATCTTCGCGGCCGTGCGTTCGGTCTTCAGCGAGGAGAAGCAGCTTTCCATCACCGCATTGTCCCAGACGTTGCCCGCCCGGCTCATACTACAGGTGACGCCGTGGTCGGCCAGGAGACGCTGAAACGGCTCACTCGTATACTGGCTCCCTCGATCGGAGTGATGCAGCACGGGGTGGGGCGTGCCCCGCCGCCAGATCGCCATCACCAATGCATCGGTGACCAGCTGCGCGGTCATCGTCGCACTCATAGACCACCCGACCACCCGTCGCGAGAAGAGATCAATGACCGCGGCGACGTAGAGCCAGCCCTCGGCGGTCCAGAGATACGTGAAGTCGGCGACCCATTTGCGGTTTGCCGACGCGGCGTCGAACGTCCGGTTGAGCACATTCGGCGCCACGGCGTTCGTCGAGCGGACCCCAGTGTCCGATGGTATCCGTCGCCGTCTGGGGCGGGCGCGCAAGGCGACGTGCCGCATCAGCCGCTCAATGCGATGGAGGCCACAGGCGATGCCCTCCACAAGCATGTCGTGCCAGACCCGCTGCGCGCCGTAGGTGCGATCGCTGGTGAGGAAGCTGGCCCGTACTCGGATCAGCAACGGCTCGTCGGCCCGCGCCCGGACACTTGGCGGCCGGGTCCGCCAGGCATAGAAGCCTGCACGCGAGACACCGAGCGCCTCACACAACCATCCCGCCGGCCAAATTCCCAGGTGCTTCGCGATGAAGGCGAACGTCACAGCGCCTCCTGTGCGAAGTAGGCCGCGGTGGGTTCAAGCGGTGAGAGCAACACTTGCCTCCAATATAGCCGCCGGCGTCTGAAACCCCAACGTCTTCCGCGGACGTTGATTCAAGCGTAACGCGATCATGTTCAAGTCTGCCTGGGAGTAGCGTGACAGGTCTGGTGCCTTTCGGGAAGTACTGCCGCAGCAAGCGGTTCGTATTTTCGTTCGTGCCCCGCTGCCAGGGGCTTTGCGGGTCACAAAAATAGACCTGCACCTTGGTATCGATCGTCAATCGTTTGTGCTGGGCCAATTCCATCCCGCGATCCCAGGTTAACGACCGGCGCAATACTGAGGGCAGTTGCCGGACCTGCCTGCTCAGCGCCGTCACCACGCTGGTCGTGTCTTTCCCCGGCACCTTCACCAGCATCGTGAAGCGTGACTGCCGTTCCACCAAGGTGGCGATGTGCGTATTCTTTGCCCCCGCAATCAAGATCCCCTTCCCAGTGACCAGGAATCGCCCGGTCTTCTATCTCAGCGGGACGGTCGCGGATGGAGACACCATCAACGATCTGCCCGCGTGGCTGACCAGCCGTACTGCGCACGTTGTGCCCGCCGCATCATGCGCCGGGATCGGAGATGCCCAATTAATTCCTTCTTGAGCACCCCTCGGGCTTGAATGAACAAGCTGCGGTAGATTGTTTCGTGGGAGACCCGCATGGTGCCCTGCTCTGGAAATGCCCGCTTGAGCCACCCCGCTATTTGTTCGGGCGACCAATCCAATGTCAATTTGCTCGCGACGATCTGCTGGAGCGTGGGGGAGGTGGCGAGCCGACAGGGCTTGGGGCGTCGCGTGTGCGCCCAGGCCTGCGCGTCGGCCTCAGCGGCGCGATATGTGTGCGCCCCACCACAGCGGGTGATTTCCCGGCTGACGGTCGACGGCGCTCGACCGAGCGTAGCGGCGATCTGCCGGATGGAGCGCGCCGTCGCCATGCCCCGCGAAATCTCTTCTCGCTCCGCCAGTGTCAGCGCCCAGCGCGATCGCCTGCGCACAGGAGGAATGAACCCGCCGTTTGATGACACCACACCATGAATCGATCCTGCGTGCTTGCCGAGCGCCCGGCCGATCTCGCTTAACGACTGCCCCTGTTTCCATCGCTGCCACAGGTCTGCTTTCTGGGCCGCAGACAAGCCCGGACGTCCCATCTGTCCCATCACGATCACCCTCCAACTCCACTCTACCCCAGAGGGTGTTGCGTTGATCGCTTGAACCTACCATTCAAACGCTGGAAGCTGTTAAAGATCACATTCAATTCTGTCAGAACGAGAAATGCACTAATCCGTTCGTTCGTAATAGAAGGCAAGATTACCGCTCTCCTCGCTGTCGTGACACAGTAAACAAGCGCAACCACTATCGGAAGAAAGCCAGAGAAAAAATAGCTCCTGAACAGCCATCCGATCCTTGACACCTCCCCCACTGACGGCCTAGCCTTCAACATACATACATCATGTGTGGACGCTTTTCCCAAACCGCCTCGCCTGAAGTTATCGCTCAACAGTTTTCCCTCAACGATCCACCTCTGTTCAAACCTCGCTACAACATCGCTCCTTCTCAGTCCATTGCGGCTATACGGATTGAACGAGACACCACCACCCGCAAACTTGTCATGCTCCGTTGGGGCCTGATCCCGTCCTGGGCCAAAGATGCGAAGATCGGAAACCAGTGTATCAATGCGAAAGCTGAGACCGTGGCAGAGAAACCGTCCTTTCGATCTGCGTTCAAGAAACGTCGTTGTTTGGTCATTGCAGATGGGTTTTATGAGTGGCAGCGGCAAGGCGCACACAAGCAACCCATGTGGATCGGCCTGCGGAGTAAACGGCCTTTCGCGTTTGCGGGCTTGTGAGAATACTGGAAGCCAGTCGAAGGGGAACCGCTAGAGACCTGCACGATCATCACCACTGAACCGAATGAACTGATGCAACTAATTCACAATCGAATGTCGGTCATTCTCGCCTCTGCTTCCTACGACTAATGGCTTGACCCCACATTCCAGCACATCGAATCACTCAATGCCTTGCTTCGTCCGTATCCGAGTGAAGAACTAACCGCCTTCCCTGTAAGTACCCTCGTCAATAACCTCCGCCACGATGCCCCGCTCTGCATAGGAAACTGCACAGTACAGCGCATCGTTGCCAACGTGTGAGGCTGGGGAGACACGGAGAAGCCCCACCATCCGCCACACTCAAAACGCTGGGGGGAAAGGGGGGATGGCCGATGGTGCCGCCCTCGATATACCCTCTCGGATTTTTTGGAATTTTTCTTTTCCTGCCCGCTTGAAGAGAAGGGTGTGAGTCAACGGGTAGTCCCTGCACCGTCAGCTACCCGCCTACGTAGCCTTACGCGATGTCACCTCATTAGATGGATATATTTCCTATTCTTAAATAGTGAGCCGAGTGATACCGTTAGGACATGACAAAGAGTGAGGCCGCCAACCTCCACGCGAAGTGGAACAAGCAAGGCCACGCACCATCATCGTATGAGCATCTGAGCCAGGAAGCTGGGCACATCGAACAAAGTGATGCTGGGTATGTGACAAGCACGTATCATTGCCGCCAATGTGGGGAAGAGATTGTACGAATCTACAAAGCGATAACCCCCAACGAACCCCCAGATCAACTGAGCCGCTAACATCACACGCTTCGTAGATGCTACTCGCGCAACTCCCCAAAAGGCCTTGCACCGTCAACGGCGTTGCCTTCCACCCGATTGTTGTCCAGGACATACGTGCGCCGACAGCCTGGCGCACCAGCTGCACCGAAACATTCTGGCTCCTGGCAGGTTTCGTAGGCCATTTCTTACATCAAAACTAGGGCATTTCCTAGTTCTGCACATCACCCTCTCCTGTTACCATGCACGGTAACCCGCGCACCTCACTTCAACCGGAGGTCTCACGCCATGCTACCCATAGAAGAAGCGATTCTTGAAAAGCTGCAGAGTGGTCCACGCTGTTTTGATGAAGTCGTCTCGGCCCTTCCTAATTTCAGTTGGGGGGAGGTATTCGGCGCTGTAGATTGCATGTCGAGGGACAGGCGGGTATTCCTTCGTCAAGTCGGTTTCTCGACCTATCAGATTTCACTCGGGGCGCGACGTACAGAATTTCGTTCACCCTCACCCACAAGTGCGAACGGGGTGCAAGCAAGTCTGAGCGGATAGACTTTGGCACGCGATGGGCTGCTATGACCAAGGCGGCGAGGTAGCCCACCCCGGTGATGTAATAGCGTGGCGTTGGGATCAGAGAAACCGCTCTGGAAGCCCTGTGCGGTCATACTCGCCTCCGGTATGTATGCAGTGCGACCATAGCGGAACCTGAAATAAACGGCTCGGCTCCGAAAGGGACCCTGCGAGGTGCACTACCATGGCGAAGGTGCTCGTTATTGATGATCAGCCTAACGTGCGAGCTCTCCTCGACATGATCCTTCGCTCAAAGGGGTATGGTGTGATTCTCGCTGACAACGGGCGGACGGGGTTGCAGCTTTATCACCAAGAACGTCCCGATGTCATTCTTCTTGATCTGAACATGCCGGAGTTCGATGGGGTCACAGTCTTAACACAGATACGTAGTGTCGATCTCAACCAGCCGGTAATTGTGTTGACGGGAGACAGCACCCCTCAGGCGGAGCGGCAGGTTCGTGCGCTGGGGGTGACCGATTTCATAGTGAAAGGCTCCTCATTGCGTCCCTTGGAAGACACGTTAAAGCGCCTTTTCGGCGCTCCCACGCCTGCGACGGTGGCTGAAGCTGGCTGACTCTCTTGCGCCTTCCTTCGCATCCCTCCTACAAGACGCCTCCGCGTTACTCTGGCGATCAAAAGGTTGACATTAATTTCCTAGGTTGGCAAGGTTGAATCCCACAGGAGGAACTCGCCATGCGTAACCGTCTACTACTTTGCCTCTTGATATTCGCCAGTCTTGGAATATTCTTGATCGGGCTTCCACCAGTGGCAAAGGAGACCAACCAGAAGCCACCAGCGAGTGAGGATGTGAAGAAGCAAGTTGAGGAAGCTAAGCCAGACAATAGGCCGGAATGTACAGGAATGAAGGCGCAATCGAGACCTGCATCGGAAACCTGCTTACACTGAGTGGGTGAGCATGGACTCGCCAGCAATGAAAGAGACCACTCCCACCACCTCCGATCCTTGCGCCATCGTTCGCATTCCTCCTACAATGCGCCTCCTGCGAGGTCCGCATGCCCTCCACTTCAGACCACTCCTCAAGCTGCCACTGGCCTATTAGATTACGGAATGAGAGAAATTAGGTTCAAGTCCTGTCGGGTGACCCTTGATCTCGCCACTTGTCTGTGCGCTTTTTTGTTAGTCACGTCCGGTTGTGTCCCTCTGCCAGGACTAGAGGTTTTCAATGCATATATGAACAAGAAACTCGAAATAAAACAGAATGTCACTGACATTCAAGATGGCTTCAGAAGTGCCGATACCGATTTTTTTATTGGTCTCGCACTTTCTGGTGGAGGGAGCCGAGCCACGAATTTCGGGTCTGCTGTTCTATGGGAACTCGACCGTCTCGGCATTCTCCAGCATGTACAGTACATTTCGACCGTATCAGGCGGTTCCCTCGCAGGTGCGTATTATGTCACGTTTAGAGATGACCCGTTGAAGTGGAATAAACAAAACCTTCAGCAGGTTATGTCATGTCAGTAATCATGTGAAACTCCCCCTCTGCGATCATCTGAAATTCTCCCCTCCGACACCACCAAGGAGGAGGGACATGTCTGAACCACATATGAATCCGGTAGGCTCCGATCTCTGTGCACCCTATAGGAGAGAGGAGCCGATGTTACAAGAAGACACCGTGCAGGAGGTGCTGGCCCGACTGGCGCGGGGCGAAGGCATCAAGACCATCGCGCGGGAGTTGGGCGTGGATCGCAAGACCATTAAACGCTGGCGGCGGCTGGGACAGTGGCGGCCACGCCAGGGGCGTCCTCGGCCGTGCGGCGTGGATCCGTACCGAGACCGACTGGCCCAGCGTGGCCCGGAAGTGGGATGGAATGCGGTGGTGCTGCATCGCGAACTCCAGGGGCTCGGCTTCACCGGCGGCGTGCAGCAAGTGCGTCGGACGATCCGTCCGTGGCGGGTCGACGCGCGCTGGGCGGCCGTCGCGACCGTGCGGTATGAGACCGGGCCGGGTGAGCAAGCGCAGGTCGACTTTGGGCAACTCCGCATCTGGCTCGGGGAGCGGAACGAGCGCGTCCATCTGTTCGTCGTGACGTTGGGCTATTCGCGGCGGCTGTGGGTCCGGGCCTATCCGCACGAGCGGCTGAGTGCGCTGCTCGACGGCCATGCGCGTGCCTTCCGTCATTTCGGCGGCGTGCCGCTCACCTGTCTGTATGACAATCCGCGCACGCTGGTGCTCGGGCGTCGCGAACGGGAGGTCCACTGGCACCCGGTCTTTCACGACTTCGCGCGCTACTACGGTGTGACGCCGAGGGCCTGTCCGCCGTATCGGGCGCGGACGAAGGGCAAGGTGGAGAGCGGGGTGAAGTACGTCAAGCGCAACGCGCTTGCCGGTCGACGGTTTGCGTCGTGGGGCGCGCTCAATACCTGGTTGGAGGAATGGATGGCCACGGTCGCCGATCAGCGGATCCACGGCACCACCCATGAGCGGCCCATCGAGCGGTTTGCCCGCGAGACGCTCACGCCACTGGGGGTTCGAGCCCCGTATCAGTACGAGCGGGAGCAAGTCCGGCGCGTGCCCACCGACGCCTTGGTGGCGATTGGGGCCGCGCGGTACTCGGTGCCGGTCCAGTACGTCGGGACGACGGTGACCATACAGGAGACCACGACCCACTATGCGGTCTTCGCGGGGACCGTGTGCGTGGCCCGGCATGCCAAGGCCCCACGCCATGCCGTGGTGATGGACCGGACGCACTATCACGGGTTGCTGCGTCCGGGCGGAGCCTCCCCGGCGGCCGGGCCGCCGCAGTGGGATCCCGCGTATCAGCCCTTGGGCGAGATCATGGTCCGCGACTTGGCCTGCTACGCCGCGGTGGCAGAGGACGGAGGTGGTGCATGAGTACGCCCCAACTCGATCGCCTGCAAGCCTACTGTCACCGCCTCCGACTCTATCAAGTGGAGACCGAACTCCCGACGCTCTTGGAACAGGCGACCAAGCAGGACCGTTCGTATACGGACTTCTTGGAAGACCTCCTGAGCCGCGAGAGCCAGGCCAAGGGCGCCAAGCATCTCGCCATGCGGCTTGCCATGGCCCGATTCCCGTTTCAGAAGACGCTGGAGCACTTCGATTTCAAGTTTCAGCCCTCCATCGACGTGAAGGTCCTCCGCGAACTCGCCACCGGCCGGTATCTGGAGCACGGGGAGAATGTCCTGTTACTCGGCCCGCCGGGTGTGGGCAAGACGCATCTGGCTGTGGCATTGGGGATGAAAGCCTGTGAGCAAGGGCACCGCGTCCTGTTCACCACCGCCATGGGCTTGATCGCCAGTCTCGGCAAGGCGCTCGGTGAGAACCGGCTGGACGAAAAACTGAAGCTCCTCACGCAGCCGCAGGTCCTCATCATCGATGAAATCGGATATATCCCGATTGATCGGCAGGGGGCCAACCTATTCTTTCAGCTCGTCTCGCGTCGCTATGAACGGGGCGCGGTCATCCTAACGAGCAATCAGAGCCTCGGCGCCTGGGGCGAGGTGTTCGGCGACCCGGTTATTGCGTCCGCGATCCTGGATCGGCTGCTGCACCATTCGAGCACCATCAACATCAAGGGAGAAAGCTACCGGCTCCGCGAGAAGCTCAAAGCCGGACTGGTCAAGTCCAAAATGGCAATCGAGCCAGGGTCGGACGGAACATCGGCTTCGTAAACGGCGCGAGGACCGACGATCGGAAGGCGGTCCGACCTACGGGTCGCCCCGATAGAGACCATTCATCACCGGGAGGGGGGAATTTCACGTGATCGCACTGGG
>CAVPBK010000012.1:0-107082 GCA_963701855.1 Nitrospirota bacterium
TTCGCCACTCCCACGGCAGCACCGGCTGCGGATCAGCCCACAATCCTTTCCTCGCCTCTCGCGCCGACTGCTCTAACTGCTCCAGTTCCGTATCTCCTAGAGAATATTTTCGATACCAGCGAGCCCACGATGCAGGCTGATTCTGTTCGATCCGATGTGTGAGAGAATAAAGCCCGTGCCGCCACACACAATGCCCTTCTTCAGCATGGCGTCAGTCGCTCGGCCATCTCACTTCGAAAGAGTTTTCCGGACACCATTAGGTGATTCGCGGCCGCTGAAAAATCCATCTGTTCTTAACCGTTTGGGAACGAGCCCAATGTCACTACCAGAAAATTCTCACGCATACATTCAGAAACTTTCAGAGACTCTTCATTAACCGGACGACCTTACCCCACACCTTGTCCTGTTTCGATAATAGAAGGTTTTCATACCTTGGGTTCAGGGGATGGAGTATGTAGTGGCTTTCGATATATTCGACTTGTCTGAAGAGAGCGGTTTCTGGGTGCCCTCCCGGACAATGGACGATGACATAGTCTCCGGGCTTCCACTTGCAATCTGGATCCACAAAAATGATCTGCCCCTCCCTGAACATGGTCTCCATCGAGTCATCCTTTACTTTCAAGGCGACGGTGCGTTTCCCAAAAATGTCTGTCGTATCGAGCGTCGCTTCGGCATGGATGACACCAGGAAGGCTTGTGCTTGTGATAATCTGACTCATGTGATACCAGTCCAACAGGGGAATCTTCCGAATGAGACCAGTAGCAGACTGAAGGGTGCGATCTGATAGATTAAGAATCACTGTTGAGTGTGTCGACCCACCGGTCTGAAGTACATCCACATCCACCCGAAAATACCTCGTAAATTTGTCCCATACGGCAGAGTCTGTAGGGAATTCATTGGCAATAATATTCGTGATCGTTTGCAGGGAAACCTCAATGGCCGAGGCCAATTCCTCTTCCGTCAACCCTTCCTCTAATTCTCTAAGAATAAGACTTCTCACGTTCACAGCTAGTACTCCGATCGTTTCCTAACGCAGAATTTGACCACCACTCCACACCAAAGGAAAGGGCAGCATAATGAAAATGCTATTCTGCATTGTGCGACAAAGCAAGAGGAGCGACGGGAGGGGTGAATCGAGAAGGGCATAGGGGACTGGGAGGGGCGTATTCTAAGAGGGAAGCGAAGAACGGCGCAAGGGCCACAGGCCGTCAGCGAGGGGAATGCGCCGTTGACGATGCAAGCACTCTCCGAGCTGCTACGCAGCTAGGTGCTTCTGGGCCACAAATTCACCGCAGAGAATGCAGTTGTAGTGTCCTGCTGAAGGCCCCACGTCATTCCATTCCAATTCCAGGTTTAGATGCTCACATGGTGATCGATCCGTTCGCTCTTTCCATTTCACTCGTAAAGCAGCCGCTTGATTTATGGTCATGGGATTGCCCTCCTTTTGGGTGGCAGCGCACAAGAAATTCTATCATGGCTTGCCTGAAGGACTAAAGGTGGTGAGAAAACGGACAAACCAATCCGCTGGTTGAGGGACAATCAAAACCTCCATATCGGTTTGCTCGCTCTGAGGTAGCCTAGGAGTATGTCTCTGCGAGAAACGACGCCTACTAGCTTGCCTTCCGCGTCAACCACGGCAACCCGAATGAGATGTTTGCTCTGCAACAGCTGAATAATCTCCATCGCTGGTGTATCTTGAGTCACAGAGATGATCCCCTTGGTCATCATATCCCCTGCCGTCACCGTCGAGAGTTGTTTGCCCTCCGTGATTACCTTGAGTAAGTCGAACTCACTCACCAGCCCGACTACCTTGCCGTCACTGGCTACAATGGGAACGCTCCCAAACCCGCCTTCAGTGATCGCCCCAGCCAGCTTATCTCCCGTATCCTCAACATGGTAATACGACACCACATTTTGCATGAACTGCTCTGCCTTGAGCGTTGTAAAATCATGGGGGCCTATCATGTATTCGACGCGTCGCATAATAACACCTCCTATTCGGGGGTCTTGTTAGATTCTCCCTCATTGTCCATCCCTTTTCTCGTCTCGGTTACGACAAGGCAACAAGGTGTCGCTCCATTTTTTCGCGATCATCACGACCGCAAACCATAAAAAGGTACAATCCATCGTTACTTTGGAGCATGAACCATACCTGATTTTGACTGATCGGCGAACTGGTGTGCTCTTTCACGATTCCAATGACTTGACGCGTTCTAGAGCATGAAGCTGCGAGGACAAGGCCTAGCTCGGAGAGGCAAGGGTCCACAGTCAACTGAGAGGAGATGTGGCTATTTGCCACGACAGCAACGTGCAGCTTCATGCTTGGGGGGATGGGGTGGAATCATTAGGAGGACTAGAATCGAACCTCGTTCAGGAAAAATCAATTGACCAAAACCAAAAAAGTGGGCTAGCGGCAGCTTGAGGAATGAGCCCTAGTGGTACGTGACGGAACGTTGCAAAGGGTAGCGACGGTCGAGACGAAACGTGAAGGGCGTAGAGGTCTCGTAGGGAAGCGTATTCTAGGGGGGCAGATCAAACCGCAAGGAGGGGCGGGATTTGTTGGCGTGACGCAAACCGTCGTTTGTCCGGGTGCGCCCACCCAGATGATACGCTTCGGGTACCCATTTTATAACCAGGGCAACGACGTTCTGCTCAGCGCGGATGGCCAAAGCTTCGGCGACACCCATTTGCCTTTTTATTCCTTCCAGTTCACACGGCCGTAGGACCCCAGCCCCGGCCTACTCGTCCTTTCGCTACCGTGGTCGTCACGGTGCCCTTCGCGGACTTCGAAACCAAATCACGTTCGCGTACCTTGCCGCGGTCTACGGACTCGGTGAAAGACGTGGAGGTGTAGGCGATGAAGCTGTTTCTCCCGTTCTTGGATCGACGCGAAAAGCCACGGTTTGTAGGAGTCAGCCATTTCATATTCAGAGAGCTTTCTCGGCAGGCGGAGAGTCTATTGAGGACTCTCACGCCTAGCCATAAGTCCGTCGCGCCTCTCATCGGACCGGTCAGAATCAGGAAATTACTTGCAGGATGTGGCACCTAATGGCACACCTAGACCATGAGCATGATACGGAGAAGGGCCTGGGTCAGCCTCGGAGGGAGTCTGTGTTTGGCCATCACCCTGAGCGCCTGCGGAGCCCTGCCTGCCACCTCAGTCAACAAGAAAAGTGATCCTGCTGCTGTCGACGCAAGTGTCGTCCGGGCCCTTCAGCGACACATCATAGAGCGAGAGAAACGCATTGCGGAGTTAGAGGCCCAGTTGAACGCCTTGAAGGTGATCGATCAGGACATGGAGAAACGGAGGCAGTCCAGCCGGCCACCCGCGACGTTGACGCCTATTGAGTGACCATCGTTCAGTGGGGTAGTTCCGTCACGATAGTTCATCAGTAAGAGTGATTGATCAAGAAAGGAGACAGCATGACCGGGTTTGTCATGCGGAAGAATCACCGGCTCAAGAAATTGGTGCCGGTGCGGTACCTTCGGGACAAGATTGCCGGTGAAGGCATCATCAAAGATCTTTCGCTGACCGGGAGCTATATTACGGGGAATGCACCGGTCTCCGTAGGCATGGCGCTCGCCCTGCAAATTTTTGTGCCGGGAGACCCGGAGCCGTTGTTGATTGATCGCGCCATCGTGAAATGGGTCAAGGGATCTGAGTTCGGGGTGGACTTCGACACCCCCCAGCCGGAAGTGACCCAGCGAATCACGCAGATCATCTCCGCACTGATCAAGACACAACATGGCTCTTCCCGTAGGGGATAAGAGAAGGGGACAACAGGTGCACGGCCCCCCACATGAATCTACCTGCGCTTTCGCCACTCCCACAGCGGCACCGGCTAACCCTCAAGGATAATTCCCCGCCTGCAGGCGTACTTTCCCAATGAACTCCGCTTGCGCGTGTTTCAGCCCTTCCACGAACTGCGTAAGAGGGCCACTCCTTTCAGGATGACGTTCTGCCATAATAGAGGCCTTCCCCCTCGCGCACGTTTACCCGTTCACAATGTCGTGTAGGGGTGCCAGGACTAAGTCGCCCTCAAACGAAGTCCTCAAATCCTTCTTAAGCCTACGCAGCTCCTGTGAGAAACGGGCAACATCGGTAGCATGATCGGGGCAGTTACTTGCGAAATCTTCCGAAAAATCGAGGGACGATAAGAGATAAGCGCGAATGTTCCAGAATGATGGGCTATCATCTGCTGGTTTCATAACACCCTCCTTACGGACAATTCCCCGCCACTCGATACCCCGCTTCTTCGGCCTCTGCCGCGCTATTAAACGCTACTCTGTTCTCTGTTCTGTGGTGCAACCTGGCTGTAGTTCGGACCGTCAGGCCAGTGATAGATGTGACTCTTTCGGTTGCCGATGACAGGATAAGGAGACGCTGAGGTCAAGGATGCAAAGTCTTGCCAGTAGCTCCTAAGAGTGGCGGACTACGAGAAGACGTACTGCCTTCGGTCTCAGCATCCAACGGTACGAGGCCTGACAAGTCCAGTGATTGCCCTCGTCTGGCCTTGCGATAGACCCACGGTGGGATGGGTGCCGGATCAACCCATAAGCCTTTCTTTGCCTCCCATGCATCCTTTTCCAGGCTTTCAAGCATGGAATCCTCCGGCGCATACTTCCGATACCACCAGCATCAGCCTTGCTTGACAAGTTCCTGATTGAGATTCATCCCATCGGGCAGGATCACATCGGCAATGGCGCGCTTGTACTTGTCGTAGCCGTGGCTCTGTAGCGTGACTTCTTTCCCGAATACGAGGTCAGAGGCAGCCTGCTTCGCTCGTTTGCCGAACACCTGGCCTTTCTTAGGACAGTCGATGCTGCTCAGTCATGAACGGACAGCCCAAGAGAAGGGCACACACTTACGTGGCCGATAAACGCTAAGGGAAAGAACCACCTCTCCCAAACTGTTGATACGCGTGATGCTCGCACGCAGAGCGGAGGTCGTCAAACGCTTTGAGATCCTTGGGGAACCGATTCACACACCGGAGTAGAGCCTCTCCTAAGTGTTCGTCATTAGTTTTGTCCTCCAAGACCTGTAGTTTCCCCGTCAGATCAATGGGTGGGGCTTCCTCAGGATGTGTCGCATGCGGCAGGGGACGAGACGCTGAAGGTATGGGCGTCGGGGCAGCGGAATGAGCGCCCATGAGTTTCCAACTCTTCAGGCGACCGTCCTCATCGAGCACGAGGGTGAGCCTAAATTGTGGGTAGTCCCAAATGGCTTTGCCACTCTGGGGGTGGATGGTGATCGAGCGGGGTTGCCCCACTCGCTCCCAAATTTGATCATTACTCATCCCCACCTGGAGGGTCCGGTCAGGGACTACCTGGGCCACAGATGGAGAGCTGGCGGAGGGGCTCCCCGATCTGCCGCGTCGAACGAGACGTTCGAGATCTGCGGTCTGCACTCGCAGGAGCCGCCATACGTTTACCTTACTGGGTGCACAGCCTGGCGATTCAGGCGCTTCATACACCATTTGGGTCTCGATCGTGACACCCGCAATCTCGTGCGTTTGGGTGAAGTTCCGAATCTCCTGGACCGCTGACTCATAGGCCTGTTGTCGGCCAGCCTCAACGCTCGGAGCGCAGGAGGCACGGCCAGCAAAGAACATCTCATCACCAAAGCGGAACATCGCTTGTTCTGTCCAGAAGGGATGGGATAAGACATCATCGCCGTGGGCCGAGGAGACGAGTGAGGCTAGGCCGAGCACAATGACAAGTTGGCAATAAGACCGCATGGTGATCATCATTTCTGCTTCGCCACAATCTGACTCTTGACTAGCGACTCTCTGTAGCGAGAGACCGGCCAGAATGGCGGCTATTGGCCCATTCCGGGAATGAACTGCTTTAAGGACTCCTCTTCTTTTTTCATGGTATCCCCCCCCGTCGGTGACAGGGCAGACAACTGATCTTTGGCGTGTTTGAGCGTGCCCATATTCTTTTGGAGCGCGTCCACGTTCTTCTCCATCTCGACCAGCGCGCTCCCGATCTGAGTAATGGAAGTTTTTAACCCGAAGAGTCCTTGGGCTGAGGCGACATGCAACGAGAGCCCTCCCATACCAAATCCGAGCAGGAACGCGGCAATCGTGACGATGTAGATCGATCGTGTGGCTGTCATAGATTCCTCCCTGGTTGTGTGAATCCTATTTGCATTCTTGCGACGACGTGTAACCCCTCTCATTTCTGCTTCGCCACAATCTTGTATTTGATCCCCTCATCCGTGGCGCGTGGCAGGATCTTTTTCTGTACCAGTTCATCCCTCCGTGAATACGGTCGGCCCTTGTGACCTGCCCCCGTTTATTACAGCTGGAGAGAATGTTGAAGTCAAAAGGGATCTGGAATGATTTGCTTTGCAGCCAACCGTAAACTATTGTCCGAATCCGTTATACCGATTTAGCCGCAGCCATTTGTCTCACAGTAGCCAAACCTTTCCAATCTTCCATGTCTTGATCAGGTTTTTCTGTCCGATATTTCGCGTAGAGAGCAATACCTTCGAGATCTTCTAGAATATCGACCCGAACTCCCTTTTGGCGAAGCATTTCTTCGTTGCCCGAAGCACTTGTTACATCACCTACAGCGACCCTGTTGAACTGGCGCATATAAATCAACGTCGCACATACATCACAGGGGCTCAATGTCGTAAAAATTGTCGTCAGGCTGAAATCGAGGCGCCCGGCATCGCGTATCGCGGATGTTTCGCCATGATTATACGGGTGGTTCTCCTGGACGAGTCTGTTATGCCCTTTGCCTAAAATCTGGCGGGTTTCATTGCTGATAACCACGCCACCAATCGGACAGCCGCCTTCATCATATCCCTTCTGTGCCAACAGAACCGCGATACGCATGAAATCCTTGTCCGTGAGTTTCCTGAAAAAGCCTTCCTCGACTATCTGCGGCAAGCTTTTGGTTGGAAAATGGGCAATAGTATTCAACACCGCATTTGTGACAGGCGTGTCTTGAGTAATGAACGCGTTCATGCCCGTTTCTCTCCCATCTTTTGAAATTGAAGTCACTTAAGCCTGAGCCGTTGCTGCCCCCTTTTCTTCCCTCAGATGGCCAGGCCGTCCACGCGCCCAGAAATGTTGGATTGCACGGTCCGACCGTCATTCTTGCCCTAGTGCGCCTGATGAAGCACTGCGATCACACGCAGCGGAACACCGATACCAGCGGCAATCTTTATCGGCAGAGCGATCACTTCGAATCCCAGATCAGGAAGAACGAGAAGATCACCAAGATTTTCGAACACCGGTACGTTATGGGAGAGGAGCACGATATGCGTCTCAAATCCAGTGGATTGCCGCTGTTTCTTCTCTCGACCATCGGATTGCGGTTTCAGGGATCACAATGCATAAGGCCGAACAGCGCATAGGTGATTCACCGCCGTGCTCGAATTTGGAGAAAGTCTTGATGGACTGAGAGGCGATGGGTGCCGTCGGCGGTGGCAAAGTGCGTTGCGACATAGGCTTCTAGGTCGCGCCGGGCGGGAGGCCGGCTGATCGGCAGGAGATTGAGCATGAATTCGGCGACGGTATAGGCCGCAGCAGGCTCTGAAGTCTCCACATGGGCGAGGTCGAGAGTCGTGGTGACGTCATAGCGGTCGCCGTGTTTGGTGCGGAAGGTGTCGGCGAGCCCGCCGAGGTCGAACCGATGGCCGAAGAAATATTCTAGCATGGTCATGCAGGCGGTGCCACGATTCTGAAGCACGACGACCGTGACGCCGGCGGGCGACATCCAGGAGACCAGCCGTTCGAGGTGCGCGAGCCACTCTTCAGCCGGAATGTAATAGAGTGTGTGAGAACAAAGGACAAAATCTCCTTTGGTCTCTGGACTGGCGGCTAAAATCGACGTGTCGATGGCATCGACCTGCGGGATGGCACGCTGGAGCTGGGTCAACAGATACGTGTTCGGTTCGATCGCAATGGTGCGGTCGAAGGCCCCGGCGAAGATGCGGGTGAGTTCCCCGTTGCCGGCGCCGGCGTCGATGAAGACCTTTCGCACGGGCAAGTCGTCCACCAACTTCTGCAACAGTCGCTTCGCATTCCGCTTCTGGTCGGTGTGGGCGAGAAAGACTTGAAAGGCGTGCTTGTAATCCTCGCCCTGCGAGTCAAATACGCGAATGGGTTCCGATTGTGTCACGGTGGTGTCCTGTTGAGGGTCGGATGGGTGTGTCAGACCGTTGATGGCGTCGCAGCATACCCCTTTCCCCGCGAGAATGCACCAAGACTTCCTAGGGAAAACGGCCACACTGGATGCATGTGTCAGAGCGCACCGCAGGCCAGCGGTGGCACATCAGGGAGAGAGGCCAACGTTCTGCTCTGAGCAGAACGGCTATAGCAGGGGCCAAGACTAGGCAGACCATGGAATAAGCCCGTATAATTCCGACTGAAGCCGCTAGAGTAGCTACCGAACGCCAGGCACTCTCAGTAGGCCTTCAGCCTAGTCCTCGATCGGGCAGGGCGTCAAGTACGAGTTGCCGGTTCAGGCCACAACAAAAAATAGACTCAGCGACCCTCGTGTCAATGTCACCTGTCGAATTGTCTACTATCATGGGACAGCGCGTCCTGGCTCGTGCTTCTGAATGCGGGCCACCACATCGTATATCTTCTGCTCCGTCAGCAGCGCGCCCTTGACGTATTCCTGTACGCGCCCCTCTTGATCGATGAACACGCTGACCGGCAACCCAAACACCCCAAATTGATTTGCCACTTTGTTATCACGATCCATCAGAACTTGGTAGGTGTAGCCGTGCTGTCTGATGTGTTCGCGCACCTCGGCATCGCCTTCGAGTTCGTCAATTGCCAGTATGACAAACCCATTGTCCCGAAGCCTGTCGTAGGTGGCCTGCATGGCCGGCATTTCCGTTGTGCAGCCCTTGCACCAGGTGGCCCAAAAGTTCACGAGCACGATCTTGCCGCGATATTGGCTGAGGCTCTGTGACTTGCCCTCCAAGTCGATCAGGCTGAAATCCTCGGCCTGCATACCGACGGTCGGGACTCGCGAGCCCATGCTCCACACCAGGCCGCCGCTGACTACGAGTGTGACACTCAAGGCCAGCAGCCCCACCAGGGCTTTGCTGTGGGTCGTTTTCAAGTGCATCGCTCCCTCCAATTGGGTTGTTGGCGTCAAGGGCGTGCATGGGGAGGGATCAGTATGGCGTGGCCCCGTGAGACCGTCAAGGCGCAGAGGATTCCTCAGGCAGTTCTGCCATCCATATCTTTACTGCCTCTTTCGCCACTCCCACGGCGGAACCGACTGTGGGTCGGCCCATAACCCTCGCTTGGCCTCTCGCGCGTCCTTCTCTAGCCCTTCCAGCACCGTATTCCCTGGCGCATAATTTCGATATCACCAGCACCAACGGTCTATGACCAGCGTATGAATAACATAGAGCTTCGCGCGAGACATGCGAGAAAAGCACGATGAGCAAGACTGCGAGAGAAGCACAGGCTGAAGGCCGAAGTTTTCGGAACATCATCCTTCAGCCATCGAACCCTTGCCATCCCACCACTTTCGCCCGTCTCTCCCGCCCGCCCTTCTGGGAGTGACCGATCATTTGTGTTAAGCTCACTCTCACCGATGACTCCTTCACCAAAGTATCAGGAAGGGAAACTGTTTTGCAGTCGTTTGCTTCTGCTGGCCCTGCTCTGTGTAGCCTGCATCGCCTGCAGCACGACCGCCCCGACCGGAACAATCCTCTTTGAGGACGCTCGCGGATCCGTGTCTCTGCAGACGATTTCTGACCCATTGATTCAGGCCAGTCATCCGATCAATCTGGAACCAGCCCTTCTCACCCAGTTATTGAAAGGCTTAGAGATCGATGACGGAGGTGTTGGGGCCCACCATGTCAAGACCATGCAGTCTTCGATCACTGGAGCGGTAGCTATCTCCCCCCTCTTTTCGGAAGATCAGGTCCAGTTCCTCGCTCCACTACTTGCGGAAGGTTTACGTACAGCAAGACCCAATCAGTCTATCGAATATCGTGTTGTGACAACGCACGAACCTTCTAATAGATTTCAAACACCGATCACGGAAACGACCAGCGGGTCTCTCTATGGCTATGGCCGGCAACTGTACATGATCCTCTCTCAATATCGCTATAACCCGATGCTGACGAGAATTTCACAGGAACAAGTCGATTATTCAAGCCTCAGGTGGCGTACGCTGCGGTTCACTCCGAAAGCCGCTCTCCGAGCCGATAGCCCGAATCCGCCGACAATGGAAAAGTCGACCGACAGGTTCGTTGCCATCGATTATCAGCTACTGGACCAAGCGTGGCGGGCCTTGGCAACCAAGAGGCAAGCTGCCCCTCAGGTGGGAGGCGGGGCCACGATAGTTGGCGAGCCGCTAGAAGCCACTCGCGCGGCCGAAGCCCAGGCTCGCTCCACAGAAGCCTTGGCTCAGGAAGTGGAAACCCTCAAGCAGGAGCAGGAATCCATTCAAAAACAACTCGGCAGCCAGAACCCCGGACAAGATAGCCCAAAGTAGAAAGCCGCGCCGCTATTAAAGCAATGAGCGAGACAGACAAGGGTCTGAAGGGTAACGGCTGAAGCTTTTGTCACGGCGCCACGGCTGCGGAACGGTCCACAAGCCTTTCTTCGCCTCTCGCGCTTCCTGCCCTAGCTTGTCAAGCTCTGCATCCAGTGGAGCGTACTTTCGGTACAATCAGCACCAACCGTCTTTGACGAGCTTCTGATTCAGGTTAGTACCATCCGGGAAGTCCGTCTTGGTGACATGCCCCCTCCTCCCGTCAGCCAGAAATCCTAACTCCAGATCCGACCTGGGTTAAGGGGGGCCGGTCACAAATCCCTGACCGACTAACAGCCCGAGCACCACCTGCGCAAGACGGCGGTAATGCTCTGGTGGGATCTCCAGGAAGCGGACACCCATTGATAATGGGCGAACGGAACAGACCATCGCTGTTTCGACATGGATCGCTTCTTCCTCCACCGTTGTCTTCAAGACCATTTCGATAAAGGATCCCTTGGGGAACCCCGTTGTCTGTAGGGTGCAGCCATCCATCGAAATCTCAGTGATTCGGTTGGTCACTGGAAACTGCATGTGGTCGAGAACCTGGGCCTCAATGGAAGTCGGAAGGCGTATGTACTGACGCCGGTCGAACGCCTGCGTACTGTGGCGCGCACCGGCATGAAAGACACGAAAGCGATTCGTGCACAGCTGGCATCGACATGGATATACATTGATGCGGCTCAATAGGCGTTCGATCCTGCCTTCCGGGTAGGTCACGCGTACAAATGAAGTCTCACAACTCGGACAGTGCAATGCTCTCATGAACCAGATAGGACCTTGCTCTGCGTCAGCCCTGACTTGCCCCCAGTTGTTAGGTCACCCTTCAGGTTCGTTCATGCCGACCACCTCTAGGCAACCTTCGTACCACGTCCAATATGACGAGCCAGCTTTTTGAATTTGCAATAAAAGGGTTAATTTCTATGGCTGATAGTTCTTCTAAGATCCAGTCTTTGAATTCATCTTGATTCTCAATGAAGAGTCATTTTGTACCCCGACTGGTGGTGACATCCCAAGAACCGCCAGATAATTCCGGGTGGTTTATCGCGATCTTCACGACGTGACAAGATGGAGAAATAGGAGGTATGCTCTCCCAACAGAAGTGAGATAAGAAATGGCTTCCAACACTGTCTTACCTATTTCCAATGCCAAGCGAGGTGCTCAATCTGACTCCAAGAGTGCTAAACTTCCGCAGTCTTCTGTTCGTACAGCCTCTCTGCAGGAGCTGAAGACCGAGGCGCGTCGGTGTCGCACCCCGAAGCAATTTCAGGAACTCTTGGAGCACCTGCGAGCGTTCATCCCGTTCCAGAAATTCATCGGCTTGTGGGGCTATCCCTCGCGTACGACCATCCGCTTTATCTTTAATCAGGGGTTTCCCCCTGACTGGATGCGCTGGCGTCTCACGACCGGCGCGTTATGGACCAGTCCACTGTTTCACGAATGGCTTCGGACAAAACGAACAAACCTGTGGTGCGATGCCGTGAAGCACCTGAAGGCACAATTGGATCCTGAACTGGTGAGGCAGATGAAGCAGGCCGGTGCACAGTATGCGCTCTTCGGAGGGGTCGCCAGCCCAGCCTACTTTGTATTGATTGGTGCCGCCATGCCGTCTGCAGCGAGTGGAAGAGCGCACCTCAAGCGATTTGGTTCAATCGTTCCGTTCCTGGTCCAGGCAAGCCAGCGTGCTTATCCACGCACACTGCTCACGAAGCGCGAGATGGCCGTGCTTGAGCGTCGCGCGATGGGAGAGATTACCAAACAGATTGCGGCCTCTGAAGGGATCAGTGAGCGTACGATCCGAGAGCACTTCCAGCGCATCAAAAGGAAGCTCTATACTGATGATCTCGTAAATGCTGTCGTCATCGCGGTGAAAAGCGGCATGGTACTTCCCACTTGAAGAAATAAAGGTGTGTCTGGGGACTCGTATCGCGAGAGGCGAAGTTAGAATCTCAGTGTGAGTGTGTCAGGCTTTCTTTGGCACTGATGACTTGCCCCCCAGTTGTTAGGCCACCCCCTCAAGTTCGTTCACGCAGACAGGCTGATCGGTGCGACGGTACGAGTCTCTGGGGCGGGTGGCCGATACCCCAGCGCACTATGCGAGCGCTGTGTGTTATACGTGACGGAGCATTGTGCTGGGAAGCGACGATCGGAACGAATCGAGGGGGCATAGGAACCTCGCAGGGAGGCGTATTGTAGGAGAGAACTGAAGGAAGGCGCAAGGCCCGTTCTCATCGCACACCTGGGAGTGCGTGGGTATAACGAGGCCTGACTCGACTCATACTTCCAGACTCACGCTCTAGATCAGAACTGCTCTTCGCTTCAATGACTGATCTGAACGGCTATGCTATTTTTCAATCGCGAATCGTTAGGTCTACCCCAGGCGCATTCTCGGCCAACCCACTACCAGCAATAATCTCTCCATCAACGGTTGTAATCTTATACGCACACCACTCGATGTAACCTGGCATGCTAATAGTGCGATTGTCCCTTGTGTGGGCAATTATATAGCCGAAGTACGCCGTACGAACGGTGCTTGTTTGGTCGTCCTTGACTGAAACTTCTGCATCTCTAAAGTCGACACTCGAATTATTGATGATAGTGATTGGAATATTCACATCTAGGAACGTTCGTTTTTTCATCGCTGAACGTTGGCCTTGGAGTGATAGTACCTTGCCTCCTGACATAGTGCCTCCCAGGTTAGTTGTGTGAGGAGCGGTGGAGTGACCTTGTATCTTGCGCCCAAGGCGACAAGGATACAGCTTATCATCAACCCGGGCATGATAGACCGACGTGACCGAGGTCTTCAAAGACCGTGGGGCAGCGAGGGTCGTCATGCCCTTCTACGGAACGAGCCCGAACAGTTGCGTGGGCCATTGAGCCCGTATCATGCAAGGCCGGGCCACCAAGGAGGACGTGATGACGAGTACTCAGGTCTTTGTCGGTATTGATATCTCCAAGGCGCAGTTGGACCTCGCCCTCCGACCGGAGGGGCAGTTCTCCGCTCCCAACAACGAGGCCGGATTTGCTCAGGTGCTCGAACGTCTGAACGCCGTGCACCCCACGCTGGTGGTGTTGGAAGCCACCGGCGGGTTGGAGAGTCCGCTCACGGCGGTATTGGCCGCCGCCGGGGTGCCGGTCGTCGTGGTCAATCCGCGACAGGTGCGCGACTTCGCCAAAGCCACCGGGCGGCTCGCCAAAACCGATGCGTTGGACGCCCAGACGTTGGCGCACTTCGCCGAGGTCATGCGACCGGAGCCGCGACCCCTGCCGGATGAGCAGACCCAGGCACTGGCGGCGATCCTGACGCGTCGCCGGCAACTCGTCGAGATGCTGACGGCGGAGAAGAACCGCCTGGGGATGGCTGGCAAGCCGGTACGCAAGAGCCTGCGCACCCACATTGCCTGGCTCGAGCGGGAATTGAGCCACACGGACCGCGGCTTGGCCCAGGCGATTCGGGAGAGTCCCGTGTGGCGTGAGAAGGAGGCGCTCTTGCGGAGCGCACCCGGGGTGGGGCCCGTGGTGACGACGACGTTGCTGGCGACGCTGCCGGAACTTGGCACGTTGCCCGGCAAACAGATTGCCGCGCTGGTGGGGGTGGCCCCACTGAATCGTGACAGCGGGACATTGCGCGGGAAGCGCACGGTCTGGGGCGGCCGGGCGCAGATCCGGGCCGTGCTCTATATGGCCGCGCTCGTGGCGGCGCGCTTCAATCCTGTCATACGTGCGTTCTACCAACGCCTGCGCGCCGCGGGCAAGACGAAGAAGGTGGGACTGACCGCTTGTATGCGGAAGCTGCTGATCATTCTGAATGCGATGCTGAAACATCGGACCCCATGGCGCACAGAACTGGTTCAGTGTGCTTGACAACCAAGACAGTTGCTGCCCCCTGAGTTGTACCAGCCGCAATGTGAGTCAGGCGTATTGTTGGTCTCACAGAACCTCCAAACAAGCAGCGTTCAAAGAGTGTGCGGCAAACCTGCAAAGCCTGGTGCTACGTTCCCGAGGCTGGATCTAACGGAGAATGCATCGCAGGTTGCTGCATGTATCCCGTCCCGCATCAGTCGAGCCGATTTGCCTTGGCCATCGACCGTCCTGCACTCCGAAGGGACTCGGGACAGTCCAACCGATCGGTGTGAATTTCGATGAAGACGAGGGCATCTGTGGTGACAGCCTTACCCAGCGCATCTTCGAGTTCCCCTTCCGTACGGACCTCAAGGCCCAACCCACCTCCGAATACGTCGACCAGCTGGTGATACTGCCAGGGTTGAATATCGTTGTAGGGGCGATCACAGATCACCCGTTCGATCGTATAACCGTCATTATTGATGAGAAAGATGATCGGCTTGAGATGGTTCCGGATCATCGTCGACAGGTCCTGACCAGTCACTTGAAACGAACCATCCCCCACAAACAGGACGGTACGCCGATCCTGCGCGGCCAGACTAGCGCCCAAGGTTGCTCCGACGGTATAGCCAATCGATCCGTAGAAGGTCTGCCCTATGAACGTCACTCCGTCCGGCATGAGCATTTCTGCGGCACTGAACAGGGACACGCCTGTTTCAGCAATGACGATTGAATCCGGTGCAATGAAATGGCTCACACGGTCGAAGAAACGCTTGATGGTAAGCGGTGTCGGCGCATTCGGCCGGAATGGCTCCGTATGTCGGTGTACGCAGCCATCGGTGGCACGATGAATCTCGAGGGTGTTCGGGTCTCGGGGTGAAAGCTTTTCCGTCAACCCGAGGATAAAATCGTGGAGAGATACGTTCTCGTAATGATGATGTTTGATCTTCACGGAATGGATGTTGGCACAGATCGTCTTGGACGCATCGAGATGGGTGGTGAACCCACCCGTGTTCAGATCGGTCATCAAGGCTCCCAGTTGTAGCACGCAGTCAGCGGACTCGACCCGCTTCCGTACATAGTCGCGACTCCGATCTCCCTCAAAGAGGCCAATGAATTGTGGGTGGTGCTCTGAAAGAACGGTCTTACCCAACATCATGGTGACGTACGGAAAACCCGTCTTGTCGAGAAAGCCGGCGAAGGTGTTTTGCAGCTTGAAGCGGATTAACTCTACGTCGGCGATCACAACGGGTTTCTGTGCCACATCCAGCATTCCCATCGCTTCCTTGATCGCCTCCCTGAGCGCCTCTTGATCACTGGGGGCAGGCGTGGGAAAGAGGAACGCACTCGGCCGATGACATGTCTTCATCACCACGTCTGCGGGGAGACTAATGTAGACCGGTTGCTGGTGAGAAAGACAGGCCGACAACACCCGGTCGATCTCGGCCGGGGCCATGTCTGCGGACATGAGCTGGGTTGAGGCGGCGGTGATTTTCTCATAGATCCGCAAGGGAATCTGATAATCGCCCAAGGTGTGATGCAACAACGGCCGTGTACGGAAATTCGCCGTCGCAGGGGAGCCCGTAATCACTATCACCGGGACTCGTTCGGCAAATGCTCCCGCCACACCATTGAGGGCACTCAGTTCTCCGACCCCATAGGTTGAGGAAAATGCCCCGATACCTCGAATACGTGCATAGCCGTCGGCAGCATACGCCGCATTGAGTTCATTGCAGGTACCGACATACTGCAGATTGCTCTTCAATACCTGGTTGAAGAAACCCAGTACAAAATCTCCCGGCACGCCAAAGAGGTGATCCACTCCGATCTCTTTCAGCCGGGTTAACAGATATTCAGCAACCGTGACCTCCGAACTGATCATACTTGGTACACACCTCATCCCATTGCTTAAGGGCGCATAGCGGAGATAGACGTATCGCTCGAGCTGTACCGACATCCTGTCAGGTCATTATCGATACACGTGCCTTGGGGATCAAAGAGAGACCGCCCTATATGCATGTTGTTTATATTGCAGGTAGCTGGTGATCTCGGTTGAGCGTAAGCGGTATAATGCGCTCACGATTTTTTCGGATCGGCCCAATATTGCTTCATAATTGCCCCCTCTGTGATGGCGTCTCGATCCCTTTCTCTCTAACTCCGGTTTCTTGCGTCGGTTTCGTTTTCATCTCCGTCTCCTGGATGTTTGTGTGGAACATTCTATGAAATCCCTAAGAAGGGCGTGGGTCTGGGAGTTCAAGCGACGATAATGCTCAATGAGGCCAGACCCTCCAGAACTTGTTCGTGAGGAAATGGGATCGTCACCTGTGAAAGGATTCGGTGAAGTATGCCGAGAAGACCGCATACGGTCTGGTCACAGCGCTTGCCAGGCTCTCTTAAAGGCACTCATGCCTCATGTTTTATAATCACCTCACCACAGATAATGCAGTAATACTCGCCGGTCAGATAGCAGCCCGTCCCATCGATCTCCAATTCCAGCGTACAATGATCACAGGTTGGTGGATCTGTCAGCAATCTCCACTGTGCTTGTAAGTCGACAGCTCGACAGCTCTTGTGCCTGTCATCGGACTTCCCCACTGGTTCGTTGGCTACAATCTAACATCCGCTCGCTTCTGCAGGACTGGGACAAACCCTAGGATCGTGCTCTCATAGATCTATGTTAAGTTCGTCACCGCTTCGGCTAGGTCCATGGTCTGTCCTCTCCTGGTTGGGGGAGAGGGGTCAAGTTCACATGATGAGAGGGGTCAATTTGGCATGATTACTGACACCGCGGGTTGATGGCCCCATATATAGCACCAACAGTAGGCGCAAACACGATCGCAAATTTTCAGCGAAAGTTCCCCGAATTTCATTTAGCAAGGGGGGGCGAACCTCTAGTCGGCTAGGGGCTGGGTGTGCGCCAGGGGGAGGCGCACACGAAGAGAGTTCAAGGGATACGGGATATAAGGCACCTCATCTAGCCCGGCAATTTCTTAACGAGCGGGCATTAAACCCGTCGAACATCAATCGTACTGGTAGCTATGTGGTAGCAGAGCATTCTAACCACTCGTTCTCTCAAGCGACTTTGATAGAGAAGCAAACTAACAAACCGCAAGTCGATTCTTTAAAATAGCGAGGAAGTTGGCGAGGCAGGTTTAGTTCACCATTTTTCATGTCCAGCTGGGTCTTGGAAGAAGTCCCAACCGGCCTGAATCATTGAACTTTCACAGATGCGATAATAGTGCTTGACCAAACTGGGCCTTCGGGTGCTACATATTCATCTATTTTGGTTGAAAAGAAGGAGGCGAGGATCATGGCACTGCTGATTACCGACGAATGTATCAACTGTGGAGCCTGCCTGCCGGAATGTCCGAACGAGGCGATTTTTGAGACTCGCGGCGATGCGGAGACGAAGGGAAATCATGTGGGCGACGGCCAAGGAGTCGGCGATAGTATCTATGTGATTGCGCACGACCGCTGTACCGAGTGTGTGGGACACTTCGAGGAGCCACAGTGTGCCGCCGTCTGCCCGGTCGATAATTGTTGCATTTCTGACCCACTGTATCCGGAAACGACGGAGGTTCTGCTTGCACGGGCGAAAGCCCTCAATCCGGATAAGGCAATCGATCCGGCAAAAGTTTGGAACGGGGTGCGGAACTGATCGTTTCCACTTCGAGGTTCCGTGCCACGTTTAGGCTGCTGAGAACGCTGCCGGCACACTGTTCTCAGATGAAGTACGAAGAGAAGAATATACAACTATATGTGCCTTGGCATGACCGAAACGATTAGTCATGGCTGATAAAATTCCAAAAGCAATTTCTAATGCAACTGTCATTAAGGTTTTAGCTAAAGTCTTTGCTTTCCAAGCCATCGAGATCAACCTATTGCGTTCGCATGCTGGAATATCCGATGCCAATTGGAAAACCCTTAAGACCGAAGCCTTTAAGAAAGCCTACGCGAAGCAACGCTCTTTTTATGAAGATCGCTTGACGGGTGCGTTCGCTTTAGAGCGCATTTCCCAGTCTGAACGCGAGACAAGACTTCTTGAACTCTGGCTAAATCAGAGTGAGGATTCCTCCAAAGACGAACCGTGAACCAGTGCTCTCAGCATGAGAACATGCCCTTTGCTGCGAGTGACACCACCCGTTGGAAACAGTTTCTGACGCAGGGATTGACATCCATCGATCCTCTCTTCTGCTACCACGTTGCTACCAGGACAGGACAACCCATCCCCATCTGTCCTCACTTGGGCAGTTCCACGATTGTGGTTTGTTGTGGGATTAGGTTGTCTGAGGTTGGATCGTCTGAATTTCGTAAATCGCAGGTCGGCGGCCCATAAAGCACCAACGGCAGGCGGAAACACGCTCACAAATTATATATGGACCCAGCCTGCGGTGCCACGACGGTGTGTCACGCGATGCACCAGGTTAAAACATGGCTGCGTCTATATATCCGGCATCTTGGTGGACAATCAATGTGTCCGGGCCTTGATGACATACGCGCGCATTCTCCTCATGAGCACAACGGCCTTGTTTGGGCCGACAATGTGTCCAGGGTCTGAACGCGCCGGGTGTCCCTCTGATGTCATCACGGATCGTCCGCGCTGCACTCCTTGGTGTGAATCCTCCTGGTGTGATGCGGTTCGCTGCTCCCTCGCAAAGACCCTTACGACCCTGCCGGCGCCGAGGCGGGTGGTCGATACGGCGCATCATGGGCCAACAAGGCCCAGATGACTCGGGCATTGTTGTTGGCTCAGGCCACCGCGGCCACATGGGCACCGTTGCGGTGTGTGAGCGCGCACAGCCATCGCCCCTGTGTATCGGTTCGTCGCTCGGCTCGCTGCACGACGGCGCGCGCCCCATGAATCAGCCGCGTCCGCACGTACCGACTGCCGCGTTTCGAAATCCCGCCTACCCGTTCCTTGCCCCCACCGGAATATTGTCGAGGCACCAGGCCCAACCAGGCCGCCAGATGGCGTCCATTGCGAAACGCCTGGGGCCGACCGACGGTCGCCACCAGCGCGGTGGCCGTCAACGGCCCAATCCCCGGCACCGCCGCCGGTTTCTGGCAGACTGGATGCGTCCGATACACGCGCTCGATTCGGTGCGTCACTTGTTCGATACGCGCGTCGAGCTCCGTCAGTTGCTCAGACAACTCGGCGAAGGTGTCTCAGACACATGCGGTCAATCCCGACGCCGCGTCATCCAAAAAACGAACGACGGCGGGCCGGACCTTCTCCGAGGATGATGCGATGACCAACCTATACTCAGCCAACAAGCCCCGAATCTGATTGAGGACGGCGGCGCGGTGTTTCATGAAGAGCGATCGCGTGCGATGCACGGCCTGCATATCGGCTTGTTCGACTGTCTTGATCGACACAAAGCGCATGGTGGGTCGGCCCACCGCTTCGCAGATCGCTTCCGCATCGCGCCCCTCATGCTTGTTGATCTTGACGTAGGGCTTGACATACTTCGGGTGCATCAGCTTGACCGTATGCCCGAGCTGTTCAAACGCTTGACCCCAGTGCTGCGCACTCCCGCATGCCTCCATCCCGATCACACAGGCCGGTAGGTTTGCCACCGCCTGCAACAACTGATTGCGCTTCACGCGTCGACTGAGCACCGCGCGCCCTCGCGCATCTACCCCGTGCAACTGGAACAAGTTTTTCGCCACATCGATTCCCAAGGTCGTAGTGTGCATGACAGCCCCTCCCTTCTTCCTGCTGATGAGTGTAGGTTGTGCGCTCTCACAACCCCATCTTGCCTCGTGCTGCGCGCTTATAGGAAAACGATTTTGAGATAAGTTCTAGTTTCGAGGTGGGTGAGAAAAACCGTGTTCGACGCCCTGCACGATACTCTCAAACCCACACGCCCGGCCCCGAGCGCATTTGGGGATTAGAAGTTCAGGACTCTCTGCACACGCTGATTGCGATCAAGTTTCCACAGCCTCTTCCTCAGTATTGACAAGAAGAGCTCTGTCTAAGAATGATGTCGCATTCTCATTTGCAGAGTGGGCGTCAAATCAGCGGGTGAGAGGAAGTGCGGACACGGTCCTAACCCAGGTGATAGGTGGACTGGTTTAGGCGTAGGAGCAGCGGTTTAGCAAGAAAAGTGTCTTTCACTGTCCTACTCCATTAAGCGGGAGACGATACTCTGCTGAGACGGACGCTTCGTCACTTGCCATCAGCCCGCTGCTCCGTGATCGAAACTTTCCCCCAGAAGACATAGTGGGCATAGACCTGGTAGACGATGATCAACACAAATCCGATGACAAACCACACGACTCCGGCTTGCAGACCGTAAGAATTGGTGGTGGCATTGAAGATGGTGAGACTGTTTGCCTGGTCCGTCGTCGCGATTAGGATGTTGGGATAGTACCCCCAGGCGACACTTCCGAGCAGAGCAAGTATGAGCAGGCTTGAGGTCATGAAGGCTGCCACATCGTAGTGTCGTCGTCGTAACACAAGCATCGCGACAATGGCGATCGCTCCGCCGATGGGAAAAATATTGCCCACCGGATGGGCGGTATAATTGACCAGAAGATTCGGCTGTACGATCGTGATCCCAAGCCTCACCAGGAGCGCGCTCCCAAGCGCCACCCAGCCCATCAGGTTTGCCGTGGCCACAGCCCGCGCATAGAGGGCGCCCTCGGTTTTCATCGCGAGGTAGTTGGCTCCATGCACGGCCAAGATCGCGACACTGGCAAGTCCCATCAGCACAGTGAACCAATCCAGAATCCCTGGCTCTGGACCCGTGAAGAAGTCTGTCCACAGCGCGACGAAGAAATAGCCCTCGCGATTCAGCGGCACACCGCGAATCAAGTTGCCGAGCGCGGCGCCGAAGACAAAGGCCAGCGAGAGACTCGCGGCCGAAAAGATGACGTCGCACAACTGCCACCACAGCGGATGCTCCACACGCGACCGCAATTCAAACGCCAGTCCACGGAACATGAGCAGCCACAGTACAAGGATCAGCGCGAGGTAGAAACCGCTGAAGCCGGACGCATAGGCCTTGGGAAACGCGAAGAACAGTATCCCGGCTGCTCCGATCAACCAGACTTCGTTCCCGTTCCACACCGGGCCGATCGCGTCGTGCATCGCCTCGCGGTCTGCCTCACTTCGCCCAAGGAATGGATAGAGGATTCCTACGCCGAAATCAAAGCCGTCGAGCACCACGTAGAGGCCCAGCATCAGCGTCACTGCTGTGTACCAAAAGGTCTCCATGATCAGTATCCGTGGCCGTCCTTTCCATCAACAGCCAGCCTGCCCGCCTTCAGAACCAGTGGCATCGGCCCCTCACGGATGGCTTGACCCATGAGGAATAGAAATACCAGTCCCAACAAGCAGTACAGGCCCAGGAATCCCAGTAATGTGAACAAGACATTGCCCGAGTGCACGAGTGGTGAGGCGCCCTCAGCGGTGCGCAACAAACCATATACCAGCCACGGTTGGCGGCCCAGCTCCGTCGTCATCCAACCGGCCGTCGTGGCGATATAGGGGAAGGGGGCTGAGAGGAGGAGCAGCCACAACAGCCATTTTGACCGAAACAACCAGCCACGCCACAGCATCAAGAGCGAAAGACTCATCACCGACGCCAGGATCGTCCCGAGACCCGCCATGATGTGATACGCGTAATACAGCAGCGGGATATTGTCCGGCCATTGCTCCTTCGGAAATGCATCGAGCCCTTTCAATTCAGCCTGCAGTTCCTCGTAGATCAGAAAACTTAACATTCTCGGAATCACCAGCGGATTATCGATCGTTAAGGTCTCCATGTTCGGTTGCCCGACGAAAATCAACCCGGCGCCGCGCTCGGTCCGGAATAGGCCTTCAAAGGCCGCGCCCTTGAGCGGTTGATGCGCGAAGACCTGTTTGGCGTTGCCGTCTCCTGTCGGAAAGATCATGAGCACACAGGCAATGGCGCCGGCCATGACTCCCGTCTGCACGAATGTTTTGGCATAGGTCATGTGGAGACCCATGAGAACATACAGCGCGCCCACGGCCGCCATGACGCAAGACGCCGTCACGACGGCGGCCGTCATGGTGTGCGCGTATTGCCAGAAGATCCACGGATTCGTCAGAAGGCCGGTCAGGCTATTCACGAACACGCGCCCATCTTGAGCCAGTGAATAGGCGACAGGATGTTGCATCCAGGCATTCGTCGCGATGATGAAATAGCCGGACAGCCATGCGCCGAGAAAGAGCATCACTGTCGCCATCCATTGAACCCATACGGTGAAACGCTTGTCGCCGAAGAGCAAGATACCCAGGAACGACGATTCGAGGAAGAAGGCAAAGATGCCCTCCATCGCTAAGGTTTGGCCGATCACACCGCCCGCAAAAGTAGAGAACTTCGCCCAATTCGTGCCGAACTGAAATTCCAGCGGAATGCCGGTGACGACGCCGAACGCGAAATTGAGAGCAAAAATCTTGGTCCAGAACTTCGCCACCTCGTGATAATGGATATCGCCCGTCATGAGCGCGCGTGTCCGGAAATAAAGAAGCAGCAAGGCCAGCCCCATGGTCAGCTGAGGAAAGAGGTAATGGAAGGTGACAGTGATGGTAAATTGGAGGCGGTCGTAGAGCAGGGCGGTTTCCATCGCAGCCTTCCTGGAGCGATCCCTCTGTGCTACGGTGGTGATTCAACCACGCCAGGGCGCTTCGGATTCAGCAGTGCGCTGCGTGAGAGGCATGAACAGCGGACTCGGATCTGATCCTGTTTCTTCAGCGCCGAATGAACACGTAATGGGCTCAGACGTGACCCCCTCAAATTTCGACAGATCGCATGTTGCGGCATCAACTTGATTTGTTTTGGGACCACAGGAAATTATACGCCGAAGGACTTGGTAAGACGAGATGTCCAATGGAGGGATTTCGACTAGAATGTTGGACAGGAGGTGAGCGGGAGGGCTGGCTTGTCCCCGTCGTGGTCTAGCCCGTTGGATCATCAGCGGTCGGCGAGTCGTCGGACTCACTGGATCAGAGGAGAGGTAAACTAGAATCCGAATGTTATGGGACGGCATGCTCGGTGCCGGCGAAAGGCGCGAACAGGATCAGGGATGAGCGCCTGTGAGGAGTGTGCGCCAGGGGGAGGCACAAACAAGGAAACGCCTGAGTGGGCAATTGGGCCCTCGTCTTAAAAGGTCAAATCAACGGTGTTTGGTAAGTGCTCGCTACTGCAATAGTTTCCCCTATATCAGCTGCATTACCGGGCGATTAGCACGTTCCATAGGTTCTAGGTCCTCCCGTTTCTTCATTTCCGTTCCCGCCTAGTCTTGTCACAAAATTCGCCACAGCGGCTGGTGTCCCCAACGGGATTTGATGGGCTTTGCCCAGATGCGCTGCATTCTTGGGAAATCCCCTTCCACGGGATAGTGGCGGCCGCATGACCACGGCGCTCGCCTCAGTCCTGTGGCCTAACAACTGGGGGCTAGTCAGAGGCACTACCATTAGCAACGGGGCTTTAGTAAAATAATTGTGACAATAGTACAACCTCTAACCGAGGAGGCTGCCATGGTATCCTTCTCTAAAATTATCAGTGTCGTCGCGTGTAGTGTCGTGCTGGGCGTCGGTGTCTTCGGTGCCACCCAGGCAATAGGGAGCACGGGACATAACCCTTGCGCTGATAGGAAGGGCGGACTTCCCAACCTCGTGATGTGCGACACCGCCAAGAGCGGAATGCACTCCAGTCCCATGCAGGCAACAGCGAATATGAGACATGACCCCTGTGCTGATAGGAAGGGCGGACTTCCCAACCTCGTGATGTGCGACACCGCCAAGAGCGGAATGCACTCCAGTCCCATGCAGGCAACAGCGAATATGAGGCATGACCCCTGTGCTGATAGGAAAGGTGGACAGCCCAATCTCGTGGCCTGCAGTGAAGAATTACGGCAGGGTATCGAGACGATCAAGGGTGAAGTGCTACGCGTTGAGGGCGCGAACTATGTCGTCGAGCGGTTCGACGGGAAGGAGTTGGAGTTGCATATCGATAAAGCCACCAAGCTGGGTGGCACAATCAGCCAGGGTGATCGTATCGAGGCGAAAGTAGGCGAAGTCAATAATCAGATACACGTACTGTCTCTTCGCCGTCTTGAATAGTGAAACTCGGTGCAGCGGGTACGAGGAAGCTAGGCCGTTAGGATCGGCACGGAATGCGCTGGAGCATCCCACCAGGCCGCTCCCCTTGGGGGCGGCCTGGGTTAGTTTCTTTAGTGCTTCAAGGCGCGACAAGCACCGATCGACACGCTCGAACCCCCCATAAAGAGATGACCAAGGAGGATCGGTGTTGGCCTAATTAGTGTGGCTCGTAGGAGAAGGTGGCATTGATCACCAAGTTCAATCGAATCCTATCTACAGCGACCAGATCGATCGTCGGTCACAAGTCCGAGAAGATGTGGAAGCGCTACAACGCCATCGAGGAAAGCGACTTGGTGAATGCAGCGAGCAAGCTCAATACCTACCTTCAAACTAACACGGTATTAACACCTGCCCTTACCGCTCAGATAGCTGGCTCTATAACCGCTTGAAAAATTGATGCCCCCGATACGAATTGAACGTACGACAAACGGTTTGGGAACACGAACTCGGTAAAAACGCTGAAGTATAGCAGGATACACCAGGACTTGATCCATGAGCTTGAGCAATTGGCGGGGATAGATCAGATTACATCCATCGACGAAGCCCGGCTCAAACGTGAACTGAAAGCTCGGTTTGGCGACATTAAATCCATGCTGGGGTGTCATGTCTCATCGGCCAGACAATTGCTGCGCGTGCTGATGGAACATCCGTTGCGCTGCGAGGCGGTGCAAGAAGGAGATAGAAAGGAATATCGCGTGACCGGAACCGGCAGCTATTTACCGCTATTGCCAGAAGTGTTGGCGCCGCTCAATTCTCCACAGAAAAGCCGCTCCGTTGTATGTGGTGTCCCATATCAACATGAGTTGGAACCAATTACTCCAGTGGCTTAGAAAGGTGGATTCGCTAAAGTCTAGCCATCATAAATGGGAAATAGAGTGCCCACCTAGTGCATTGCAAGCGATTTCTACTATCTAAAGATCATCCCACCAATGCTTGGAACCAGGGCATAGAGAAGCCCAGAAGCTTAGCTGGGTCGGCTGATTATGTCCTGCATGAACTCCCCTCGGTTACTTCACATTCATCTCGCAGCGAGCTTCCATCGACTTGGCGATAGCCCCGCCTCTATCAGGAGAAACTCCATCCGTATGTTCAGTCATTAGCAAGCGGCTCGTTTTAGGAAAGATGGAGTATACCCAGACTTCGAATCGATGAGTGACTAGGAATGTGTGCATTTCATCCGACGAGTAGACACGTACCGCTCTTTCATACTGAGGGGGGCCGCCGGCAGCTCCTTGCATTACTACTTGTGCTTCGTTCTTTTTGATCTCCCAGATGAGCGTAATCTGCCCACCAGATATACTCTCTGGCTCATCTACCATTTTATTGCCGCCCCTGATTCCCTCAATTCCAATGACTCTGCCTTTTGGCTCCTTGCATACAGCAGTGAGTGTCTCGGCACCGGCCAATGACCATAAAGGAAACAGGAAGATTAGGCAGAGAACCCCTCCTGTGAGTTGACCAGCGTAGTATCTAACGGAGCACTGCACAGGGAAGCGACGGTAGGAACGAATCGTGAAGGACATGTGAGCCTCCCGGGGAGGATCATTCTAGTAGGGAGACGAATCAAGCGCAAGGCCACTGGCGAGGCTTAGCCGCCGTCGATGCTGCTACCAAAGCTTGACAGGTCAATGTTCTGGCGTGGTTGCATCTCAGCTAAACGCCAATCTGCTTCAAAATAGCTCCGCCCTTTGGAGTCAGTCCGTTTTGAACGAGGTCTGGGAGTGACGCACAATGATAACCGAAAATGCCATTCCAAATTTCCCTTCCCTTAGGTACTGGCTTACTGCCTGCGAAACTATTCAATGGCAGTGCTGTCCCAACGTTGAAGAAAGCAGCAATTTGCATCTCATAAGTGATTGATTCGACTACGTACACATTTCGGTGCGTGATTGAAGTCGGCACCAGGTTCAGAAGCTGTGAACAACAAGCCAGTTAACGTGTTCCGTCTATTGATGACACGAACGTTGGGACACTACTGGTTTTGCGTTTATCATCATCAGTTCCTCCTCGTGCTTCCCACGCTATCGTGAATGCCCCTCACGGCAAATACCTTGTCCGGCACAAGCATGATGATTTTTGAATAGTCATGTCAGGCATCCTTCAGCCTGAAGCTATCGAGGCTCTCAGATGAAACGTCCCCCCATTGTGAGTAGGGGCATGATCGGATCCGATGCGGCGATACCACCAGCGTCCCTCCCCCTCTGAGAAATCTGGCACAAACTCAACCATAAAACCGCCATCTCGGTCATTCTCCTCCTGAAACCACATGCCGTTCCAAGTATGATCGATGAGCCGCTGTGTCTCGAATCGCCCGTTTTTCCACTCATAGTGACCGTTCCCGTGTTCGTCGAGGGTTAACAGCACAGCCGCGCCTGTGCTATCGATATATTCCCATTCGCCCGCGAGGATACGGCGGTCACCGGCCTGTGATGCGATCGGTGGAGATGGGGAGTCGATGGAAGCAGCCCGATGGACACAAGACGCAGATAGCACATCGCTCGCGATCAGGATCATGATAGTAATGTATCGTCGGATCATCAAGACCTCCCAACTCGTTTCCAAGCCAATGCGATTCAGGACCGGGGCCCCAGTGTCGGGCGACCCTCGCGAGCACACGCGCTAAAGGGCGCTGCTCCGCAGATCACGAACCGGGGATACATCGTGGGTTCCCGGTTCGACAATGAGCTTCGGCTCGTTGTCATGGCCGGGTACGGTATTTGTGTTTACCTCGTCATCTGGATTTTCAATCGTCACAATCTGCAGCGTGACCCTCAGTGGGTACCCTGCCAGAGGATGGTTGAGATCAATCAACGTTTTCTCCGGCAAGATCCATATGACCCTGGCCCGCCTGCCTGCGTTATCCATGACGGTGTCGCCTTCCTGGGCTTCTAGCGGCAAATCGCCTGTTGGAATAATTTGCAGTTTTGTCTCATCGCGAGGGCCAAACCCTTCTTCCGCCGACAGGGGAAACGTTTTGCTCTCTCCGGGCTGCATACCTACCGTCTGCTGCTCAAGTCCAGGCGGGATAAGATGCTGTCCTTGGATGAACTCCTCGATATCGGTGTAGGTCATGGTGGGGTTATCCTGCAGGGTGATTTGAAACCGCGCTGTCACCTTCATTCCGTCCCGCACTGCCACGTCATTACTCTCCACGAGACTCGGTAATGGCTGGAGAAGATTCCCATGCCCCTCCAGGAGCATGGCAAAGCCAATCGCACTTATGCCGATCGCACTCATGAGGTACCGTAGGGTAGTCATACAATGGTTCCCCCTATCTATCCGAATAGGTAAAACTGCATCGTGTAATAATGGGATGAGATCCTCCGCAAATTGCCTGCCACCGACTTGCGCTGCAGGCGCACTCAAGAATATTTGCAAACTGTCAAGATCTTAGAGCGATTTTCAGAAACGGATCAGAATGTGACTTGTATCCCCCAGGCGAAACATCTTGTCCGGCCACGGACATTTTATCCATCCGTATGTTGTGCCCCACTGAAATTGTGGACAGGCGACTTAGCCAGACGCAGGAAACCCACTCGATTCTTTCAGGACCCATCACGGCAGAAGACAACCGAGAGTCCCCAACCAGAATCACGTGAGTGTGCCTGTGTCCATGGCGCAGGTTATGAGGACGTGATGCCAGGTAAAAGCGAGCGAAGGCCAGTCGAAACACAGGGGTACAAAACAAGATGAGCGCGATGAGGCCGGGGGAATCTCGGTTGGATTACATGCTCCGCATCATGCGCGACCCGAAACTGGAGCGCTCAGTACGGATAGCCATGGCGAAGGCCGCACTGCCCTTGCCAGCCGTGAGGATTCCATGGGGTGAAATATGACAGCAAAGGCTTGCGTCCAAAAGCATCGTGCCAAACTGAAGACAGAGCTATGTGGAAGGCTGGAGGTCTGTGTCGGTCTCGACGTGATTGAAGGCGTGCGAACACTCGCCAGGCGAAAGAACGTCTCGACGTGGCTTGAGGATGCGCTCAAAGCGCACTGTTTGGAAAAAACTCCCTAGATAGGATTTATTTTCTACCGATATCCTGGCTCAGTTGAAGGACGAATTGGACCTCGCCAACGGTCCCTGAGTTTTGCCCCTAGTCGATCAATGTTTATCCACAAGACCTTCACAGGCCCATTGGTCATCAGAACTTCCCCCAAGATCCACCGAGAAGAGTCCTCATCCTGAAACCAAGCAGGAAACATCTGTCGGCTCATGTTGTGCCCGGTTTGGGCTTGAAAAAGTACAGCTGAGTGTTCTGACCGACTATCGACAGAGGGCCGAGAATTCTCTCCAGGTTCACCCTTGCAGTGGCCAGCACGTCATCATAGGTGAGAATGCGGAGTTTCGGCTGCGCATTCTGAATGCTGACGATCGAGCGCCGATTCTCGTCAGTCAGACTACTTGACCGCCCGATAACTACAAGTCTGCGAGGATTTGTGGAGATTCCGGTCAGGCCAAGCGTAGACTCAACCAGATCCTTGTTGTTCTCTATGAACTCCACCCAATCTGAAATCTGCTTGATTGCATGGGTGACTTCTTGGCGTTGCTGACCATCCTTACGAAAGAGCTCATGAATCTGACCGGCCCCCCTTAACCGGATCCGACCTGTATGTTAGGGTCGGGCCGAAAGGAGGACCGTATACCCCGCAATCGTCGCACCGTCGAGCAGATCATTACCAAGCTGCGTGAAGCCGAAGTGGCCCTAAGCAAAGGACAGCCCTCGCGCAGGCCTGCCTCACACTGGGGATTACCGAACAGACGTACTACCGTTGGCGAAATGAATATGGCGGGCTCAAGATCGATCAAGCCAAGCGATTCAAAGAGCTGGAGCGTGAGAACACGCGACTGAAACGCGCCGTCGCCGAGCTCACTCTGGATAAGTTGATCTTGGAGGAAGCTGCAGAGTAAAACTTCTAAGCCCAGCGCGCCGCCGACAGACTGTGACGCACTGCTGCGACACGCTGGGCATCCCAGAACGCCGGGCCTGTCGGGTGCTGGGATAACCGCGCTCGACGCAACGGTATCAGCCCGATCCTCCGGACGATGAGGTCTCGTTGACGACGGCGATCATCCGGCTGGCGAACCAATATGGGCGCTATGGGTATCGGCGGATCACCGCCTTGCTGCACCACGACGGTTGGCGCGTGAATCATAAACGCGTGGAGCGGATCTGGCGACGGGAAGGACTCAAAGCGCCGCAGCGCCAACCGCCACGTCGGCATCTCTGGTTGACCGATGGGTCCTGAGTCCGGCTCCGCCCGCAGCAGCCCAATCATGTCTGGGCCTACGACTTCGTGGCGCTACGAACGGAGGACGGCTGTCCGGTCAAGCTGCTCACGATTGTGGATGAATACACGCGCGAGTGTCTGGCCATTGAGGTGGCCCGACGGCTGCGCTCGGATGACGGTCTCTTCTGCTTGGCGGAGTTGTTTGTGCCCCGCGGGGTACCTACACATATTCGCAGCGACAGTGGCTCCAGCACGTGGGGGTCCAAACGTTGTTCATTGAGCCCGGCAGCCCGTGGGAGAATGGCTACGTCGAGAGTGTTAACGGGACGCTACGCGATGAACTGTTGAATCGGGGACCGTTTGCTACACTATGGGAGGTGCAAGTACTCGTGGAACGTTGGCGACGACACTGCAACCAGATTCGTCCCCATCGGGCCCTGGGGTTGCGGCCACCCGCTCCTGAAACGATTGCGCCCCAGCACTGTGCGTAAGTAACATTCACCCTGGTACAACCACGGGGGGCCGGTCACAGAACAAGTTGGACACTCGCATCGGGTAGACTCCAAGGAATGCTATGTTGGACATTCTGAAGTTTGGGAATTAGTAACCGACAAAGCGTGGGGAATAGTGTTTTTGGAACCTTCCTTGGTATAAGGCATGTCTTCTGATAGGGAAGAACCGTGATGTTTCGATATTGCGTGCCGATAATGGTTGTCTTGATCTCCCTGTCCTATGGCTGTAGTAGTCCACCAATTACACAGGAGAAAACCATTCAGGAGCTTACTGCAGAAGTGCGCAATCCCAGTATTCAGTTTAATGATGCAAGATTTCATCATTTGAACCAACAATCGCTAGTTTCTATCCGATATAGAAATGCTGGTCCGGGTCACGCCTATCGTGTGGTAACCAACGTTAAAGTTTTTCTGGATACCCGCAAAGTGCCGATAGAGGAAGATTCTATCGGGCTTGAGTCCATACTTGCTCCGAATGCCGGTCGAGAATTGCGTGGTATCCTTCCCAACACATTTTTTGAGACCGTGATTAATGGCACGGCGAAAGTAACCATGGAATATACAGTGTCATATCAGAATGAGCAGGGCAAAGAGTTTGTGGCTTTTTCAATCTGGCAGTTCAGTAAGACGACGATGGAGCCATTTCTCCGAGAGGATCAACTCAATTTACCTGTTCATCCGCCCCCCAAGCCATAATGGCTGATGCGGTCCCTCACTAGAACTTGCGGGCATTACCATCCCAATTGCATTGCTCACGGCTGCACATGAACCGGATCAGCCCACAACCCTTTCCTCGCCTCTCGTGCTTCCGTCTCTAGCCCTTCCAGCACCATATTCCCCGACGCATACTTCCGATACCACCAGCCCCACCCCTGCTTGACGAGTTCCTGATGGGTCCAAAAGGGTTGTGAAATCAGATCTAGTCAATGTATCCAGCAGGGAATAAAATCCTCGCTATGCACATTGATCACCGCACTCCTCGGCCGATCTTCGCACCTATCTTGATTGTGTGGACCATGATTCTCTTGCAGGGGTGCATCTCCAAACTTCCGTCGATCCCTATCCACTACCCCATCACGTCAGGATCACACGAGGCGCTCCCCTCGTCCCGAGACGTGATTCTCGTCTGGGGAGAGGAACCGCTGACTGATTTGGCCGTGGAGTGGCTTATCGCCCATCATTACGCTGCCATCGTCAGGCCAAAGACCGAACTCTCCCAAGCTAAGGAACAATCACACACGTTTTCAGATCGGACGCTCGCGCTGTCGGTGGCGCAGAACGTGGAGGCTGACTTTGTGCTATTTCTGGATCGTGAGGAGAGCAAGCACGGGGTGTTAGTCGAGCCACGATGTGACGATCAGTTCTACGTCGATGTGGCCGTGCGTGGGGTATCAGTGCCGACCGGCGCAGTGGTGTGGCGTGGGAATGCCCATTACCCCCATTGTGTGGATCTCAGCAGACGCACGTTTCAAAGCCTCACCTGCCAGGCCCTCGCCACCGCGTGGGGCCTGCGTCCGTCTGGCCAGCTAGAGATCCCGTCGAGCCTGATGTGTACGGCTGGCCAAACTGAGCCAGGATTTCTTCGCTGACACTGGTAACGTTCGTTCGGAGCCAGCTTGAGCAGTGGCTGATAAATCTGCCTATGGCTGGCGGTAGTCAGTAAGGTTCACACGCCTTGGATCACGGTGGGTGTGATCCGGGTGAGCCCAACTGACCAGTTAAGATTGAAACGATTTATCCAGACCCCAGCAGCCTTACACATTAATAAACCTACTCTCATCGACCAACTTCTCATTCGGGCATAGTTCGTCGATTGTTGTGTGGGGTAAAGGAAGGAGCCGGCCCGTCACGTCTCGCTCATCTACGCCCCTTCCGCCACTCCCACGGCGGCACCGGCTGCGGATTAGCCCACAATCCCTAGTTCGTCTCTCGCGCTTCCTTCTCCAGCTTCTCAAGTACCGCTGGGGAACCGTTGCCGCTCGGCAGTCAATGCATCTAATTGTGGACGGTTAGCGTGGTCAGTTGGATGCAGAAATCCCACTAAATCTATTCCAAACCCATCGTCGCAGAAGACAGCCCGACGCAGATCTGCACCCCGTCTGCTATCGCGCCTACTCGCGAGCTTAGCGCACGACGGTTCGCGTCTATCAACTGGTGCGCCGGGATTGGTTGGGAAAATTCGGAACTCTTTGGCGAAAACTTCCAGATATGAAATCCTCACTATCCTACCCCCAAGCGCACCGACTTATCAGGGTTGTAAGCGCGAGTTGAACGCCATCACTCGATGTGCCAAGCAACGGTCTGCCCGTCATCGTATCCCTGAAAGTCGGTGCCCACTGGTCTCCTCAGTGTTTAGCCAACCTGCTATCCTGCGTTTCCGTTTCTTTATTGTTGATATCGTGAATGGCCAGCACGCTTGTCACACCACCGTTCGCTTTACCGAGTTTCGCCTCAATCCAATCTCCTGGCTCGAATACGTGGCCGTTTCTCAGGGCTGCGGTGACTGGCAACTGCACTTCCTGCCCATTAAAGCGCTCAACGACAAGCGTATCGCCGTCCACGCGCAGGACCTCGCCCTTGATGGTTTGAATGCCCTGCCGTTCTTCTTGACTACACTGCAGGAGATTCGGGAGACCACCTTTTCGACTGGCACAAGGGTCAAGGCGAAATGCCTGCGATGCATCGGCCAGACTCAGGCACAGCACAACACCGCATGAGAGGACACCGATGATTTTTGGAAGGGATACCATGACAACCTCCTTGTTAATGATTGGTAGTTCGAAACCCGTGTCTTCCAACCCCCTGAGTTCGCCAGGGAGTCATATGACCTTTCATCTATACGTTTACACAACGGGTACATGAATGAGTATCAGGGGATTTCTGAGAGTTCCTGGAAAAATACCTGAGCAGGCCTGTGGGAGAAGTGGATGCTCACGATAGGCAAACGGTACAAACACCGTAAAGGACAGCGCTGAAGCTCCGACAACCAGCGCGGCGAGATGCCGCACCCCTGGAATAAAGTATGCCACCAGCAGGGAATATTTGCCCCAATGGAGAACCCAGCGCTGTGCCTGGGCGAGGTGGTCAGGGCGAAGGTGAAGGTAGGGCCTCCACTTCGAGACAACTTGTACCCCAACAACACGTCCGAGGACATAGCTCAACGTAATCCCGCTGGCACTCCCCAGGAAGGCTGTGGCCAGCGCGGGCACGATGTGCAGTTTTTCTTTGAAACACAGATAGCCGACAAACGTCAGTAGCGTTTCGTCGGGTACTGGGAGTCCCACAATGCCCAGCACCAGTAAGACAAAGAGCATCTCATAGCCATATTGCGCAATCCAATCGATGCCAGTTTCCATCTTGACATGATCCCCATCAAGAAATTGATGGTCTCGACATTTCTTCCGTCGTCATTGGTGTTGACGCTAGGAGGAACAGATCTTAGTTACGACTGAGCTTGCGAAATGCCCAGGGCGGGATCGGATCGGGGTCACCCACCAACCCACGTCTCGCTGCCCTTGGTTTGGCCTCCAACTTCTCCAGCATGGTATCTCCCGGCACATACTTCCAATACCACCAGCACAATGGGATGGACAGAATGTCCGTCGCCGGACAACCTGTTCCCCCTGACATGGCATGACCACACCCTGTCTCGCCTCTGAACATCTCTCTAACCGCCTGACAGTTTTGCGACTATTCATGATTGCGCCTGGAGCCTAACGTGGTGGCAGGCGATTTGCTGTTAACCCAACTTTCCAATTGCACGCGTTCTTACCCAATCGGATGAAAGGAGGATCGCCGCATGCCTACTCTAGGATACATAGTCATTGCGATCTGTTTAGTCATGCTTCTGGGGTACGGGTATCTTCTTGTCCAGGTATTTCCGATTCTCCTGAAGACCAATGATGAGGCCGTGCAAGACGGCGCGATGGTGACGGCGCAGTTGCACATCACGCCGCAGGATAACCTCACCACGACCTACAGCGAGACCGAGCAATTCATCCAAGGCCAGCATATTACCCGCCCCGCGATCGAGCAGCAGGTGGCCGGCATGCACCCGGGAGAGAGGAAAACATTTTCTCTGTCGGCGGAAGAAGGTTTTGGCCCCTACGATGAGACAAAACTTCAGAGTATCTCGATAGAACAATTGCCGCGTGAAGCCCGGGAAGGTGACATTATAGAAATTATAAATGATGACGCCGGTAAGGCCGGTAAGAGTGCCACGATCGTGAGTATCCTGCCGGAGAAGGCTGTGCTTGATCTCAACCATCCCCTGGCTGGGAAACCGCTGAATGTCACGCTGGAGATCGTGAAGATTGAGAATCCAGATGAGAAGGCACAATCCCCTAACCGCTCCGCCAGGTGATGGTTGTATATCCTTAGGCGATGGACAAGTTAGATGGTTACGACCGGAAGTTCATTCCAATCAGTGGTGTAGGCGGGGGAACGCCGGTGAAACTGAGTCTTCCACGCCTTGGTGATACCGCTTGACGCATAGTGGAGGGTGCCAGCTCCCCACCGATTATTGATAGAATCGAGTGCGGACATGAGCCGCTTGGACTTCCGCCGGTCCTGGGAGTCGAACAGATCGGCCTGTGATTGACTGGCTGGAACAAGACCCGTCAGCATCACTCCCGCCTTCTTGTAGAGGTACCCGTCTCGATAAATCGTCCGTATCCCCTGAAGCGCACACCTGATTAGCTCCGAGGTACTGTCAGTCACAACAGGCAGGTTTAGTGTTAGGGAGTTACTGTATTGTGGTCCTTCTCTGAACTCGTTTGTGGTGAGGCACACCGTCAACACCGTCGCGGCCAGTCGCTTCGCCTCTCAGTTTCTCCGCTACCCTCGATGTATAGACCGATACCGCCTCTTCCATTTCTGCAAGAGTGTTGATGAGCGTCCCAAAGGCGCGGGAGCAAGTGAGGGACTGCTTGGGCGAAGGACACTGTTCCAGATCCAGACAGGATACCCCGCGCAATTCCATTACAAGACGAAGCCCCACAATTCCCATACGCTTCCTTATCCACTGGTCATCGACCCCGCGTAACTGGAAGGCAGTGGTGATGCCGTGTTGCTTCAACATGTGGGCATGGTTCCGTCCTATTCCCCACACGTCTTCCACGGCAACCCTGCCTAGCAATGCGTCTCGGTCCGGACAGGCGAGCAAGTCAAACACTCCTCCTGTATCAAGCGTCCGCTTTGCTATGCAGTTGGCAATCTTTGCGAGAGTCTTCGTCTCTGCAATACCGACTGAAACGGGAATGCCTGTCCATTGCTTCACGGTTCGACGTATTTGTCGCCCGTACTCGGTGAGATCACGTCTCTCAAAACCCACCAAACTCAAGAAGGCTTCGTCGATGGAATAGACTTCGAGGTCTGAACAGAACTGTTCCAAGGTCTCCATGACACGTTGCGACATATCGCCGTAGAGCGTGTAGTTACTGGAGAACACATGGACTTGGTGTGCATGGAGCACCGGCGAGACCTGAAACTCAGGGACCCCCATCCCGATGCCTAACGCTTTCGCTTCGTTGGAGCGAGCGACTACGCAGCCGTCATTGTTAGAGAGGACGACAATTGGCAGACCGTTAAGCTTGGGGTTGAAGACCCGTTCGCATGAAGCATAGAAGTTGTTGCAATCGACAAGGGCAAAGATGGGAGGCATTGGAACTCAGAGGGCGTGAATGACGTTGGTGACAACTCCCCAGATTTCAAAGGACTGTTGAGCCTGAATCTCGATAGGGTGATAGTCCTTGTTAGCGGGGAGGAGGCGCAAGGCCTTGTCCCGCTGATAGAGCCGCTTGACTGTCAATTCTCCATCGAGTGCCGCCACGACCACATTACCGTCTACCGCTTCGAGTGACCGATCCACGATGAGCAAGTCCCCTGAATGAATCCCCGCGCCGGTCATCGAGTCACCAGACACCCGCACAAAGAACGTGGCGGCGGGGTGTTTAATCAAGTGCCGGTTGAGATCGAGCTTGCCTTCGATATAGTCGTCAGCGGGAGAGGGAAAGCCTGCGGGGAGTCGGCCAAGGAACACCGGCAAGGCGTATCGCGTCGAGAGATCGGGGGCGTAGACAGTATCGACATTCATAGGCGGTAGTCTAGCCCCATATCGAGACAGGCTCAAGACACTGTGGCGCGTCGTGGCGCGGGTTGTTAACGAGGGTGCTCACAGGGTAGGCCATGAGTTCCTCGCTCGGATAAGGACGTAGGAAAGTATTGAGCGATTCTACTTGCAGGAAAGTCGGGTCAAGCCATTGGTCGTAGGACGTGGGAGCGAGAATCACCGGCATCCGGTTATGAATTGGCTGCATCAGTTCATTCGGCTCTGTCGTGATGATCGTACAGGTCTCAAGGGGTTGCCCTTCAGGAGGCGTCCAGTGCTCCCATAGCCCAGCAAAGGCGAAGGGCTGCTTGCTCCGTAGTCCAACCCACATTGGCTGCTTACGTGCGCCTTGCACCTGCCATTCATAGAACCCCGTGGCAATCACCAGACACCGACGTTTCTTGAAGGCAGACCGAAAGGACGGTTTCTCCGCCACGGTCTCGGCTTTGGCGTTAATGCACTGATGCCCAATCTTGGGGTCTTTGGCCCAGGACGGGATCAACCCCCACCGAAGCATGACGAGTCTGCGCGTCGTGGTATCAGGCTCAATTCGTATGGCTGCGACGGGTTGAGACGGCGCGATGTTGTAACGGGGTGCGAACAAAGGCGGATCGGTGAGTTCAAACTGTTGGGCAATCACCTCAGACGAGGCAGTTTGGCTAAAATGTCCACACCTGCTCTTGTACATTGTACGCTAGGCCGTCCATGGGGAGGTGTCAAGGCGAGAAACTAGCGTGTGCGATTGAGCGGCTCGAATGGCGTGTTGGGATTAAACCGATTCGCCGGGTTCAACGGATTCTGCGGGTTGTATTGATTAGCGGGATTGAACGGATTGTTGGGGCTATACCGATTCGCTGGATTCACTGGGTTCCCGGGATCATAGCGGTTTGCAGGGTTAAAGGGATTGTCAGGCGCATAGGTCGTGCTGGGTTCAGCGGGTTGTCCGGCGCATACTTACTAGCCGGATTGAAGATGTTGTAGTCGCGCTCGTATTTCTCGTCAAACCCAGGATCGGCGAATGCGGGGGTGGCGAAGAGGAGTGAGCAGAAAAACAAGATCACCTCCATGGTGATACTCCTGGAGCGTACAATCAGAAGATTTAGCCTATTCCCCGCCTGGAGACGAGCGCAAGCGAGAAGGAACAGTTCCTGCCCCCTTCTTCTCTTCCCTCAACGAGTGTGAGCTGTTCGCACCACGACGAGTTTATCCGTTCCGGATTCTGCACCCCATACTTCGCCCGACCGCCCGAGAATTTGTCGAACATTAGCCCCGGGACTCGGAAACGAGAAGACCTCAAAGGTTTCTTGGGCCGGATCAAACTGCACCAGCGCGTTTGCCCCGAAGTCGCTCAGCCACACTCGGTCCTGGTCATCCACGTACACGGCATACACCCCTGGGTTCTGACCTGGCAGGCGCCATTCGCGCCATTGCCCATTGCCGGGGTCATACATCGCCACCTGTCCCGTATTCCATTCGCTGACCCAGATGTGGCTGTGGCTGTCCGCCCAAACCCGACGAGCTCCTTGGCCTCTGGTGGGCGGTTCGAGGACCGTGGCCGCTCCGGTGTCTGGATCCACTCGTGCGATATAACTGCCCGCGAGCGATGCGTAATACACCATGCCATCAGGCGCTGTGGTGATGCCATACGGGCCCGTGCCCCGTGGTGCATCGAAGACCTGCACGCGATGGTTTTTCAGGTCCATGCTCCCGTAGATACCACCCTGTCCAGTGAACCAGAGCACCCTCCGACGATCGAAGGTGGCGGTATTGAGGTTGGTTCCTTCACGGCCTTTCGGCAGCGGAAAGACGTGTACTTCGTCCGTCTTCGGGTCCACTCGCACGATGGCATTCAGGCCACCGTCTGTGATCCAAGGCGCGCCGTCGGGTCCCACAATCACACCATGAGGCCGCGAGCCCTGGCCCAGCATAATATGACGCGTTTCCCCCGTGGTTGGATCGAGCCGGCCCAGCTCTCCGGTGGCCTGTGCCGTATACCACACCGTGCCATCCGGGGCTGGAGCAACATCATGCGGGCGCGACCCGGCAGGCACCGGGTATTCCTGAAGCGTCGTGGTCTTTCCAACAACATGAGGAACGTCAACAACACAGAGGACCACCGCCAGGCTCCAGAGCAGAAGATTCCGCATGCGATTCGCCTTCCTTTCGGAATCACCCCGATGCACGATGGCAGGATCTCGCGGAGCGTACGAGTATCGGGAGGGCGCTGAGGCACATTAGGCGATACCGTATTGTTTAAACCAGTTCTGCAATCGCCTCCACCCATCCTCCGCCTGTTCCTTTCTGTAGCTAGGCCGATAGTCCGCATAGAATCCATGCGGGGTATGAGGATAGACCACGATCCGAGAGGGGCTTCCCACTGTTTGCAACGCGTGCCGCATCTGCTCGACGGTGTCGAGCGGGATTCCGCGATCGTCCGCGCCATAGAGCCCCAACACCGGGGCTTTGAGGGATGACGCCTCGTCGAGGGGGTGGGTCGGTTGCAGGGCGCTGGGTGTGCCAACAAGCCGCCCATACCAGGCCACCCCTGCCTTCAGTGTGGGATTGTGTGCCGCATACAGCCACACAATTCTTCCTCCCCAACAGAAGCCCGTGATGCCGAGTTTCTCGACGTTCCCTTCCCCTGACTCGGTGGCCCACGCCACGGCGGCATCGAGATCGGCCAATACCTGCGCATCCGGCACTTGTGAGACCACCTTGGCGATAATCTCATCGATGTTGGACAGCGTCGAGACATCACCATGGCGAGCATAGAGCTCAGGCGCGATCGCCAGATAGCCTAGCTTGGCGAATCGACGACAGATGTCCTTGATGTGTTCATGGACTCCGAATATTTCTTGTACCACGAGCACAACCGGCAGCGCGGTTCCTAGCTCGGGTCTCGCGCGATAGGCTGGAATGTAACCATCGCGGGTGCGGATCTTGATCTCCCCAGCCGTCAGCCCAATCTGGTCTGTCGTGAAGGTCTCGGCCGAGACCGGCCGCACGGCTAAGGCGAAACCTGCAGCCAGCGTCGCCATCACCAGGCCGCGACGCGTGATGGTTGCCGCTACGATGGAGTGGGGGGAGTGTCCGAGACTCCGGTCGTGATCTGCCATGTCCCTTGCGTCGCCTCGTGGTGAAGATTGACCGGCCTCTGGAGACCTACACCATGTCCAGGTGATTCCTCATCTGCGCACAACTTCAGCACTCACGAAGACACGCTGCCCATTCGGCACACCGATCGTCAGCGAACATATCTTCCCATCAGGCGGCGGCACATCGCCGAAGAGCCGCCAACCGAAAAGGAAGAGATTCCAGACGATGCCGTGGCCCCTCAGACAGCCCTGTACGAAAGGTCACGGGACAACACACAGGAACACCACGGTAGGGACGAATCGAACAGGGCATAGGAGCCTCGTATGGTGGCCCAGTTTAGGAGGGTGAGGATCAAACCGCAAGACGGGGAACTGAGAAATGGTTGTTTTGAACCACGTTCAGGATAGTAATGCCGCTGAGGCGGATGCGTTCAAGGTGGTGGTTGTGCAGGACTTCGAGGAGCTGGCCATCGGAAATGTTGGCGGCGAGGTCGGTGGGGCGAGGAGTTTAGGTCCATTGCTCTCCTGGTCGTTTTTCTGCAGTGTCGGCACCCTCACATCCCCCCTCGTTCAGCTCGGGGGATGGTGAGTTTCGCCTCAATAAACTCTCGATGTGCCAGCTTCAGGCTTTTCGCGATGAATAGAATCATCTTAATTTCCTCAGAAGACGTGGTCTGCGCCGCGTTGGCCACCTGAAATAAGACGCGCACGAAATCATTCCGTTCTTGGCGCGTGGTCTGATCAAAGAAATTCCTGGCCAGGCGAACGACATCCAATCCTTTGACCGCTTGCGAACACCCAATCTCGGTTACCAGATGGGCCTCAAGATCTGAAAGGGCCCAGCCTTCTTTCAGGGCCTGGGTCATTGTGCGCTTCTCTTCTGGCGCGACCTCGCGATCCGCCCATGCCACATGCGCCATCAGCCCAGCGGCTAAGCATAGCTTGCGGATCTGGGCATCGGGCAGGGTGACCTGCTGCCCGCGCTTTTCCAACTCGGTGACGAGATGGTAATACACGCGGTTTTTAATGAAATCATCTAACCGCTCTTCTCTACTGAGTTCAGCCCCAACTTTGCTTCGCCGTTTCCCCATCGCGCCGTGAATGGTTTTGGTGAGGTGTGCCAGTAGCCCGGTTGAGGCACCCTCCACATCGTGTTTGACCTGCGCGAGGGCCGTGGCTTCTGCGGGCGTCAACGCACCATCCGCTTCTACCAGCCTCGTGACGGTGTCGATGACCAACTGCTTCTCTTCTGTCCAGCGAATGGCGCTGACCACCCGTTTCAGCAGTTCCTCCCGTTCCTCAGGAGTGACCGGCGAATCCATGTATATCTCAAGTTGTTGCCAATCCTCTCCGGTCAGGTCGGGAATTACAAAGAGCAGATCTTTGACGGCATTGCGTTCCTCATGGACAAGCGTTCCATCTGCCCAGGCGACCGCAATGACCAGTTTTGCGAGATCTAAAACAAATTGCTTCTCCGCCATCCGGCCCTCGGTTGCTTCGTGAAATCATCAGCGACAGATTATGATTCGGACCAAGGCTAGACGGCTCGTAAGGAGGTGTCAAGGCGGGTCGTCCAGGACCGTTGGTGGCTTTCTGCCTCTCCCTGCCGCCACTCCCACGGCGGCACCGGCTGCGGATCGGCCTACAATTCTCTCCTGGCTTCTCGCTCCTCCTTCTCCAACCCTTCCAGCACCGTATCCCCTGGCGCATACTTCCGATACCTCCAGCGGGAATGAGACCATAATGGCTCTCTCTGAGTCATGAGTTCAATTCCAACTCTACCGTTGCTGTAGCGAAGGAGTACTCCAGTCGAGAGAGACAATCAGGCCTACGCTTGGTATCTTCCGTGCCGATACCACTTCGAAAACGCGCCACGAGATGTTCTCTGGCTGAATTAGACTGGGCTTCCCACCAACTCGGACGAAAATATGTATTCTCTAAATGCTCACATGCGAGATGAAATGCGGCGTTTGCCATGGTGCCCTTGGGCAGCGCTCTAAATGAGTCAATAAAGAGTTCTGTGGGACCCTGAGACCTACCTGTCCAGCCTAGAACTGCGATGGATTTCCCACCGACCACTGTGAGGTTAAAGCTAACGTGTTCAAACTCGCTCTCTCCTCGCGTGATGATTTGTAGTGCGTTACCATTGAAATCAAATTGAGGGTGAAAAGCCCCACAGGCGACTATGGGTAGGGCGCTTGAGAACATTACGCTATAAAACGAAAAATCATCGAAATTTCCGTTTAGGAATGCTGCATCATACTTGCCCTTCCAGCCGTCAAGATCCCTAATGCCCCGTTTAATACCTTCACGAATGAGATGCAAAGATTGCTGCTTTGCGCACTGCATTTCAAATGGATCGCCTTTATCTGCTTGCCTCTGAACTTCTATCGCGCGTAGCGCCGCGTCCTTCATGAGCCTTTCGTAACATATTGCTCTAAAGGAAAGCAGGAATGCAGCCTGTTTGTCCAAAGTGATTGAGGATTTTTCAATTGGTGAGAACAGTTCATCGTCATGAGCACCACAGAACCCCGTGAAGGTGGACGCATCCTTCACACCGCACAGACACGGAACAATTTTGCCGTCGTTCTTCACAATATTCTGAAAGCCGAGCTTAGGAGAAAGAACATGGCCCTCCTCCGCAATAGCCGCCAAGCCGCCCTTGCGTTGCACAGTATGCGCGCGAATGATGTTTTGGCTACAAGTCGCTGCGCTGGCTTGTGGGTGTAGACAGTAGCCTCGTGACATCTCCGCTCGTTGATCCGCTATCAGTTTTCCGATGGGATAGGCTTCTGATACTCGCGATCACGATGACATTTTTCCATTTCTTGCCCGATCCGCACCAGCAAAGGACATTGACGGGCATTTGCATGCGGGGTTGCAGCAACATCGACGGGTTGAAATTTGCAATCAGGGATGGATGCACAGCTTTGATTTTCCTGTTAGCGTCTGGGTTCAGTGGGTCTCCGGAACAAAGGGTTAGGCTCTTGCAGGAGGCTGCTCGAGATGAAACTCGGTGATAATGTCGTAGCGGTCTTGCTTCATGCAGAGACCCTTCCGATTGAGCGCTTCCACAATCGCGGCAATCTCCCACATGTGTTGGAGACGGTCGCTTCCTCAATGCTCATGCTGTCGCGTTTGGGGTTTTGGTTACTCATTGTGTAACCTTGTCTACGGCGAAGGTTGCAAGTGACTGCACGATCACTTCTTGCCGCAGGCAAATTCCCACAAAGTTTGACCGATACTTTCTGGCACAACTGGTTCCCACTTTTGTTCGTTCGAGTTGACCGAAACCACCGTACCGTTGCCCATATTGCCAGAGAACTGAGTGGCCGCAAGAGTCCTCGTGCGCTCTTCGGCACAACTAAATTCCCGTTGCTTTTTGGTAGACAAAAACGAGGTGTTCTCCACGGTTTGTACAGTCTTGAAATCGTTCAATTGCCACATCTTCACCAAATCCCCCTTGCGGCGCACGGTATCTGGATTGACGTAGGTAGTCATTCCAATCTGGTCGTTGCCACCAACCGCCACCCATTCTGCATACGCTGGTCCACTACTCAGCACCAGGAGTGTGATCAGGAACAGTCGTTTCATGTGAATCCCTCTGCGGAAGGCATGGTCACGAGGCCTTGAAGGGGGAAGCGATGGTAATGGCGAATTGAGAAGGGCATAGGGCCTCGCAGGGAAGCGCATTCTAGTCGGATGTCGGCGTGAGGAGCAAGCGAGGGCACTAGGGGATTTCACAGTGCCGTAAATATCTGCGCAACCTTAACATTTAGCTCATCCCACGGTTCCCTATATGGCTGTTATTGAAACTGTCAGCAAGGAGGATGTAAATGGCTGTTGCTGCCCCGTTTATTCCGACAAGTCATGAGATGCCCTCAGCCTCGTGGAGGGGGACGACGTTACTCCCCTGTTGTTGTGTGTGCGGACTCGTTCGAGATGAGACCAGACCCGCACATCATTCTCAGCGTTGGGTCATGCAGGGGACGTATCGAAATTTACATGGCGTGGAGCCGTCCAATTGCCTTTTGACTCATACCTACTGTCCAGAATGTTTATTACAAGCCCAGCATGGAATCAGGGCAGCCTAGGGGCTTGCCCAGTGATTGAAAAGGAGGTAAGGAAGAATGAACACAGAGAAGAAAGAGGAGTATGTCCAGCCAGTGCTCGTGAGGCACGAGTAGCTGCGGGATATTACTGCAAAGGCTTCTGGCGTTCATCTCTCAGCGTTTAGCTTAGGCCATTCCTATGGCCATACCATACCATCACCATCACCATGACAGATAAGCCACTGGGAGGGTGGTCGATTCATGAGAGTCGGCTACCCACGTTTCTCCCGATGCGCGAGGGCACGGGGGCCTCGCAGGGAGGCCTATTCTGGAAGGGAAGCGAAGGAAGGCCCAAGGGCGATCCGCGAGAGAATGGACGTAGTTGATCAACGGTCGAGAACTCGTGACTTCCTCCACTTCCACGGTTCCACGGCGGCAACGGCTGGGGATCAGCTCTCTTATGTTTTCGGATCACCACTATTTTTGGTAAGTCCGCGCATCTCTTGAAGAATAGCCACGCCCCCCATTCCACTCCATCCTGCGCTACTATTATACGATGGCTCAGTGGACACAACAGACCAGGGAAGATAGTCCGGGGTTTAATACGAGGTTTACTATTGACTGTGTGCTTCCGCTCGCTAGCACCCAGCTTCAAGCGGACGGGTGCGTGCTCGAAAATATAGAGGATGGACATAAGCTCATCACCCCTGAGTACCTGAGAGCAGGGGATCTTGTGAAAATCCAATTATGGTTGGAAGGTGAGGAGGCCTTTGTAGACATCCCGCTGGCGGTAGTCAGTAAGGTTCAGGCCCCTTGGATCACGGTAGGTGTGATCCGGGTGAGCCCACCTGACCAGTTAAGATTGAAACAATTTATCCAGACCCCAGCAGCCATACACATTAAAAAACCTGCTCTCATCGACCAACTTCTCATTCGGGCATAGTTCGTCGATTGTTGTGGGGGGGTGGAATGAGCCGGCCCGTCACGCGCCGCTCACCTACGCCCCTTTCGCCACTCCCACGGCGGCAGGGGATACGGGTCGGCCCACAGGCCTCGCCACGCTTCCGTGCCTCAGTCTCCAACTGTTCCAGCGCGACATTCCTCGGCACATACTTCCGATACCACCAGCACCATCCGTCTTTGACCAACGTGTGATTCATGTTGGTGCCATCAGGCAGGATCACATCGGCAAGGGTGCGCTTGTACTTGTCGTAGCCGTGCGTCTGGATTGTGACTTCTTTGCCAAAGGCGAGGTCAGAGGCGGCCTGCTTTGCACGATGGCCGAAGGCTTGGCCTTTCTCAGGGCAGTCGATGCCACTGAGGCGGACACGCTCAGCATGGTGGCCATTCAGTACTTCGATGATGTCGTCATCGAGGACGGAGACAACGGGGCCGGTGAAGTCAGCGAAGGCCAGTGCAGGAAGAAGCGACAAGAATGTCGCGAATATGAGAGATGGCCGTATTGAGAAGGGTGTCATCGCTGTCTTTCGGCGGAACGCTCCAAACCGTGCCATGTCCATCGGGCACATAGCTAGCTGAAAACCGCACATCTCCCTCCTCCCTCTTAGACGCGGCAACCTTGGTCAGTCACGGGCTGACCCCCCGACTCGCCATGATCCATCAAGGGTTATCGGCACTTCTCCTCCGTTGCTCCGCCACATGCCCGCCAAGGAATCCCCTAATTTCAACGGACTGCGACCAACGGATTGAAGTGAACGAGGACGGCATGCTCTGTGCCTTACGACGATGCTGTAGGCACAATTCACGTGAGCAGTTTGAGGATTGTGCATATTTTTTTGAAAGGAGACACACCATGACGATGATCGATGCGGTGTTGTTCAATGGTTCGCAGTATATCGTGTCGCTTGGACTCTTGGCCCTGGCGTGGGCAACGTTGCAGAGCAAAAATACATGAACGCAGAGTTCGGCGGCGCGCACTGTTTGTAGCGTGAACGGTATTCACCACTAACCCAAGGAGGTCCCATGATATCCATTCCCCAAGTTGGCAGCATCCTGTGTGGCATGGCGTTACTCTTGACTGCGTCCTACGCGGTCGCGCAAGCGCCGAATGACCCGACGCACAACCGGACCATCAAGGGCGACGTAGCGCGCATCGACTATGCGTACTATGTCGTCAAGGAGCAGGACGGCCGGGAAGTGCGCGTGCATGCAGATAAGACGACGCAGATGATGGGACAGCTCAAGCAGGGCGATCGTGTTGAAGCGGAAGTCACCGCTGAGAACCACATCCTGCGGATGCGTCCACTCCCCTGAGTCAATCTCTCATGGCCGCGGAAGGATGTGTTTTTGAGCTAGCGCATCCTTCCGCGGCCATGGTCGACCTTGATGATCTTTTCCGAATAGGCGTGACCAATTCCCCACTCACTCGGTCTGCGCTTACAACAACCAAGGAGGTTGCCATGTTATCTATGCTGAAAGCCATCGGTGCTCTGTCTTGTGGTTTCGTGCTGTGCGTGAGTTTGCCCAACACCACACAGGCCATCAACAATCTGGCGCAAGAATTGGAACAACAAGAAGCTGACGAGCAAGCCGACAGGCTATCCGGTGCGGTGAAACAAGAGAAGGAAACACCGACGGGCGCCATCACAGTTCGAGGTGAAGTGTTACGCATTAAACGCAATAACTATTTGATCAGGAAATTTACTGGTGACGTAGAACACTTGCATCTCGACGACAACACTCAAAAGACCGAGACTATTCGCCAAGGGGATCGGATTGTGGCGAAGGTGGACGATCAGAGGCATGTGTTGCTGATTGGACCGATTCAATAAACCGTTCCACTGCCGGTGCTGCTGCGAGAGACCCACGGGGGGGTTAGGCGAGGGATCAGCCCAGAGACCTTGCTTGGCCTCCCGTGTGTTCGTCTTTAGCTTCTCCAGTTCCGTATCGAGCGGCGCATACTTCCGATACCACCAGCACCAGCCGTCTTTGACCAGCATGTGATTGACGTTGGTACCATCCAGCAGGAGCACATCGGCTAGGGTGCGCTTGTACTTGTCGTAACCGTGCGTCTGAAGGGTCACGTCTTGGCCAAATGCGAGTGCTGAGGCCGACTGTTTGGCTTTTTGACCAAAGGCTTGGCCTTTCTCAGGGCAGTCGATGCCGCTGAGGCGGAAGCGTTCAGCATGGTGGCCGTTTAGCACTTCGATGGTGTCGCCGTCGAGAACACTGACGACAGGGCCAGTGAAGTCGGCGAAAGCGACGGTTGGCGGTAACAGTATCAGCGAGAGAACAACAACTAGGCGCAACTGGCGTGGCATAGACAGGCCTTCCAGCATGGGGAATCGATAGCTCAGGCTGATCCCCTGGGCCTGCTCCCGCTGAGCAAGAGGATGAACCGGCTTGCCGAGCGCCTCTCCCTCACCGGGTTAGGTTGGGTGGTTATCCGAGTTTGTTAAGCTCGTCATCATGCTTTTTTAATAGGACTTCTGTTTGACGCATTCTCTCTTTACTGTCGCGATCACAGTGATCGAAATGTGCCCTGGCCTTGTCCCAATCTGAGCGGCTTACTACCTTGCGTTGTGGTATCCCTTTGTCATGGTAGTCAATCACAAAGACGCTGCCGTTCTCGGAGCACTTCTCCATGTCCTCAAGTTTCATATGCGTCCCAGCTATCCATGTCTCTTGAGTATAGCCGGTCTCAGGATTCAGTATGTGCGCGGTGACGGATTGATTACCTGACTTCACCACTTTAAATACTCCTTCCTCCCCCTTTTGCATCTTCTCCCGCCACGCCTTCGTGACGACCACATCCTTCATGATGCCGTTTTCTTGTTCAATCTGAATGGTCATCTTTTCGCCAAACATCGCATCAAATAATCCTGTACTAAACTTCATCTCACCCCCATTGGTTACACGCAATCTCCCACATGTTGGAGACGGTGGCTTCTTCTATGGACATGATCTCGTGTTTGGGGAGTTGTCGTTCATGGCGTAAACTCGTGTTTTCTGTTTCACCACAGTCTGGACCTTGATCGTGTCGTAGGTGGCCTCCCGCACTGATGATACTCCTCTTGATCATCATGAACATTGACCGCTATCTCTCAGGACTATCCCGACAAGCTTTCCGCAAGGCCTGGTAGAGGGCCCGGTGGACCATGAGGAGATGTCGCTCGCTCGGTCTGGCATCCAGCTCTGCCTTGAGTATGTCCCGTATCTGATCGGAAGTCATTCCTGCAACGCAGGGGTTGATCCAGAACAAGCCTGGCGTCTTCAGTGTGGCAGCGAGATCTAACCCATCCGCGACACCCATGGCATACGTGGCTTGCTCGGTTTTATTTAGCCCCAACCAATCATTGCCACTCATGAACCCTTTGGGCACATGTGCTTCATCAAGGCCCATCTCGGCTGTGGAAGAGAGAGCAGTGCCGAGTAGTAATCCGAGAACCAATGGCGCTAGCCCAAGAATGTATTTCAACATATGCCCTCCTCGGAAGACGCGGTCTCATGAGCAGTGATGCATGCTCGTCTCTTTGGTGTCATCCGTCACAAGAGCTGGCTTACCGAAAATAGAGGTCTCGCAGGGAGGCATATTGTAGGAAGGGGACGATCAAACCGCAAGGCGGGGCGTGGGGAATTGGTGGTATTGATTGGAGGAACTTTTCTGGATGGCAGGTTACTTTTCAGGTCTGGATAAACCTCTTACTGACAACTATGTGCCGATCGATTTCTTGTTGCGTCCACTCAACGGTTCAGTTTCCGCCACTCCCACGGCGGCACGGGTTGCGGATCAGCCCACAAGCCTTTCCTCGCTTGGCGTGCCTCCGCCTCTAGCTTCTCTAGGACTGTATCCCCTGGCTCATACTTGCGATACCACCAGCAACAACCGTCTTTGACAAGCGTCTGGTTGACGTTCGATCCATCGGACAGAAGCACATCGGCCAGAGTGCGCTTGTACTTGTCATAGCCGTGCGTCTGGAGCGTGACGTCTTTCCCAAAGACTAAGGCTGACGCAGCCTGCTTGGCCTGCTTGCCGAACGCTTGGCCTTTCTTCGGGCAATCGATGCCGCTGAGGCGGATACGCTCAGTATGGTGGCCGTTCAGGACTTCGATCGTGTCGCGGTCAATTACCCCGACGACTCTTCCGGTGAAGTCGGCAGCAAGGCCCAGAACCGGACACAGCAGAACGATGTAAATGAACCAAAGAATTACTGCGGCTAAGAACAAAGTGGAGGGCGGTAAGAACCTCACAAATATTCTTCCTATGGGACCATGGCACAGCCATGGCAGCCTCCTGGCTGCCTCCTATGGACGAAACGACTTTGTCTGACGTTTTCGATCGCGGACGACGAGTGAGGGGAGCCCCTCGTTGTCCACCGAGAGGACCAACCGTGTTTTGCCATCCACATCACGCACCTCTACTCCGGTGTCCTTGGAGATCCCGACCCGCACCCGCGCAGTATCAAACTCATCGCGCATGGTGAGGACCGGCTGCCCTTCGTCGTTGAAGGAAAGGGCGGCTCGCGTGTGCCCCTGTTGATCAATGAGGCGGAACTCCTTGGCACTGACGACGGCGGGCACCTCCCCTGCCGGTTCTTGCGCCGTGACAAGGCCTCCCCCGACCAGAAAGATGGCGACAATTCCGCCAAGCAGTCCAGATAGCATACTGACCGTGATGAGCACCCCTGTCTGTGGTCTGTCCATGAGTCTTCTCCTTATTGTTACGTGGTCTTCGTTGGCAGCGTTCCTCCTGGCACGTCTCTCAAGATGAACACATGAGGGAACTCACGCCACAGCTAGGTTGGCTATGAGGCGCTGCGTTCACGCTAAATTCTGTCATGCTATCAGCTTACGAGGGTAGGAGCGAAAGGAAACGCCTGGGCTATTTCTGTCCAATCCTCACAAAGGAAGGGAGGTTCCATCAACAGAGTTGCACCGTGGCAACCGTCGTGTCGTCGTTGACATATACATAGAAGCAACCACGGCTCGCCGTGTGCGGAGACTGCTGCACGAACAAGACGGACCATTCTCTGGCGTGCGAGTCAAAAATCACGCTGGTGATGTCGTAGTCATAGAGCTTCTGCTGGATCACCTTCCGGGCTGCCGTTTTGGCGAGGGTGAGCACCTCAGGCTGGGTCAACTGCGAGGAACTCTTGCCGGGAGAGGCATCAGGGCCTGAGGGCTGGGTAGAGCGCACAACCGTCGGTGCAAGACCTGCAAGACACAGGACAAGACCGACAGCTCTGAGAACTGTCGTGGCTCTCATGTGATAACGCTCCGCGTGTGATCTGGCGTTCCACGCCTACTTCTGCTTCGCCACAATCTTGTATTTGATCCCCTCATACGTGGCTCGTGGAAGAATCTTCTTCTGCACCAACTCATCTTTCCGTGCATACGGTCGGCCCTTAATGATCTTTTCAGAGTACGCATCGCTAATACCGGGGAGCGCCTTGAGTTGGTCGGCGGTGGCCGTGTTGAGGTCGAGGAGATCGTCTTTCTCAGCCGCAGCGAGGACAGGGCCGGGACTGAGCGGGACAGACACAATGAGTCCCGTGATGGCAAACAGAAAGAATGCGCCGATGAACACACGTAGACCAGTCATGATGCTGTCTCCTTCATTGGTGTGAGATCGTTCCTCACTTGTCGAACCTGGACCTCGATCTTCCGTGCAAGCGCCTGCCCCTGCCGACTGAGCGACAAACGCACGGCACGACTATCCGTGACCGAACGACGCTTCCTGACCCAGCGTTTCCCCGCGAGGTCCTTCGCTACCACACTCAACGTCGGGAGTGTCACGAGGAGCGCGGTTGCGGCATCCGTCAGCTTGGCATCCATGTGCCGTTGCAGATAGAGGAGCACGCCCGCTTGGAGCGGTGTCACGCGGATCGAGTCCAATCGTCGTCTGAACTAGCCGTGCAACTGCAACACCAGTTCCAGGAGTGTCAGCGCCTCATGGCCATTGTGCATGACGCCTCGCATAGTTAGTGCCTCGTCCCCTTCGCTACCCGCTGCCCCACCTCAATAAGCCGCCTCAACCATTTGAGCACTACGCGATCACTTCTTGCCACATGCAAGTTTCCATTCCCGTTTACCAAGAGTTTCTGGTGCAATTGGTATCCACTGGCCTTCCGCTAAGCTTGACGAAACCACCTTACCTTTTCCCATGTTGCCAGCCATCTCGAAAATTGAATTCGTCCGAACGCGCTCTCCTTTGCAGTCGTACTCACTTCGCATCTTCGTAGAAAAAACAGCGTCGCGTCCCGTGGTTATAGGAGTCTTGTAGTCATACAAGAGCCATATCTTCACCAGATTTCCGTTGCGACGAATGGTGTCTGGATCGAAGTGCACCGTCATCCCGTCGGCTTCGGTAAGCCTCACCCATTCCGCATTCGCTGGAACAGTATTCAGCAGTAGGAGAGTTGTCATTGCCCAGAAGCTCAAAAAGAAGAGTGGCCCCGCGTTGTTCGTAACGGCGCAGTGCGCAGGAAAGCGACGGTGTGGGCGAATCGAGAAGGGCATAGAGGCCTCGCAGGGAGAGGGTAGTGTAGGAGGGAAACGAACTATGGTGCAAGGGCCGATGCGATTGGTTACTAGCGTCCTGGTCCAGTTGATGGCGGGATCGGGCCACGCCACGAGGCTTTGAGCATCGCCACTGGTTGGTCTTTGTCAGGCCACCAGACGGTCAGTTCCCCATTGGTCTCCCGCACTTGCACCATGATGTCCCGAGATGGTGGGTCACGCCGAAACCAGTAGCAGCCAGGTTGAGTGGGCGGCTCTGGGCTCCATTGGATATCCGTCGCTATTGGAGAGGGCTTACTGACCTTCGCCGTTGAATCCATGCAGTGCCTCGAAAAAGCGGGTCTGACTGTACGACAGAATGCCGGGCTCTGCGGCTAGGGCAATCCCTCCAATCTCAAAAGGGAGGAATGGCCCGAGTTTCAGATTTCATAGCCACTTCATGTGCCTGTCTCTATGTCATTCACGTCCTGACTCATACGCCTTCCTGCCCACTTCTGTCCCTATATGAGACTCTTGTCGGGCGGCAAAGCCTTGCCAGTCAAGGGATTTGACGCCATTCCCACGAATTGCGACGGGCTGTCGGCTCGATGGAAGAGTTAGGGGCACCCGTCGGTTCTCTCCAATGAGACGTGCACCACGATTGACTACATCCGAGAGTTGCCCATTAGCCAGCCATCGCGGCAGATGTCGCTGACGATAGAGGCGATGTCTTGAGGAGTTTTGATTATGTGGCTTCGAGAAGCCTCCAAGAGCGGTAATTTGGGATCTGCTTTATCTAGGTCATACATCGAACACTCGTGGTCGGAAATGAGGATGACCCGGTGTACTAGGCTGCCAGGGGGTATCAGAAGACGGAGGAAGGCCACGTCCACCAACGCAAGGTTCTGAATGGCGTGCAGGGTTGCTTTGGGCTGGCCCGTTGGGGCTAGTACGACAAAGTCGCCGACGCTTCCGCTCTGTATCAATAGCTCCGTGGGGGAGTGAGGGGATGTTGTTGCTCTGTGTGCGGTGTACGCACTGTGCACTCTTTCGGAGAGTGCACATTCAGCATCCATCGTGCTGCTCAGTGACTTGTCGTCGTCAACGAGGGTGAGACGTGATGGCGGGCTGCGAAACGCAATGCCGCCCTTTGCCGTTTGCATCACCTTCCGATACATGCTCTCGTGACCCCCCCCCTAAATTTTAAGTATGCTGCAGCCTACCCGTGCATACGCGCAAGTAAGCCAGAAACTGTGCCCGCCACCGCCTATATACCACCTCACGCCACTCACCGTCACCCCACGCGGCAACAAAAACCCCTTGTAACTATTGATGATCACAAGGGGCCTTTCATCGCAGGCAGTTGAGGGAGGATGTTTGTCTATACTCGAAAGACGAGTCCGTCCGTGGGGAGGTGTCAAGGCGAGAAACTAGCGTGGGCGATTGAGCGGTTCGAATGGCGTATTGGGATTATACCGATTCGCCGAGTTCAACGGATTCTGTGGCTTGTATTGGTCGGCGGGATTGAATGGGTTAGTGGGACTGTAGCGATTCGCTGGATTGACCGGGTTTCCCGGATCATAGCGGTTCGCAGGGTTAAAAGGATTGTCTGGCGCGTAGGTCTGTGCGGGGTTCAGGGGTTGTCTGGCGTCGGCGAAGAAGCGGGCCGAGCCATATACCAAGATTGTGGAAGAGTTACCGCAGATGCGAAGAGAAGCGGTGCAGTTAGTGCGGCAGGCAGTCGGCGCGGGACGACGCGTATATGCTCTGGTCAACAATCGGGCTGAAGGAAACACGCCTTTGACGGTTGAAGGACTTGTGGGGATGTTATTAAAATAAAGGCTCGGTTCCTTTCGGAGCCGAGCCTTTTATTTCAGATTCCGGCATGGTCGCACTGCATGCACACGAGGAGGCGAGTGTCCCTGCACAGGGCTTCCATAGCGGTTTCTGACCTAACGCCACACTGACTACACCCCGGTGATCCGCTCGCTCCGCTCAGGACGCACAGTCTCAATCACCGCAGTGCCACCGTCGCGGCGGTGGGAGTCTTGAGAAGACGCCTTAGGGTGTGTCCCAGGAGATCCAGCGAGGAGCCTTTTACAATGAACTCGCTCACCCCCAGCGCACGAACCTGCTGCTCCGTCTCGGGGGTACTGTCCCCCGTTAACATGATCACCGGCTGCTTGAGATCGACACTGCGTATCTGCTTCAAGACCGTGACCCCATCGAGGTCCGGCATGTTCAGATCAAGCACAATGACATCGGGGTGTGCTTGGCGATACAGCTGTAGGCCCTTGCAACCGTTGTCGGCGAGTATCACATCATATCCCTGCTGACGGAGTAGCAGGTCGAGCAGCGTTCGAACGTTCGGTGCATCATCAATGACGAGAACCTTCGCCATGGTTACCCTTTCCACAATTTAATACCGGCCTCAGCATTCGAGGCTTTGACTCGCGCTTTCCCCATCGGCGACTCGACGTTGGACCGGAGTTACAACCCCTGGACGGAGTGCAATCTGATAGGTCGGGCAACCAAGTTGTCGCATCAATACCCCTCCATGCCTCGACATCCGATCCACGGCGGTAAATACCTGACTCCAACTGTAGCTTCGGGATAGGTGCACGACGACATCATCTAGGCAACAGGGGCCACCGCTCCGCAACTTTTCAATGATCGACTCTTCTAGGTGCGTCATGGGTAGAACCTCCGGGTGAAGTGAGGGGCATGAGAAAGCATGCGTGCAGACAGAAATGCGGCGCGTCGGAACTAGAATATGGCCTCACCCGCCGCCCTTTAGCGCGGATGATGAACCTGCCCACCTCCTCCATGCTGTCTTCTTTTATACACTTCTGCGAAAAATCTGAGTGGGTTTCCCACCCCTGCGTTGCTTAGATGAAGATCGGGTTGAATCTGCTGACTGAACAATTTTGACCAGATTGCCTTCCTCCTAGCCTGATGCAGTTTCTGCCCCTAGTACCAACTTGGCCTAGCGTTCTCAAGGGGAGCTGGCCATGGGAGTCACACCGATGGCGACATTTAATCCCCAGACGTTCCTCAAAGAGATCGGCAGCGAACGCCATGCTCAAAAAGGCCAGCCTAGGGCATGTGTGCGGCGCCGGTGCTATGGCTACGTCGAGATCGTCTCGTCCGTGCTCGATGCCTACGGGCGGCCCAAGCGCGATCACGTAGAACGGAAAATCAACGAGCAACAAGCGGACGTGGTCCGGCAGATCTTCCGCCTCTGCGCTGCCGGCAAAGGGATGGTGTCGATCGCCAAGCAACTGAACGATGAGGGTAAGCCGGCCCCACGAAATAGCCAGGGCCGTCAGATCTCCTGGAGCCCGTCGTCCGTGCGCAGCGTGCTCTTCCGGCCACTGTACCGCGGCATCGTGACATGGAACCGGACCAAGAAGCGCAATACCTGGGGCATTCAACAGCAGCGCAAACGCCCGGAGAAGGACTGGCTCAAGATCAGCATGCCGGAGCTTCAAATTGCCTCCGAAGCGGAATGGAGGGCTGCCCATGATCGGCTGACCGCAACGCGTGCCGTGTACTTACGCGGGACGAAAGGCGAGTTGTGGGGAAGGCCGGCCAGCACGCTCGATTCCAAGTACTTGCTCACAGGGCTGGTGAAGTGCGGCGCATGCGGAGGAAGTATCTATGTAAAGAGCAGCTCCCGGAAGGGAGAACGTGCGCTTTTCTATGGCTGTATGACCTTTCATCTTCGCGGACGGACCGCATGTGCCAATAGTCTTCTGACGCCCATGGATCGGGCTAACGAGGAAGTGCTCCGCGTGCTCGAGCACGATGTGTTGCATCCGAACGTCATTGCGACGGTGGTGCGGAAGGCCGTGGATAAGTTTCGGACGTCGGAACGGGAATGGAAGGAACGCCGGGAGGCGCTACACAAGCAAATCTCCTCGATCGACATTGAGCTCGGGCGGCTCGTGGCAGCCATCTCATCCGGAGGAGACATCCCGGCACTGGTCGCGGCGGTCAAAATAGCGAATGACCGAAGAACAGTGCTGTCGCAGGATCTGGCGGAGGTCGATAGCCAACAACATTCGGACGCCGATTATGATCAGCTAGAAAAAGAACCGCGGGCACACTTCGAAGCGTCCTGGCAGACGATATTAACCAGGTTGTTCAGACTCGCCAGATCCTCCGAAAACTTCTCGGCCCGGACCGCCTCCCCTTCATCCCCATGACGAATGAGCGTGGCTCTCAGTATGAATTTAAAGGGACCGCTTCGATTGGGCGGTTAGTGGCTGGCCGTGCAAAGGCCCTGGTGTCCCCAACGGGACCCGTCAAACCAGGGAGCAACTATAGAGCACGCGCTTAGCTTCAAGCTCGAGCTGTTGGTGGTGGCCACATGAGCACCCGTCTAGCCCTCCCCGCCCGCCGCCACCACATCACACAGAAAGTGAAAATCGCCGGACAACGGACGCTCTACCTCAGCGTCCATGACGATGAACGGCCGGCAGAAATCTTTCTCAGAGTAAAGGGGTCCGACTGTTCCTCCGAATTGATCGGTCTCTACGACGTCATCGCCCGCCTAATGAGTTTGGCCCTGCAGTACGGTGCTCCACTTGAGAAGGTCGGGGATCTCCTCGCAGGGGCTAAATTTGCTCCATGCGGCCCGGTCTCTGGGCACGCTTACCTCAAACAATGTTCGAGTCTCCCGGATCTGATCGGTCGGCATCTCTTGGTGGCGTACTGCGATCGAGAGGAGTTGGCCCCTGCGCCTCTGTCTCCGGTCGAGAAAGAGTGTCCGAGATGATTGGCGCCGACACACATTCTTTGTGAGGGAGAAAGGAGCATCATGACCACCGTCAGACAACACAAGCGCTCTCGAGATTCTCGATCGACGGTCAACGCCATGCTGGACCAACCACGGCGGAGCCCCGCCTGGAAGCGGCGACGACAAGCCGCTCGGACGGTCTTCCGTCGATTTCTGAAAGAGGTGGATAGCTGGGAGAAGAATCCCCGCTATTTAGGCATGACGTTCCACGGAATCAAAGACGGCGATCGCTTGGGAGAGAAGCTGGTCCAGTTCGCTCGAGACGTGGTCGCGGGGCGCCGATGAGTAGAGAGAAAAGCAAATCGCGGATGGGTTCAAGGACGCCGGGGCTCAAACGAAAACATGATGAAGCTGATCCCCCCATCGTATACAGAAATTCGGGTGGCTCCCGCGGTGAGATTCGCTTATTTGGGCGAAATGCCTGGTGGGAATGGTCCGGTGGCAGCCGGCAGTTGAAGCTGCTGGGCGCAGCGTCCAATGAGGGGCCAGGCTTGCTGCGCGAGCGCCTGCCCATCACGATGGCCTTCTCGTAGTTCCACTTGGGTGAGCTGAGTCAGAGCGACAAAATGCAACTCAAACCCTACGATCCGTTGAGCCAGGAGCGATTGTCGTGTGACGGTCAGAAAAAACTCCTGCTGATCAGGCCCCCCACTGAGGTGCGCCTCATAAGGAGAGTCGATGGCTTCGATCCCACGAAGGACGCAGTAGGAAAGGGCAGGAGCCGGGGCCGAAAAATTCCCAACCTGAGTCGTGGGCAGCTGACGAACCTCGGCCAGGCTCGCGACGCAGCCTGAGATCAGCAGGGCTAGACACAAGAGTGAGAGACGACGCATGCAGGAAATCCTCGCACAGCCCGCGGCCGGGCCCAAGCGTCATTACCGAAACATGACCCCAAGCACGGTGCCGGTCGCGACGATGACACCCCGGGCCAGCAATGCCTCGAAGAGCGAGCGCATTTCAGCCATGGTCTTTACCCCTTCATGTTGAAGATAGCGCCGATTGGGCATTTCGCAAACCTCGGAGTCACCCTAGAAGTGAAAGGAACATCATGGGCGGTCTGACTCCGAAACAAGCGCGGTTTGTTCAAGAGTATCTCGTCGATGTGAACTCGACGCAGGCAGCAATTCGAGCTGGGTACAGCAAAAAGACCGCGCAGGAGCAGTCGTCCAGGTTGTTATCAAATGTTATGGTTTCGGCGGCGGTTGCCAAAGAGCAGCACGCACTGGGGAGAAGAGGGGAGGCGGAGAAGGTGATCGCGGAGTTGGCGCTAATTGGTTTTGCCAACATGGGGGACTACGTGAATCTCTCTGATCCAGACAAACCAATGGTTGACCTTTCGAACCTCACCCCAAAGCAAGCATCAGCGATTGCAGCGGTCACGTACGAGAAGCGAGGGATAGAGCGACGTGTGAAGATCAAGCTACACGATAAGCTCAATGCCTTGGTGACTCTCGGAAAGCATCTTGGGCTATTCAGTGAACGTCACTTACTCGGTGGTCTCGATGGCGGCGAGGTCAAGCAAGTCCATTCGATGGAAGTGGCGTTCGTCAAACCCCCGAGGTCACTATGAAGGTCAGCTTCCCGACACGTTGGGGGAGGATGCGTAGAGTAGTCGGGACTCACTGAGCCGGTGAAGAGGCCGGCCATCCCATGGCAAGGTCCGCCACGATCGTCCCAATGACGACTTTGGCCTTCATGCGAAGCGGAATCCGCCTCGCGTCATTGGTGAACCATACCCGAATGTTCCCCTGGTTGAGGAAGATACCTTGGAACGGCATCACGACCAACACCCGAATAGTTTCGATCGTACCCCATGCACCCCTGATGGTCTCAATCTTTTCCACGAGTACGTCTAGCTGATAATTCTTTTTATCATGGTGCACATTCATCGTCAGAGACGACCCTGGGTAGGGCCGTAACTCACTGCGGGCATAGTAGAGACAGGAAATGGCATCTTGAGTGTGTGGCAGGATCGGTAATGTTTCCGTCGACCCTCCTTTGACCTCTGTGACTGTGCCCTCTTTTTGATGAAAGCTGTACTCGATGTCTTCTTTCTTTTTTCCTTCTCGTCGCCGAAAGCTCAAGTGTTCTGGGAGCAAGGTCTCGGGATCCACCAGCGACTCCACCCGGTTATCCACGGGGAAAAATTTCGTGATGGCAGGCCGCGACTGTGCGGTGGTCACCAATTTTAGAAGGGGAGGATTTCCGTCTGTCCCAGCAGTGACTCCCATGACTGCCGTCCCGGCCGTGATATTCAGCCAAGTGATCGTGTAGGTGAACTGTTCTCCGATGTGGAAGGGGCGCCCTGAAGGGAGCGGGCTGCTGTCCCCAGCCCACGAAACCGTCAGATTCATGGAGCTCAGGATCAGGGCTACCAGTACGCGAACCACTCCGATGGGCACACAATAACCGCCACCCATTCGCGCTATTATCCTCGCCAGGGGTTCACTTGAGACCGAAGATGGCGCAGATGAACCATGCCACACATCACTGAATCAATCCGTGCGATGAGCCCAATGCGGTTGGAGGAGCTGGGAAATCCAAGTCAGTAGAGGGATCCGAACTGCTGTGGCCCTTGATGCGCGGTGTATCTACCTTGGTTCCTGGGCAACTTGATGCACCAGTTGCCAATCGCCTTTGAGTTGGGTGACCGCTTTATCACACTGGGGCCACCAGACGGTCAACTCGCCATTTTTCTCGCGGACTTCCACTTTGATCGCCTTGGCCATGGTCTTCGACTGAAACCAATAGACTCCTGGTCTCGTCGGAAACTCGGTCCCCCGCCAGAAGGAGGCTGTCAAGAAAAGTCTTATGGCCCTCACGAGGCGAGATACGACAGCTCCTTCACGATCTTTCAATACCAGCAGTTCCATCATGCCATCTCGATACGAAGGCCCGGTCCTTCTCGGAGCCGGGCCTTCACCGATCAAAACTCCATCAGAATTCCGATGGCGTTCACGGCTCGTTCACAACGCGTCCGCTGTGGCCGTGTTCCCATCGCGTTTTCTGACATACCACATCGTCCTGGATCCGCGAGAAAAGGGCCACTAGGGAACACCCTAGTGATGGGCCGTTTCCAGCCTTATGAGCCATCCGCCCTCCTATATTTTATTTATCTGGTCACCTGGGCTGCCTGTGCAAGTCCAGGTCTTTGGTGAACCGAGCTGGACTCAAACCAGATACAAGATTCGGTCGTAACAAATGCTCGTATAGCAGAGCGATTGTTCCGCTCATTCTAACGGCTCCTCTTCCGCCACTCCCACGGCGCTCCTTCAGGTTCATCCACGGGCTGGCTGGTATGAGCTGGTCGCAGGTTCGGAATTTTCAACCTTCAACAACACCGTAACCCCCCTCGATTGACTCCTACGTGCAAGCCGCCCTCCTCATCCAAAGGCCGTGAGATTCCCAGGGGTTTGCCTTATGCGATAGGCCATCGCATGGTCCGACATCCCACGGAAGTGTTCCATTCCGACGAGAACACAGGTGTGCCCATCTCTGATGGCTGTATCTTGGAAATGGTGCAAATATTCCATGGTCGTGTGGTCAACGATCTTGCCGGCCAAAATAAGCATATAGTCGGCTTTGGTGCCTTCCGGGACCACGATCTTCTTGAGTTCCGCGTCGAGTTTCACCAGATTCATGCAGGTGACTGACGAGAGGTAAATCTTGTAGGGATTCTTCATCTCACCGATAGTGCCCCGTAGTACTGCATTGGCCGCGACGGTCATCACCTCACGCGCACCACGGCCGTCCCCGATGCGGATGACCGGATTGCGGAACAATTCCTTGAGTGCGGCCCCCACCCCCTCAACTGGAGAGGCCTTTATGATATCTTTCGCGAGGATGACCATTTTCGTCAGCGTACCGACAATCATCCCCTCCAGCAGGTCTGAGGTCGCTAACGTCACCACCAGATTGACCACGGCAATACAAATCTGTTCCTTACCCACCGAGAAGATCCGGATGAAAACTTTGTGCGAGACCAGTTTCCATCCAACCCACATGAGCAGCGCCGCCAAGGCCGTTTTCGGGATTTGATTGATCAGGGTTGTGGCGTACAACAGGAAGAACAACTGAAAGATCGCATAATAGAAGTTGGCCCAGAGGGTGCGGCCCCCGACGAGCATGTTGGTCGTACTCTTCATTCCACCGGGAATGATGGTCAACCCCCCCAACATACTGGAGCAGGTGTTGGAGACCCCCATGGCCCGCAAGGTGACATTGGGGTTCGACTTGCGTTTAAACGGATCGATTTTATCGATAGCTTGGATCGTGGCAAGCGACTCGACCCCGTCGATCAGGGTCAGCGTAACAATGGTGACTAGGTAGCTCCACCATAATTCTGTTCGTTCCCAGGCCTCCGTCCAATGGGGAAAGACGATCCCATGTTCAAAGACATCGCTGGGGACCTTGATGAGATACTTCTCCTCGAGTCCGATGAGCCACGCCACCAAGCCGGACAGGCTGATCACGATCAGGGGCACCGGAATGAATTTCGTCCAGGGCTTCTGTATACGGGCGAGCATACTGGTAATAAAAAAAGGAGGAAGAGGCTCACGGCTCCGATGGCGAAGATCAGCGGTGTCATGTCCATGACCTGTTCGGGAATCAGCGAGATGGCTTTGGGAATGGATTTGATGGGTGGCGTGATGTACCCAACAAATGCCGGGACCTGTTTGATGATGATCAGGCTGCCGATCGCCATCAACATGCCTTCGACCACCGAGATGGGAAAAAACAGCGCGAATCGCCCCGCATGGAAGATGCTTAAGATCACCTGCACGACGCCGACAATGCTGATGGCCACTAGCAAAAGTGGATAGCCCACCTCCAAATTTCCATTCCCCAACAAGATCATGCCGGCCAAGATCGCCGGCGCCAGGCCGGCGGCCGGCCCGCTGATCGTGAGATAGGCCCCCCCGAGGAAGGGAAAGATAAAGCCGGCAATGATCGCCGAAATCAGCCCGCAGACAGGAGGCGCACCGGAGGCAATCGCAATACCAAGCGAGAGCGGGATGCCCATCATGGCGATTTGCAGACCCGCCATGAGGTCGTACCGCCAATGCTTCAACCCCGCCACCCCGTTTTGGGGTTTCTCCTTTTCTGGAACATCGTGCTGCTCCGGGGTAATGTCTTCTGGCATATATGACCCTAGAATTTCGGCCCTAGGTCCGTGTTCTTTTCACATTCACCGCAGATTCTGGTCACCAGCAAGTCCTTCCTTTTCCTCTTCGAAGATCATGGCCGGATTGTAGGAGGGAACCGAACGAAGGCGCAAGGGCTACCGGCGCTACGTGGGGCACTAGCCATAGCGAGAGACGGTGGAGCTCGTTAGGAAGGGCCATCGCAGAGAATCGGCGAGCCTATGTGTTGGTCAATAATCGTGCGGAAGGTAATGCGCTGTTGACGGTGGAAGGGCTTGTGGGAATGCTACGCGAGGATACCCAAAGGCCCGACCCCCTTTCGGAGCCGAGCCATTTATTTCAGATTCCGCCATGGTCGCACTGCATGCCCATGGAGGCGAGTATGCCTGCAGAGGGCTTCCATAGCGGTTTCTGATCCAACGGGCGTTCGCTTCTCGCAGACTACCTGCTCAGACTTGATTGCATCTCCTTCGCACTCGGTGCTGACATGAATTCTGTTAGCCGCGAGCCGAGTGAGATCTGATAGGTCGAGAAACCGACTTGACGAAGGAACACCCGCCCGTCCCTCGACATGCAATCTACAGCACCGAATACCTCTCCCCAACTGAAATTAGGAAGGGCCGAGACGACCTCATCAAAACAGCGTGGATCACTCTGTAGCTTTTCAAGAATCGCTTCTTCTATGGGTAGCATGGCGTGAGACCTCCGATTGAAGTGAGGTGCGCAGGTTACCGGGCATGCTAACAGGAGAGGGCGATGTGCGGAACTAGGAAATGGCCTACGAAACCTGCCAGGAGCCAGAATGTTTCAGTACAGCTGGTGCGCCAGGCTGTCGGAGCGCGTATGTCCTGGTCAACAATCGGGCGGATGGCAACGCCGTTGACGGTGCAAGGCCTTGTGGGGATGTTGCGGGGCGGGGATTGTGGAGGGATTGTTCATTCACCGCCCATCCCTGGAAACTTGCCTTGAGCCAATTTCTGCATCATCTCCATGAGTTGCTGCGTTGCTTCATTGCCTTGGATATTGCGCATCTGTGCTGTGCGCGCCGTCTCTTGATCACAGGCGCTGATATGCACAGCGCGCCCACCAATTTTCTCCTCTGTGCGAATGTCTGTCACCACTAATGTCTTCCCATCCACAACGATGAGACTCCCTGTCTTTATTTCCACGTTCTCCATGTCTGTACTCCCTTTCTGTGATATTGGACATGACGGATAATAAGCAAGACGGGGAATGTGGTTCAAGCGAAGAACGGAAGTTTGGTACCTTTCCCCTCCGTTATCGTTTCACCTTTCCTCTCAAGGTACTCGTCCTTCCCTCATCTTTTACCATGAGCCGAACGGTAGTGCGCGTGGGGCGCAGAAGCAAATAAAGAAAGGTGGCACATGCCATAAGGTAAACACCCAAGCCAAGATGTTCCATAATTCACCCTCCCTTTCGCTAAACAAGCTAACCAACCAACATTAGTCACGCATTAGTAGAAGATTAAATGGAACTTATGCATCGGTAGAAGGACGAAGGGACCGCGCCGTTGACGGTGCAGGCGCTCTCTGAAATGCTGCGACGTTAAGTGAAGTTTGCGATTGCTCAGTGAAGCCTATGGCGCAGATCCTGAAGACGTGGGAGGCGTAAGGCGAAAACGCGAAACGTCGATGAAGGCAGAGGGGGGTTAGGCGGGCGCCAATATTTTGTAGTACACAACCCGGCCCTGCTTTCTGCAAGTGAAGCAGATTCCTTCTTCTCCTAAGACCAGTTCATTATTTTGTGAGGGACGGCTGGCATCAATAAATGTCAAGTGGGAGCATCTCACAAGTGGAAGCCTTCCACTACCGTAAGTGTTTCACCCTATACCACGCTTCTGGGGAATATCCCACGATCATCGAGACCGAGTACATTCCACCTACACAACGCATTCTTCACCACTAACTAACCGGAGGTTCATTATGACCAAGATCGAGACCGACCACATCGATACCGCCATCTATTCCCTCGCGACAGTCACCGATACGGCGAACGGTGCTGTACGGGAACAACTGATAGGGATTATCCAACAGCTCTCGGATCTCGCCGGAGCACGTACGAATGTTCGCGTCTGGCTCCACGAATTCAATCCCTCTATCCCAGTCGAAGCACCTACGGCAGTAGCAGACGCCGCCGCACAGGAGTTCGACGAGACGATGGCCGGAAAGTAGCGAACATGACACGCGCCGGTTGCTCTGGCCAGGGCTTCCGGCGAAGTTCTTCCCATCACCGCATAGCGCACAACGCAGTTCTCGACAACAACAACTCGGTCGGAGAGACGCCCGCAAACCGCGAGGCCGGGGGACTAACTGGTCTTTTCACGTCTCTCCAACTACATCACCACTGAAAATGGGAGCATCTCGGAACATGAACGACAAGACATTCGATCAGGTAGAAGCGGAAGAATCCCGCCGACACCATCGGGCTATGAACATCACGCCAAAGGAACACGCAATTCAACGGGCCATCGCCAAGCGTAACGCGAAGGAGAAACTCGCCGCACCAGTCACCACGGCACCGATCCTCCCGGCTCCTGCACCGACTGTCGATGAAGAATCACACAGTCAACTTGTACCCGGAAGTCCACTTCGACTTCTACCGAATCCCACACTCGCCCGCTATGCATACCGTCATCGACTTCTACTTCTCCAAGTGGAAGACCTACGAAGAGGGACAACGACGGCGGGCACTCAAAGCGGATAGTATCCCGGCGTACCGTCTCATGCTCGGTGTATTGTTGGCCAACCTACAGCACGCGAAGGTCACGGGCCGTAAAGGTGGAGTGTACACGTCACGGTCGAAGGCGATCCTAGGACGATCAGAACCTAGATACTGGCCGGTGGAATTCAATGAACGCTTCATTACGCTCCTCGACGGTCTCACCGACATGAACGTAATTCTCCAACAGGTTGGTATGTGGCACGGTGATCGAACGATCATCAACGGGACTCGTCACTTGTGGGATACCATGCGACGGCAGCACGCCTTGCATGAATGCGACACCACAGCGAATCGGGTTCGACAAGAGGTCTGTCTTCTGAAGTCTTCCAAGGAGTGGGATGCCGACAGCCCCATCGAACCAAATGAGCTGCTAGAGTACGAAGACACCGCACTGACAATCCGCTACCGACAAGAGGTCCGCAGCATCAATGCGTATCTTGAAGGGGATGCAATCCAGCTCACCCCGGACGGTCGGTTCATCGACCAGCGGGATTGTTTCGTACAGCGGCAATTCATCAACGGTCGGTTCGATCACGGTGGACGCTTGAAGAACGGATACTGGAACAATGGAGCGATGACGAGCGCCGAACACTTCGCCAGGATCAGACCGAAGGGCGAACGTCCGGTGAAGCTCGACTTCAGGTCGATCCAGATGCACTTGCTTTACATGACGGCAGGACTTCACGCCCCCACATCGAAGGTTGCCGGGGGTGATCTGTACGCTATCCCCGGTCTCGATCCATCCTCACGACCAGGGATAAAGAAGATCATCGCTGCCAGTACGTTTCATCCGCATGCACTCAAGCGGTTTCCCAGAAAAGACCGGGAAGCTTCTCTCCTCTCACGATCAGGGAAAGGGGTTCAAGTTCGTCTGGTCAAAGATCGTAGAAGCCCACGCTCCCATCGCATCATCTCCTCGGTAACGGCATCGGGTACGGCCTACAGTTCCAGGAGAGTACCCTGATGGTCACGCTTCTACTTAGAGATGAAGAAACTCAACTATCCCAGTCTCCCGATCCATGACTGTCTTCTCGTCTCTCGCTCTGACGCCTTTGAGGTCCAGACGGTGATGGAGAATATCAGTGAAGGATTCACTCGATCAGGGGTCATACCTATGGGGAGAGAAGAGAGGGGATAGCTCTCTGTTCTCTCTTGGGTACGGGGTCTGATCCAGAGGGGAGCTAGCGTACCCTAGCACGGAGGATAACCTACGCTCCCCTAGACCAGGGTGATAGTAACAGGGTCGAAATCATGGACTTCCCCAAGAATAACGATGAGTTGAGATTTTGAGCCAGGTTTACTATCACCCCCAGGAGAGCATGCGACCCCCCACCTTGACCGATACACTATCACCCCTTGGTGAGCCTGCGACCCCCACCTAAACCAGAGGGGCCGGTGATCTTACCGGCTCCCTCGTGCTAGCTGTCGTTACACCAAATACGAAACGAAGTAGAAACCCGTTACACAAATCTTGAAACGAATGAGGAGATCCCCCATGCCTAAAACCACAACCGAGCGAGTACAAGCGTTCCGCGCTCGACAAGCCGTCAAGACCGCACCGGCCAAGACAGCCGGGAAGCGTGTCACCCGCCTCCTTGTTGATCATCCGGAGAAGAGGGCGAAGTTCGATGCCTTTATGATTCAGATGAATAGGGAGCTGCAGATAGTAAACGCCAAGCCGCAAAGCCGATCACCGCGTAGCAACGTCTACTTCCCAGGGTTCCGCTGCTTCTTCTCGTCTTGGATTCTGTCTGATCGAGCGAATGATATACCACGCGAGTACTCTTTAAGCAGCCCACCACACTTAAGCTTAGTATGCATGTGAATATTTCCCACAGGAATTCCACTCTTAGATTCCAACTCAGCAGAAATATCCTTGGCATCACTCTCTGATATGCCATACGCCGTTGCAAATATTCGACGGTGGCTAAACATCTCTGGGGGTGTGGAACTTGGCAACAAGAGATCTACATTCAAGTGGTGGAAGGCAAAGCCAAGGAACACAAGCCTGTGTGACGACTTAATCTTCAATCGGATGGATTTCACGTCACTCGAAAGCTCATCGGTCACTTCCGTAAACGTCTTAATCTGACTGGCCAGCGCGAGAAGCTGTTCCGGAGGCGGAGTCGCCCCGAACCCAATCGCATTGGTCTGACCAAGCCAATGGAGTGATCCGACAGTGCCGTAGGGGCGGTAGATTTCAAGCTTCTTAAGCAATGAGGCCGCGTCCGATTCGTGCATAAAGTAGTAGTTTTGGAGTCCGTAATATAGGTACTGCTCGATGCAGCGATCATAAATGAAGCTCCCCGCAGCAAGCTGCGGGGTATCACAGAACTAAAACATCCGGAGCTGACGAAGATCTTCCTGAGGCTGCCCTTGCCGCTGCACGTACCGTTCGACAGTCTGCCAGTTTGCCCGTTCCCCTACCGTGGCCACGTAGTACCCATCGGTCCAAAACTCCCCGCCCCACAGTACCCGCTTCACCGCGGGCTTTCGGCGAAAGATCTCCCGCGCCGTGATGCTCTTGAATATCTGCACAATCCGGCCTGGAGCTACTTTCGGATGTGCACTGCAGAGCAGATGGATATGATTCTTGTCCGTCCCGATCGCCTCCATCTCGATCGGAAACCGTTCCGCGATCTCTGCCGCCGTCTCCTGGATAATCGTCGTCACCACCTCATCCAACAGCGATTTCCGGTATTTCACGGGAAAAACAATATGGTAGTGGATTTGCCACGCACAGTGCGCTCCCTTTCTGCCTGCCTCGTCCCTCTGGTCCGCCATACTCCAGAGGGTACCAGAAAAGATTGTCCCCGTAGCAAGCTACGGGGAATCACAAGTTGAAAATCACGAGAACAACCGAACTTAGGCGCTCTTCAAGATCTGAGCGTCTGCAATTTCCAAGAAGGTGGCGAAAGAAATTGTTGAACCATGTGCTCTCAAGCCGCTCAAAGTTCATCGGACCGTTGACGTGGACCGGCATAAAGAGAGTACTCTTCGACTCTGCTTCAAGAATTGTACGAACAATTGCAAGCTTCCCGCATAACTCAATCGCTTTGTCACCGTTATGAATATCCAGGAAGGTGTCAATCGAGCCCGCCTGTGGCATTGCGTCATGGATGCGATAACTCGCCTGATGAAGTAAGTCTAAGTGGTCTGGACGTGTAGGTTCTTTGGATGCCGCCAATTTAAGTGCGTCCCAAATGTGGCCGTCGCCGCTGACTCTTCGATAGAGTTGTTCAAACCGAAGATCGAGAGCCGTAGCTATTAAACTCCTGAGTTCGGAGCCGATGGGCAGGCCTACTTCGTTGCTTGCCCCTGCGCCGATAATGAAGACGGTCTTTTGAGTCTCTTTAATGGGTGAAGGGTCGCTCATCGGAGCCTCTCCGAGGGAGGCCCATTCTAGAAGGGTTACGAACGATGGCGCAAGGGCCGCAGGCGCGGAAGTCGGAACATCCGAACGGGCGAACTGCGGAGTTCAATGAGGACAGTGAGGAGTAGGGTAGGCGATTACTTCTTGCCGCACGTAACCTTCAAAATGCTTTGACCAATAGTTCCAGGTGCAATTGGACTCCACTTACCTTCATCGGAGTTGTTCACAAGCATATCGCCGGTTGCCATATTGTGCGAGAATCTTGTATACGCAAGTTGACGATAGCTTTCTTCCACGCAGTCCACTTGCACTTGCATACGGTCGGACAAATAGAAGACCGTGGTGTCCCCCGCTCTTTGAGCCAGCTTAAAGTCGAATAAGAACCACATCTTCACCAGATCCCCTTTTCGTCGGATGGTCTCGGGGTCAGCGTACAACGTATACCCCTTGGCACCATCAGTGTAGCCAATTTCCACCCACTCCGCGTACGCTGGCCCACCACACAGGAGAATCAGGAGTGTGATGAGGAGTGGTCGTGTCATGCGAATTCCTCGGACTCAAAGTACACGGGACAGAGAAATTTCCTCTACGGCTTTCTCTTTCTGGCTGGGACTCGCTTCCTAAGTTCTTTAATCTTTGAATCGTGCAGATAGACAGTTTCTATAATGTGTTCTGTGATATCCACAAGCGTGATCACATCAACAGTTTCTGGCGAGAAATCTCTATGAATCGTGGCATGCCCTGCCTCCAGGATGGTCTCCAATCTCTCGCGTTGAATTCGTGACACATAGCCAAGCCCTTCGAATTTAGTAAGGTTCTTGACGAAACTTCCTTGGTCCCCTGATTTAGAAATCATGATCCTTTCAATCAGTGATCTAACCCCCATGGTTGCTAGCCTTCGAAGATCATTTTGAAGAGCTACATATATCTCACCCAGAAGGTCGCCTACAAATTGATCGACGGACGGGCGCCTCATTGCAGGGGAACTAAACCAATGGGGCCTAGGACGAGAGATAGCTGGTGGGAAGTATGTAATGGTTTCACCTTTATCTCCTGAAAACCACGAGGTATGCCGAAGTTTTATGCTATCGCACCCCTGACACTTAAGCATTTCGTACTGGTTCCGGCCTGACAACTCTGAATAATCCTCATGCTCCCACGTTGTCTTTTCCGAATGAAGAACCTCGTGATTGCGATCTCCGTTGCATAGATTACAGTGCGCTTTTGTTGAACTCATTAGATTAGCCTATCCGGGAAAGATACCTTGGCCCATTCTAGAAGGGGTGCGAACGACGGCGCAAGGGTCGCAGGCGCGGAAGTCGGAGCATCCTAACGGGCGAGCTGCGGAGTTCAACGAGGACAGCGAGTAGTCCGAACCTGTAGGAGCGATGTCACCTGATGTCGTTCCTACTGGATGAAACTAGGGAACTTCCTGGTACCCTCTTGATCCGAACGGTCTACAATTCATGAGAATGATTTGAAAGAAAGTTACATGCCTCTAATAAGCTGTCCCAAGTGTGAGAGCGAAGTAAAGCCCATCGAGAGTTGGCGCATTACCGCTGACCTCAAAGTGGAAGAACCTCCTCAGCCCATGTGGGCCTGCCTCAATCCGACCTGCTTACACAAATGGCCAAAGTCGTAGATTGGTTCATGCATCAGCTCGCGGAGAAGACCAAGCGTTTCAAGAAGTACAACACTAAGGCGCCAACTCTGAGGCTTCCTGTTTTTCTTCGACATCGGGCGACATTGTAGGAGGGAACCGAACGAACGCGCAAGGGCCACCGGCGCGGGTCGGCGCACGCATGTCTCGGTGAACAATCAGGCGGAAGGAAACGCGCTTCCGCTCAGTGAGGTTCTTACCGAACCACGGAAGCCATCGCCGTTAACCGTGCAGAGGGTCAATCTAGAATGAGATGTCGGTGTTTGTTGGGCACTGATTCATCGCAGTCAACGCAGTAGAAGTTGCCCGTGAAACCGCCGAAGCCACTAGGCTCCAATTTTAGTGTGAGATGCTCACAGAGTGGTTGACCGCCGCGCTGAGACTCCATCATTCGTACCGCAGTAGCTTGAGCGTTCATCATGATATCCTCCCCATGTTCTACAAGCCCAACTGTTCTAGACAATTCCAGTTGTTTGTACCGTTTATACAATTCGAAAGGGACTGGGGAGATCCCTAGTTTAACTGGTCATGTGAATATGCTCAGGTCACCCCTTTGCCCGGTATTGAGTTCTCTTCAGAGCGCCAGCACCGTCACAACCTCCTCGTATCTCAACTTCTCCAATCCATCTCGCAGCAAACTCAGAGGGATGGTCTCCCTGTGTAGGATTCCGACTACAGGCACAGCACCTAGGCTCGGCTTTCTATTGATTCCTTTCTAAATTGCTGTTCTAATTGCCTCCCAACCGGAGCATAGGCCGATGCCTCCGTACCCCGAACTTCCCACCACGCGAGTTCTCCTCATTGACGGAAGCCACAGTCAATGTGTGTACTGGGCAGATCAGTTGAAGCGCTGCTCCCCGCATTATCAGATCGTGGAAGCCTCGGATGGCCAATCAGGGCTGGACCTCTACCGCTCTCAGCGGATTGATTGCGTGGTGCTCGAAGTCGCACTGCCCGATGATTCGGGCTTCACGACATTGGTAGAGTTAGTCCCCATCGCCAGCAAGCCGCAGGTGCCTGTGATTGTGCTCACGCAGATTCCCCATCGAAGCGTCTGGCAGATAGCCCAGGACAATGGGGCGTATGCCTGTTTCCACAAACTCCAGACAACGGGCGAGGATTTGGACAGAGCCATTCAGCGTGCGGTGGCGTTTGTTGGGCAGATGCCGAAGGAAGATCGGCCCATCTAATCGTTCTCTTCAGAGTGCCAGCATCTTCACCACTTCCTCGTACCTCAACTTCTCCAATCCCTCCCGCAACAGACTCAACGGTATGGTCTCTCTGTGAACGTACGTCTGCCCCTGAACATTCGCCGCAGAGTGTCCGGCGATGATCTCGCAGAGATTTTGAGCGCAGCCAGCTCCTATGAGTTTGCTTATCCCTCCGTGCCGCAAACTATGCAGCACAAGAGCAGGATCAGTCAGACCGGCTTTCGTAACCAACCGACTGAAGACCTTTCCTACCGCATCACTGAATCCATTCGCTCCGTGCTTCAGCGTTGGGAACAGCCGTGCATGACCAGACGCCTTGATTTCCTCCACGTACTCCATGAATCCACGCTGGATCAAACTTGAATGGATCGGCACTCGTCTTTTACTCCCTTCGTTCTTCAGGCTTTGCTCCGCCCCTTCATCGGTGATACTCAGGAACGGGATATCCTCCGCCACGCCAATATCCTTGATTGCGAGTTGCCCCGCTTCCTCCCGCCTGCAGACTTGGAACAGACAGAGCAGCGGAAGCCAGTAGTTTGCCGCGTTGGTCCTGCGTTGCTGCATGAACGCCTGCGAGCCAAACACGGCCAACAGCTCAGCATCAGTAAACGGTCTACGCTTGGTTGCTTGTTTCTTCGCTTGCTGTTTGTTCGGCGCAAGACCACGGACGGGATTAAATCCATCAACGATGAAGCCTTGTTGCTCTGCCCATTTGAAGAGGCCTGAGAGGGATGACAAGTGTTTGATGCAGGTTGCCAGCGACAGACCGCGAGTCTGAAGCATGTGCTCTTTGTACGTGCGACAGTCGGCCTTCGTGAGCGACCCGATAGGCCGGTCACCACCTACGACCTCCACGAATCGTTCGAGTTCCGACTTCACTTGTGAGTCAGTACGTGCGGCCCGCGTGTTTTCTTGGAAGTACAGTTTGACGACCTCAGAGAAGGGTTTGCTTGGTGATGGCTTGGTCGGTGTCAATGGCGGAGCCACGGTAGGACGTGATGGTGGACGTTCGAGATAGTTGCCATCCCACCGAGCTTGATCAATGCGGAGCACGTCTTGCTTGGCAACCAACAGACGCCGACAAAGCCTCTTAAACTCATCGCTGTCATGTGCCAACAGAGGGAACCCCGCAGCCGTCAATACTGCATCCGCTTCCTTCTCGATAAGCTGATAATCCGAACCCAGTAATGCACACTCGACCTCCTGGCGTTGGTCCGCTAGTACTTCGGTCACGTTGTCTCGGTACTCGTCACTGATTGGGGCATTCAGCGCCCGCAATCTTCTGCCTCGTCAAGCTCCGCAGTCATCCAGCGTGTGACCAGTTCTTCTCGTTGGTCGTTAGTCATGTAGGCTCCCTTGATCTTGAGTGTAAGAAACAGCCGATGAATCCTGGCCGTCCATTGAGCGGAACGGATCACGGCCAGCTCACGATCAATCGTCCTGAGAGACCGCCACAGTTGCCTGCGACCCTTGAAATACGGTTGGAGTCTGCCAGGGATGAAGGCGCGATGGTAGAGAATCTTGTCTTTGAACCGGGGAAATACGGTAGCCATAATACCTCCAAAGTGGGTAGCTAATGGGTAGCTCTACCGATTCTCTGGAGGTTTGAACGCTGAAACGCCGCTCTGGTGGCTGCGTTGAGGCGTGTTCTGGTGTCCCCAACGGGATTTGAACCCGTGTTACTGCCTTGAAAGGGCAATGTCCTAGGCCAGGCTAGACGATGGGGACCAAACAGCGTCGACAAAAATGAGCAGGTCTCATACCATACTTCAGGCTCATGTGTCACTAGAAGACGCGGCAGGTTTCACGGCAGCCTGTCGCGTTTCTTCTTCGGTTTCGGTAGGATAAACTACCTCAAATGTATTAGAGCCTCCAGTCATGACCCAAGGAGTACGACTCATGACAAGACCCCAATTCGCATTGCACAGATCACTGCTGCTCGTAGCCTGCTGCCTGATAGGAGCCGGTTGTGCCCACGATACTTACCAAGAGCGGGCAACCCTGATTAAGAATCATGCTGACGCATTCTATGACAGTCTGAAAGCTAACCGAGTGGAATCTGCAATCCGGGAAAATGAACAGATTGAAGCAATGGCGAGCCAGATGGGAGATACCGTCAGGAAGCGGGCCGGACAACAAGGCACCGCAGCGGTTGAACGGGAGTTTGCCTTGATGACCACTGCCAACGAAGCCGCAGCCACAAACTGGCTCGCGCTGGGCCAATACTTCACCATCAAGCGCCAATACCCCCAAGCCCGCGCCACCTATCGACGCGTGATCGACACCTATACGAATCCCACAGACCGGCCCTACCGAGAACAGGCGCTGCGCGCCTTGAAAGATTTGGACATGCTCAATCCACCCACAACAACGACAAATCCGTGAACGTCACCCGTCCCCTGCGCCGATTCTCTCGAATACTTCTCGGCGGGCTCCTGTTATTCAGCTGGGGATGCGTCCACCGAATTCACGTCACTCCTGCGCCCTCAGCTGTTTCGCCCGTCGCCATCGCGCACTCGCTACAAGTCATTGTGCCATTTCTCGCAGTGGAAGGGGCCGATCACATGCCGGGCATCCTCTTGCTTGAGTGGCCGGCACAGGATCTTCGAACTGCCGCGATCAACTATATTCAATCGCATCAGTCATTTGCCTCGGTAAGTGACAAACCGGCCGATCTAACCTTGACCATCAAGGCCTGGCTGACAATGCGATCCCGCAACCACTACCACTACAATCTGCGCCTGGAGTCAGGCCTGGGTCCTTCGGAGAAACTGCCGACCAAGTCTTATCTGGTGGAAAAGGAAACGGTGGGATCGAGCGTTCGGTGGGTCACGGCTTCGGATCAGACCCCCATTGCGGAAGCGGTCCAAGCCGCTCTGGACGATCTGCTCTCGCAAATCGAAGCCGATCATCTTTTATATAGAAATGGCCTGCGCTGAAAAAAATGGCAGAGGCCGGGAGGGTACGGAAAAATCAATTCGGCAGAGCAGAGCATCGATGGCCCGCACGCCTGGGACGAGAGAAATATATCCCCGCAGGAATGCTTAAAAAGTCCGTCCAGCACGGTCGCAGCCGATGAAAGCACCGGAGACGTAGCATTTATCACTCGCCCACCCAAGCTGCCAAGCCAGCTTGTTCTCCGACTGGGCTACGTTGAGGATGCGTTCGAGGCAAGAACGACGCATGGGAAAAGGCGCATCCCTGCCTCGCCGGGGTCTGGCCGGTGAGAAGAGCGAGTGTTTCAGTATCCTGCTAGGAGGTTCGAGACCGTCGGTCGAAGAGGCGCATCGCAAGACATCCGGCTGCCACACCTGCCGCAACCATTGCGCCGACTATCCAACCGGAAGAGAAACCTGTCCCTCGCGATTTACGACGTCGAAGGTCCCGACTCAGGTTCGGCATATGGGATTCCGGCCCGAGCCATTCATCCTCTGATGAGCGGGCCGAGCCCCTCTTGAAGAGAATGGTTGTCCTTCTTTCACTCATGATTCCCCTACCTCTCTGCAAGCCTACCCATACCAATCCCACTAAAACAGCCTGAGCGGCAGATCCTAGGCAGACCGAGAACTAGTGTAGTTTGCCCAGGTCTCATTCACTTGGGTAATCGGAGCCGGTTCGTACACATGGCAATCAAGACGTAGCGAACGGTCGCCAAGAGGAACGTTCAGATAATCACAGTGATGCGGACGATCGGCATTGTCGTGTTGATTGGGGCGAAAGTTGTGACAGGACACACACATCCTCGCGACAGAAATCTCTCCCTGTTCTTGGAGACTACGAATGACCTTTACCAGGGATCTAAGGAGGGAGACCTGCTCCGGTGCCGAGAGTGCCTCCGTCGCAGTTGCCAGCCGATCTGGCATACGGGAAGTGGGTGCGCAGGACCGATTCCCTTTGGCCGTCAAATACGCCATCACAACCCGTCCATCGCTCATGTCACGACGCCGTCGAACCAACTGTTTCCGTTCGAGCGTAGCGATGACTTCCGACGCTGTCGGGAGCCTGACGGCCAACTCGTGCGCTACTGTGGAAACTTGCGCACGCTGCCCGGGCTTGGACCGAAGAAGCGTGAGAACCTGCCGCTGTAAGGGGCCAAGCCCTGCTCGACCTTCTCGCCGCCACGTCCGGCTTTTCATCGCCAGCCCAATCTTTTCTAGGCCGGCCGCCAGCTGAGTCGTCAACGCAACCGCATCCTGTAACCTCGCCGACTTCTTCTTGCTACCGAGCGTGCGCTGTTCAGCCATGAAGCTCCTCCTTAAATACCAGTATTTCTTAAGTGTAGTGTGCCTACTATCCCCACGTCAAGATTCCGGATGGCCCATCGACCAGTACATAACACCAATGAGCGGGCCAGAGAGGGGAGTGATCGTAGGATGCCGACTAGCCCATAAGATGGAAGCAGAGGGATCGAATAGCACCACCTGAATCCAGGATTTGCCAGAAATATTTCAGCGACGACTCACAACTAACCGCATCCGACAAGAGAACAGTCGCCCTGCCAAGCGGCCATTCGGTGCCGAAGGCTAGGTTGGGTGTCATCGGCTTGATCGCCTTGCTTCCCGATTGGCCAAACAGTATATCGATCAGGTCAGCGAGAGCAGGGAACGTGCGCAGATCAGCGGATTAGAACGTCTCATCCAGTAGCGATTGGATCAGCCGTTCCGTTTCCTGATACCCGCCCTCACCGATCCGCACATGGCAAATCACGCCCTGCTCGTCGATGAGATACATCGAAGGCCAGTAACGATTGCCATAGCGATTCCACGTCGAGAAGTCGTTGTCGATGGGGATGGGAAAGCGGATGTCGTGTTTTGGATATAATGCTTCACCTTCGCAAAGTCGTGGTCGTAGGAAATCTCCTGCGAATGCAGACCGATGATCACCAATCCCTTATCTGCATACTTCTGATGCCATTGCTTCACGTAGGGTTCGACATTTCTGCAGTTGTAGCAGCCGAAGGTCCAGAACTCGCCCATCACGACTTTGCCCTACAGGTCAGACAGATATAAGGGCACGCTGTTCAGCCAGGTCTGGTTCATAATGTCCGGTGCCTTCATACCGAATCCTGCATTGGCCACGAACCAGGTTACGAGCACCCCGGCCAAAAGCGCACTGATGCCGATCAGAATTCGCTGTACCATGGTCCTCTCCTTGTTCACGCGCCACTCCCTCCCAACGGTCCTGGGTCTACTTCGCAATCGTGGTCTCCGGGGGAAAATAGGGCTTTCTGGTTCTTCTGGTTAGTTTCGTTCAACCAAAAACCAGACAGACCAAACGAATCAAACAGACCAAATGGACCAGACTGGCTGGCGGACCTTTTCAGCATCCTGCGCGGCGTTCTCCTGGCTCGTATAATCACGAAGCCGTCAATTACGAGAGACCGACTGACCGTGGTGAGCTACAAACTGCCGACACTGGCGAAGACAATTCATCCGCGAGGGAACGGTTCCTGAACGAGAGCGGAAGAGCCAGCCTCCTCATCAACTGGGGAAGGAAGTGAACTGTGGCCATGGTAGGAAAACGTAACCGGACATAGAGCAGCGTGCCCCCTATCAAGCTCCCGTTGGACGGATCGGTACCGAGAAGCCCCAGCTCAGGAGGCATATCGTGGCAGGATGCGACAGATCACACAGGATCAACTATACGTGAAGAAAAAGCTTGGAAGATTTGTAAGAAGTAGCCAATACGTGCGGTGAATTCCCTGCGATCGAAGCCATGCGCAAGGGATTGCAAGCGTCTCTTTACATAATATCTTAGTGTGAAGAGAGAACACCGCATCGGATTCTGACTTCCGTGCGGCAATTACTGTAGAAGACCTCATAAATAGGCTAAAGTCCCTCACCTAACTCACCTCCGATCAATACCTGCCGGAAGAGAGGGGATATAATTGGCATCCACGAGGTCTTCCCACACTGCGTCATGAGCAGCCTGCATGCCTCTCCCTCGTACGTAGACCATCCTGAGAACGGGTTCTTTCCCGGGCGCTAAACCGGTCATCCGGCCGACGACAAGCATGTCGCCCCAATGGTGGTGTGCGTTTGGAAAACTCTGATAATCTCCCACAACAACCCAATACCAGCCGCCCTCGGGGTCGTCTGGGCTGGGCGGAAGTTGAGGCCGGTAATCCTGGTCAAGCGGACGATTCTTCACGTGCAACCAGAGGGCATCGTCTCGTTCTTCCTCCTCCAGGATAACGCCGCCCATTATGACAAGCCGGTCTCGAAAATCCTGGGATGCCGCGGTCAACTTCGACAGCGTGACGTTCGGCACTGCCTCGCGCAGATATTTTTTTGGCACCGGACTGCACCCAACAACGACGCACAGGGCCAGGAACAAGACTGTCCAGCCACACCAAGTCTGCCCGGTTTCAGAGAACCATTGCATGTCTCTATCCTTCCCACAGTTGAATACCAGGCCTACACGACGGGATCGCCGCCCAAGCCGAATCCCGTCGATACCCCATCCAGCTCTTCAGAGGGCGCCGGCTGCCCTTGCGCTGTTCATAAACTGTTCGATGCAGTCCTTGATACCCCGCTTGATGAGCAGACCGCTATTCATCCAGTCGACAGACTGCTGAAGGCTGGAGCGGCACACCGAGGCGAAGCCCACGGCGCCCGTTTGATCGATCTTGAAGGTCGCCAGAACTTCAAATCGTTGCTCGACCTCTCCGATGTAATTGAGAAAGAAATGCTCGATCGTGCCCGACACGACCCGCGCCTCACCCGGCTGCACATGATAGCCCGAAAAGGCCAGCTCCTGCCTGACCGCATTCGTGAAAAATTCCCCGATATCCTGTGACAAATACAGAGCTTCGACGTCACGGGAACTCGACTCGAACTTTTTCTGCTTCATCAGCCCGGTCGGATGGCCGGCATAGAGGAACGGCGCGACCTGTATGGTTCCATTCCCTTTTAACGAGTTAGAGGGCTGATAATCCAGGTACAACACCCGTGGACAGCCGGAACTCAAGCACGCCAGGATGAGCAGCGCAGCCACCGGCCATCGATGTCGGAGAGCGGACATAGGAATCAGTATTGAACGCGGTACCGGAAAGGTCAAATGGATCGAACGAGCATTCATCAGCAAGAATGCGCCGAAAGCCTACGGAGAGACGGAGCGTCTGTCAATAGCGAAGACAGCGTGCGAGACGGACTTTGCTCATGCAGGTGATCCATGGTGTGCGGCAAACCGTTGGCGCAGGTGAAGACGATGCACCGGCGAGGGATAAAGCTTGGAGAGGCTCCTAAGTGCAGAGGAAACGAGACCAATCTGTTTGACATTGCGACGGCTGTGGATACAGAACGTGAATCGAGAGCCCGTACAAAATTGAAAATATAGATACAACAGAGCGTACGAAGTTGTACGTATAAGTAGTCGCCACAGTACTAAGTCATTGAAAATGCGATGCTGTCATGCTGGATCGCAATTTGCTAATCCCTCGTGCAAGTTCATTCACATAACGAGGGAGGACATAATTATGGATTGCCCGAAGTGCAAAGGATTGATGATGTTGGAACGATTCTCGGACTTTTTCCTGGCCTTCTATGCGTGGAAATGCATCAACTGCGGAGCAGTCATCGATCGAACGATCGCCGAAAATCGAAAAAACAGCCTCGCCGCCAAATCCACGAAGGAAGTTGAACCGGCCACGGTGTAACGCACGGGCTGGCAGATATCGGAGTTCCGGTATCGCACGTGAGGGGCTCGACCATGAGCGGGCCGGAACTCTTGGATACGTTCAAGGCAGTAACTGCCTCTGAACTACATTCTTCAGCCCGCACTCCACAATTGTTCATCGACTCTCACAGTCTTTTCTCCCCCTGTACGATACCGCATTGATCTGAACAGACTTTCTACTTAACGAGGTGAGGATCTGAGCGTGACGTCCTGACCGAGACCAGGAACCCACTCGCCTCGATACCTTCTTGCATGGATTCCCTTTCGCATTTGGAATGGCGCTGGTGCGGCATACCTGGGCGAAGCAAGGGTCCCTATTTCTCGACGCTCGGCGTTCTACCTTTGTGCATACAACCGGATGGTGTCTCCACCGGTTCCAGCTGTATGATGGGACATTGACGATTTTGATGGAGTGATACAACGACGGCAAGGCTCGTTCCCCGCGAACGACCGTCGGCTTGCTTAATACGTCACGCTCAAAAGAAGGAGAATCGCAATGACGGATGAAGACAGGCCTGCGGGGCGTCTCCTTTCCCGCCGTGAAGTCGTGGCATTTCTTGGCGCCGCCGGGGCGGTCTGGCTGATGGCCGGAAGTCTGAACCCTAGGTGGGCTGTTGCAGGTACGCCTGGAGCCTCATGTGTGGTCCGACCAGAGCAAACCGGAGGCCCCTATTTCGTCGACGAACGGTTAAATCGCTCCGACATTCGCTCGGATCCGACCGATGGACAATTGAAGTCCGGTACGCCACTGACTCTGACGCTACAGGTCTCGCGCCTCAACGCCGGAGAATGTCAGCCGCTGCCTGGATCCCAAATAGATATCTGGCATTGCGATGCGCAGGGCATCTACTCGGATGTGCAGGATCCTGGGTTCAACACCATCGGCCAGAAATTTTTACGGGGTTATCAAATCACCGACGCGCGCGGCGAAACTCGGTTCGTCACTGTGTACCCCGGCTGGTATCCGGGCCGGACGGTACATATTCACTTCAAGATTCGCACCGCACCTATGACTCAGCGAAGATTCGAGTTCACGTCGCAATTGTACTTCGACGATGTGCTGACGGATCGCGTCCATGCTACCCCTCCATATGCCGCGAACGGGCCGCGCACCGCGCGAAATCAGCATGATTGGATCTTCCGACGTGGCGGGGATCAACTCATGCTGGCTCCGAAGATAACGACAGACGGATATGCGGCGACATTCGCGATCAGCCTACAGCTTCCTTGAAGAACTCTGCAATACACCGCGTCTCGCTTTCCTCGGCTTATGAGCAGGTGTTATCAATTCACATCGCGGCCGGCCCACCACGATTCGCGGCCATGGATCGGCAGGATCACCCGTTAGACTGTCAATCCGTTGCAGTTGAAGGTCCAGGTCGGCCAGGGGTCTGTTAAAAATTCTATGCTGCTCATAACCAGCGGATGAACGGCGCCCGGATACAGATTCGTTGAGAGTGGAATTGTCTGGCCGTCGATGTCACGCCATTCTTCGAGGTGGTTAACCAGGACAAACCGTTCGCTTGGTGGCATGCGCGCCGTCAGCAGGAGCTGCATGATACCGGCGTATATTCGCGCCTGCGACCGTGCCGGAGGATCCCCCTCTAGCGTTTGTCTCCAGCCACTCAAGACTCAATGCCCAGTCGAGATTCCGGCAGCCTTCGGCTCCAATCCCTCACACCTCACATCCTCACTCCCCGCTCTGCTGAATCAGTTTCGCCACCAGTCCCGTCCAACCCGTCTGATGACTCGCGCCGATGCCGGCTCCGTTGTCCCCGTGAAAGTATTCGTAGAACAGTATGTTGTTGCGCCAATGCGGATCGTCCTGCAACCGGTTCATTCTGCCAAACACCGGACGTTTCCCCTGGGCATTCTGAAGAAAGATGTGCGTCAAACGGCGTGAGATTTCGGCCGCCACTTGCCAGAGCGTGGATTGACGACCCGACCCGGTCGGACACTCCACCCGATATTGATTGCCGAGAAAATAGTGAAACTTTTGCAGCGACTCGATCAGGAGATAGTTGACCGGGAACCAGATCGGTCCACGCCAATTCGAATTGCCTCCAAACAATCCTGTGCTGGATTCAGCCGGTTCGTAGTCCACACGATGTTCACGGCCCATGACCGAGACCACATAGGGATGATCTTTGTGATAGCGCGAGAGCGCGCGAATGCCGTAGGGAGACAGAAACTCTTCTTCATCCAGCATGTACCGCAACACGGATTTCAGCCGATCACGACTCACGAGTGAGAGAAATCTCCGCACACCTCCGTCGGCGGACTGCGTTTCCAGATGCTGTGCAAAGTCCGGCTTATTCTCGATGAACCACTGCATCCGGTGCTTGAAGCGAGGGAGGCTATCGATGAGCTCCGAGTCGAGCGTTTCCACGGCAAACAGGGGAATAAGCCCCACCATCGAGCGGACCTTCATATGTGTGGTTTCCCCATTCGGCAGATGCAGCACGTCGTAGAAAAAACCGTCTTTGCGGTCCCACAACTCGATCTTCTCACCGCCGATGTTGTTCATGGCGCGGCAGATGTAGACGAAGTGTTCGAAGAATTTGCTGGCTACGTCTTCGTAGGCCCGATTGTCTCGAGCGAGTTCCAGCGCGATCGTCAACATGTTGAGGCAATACATGCCCATCCAGCTGGTGGCGTCCGATTGTTCAATGTGGCCACCGGTCGGCAACGGCGCGCTTCTGTCGAAGACTCCGATGTTGTCGAGACCGAGAAAGCCGCCTTGGAAAATGTTTTTCCCATCGGCATCCTTGCGATTGATCCACCAGGTAAAATTCAGGAGTAATTTATGGAAGACACGTTCCAAGAATACACGATCGCCGACACCTTTTCGTTTTTTTTCGATCTTGTAGATGCGCCAGGCGGCCCAAGCATGGACCGGCGGATTGACATCGCCGAGGGCCCATTCATAGGCGGGAATCTGTCCGTTCGGATGCATGTACCATTCACGCAGCATGAGGACGAGCTGATCCTTGGCAAACGTGGAGTCGACGAGTGCGAGCGGGATACAGTGGAACGCAAGATCCCAGGCGGCGTACCAGGGGTACTCCCACTTGTCCGGCATCGAAATGACATCGGCATTATAGAGATGGGTCCAGTCGGAGTTGCGACCGTGGAGGCGCTCACGCGGCGGTTCCGGCATGCTCGGATCACCTTTGAGCCATCGATTGACGTCGTAGTGATAAAACTGTTTGCTCCAGAGCAGTCCGGCAAAGGCTTGCCGCTGCACACGGCGCGCATCTTCCGACAGATTGGTCGGCGCAAGGCTATCATAGAACTCATTCGCTTCCTTGAGGCGTGTCGTAAAGACGGTGTCGAAATCCTGTGTGGCAAACCCTGGGCTCTGCTCTTCGTTGGTTAATCGCAAGCGGATAGTCGTTGTCACGCCGGGCGCGAGCGTGAGTATATACTGGGCTGCAGCTTTGGTGCCCAGATGATCCGGATTGACCGCTTCCTTCTCGCCCTGCACGACATAATCGTGAAAACTATCCTTCACATACCGAGCGCCTTCTTGGTCACCATAGAGACGTCGGGTGTTGGTTTCATTTTCCGTAAAGAGCAGAGTGGGCTCGCCCTCGCAGAGTAGCCGGCGCAGGCCATAGGTCTCGTGCTGCGTCTCGATGACGCTCATCTGGTTCATCGACTCTCCTTGCTTGAAACGGGGGCGCCGGATGTCCGATCCCCATGACCATGTGTTGCGATACCAGAGAGTTGGAAGCAGCGTGAGTTCGGCCTGCTCGGGTCCACGATTTACCACTTGGATACGGATGCAGAGATCTTCCGGCGTGGCCTTGGCATACTCCACAAAAACATCGAAGTAGCGATTCTCGTCAAACACGCCGCTGTCGAGCAATTCAAACTCGAGATCTTGATGCCCCCGACGGCGATTCTCCTCAACCAGCCGAGTATAGGGGAATGGTGCTTGCGGGTACTTGTAGAGGTATTTCATGTAGGAATGCGTCGGCGTCGAATCGAGATAGAAGTAGCATTCCTTCACGTCCTCGCCGTGATTGCCTTCGTTGCCGGTGAGCCCGAAGACTCGTTCTTTCAAAATCGGATCGCGTCCGTTCCACAAAGCCACGGCGAAGCAGATCAGTTGATGGCGATCGCAGATGCCAGCGAGGCCGTCCTCGTTCCAGCGATAGGCGCGGGATCTGGCGTGATCATGGGGGAACGCTTCCCAAGGGGTCCCATGTGGACTGTAGTCCTCACGCACGGTTCCCCACGCCCGTTCGCTCAGATAGGGCCCCCAGCGTTTCCAATGACGCTGACGCTTCGCGTCCTCTTCAAGGCGTTGTTGTTCTGCCAGAATCGGTGGTTGAGAAGCGGAAGCAGTCTGACGATGAGAGGCCACACGACTCCTTCGGTAGAAACGTTGCACAACTAGAGTCGCCCTGCGGCGGAAAATCTAACAGTAGGCAAGCCTGCATTATTCATGACGGTTCGTCGCGAAATCGCGCAGTCGCATTGCGAGACGGGCACGCGGAGCCACGAGGCCCCGAGGCGTACTTAAACAGTACGTCGAAGGGGCGAGCGGCGAGCCTGCCTGCCAAAAGCTTGTCGCAGCAGCGAGTCCACGATTGCAGCAGAAGCGCTCATTAATAATGCAGGCTAATACTGAGCCCTGGATGTAGTCAAGCAAAGGCGATAGACCGATCAGCCGCCAGTGATGAAGAGAGGCCGCCCATCCTCGCCCCATGCAACGTTGAAAGTTGGTTACCCAGTCTCGAGCGTGCCGTCTGAAGCGATCACGCTCAGCCCGCTGAGCCGCACACCAAAGATGTTGCCCTTCGGCGAAATATGACCGCTCTTACAGAGCTTGGGGAGAAATGAAAATGGAAGAAGGGTATTGAAAACTGGTGCGCCGGCTAGGGTTCGAACCCGTAACCCTCTTTGACTGATGATCGGCAGGCTCAGTAGTACGGGCAATTTCTATTGCATTGCAGCCACGCCAGCCGGCCGAGTGCTGTGGGGACCAGGATGAATGGGCTCTGGTTGAGTGGTTGGGAAGGAAGATCAAGAATGCCTGGCGAACTGGCGGGGCGGAGCCATGCTGAACTCCGCTAGCCGCCAGAACGTCGGGCGTTGTCAGTCCCAAAGACGCTGAAAAAACTACTTGCCCTACTTAGCACCCTCGACCAATTTCCCGTCCAGCATTACGGCTTGGCCTTCCTGCAGCTGTATCTCTTTCCCGTCCTTCATCAACATCTTGCCGTTCATCATGACCCTTGTCCCGTTGGACATGGTCGTCTCGCGATCCATACGGCCAATCTCTTTCCCTTCCGTCACCCTCACCATCTTGCCATTCTTCATCATGACGCCATCCTTCTCGACGGCCATTGCAGGGACGGCAAGAAATGACAGGGACAAGCAGAGGCCAACAACTGCGAGTGTGATGTTTCTATAATTCACCATGGCTACAAACCTCCATTGATATGAATGAATGATGTGAATGAATTCTCCTTGACAACATTGAACCTGGAGCGGCAAGGAGGACCGCGTCCGGCTTGGGCGGATATGGGACCGGCCTCATTGCCTGACTGCCACCGTTCGTCAAGGTCGAGGTCGTGCCATCTTCGATGTGGCTGGCTGCGTGAATGTTTTCGGGGTTGGTGAAGCGATACGTGAGCCGGTGAGTCAGGCGAAAGTGGCTGCTGTAATAGCGAGCACAGATTCACAGCCGAGATTCGAAGAACAGGACCGCACATCACAAATTAACCGCCCGCCTTATCCGCAACGGGCAAGCTCATCGCGCGATGCGCGTGAATTTTCCGACGCGTTTCTTTAGCTGCAATGACACATTTAGATCAGCACATTATTTACTAGTGACCTGGAGGCTGTCAAGTACACAGACTGAGGTGTTATACTATTGCCCAATCAGAAAAGCTAAGGAGCAGACACGATGTTTGTACAGAGCATGGCCAAGACCGAGATGACCAGGTTTTGGCAGTCTATGTTTGACTACTGCCATGAAGATTACTCCTGCGTGCTTGGATGGGGCATGACAGGAATCGTGGTAGTCCTGGTAATCTTAGTCGGTTTGGGTTTAATGATGAAACGCATAAATGATAGAAATAGGGAATAAAAAAAGAGGGCCTAGCATCGTTTACCGGAAACTTTGCCAGGGTCAGCAGACGGGAACGGCGAACAAACTCACGGACACATTCTCTTGAAGCGATCTCCTAACTTACTGGAGCATTAGCGAATAAGAAGTGTTCAGGCGATAGCCAGCCACAGCCCACCAGAATTCTATTGGATTGCTGCCCACGCGATTTCTACCGACATCAGAGTGATCCGAAGACAATACCTACCGCACCATCAATGGATCTGGAACGGTTATCGTCCAGTCCGACGATGCAGAACTCATGATATCACTAAGCTGAAACGACACACGCGACGCAGTAAAGCCTTCTCTCCCACATCAAAATAACAAGTCCATAGAGCGCGGAAAAGAGACGCAAAAGATGTTGAAAGATGTGGTGAGCCGGCTGGGACTCGAACCCAGGACCCTCGCCCTAATAGCTCGAAAAGATGGATTCACACAAGGGCTTGGGTTTGTGAAGGTTTCCCCGTTTTCTCTGCTAGCAAGGACTTGAGATAAATCTAGAGATCCCATTAATTCTGTAGAATGCAAACCGTTGTGGAAATTTTTAGCACAAATTTAGCACGGCGACGTTCTTGCTTGGTGTTTTCGGCCTATCTATGGGGAGGAGCGCAAGATGTTGCTGGCCTACGCGATAACGTCGCGGCTCGCAAAGGTTGTGTTTGATCAGCTCAAAAAGCGGCGATTCGTTGATGGCAGCCAGACCCACCAGCTCTGCATTTTGGAATTGCGTGATTTGTTTCACAGGAGTGTCCTTTCGCTGTTCGATTGGTTTGGTCCCTTCACCAACTCGATCTCATCCATGCGCCAGGTCTTGCCAAAATACGGCGAGCATTCACTTGATTTCCTGGACTGGTCGGCGAAGGGCCAACAGACCCTTCTTTCTTTGGCACTCCGGGAGCCTATACTTTTGCCAGAATCTGGTCAATTCATAGGTACGCTCAGGTGTTGTCTTAGCGGGCGGAAATGGTTGTACGACCCTGCCGCCGTGCCCCGCTATATTGAATGCACTGCTCCACTTAATTCGTAGACAATTCCCTGAAGATTGCTAATCATCAATTCTACAGAGAATCCATTCTTTTCGAGTCTCCATTTCTAATGAGACAGCCGGGCGCACTCGATCGTAGCTCTGGTAAGAGACCTCGGACGTCTTCCACTACGATGTGTTTAGAATATTTTCAGTGGGTTTGATATATCCAGCGGACTGAGCCACCTGTCTATATTTTAAGCGGGGTACAACAGGCTAGCTGAAATTCGAATACCGCTGGTCTCCTGCCCGGAACACCTGCAAATATTGTGGCAACCAAACCCTCGAAAATTCAGTCGAGTCTTTTTCAAGAAAGACGATCGGACCTGTCTCCACCGAGTAACAGACTTTCCTTCACCCTATCCTAGGCGGTCTAGCCAAACTGCAGCGCACCATGCAGATGATAGGCGTTGCAAGAAATTCTGCAATTCATTGACTGATGAGTGTGCTTTGCTACGCTGCCCGGTACGTAACGCAGTTTGAACGTATTCGTCTAGTGCCCCTATCCAAGATCATCATGCGTCAGCGGCACAGATTGAACAATTGGTACTGCGCACTGTGTCTCTGCGCCATCGGGTTTGCGCTCGACCATGTCGCGTGGGCGCAGGCGCCGAATGAGACCTATGATTTCAGCATTTCGAAAGGGATCGTGGAGTTTGGTCGCGGACACTATACACAAGCCGCCGATCTGTTCGAACAGGCCCGACAAGCTGCACCGAACGATCCGGAAGCGATCGAATACCTCGGACAGACGCTGTTACGCCTCAAAAAGTATCATGAAGCCGAAACCCTCTTTCACGATCTGACAATGAGACAGCCGGCTCGTCCGCAAGCCTGGCTGGGACTGGCCATCTCACAAAGTCACCTCGGGAAATATCGCGAAGCGCTGGCAACGCTTGATCAGGCCCAGAAACTCGATCCAGAGAATCCGCTCGTCTATTTCTACCAGGGAGTCGTCTCGCATGAACTGAAATCGTTCAGTCAGTCGTCCGCCTTGTTTTCCCGAGCCATGGCTCTCAGCCCTGACCTCACACCGACCGCTCGATATTACACGGGGATGTCGTACTACGAGCGTGGAATGATTGATCAGGGCCAAAAAGAAATAGAGGCGGCAATTGCCTCGGGCGAACCAGAGTCCGAACTTGCTCGAATCGCTCGTGAGGTTCTGCAGCAACGAACCGCGGTTCCTAAGGGCCCCAAACCGTGGGATCTGAATCTGAGCGTCAGCGGCCAGTACGATACCAATGTCGTATTGCTTCCCATCGGAACCCAACCTCCAGGCGGAACGTCGAGTATTTCGAAGAAGGACGACTTCCGCACTACATTCTACGCCCGCGGCGAATATCGACCGATTCAAACTGCCGGGTGGACGGCAGGAGTCACGTACGGTTTTTATCAGACTTTGCAACAGACACTGACAGCATTCGACATCCAGGACCATGCGCCCTCGGCATTTGTTCAACATCAAATGGGCCGAGTGACGGCACGACTCCAATATGCCTTCGACTATGTGCGTGTCGGCCAGGATCCGTTTTTGCTCTCCAATGCCGTGCAACCGATCTTCACGATCGCCGAGACCAACAGTCTGTTCACCCAGCTACAGTTCCGGTATCAGTACAAAGACTTCCAGGATGATCGCTTTGCTGGAAATTCCTTCAGGGACGGAAAGAACTGGTTGGCAGGCGTCACACAGTACGCCTACTTCGCCAATGGAACAGGACATGTACGGCTGGGCTATACTTTCGACACCGATAACACCGGCGGAGGAAATCCTTCGGTGGCGACACCGGGCGTTCAAACAAATGCCGATTGGGACTACCACGCGCATCGTCTATCGGTCGGATTGGGTGTGCCGGACTTCTGGACGTTGAAATCGAACTTCGCATTCGACTACTACCACATGGATTACGATAACCCGAATTCTTTTTCAGCCGGCGGCACAACGAAGCGTCGCGATAACGTCATGTTCTTCACTGCCACGATTGGCCGTCCCCTCACCGATTGGCTCTCAATTGCAGCGGAATACAACTACACGAGAGATGAGTCCAACCTCACGGTGTTCAACTACGCCCGCAATATTTTCTCGCTCACCCTGAGTAGCCGCTTCTAAGCCCTTCCAACCACCGACTCATTGTTCCATGACGCAAATTGTCGTACTAGGTGACAGAATACGTCGCTCAACTTATTGATAACGCTACGAAAGAACTAACTCATTCGAACGGGGCCCTCAAAAGTTGGTCTCTGCGATGATCTGTCTTATCAATGGCTTGGCCAGAGGGCTGATCTCGCTCAAAAACCGCCGGTCTCGGTACATTTCGTGCCCATACGAGGGGCAGAGAAAACTCTTAGGCGACTGTTGTCTCTTGTCTACTGGGAGGGGAAATAATGACAGCTCGAGGAATACTGTTAAGCCTCTTCGCAATTCCCTTGGCCTTTGGATCGTCCCTTGCTCTGGGGGCGGAGAGAGACCAGGACGGAATCGGGTTCTACACGGCAGTGTTGGGTCAAGCCAGTGTCACGCATCCCGGTGAAGATCGAGTCCTTCCAGTCAAGCTCCATGACGAGGTGTTGTTCAAAGATGTGATTCAGACCCAACACGAATCGCGCACAAAAGCGTTGTTTCAAGATGACAGCATGCTGACTGTGGGAGAAAACAGTCGGGTGGAGATCGACGAGTACATATTCAACCCGGAAAAGAACGTCCGGCGGGCTGTTGTGAAACTTATGCAAGGCCAAGTGCGGGCCCTGGTGAGCAAAGTGTTTAAAGCGAATGGGTCAAGATTCGAGATCCATACTCCCTCGGCTGTCGCGGCAGCCCGGGGAACCTATTTCACCGTCTGGGTCGAAAATGGACAGTCGGGCATTATCAACATTGGTGAGAAGGGACGCGTTGATTTTACGTCGGGTGGAATGACGGTTGCCGTTGATCCCGGATTCTTCTCGATCGCCCTTGAAGGTCACGCTCCATCGGCCCCTCTGCCGCATCATCTTGGCCTAAAAGGCCATGACCCGATGGGCAATGATCAGTCGGAAGCGACGGTGAAGACCGCCGACAAGAAGACTGCTTCAACGCACTTGATATTTCACGATCAAGGTCAGAATGTAATTCGCCCGATCGAGAAGGCCGAACTGACCATGGCATCCTCTCCGGCTGGACTCACTCGGGCATTGACGGCCGTTGAGCTGACGACACTGCGCGAAGCGCCTCTCGTTGAATTGCCGGCGCAGGTGCTCCAGGCATTGAACCTTGATGCGCGCTTGATGAAGGCGCTGACAACCTTGACCAATCGACCCACCGGGTCTCTTGTAGGAAGCAGCGGAGGAACGACGGCTGTGGCGACGGGAACGCTCACGACCGGGACTCTCACTGTTGGATCTGTCTCTGTGGGAACGACGTCACCTTCTGGAGGAACTGTTTCCGTGGGGTCTCTTTCCGTGGGGTCCGTTTCTGTTGGATCTACGGTTGTAGCTCCATTGACTACCGTCGTCTCAACCGTAGTTGCCCCGGTGACTCCGCTAATTTCATCGGTCGTGGCGCCTGTAGCCCCCCTGATCTCAACTGTTATAGCCCCCGTGGCACCCATCATCACAACTGTTGTGGCACCGGTGGCTCCAGTCATCGCACCGATCGTGGCTCCGGTGACCCCGGTTGTCACTACGATACTCGCAACTCCGCCCGCTGTCCTCAACGGCGCATTGAGTCTGCTGAAACACTAGCGTCTTGCGGCGATCGACGAGATGTCTGCGGCCCTTGGCTCAATCGGCCAAGGGCCGCAGTTGTTATGGTCGGTAATCCCTCTGGAAGGGAGGACGATGCGCACTGTGCAAATTGTCTTGTCCCCCTAATACAACCAGGCACAATGATACCCAATGAACGGAACGCCTGCTCCCAATCCTTGAAGGGTAAACAACGTCTCGTGAAATTCTCAGCAGACAACAACCCGGGAGTCGGGTTTCGACTCGGACTCGGCCTGGGCGTGGCCGTCACGATCGGTTTGGCATTTCTGACGTGGCTGGCCCCCAACATCGTCGTGCGTCTCGACAATACCGCCTTGGATTTTCAATTCCGCCTGCGGGGCGAACGAAATCCTGGGCAGGAAGTCGTGCTCGTGTTGGTCGACGAGAAAAGCCTCAAAGAGATTGGACGATGGCCCTGGCCTCGCGACAAGCAAGCGCGTCTCGTCGATCAGATTTACGCAGGCGAGCCGGCTGTGCTTGGCCTCGATATTATCTACGCCGAACCGGAAGAATCCGACGCGATCCGTAATATCAAGTCATGGTTGGCTGCGGCACAGCAGAAGGAACCGTTATCCAACAAAGTGCTCGGACTGTTGAAAGCCCGCCTCCAAGCCTTAGACACAGATCAGCAATTGGCCCAGAGCTTGACGCGAGCAGGCGCAGTCGTGCTGGCTATGCCATTTTTCTTGCCGGAGAGCCAGATAACCGGCTCATTGCCCGACACAGCCCGAGCGGTTCCGGAATACCTACTGAAGAGTGAGTTCATGCTCGTGAAGCAGACGAAGTCTGCTGAAGAGTCTCACCCCTATGAAGCGGCGGCCATGCTTCCCCCACTCGGCACATTTGCACAACAGGCAACGGGTCTCGGGCATGTCTATCGATTGTCCGACCATGATGGCGTCACCCGTCGCGAGGTGCTCGCCCTGCGCCACGGAGATGCCTACTATCCCTCTTTTGCGCTGGAAGTCGCGCGGCTCTATCTCGGCCAGACCAGAGAGCATATGGCGCTCTTGCTTGGAGACGGAGTGCAGGTTGGCGCGACGCTCGTACCGACGGATCAAAGGCTTCGAATGCTCATTAATTACGCCGGTCGGGATCTGCGATTTCCCTGGGTGTCCGCGACCGATGTGATCCACCATCGAATCCCATCAGATCACTTCCGGGGGAAGGCCGTTCTAGTCGGAACGGCTGCGTTGGGAACATACGATCAGCTCAGTACACCCTTCTCCGCCAATTTTTCTGGTGTCGAGAAGAATGCCACCGTGATCGAAAATATTCTCCACGAACGGTTTCTGACCGCCGGACTCTGGACCGGCCCCGTCGAATTCGGCCTAGTCCTGTTCTTCGGATTCATGCTGACCTTTATCCTGCCACGAGTGCGTGCCATACATGGAACGTGGCTGGCAGCAGCGACCTGGATTGGATACGCGGGCACTGTGCAGGCGCTCTTTGTTGTGAAGGGGATTTGCCTGCCCGTCGTGATGCCGACCCTGACCATCGGATCAGTCTTCGTCGTGACCACAGTCCTCAACTATATGTTCAAGGAGCGCCAGGCTAGAGACATTCATTCCATGTTTGCCAGTTACGTCAGTCCTCGAATCGTGCAGGAACTGATGAAATCTCCTTCGAAGGCGACGTTAGGGGGACAGCGTAAAGAACTGACCATGCTGTTTTCCGATTTGGTCGGGTTTACCACGTTCAGTGAACATCGTCCGGCAGAAGACGTGGTCGATCAGCTGAATGAATATCTCAGCACCATGACCGACGTGATTTTTCGGTGGAACGGGACGTTGGACAAATTCGTCGGGGACGAAATTGTCGTCTTCTGGGGGGCACCGCTGGACCAGCCGGACCATGCCGAACTGGCCGTACAATGCGCATTGGAGATGCAGGCGCGATTGAAGGACCTGCAGGCCAGGTGGAAGTCGCAAGGAAAACCGATCCTCGAGAATGGGATCGGCATCAACACGGGTGTGGCCTTGGTGGGGAATATCGGCGCGGAGGGCAAAAAAATGGATTACACCATGATCGGCGATCAGGTGAATCTGGCCGCGCGCTTCCAGGGACTGACCAGAATGCTGGACCATCCAATTCTGTTGACCGAGTTCACGGCATCAAAACTCGCATTGGGGTTGGGTCGCGAAAAGCCGGACGCGCAACGGGATGGACTCGACCACATCCAGCTCCGAAAGCTTCAAGTGGTCACCGTCAAGGGCCGACAAGCCCCGGTGGGAGCCTACACAGTGGAATGTCAGTCTGAGAGTGCGAAGCATGTGGAACGTGAAGCCACCGCGGGCTGAAAAGGAGGCCGCGGGTCAGGCGATCTTGCAGATCTTCGAACGAGGCTGAGTAACTTGGTAGACCTTTTGTCTCGTAAAGACATGCACAAGTTCCGAGTCTAGTTTTCCCTCCTTGCTCTGTCCCTCGAGATAGCTGAGCGCAGTGTCAGAAGAAATAGCCGCTTTGTATGGCCGATCCGACGCTGTTAAGGCATCGTAGATATCGCAAATCGTCATCATGCGCGCCTGTAGCGGAATCTGATTGTGCAGCAACCCACGGGGATAGCCACTGCCATCCAACTTTTCATGGTGGCTCCACGCGATCGACGGCACGTTTTTGAGCGATCTCGACCAGGGGATTTTTGACAAGAATTCAAACGTGTGAGCAACATGCCGCTCGATCTCTGTTCGTTCGGACTGGGTGAGAGTGCCCTGGAGCACCGATAGCGCGCCGACTTCCTCCTCCGTGAGAAAAGGACGGGGGCCATCGTAAGACCGGTATTCCAGCTGCGCGATTTCCTTCAACTTCACGACCTCGGCAGAGGATTGCGTAGTCGGCTGGTTACATTTCAGGATGAACGAAAACATCTCGTCCACCTCTTTCGTCTGCTGGGCCAGGTGTCGATCCAGTTGTGCCAATAACGTCTGCTTTTTCCCTCCCCTTCTGGTTTCATGCACCTCCAGCTTGCGACGTAACGTATCGGCTTCCAAAGTCCTCTTGATGAAATCGAACCTCGATTTGATGAGCTCCTGCTGGAGCTGATACAGCTTCCGTGCTTTAAGGAGAATGTGTTCACGAACTCCGACCTTGCCGAAGTCGTGAAGCACGGCGGCATAACGAAGCTCTTTGAGCTGTTCGACATTGAATCGAACGTCCGCATAGAGGCCGGAATCGCTTTGAGAGACCGCATCAGCCAGTCGGCACGTGAGGATGGCCACGCGTTGGCTATGCCCGCTGGTAGTGGGATCGCGGCTTTCAATGGCTTGAACACTGGCGGAAATAAACCCTTCGAACAAGTGATGAATTTCCTCGTAGAGATTGGCGTTCTCGATTGCGATGCCGACCTGATGACCAAGCGCGACAAAGGTCTGGAGATCGTCCTCGCCGAATGAATCCCCATTCTTGCGGTTGATGGCTTGGAGCACGCCTAGCAGATGGCCATGAGCCGTGACGGGCACACAGACCATGTTGCGTGTAACGAATCCACTAGCTTGGTCTACTTGACGGAAGAAACGGGTATCATGCTGGACATCGTTCACAATAATAGGTTCTCCGGTTCGAGCGACATGTCCTGCAATCCCTTGCCCGCGCCGAAAACGAGCCTCACGAACAGCCTCGCTCTTCTCGCCATGAGCCACATCGAAATACAATTCGCCAGCGGTCTCATCCAACAAGAGGAGCGAGCCGGCTTCGGCATTCATCAAGAGCGTGGCCGCTTCGATGGCACGCTTGCGGATGGTCGCGTGGTCAAGACTCGAATTCAGCAGAGCGCTGATTTCCTGAAGTTGTCGCAGGGTTGGATCTTTCATAATCTGGAATCCTGTACGCGACTGTGCGCAGAGTACTTTCTGGAAACTGTAACACGGGCGGCATGTTTTGCACGGAAAAGTGCTGTTTGGAAGTAAAGGGGAAAGAGTGTGTTGTGCCCGGTTAAAAAGTAGACGGGTGGCTTATTCAGCTGGATGTATGAAGCCCAATGAAATTATTCAAAACCCATCGTAGCGGAAGACAGCCGAGGGGAGTCCTGATGATGATGCAGAGTAAGAACGGCACTCACCGCACGATCCCCTTAAATGCAACCGTATACGAGCTGCTCGCGGCCAAGCAAGCGACGACGAAAGCCGCACGCGGCCCCGTGTTCACAACCCCTCGCGGGAATGAACTTCGCGTACGGTACCTGGCTCGGGAGTTTTGCGAGGCGCGCGATCGGGCAGGCATTCCAGACTTCCGCTTTCACGACTTGCGGTACACGCTCACCACACGCTTAGTGCAACGTGGCGTGGATTTGTACAAGGTACAATGTCTGCTCGGTCACAAGACCAGCCAGATGACGCAACGCTATGCGCATCATTCGCCGGAGAGTTTGCGAGAGGGTGTGAACGTGTTGGATGGGCCGCACCCGCAGCGAGTTAGCACACGGAGCGATTGTGACCGGTCTTACGAGAGCAAGAACGCTTGGAAGTGAATGATTGTAAATGGTGAGCCGGCTGGGACTCGAACCCAGGACCCTCGCATTAAAAGAGCTACTCAGACACTTACTACTAAAGATGATCGAGTGAGACCAATTGATACGATCCCACTGAAGTCATGCAATATTTCTTTCCTCCACTCCATTACCATTTACGACCTAGACATATCTCTGATCGTCACCAAAACCGCTACCGAACCGCAAAAAAACCGCTACCCATGAAAAGGTTCTACTGTGTCGAAGGCGAGGTTTGACTTTGGGCTATCTCCGCTTCTCCAGCGGTGACACAGATCTCATAGGCATCAATCATGATTCTCAAAACATCTGGAGCCATTCCTGGGTGATATGGAGTGAAACAGAGTCAGCGGAGGATAGTACTGCTATACAACCGTTTTACGACCGCAACTTATATCTAGTTCGAGTCCTGTCTGCACACAGGGTTCAAAAACCTCTCTCGAACTCAAGACTCGATAGGTCGATTTTTCCAGGGCTTTGACGTATCCTTCCGACTGTTCCAAAAACGAATCTTTCTGACAAGGAGCGTCAGCCCGTGAAGGAAAACCCGGAGGAGGAATCAATGAAATCACGAGCAAACACCGACTCCTATTCCCCTATCCTCCAGCATTGTGTCGTCAACCTCCTAGGTGCAATCCGCACCGTCGTGAGCATTATGCGTAGGGCTAGCGTTCTGCAGTCCTGTCCTTGAGGCATCGGCGCTGCCCCCCGCAGATGAAGTATTGCAGGAGCTGCAGATTTCGGACCGCGACCGGCAGAGAATCCGGGAGGGCGAAATTGTCACGTGGACGGCCACTGAAGGATCGGATCGGGAGCTGGCCCTCGGCATGGCCTTGTTGGTGAAGACAAAGACTGAGAATCTTACCGATCTCTTTCGTGAGGCGGCTACGTTTATGAACATCAAGGTGATCACTGGGTTTGGAAGGATTGGGAACATTGGGTTTGGAACGATTGAGAACGAAGGGTCAGTGGCCGATTTTGCAGGGGTGACGCTGGCTCCAAACGGAGAGAAAGAAGCCCGGCGCTACCTCAAAGGGGAACCGGGCGATGACCTGAATCTGGACGCCAAGGAGATGGCGGCCTTTCGGGCGCTGAACTCAGCCAGCAAGGACGGGGCGGTGCCGATTCAGAAGGTGGAGGCACTGATACGCGAGGGGTTGCTGGCGCGCTACCAGGCCTATCACACGAAGGGATTGGCAGGCGTCGCGCCTTACGCACGCAAGAGCGGGCCTCACCTCCTCGCGAGCGACGAGCTGTCCATTGCTACAAAACAATCGAAGCTCCTTGCGAAGTATCTCCCCTCCGTGTACGACGTACTCATCAAGTATCCGGCCACCACCTTAAGGCAAGGCGAGGAGCTCGAGGAACAGTTTTTGTGGATTAATAGCGAAGTCTTTGGGCGTCCGACCTTTGCCTTGTCTCACCGCCTACTCTTCCAGGTCGGCGAAGCCTATGTCTTCGTGGATCGCCAATACTACGCCAGCCATGACTACAACTGCCTGCAACAAGGGGCGGCGGCGCTCCCAACGGAGGACGGCACGGTCGTCGTCTACCTCAGTCGTGTGTCGACCGAGCAGGTCGCCGGATTTGGATCCTCGATGAAGCATTCCGCGTCTCGTGTCCTGATGACGCCCTACTTCAAGGACTTGCTTGAGGCCCTTCGGGCGAAGGCCCAGAAGCAGTAGCGCGATGCTGAGGATGTTTTAAATCTTGGATTAGCTTAGGACATAAGCCAAAACGGGGTACTTTCTGGATAGACCAGGAAGTAAAAATCAGTTCTTTTTGACCCCCCTGAATTCCAGCCTTTATCCTCAAGGAAATCACTATGATCATCGCGAGAGATATCACAAGCTATTTGACCCCCCTCAGGAACCATCGGGTGGCAACAGTGAGAGGGGCAGGTTCCCGCTCATGAGTCATTTAGCAGGAGGACTTCTTCCATGAGTCGTTCGAGATCTTGGCTCATGAGATTGATGTCGGATTCGAGAAGATCCAACATGGCGGCTCGAGCACGAAGGTCTTCAATCTCAGAGGAGCCTCCCTCACCAAAAAACAGAGCCGTACGACGCTGCTCCAGCTCCGAACCTGCCTCCCCAAACCGACCGTCTTGACGCCAGCGGATGATGAGGGATTCTCGTAAGGACCGCTGCGCAGGATCGTCGGGTAACGGACGGGTCAAGTGCCGCCATACTGAAGGAGGAATCAGCGCTGGTTCTTCAGGCGCCATCCACACCTCCTGCAAGAGGTTACGCGCGTGTCGAAAGTCATAGTGGGTGTCGTCGAAAAAAGCAGACAGGCCGAACCATGTTGCCACACTGCCTCCGAATATCGCAGCGGCGGCTGCGGCCGTTTCTTGCAATGCGAGTTCCAATGCGCCAGCGACGATGCCGATCATGGCATCACCCACGATGGCGATGAGTGTGTATTGTCGAATGCGTTTGTCACGCACCTCGTGCAACCCATCCGCAAGCTGATCGGCTCGTTCTTCTTCGCAATCGGCTTCGGCAGCGGCTCTGGCGACATCCAGAAAGGCCAGTAATATGCGATTCGAGAGCTGTTGCTGCACGTGAAGGCGTTCGATGGTCATGGCCCCACCATGTTGATCCGCCTCTGCCTTCAGAATCGTCAGTTGCGCGAGGAGATCTTTGACGCCGATACTGTCGGCGATACTCTGGGATTGCGGAGAAAATCGCCCGGCAAGCACATCAGGATTGACTGGAAGGCGCTCCGAGCCAACAGGCATGCGAGAGAGGTTTTGGTTGAGAGATCGGTGAACGGGCGAGACAGGTCCGCACCGACGGTCCACAACCTCGGGGTGAAGCAGAGGGGTTGGTCTCGTAGCACACCCGGAGACGAGGCCCAACAGGAGTACTGCGATAAGCAGGATGGTGGCCACTCAGTATCTTCCTCATGAGTACGCCAGACGAGTTTCGACTGGATGGGTTAGTCTCTTCGAAACCGCGTGGACTAAGCCTAAACCGTAGCGTGACGATAAGTATGCGTAGAATTAGACCGCGATAAACTAGGGGAAACCCTGGAGGGCAGAACAGTCCATCATTGGAATGGTATTCGATCATTTTTCGCATTTTTGAGGAAACCACTTTGGGCTTCGTCGATGGGCTGCTGGGGCTCACTCAGTCGGATTGTGCTAATGAAATGGACCCAGCCTTCTTCCCACACGAGCCTCACCGGAGGCAAGATGAGTGTTGGTGAGCGCGCCACACACACTCATGGTCAGGAAGAAGGGAGGGGACTATGCATATCTCGACATTGGGGATCGATTTGGCAACGCAGGTGTTGCAGTTGCACGGGGTGGATGCGCGAGGGCATGCGGTGCGCAGCCGACGCGTGAAGCGCAGTCAGGTGATGGAGGCGGTGGCGAGCCTGCCGCCTTGTGTGATCGGGATGGAGGCCTGCGGGAGTGCGCATCACTGGGGGTGAGTGGTTGAACAGCTCGGGCCTACCGTCAAGCTGATGAGCCCCCAGTACGTCACGCCCTATGTCAAGACCAACAAGCATGCTGCTCGAGACGCAGAAGCGATCTGCGAAGCGGTCAGTCGGCCCACCAGGCGCGGTGTCTCGATCAAGACCGTGGAACAAGCCGATCTGCAGGCGTTACACCGCACACGATCACTCCTTGTCAAACACCGGACCGCCGGCATTAATCAGATTCGGGGCCTGTTGGCCGAGTAGGGGTTGGTGATTGCGCAATCCCCGGAGAAGGTCCGGCCTGCCGTCGTCCGGTTTCTGGATGATGCGGAGTCGGGATTGACCACGTTTGCCCGAGAGACCTTCGCCGAGTTGTACGCGCAACGGCCGGAGCTCGACTCACGCATCGAGCGGGTGACGCACCGGGTGGATGGCGTGTACCGGACGCATCCGGTCTGCCGGAAACTGGCGGCGGGGCCGGGGATTGGTCCGTTGACGGCCACGGCACTGCTGGCGACTGTCGGGCGGCCTCAGGCGTTTCACAACGGCCGGCATCTGGCGGCCTGGTTGGGCCTGGTGCCTCGGCAATATTCCAGTGGCGGTAGGGAGCGGTTAGGCGGGATTTCGAAACGCGGGAGTCGGTCTGTGCGGACGCTCTTGATTCATGGGGCGCGCGCCGTCGTACAGCGTGCCGAGCGGAGGGTTGATACGCAAGGACGGTGGCTGTGGGCGCTCAAATGCCGCAAAGGCACCCATGTCGCCGCGGGGGCCTTGGCCAACAAAAACGCCCGGGTAATCTGGGCCTTGTTGGCCCATGATGAGGTGTATCGACCACCCGCCTAGGTACAGGCAGGGGGCAAACCGGTCTTCGTGAAGAGACACGAGCCGATCAGACAAGGATTCACACCGAGGAGTGCAGCGCGGAGCATCCGTGATGACATCACAGGGACACCCGGCGCGTTCAGACCCTGGACACATTGTCGGCCCGGACGAGGCCGTTGTGCTCATGAGGAGAACGCGCGCGTATGTCATCAAGGCCCGGACACATCGGTTGTCCATCGAGAGGCCGGATATTATAGACGCTGCCCTGCATTGTGGTTCATCGCGTGATACCCGCCGTTGCACCGGAGGCTGGGTCCATATATCATTTTGTGCTCAACTCCACCTCACTCCACCAACGGTGTCCACAATCAGGGGAAGATCAGACCACCTTGGCTGGAGTGGGCCTGAGTGAGCCTGAGTAGGCTGGAGTAGGGTGGTGACAAGGCTTTCCTAAACCGCTGGTCCTACGACTAGGCCTGTTCACCAATCATCTGATTTAAGGACAGTGAGAGTTAGTTTTGGCAGGCTGAGATTTCAAGAGCTTGGAGACTTGAATTTTTGCAGGTTTTGTGGACAGCCGACCAGCGGTTTAGGAACACGAACTCGGCAGAAACACCAGGTCAAAGCAGACCACGCTATACAACGGCAGGCCCAATCCTATCAAGGGGTTTGTGGCCTGCTGTTGCTTCCCCTCCCCTCCTGTGTTATCCCCTCACCGTGACTCTTTTAGGATCGGAGCCGTGACTGGAATCCGGACACGGAAACGAGCGGCTTGTTCACTTTTCAACGGTACAAACTGATTGTCACCTTTCTCAATGGAGCCCTTATAGCTTTCGCGTCGCGCCACTTGTTCGCGGAGGCCGCATAATCAGAAGGGTGAGAAGGAGGCCCGCGATGGCGTACCAGCCCATTGAAAATTACGGCATCATCGGCAACATGCGGACGGCGGCGCTCGTCGGCATGAACGGCTCGATCGATTGGTTCTGTATTCCCTTCTTCGATTCACCGAGTGTTTTTGCCGCCATTTTGGACGACCAGAAGGGGGGCCGGTTCGAGATCGGCCCTCGCGATGGTGGCATCCGCACAAAACAGTTCTATTGGCCTGAAACCAACGTGTTGGTCACCCGCTTTCTCTCGCCGGACGGCGTCGGAGAACTCGAAGATTTCATGCCGGCAGGCGTGCCTCGCGAATCGCCCTGGCTGGATCATTTGATTCGGCGCGTCAGAGTTACGCGAGGGACACTGGCCTTTCAGATGTGCTGCCGTCCGGCGTTTGATTATGCGCGGCTCCCGCATCGGGCGACGATTGGAGAACATGGCGCGGTCTTTGAGTCGGCCCTCCTGAGCCTGGAGTTAACGACCGCCGTTCCGCTTTCCTGCGACGGCGAGAGCGTCCACGCGACATTTGCGCTTCAGGAAGGCGAGGAGGCGATTTTCGTCCTGCGCCCCTTGAAGGCCGGAGAGGAGTGCCGTCGGTCCCCCTCCAACACCGAAACGCAGGAGGTCTTCGAACACACGGTCGATTACTGGCATCGATGGTTGTCGAAGTGCAGCTATACCGGTCGGTGGCGCGAAATGGTGTACCGATCGGCGCTGACGCTAAAACTGATGACCTTCGAACCGACCGGAGCGATTATCGCCGCGCCGACCTGCAGCCTGCCCGAGTCGATCGGCGGCGGACGGAATTGGGACTATCGCTACACCTGGATTCGCGACGCCGCCTTTACGTTGTATGGCTTGTTGAGAATCGGCTTCACGGAGGAAGCCCACGCCTTCATGCAATGGCTGGATGCGCGCGCCGGCGAGGTCGAGGCCGACGGCACACTGCAGATCGTCTATGGAATCGACGGTCGCCACGATCTCACGGAGCAGACTCTCGATCATCTGGACGGCTATCGCGGCTCCCGGCCCGTCAGGATCGGCAACGGCGCCTATTCGCAATTACAACTCGATATTTTCGGGGAGCTGCTCGATTCGCTCTATCTGTACAACAAATATGTCATGCCCATCGGCTATGACGCCTGGGCGCGCATCCGGCACCGCCTGAATTGGCTGTGTGACAATTGGCAGCGGCAGGACGAAGGCATCTGGGAAGTGCGCGGAGGCCGGCGTCATTTCGTCTATTCCAAAATGATGTGCTGGGTGGCGCTGGACCGGGGAATTCGCCTGGCTGATAAACGGTCGTTTCCGGCCGATCGCGACCGATGGCAGAGTATCCGGGATCAGATCTATGAAGAGGTCATGTCCAAGGGATGGAGTCAGAAACGCCAGGCGTTTGTACAGCACTACGACGGCGACTCGCTCGACGCGTCGAATCTCATCATGCCGATGGTATTTTTTATGTCTCCCAACGATCCGCGCATGTTGAGCACGCTGCATGCCATCAATCGCTCACCGAAGGAAGGAGGATTGGTCTCCGATGGCCTCGTGTATCGTTACGACAGCGGGACCGGAGAAGACGGGCTCGAAGGGCGAGAAGGCACGTTTACCATGTGTTCGTTTTGGCTGGTGGAAGCGCTGACTCGGGCGGGACATGTCGATCGCGTGAAGTTGACGGAAGCCCGGCTGTTGTTTGAACGGATGCTGGGCCACGCCAATCATCTGGGGCTGTATGCCGAGGAGATCGGGGGAAGCGGCGAAGCGCTCGGCAACTTTCCCCAGGCCTTCACCCATATCGCCTTAATCAGTGCCGCGTTCAACTTGGATCGTGCATTGGACGGCAGGCCGCGTAGCTGACCGGTTGCACAAGCTCACCGTGACTCTTTTAGGATCGGAACCGTGACAGAAACCGGAACGGGGGGTTCGGTTGGAGCTGGAAGCGGTGCTGAAGCGGTTGAAAAGTGGTGCCCCCGATACGAATTGAACGTACGACAAACGGTTTAGGAATGGCAACATGGCGTTTTTAAAAAGGCTCGGTGTTTCAAATGGTTTCCCCGTTTTTTATTTGAATACCGAAGCTTAAGGGCTTCCTAGTGTCTCTACTGATTCCATTGGTCGTTATCTGTTTGAACAACTTTTAACACAAATTTAGCACAAGGTCATGGGGTGAACCCCTCTGGTGAGACACGAAAATTAGCACACTCGTGTTGTTCGGTTGTTCTTTTTCATACTCTTTGCTCCCTCAGATTCAGCGTCTTCGGCTGGCTGAAAAACTGCAGAGTGGCGGCACCGGATAGAAAACTCTCGCAGCTGGCGTTATCGTAGGGGTTTGCCGGTCTGCTCATGAAGGAGCTGCACGTACTCGCCCGAGACATACTGCACACCCCGATCCGAGTGATGCACCAAGCCAGGCGTCGGCTGGTGAGTGACCACTGCTTGGCGCAACGCCCGGATCGGCAACCGGCTGGCAGCGTGTTCTCCAGCGCCCAGCCGCTCCCTGTTTAAATATTAAGTAAGGCACAACACGCGACATTAGGGAGCGTCCGCCTCCATGCCGTTGTTAGGCAGGGCATGCTGCAACTGTGGCGTTCCATGCTGGATAGCCTCCGAGTACACAATAACCTTGAAGGGGCTGAGCTCTTGGTATTTCTCTTTCTGCTTCAAGAAAGCTATCTTCCTCAGCTCCTGCAACTTGGCACTGGACGGATATTGAGTCAGTGCCCATGTCGTTGTACGTGCCGCGAGGGCGTGATCGCCGTTCTCCAGCATGTTTTCAATAGCACTGACCAGCTGTGGTTCTGAACGCTCTAAGTAGTGCGTCAATAACAAACCGAACTCTTCCTGACTAAGATGGTCCATGCCTTGGAGGTCGGGCTGCCAGTAGCCGATGTTCTGATCGTATATTCGGTTTATGACATTCTCTCGCATGACGAGAAAGGGGAAGTGCACCTCGGGATTCTGATGGATGAATGGCGGCATCAGATTTTGATGATGGATCGCCGCTCGGCTCATGCCATTCCGGGTAGCCTTCAGAGTTTCTTGGTAAAGCCATTCGAGATGGATTTTGAGCTTTGCGAGCATGCCCCCAGTGTTCCAGATCCGCGTGAGCGGCTCATGCCCGTGGAGCAGGTGCTTAGAGTTTAAGGAGACTACTACATCAATGGCTGCTAAGAGTCCCGGAAGGTCGCCCTCTTCAACGAATGGAGCGCCGAGATACGGCATGATGAAATCACCGACGAACAGCGTGTCATGCTCAGGTACATGAATAAAGAGTCCATCGATCGTTTCTCCACCGGGAACTGGAATAAGGGCAAAGCGAGTCCCTCCTACGGTGATTTCGGTACGCTTGCCGACGGTGATATCGGGCTTGAAATCAGAAATGAAATCATCTTTAAAATCGTCGCCAAAAAAGTAGCGAAATCCTCGCGTGCCTGGGGCAACGATCTCCAACTCCTGACGATAGTTGTCTCTGGCGTAGAACTTCACCTGCGGACCCAAATCGTGGAAATACCGGTGCCCGCCAATATGGTCCCAGTGGCTATGAGTCACAAATACTGTCGTCAATGGGGGGAGGTCAGGGAAGCGATGTCGCAGGAACTCATACGCGGCTTGGGCCGCGTCGGGCCGGGTGCCAGCGTCGATGGATATCAGCTCCTTGCCGTCCTTTGATACGATGAAGTAATACTCGGTGAACTCAAAACCCGACAGATTAAAGATCTTGCCGGGAACGATTTCTCGTAATCGCTTGGGATGGAACGTAAAGCCTTTGGTGGCATTGACCGCATACGGCGTAGTCAGTGTGATTGGTTTGTTGAAGCCGTCATGGCCGCTCAGGTGCAAATAGGCTTGCGCCTGTTGTTGATCTTTGGCCCGATCGTATAGCACAGCCAGGTAATAGTACGGCTCGCGCAGCCAACCGTCATGGGGTGCCTTCGCGATGTTGTCCACGCACCATTTGAGATCGGTTAAGGCGGCGTCGGCCTTGTTGAATCGATCGGGGAGCTGCGCATACACAACGCCTATCATCCATCGTACGAGAAAGTAGTCGTTCTTGGTGAGCATCCGCGCCTGCTCTAGGATCTCGATCGTCTTATTCACCCAAGCGATTCGACTCAATAGGGGCACCTGATCGGCGTAGGAGGCGCGCAGGACGCCCAAGGCGCTCAAATATAACCCTGTTTGCTCGGGAGAAAGCTGCCCTCCGTGCTTTTGTAGGAAGGATTCGTAGAACGCGATGCCGGCGTGCTGCTGGTTGGCATTCGTGAACTGCTGCATCAAGAAGGCGACGAGCTGAGGCTCAGTAACAGGACCATCCTGATGCAGAGATTTCAGATATTCCAATTCGGCGTTGTACGTTTGAGATGGAGAAGGGGAAGTGGTTGCACAGCCGCTTCCGAACAGGATAGCCGCAATCAGAGAAATGGTAGTAATCGTGAGAGCGCATCTATTAGGTCTTAGCATTGTGCTTCCTCCTGAATGGCGTTGAAAGGGTGAGCTTCATCGGCCAGGGTCCGGTAATGAAGGGTGCTCCTCTGGGACGACGTGATACGCTTGTGTGCAGCAATCACGGGATCGACAATGGCCCCACAATTGAGGCAACGCCATCCGGTAAACTCATGATCACTCGACCAGAGTCCGTCAAGATCTTCAAACTTCTCATGCACCATCAATCCATCGCAGCGTAGGCACGTCATGGGGTACCTCCTTGCCCTGACGGGATCTTGTGTCTGATACGCCGTACCCTTTTCTTCCCACGAGCTGGTAAGTTGAAGGGTTGTTGGGCCGCTTCACGTTGGCCCTGTGGGTCCACGTTACTCATGCCCCACATCATCAGCAGAGCCATCCCCACTGTAGTTAGCAAAGAGAAGATTGTCGTAAATGTCATGTGGTCCATGCTTGTCCCCTTCCTTTCTTCTCACTCATCATTAAGGTTTGCTCCCCATCGAACCTGCTTCTCTGTCGTCGAGTCGTTTCCGTATAGCTGTGAGGCCTTCAGAGTCATGACCAACCAGATCCCTCAAGACGGCGGGCGACCCACCGAAGGTTCGCCGGACCAGCCGCCGCCAAAGGCCCGATAGAGGGAGACCAAGGCTACGCGCACCGCAGTCTCGGCCTTGGTGCACTCGTCGCTGGTTGAAAGCCTTGTCCGCTGAGCGTCGAGTACCGACAGGAAGTCCACAGCTCCGCGTTGGTAGAAGGCTTGAGCGTGGGCATGGGATCGTTCCGCCGCCGTCTCGGCCCGGAGCAACTGATCGCGGCGCTCGAGGGCCGCGGTATGCGCGACGTAGGCATTTTCCGTGTCCTCCAAGGCGAGAAGAAAGGTCTTTTCATAGTTGGCCGCGACGTGATCGAGCCGCGCATCCGCCGCCGTGATATGAGCTTTTATGCGACCAGCATTGAATATCGGAGCCGTGAGACCCGACCCAAGCGTATACACGCTTTCTGCCAGGCTCGGAAATCCGCCGACCGCCAGTGCACCGAACCCGCCGCTCGCCGACAGGACGAATTTCGGAAACATATCCGCTCGCGCCGCACCGAGGCTGGCGGCTGCCGCACTGACCTCGGTCTGTGCAAGCCGCAGATCCGGCCTCTGCTCCAGCAAACTCGAAGGCAGGAGCCTGGGGATACTCGGCAGGGTTACAGGCAGCGGCATGGAATGAGTCAACCGCTCTTCCAAGCTCGATGGGGTTTCTCCCAGCAGGACACTGAGTCGATGGATCAAGTTTTTCACCGTGCTTGTCAGGACTGGCAGCGTACCTACCGTATTGTGCAACAGCGTCTCTTGACGGGCCACATCCATGTCATTCACCAAACCGGCTTTATAGAACGTTTGCACGGTTCTCAAGCGTTCACGCTGAACCTCAATATTCTCCAGCAGGATGTTGACACGTTGCTGTATCCCGCGCAGCTCTAGATAATTCGTCGCCACCTGGGCCAGTAATCCTACTTGCACTGCGCGCTGGGTCTCTTCGGTTCCCGCCGATTGCGCGACGGCGGCCTCCGCTCGAAGATGTCTGCTGCCGAACACGTCGATTTCCCACCGTGCGGCCAGTCCGCCGCTGACCACATCGGCGGTGGGCATGATCAGTTCGATGCCCTGTGGCCCCGGCACTCCGAAGACTCGGTCTATACTCTTTTGCCGACCGCCGAATGCGAACAGATCGAGACTGGGGTAGAGCGCCGATTCGGCGACCGTGACCATGGCCTTGGCTTCACGCACGCGCGCCTTGGCGAGTCTGAGATCGTGGTTGGTGGCCAGCGCGCGGTCGATCAGGTCGTTCAGCATGGGATCGCCGAACCCCTTCCACCATTGGCTGAGATCCTTGGACGTTGAGACCGGTTGAGCATCTGAGGCGTTCTGCCAGCGTTCCGGAACTATGAGTGGCGGCACGCGGTCGCTGACGCGCGTCGGAGTGCAGCCGTTCAGCCCCATCAGGACCAGTGACAAAACCATCATTGAATACCAGGCTTTCATGCGACACCTCCCGGAACAGCAACCGGCTGTTCCTCTGGCGTACCGTTATGTGTTGGATGAAACGGATGCGCAGTCTCTGGGCCCCTCGCCTGAGGCGCCCGTTCGACTTTGAACCACGCGGCATAGAGGGCCGGGAAAAAGAAGATCGTGAGCGCGGTGGCTACCGTCAGCCCGCCCATGATGGCGATCGCCTGGGGCCCGAAGAAGTCGTTGCGCGACAGCGGGATCATGGCCAGGATGGCCGCCGCCGCGGTCAACAGAATGGGCCGGAAACGCCGCACCGTCGATTCCACGATGGCAGACCAGGTGTCGCGTCCGGCCTTTTCGTCCTGTTCGATCTGATCGACGAGGATCACCGAGTTGCGCATGATCATGCCGGCCAGCGCGATGATGCCGAGCAGGGCCACGAAGCCGAAGGGTGCCCGGAACAGCAGCAGGGCGAAGGCCGCGCCGATCACGCCCAAGGGCGCCGTGACGAACACCAGGAAGGTCCGGGACAGATTCTGCAACTGCACCATCAGCAGAACGAGCGTCGCGATCACCACCAGCGGGATCCAAATCAGGATGGACTTCTGGGCAATCCAGGCGTCCTCCTTGGCCGCGCCGGTTTCGATGAAATAGCCGGCCGGCAGTTGTGCTTCGATGGATTTGAGCTGAGGGATGATTTGCGCCGCCACGTCGGGGGCCAACATTCCGTCGGCCACGTCGGCTCGGACCGAGATCGCCGGAAAGCGGTTGCGGCGCCAGCGTACGCCGTCCTCGAACACGGTTTCGAACTTGACGAATTGGGCCAGCGGTGCCGATCGACCGGTGGCCGTCCGAACCATGACGTCGGGTAATCCGTCGGCCGTAACGCGCAGGTTCTTGTGCGCTCGCCACACGATGTCGATGAGCTTGTCGTCCTCGCGGAACTGCCCGACGGCGATGCCCGAATAGTGCGCTTGCAACGCTTGCGAGAGGGTTAACGTTGAGACGCCGAGTGCGCGCGCCTTCTCCTGGTCGAGCACGAGACGGAACGAAGGGATGCGCTCATGCCAGTCGTCGTTCACATCCACCGTATGGGGATTGGCGCGCACGACCTCGGCCACCTGGTCCGCGAGGCTTCGAAGGAGCGTGGGATCTTCGCCGAACACCCTGAACACCACCGGATAATCCATGGGCGGCCCGACATTGAGGCGCATGACCCGTCCGCGCACGTCCGGGAAATCCGTGGCGAAGGCCAGTCGAATTCGGTGCATCACCCGTTCGCGGGCTCCGTTGTCTTTGGTCATCACCACGAATTCGGCCAAATTGGTATTCGCCAATTGCTGGACGATGAGCAGAAAAAACCGCGGGGTACCACCACCGAGATAGGCCGCATAATTCACCACGTCCTCGTCCTTGGCAAGAATTGCCTCCATGCGTTTGGCTGCTGCTTCCGTTTGCGTGAAGGCACTGCCCTCCGGCAACCAGAGGTCGATGATGACTTCCGGCCGATTGGACAGCGGAAAAAACTGTTCGGGCACGTGGGCCAGGGTCGCGACGCCGACGCCGAACAACGCCACCGTGCCGATGATGACGGTCTTGCGATGCTCAACACACGTATCCACCCAGCGGCGCAACCGGTTGTAGAACGGTGTATCGAACAGGTCCTGGCGGAGCGTACCGCCGTTCGCTCTGACCTTGAGCACCAGAAAGCCCAAGTAGGGCGTGAAGACCACCGCGCCGATCCACGACAGCAACAGCGAAATACCCACCACCTGGAAAATCGCCACCGTGTATTCACCGGCTGAGGACTTCGCGAGACCGACCGGCAGAAAGCCCGCAATGGTGATTAAGGTTCCAGTCAGCATCGGAAACGCGGTGGCACGGTAGGCATGTGTCGCGGCGCGCATCCGATCCCAGCCCTCTTCGAGTTTGCGCGCCATCATCTCGATGGCAATCATCGCATCGTCTACCAGGAGTCCAAGAGCAAGGATCAAGGCTCCTAGCGAGATACGATGAATCTCTATCCCAAACAGCAGCATGCACAACACCGTGCCGGCCAGAACCAGGGGCACCGTGAGCGCGACTACGGAGCCGGTGCGAAAGCCGAGACTCAGAAAGCTGACGAGCAGCACCGCCGCCAAGGCCTCGAAGAAGGTGCGCGTGAATTCGCCGATGGCGGCTTGACCACCGGTGATTGATCAGCGACCCGTTCCAACTTCGATGCCGACAGGAAGTCCCTCCTCGATTCGGCTCATGGTTACTTCCAGCGTCTTTCCTAATTCCAGCACGTCGCCGGTTTTGTTCATCGTGACGCCGAGGCCGATACTTTCTTCGCCTGTTGAACCGCATCTTGAATTCTGACGGGTCGATGTAGCCCCGAGTGACCTTGGGAAATCACCGACGCGCAAGGTTCGGCCCTCGACCCGCACGGCCAGGTTCGCCATGCTCTCCACCGAGTCGAAGGAGCCGGTAAGTCGTAGGGGGAGATTGCGCTGTGCGGAAATCACTGTTCCGGCCGGTGTCAGGCCGTTTTGCGCCTGCAAGGCCTCGGCAACCACCCAGGCGTCCAGTCCCAGTTCGGC
>CAVPBK010000013.1:0-105573 GCA_963701855.1 Nitrospirota bacterium
CATGACCATTTCCCTCATTGTCTTTCTACCCTCGTCCTTCGGCACAGCCGCCGATATGCGTTTTCTATATCCCTGCGGTTCCTCAAAATAATAGTCCGGCTGAGGCGACAGTCTGAACCGTTCATACTCAAACGACCAATCCCGAGTCCCGGGCTGACGAGCTTCAAGACCACTCCTTTTCCAGATCCACCCATTCGTAAAATCGCTCGACTCGACCATGATAGTCCGTCTGGACTTCGAAAGTAGGGTTGTACGACCAGCCGTCGTCGCATCACCAATCAGATTCGCTCACGCTCCCCCGGTAAAGAGGAGGGGCGAATCGGAAGCAGATCATCGGGGTCCAGCCTGGTTACCAACAGTTCTTTCTATTGCGCCAGCAGATACCAGGTCTCGGACTTCTCCAAGCCGGATGATTTTGATTGCCGCATACCCATGCTCAGTCCGAACGGCATACCTGTATTCCAGCCGTAAACGATATCCCTTCGAAATACCTGCGCATGGTATTGCCGCCCTTTCACGGTCTTCACCAGCGAACCAGAGAACTCTGCAGTAGGAAATGGCTCCTTCGTCATTCGCCGCATTGCTCGGCAGCCCTTCCTCCCCCACCCACAAAACAAGCCCGAGGCAGAACCCCACCTAAAGACCTCGACACCCGCGTATAAATGGACATGGAGGTTCAGTGCTCGATGCTCCTACGAGTGGCTGGATATCGATTGAGTATCCCAGCGTGTCTGGACCAAAGCGGGGATTATCTATCACTTTGAACGCGGATACGGTTTCCTTTCGGCGCAGGAGGGAGAGATGTTCGATCAGTTTACTTTCCGGCCGGATCGTGATCATCTTGGTGAGGCCAGGGCCGGTCTGTGGGTGCCAGACCACTAACTGATAGGTGCCAGGCGGAACGTTCTCGATAGAGAATGCGCCGTTCTCATCTGGTTAGCGCGTAGTAAGGATTGTTGACGGCCATCGCCCAACTTTCCATGTAGGCGTGAAAGCCGCATTGCATATAGAACGTTCGCCGTCCCTTGTTCAAGATAGAGTGGCCCGACCAATGACTTACCCGGTGCATGATTGTGTATCGCATGGAGGTCGCCGCGGTGGTGCTGATGATTCATCACCAAGGGTGTATTGAATAACACGCGTGCGCCGGATTCGATCGAGGTTCGTAACCCTGGATATCGTGCATGACCGGATCCATGTTGACGACTTCCACAGCATGACCGTTCCGAACGACGGTCATAAAGGGGACGAACTGGCAATCCCTCGCTTCGATCAGGGGAACGGATAGTTCGAATGGTTTGCCCGCATCAACGCCTTCCAGCAGGACGAGAGCATCCTTCAACCCACCATGCTGATTCACCACGAAATCACGAAGGAGTCGCCAACCTCGCCCATTGGAAATACGTCCACAATAGGCTGGATCGGGAAACGTGATGAGGTTGAATCCTTTGGGTTCCGGCACTTTGCCATCCAACCTGATCGTACCCTTCAACTGTCCCTCCATGCCGCACCTCGATGACATCGTACGCGAACGAGGACTCCGCAGCGACCGTCATGGCTCCCACGACCATGCGTGCGGCCACCATGAAGTCTTATCATTTGATCCCCGTTTACATGGTTTAAAACACTTTCACGTTTGACGCCTCACGGCTTCTGCAATTCCAGGGTCGGTCTGATATCGATGGATTTACCCAGTGAACCCAGTCCAAAGTGCGTGTTCTCCTCGATCTCATGGGCGGAACGTCGTCCCTTCGGAGACTCAAAGACAAAGTCGGCCTTGACGCATCCGCTTCGCCGGAACCGTCACTTTCTTTTCCGTCATCGTGCCCACGCCGGGATGCCACGCCATCAAGGTGTAGTCCCCGGGAAGCACGTCATGAAGCGAGAAGGTTCCGTCGGCCTGCGTGATGGCAAAATATGGGTTATCGACGGCCATCCCCCAGCTTTCCATATAGGCATGGAAGCCGCATTGCATGACAAAAATCCGGCGGTCTTTCGTCATACGAATGACCTCCTTCATCGGCTGGCCAGCCAGGTGTTCGTGACTATCGAACCCGACATTGCGCTTGTGGTGTGAGTTCATGGGCAACGGTGTATTGAACAGTACTCGGGGGCCGAGATGCGACGTTTCGTAGGCCTGGATGTCGTGTAACACGGGGTCCAGGTTCACGACTTTCACCTCCGAGCGATCCTTAACCAACCACATTGACAAATGGAAGAAACCGGCAGTCCCTCGCTTCAATCGTCGGCGGCTCGAACATAAAGGGCTTCCTCTTCTTCGCATCCACCAACAGGACGACCGTGTCTTTAAGCCCTCCGTCTGCGGCGACGGAAAACTCTTGTAGAATGCGCCAGCCCGTTCCAGTGGAAATCCGACCGCAATAGACCGGATCGGGAAACGTGATCAGGTTGAACCCTTTGGGAATCGGCGTCCCCTCCGTTATGGTCACCTTACCGGCGATGGTTCCTCCGTCTACGACCTGAATTTCTTCATAGGCCCAGGCAACAGAAAGGCCCAGCATCAGCCATCCGAAGAAAACGAACAGAGGCACCTTCATGAGTCCTCCGCGATTCCTTTTTCTAAGCAAGCCAGACGTTCCAGCATCCTATCAAAAGGCTGCACCAAAGAAAAAGGGGGAAGCCACGGCGCCCCCCCCTTCTCCTGATTCGCTATATCCTGCGCGCGGCAGGAACGTTCAATCTTACTTCGCTGCGACCGGGATTATCTGCACCGGTTGCTCAACCGATGTGCTCTTCATGCCAGCACCGGCGCCGATGAGAGGCAGCAAGCGTGTATCGCCTGCCGGCAACACACGCACATAACCCCACTGGCCGGACTGGGAATAGGGCAACCGCTGGTTGCTATATACATAGTCGCCAGGCAGACGGTACGGTCCACCAGCTGAGGGCAGGAACGCATCGAGTACTTCAGACCCAGCGAATTCGACTACGCTGATCAGGTCCGCACCGCGCATGAAGGGCTCGATCGGCCACTCGTGCTTTTCGACGCTGAACATTCCGTTCTGCTCATTGCTCGCCCCAATCACATGAATACGCACCGGATCGCCTGTATGCGCCTCGATGAGCGGTGTGGCTGGGTCTTCCGGCTGGTTAGCCTTACAAGGCTGGAACATCTTGCCCAGTGAGCAACCCTGCTCTTCGCGATACTTGTACGGCTCCGACCGATAGTTGACGCCGGTCAGACCCGCCACGTTTTGCACATAGGGCATAAAGCTTGTGCCGATGATGTTGTCTTCGTCTTGAAAGAATAGAGCCACGTCGCGATAATTGGCTCGCATCTCGTTGCCGGGCACCGAACGATCGATAATCACGTCGGCGGCCCAGGCGTTCTTGTTTGTGAGATCGGCGCCGGTCTTCGGATCACGATACTTAGATCCCTTTGGACCAACCACCACGGCTCCGAACAACCCATTCCGTGGGTTCGTCATCACATTACCCCAATCCCACACCAACGACGTGGTTTCACCATTGAATGGATCCGCATAGTAGGTATAAGTTCGCTCGGCACCAGGTGCGATCGTCTGATCGCCCTGGTTGTTACCGATGTTGGCACCCATGGAATCCTTAGGATCGAAGGCCAGCCCGATCGCGGAGAAGGAGGCCTTACCCTCCTTCATCTTGTTCTTCAGATTGACCTTGACGCAATCACCGATATTCACACGAATCGTCAGGGGCATCGGATGCGCACCGCTGGCCACCTTCGCCGTGTCCTCCTCTAATGCATAGATCTTCGCTTCAGGATTTCTGATTTGGATCGTCCGCTCGAAGTCCACCTCGATGGCGTCTGGGGCCTTCGCGTTGAACTTCATGGCTGGATAATCCAAGGCCACGACGTTGAAGCTCTTCACTGGCGCATCTGCAGGGCAAACCGGCAACGTCTTAGGAATCTCCCCCTTGATGGAGAAACCGGCCGGGAGCTTCTTCAAATCAGCCTGCTCCTTGTCATAGACACGGAGAATGCCCCAGGCCCCTTCAGAAAACTTCGATGACCGTCCGTTGAAGTGGATATAGTCACCAGCTTGCAACCGCGGTCCGCCAGCTTGAGGTACTACAAGGTCGTAACGCTCTGCAATCCCGATATGCATCGAATTCTTCCGGTTCGCATCGCCTGCATAACGCTCGCTCAAGAAGGTATGGCCAGCAAGGGTCCAGGTCATCGTTTCGTTCATCAACGTATGCAACAACCGAAAGACCATCGTATCTCCGACATACGCCCTCAGGAGAGGCGTGTAGGGATCACCATGGATCTGACTGTTGAACGCCTGCGATACGTCGGGATTGGTCGCCAATCGCTGGGCGATCGGACCGGCCCTGAAGTTCAACCCGCTGCCGGTGGTATGGGTTCCGCCGTTCAGAAACGGCATTGGCGTCATATAAAGCTTCTCAGGCATCATGAACGACACGGTCTTCCCTGCCTCAAGCGCCACTTCAATCGGCTGCCCCGGCGGATTGCCAGCCGTTACGATGTTGACGGTGTGTGGCACTGTGTCGTGCACTTGCACCATCAACTCACGGAAGCTGTTGTTCACTCCAAAGCCGACCGGCTCAACCGTACGAATGTCCGCAACCGGACCGCTCCGAATCATCTTCCCGGTCTTTGGATCGTGATAGGTCGACCCTACTGGTTCAGCGATGAAGGTCCCGAAGCCGCCGTGCGGCCAAGTGGTCGCACCGAATGCATGGTCGTGCCAGAACACGGTGCCCACATCCGCATCGACCCAGAACCGCTGCCGAACGAACTCCACCGTCACGATATCATTCGCCGGGTGATCGTTCTTCAATCCCTTGGTCAAGGTGAGCGTGTTGCCGTTGATCCCCTTGATGCGGGAAATTTCGTTACCCTTCACGTTATCGGCGCCGACGAGTATCAACGTACCGACGTGGTACTGGCCTGCATTCTTTACGGTAAGCGAGGTTGCCCCCTTTTTCACCGGTGAGGTCAAGACCGTATTCATCGGGAGAGGCAACCCTTTTTTGTTCTTCTTCTCCAGCATCGTGAACGGGCGGACCGACTGTTCGTAGGAAAATCCGGTGATCACGCCGTCCGAGGCTTGGTTATCGAACTGGAGGAAATGCCAGTGGGTATTGATCTTAGACGACTGGAAGTTCGTATAGTCGTCATCGTCCCATTCGCTGGTTAGCGTCCAGTCCACACAATCGTAGATGTTACCGCGGACGACCAAGGGATATTTCAGATCGTCGTTCGCACGGATGGCTGCCTCTTCTTCATGGAGCACATAGATCAACCCATTTGGGTCAATCACTGGCGGCTCTTTACCCTGGGCCTTGGCGATCTTGATCGGCACCTTGATGAAGTGGACATTGAATTCCTTCCGTCCGGCGTTCTCCGGACAGAGACTCCAGATGCCATTCTCCCCGGCTTGGAATTGTCATTGCTCTCATCCCCATTCGCATCCCGGCGGATCATCTCCAGCCAGGGCGCGCCCACATGGTTCGGGGAGAACATCACCCGCTTACCGAAGTGCGGCGTCAGGTGAGGCCAGGCCACCTTACCGGTCAACGGTTCAAACATAATCGGATGCCTCTTGCCCGGATGGGAAGACTTGTACTTGGGATTGTCCGTCGTGCTTTCCTTCTCACTCATCGCACGATTGCCGTCCCAGGCCCAGTCCAACACGGTGGCATCGTAGGATACAAGCTGACCCTTCTCATCATCTTTGTGGCCAGGCTTGCCCATTGTCGGCATCTGCATCGTGACCCAATCCTTCACCGTGATGACGGCAGGGTTAGTGGTCCAGTTGCTCTTGCCTTTGTCGATGATCGTAAAGGCTTTACCGAACCAATCGACTGTCTGGCCGACCAGCTTGTCCGACGAGATCGGAACCCTGATCCGGCCCTTGCGGTCCGGCAACTCGCGCAGATCCGGCATCACGTCGTTCCGCAAGTCTCCCTGCTGGATTGTGTTATACACACGCCAGTAACCCCACATACCAGACACATAATGATGCGCGACATGGCAATGGAAGAGGAAGTCACCCGCCAGCTGCTGGCAGAGGCCTGAACCGCACTCCGTCTCAAGGTCGAGGGCTTCGGAAGGACCGATGACTTCGACATCGACCCGGTCTGTTTTTGTACGAATCACGGGATACTTCACCGGACCATTCCCTGCCGTCGCCCAAAGATTCATATCGTCGATCGCCCGTGGGCTGCGCGGCCACCGAATGGTTCCACCATGAGGATGATGCGAGTGGAAGACTTCCGATCCACCGTGCACCAGGCGGAACTTGGCAGGATCTCCGATGTAGGAGCGGGGAATTGTCGGCGAGGGATCGCCAAAGGTATAGGAGCTATAGCCCATCGACTCGTCTTCGAACCCAAAGTACTCGTGCTGAAGATGCATATTGTTGATGCCGAACGGCTCGCTGCGATAATTGATCGCACGGCCGCCTGGACGATAGGTATCGGTCAACGGATCACGCTGCGGCAGGAAGTCGCCCTTCCTATTGAGAGGGCGGAAAGCTTCGTCGCCGATTTCATGATAGATCAGCACAAACTCGCGGAAGTCCGGGCCGGTCCCGTTTTTAATGATTGTCTGCCACCCACTGGAGGCCGGCGTGGGATCGCCTGCGCCAAGCGGCTCGAGATAGCTCGATCCGCGCGGCTCGACGACAAACGCGCCAAACAAGCCCATCACCGTCAACTCACGATCTTGGGCATAGGTATGGAATTGACGGACACCTTCCTGAATGTTCGGGTGGAGATACCACTCGAACTCGCCGGTCTTCTTTTCTTCAACGATAGAGTCGGGGTTGGTCGTCGCCGCCGCCGCGCCGGTGGCACTCACCACCATGCTCGACCCGTGAATATGCAGGCTGACCGGTCCGCCGCCTTCTTCCAGCTTGTTTGAGAGCTTGATCTTGATACAGTCGCCCTGGTTTCCGCGGAAGACGAGGGGCTGAATCCACTGGGCCTGCACGCCTGGAATCACAGCGCCTGGATCGAACCCTTCCTTATCGCGCGCTTCCTTGTTCTTGGCTTCTTCGGCGCGCACTTTATCTAGATCTTCATCCAGCACGTACATGTAGCCAGGATAGAAATCGAGCCACTGGTTAAGCGTGATCTCGACGTTGATCGTGGAGATATTGTACTGCTTCACCGGAGCGGTAGCAGGACACTTTCCCCCGCCTGTCAAAGCCACCGGTTCCACTCGCGGATCGGACACAAGGAGCAGGTCCTGACCGCCTGCTCCATACTGGTGCATCATGGAGGAGGTGTTGTACATCCCAGTGTTGACACCCTGCATCTGCGGGTCTTGGGCCATATGCTCCATGATCCGCTGATGCTGCTGTTCAACCATCGCAGAACGTTCTGGTCTGCCGCTCATCGCATCCTCGACGATTGTCTGGCCTTTGAGTTTTTCAGCCCAACCAGGCAGCTGATGGTTCATCGCGACGTGCTGCGACGGCGTCTGTCCAGGCTTTGAGGGATTCTCTGCAGATGCGAGCGGTACCCCGATGAGGGCTATCGACGCTATCGCGCCGAGCATGCGGGTAAGACACGCAAGCCCGTAGTTTGTGTATGAACATGGACCGGCCTCCTTAAAAATGGGGGTAAAAAAGCCAATAGCCTATCTAAATCAATACGAAAATCTCAGGTTTAGAAATGATTTGCTGTTATACCAAACCTCCCCGATAAATCTGAGAGAGGGGGCATCTTCAATAAGTAGGCGGAAGATACTGAACTTCACATATGCTGTCAACCCCCCGCATAACCTCTTGCTGTTGCTGATACGGCCCGCCTGTCCTCTCATACTGAGGCCCACCTCGCATAGATGAATGAGGCGTTCGCTCTCTGACATCTGAGAGTTTCTTCTTCGATGCGCATACCTCCATTTATATGCGATAATCAGTGTTATGCTTCTGAAACGTTGGCTGGTGGGCGATCCGCTCAAGAGTACTCAGGCAGTACACGAAAGGCTGTCAAAAACCCTCGCTCTCGCGATCTTTTCCTCGAACGCGATTTCTTCCGTGGCCTATGCCACGGAAGAAATCTTGCTGGTGCTGGTCCTTGCGGGAACCGCCGCCGTTGCCTGGTCCATTCCCGTCAGTTTTGCGATTCTGTTTCTCGTCGTCGTCCTGACCATTTCCTACCGCCAAATCATCTACGAATACCCGGAGGGTGGCGGGGCCTACATTGTCGCCCGCAACAATTTGGGGGAATTGCCGTCGCTGACTGCCGCGGCGGCGTTGATGATTGACTATGTGCTCACCGTGGCCGTCAGCGTGGCGGCAGGCATCGCGGCCCTGACGTCGGCTGTTCCGAGTTTGTTCGAACATCGCGAAGCCCTCGGGCTCGCCGCCATTATTTTCATTATCGTCATGAATCTTCGCGGCGTGCGAGAGTCGGGGAAATTCTTCGCTGTCCCCACCTACTTTGCCATCGGCGCTCTCGGTGTAATGGTGGTGGTCGGAAGTATCCAGACCCTGTTCGGACAAGCTGTCCCGATGTCGCCGGACCACCAGACGGCGGTCGAAGAACTGACTCTGTTTCTGATTCTTCGCTCATTTGCCGCCGGCTGTTCGGCTGTGACCGGGATGGAAGTAATCTCGAACGGCGTGAAAGCCTTTCGCCGGCCGGAATCCCAAAATGCTTCGACCACCATGATTCAAATGTCGCTGATTCTGGCCGCGTTATTTATGGGTATCAGCTTCCTAGCTGACCATTATGGAGTGCTTCCCAAAACGGATGAGACGATCATTTCTCAATTAGCGCGTCTCACCTTTGGCACCGGCGCGCTCTATTACTCGCTCCAGATTGGGACGATGCTGCTGTTAATCCTTGCCGCCAACAGCGCCTTTGCCGGCTTCCCCCACCTCGCTTCAATCCTGGCGCGCGACGGCTATATGCCCCGTCAGATGGCGACGTTCGGCGACCGCTTGGTGTTCTCGAACGGAATCGTCATCTTAGGGATCTTCGCCTGTTTCCTCCTCATCCTCTTTCACGGCGACACGCACGCCTTGATCCCGCTATACGCCGTCGGCGTGTTCATCTCCTTCACATTATCCCAATCCGGCATGGTGCGTCGATGGCTGACCAAGAAGGGGCCTCATTGGCGAAAGAACCTGATTGTAAACGGCGCAGGCGCCATCACGACCGGCATTGCCACCGTTATTCTTGCCAGCACCAAGTTTACGCACGGCGCCTGGATCGTCTTTCTGCTCATTTTCATATTGGTCTTAATGTTCCGTTCGATCCGCTCGCACTACAAGGCCGTTGCTGAACAGATCACGCTCACGCGTGATCACCGGCCTCCACTTCCACGGCGCAATATCGTCGTGATTCCCATCAACGGCGTCAATCAAGCGGTCATTCGCGCGGTCGATTACGCGCGCAGCCGTCCCGGCGAAATTCAGGCGGTAATGGTGGATGTGGATGCAGAATCTACGGCGCGCATACAAATCCAGTGGGCCCAGTGGGGCTGTGGTGTCCGGTTGTCGGTGTTGCCCTGCCCATATCGCTCTGTCCTGAGTTCCTTTCTCGACTACGTCGAGGAACTCTTGAAAAAGGAGCCGGACACCTGGGTGACCGTCGTGATCCCGGAGATTCTTCCCGCCCATTGGTGGCAGGGCATCCTGCACAACCAGCACGCGCTGCTCCTCAAAACAGCGCTGCTGTTCAAAGAGCGCGTCATCCTGACCGACGTCCCCTTCCACCTGAAGAGGTAACCGTGAAGCGCGAAACGTTAGACGTAAAACGTGAGGCGTGGACTCGTAACTTTTGTCTTTTCGCTTTTGCCTTTTGCCTCGCGCTTCCAGCGCAGCAGGCGCTCGCTTTCAAAATTACAGAGCCGGTGGAGGGCGGCAAACTCACGTCGGGCACAACCGTCACTGCTCGTGTGGACCTCGGCAAAGATTCCGGCATCGGCCAAGTCCGCTACTATTGGTATGCCGAGCAGGACGATACCCTGGTCGAACAAGAAGACGCCACAGCCACGGGATCGATCGTTGCTCCGGTGGCCCTGATCGGATTGTCCGACCATCACCCACCCTTTGGCGGCCCACTGGTGGTTCCGAAAGCCGGCATCGGGCCGATGCGTTTGCTGGCGGTCGCCGAAATTTCACGCGGACGGTTGGAAACGAGATTCGTCTTCGATGAAATTATGGTGAACGTAGAACCCACCGCCGGTCTCACTACCATCGAATTTGAAACCGACAAGCCCTTGCAACTCGGACGCGCCGGCCAATCCTCTGCATTCGGTCATGTCGATTCAATGGGCAAGATCTTCGAGTTGCCTGTTGTCGGTGAGTTCGCCGACGGCGTTACTCGCCGGATCAGCTCACCGGCCAGCGGCACCAGTTACAAGTCTTCCAATGACAAGGTCATCAAGGTCTTGAAAGATGGCCTGCTCCGGATCGTCGGCAACGGCAAGGCCATGCTCATAGTAACCAATCGCGGTAAGCAAGCTCAGCTGGACGTAGAAGTCAACGTGAACGACGAACCAAATGAACCACCGATCGCCGACGCAGGAACGAATAAAATCGTGAAGGCCGGCTCGAAAGTGAAGTTGAGCGGATTGAAAAGCCGCGATGCCGAAGGCGAAGCGCTCTATTATTCGTGGAGTCAGGTACGAGGCAACAAGATCGCACTGCTGGACGTGGATAACGCCGAAGCATCGTTCCTCGCGCCGATCGTGTCAGAGAAACGGACCTATCGGTTCAAGTTACGGGTGACGGATAAGAAGGGGGCGGACTCTGTGCCGGCCTATGTGGACGTCACCGTCGAGCCCTAGCAGGCTGCTGAAAACAACCTCCAACTGCGTTGTCAGTCGCGTGCCCTCCTCACATACCCTCACCGCGTATGCTCCGGTGGTCCCGCTCCCTGCCGCCTTGTTGGAGGCCGTTTTGAGCAGCCTTCGGGGTCTCAAAACAAACTCGCCGTAATAACCAAGGCTCTGCGGTCAAGAGGAAGATCCCACTGATCGCATAACTTGACCCAAAATTTTACGAAGCGTAGCATTCGAGCAAGATGACGATGAGGCAACCTTTATTGCTGATCCTGGCTTCTCTCTTCATACTTATCATTCCCTTCCCCTTCCTCGCTCACGCAGAAACCAAAATCCTGACCGCCGAAGCCGCCTACACGATGGGTGATGGCGAAACGCCATCCTTCGCTGAGGCTATGGCTCTGCTGAAAGCCAAGCAGATGGCGCTGGAGCAAGCTGGCACCTATGTCGAGAGCTATACGAAAGTTCAAAACCTCGATTTGACCACTGAGGAGATACAAACCATTGCGGGCGGAGTTCTTCAAGTCGAGGTTCTGGACAAAAGTCGAACATTGATCGGCGATGGCTTGCGGTTCTTTGTCAAGATCAAAGCCACCGTCACCACCGACAAAATGGAAGAACTCGCCCAGCGGATCAAGGGGAAAAGTGTAGCGGAAGAGTATAAGAAACTACAGGAAGAATACGCGAGGCTCAGCAAAGATATAGAAACTTTAAAGCAGTCAATAGCAGAGACCGCTCCTGGCCCGCAACGCAATGAGGCCATACAGCGGATTCAAGAGCGGGAAAGAGCATTTGCAGCAGCCCAAGAAAACGAGGGGACTCTTATTCAGCGACTGGTTTCCGGTCGAGACTTAGTATCTGCTTCCTCGGATGAGCAGGCCCAAGCGGATCAGATTATTGAGATTATCGCTCAGAAAGGCCATGTCATCATTCTGGGCGAACCCAAAGCCAAAGCGGTAGCCGGAAAGATGGACCACCTACAACTTGTGATACCCATTAGACTCAAGGTCGCTGCTAGCCTGATACCGACAATCTCTGAAACTGCCAAGTCTCTTGGAGGAAGTATCTGGCCGGAATTTGAGGTCAAGCTACGCGCTTGTGATCCCAGCAAGATCGATAAATCGAGATCTTCAAGCAGGCCGACACTCGATGAAATTGATGTACTCCTCGACTGCGGTGGTGAAGATGTCGGACACTTATCTATAGGCGGTTCAGCTGTGAGAATTCGAACCGGGACAACAAACTCGCCTAAGGTCGTTCTTACTCTCATTCGCCTTGCAGAAGACCCATATATCGCTCAATACTTCCAGGAAATGCTTCACGGTCTTAGATTCGCTCTTCAACTTACCGTAGCCAAAGGTGAGAATGCGTTCTGCATCCTGGGAAAGATTCCCGCGCAAGAAAAGAAGCAAGAGAAAGAAAAAAAACTGGGCGAGGGTGAGCGCCTCCGTATTCTTGAAAAAAACTATAAAGAGTGGGAACCGCTTCGGAGAATTTTCCCTATCGGTGAGGTCAAACGTGAGCCGTTCGGCAATTTTGAAATTCGCACAAAGTTTCATCCGGAACATTTTAATCCCCTACCTAGCCCAGGAGCAGACTCTGCGAGCACAGGCTATGTCGCAGTCGTGCACGAGGAGGCGGAATTTACAGTCAGCCTTGAGGCACCGAAGACGACAGTAAACCAATTAAAGAGCGTTACTGCACTCATGGTTTTGAAGAAAGACACGGGCAGCCAGCTTAAAGGACGAGAATATGAGTGCAAGGTTTTCCCATAGAGCGATGACAACGGACAAAACCAAACTCACACCCTCTTTCTGGACCGACCACCTTCAGTATCTGCACAAGTCGATTCTCGCTCAGATTACGAGAATCCGGGCAGGCTCGAAACACCCAACGATTATTGGCACCTCAATTGAAACGGTTATACGGCATGCTCTCAGAGACTACTTCCCTCATCGTTTTTCGATAGGAACGGGACAAATCGCTGCCCACACTGGGAAACTCAGCCCACAGATGGATATCCTTATCTACGATCAAACAACCTTTCCACTTCTTGCACTTCATGAAGATGATTCAGTAATTGTGTGCTGCGAAAGTGTGTTTGGTTGCATCGAGATCAAGACCAAGTGGAACTCCCGCGACATCGAGGATCACTTCGTGAGATTCACCGCAGTTGATAGGGAACGACATCCGAGCTTCAACTCACAATCTTCAGAAGATGCTGCCTCTTATACGATGATCTGTGTTGAACCGCTAAAAGATCCTGATCTCACATGGTCCTCATTGAAGAAGCAAGACAGACAGGTACTCATTACGAGTCTTCTGGGAAATGTGGCTTGGTTTAGCGAATGGGGCGAAGGAGCGTTTCGCAAAGTAAAGACAGAGAACCCGCTGGAAACAGTTTTCCAACATCTTCTCGGAGATTGCATGAGAAAGAAGTTCATCCAACAAACGGGGCCGGTCGAGACTTATAACGCCGTGGGACGTTATTTTGGGTGGAAGCCAATTGCATAACTTTGGCATGAATCAGAACCGATGCCAAGAACCGTTCTCAGAAACCGAGTGGCAGATCCAAGACTGGCTTGCATCGTTTGCCCTTCCCAGGCCTTTCCAATGTACTGGAACCATCCGTAAGTATCCTCATATCCAGAGGAGTCAAAGGCAATGGCAACGCTCACGATATCCCTCTCAGATGAAGAAATGCGGCGACTGGAAGAGCTGAGCAAGCGCGAGGGCCTGACCGTCGAGCAGATGGTGCGCTTCGGCATCAACGACTTTATCGATCAGCCTGATGACGCGTTCCACGCCGCTGCCAAGTGTGTGATGGAGAAGAACGCCGATCTCTACCGCCGCCTCTCTTAGCCCACCAACTCATTAATCTGCTAGTCGCTTCAACATCGACCCATACTGTTTGCGCAGCTCTTTGATCACAGCTTTGATTCGTGACGAGCCGACCCCAATCTTCGCTTTCTTCTGACTCACCATGTTGGCTTTCATAGTTCAATAGTAGCGAAGACTTGACGGAAGAATAAATGCCGGTCACGCCATACTCATCCGCACCAGCCCGTAGATTATATGGGGCTTACCGAAGCGTCCCGACGTAGCGACGGAGAGCAGAGGTCAACGCGATTTTTTCCGAACTGTCTTGGCGCGGAACCAGTCGGCAATCGTATCGACACTTGGCTTCAAGGTCGTCACGTACATCGCAAATTGTTCCAGCTCAGGATTTGTTGCGGTCAGGCGATAACTATTCACTTGAAGAAACAGAACGGCGGTGGAAATGCTGATCCGCTTGTTGCCATCAATGAAAGCGTGATTCCTCGTCAGGCCGTCCATCAATACCGCAGCTTTGGCGAAGATGTCGGGATAGAACTCTGTGTCGCCAAAGGCAGCTTGCGGGCGCGCGAGGGCAGACTCCAGCCCTCCAAGATCGCGCACACCATGCTCTCCGCCGGTCTCTTCGATCAATCGATCGTGAAGAAACAGGACTTGCTCGGCACTGAGGTAGATCACCGCTTTGCGAGGACTTCTAGAGCAGGGCGATATCGCTTGATAAAGGCTTCGACTTGATCTGCAAAGGTCTGTTTCACCTTACGCCGCATGACAGCCGTGTCAGAAGAAGAGCCTTTCTTCTGTTTACTAACTGCCGATTTATTGGCCTTGAGAACGTTGCTCTTCATGGATGCCATGATACCTCAGTCCCCATGTGAAGACAACGCACGGTACAAACTCAGCTATCACACCTTCCCCAGTCGCACTGGCCCATAGGTTTGCCTGGCTTGTTGGAGTTCCTTCACGTGCCTGCGGAGGGCTAGGCCGAATTTGGAGGCGAGGACTGCTTTTCTGTGAGGTGCGATGTTGTGCTCGACCTGCTCGATCGTTTCTGCCAACTGCTTGACCAGCCGCTGACCTGAGCCTGTGAGCCACTTGAGATGCCAGCTGGCATATTCCAAATCCTGGATCGAGTAGCGGACGGATTCCACTTCTTCGAGACAACGAAACCTCGCTCGTTGCAGATCGCGTTGGGTTAGACCTGCACGTTTCCATCTAGCCGATCCACCCAGCCCGGACGCCCACGTCGAGAGTCGCTCGAACAGCATTGCTCCCATGGTAAAGGTAAAGGCCGCATGGAGAATACCTCTGAGCGGACGCAGGCTGCGGCGCCAGGGGGAATAGAAGATCTGCTGGTTGCGATCCCCGTGATAGAGAATCTGTTTGCGAAGCAGTAGGTTTAAATGGTGATGGCTATTCTCGTGAATCATATCGTCGATTAAATCGAGATTGTCCCGATCGAAGCAGTTGATAAAGGAAAGCCCTGGCCGGTGGCGGTAGCTGAAACTGACGACGCCCTTGGCCTTGAGGGGGATGATCCGGGTGGTCAAGAGTGCAAGGACCTCCTGCCCTTCCGGCCAGGACTCTTCCACGATTGTCCATGCCCGCCCAATTCGTGCAACCTGATCAGCCGAGGTGGCGGCCACCGTACGAGGCTGACGATCCTTATCATAGACGAGCGCCGGCCCGACTGTGACGGCTCCGGATCGAGTCTCCATTGCCACGACCGGTGGCCGGTAAGCCCAGTGCCACTCCAATCGATTGCCTCTCCTTATGCACAGAGGCATCGCGGTTCGCCCGATCTTCAAAGACAGCTCTTGCGGCTGAACTAGAATGGTTGCCTGGCCAGATACTTGTTTGAGGACTTTCTTCACCGGGGGAGGCGCCTCGCAGAAATCACCCTCCATCCCAACGGCCATCGTTCCGAACATCTCTGCCCGTTCGACATTGTGACCGAGCTGTACCGCTACGGTCCAAGAGGGAACCTTGCGAGAGGCGCACCACAGCATCGGCAGTCCCGGCACGAGACAGAGCGATTCCTGTGTCAGCTCCTGCGTAAGACGGGCACAGAGGTCGTTGAGGCGCCGTTTGAGTCCCGATGCCTGCGAAACGCCGCGTGGGAATAGATCGTCCAGATAACTGTTCTCGAAAAACTTCTCTTCGCACTCGGCAAACAACTGCGCCGAAAACTCACGGGGATTCTTCTCCTCGCGGATTTGTTGCACCAGATCGATGAAGTAGACTAGGTCGTTCAGCGCTTCGATCCAGCCGACCACTTTCCAGTGGGCATAGGCATCCCGTTCGAGCGCTTGCCCAAGGAACCGGAAATAGGCCACTGGCAAGGCCAGCGATTTCGCAACATCTGCATATTGGTTTTCCAAGTCCAGGCAGAGGTCGCCCAACAATCGCTTCATCGACAGACGAAACTCTTCCTGAAGACGAGCCAGCAATGGCACATCAAGCAACGGCATGGGAAAAACAGGCTCCGAGGTAGAGGAAAGAATCAGACTGTACCGGAGGAAGGGATGCGCTGCAAGAAGAGCGGGCGAGTGAAGTGGTTGCCGGGGGTTAGCGGGTGAGTATACCTATTTTTTTCGGGACCCTGTGAAATGCCTTCTTCGGTAGGTAGCCAAGTTCTTCAAGGCGCAGTTCTTTGACATGCTGCATCACGTGATCGCTGAGATCGGTCTGCACAGATGCTTCCTGAGACGGTGTGGAGACTGTTACCTGCTTGAAGGGTAGTTCATCCTTCCAGAGCAGTTGGCCATCGCGAGTTATCAGGTATAGATAGAGGCGACGTGAGCCCTCTGCTTTCCACCCCCATTCGCTCGGGTGCGAGGCTGAACCGGCGACAACTCGACTGACGAGAACGGTGTCGACGCCCAGATCCCGCGTGACCTCTTTGGCTAGGGCACTACGATTTGCGTCATCGGCTTGTTTCGATTGTGTGTCGGCGGCGGCGATTCCTGTCGCGATGCTCACCGGCATTTCGACACGCAACGCGGTTTCTTGCTGCAACAGGGTGGCAAGCCGCGCGCCCATCTCCGGATCGCCCTCAACTGGAAGGATTGCTACGCTCGTCACCTTCGAATTGGGAACAGCACCGCTCGAAAGTCCCTGCTGTGCCACCCATGATTGCTCGAACGGCTCAAAGGTCGCATTGCTGCTCCTCATGGAATCCACTGCCACCATTGCCACCCAGGCTCCGGCGAGGCAACCCTGCAGCAGAAAGGATCCGGTCACAACCAGACTGAGGGTCATGACACGCACCCAACTACACCGACTACCGACTCGAACTGTTGCCACACTGAAGGGTCTTGTCATGGTGTCGCGTTCCATAAGAGGTGTTTCAGCAAGAGAAGTGCCTTACTAGGGCGAGCCTCACACATCACCTCCAACCTGTCGAGTTATTTACTATTTTCGCCAAGCCATCAGAAGTACGCCCCGTCACTTCCGCTGAGCAGAGCGCCTAAAGCATATAGCTGGATGAACAAGGTTGAACGTCGATGAAGAAGAACGCGCGGGACACCAGAAGGCTGGGAACGGAACCGAAATCTTATTGAGCAGATCGTGATATCACGACAAGGGGTCAAGGCTCGTTAATATCGTCGGGCAGCGATACCAAGCCCGGAGTCAGGCCGTCGCTTTGAGCGCGTAACGGAGCCGCGGCATGGCCGTTTTTGTTTCGAGTAAACGCATGGCTCCCGCCTGTTGGATCATCCGATGTTGCTGAATGAGCGGATCGACAATGTTCCCGCAGGACACACATCGCCAGCCTTTCATCCACATCGGAATACTGCTCTCCCGTATGTCGAGCAAATTATCAGTAACCATGAAACCGTCACATCTTGCACATTGCATGGGGCCCTCCTCTGTGAACGCTGGAGCCCACGACGCCACACCCACTACCTTAGCAGCCGTGTGACCAGCCGTTTGCCTGCTTAAGAGAGCAATCGCAATGCCACGGGTGTTGTTATGACCGCTTGCGTGTTTTAGCAGTGAATCGTAGAGTGCGGTCGAGCAGCATTCGGCTATACCGCTTATACGTGTGACACATATTGGTCCCATGCGGCAAAAATGGTCTGGACACGCGCCGACCGAGCCGATAGCCTGGGATGGGAAATCCCGTCATTCATTGTAGATCGACGCCACTCTCTTCAAGCACAGCGGCCAATCGAAGACGAATCATGGCACTGACCGCGACAGAAATTGCGAAGGTGATGGGTGAATGTGCGCTGGCCTTGGCAGGAGGCTGGATTCAGAAAGTTTACCAACCGACGGATCGTACGCTGGTATTGGAGATTCGTGTGCCAGGGCGGACGCACCGACTTCTCATCTCGTGCCACCGGGAGACCGCCCGTCTGCACCTCACCACAGCGGCCTTTCAGAATCCACCGACGCCGCCACCATTTTGTCAATTTCTTCGTGCCCATCTGCAAGGAGCACGAATCGACCAAGCCGAACAGATTCACGAAGACCGGATCGTTCAGCTTGCACTGACAGCCAAAGAAGGCTCCTGCAGATTGGTCGCGGAGCTGACAGGGAAGACTTCGAATCTCCTTGTACTCGATGAAGCTGGCCGTATCCAACGAGACCTGAATGGGGTAAAGGGTCTTGTCGGACAGCTATACGTTCCTCCCGCTCACCAGCAACGAGAACGCGGTGCCGCCGACCACACGCGATTCAACCAGCACCTCCCAGCGTCACCATTTTCTCTGTCGGCTGCTATCGAAGATCATTACCACGAGGCAGAAGCCGCTTCCGTCGTTGAGACCGTGCGGAACGCCAGGGCAGGGATACTCAGAAAATCCATCAAGAAGCTTCGCCGCCGTATTGAAGCATGGCACGAAGACCTCACAAAGGCGGAGAAATACCAGACCTATGCTCGCTACGGCGAACTCATCAAGGCGAACCTCGGGACCATCCGCAAGGGTCAAACCGATGTCACCCTGGTGGATTATTTTAATGAGGAACTTCCCAATCTGACAATCCCGCTCGACCAAGCCAAAACTCCCCAAGGTAATATGGATGATTACTTCCGAAAGCATCGGAAGCACCTGGCGGCAGAGCGGGAGCTACGGCCACGTATCGAGGAAGGGCAGAAGGAATTGGAGACTCTGTCCCAAGAAATGACTACTATTGAACAGGGAATCTGGCAGCCGCCAGATAAACTCCATTCCATCGTGCGCGCACGAACCCTCTCACGGACAGGAGCGGGAAAGGGCCGCCAGGAACAACGACAGGGTCCATTCCGCCGCTTCATTTCATCAGACGGTTTGACGATTTATGTCGGAAGAAACGCGCGCGAGAACGATGAGCTGACGTTCGGCCTCGCCAAGAGCGATGACCTCTGGCTGCATGCCCGCGGTACGCCTGGCTCACACGTCGTGGTGCGCTTGGAAAAAGGAAGCGATCCACCGCCTGAGACAATACGAGACGCCGCCACCCTGGCGCTTCTCTACAGCGATTTAAAGAAAAACGGCAAAGGCGATGTGATCTACACTCGTCGCAAGTGGGTCAAGAAAGCAAAGGGCCAGGCGCCAGGCGCCGTCATCGTCACCCAGGAGAAATCGCTGCATGTGAGTCTGGAAAAGAAACGGTTGGATGCATTCAAGGCCCGATCATCTCACGAGTAACTGCCAGAATTGCTCACTACCTTTCCGCTCATTCCCTTACCGTGCTGCGTGCCCATACATATATGAGCAGCTCCTCATCTCTCTATCCATGCTGCCAGAAACGTGGATTTACTCGCCATGGACTCTGTCCGGTACTATAGTGTCGGCATAGGTAACTACACTATGTCCGGACAGCAGAACACTAGATCTCAATCCCCGTCGCCCACCATCTTGGTGGTCGATGACGAGCCGAGCATCACGAGGCTGTGTAAGACGATACTTCAACAGGCAGGTTTTCTGGTTCTCGATGCAGACGATAGTTCAGTGGCCCTCAAAATCTGCGCTCAGCACGAAGGGCCCATCGATCTGCTGGTTACAGACATCATCCTCCCTCCTCCGGATTTTCAATTGGCCTCAAGCTCCAATCAATTCCCTCACGTGCACGGCCACGAGCTGGCTGTCCGCGCCCTCAGCATGCGAAAAGACTTGCGAGTGATTCTTATGTCCGGCAATATCGATAAAGATATGGCAGGGTACGGCGTACACCGGGGGGAAGTCCCGTTTCTTCCCAAACCACTTGAGGCCCAATCCCTGGTGGCACTTGTGCGACAGACTCTCCAAGCGCCTCCGCCCTCGGTTGAAAGCCTGACAGCTGGCCCGTCAGAAACTCCAAAAGTCGGTGATGGGTGGGTCGATTAGCTGACGACCCCCACCTACTCGACAAAGCGACCATCTCTGGTTCTGCGGCAATATGCAAAACGGGGCTGCCATCATGTCAATGGCAGCCCCGTTCAGATTTGAAAGTACGTATTACCAGCGATCGCGCTTGCCGCCGCCGGCACCGCCACGACCGCCACCGCCTCCCCCACCGAATCCACCGCCACCAGTGCGCGGCTCCTGGGGCCGCGCCTCATTCACAGTTAAAGTCCTGCCACCCATTTCCGCACCGTTGAGAGCGGTAATGGCCGCCTGCGCTTCCGCATCCGAGGACATCTCGACGAAACCGAAACCGCGCGACTGTCCCGTGAACTTATCCGTAATGATCCGCGCGGAAGCGACTGCGCCATGTCGCCCGAAAAGATCGCTCAATTCCTGCTCGGTCGCCGAGTAAGGCAACCCACCGACATAGATCTTTGAACCCATCTGGGGTTCCTCCTTATGAGTATGATGACATTGCCTTGTCCACGAGGAACGGAGGAAGGAGCGGGCCGAAGACGCGAAGGATGCGGCGGCTCAGGTCTGACTTCCGACGAGATTCTCGAGCAAGGCAACATCGATGCTGCAGACCTGAATGTTTTGCTCCACCTCACCGCCAGGCCCCTGCAATAAGGTAGCCGTAGGCTATCATAGCCTTTTTAAAAATGGCAATCTGAACCCCAAACCCCCTGTCGACTTACTCCCCAATGCGCACCAACAGTCCACGTTCCCTGCAAAGCTCAAACATCCAGTGGAAGATCGCAATTACCACACCGAGAAACAATAGATTGAGACCTGTCGCCCACCCAAGATGGGTGATCGGCTCAGCCGAGGTGCTGAGTACGGCGCGCATCCCTTCAAATACATGGGCTGCCGGGTTCATCCAGGCAATGGCCTGCAACCACCCTGGAAGCACCTCGATCGGATAGAACACACAGGAGATGGGCTGGAACAGAAACACCATGCTCCAAGCCAGGACTTCTGCTTCCTGGCCGAATCGCATGATGAGGGCAGTGGTCAGCACCCCGATAATCCATCCTGTCACCACGAGATTCAAGACGAATGGAACCAGCCACATCCCGATCACAAAGATATTGTAGGAGTAGAACAGGCCCGCACAGACGACCATGACCACAGAAACGGCCAGTACTTTGAAGATGCTCATCACCATCGTCGCAGCAAGAAACTCGCTCGGCTTGAGCGGACTGGCAAACAGGTTCATAAGATTTCTCGCCCAAATCTCCTCCAGAAACGAAATAGTGATCCCCTGCTGAGCTCGAAACAGGATATCCCACAGGATCAATGCTCCCAAGAAAAACGTCACCGCCCCCGGAATCTGTCCCTGGAATTTCATGAGGTAGACCGTAATGAATCCCCAAATCACGAGGTCCAGAAACGGCCAATAAAAGATTTCCATCATGCGCGGCAAACTACGACGATACAGGTACAAATGCCTCGCCACCAGCGCATAGATTCGATGGGTTTTCATCGCACTTTTTCCCCCACCTCCACTCCAAAAGCTTGGCGCACATCATGGGCTGGCAGGGACGTTCCCCACTGCGCGCATCGACCGAGCACCTTCTCAGTGTGCGCGGTCTACGAGCACAGGGAACGTCCCTGCCAGCCAGCGCTCTTACTTCTCTCGCGCCAACTTCACAAACACTTCTTCTAAGTCCACCTGCCCAAACCGCGCCACAATTTCCTGCGCTGTTCCCTCTGCCACAATCTTTCCCCGCTGGAGAAAAATGATTCGATCCGACATCTCTTCCATCTCGTGCATATTATGCGACGAATAGAGCACACTGAGTCCGGACGATCGTCGCTCCTCTTTGAGGAAGCTTCGAATCTTTTGCGCGATATCGGGATCCAGGCTCGCCGTCGGCTCGTCCAGAAACAGGATCCTAGGTTCGGTCAAGAACGCTTTGGCCAACCCAAGACGAGTGCTTTGCCCCGAAGACAGCTTGCGCGTCACCTTATGACGGAACCCCTCCATCTCCAACCGCTTCACAATGTCATCGACCCGCTCTTGGATCTGAGACAGACCGTATAGCCGCGCAATCACCCAAAGATTTTCCTCGACTGTAAGCGCCTGAGGCAAGGACACATAGGTCGAAGAAAAATTCACTTGCCGCAGTATCTCTTCGCGGTTGGCCGACAAATCGAGCCCAAACATTTGAATAGCGCCGGCGGTCGGCGTCACCACCCCGAGTAACATTTGAATGGTGGTGGTTTTCCCTGCCCCGTTCGGGCCCAGCAATCCAAGAATTTCACCCGGTCTGATGTCGAATGAAATATCGTTGACGGCGACGAATTCACCAAAGCGTTTCACCAGATGTTGGACGTGCAGAACGGGTGTGGACATGAATGATCAGCGACTTAGCAGGCTACTGAACTTGCGCGAGCACCAACAATGAGCGCCAGGACAACGGCGGCTTTAGGTTTCCAGCCCTTGCTCCATACGAGATGGTGATCGTGGGAACTGCTTCATGATCAAGGCAGCCACGCCGGCGACATCGTCCAACCCGAACAGCGGTACGGATAGATTCAGAGACTTGTCAGACACCACCGCGAGCAACCCTTCCGTAGAAACAGGAATTTCGCCGACCTGCTCACGGACGATGACAATCTTCGGATACCCTTCGTGTTTCCACCCTTCGGCAATGATCAGGTCGTAGGTGTGATCGAGAAACCGATCCCGCACGTCTTCAACCTTCATCTGGTCTGACGCATCGGCAAACATCGCCATACTCCCCTTGGAAAGCACCACCACGCTGCTGGCGCCGGCTCGCTTGTGGCGCCAGCTATCTTTCCCTTCCGTATCGAGGTCAAACCCGTGGCCGGCATGTTTCACCGTTGCCACCTTGTAGCCTGCCCGGACCAACTCAGGAATTATCCGCTCGATCAGCGTGGTTTTCCCGCTGTTCGACCGACCGACAAAACAAACAATGGGCACGGCCATTGATCTTACTGGTCAATGGCCCATCGTCACTGGTCAACGGCGATCAAGAATGATTCTTGCCAATGACTAATGACTGATGACGATTGACCTCCTTCTCTTAGTTAGCAACAGGACAGCCGGTGAGGGTCGATGTGACTATGTTCGGAATGGCTGGCCCAGGCTTCTCCACTCAACAATTGAACCGATACCAAATCACCCTGGTTCACTCGTTCAACTTCGACCGGGATATCGATCAAACAATTGGCCTTCACCATAGAAGTCAATATCCCGGACCCTTGTGCACCGGTCGTGCGAACCTTGAAGACCTCTTCTTCTCTTGTGAGCACACCGCGTAGAAAATGGCGCCGATCCGTCCCTTTGGAAAACTTTTCCTGGAAAATCGCCTGCACGATCGGACGGCCATAGCTACGGTGCCCGCTCATTTTAAGCATGGCCGGCCGCACGAGCTGCTCAAACGTCACCATGGAGGACACGGGATTCCCCGGCAAGCCGAAGGCCAGTTTGCCATGGATCTTGCCGAAGGCAAGCGGCTGTCCAGGTCTGATCGCCAATTTCCAAAAGTTCATTTCCGCGCCCAGTTCGTGGAAAACTGCCTTGGTGAAATCGTAATCGCCCATCGAGACACCGCCGGACAGCACAAGAATATCCGCCGTCAGTCCCTGCGAAATCTTTTCCTTCAACGCAGCGGGGGTATCCCTTGCAATCCCCAGCAACAAGGGAATGCCGCCCGCCTCCTGCACCGCTGCCGCAATCCCATAGCTGTTGGAGTTGATGATTTTTTCATCGCTGAACCGCTCATCCAAGTCTGCCAGTTCATCGCCGGTCGAAAGAATCGCCACCCGAGGACGTTGATAGGCAAAGATGAATGACTTGGCGAGGATCGCTAGCATTCCCGCTTCACCAGACCGAATCTGCGTCCCCTTGCCGATAATGCACTCGCCTTTCTTCACGTCTTCGCCTTGAGGCCGAATATTGGCGCCTTGCTGTTCGGGCTTGAAGACGCGAACGGAATCCGCTGTATGCTCGGTGTCTTCGACCTTCAGGACCGTATCCGCCCCCTTCGGAAGCGGAGCCCCGGTCATGATGCGAATCGCCTGACCTGCGCCGACGGATTTTGACGGCATCTTGCCCGCAGGAACATCCTCTATTACCGTAAGCGTCACCGTTTTCTGAATCGCATGCTCTCGCTTGATATCGTCCCACCGCACGGCAAATCCATCCATCGCACTGTTGTCCCAGGGTGGGTTAGCCCGTTCCGCCACAATGTCCTCTCCGAGAACACGGCCCAGCGCATCGAGGATCGAAATCTTTTCCAAGCCCAGAATTGGCGTGGACTCCAACACGATCCGTTGCGCCTCCTCCAGCTGCGTAAGCCCCCCTGTAGAGTCTGTGGCCTTCACCGTCTCTCCTTCATCAGTGTGCCTGCCGGGATGCGATTTTCACGAGCGACCCACTCTTCTTGCAGAATGTCTCAACCTTATTTGCAATTTCGTGATAACACTCGGCCGTGGCCGTGTCGGAATTGAACATCGCAAAGGGCTCACCGGCATCGGACTGGATTACGACATCGGGATCGAGCGGAATCCGCCCGAGGAAAGGCACGCCCATATCCATCGCGGAGGCTTCCCCGCCGCCTTTCCGAAACACCTCAATGTGGTTGTGACAATGAGGACACTCCAGCCCGCTCATGTTTTCGACAATCCCAATGATCGGGACTTCGCTATCTTTGCAGAACGTGACCGACTTGCGTGAATCCAGCAAGGCCACTTCCTGCGGTGTCGTCACAATCACCGCGCCACTGACATTGCCGAGTAGATCGATGGTTGTGACCGATTCGTTGCCGGTTCCTGGAGGCAAGTCGATAAACAGGAAATTCAGATCTTGCCACTCAACACCGCCCAAGAGCTGGTTGATGAACTCATACTTGTACGCATCGCGCCAGATGATCGGATCATCCGAATTCTGCAACAGGAAGGACATCGAGGCAATCTTGAGGTTATATGCCTGAAAAGGGATGATCCCACCTGAGCTGCTGATCTTGAGTTTCTGCCCTTCAGCCCCCACCATTTTTGGAATATTGGGGCCATGGATATCCATGTCGCAAATTCCGACATGCCACCCTTTGAGCGCGAGACTCACGGCTAGATTCGTCGTACAGGTACTCTTTCCGACTCCACCCTTGTTGCTCATGATAAGCACTTTGTATTCGATCCGCTCCATCCGTTTGGACACCAACCAGCGACTGTGCCCTTCCTTGTCCTTCTGACAGGTTTCGTTTTCATCGCAGATCGCGCAGGCCCACATGTAGACACAGGCATCGCTGCCGCCGGAGCTGGGAGGCTGAATGACATTCAATTCACGAGCCATATCTCATCCTTCTATAAAACCGTTACGCACAATCTGCGTGATTTCGTTATCGTCGTCGATCTGTCGGCACGCCGACGTAGTCGCTCTCTCCCACGTTAGGGAGCCCCACTGACGGAGCCTTGCCGTTTCCTGCCGCTGCGGTGGCCATCGCCGGCATGCCCACCCCCTCCGTCACCGGCTTCTTTTTGTTAAAAAACCCTGCGCTGATGATCCCTACTTCGTAAAAGATATACATTGGCAGAGCCATCAAACATTGGTTGAAGGGATCGGGCGTCGGAGTCAGTACTGCAGCAAAGATAAACGATCCTAGCAAGGCCCACTTGCGATACCGTTTGAGAAACGGCGCATCGACCCACCCAAACTTTGCCATGAGGGTGATCGCGAGCGGGACTTCGAAAATCAGCCCGAAGATCATCAAAAACCAGAGAGCAAATCCAACATACTGCGCAATGGAGATCTGGGGAACGAAGCCGGCATTGACGCCATAGGAAATCAAAAAATTCAGCGCAAACGGGAGTACAAAGAAAAATGAAAAGCCCACCCCTGCATAGAACGCCACGGCAGTCAACAGCACAAACGGCGCGACGAAACGCCGTTCCTGGGCATGGAGACCCGGCACGACGAATTGCCAGACTTCCAACAGAATATACGGGGTTGCAGCAACAAGGGCAAAAAGCCCGGCCACTTTGACGTTTTGCCACAACGCTTCAGCCGGCGCGAGAAAGACAAACGGAACGGTCGGCAGATCGGTCGGCACCCACGACAGGGAGCCAGGTGTAAACATGTTCTGGAGAGGGATACGCAGCCACTTAACCAACGTGTCAGCATAGAAAAACGTAACGACAAACACCACTGCGGTAATGATCACCGTGCGCGTCAGCCGGACCTGAAGCTCCACGAGGTGCTCCATTACCGGCATTTTCTTATCTTCCAGCGGCTTGAAGATTGTGTCTTGCAACCACTGGTTAAGTGAATTCAGGCCGTTAGGCATACGTTTCGTTCATCCGATGGCTGACCGCGACCGCTCGGCATCAGAGCGATCGCAGCCAGCGTCAGGCCTGTTATTTGGGATTGACCGCAACAAACAGGTTATTCCCCTGCCGGCTTAACAGCAGGACGGCCAACTCATCTTTCTTCAACTTACTCGAAGCCTTCTGGTAGTCTTCGAACGTCTTCACGACTTCGTGGTTCACTTCCTGAATCACGTCGCCGCGCTGCAGACCCGCCGCTTCCGCAGAACCACCGCTCTCAACTGATATTACGACGACACCCGTCATCTTCGCCGGAATGTTCAATTGACTCATCGTGGCCGCATCCAACCCCTGCACACGAAGGGAAGCCAAGACATTATCGGGCAACTTCGCTGTCTCGACCGGTTCCTTGGGAGCTGACGGCTCCTTTTTCGCCAACATTTCATCTGTCGGTCGTTCCGCCACCTTCACAGAGATGGTCTGTTCCTTGCCATCCCGCAACACCTTCACCTGCGCATCCTTGCCGACCATTGTACGCGCGACAAGGTTCCTCAATTGGCTCACATTTTGGACATCTTTGCCGTTGAACGAGATCACCACATCGCCACGCTTCACACCCGCAGCATGGGAAGGGCCATTTTCATTCACATCGCTGATCAAAACCCCCTTGCGCTGCTCAGGCAACTTGAACGACTTTGCCAAAGCCGGCGTGATCTCTTGAATGGCGACACCCATCCAGCCGCGCACAACTTTGCCGGTTTTCTGGAGGCTATCGACAATGTCCAACGCGATGCTGCTGGGAATGGCAAATCCAATCCCCTCTGACCCGCCGGTCCTTGAGAAAATAGCCGTATTGATTCCGATGAGTTCACCGCTCAGGTTGACCAACGCTCCTCCGGAATTGCCTGGATTAATCGCGGCGTCGGTCTGGATGAAATCTTCGTAGTCTGCAATTCCGACATTGCCTCGCCCCAAGGCGCTGATGATGCCCAGGGTCACGGTGGAACTTAATCCAAATGGACTGCCGACCGCCAATACCAGATCGCCAACCTGCAATTTCTCATACTCAGCCCATTTTAAGGATGGGAGATCTTTCGCCTCGATCTTGACCACCGCCAAGTCCGTCTTTGGGTCGGCTCCCACAACTTTCGCGCTGAATTCACGTCGATCGCTGAGTGTGACAGTGATCTGCGTAGCGCCTTCGACGACGTGGTTGTTGGTCACAATAAATCCGTTCGGATCAAAAATGACGCCTGATCCGGCGCTTTGATCCGGGCGTCCATGCCCTCCGCCTGGCGGCATCGGCGGAGGAGTCGGAAGTTCTCCCTCCGGCGCTTCCTCACCCGGAGGTCCACCAAATGGACCTGGTGGAACCGGCGACTTCCGGCCTCGTCCCCGGCCTTCTCCACCCCCGGTAACCGCTATATTCACCACAGCCGGCGTAACCTTCTTGACGATCTCCGAAAATCCTTGTGTCATCCCTGCAGGAACCCCGGCGGCAAAGGCTGTGGGTTCACTGGGCAGGCCAGTAAAGGCGACGGCACCCGTAACAAGACCGATACCTGCGACAAGACCTCGAATACTCCATCCCTTACTCCGCGTGACCATATCAGCATTCCTCCACAGGGTTAATCGACGCGACCACATGAGCTGAACGGTACATTGTACACTATCCGTTCCGAGGGCTTCAAAGACTAATAGTCCCCGCCGGCCCCTCACCCAAGAGAGCCCGAAGGAGACAACGCGCAGACTGCGCTAGATGAAGCGCGAGGACGGTTTGGTCTGTCTCGTTTGTTTGCTTGAACCAGATAGCCCAGATCAACCCTCCCCCGTTTCGCTTGTCATACGAAGCTATTTCGTCACCTACTACAATCTAGGTTTCCGGGCCTCTGCCTCGGATTCTAATACTCCGATCCAAGAGTTCCTGAGTTTCAGCGCCAGCCGCTTAGCCGCTTGCTCAAAGGACACGACACGGAGCGTATTCGGCGCACCCTCGTACGTCGGAGGCCAGATACGCCGCTCATCCTGCGGGCGCAGGTAGATAGCCGGATACCATTGATCGATCCTTGGTGCACTCGGACGATCCAGCGTGCCCCAGCCCCGCCCCTCGGCCTGCATCAAGATCTGATTGTGCCCCACATCCAACAGAGCGAATTCCAGCAGTGACCAGTTATCTCGACGAAATCCAGGCTGCCCGTGTGTGGTCAATCCTAGAAAGAACGTCATGGGATATTCCTGTTCGGTGCTAGAGACCACGACGACGGCTAGATAGTCGAGCCCACGCTGTCGCCCCAGTTCAGCAAACTGGGCCCAATCCCCATGCGGTTGCGGCCTGATACGGTCGGCAGAAATCACCTCTGTTATCGCCACAGGAATTGCACGAATGAGGTCCCGTTGCAGGCTTTCTCCGAGGCGAGCCAGCGCCTCTTCCGGCAGGCTCGGAGCTGCATCTGGCTCTGTCGCATCCGATACCACGACAAGCCCTGCCTGTAGTGGTCGCTGATTGATCTTCGCAAACGCATCGCCGTCGACCTGGCGCCATGAGGAGAGATAATCGCCAATCCGTGCAGGCGGAATAGCGGAGGCACAAGAAACCAGGAATACCGCGCTGAACATGATACTGAATTGAGTGAGCACCCGGCGCATCCTCCATTCTCAGATCATCCAGGTCTATCCACCGCTTCATTCTCCACCGTTCTACGTTCGCTCCCCATCTGCGGATCTGTCAAGTCCAGCGGGCTAGTGCGGTAGTGGGCTATTTTGGTTTGTCCGCCTATTTGTTTTTGCAGTTTTATTTCATTCGATTATAGGGGTAATAAAGGTAGACGCCGATGTCGGATGGATTAGAGGTTCCAGGGAAATAGGCCCCAACTTCAGTAATTCGTTCTTTATCGGTGAGTACATCATGATAGGTAGCGCATCCGTGAATGAACAGTTTGGCGGTCCTGTTTCTGACCATCTGCTCTTGTGCTTCAGACATGCCGTATGTCCCACTGTGGAGTTTAGTGCCCCAAACTTTATCAGGCGGAAGGATACCTACATGAACAGTCGCCTTTGGGCATTTGTAAGGGTCAAATTTAGGAATGTTAGTGAGATCATATGGCCCGCTTGGATTTATGAAGGAAAACTCCCAGCCAGATTCAGCCTTGAGGGCTGGAGTCTTACCGATATTTTTAAAACCAATTTCGAAAGTGATTTGGTCTTTGTCAATACTTGTAATTCCGAAACCGTCCACTGCAATCCATGCCGCAGTGGAGGCTGCAGCAGCATCAGCAGAGAGTTTAGTAGCCTCGGTGGTCTGTTTGATCTCACTCCAAATATACCAATTAATCATTACAGTAATGCCAACAAAAAAGGCGGTCGCCACTTCAAGACGGAATTTCCATTTATCTCTGGACTCTTGCCGTTTCTGATTGGCGTTGTAACTTTCTTCTATTCTGCGTGGAAAATTAACTTCGACAGTAGATGTAAGTGGTGGGTAGATATTTGGCTGGTTGCTGGGTTTTGTATTTTTCTGTACGGAGTCAGCGGTATTTTGACATGGAGCGTCTCCTTCTAATGCCATCGTTTTATTTTTGGCCTTCTTTTTTCGTCTTTTTGAATGCCTTGACATATTAAACGAGTTCGCCGAGTTCCCAAATGCGATCTGTAATGCCCGCTGCCATGGCTGGCGTCATACGAAGTGACCGATGAATCAGACAGAAGTTGTAGCTCCAGAAGTAGAGCGCGACAGCAGCTTTCAGATTGGCCAACTTACGGGAGAAGGCCAAGGTGAGACGGTGAAATCTAGCAACCTTCATCCGCAAGGTCAAATTCTGCCGCTCAACATAGGACGTACAGACCTTGCTGTAATCCGGGATGCCCAACACTTCAGTAATCTCCGTTCCAGACACGCGAGGCGGGGCATAGCGGCCTGGTCCAGGATTCTGCGAGGCGTACAGCTTCGTGATTGTGGCATAGGTGGCACGATTGCCGAAGTATCTCGCAATGGCTGGACTATATGGTCCCCACGCGTCGGTACTGACCTGGGTAGAACCTTCAATGCGTCGGCTCAGATCCTCGATGAAATGATGTGTATTGATCGAGTCCCGCTTGCCCACATGGAAGGCTGGAATGACTTTGGAGATAGGATCAAGCGCGATATATGTATACTGGTCGCCAAGCTCAGGATTGGCCTTCCGTTCCTCAGCTTTCATCACACCGTCTTTTTTCCCAACGAACGTCCAGATTTCGTCACATTCAACAGCCTCACACCGAATGCCGCGCATGCGCTCATCCATCATTTGCTGACAGCGCGTTCCCACTTCCACCAACAGCTTCATGATGGTTTTCTTATGTACGCCGGTCATGCGGACTATAGAACGGATCGAACAGCCCTCAGTGAGAGCGGAGATAACAGCCAACTTTTTTCTGCTTTCAGCACATTCATGGGACCTCCTTTGATTGGAGATCCCGGAAGGTGTATACTTTGAATCGCCTTCATGGGTGCGATCCGGTTCGACCTTCGCGGGACCTACCGGGTTGCGGTTGCTCGGTGCTAGTAACACCGGGCAACCATTCCTACTTACATGATGGTGGCGGGGGCCAGTCTCGAACTGGCGACAGCCGGGTTAGTAATCCGGCGTTCTATCCCCTGAACTACCCCGCCATTCATCTTGCTCTTCTCCATTGTTTCAAATCCATCCTACTATTGTTTAAAATAATATATATAATTGTTGACAATAAGTCAACTGTTTGTTATATATATTTTAACTATTGTTATAAAAAGGATGGTGCAACCATGAAAAAGAGAGAAAAAAGCGAAAACATTCAGCACTTCATAGTCGATAATCTCATGATTAATAAGGCCAATGTATCTGAGGCGTCGTCATTTCAGATGTCTCATCTTGCTCGCCTAACGGCAGATCATTTTCAAATTTCACGGGCGGCGGTCGCAAGACACATTGCCCTATTAGTGAAAAGAAATATTCTTAGTGCCTCTGGTAACACGAAGGCACGAATGTATGCGCTAGTTCCTTCAGTTGACGAAAGATTCAGTCTTTCAACAGTAGGGCTACAGGAGGATGTGGTTTGGCGTGAAAGAATCAGCCCTTTGTTCTCCAATGATACCCCTGAGAACATTCTCACAATCTGTAATTATGGTTTTACTGAGATGCTGAATAACGCAATTGACCATTCAGAGTCTGACACCGTGCATATCACTGTTACGGTCGATGCAGCACAAATTTTTATTTGGATTCGTGACTTCGGAATAGGAGTTTTTAAAAAGCTAATGCGAGATCTTCATTTACATGATGCGCGTCACGCTCTGTTAGAGCTAAGCAAGGGCAAGCTAACCACTGCTGCGGGTGGGCATACCGGACAAGGGATATTTTTTACTTCGCGCATATTTGATGAATATATGTTTTGGGCCAATGGGTTCTCATTTTGTCGCTTTGGCAAGGATGATGATTGGTTATTTGAGCCCAAAGATCCCCAAAAGGATCCTGACGTAGGCACGCTAGTTATGATGAGAATTTCTCTAAGGGCCACACAAACAGCGGGCGAAATTATGAGCCAATATTCATCAGAATTGCATGATTATGGATTTACGAAAACCCATGTTCCATTGGTGTTGGCCAAATATGAGGGAGAACAGTTGGTTTCTCGGTCACAAGCAAAGCGATTGATGTTACGCGTGGATCAGTTCAAGGAAGTCATGTTGGATTTTACGGGTATTACTACTATTGGGCAGGCGTTCGCGGATCAAATATTTAGGGTGTTTCAAGGCGAGCATCCAAAACTATTAATCGTTCCGATTAATGAGAATGAGGAAGTAAAGAAAATGATTACTCGGGCGAAGGGAGAGACGGTTGTAGAGCTTACCCCTTCCCTTTTTGATGCCATTAAGGATGATCCAACCACATGAGTGATTTTCAAAATAGCCCACTACCGTCTAGAGCCCGCTTCCTTGCAATCCTGTCACAGGCTCGCTACCATATTTCGTGTAGATTCTGGTCTAATACCACGGTACTTCACCACAACAAGGCTGGTTTCCTGTGCCCTGGCAAAAAGCTTCAGGCTCCATTCAATGGTCGATCATCATTCCAGCTCATAACGAGGCTGCCCGCATTTTGCCCTATCTTCGAAGCATCACCTCATACATGCAAGACCGAGGACAGCCTTACGAAGTTCTCGTGGTTGACGATGGCAGCATCGATGCCACGGCTTCCATTGTGGAAACCCTGGCTTCTACGGCCCCAGAAGTTCAATTACTGAGGATACCACTGCGCCGAGGTAAAGGCGCAGCCGTACGGCGAGGGATGCACGCCGCCGTCGGACGACTACAACTCTTTACCGATGCAGACGGCGCCACTCCAATTCAGGAACTCGCCCGGCTTGAGGAAGCCATGGCGAATGGAGCTGACGTGGCCATCGGATCGCGCTCACTTGCCTCCCGGTTACCGGACTATGCAGTCCAGGCTCGCTGGTATCGGACCATTTTGAGCAGCCTGTTCAATTCACTCATACAGAAGAAGGGCCTCAGAGGGATCGCCGACACGCAATGTGGATTCAAACTGTTCCGTCAAACTGTGGCAGCAGACCTCTTTGGAGTCTCTTCAATCGACGGCTATGGCTTCGACCTCGAACTGCTCTATGTGGCGCAACAACGCGGATACCGCATTGCAGAAATTCCGGTGAATTGGTCCCATCAGCCCGGCTCAAAATTTCGCGTCTTCAGAGATGGGGTCGCCATGCTGCGCGAATTGGCTGTGATCAGACGGAATAGGGCCAAGGGCTGCTATGCGGCTCCATCACACCCAAGGGATTTTCATCCGACCCCAGTCAGCCGACTCGGGCTCCCTCCGCAATGAAATCCCCCGCAAAATAACCGAGCGAGACAGGCGAGACTTGTGAAGATGAAATATCCGACCCCTCCCGCTTTTCGCGCGAGTCTCGCGCAAATAACGCGATGGGCCACCCTCGTGTGTCTCCTCATTTCAATAGGCGGGCTGTGGGGATGCGAGAAACTAACCTCGGCGCTTCACCGAACCTCCTTACCAGACATGGGCCCGCGTCTAGCCAACTCCGTCAAGCTAACTTTCGACCCCTCCTTCACCAATCTCAAGATGCAATACGTAGATGGATGCAGTAGCCCTCGCGATCTCAACGTGGGGGAAGAAGTCGAATCGATTATGATTGACGCGGCTTCCCAAAACTTTACGGCCGTGACCGTCATCGGTGGAATCCCGGCACAAATCCAGCCTGACACGGAGATCGTAGTCACGCTCCAACGCTCAGGCCTCAAACTTTGGGCTGATAATGTCTACGACAGGGTGCCTGCGGACATGACCCTTGAGGCGCGGGTAACCCTGAAGGATGCCAGGGGGAAAGAGCTTGGCCAGCAGACCATTTCCATCACACACAACCAACGCCTTATTCTAGAACCGGCCATACGCCGATGCGATTATGGCAATATAGGGGAGTTCGTACATGACGCCGGGATTGCACTCACAACGCAATTCATGCGCACCGTTCGAACCCAGTTGGCAGCAACGGGCGGAACCGCTCCTGCACCAGTGGCAGCATCGCCTGTGAAACCAGTCCCGCCGACACCGACCATACTATCCCAAGGCGCTCCATCGACACTTTTTTTTAAGGCCACTCTGCTGGACGAGAACAGCAATTTGCTCTTTGAAGGAGGCGAGCACATTCGGGTACGCATCGACCTCGTAAACGAAGGAGAGCAGGAACTACAGGGTGTCACAGCCGCCTTGACGGGAACCGCCTCGCTGCTCGCCCAGTTTCCTGCCAGCTCGCTGGCGATCGGACGACTGCAACCGGGCCAATCCCGCTCGATCGAATTTGTGGCGACGGTACCGCCGTCAATGCAACAGCAGAAGGCCGAAATCCACGTGGCAGTCTCTGATTCTGGAACCCATGCTCAGCCGCTGACTCAAACTCTGGCCCTGACGATCCAACCAACCGGCATCAAGGCCGATGACGTAGATCACATCCCTCCTGTGCTCACCGGATTTCGGCAGCCCCATACCTATTTGATCTCAATTGGGATCGGATCCTACCGAAACCGGCAAGTCCTATCCCGCAAGTTCGCTTCCTTGGATGCCCAGGTGGTCTCGAACTATTTTCAGGCCCTCGGTGGCTTACCGGCTTCCAATATTCTTCTACTGCAAAACTGGAAAGCCTTACGCTCTGATATTGACGAAGCGCTGCTGGATTGGCTGCCACCTTATATGAATAAGGACGCGGTTGTTATTGTCTATTTCGCCGGTCTAGCTTCGGTCTCTTCGACGGGAGAGACGTTCCTGATACCGTACGATGGAATCGCCACGACCGCCTCAAAGGCCTACTCGATCAAAGATTTGGAGGCAGCGCTGGCTCGATTGAAAGCGAAACAGACAGTATTTCTGTTCGATGGCATCGTGTCTCGCATGGAACCGGATAACCGAACTAAGATTGCCCGGCCTCAATGGAGTCCCACGGGAAGCTCGACCATCCATGTCATCGGGACCAGCGGCATCGGGCAAGGGTTAGAGGATGACCAGCATCAGCATGGCCTATTCACCTACTATCTGCTGCGAGCACTGCGTGGTGAGGCCGACACCAACCGGGACGGCGACGTGACGCTCGGCGAAACGGTGACCTATCTCAGCCAGAAAGTGCGCTGGGCATCCAAAACCCGCATGAACCAGGAGCAACGCCCCTTTGCTGTTCCGGCGATTCTCCCAACCGATCCTTCCGCTGCCTTGATTTTGACCAAGCAAGCTGCGATCCAGGGCACCGAAGCTCACTAACTAGCAGGAAACTGAAAAAGTTCGCCAGCGGCGTTCTCGCTTCGTTCAGACCCTCAACGTACCGCAAGAGTACGCCTCATGTCTTCACTCGCTGCGGCCTTGCTTGGGACAAGGGTGTCTCGGCGCGCCAGGGTTGGGTAGGCGAGAAGTCCGACCTTTTGAGCATCCTGAGGGATTACGCTTCTGTTACAGTCGCTCTCCTCATCCGCCGAACCCCGTCGCGCCGCACTACGCCTTTCCCTTCCACGGATGTTCAACCAGACAGAGTCACACGGTCTGAAGAAAAACAGAGGGTGGAGGATTCGATCCTCCACCCTCTTAAACTGACACCTGCGATGAAACTACTCGCCCTTACAGAAGGTCCGCTCGTAGTTGATGATCAGCCAGGCTTCCTCTTCCGTGATAATTGCTGGGGTCAAGGAGATCATGCCTGTGCCGGCACTACCGTTCTTAATCACCCAGAATAATTCGCCATCTTTCCGCTTCTTATGGAACTTACAGTTCGTGAAATCGCGGGGGCTCGGATTGAGAACCTTCCCGGCTTCGCCCTGGCCATCCCCGTTCTTGCCATGGCAATTGAAGCAGGTACCCTTACCCTCGAAGAGTGCCTTTCCTTTTGCAATGCTCTCTGGAGTCGAAGCAATCGGATTCTTGTTGGCCTTCGCGTCGGCAATCTGATCAGCCGGGACACGGGCCTTGAGTGGATCCTTCTCCTCGGCTCCCACTACTGAAACCGACAGCATGATCAACGCTGCGCTGATTCCCAGAAACTTAGCAAAATGCCCCATCAGACTTCCTCCTTTGTGTTTAACCACCGCATGTGAACCCGGCATCGGGCCACATGGCTCATGAGATCCATGTTAAAGCGACAAAACGCGGGCGAATATAACAATGGCCTTCCACTCATGTCAAGCAATCCAGGGTGCGATCGGAAAGTCTCCACACTCCGCCACTCCTTCACCACTTCACAATCTCGTTCTCGGCCCCATACTCACTTCCGCACAGTCTGACTTTGCTCAGTCCTACCAAATACTGATCAAGGTTCGTGCCAGAACACTCTCACAGCAAGGCATGATATTCCAGCTAGTTAGGGCATTTAGAATCACGGCAATCTCAGAAGTCTCAATAGGGTGGCACCATTGCGCCTCAGTCCTTGCTGTGGCGCCCCATTCTTTGATATCCCACACCTGTGCAGCTTCTATTCGGTCTGTCTGCCTAGTTTGCTTAGTCTGTCTGGTTCTTTGGTTGAACGAAACTAACCAGGTTAACCAGACGGACCAGACAGACTAGATAACCAGATAGACCGGGCGTATCCGAGGCGGGTGCGAAGGTCACATACTGTGACCGGATGAACGGGCTAGAGGACGGTCAGCGTTTGATGACAATATCGCGGGCAACTTTTCCGCTTGGGCCGAAGGGTTTTTGAGGTTTGCCGTTGAGTTCGGCCTTGACGCCTCCGGCGTTGCCAAGCGTCAGGATAAACTGGTCTTGGCCTTTCCATCTGGCCTTTTCTCCAGGCCGGAGCAAAGCCTCTTGAGGACTGCCGCCATCGATTTGAACGACGACCCAACTCAGCTCTGTCGCCTCAAGGTCGAGCGCCAACTGTCCCTCCGTTGCTTCAGACCCTTCAAGTGAAATTCCCCCCAGAGGTCCATCACTCCCAAGCGACGAAGGAGCCGGAACCGCAGGTTCATGCGCAACCGAAGCTGTAGATACTGAACCGGTCACTGGCCCAGCATTACGTCCACCTTCTTCACTTACTTTTGCTGGCACGGCAGGAGGTTCGCTTTGTTTAGTCTTGGGAAGGGCCGGTGGAGCCGGCGGAACCACCTCGGTCTGCTGGATTGGGGGCGTGTCCTGAGATTCTGGAATCGTTGTAACGGTCCGCTTGGATGAGGTAGGTGGAGTGTCTGAGCTCGAACGACGGACCAGAAGCGACGACTGTTCCCGGCTTAAGAGGAAGATGAGCGTGAGGATTGCGATGCCGATCGCGATCGCGACGGCCTTTCGATTGGATTGGCGCTTCCGCTCTTCTTCTGCCTGCCTGACTTTTAAACGTTCCCGCTCGCCTTGCTTGTCGTAATAGGCGCCTGCCGATTGTGCGAATCGGTGGATCGCATCGTCTTCATCGAGTCCGAGGGACCGGGCATAGGACCGGACAAACCCTCGCGCAAACACTTGATCGGGCAACTTGGCGAAATTTCCATCTTCCAGCGCCTTCACAAAATCAGTTCGGATTCGCGTCTTGGACGCGACTTCATCGATGGTGAGCCCCTTGGTCTCTCGCACCTGTTTAAAAAATTCGCCGATCGATTCCATGGGTTTCTCTCTATGGCTTAAGCCGTGTCAGCAATTCCTTCGCGGCTGCCGCATGCTCACCACCCTTATCGAGTGTCGTCACCTTGGTCAGGGTTTCCCTTGAGCGTCGTTCGAACCCCAGCTTATAATACGCTCGCCCCAGCTCCAAATATAGTTGCGCTGGAGGAACATTGGGAGGATTGACCACTAAAGCATCCTCAAATGCCTCTATCGCTCCCTGGTAATCATTCTCGTGAGCCAGCGACCGTCCGAGATGGAATCGAGCCAGGTCCGGCGTTGCATACAACGGATTAGTCAGCGCCTGACGGAATGCCGCGATCGCTTCCGTCCACCGTCCCTGTTTCTCCAAGATCTGGCCCAGATAGGTGTACGCTTCCGAGTAATTTTCATCGAGCTTCGTCGCGGCCAGAAATTCTTCCTCGGCCTGGGGTAACTTCCCCTGCAACGCCAGAATATGGCCGAGCCCGTATCGTGCCTCTTTATTGTTCGGATCGAGCTTCACGGCCTTCTGGAACGACACAAAGGCCTTCTGCTTATCGTGCTCCAGGCTCGCGACACCTTCCTGGTAGTACCCTTTTGACTTCTGTACCGAACCTTCCGATGTGGCACAGCCTGGCAGCCATCCGATCAACAGGGCCAACACAAGCAATGGACCCGCCAATGCTCGAACAATCGAACCGGCAAAGAGATTCTGCATCACGAAATATCCTCGAAATGAGTCAACTGCTTAAATGCTCGAAACCGTTCTTGAATCTCTTTGTAGTCCAGGATTCGCAAACGGTCAAGACTAAAGGATTCTACCGCAAAAGACGCCATGACGCTCCCAAAGATAATCGCCTGCTTGAAGGCCTCGACCGAACGATTGCCGGTGGCCGTCAAGTAGCCCAGGAAACCGCCGGCGAAGGTATCCCCTGCACCGGTAGGATCGCGCACGTCTTCAAGTGGAAAGGCCGGAGCCCCGAACACCTGCTTCCCGTTGAACATCAAGACCCCATATTCACCACGCTTGATGATGAGGTGCTTGGGTCCACGCGCGAGTATTTTTTGTGCGACCTTCACCAGATTTGTATCTTCGCCGAGTGCCCGGGCCTCCCCATCGTTAATGATGAGAATATCGACCTTCTCCAAGACTCGCCACAATGCATCGCGCTTGCCGTTAATCCAAAAGTTCATCGTATCGCACGCGACTAAGGGCGGACGCGGAAGCTTCTGCAGCACATCCAACTGAAGCTCCGGATCGATATTGCCCAAGAACAAAAGGTCCGGGGATCGATATGCCTCGGGAATCTTTGGCCGAAAGGTTTCGAACACGTTGAGTTTCGTATCGAGCGTATGCGCTTCGTTGAGCTGGTGCGTATACTCCCCTTTCCATCGAAACGTCGCCCCTGGCCTCCGCTCCAACCCAGTCAAGTCGATGCCACGGCTCTTGAGAAAGGCCAAGTGTTGCGGGGGAAAATCTTCCCCCACCACAGCAATGAGATCCACGCTGGTAAAGTAACTGGCCGCGGTTGAAAAAAATGTAGCCGAACCTCCAAGAGCCTCACTGACCTCCCCGAATGGTGTTTTCACCGTATCTAATGCGACCGACCCGACGACAAGCAGTTTTCCCATGGCTTACCGAATTCCTTTCTTTCCCGGAACGACCCGATCCATCAACAAGGCCAGCTTCCGTCGGAGCGAGGCAGGCATCCGATCCGGCGCCGTGATAATGGCATCCTGCAATGCGCGCTGACAGCTGCAACCCTTGACATCGGTCACCGCAGGCATCGCCGTCCGCAACAGCCGCTTGGCCAGTACGACATTCTGACGGAGCGTGGTCAGGATCGCCTCGACAGTGACTGCCTCTTCCGTCTCATGCCAACAATCGTAATCGGTCGCCAGGGCCACTGTGGCGTAGCAAAGTTCCGCCTCGCGTGCGAGCTTGGCCTCAGGGAGATTCGTCATCCCGATCACACTCGCACCCCACTGACGATACAACCGGGACTCCCCTTTGGTCGAAAACTGTGGGCCTTCGATGCAGAGATAGACACCGCCCTGATGCACGGTGGCGCCGACTGTTCGAGCCGCATCCAACAATGCCACCCCGAGCGAGGCACAGACCGGATCGCCGAACGCCACATGGGCGACAATACCGCCCTCAAAGAATGTTGACACCCGCCGTTTGGTGAGATCGATAAACTGATCAGGCAATACCACATCGCCGGGTTTGATTGATTCCTTCATGCTGCCAACCGCACTCACAGAAATCACCCGCCGAACACCTAGCGACTTCAGCGCATAGATATTCGCGCGATAGTTGATTTCGGAAGGATTGATTCCATGTCCGCGTCCATGCCGTGAGAGAAAGGCGATACGAATCCCCTCTAATTCTCCGAGCATCACCTTGTCGGAGGGAGCCCCGAAGGGGGTCTTGATAGAACGTTCCTTGACCCTCCGAAGGCCCTCGATGTCGTAGAGCCCACTACCGCCGATGATCCCGATGTCTGCGCTCGCTGCATTCCCCTGCCGCGCCATCCTAAGCCCTCACAATAGTGTGGTGAGAAATCGATCCACTTGCCCGATCACCCGTGCGGCCGTGTGCTCGACCGATTCCGACTCCCCGATCGTCAACCACTGAATCCCCGGCTCCTTTCGAAACCAGGTCATTTGCCGTTTGGAAAAATGTCTCGTGTCCCGTTTGAACCGCCGAACCATTTCAGCAGCGTCATACTCACCGGCTAAATGCCCGGCTACCTGCCGATACCCCAAGCCCTTCATGGCCGCACTGTTGCGCTGATTCCCCTGGGCCAGGAGTTGTTGCGTCTCTTCGATCAAACCGTGAGCCAGCTGCCAATCGATCCGCTCCTCGATACGCCGATACAACGCATCGCGGTCTCGGTTCAAGCCGACAACTAAGGCTGAATAAGGCCGCTCGGCAAATCCATGCTTCTCCTGGAACTCCGACATCCGACGACCGGATAGCTGGTACACCTCCAGCGCTCGGATCACTTTCGATTCGTCACGCGGGTGCAACCGCGCCGCGGCCACAGGATCGACATCCACAAGCCTTGCATAAAGGCGGTCATATCCTTGGTCCTTCGCCTCCTGCCGCAGGGCCGCCCGCACAATCGGTTCGGCCTGTGGCGCGTCACACAAGCCCTTGAGGAGTGTCCGCACATAGAGCCCTGTGCCACCCACTACCAAGGGAAGGCGGCAGTCTCGATAGAGGCGCCCGATCTCATCGACCGCCTGGCGGCGATACAATCCTGCATTAAACTGTTCGTCTGGATCGACAAGATCGATCAGTCGATGGGGAATCGCCTGGCGCTCCTGCGTGGATGGTTTATCCGTCCCGACATCCATGCCACGATAGACTTGCCTTGAATCCGCCGTGAGCACCTCGGTCTCGAAGGCTTTTGCGACTTCGATCGCAACGCGGCTCTTCCCCACAGCAGTCGGTCCAACTATCACGACAACAGGCTTGAACCGGACCTGCGTCTCGGAGAGACGACATGTCGCTCTCTCTGGAATAGCCATCATGTCCATCCAACCCGCCCGAACAGCTTCGCAAGCTCATCTATCGAAAGGCGAAACGCCGTGCGGCGCCCATGCGGGCAGGTCATAATCAATCCTTCTTGCACCCAATCGTGAATCAGCTGTTGAATTTCAGGAAGGGCCAAGGAGCGTCCGGCCCGCACCGCTCCATGGCAGGCCAGCGATGCCAAGACGGGTTGAACTCGCAGCTCCAGAGACGATGCACTGTCCCACTCTGTCACATCGTCAAGCAGATCCTGCACCAAGACCGCCGCATCTATCTTGCCAAGCCCAACTGGCACTCCGCGAATCGCCACGGCCGTGGAGCCAAATGGTTCGATCAGAAGACCGAGCTTCTCCAGATCATCAGAGCATTTGAGCAACAGCATGCTCTGCGCCGCCGATAGCTCGATCGGCTCAGGAATTAAAAGCGGCTGCGAGGGGATATCCCGGCTCTGCCACCCACGCCAAAGCCGTTGAAAGAGGACACGCTCGTGCGCCGTATGTTGATCAATCACTTGGAGCTCTTCGCCCACCTGCGCCACGAGATAGGTCCGGAGGATTTGCCCGAACGGCATAATGTCTGGCTTCTCTGCTGGCTGATACGCTGCGGCTGCCTCGTGGGCGAAGGCCAACTGACTTCCCTCAGCAATGCCGGACAGCGACACCATGTCATGACCACTGGCCAGGGAATCCTGCCTAAGAGCTGAGATCGAGGCTGCCGGATGAGAATCCTGGAACGATGAAGTCTGCCGCTCAGACGTGGGAGAGAAGCCCGGCGCCGTCTGCGACAACCCGGACGGCGTGAGACCCGACAGAACCTTCTGCTCGAAAATACCAAGTGCATGACGAACCGACTGGCGCACCAACTGATGAAGCGCTTCTGTTTCCGCGAACCGCACTTCCTTTTTTGTGGGATGCACGTTGACATCGAGCCGATCCGGCTCGATGTCAAGAAAGAGCACGAACGTCGGGCGAGACCCTTTGGGAAGAAACGATCCATACCCTTCCATGACCGCATGAAATACGGTCGCATTGCGAACGGGACGCCGGTTTACAAACAATTCCTGCGGTATTTTCGAGGACCGCGCATGGACAGGATCGACCATCACGCCGCGGATTGACAATCCCCCTGTCCTGCCTCGCACCTCAATGGTCCGATCGAGAAACCCCTGGCGAAATACTTGGAGGATTCGATCGCGATCCGCTGTCACGGCAGGATAGTTCAGAACCTCCTGGCCGTTATTGGTCAAGCGAAAATGCACGGATGGCCAAGCGAGGCCTGCGAGTTGCACAACATGGCTGATATGGGAGAACTCGGTCGTGGTCGATTTGAGAAATTTCTTCCTGGCCGGTTGGTTGAAAAATAGATTGGAGACGTCGATCCGGGTTCCAGGAACGTGGGGCGCGTCCACGATTGCACTGGCGGCCCCTGCAACCAAGGTGAACTGCGACCCCACCATATCCTGCCTGGTTGCGGTCGTCACCAGCACATGGGAAACGGAGGCAATACTCGGTAACGCCTCGCCGCGAAAGCCCATCGTCGTCACCGAGGCGAGATCCCGATCGGATCGGAGCTTGCTGGTGGCGTGCCGCTCGAAGGCAAGGGGGAGATCGGTACGGTTGATCCCCTCTCCATCATCCGCAACTCGAATGAGGGCTAGTCCACCATCTTTCACATCAATCGTAATGTGCAGAGCCCCTGCATCGAGGCTGTTTTCCAGTAATTCTTTGACGACGGCGGCAGGACGCTCGACAACCTCGCCGGCTGCGATTCGGCTGACTACGTCGTCTGTGAGGATATGGATCTTGGCGGAACGACTGGCGGCGGGCATGAAGCTAGACTCCGGGGAACGCCAAAAATACGGGGGCCATCACGAACCGTTTCAATGGACATCCGATCATCGAATTTCTGCCAACTTATTCTTAGCCAGCTTCGCCTCGTCCGACGTGGGAAACTCTTCGATGACCCGTTTGAGATTCGTCTTTGATTTGGCGAGATCTCCGGTTTCTCCCGCCGCCAGTCCTAATTTAAACAGCGCCGCCGGCACCTTCTCGTTTCCCGGATACTCTGTTGAAAGATACTCGAACGATTGCATCGCACGCACGTAATCTTTCTGCTGATAGGAGGACTCTCCCAACCAGTAGTAGGCATTCGGCGTCAGCGACGTACCGGGGAAATCTTTTACAAATCGCTGAAAGCCCGCCACGGCAAGATCGTATTTCCCATTGAGATAGTCGTTATACGCCAGATTGAACGCCGACGTCGGAGTAATTGAGGAAATGCCGGGCATCGTTGTCGGCGCATCTGCCGCGGAGACCGGCTTCTGTGGTTTAGAGAGACGAGCAGGGTCAACTTGAGACGGCTCCACCTTGGGCATAACCGGAGCACCCGATGTCTCGTCGAGTTTGGCCAACCGACCCTCTATCTTTTGGACCCGTACAGACAGTTCATCGAACTTCGGATCGAGCTTCTGTCTAGCGGACTCGCTATCCTTCACCCGCTCCAGCGACTCCAACCGTCGTTGCAGCGCATCCAGCCGTTTTTGATCTTGTTCCTGAGACTTCGACACCGTCGCCAAGTGATCACGCAATCCCACAAAATCTGCGTGATTGGCGCATCCGGAGAGCCACAGCATCGCCCCGGCCATGAGAATGGCCGATCCCCTTGAACCTGCTTTTTTGCGCATCACAGTTATCGCGACTCCTTTAACTGGGTTAGTTTATCGGATGCTTTCCCTGCCTCGGGAGTCCGTGGATACAACGTCACCACCTGTTTGAAAGCCGAAGACGCGCGCTTCTTATCTTTCATCGCCAAGTACGCGTACCCTTTCTTCAAAATCGCCGCCGGCACTTTCTCGCTCTGAGGGAAATCCAGTTCGACGCGGTCATAGGAGTCAATCGCCTGTTTATAATCTTTTTTCCCATAGTGCGATTCACCGAGCCAATAGCGCGCATTGGGGGACAGATCCGAATTCTCATAGTCACGCAAAAATGCGGCGAACCCCTGCCGGGCTCCATCCAAGTCTCCATCACGAAACAGCGCCAGGAGACGTTCATACTCGACTTTATCGGGGCGTTCACTACTCTGACTGACCTGCGGTCGCGGCGACTCCTCGGTCTCAGCTGCCAACGTCGCCCCTTCAGCTTGCGCAGAGAGCGAAGCCGAAGGCATTTCCTGCTCAGCCGTTGGGGTTTCAGACGAAGGCACCGCTCCCAATCGGTGTGCCGGCTTGGTGGGTGACTGTCGCGCCCCTCCCTTGTTTCCCCGTACATGCGCACCCTGATCAACGGCCTTTGAGAGGGCATCTAGACGACGATCCTGTTCATCGAAGCGAGCAGCAAATTTCTGCGCAACAGATGCGACACTCTTATTGACCTCGCCTAAATGACCGGTCACTGCTTTGTTCATCTCATTGATATGAGTTGCCGAGGCTTTGCTTGCCTGCTCTTCTTGGCTCACCCGCTCGCTCAATCCTGTCAGTGAATCCCTGAATGCCGCTAAGGACTGACTGAATTGTACGAATTTTGCCGACAACTGTTCGTCCCGAACCTGGTTATCCGCCAGCGTCTTATGCTGTTCCTCCAAACGCACGTCAAGACTCTTGGCGAGTCCGCTGTTTGTCTTCTGCACAACCTCGATGATCTCTTTTCGCACCACCTCCATCTGTCGGGTCACGTCGTCAAGGCGAGCATTCACATCCATGCGAAACTGATCGCGATCCTGCTTGTTTTTGACATCTTGCGCATTCAGGCTCTCGCGCGCCTGGTTGTAGCGAGTCGCGCTATCCGCTTCCAGCTTGCCGGCCAACTGTTCGAGCCGCTTGGTTTGCTGCTCAAGTTGCGCAGAGCGCTGCTTGAGATCTTCCTGTTTGCCTTGGAGCTCCTGAGCCTGATGCAACGCCCGCTCCAGTTCGCCACGTAACTGCGGCAGCTCCTGTTCCCGAAGCACCGAAATCTCCTGACTCTGTCGCGCGCGGGTTTGTGCAGACTCATCGCTCGACTGCTTGATGCGCTGCTGAAGATTCTTCTCGGTCTGTTTGAGATCGGCTTGTTGGGCAATGCAGCCGGTCGACAACAAAACACAGGTTGTAAAGATCGCTGTCCAGGCTCCCTTAGTATCCGAATGGTTCCACATTGTTCCACCCATTTATATAAAGGAATCCCCTACTTCTCTCTCTCAGACAATGGAATCACAACCGCTACGATAAAGAACGCGTCGCCTACTTCCCGGTCTTCACCGCAAGATGTCCTCGCCGATTCTGCTGATAGCACGACTCTGCATGTTCATTGCAGGATGGTCGCTCTTTTCCATACGATACCACGGACAGACGATTGGCACTGACACCAAGTTCGACCAGATAGTTCCGGGCAGCCTTCGCCCGTTTTTCACCGAGGACAAGATTGTAGGCAGTGGTCCCGCGCTCGTCACAGTGCCCTTCGACCTTGACCAGCGTGCTCTGGTTGGACTTCATCCACTCGGCATCGCGAGCCAACGATTGACGTCCATCCTCGGAAATCACCCAGCTGTCATAGGCGAAGAACACATCTCGCAAGCCCGCTGCGGCTGAAGCGGCCTGCTCAGCCCTGATCTCATCCATTTGTCGTCCGGCACTGCTGGAGGGATCCACTTTTGCCAGCATCGTACCACCGCCCACTCGCTCTTCCGAAGGGTTCTTGTCGAGACCCCGGAGCCCACCGCCACCCGACTGAACGCCGGTGTCTGGAAAGCTGCCGACACCGGACCTAGGACTATCTGTCCCTCCCTTTGCCATCCCTTGAGCAGACTGGGAGTCGCTACCGGACTGTACGGATTTTTTAGAGCAGCCAGGCATACCAATCAATGCCATGCTCATCACCAGGGCCGCCCCATATAAATAGACCGTCTTGTTCATACCTCTATCTCCTTTATCCCAGGTTAGTTATCTCTAGAACTTATCCCTTGATTCATCCAGCACGGTCAATCTCTTAGACTCATGATGCCGGAGACCAGGAGGGCGCACTATTGTGCGTGCCCTGGAAGGTAAGCCGTTCTATGTCCTTACCATCGGCATCAATCATATAGATCTGGCTCTTTCCATCGGACGTTGAACTGAACACCAAATGCCGGCCATCCGGCGACCAGGAGGGTGAATCATCGACACCAGGTCCTGTCGTCAATTGCATTCGCTTTTGTCCATCCGGCGAGATGACACAGAGTTTATACTCTCTATGCGTCCGGCACACATAGGCGATCCAGTTCCCGCGCGGCGACCACACCGGCGCCGCATTGTAATCGCCTTCAAACGTCAGGCGGCGCACGTTCGACCCATCTGACCCCATCAGGAACAACTGCGGCCCGCCACCTCGATCTGACACAAACACCAACTCTCTCCCATTCGGAGACCAGGAGGGAGATAAGTCGCCGGACGGGTTTACAGTCAATCGTTGAATGGCTTTTGTTCTTGTATCCAACCGATAGAGTTCGGAATTGCCTTCGTGGCTGGAGGCAAACGCCAGGAAGTTCCCATCAGGAGACAATGACGGAGTGATGTTCAGTCCCCCCAGGGAAATCACCGTCCATCGCTTGCCCGTTGCCAACTCGATCATGTCGATATCCTGCGAATTGCGATTGCGATAGGCGGTGAAGATCAGGAACCGGCGATCGGGAGACCATTGCGGCATGAGGTTCAGAAATCCATCAGCGGTGAGTTGGCGCGTATCGTGGCCATCGTAATCCATCACGAACAACTCTCGAGCAGCACCCTGTTCAGCCACATACGCGATCTTCGTCCGCGCGATGCCCGGCTCGCCCGTATAACGAAATACCAACTCGTCGGCAAAGCGGTGCGCCATCAGCCGCACAACTGAGGTCGATCCAACATAGCGCTTCCCCCCCACGAGTTCATCGCTGCCGCTGTCATAGACGAAGCCCTCCATATTCACGTCGGCTTCTTTGTCTGTCCCTTTCAGCCCTGCTTTTCCCCAGACCAACACCGAGACACCCTTCTCAGCCGCCTGCCTAAATATGGCTTTAGAACCGGCCCCCGTCCCGTTGCCGATATCGGGTGTTTGAATTCCAAGACTGGGCAAATCCACCAGATCGAAAACCAAGGAGCGCTTCACATCCTTTTTGAGAACTTCTTCAATCCGCCCCCCCAACCAATCGGGGCCGCCCGCGTTTTGTATTCCCGCCACACCCAGGGCAATCTTTTGGAAGTCGGGACGAGTGGCTTCGAGGAACACATCCGCTGCCCCGGACTCAAGAGTGCCGACAACTCCTGCGAGCAACAACACTCCCCCAACCCAGGCACTGATTAACTTCAGCTGTGTCATCCTACCGACTCTCCAACTCGAAACACCATCTCTACATCTTTGTGACTATCTGCCATATCGGCAGGAAACAGGGGTAGGACTCGTGGCCGCAGCACGGCGCGCTGGCCCGCTATATCAAAATACGCATTCCCGGACGACTGTTGTACGACCACGTCTTTAATCGTCCCATCCCGTTGAAGCCGAAACTTGATGATCACCGTATAGGTTTGTCCCGCCATATCGATCGGAGGCGGCTCCCACTGGCTACTAATAATAGACTGTACCCGCGCCCAGTAGGGATTCGACCCAGCCGAACCGGAAATCTTCAGAGCCGTCTCGGGAGCCTTGACTGTTGGAACTTTTACCTCCTGCTGGGGCACCGGTTTGACTGACATTTCACTCGGCTTCACCTCTTTTGGAATATCCAGCTTGGCCGCAGGCTGAAACTGTTTGACCTTTTTCAGTTCTTCTTCTAGTTCCCTACTCACATCCTCGCTGACCGAAGACCGTTGCAGAACCTTTGCAACCGGGGCTTGCACCACATCCGGCACATGGGGGATATCGAGCACCTTCGCCGCCTGCTGAGGCTGTCCCGCCGACTTTGTTGCAGGACTCAAGTCTCCGAACTTCGGCGCATCCGGTGGAAGCTCAAGATCCCGCAACATGTCCCTTCTTTTCTCGCCTACTGGAGGCACGGCAGCCAAGACTGCGCTGGGGATCACCGCCTTGACTAACGGGACAGGAATCGGCTTCGGATCTGAAACTTTCGCAGACTCGACAGGCTTCACCGATTCAGCTTGCCTCACAGGCGTCGGCAGACTGACCAGCGACACCTCCACAGACGTCAAAGGCCGTTCACCCTGTTGTGGAAGTCGAAGCCCTGCCACCACGAGCAGGACAACCACATGCACGACGAGCGACAGCGCCAATGTTCGCTTGAGTCGAGCTGACAGTCTGGATTGATCGTCCCGATCGAACCCCATACCCGACAAGAGCGATACCTGGGACGCCATCATCACCGGCCTCTCGAACAGATTGCGTCAACTTTTTCGCAACGGGAGACGCGGAGCTTGCGATGACCCCACACGCTCGGGACCAACTGGCTCCGTAACCATCCCAATTTTCTCAATCCCGGCTTTCTTGACGCCGTCCATGACTTGCACCACAACGCCGTATGGCACGTCACGATCCGCCCTGAGATAGAGGGACACATCGGGATGGTCTCGTTTCAAGATTTTCAATTTCTGTTCCAGCTGGGCCACCCCGACAGGATCTTTGTCGAGATACAGTCGTTGATCTTTTTCAATCGTGAGCACCGTGCGCATGTCCGGTTTGATGGTATTCGAAGCAGAAGTCGGTAGCTTAATGTCCATCCCCCGGTACAACATCGGCGCAGTGACCATGAAAATCACCAAGAGGACGAGAACCACATCGACGAGGGGGATAACGTTGATCTCTGCCAGAAATCGGCGGTGACGGGACTCCAGGGTCATCCTTGAACTCCGACCGGAATTGGTTTCTTCTTCGATGAAGAGATCGAGAGGGATGACAGAATCTCAATGGTAACCGAATCCAATCGGAATGCCGTCCTGCGAATCCGGCTGAGGAAGTAGTTATAGGCAATGACCGCTGGGATAGCGGTGAACAGACCGGCTGCCGTCGCGACTAACGCTTCCGCAACGCCGGGAGCGACAGCGGAAATACTGGCGGTTCCTTGGGTGCCGATTTCACGAAACGCATCGATGATTCCCATCACGGTCCCGAGCAATCCGACAAACGGTGTAATGTTTCCCGTCGTAGCAAGGAACGGGAGATAGGTCTCGAGGCGGGAGAGCTGGCTCTGTGCCAGATGAGAGGCGGCCCGCTCTATCACATGGTGATCAACTGGTCCTGTGCTGGCGCCGTTCCTCCCCTCACCCCGTTCAGCTCCTACACGTTCCATCACCCCTTCAAATACGACCGCGCTAGGACTCCCTTCGATTCGTCGAACTTGCCGATATAGCTCGTCGAGATCTCAGAGTTTTTACTAAGAGTGCTAAGAACTGCTTATCCTCGCGGTCTGCCACACTAAACGCACGCCATTTCGAGAAAATAACAGCCCACGAGAAAACTGAGAAGACGAGCAGGAGCAAGAGGACAACTTTTGAAACCGCGCCGAGCGAACCGACCAGTCCGATTAAACCCGTTTGAAACATGCGGCGATAACCTCTCCAGGCTCTAAAAAGCACTCACTGCTCTACCTGCGGAGTCTAACAGACACAGGAGAAAATGGCGGGGCCGACGGGATTTGAACCCGCGACCTCCAGATTGACAATCTGGCGTCCTAACCAGCTGAACGACGGCCCCTTAAAACTCTACGTATAGCGGAAGATGTGAGTGACAAGACTATATCTAGCGGTTTGTCCCGTCTGAAGTTCTTATTTTCGTATTCTATTCTGTCCTGTCCCCTTAACCCAGCATTTCCCTGGTAGGCGGAACAGGGATCGAACCTGCGACATCCACCGTGTAAAGGTGGCGCTCTGCCAACTGAGCTATCCGCCCGATTTCGTTAGCAACCTTGGCGGATGCTACCAACTCCACTTCCCCTTGTCAATCGAATCTCGCACTCTTCTTGCATTTTTCGGTCGCTGCGCACTCCGCTCATTATGAGTTGCCTCTCCTCGATTATTTTTTTTGCCTCTGGTGGGGCCGGCCCACCCGAGGAAAATACCTGTCATGGACCCGCTTTAGAACGTCCCCGTTCAATGTGCGTGTAGATCTGCGTCGTCGCAATATTCGCATGGCCGAGCATCACTTGAACAGACCGAAGATCCGCGCCGCCTTCAAGCAGATGCGTCGCAAACGAATGCCGAAGCATGTGCGGCGAGATCACCTGTCTAATTCCTGCTCTCTGTGCACGGCGTCGCAGCAATTTCCAAAAGGCTTGTCGCGTCAATGGCCCGCCCCGCCTCGACACAAACACATACCGTGAAACCCGCTTCTTGAGAAGTCGTGGCCGCGCCTCTTCCACATACTGCTGCAGCAGCTGTCGAGCCCTCTCACCCACCGGCACAAGGCGCTGCTTCGCGCCCTTGCCGGTGACCCGGAGGTATCCGACATCGAGATTCACCAGCGCCATTTCAACCATTACCAGTTCCGACACGCGAAGCCCCGTTGCATAGAGCAACTCCAACATCGAGCGATCACGCAGATCTTCAAGGGTCGGGACTGCCCCCAAATCTAACAACGCGGTGACATCCTGCTGCGATAGAGCTTTCGGCAGTCGAACGGCTCGCGATATCGGGGCCAAACCAATGGTAGGATTCTCCTCGATCATCCGTTCCCGCATCAGAAACTGGAGCCATCCACGAATAGCAGAGAGACAGCGTAGGGAAGAAGCGCGAGACAATCGTGCCTCGTGCATGAAACGGAGAAATCCCGTCAATGTCTCCGGCATAAGAGGCCCGATCGGCACGACACCGATTCGCTGCAAATAGGAATGAAACTTATGCAGGTCGCGACGGTAGGCTTCGATTGTATTGACGGACAGACCGCCCTCTACCCGGAGATGGCTCAAATATCGCTCTGCTAGCGGATGTAACATCATCTTTTGCCATGATAGCCAACGCTGATACTGAACACAACGAGCCCTGCGGGCCATGGGGGTTTACCTTGACACCCCACAGGGTTTCCGATAGTAGTCACATGCGAATGACATAGCCGTCAGACCGCCAGGAGCTCATGGCCCGCCCGTTGATATCTCTGTTCTCATATCGCACGTATGCCCTTTCGGCACGGTGGTGCCTATCGCTGACACTTGTCTGGAGCATACTTTGGCCAGTCACTGGGTTCGAGTTCAATTCGCCCGTCTATGCGGAAACAGGGCCAGCCGGCCAGGCGAACAATCCCACGCTGAAGCAGGCGAAGCGCCTGCTCGACGCAGGTCAGGCTGAAGAGGCCATCACTACGCTCCGTCGTTTTCTAGCCACCTCTCCGAAGCCTGATCTGCTGGACGACACCTATCTACTCCTCGGTGCCGCCTTACACAGCTCGAAGCAATATGGGGACGCCTTAAAATACCTGCTGCAGCTGCAAACCGAGTTCCCCGATTCAGAAGTAACGGATCGAGGCAAGCTGATGCAGGCTCGAGTCCATGCGGCAATGGGCAACCTCGATCTTGCCCTCCCGATCTTGAACGGGCTGCGCAATCTTTCAAAAGATGAAGGCACGAAACGCGAAGCCCTGCGGCTGAGCGGTGAGTTCTATGCGCAAAAAAAGGACGCGCCCCGTGCCATTCAGGCGTGGCTCGATGAAGTGGCCTTGGGAACCGAAGACCAGGCGGAAGACGTGCGGACCCGGATTCGCGAGCTGGCCAGCGAGACCTCCGACAAGAAAGCCCTCGAACAAATCCGGGACACCTTTCCACGCAACTTTCCCGGTGATCTCGCGTCCCTCCGGCTCATCGATCTCTACATCGGCCGTGGAGAGGACCACCAAGCCATCCGGCAGATCCAACAATTTCTCGTGAATTTCCCGACTCACCCGCAAGCAGCGAAAACCTCTGAACTCCTCGCTACACTCCAAGCCAAACAAAAATCCAACCAGTTTTTCATCGCCGGAGTCCTGCCACTTTCAGGAAAGCTCGCCCCCTATGCCGGTGAAGTCCTCAGCGGAATTCAGCTGGCCGTCGAAGCAACTAGAGACAAGGCAGGGAGCCCATCGATCGGTCTCATCGTCAAAGATTTGGAATCCGATTACGCCTCGTTTTTAGACGAGTTCTCCGAATTGCTGAATACCGATCGCCCCCTCGCCGTGATCGGTCCGCTCCTCTCAAAGAATCTGCCGGTCATGGCAGAACTCGCCGAGCGAGCCCACATCCCTCTGATCACGCCGACGGCAACCCTCCCCAACGTCAGACGACTCGGCAACTATGTGTTCAGCACGGCGCTCACCTATGAACTTCAAGCCAAACGAATCGCGGCCTATGCCATCAAAGAACAAGGCTTCCGCCGATTCTGCATCCTGCATCCTGACACCGCGTATGGCCGCGAGTTGGCCCGGCTCTTCGCCCACGAAGTTCGCCAACACGAGGGGGAAGTGATTGCCATCGAATCTTACAAAGAGGGCGAAGCCGATGTGAGTGCGCAACTCAAACGCATGAAAGTGGAGGATCTCAAGAAGTACGGCTTGTCCGTGCCGGCTGATCAAACGAAATTGACAGGGAAACTGACAAAACTGGACAAGAAAGTCTTCTATACGCCGGGCTTCGACGCCATCTTCATTCCAGGCCGCGCAGCCGACGCCGGCCTCATTACAGCCCAGCTCAATTTCCACGACATGAAAGTGCCTTTCCTCGGCGCGAATGGATGGAACTCGCCCGACTTCGCCCGCACGGACGATTCGTCGAGCGACGGAGCCGTATTCGTCGACGGCTTCTTTGTAGACAGCCCCACTCCAACGGTGCAGGATTTTGTCGCCCGGTACAAAAAACGATTTGAAACCAGCCCGACAGTCTTTGCGATGCAAGGCTACGATGCCGCAAAGTTGGTGCTCGATGCAGTTCGAAAAGGCGCCTCCTCCGGCGAAGCCGTCCGCGATCAACTGCTGACACAGCCGGACCTTTCCTCCCTTGCGGGACCGGCGGCGTTTGGACCGGACGGAACATTGAACCGTCCGCTCTTTCTCATACAAATCAAACGAGGCCGATTCCTTCAGGTGAACTAAGAAAGCCAACCGTATGAACTCTTTACCGCAGATCCTCCATACGATTTCCTACATGGGGCTCCCGCTCCTGTTCGCGATGGTGTTGCACGAGTACGCACACGGCTGGGTTGCCTATCGGTGCGGCGATTCGACGGCCAAACTCCAGGGCCGGCTTACCATGAATCCGCTGGCGCACATCGATCCGTTCGGAACCGTCATCCTACCGCTGCTGTGCCTACTCATGCCGGGAGGATTTCTCCTCGGCTGGGCGAAGCCAGTCCCGATCGATCCACGCGCCATGCGCCAACCACGTCGCGACATGGCGCTCGTCGCGGCGGCTGGGCCGGTTATGAATCTCGCCCTGGCCATCGGCAGCGCTCTTCTCTTCGCACTCCTCTTATCGATCGATTCCTCGATTGGAAGCTACTGGTCCAAATCGGAAGAGGCCCCGCCTCCGGATACGTGGCACCAACTGTTCCTCTTGCCGATCGCCGTGATGTCGGTCTACTCCGTCTTGATTAACGTGCTCTTGATGCTGTTCAATCTGCTGCCGCTTCCCCCATTGGACGGTGGGAGAATTCTCACAAGTCTTCTCCCTCACAACGCGGCGATTGCGCTCTCCCGCGTAGAACCCTATGGCATGTTCATCTTGATGGGGCTGATTATCCTCGATCCGCAGATTCACCTGATCCATACCATCACCAGCACCTTTACCCACAGCCTCTCCAATACGATTCTCTCCACCGCCATCGGTCTCGGAGCGGGAAACACACCATGACCACACCCAGGAAACGAGTCCTCAGCGGCATGCAGCCGAGCGGGCTGCTGCATCTCGGCAATTACCTCGGCGCCTTGGAGAATTGGAAAGGCCTTCAGAACGAGTTCGAGTGCTATTTCTTTGTCGCCGACTGGCACGCGCTCTCGACAAATTATGCCGACACCAGTCGCATCCGAGAGTTCGTCCACGAGTTGTTGATCGACTGGCTGGCTGCCGGCATCGATCCTGCGAAAGCCACGGTGTTCGTGCAATCGCGTATCCCGGAACATGCCGTCCTGCATCTCTTACTCTCCATGATCATTCCTGTCGCCTGGCTGGAACGGAATCCGACTTATAAGGAAAAACAGGAAGAGATAAAGGAGCGTGATCTGAGCACGTACGGATTTCTCGGCTATCCAGTCCTCCAAGCCGCAGATATCCTCATCTACAAACCGGATTTCGTACCGGTAGGCAAAGACCAGCTGCCGCACCTTGAGCTCACCAGAGAACTCGCCCGCCGGTTCAATAGCCTGTACAGGCCGGTATTCCCTGAGCCGTTGGAGCAGCTCACGAAGTTTCCGAAAGTGCTCGGCACGGATGGCCGGAAGATGAGTAAAAGCTACGGCAACACGATCAACCTCTCAGACCCCGAGCCGGTCGTGCGCCAGAAACTCAAGACGATGGTCACCGATCCAGCCCGAGTCCGACGCCACGATCCCGGGAACCCGGACCTCTGCCCGGTGTACGATTTTCACAAAATCTTTTCATTGCCGCCGATTCAGGAGCAGATTAATACCGAATGTCGAACCGCCGCCATCGGCTGTATTGACTGCAAGAAACTTGTCGCCGATCGAGTGGTCGAACGCATGACACCGATGTGGGATGCTCGTGCGCGCCTAAGTCAAGATTCCGCATACCTGAACGACATCGTAGCAGAGGGCAGCCGTCGGGCCGGCGAGGTCGCCAAAGCGACGCTCCATGACGTGAACGAGGCGATGAACATTTAAATGAGGAAGAAGATAAGGAGTTGCAAGGTTTGGCAAGGAGGACTCTCGGGCTGCGGAACCTGGATGCACTCCGACAAACAGTCTGTCACCATTTTCACCAACCCGCCGGAAAGCACGGTCGTCATTGACGACTACCTGCACCTCACCGCGCCAGGCACAGTCACCCTCAGCCGCAAAGGCAACCACCTCGCCCAGGCGAACAAATACGGCTATGAATAGGCATCGCTCAAGATCGACCGGAACTGGTCCTGGTGGGTCGTCGGAGATATTTTGGACTGCCTCATTATTTTTTCACCGCTCTGCATCATGCACGACATCGACAAAGGCGGCTACTATACGTTCGACGACAAGATCTATCTGACGCTCGATTGCCGGACGACTGAACCTCTTCCCCTCAAATGAATACCGTTGACGGTTGGGCTGGGCGTGGGATAGACTGACCCCATGCAAATACATACTCATCGATCTCTTTCAGTGCTGGCAGGCACACTCGTCGTGCTCTTTTTCGCATTGAGCTTCAATGCCTATGCTTGCCTCCTCCCGGTAAATGGTGTCACGTCTTCTGCAATGGACAATGGATGTTCGACTCCGGATGAACAACCAACCTCTCAGTACTGCGATGCGTTTAAAACGCTCGGCGTCCAAGCTGCAGATAAGCTTCCCCTCAACAGTGACTATCAAGCCCTCTGTCCAGAAGACACTGCCTCGCTAGCGCTTCTTGTCATCCTCACTTCACACAGCAGCCGCTTGTCCGATCATCCCGCGGTTAGTCCTCATCAGGATCTCCTGCTCAAGATTTCCGTGCTTCGCATCTGATCTTTCTCCTTCCATATCTTGCAATCGCTCCTGTGCCATCACGTGTGCCGTTCGACGCTTAGTTTCAGCGTCCGGGTTCCCTTCTAATTCTCTGGGGCAACATATAGCCAGAGCGCAGACGGGTCGTCGAACGTGTAAGAACTTCGGGAGGTCATCTCTATGAAACGGAATAGACGACGTCAATGTCTAACGGTCGTGTACGTGTTGGTGATGTTCTTCAGCAGCGGACCGTTGTGGGCGCAAGATGACGACTCCGTAGTGCGCAACAGGCTGGTGCTGCCGGAATTGATCCAAGAGGTCCTAGCTCGGAATCCCGAGCTTGTGGCGGCACGCAAGCAATGGGAAGCCGTCACGAATCGGATTACGCCGGCACGGTCATTAGATGACCCAATCCTGTCCCTCCAGTTGTGGAATTTCCCCCAGAGCTTCAATGTCACGCAGACGCAGAACAATATTTTCGGTCTCGCGCAGAATCTCCCCTTTCCCGGCAAACTCGCGCTCAAAGGCAACGTGGCGAGTCGTTCGGCTGATATGACCGAGCAGGCGGTCCGTGCGAAGGAACGGGAGTTGGTCGCTCGCATGAAGCAGGCCTACTACGATTTGTTTCTCGCGCAGAAGGCACTCCAGATTCATCATGAACAGGTGGAGCTGTTCAAACAATTTGTGGAGATTGCGAACGCAAAGTTCCGTGCGGGCAAGGGAAGCCAGGCCGATGTCTTCAAGGCTCAAGTCGAGTTGTCCCTGCTGTTCCAACATCTTCCCGTCCTGGACCAGCGTCGAGAAACCGCCGAAGCGATGCTGAATACGCTGCTTGATCGAGATCCCGCATTCCGCTTGGGCCTTGCGCAAGAACCCTCTCAACTCCCACTCGAGACGCCCATGAACGATCTGCATCAGTTCGCGTTAAACGACAGACCGGAACTCAAATCCGCCGAACTCGCAGTGCAGCGGAACGAGCAATCCCACGCGCTGGCCCAGCGTCAGTACTATCCGGACTTCAACGTGGCGTTTCAGCGCTTTCAAAACTATCAGGCCAACGACGGATTCGGCGCCTATGTGGCGATGAGTATTCCGTTCGCGTTTTGGACCAAGCCGAAGTATGACGCGGGCGTGCAGGAGGCCGCGGCGGCGGTAGCGGTCGCGCGGGCGGAGCAACATACCTTAGAAAACCTGACCCGGTTTCAGATCAACGATCTCCTGGCCAAGCTCCGGGCGACTGACCAGACGGCCACGTTGTACCGCACCACCATCCTGCCACAGGCCGAGCAGAGCGTGGACGCGGCGCGGGTCGGGTATCGTGCGGGCAAAGCAGGGTTTCTGGAGCTGATTGACGCGCAGAAGGCCTGGCGAGGATTTCAGCTTGAGTATTTCCAGGCGCTCGTGGACCGCCAGCATCGACTGGCTGAACTCGAGCAAGTCGTCGGCATCACGCTTGATCGGCACAGCTAACGCAATCAATAAGGAGGAGCACATGAATCAGCAGACATACAGAAAAAGTTTCGTGGTTGGCGCTGTGGCGATCGGTTTGATCGCCGGAGTCACCGTCGGCTTCTTCGCTGCTCACAGAACGATGGCTGACATAGTTGGCATGATCATCGGAACAGGAGTCGTCTCGGCGGCCCCAGAGCGGACGGGTGATATCGGTGACATGAAACAGATGGAGATGAAGGGCGGAACCATGCAGGGCATGCCAGGCATGTCTGCTGCACCGTCCGGGGCTGTGGTGGTTCCGGCTGTGATGAGACAGTTGATCGGGGTCCGAAGCGCGCCGGCCAGCATCGTGCTATTAGGGCAAGAGATTCGCGCGGTCGGCACGGTCGGCTACGACGAACGCGGCTTTACTCAGGTCACAGTGAAAACCTCCGGGTGGGTGCGAGAGGTCTTTGTGAATTCGATCGGTCGCCCCGTACGCAAAGGCGACCCCCTCTTCACCCTCTACTCACCGGACCTTCTGGCCACGCAAGACGAATATCTCCTCGCCGTGAAAACGCAGGGTCAACTGGCTGCCAGTCCGCTCGCTGAAGTCAAAGCGAACGCGGTTTCCCTCGTGGGCAGTGCGCGGGAACGCCTGCGATTGTGGGACGTGACCGATGCACAAATGGCCGCGCTGGAACGTCGAGGTAAAGCGGAGCCGGTGCTCACGGTCTTTGCCCCATCCTCCGGGATCGTCCTGAAGCGAGAGGCCGTGCCTGGAAAATATGTGGAGCCGGGCACGACACTGTACGAGGTGGCGGATCTCTCCACGGTCTGGATCTCTGCCGACATTTATGAGTCCGAGGTCGCGGCGGTGACACTCAACCAGCCAGCTTTAGTCACCTTCGCCGCGTATCCGGGAGAAACGTTTGAAGGCACGGTTTCGTACATTTATACCACCCTGAATACCGAAGCCCGCACGGTGCGGGTGCGGTTGGACATGCCAAATCCTGGGCTGAGACTGAAGCCGGGCATGTTCGGCACCGTCACCTTGCAAACCGATGCGGCGAGGGCGTTGGTTGTGCCCAAGGAAGCCGTGCTGGACACCGGACTTCGGCAACTCGTGTTCATCGATCGTGGCGAAGGAGCTTACGCGCCGTATCCAGTCAAGCTTGGCCGCAGGAGCCAGGATCACGTGGAAGTGCTGGAAGGACTCAAAGAAGGAGATCGCATCGTGACCTCGGCCAATTTCCTGTTGGACGCAGAGAGTAAGTTGGCTTCAGCGTCGAGCATGCAGGCCATGATGGGCAGGATCGGCATGGGCGATTGGCAGATGCGCGGTGCGCACGAGGGCAAGATGCAAGGCATGGACATGGGCGATATGCAAGGCATGAAGGGGATGCCGATGGGGGATATGAAGGGAATGGAAGGGATGAAGGGGATGGAGAACATGCCTGGCATGGGGATGGGAGGCAAGAAGGAGGGAGCTGAGACTCGCCAGATTAACGGCCTTAGCCTCGCTCTCACGACGGTGCCGGAACAGCCCAAGGCAGGTAATGTGCTGCTCAAGCTCACGCTCACAGATCAGGCCGGCAAGCCAGTGACCAATGCGCAAGTCGTGTTCGTCTATACGATGCCGATGCCGGGCATGACCGATTCCAAGGTGACGGCTCGCCATACCAAGAATGGGCTCTACGAAGGTACGGTGCTCTTCGGTATGGGCGGCACGTGGGTGGTGACGGCCAATGTGACGGTACCAGGACAGCCGCCCCTTGCCGAAAAGTATCAGTTCGCGGTCGGCGGGGGAGGCATGTAAGACGTCATGATCGCGCGACTCATTGAAGGAAGTGCCCGCAATCCGGTTCTGGTCATCCTTTTTGTCTTGCTGTTGGCAAGCTGGGGCCTGTGGGCGGGATTTCAGGTTCCGCTGGATGCGATTCCTGATCTGTCCGATGTCCAAGTGATCGTCTACACCGAGTGGCAGGGGCGCAGCCCCACGTTGATTGAGGACCAGGTCACCTATCCAATCGTCGCCTCCCTGCTGGCCGGTCCGAAAGTCAAACGGGTGCGTGGCGTCTCGGAGTACGGGGTCTCGTACGTCTATGTGATCTTCGAAGACCGGACGGACTTGTACTGGGCACGCAGTCGTGTGCTGGAGTACATGCAAAAGTTGACCGGGAAGCTGCCCTCCGGTGTCGCACCGACGCTAGGTCCTGACGCGACCGGGGTCGGGTGGGTGTATCAGTATGCACTGGTTGATGAGTCTGGCGCACACGACTTGGCGCAGCTCCGCAGTCTGCAAGATTGGTATTTGCGCTACCAACTGGAAAGTGTGCCAGGCGTCGCAGAAGTGGCGGTGGTCGGCGGGTTCGTCAAACAGTATCAAATTGAAGTGGACCCGAACACATTGGCCACCTACCGGTTACCGATCAAGACGATCATCGAAGCGGTCCGGAACAGCAATGCGGAGGTGAGCGGCCGCGTCTTAGAAATGGCCGGCACGGAATACGTGATTCGAGGGAGAGGCTACCTGCGATCTGTTGATGATATTGAGCTGATCCCAGTCGGGACGGATGGACGCGGCACGCCCATCTTGATCCGGGACATCGCCCATGTCCACATCGGACCGGACCAGCGTCGGGGCGTGGCCGAATTGGACGGCAAGGGCCAGACGGTCGGCGGCATCGTGATCATGCGGGCCGGAGAAAACGCGCTTGCCGTGATCGAGCGGATCAAAGCCAAGCTGGCAGAAATTACGCCGGCCCTACCGACAGGCGTCCACATCGCTCCCACCTACGATCGGTCTGATCTCATTCATCGAGCCATTGCCGTACTCCGCGAGAAGCTCGTAGAGGAAAGTATCATTGTCAGCCTGGTCGCAGTGGTTTTTCTGTTCCATCTGCGTAGCGCCCTGGTGGCGATTCTCATCCTGCCCGTGGCCGTGCTGCTGGCCTTCATCCCGATGGCGTACTTGCATATTACGTCCAGCATCATGTCGCTCGGTGGCATCGCCATTGCCATCGGCGCGATGGTGGACGCGGCCATCGTCATGGTAGAGAACGCCCATAAGCGGTTGGAGCAATCTCCGCATGCGGACCGGATCGAAACCATCATCGCGGCAGCCAAAGAAGTCGGCCGTCCCCTGTTCTTTTCATTGTTGGTGATTGCCGTATCGTTCCTGCCAATCTTTGCACTGGAAGCCCAAGAAGGACGATTGTTCACACCCCTGGCCTACACCAAGACCTTTGCAATGCTCTTTGCTACAGCACTTTCAGTGACCTTGGCTCCAGTGCTGATGGTCCTCCTCATCCGAGGGCGTATCCGAGCGGAGGCCAAGAATCCGTTGAATTGGCTGTTGGTCGCGTTGTATCGGCCCATCCTTTCCGGCGCGCTACGCGCCCGGTGGATGACACTCGGACTGGCTGTGGTGGTCGTGGGATTCACGGCGCCGATCTTTTCCCGCCTCGGCGCGGAATTCATGCCGCCGCTGAATGAGGGAACCATCCTCTACATGCCGACTACCGTCCCTGGTCTCTCGATTCCTGAATCGGCCAAGGTGTTGCAGGTCCAGGATCACTTGCTCACGACCCTCCCTGAAGTGGAGCGAGTGTTCGGCAAGATGGGAAAGGCCTCGACGGCCACCGATCCGGCCTTTGTCGGAATGGGCGAGATCACGGTCACCCTCAAACCGGAAGCGCAATGGCGTCCCGGCATGACCTGGGACCGTTTGCTGGATGAAATGGATGCGAAGCTACGCATTCCCGGCTTTCCAAACATCTGGTGGATGCCGATTCAGACTCGCACCGAGATGATCACGACTGGTGTGCGCAGCCCGGTCGGCATCAAAGTCCTGGGGCCGGATCTGAAGACCATTGAGAAAATCGGCTTGGAGATCGAGCACGTCTTGACAAACGTGCCAGGCACGAAAAGCGCGTTTGCTGAACGGCTCAACGAAGGCTATTACCTGGATCTAACCGTGAACCGGCGTGAGGCGGCCCGCTATGGACTGACGGTGGGAGATGTGCAAGGGGTGATCACCTCAGCCATCGGGGGAGAAACTGTGACAACCACGGTCGAGGGGCGCGAGCGATATCCGGTCAATGTCCGCTATAAGCGCGAACTGCGCGATGATCCCGATCGGCTCAAACGGGTGTTGATCCCCACGCCGAGCGGCTCACAGATTCCACTCGGACAAATCGCAGAGATGGTCATTACGCAGGGGCCTCCGTCGATCACGGATGAGGCAGGAGCGCTGGCAGGTCTGGTTTCGGTCGCGGTCAGCGGCCGCGATCTCCGCGGCTACGTCGAAGACGCCCAACGAGCCGTCCGAGCCCGAGTAACGTTACCTCCTGGCTACCGGCTGGTCTGGGCTGGCCAATACGAGCATCTGGTGCGGGCCGAAGAGCGGTTAAAGCTGGTCGTCCCTGTCACCATTGGGATCATCCTCTTGCTGCTTTATCTCAATTTCGGTTCACTGTCAAAATCCCTCATCGTGCTCTTATCCGTCCCCTTCGCCACGATCGGGGCCATCTGGTATCTCGACTATCTGGGCTACAACTTGAGCGTGGCGGTCTGGGTCGGGATCATCGCTCTGGCCGGCGTGGCAGCGGAGACAGGCGTGGTGATGCTGGTCTATCTCGACGAGGCCTATGAGCGGCGAGTACGCGAAGGCCGCATGGCAACAGCACAGGACCTGCTCGAAGCCATTATGGAAGGCGCGGTTCAGCGGGTGCGGCCCAAGATGATGACGGTCGCCGCGATTATGGGCGGGTTGCTCCCCATTATGTGGACCACTGGTACGGGCGCTGATGTGATGAAACGAATCGCCGCACCGATGATCGGCGGCATGGTCAGTTCAACAATCCTGACGCTTCTGGTGATTCCCGCACTGTATTTTGTCTGGAGGCGTTTGAGGTTGACTTCGAAATCTTAGCCTGCATCATTCTGTATCGCGTCGAGCGATGAAATTGATCCACCGTCCCTTGCACGGTGCCGATGATAACAACCTCCTGTTTATGAGCGACCGGTCTGGGGAGAAGAACGGCCTCGAACCCTCCGTCATTTTGAGGACTCCTCAGCATGCCTGCGGTGATCATCAGGAGCAGGCTTCGCAAGATTCTATTCTTATGAAGTAGGCAGAGGCCAGCCGCCACGAGGATCCTCGTGGTCTCCTTCCGTTCTCAATGCTCAAACATGCAACTTTCGTGACTCACCTCACAGATCGATATACGATGTCGCGTGCCCTCTCAAATACAGAGAGTCACCTGCAATACTTCTTCAGCACTATCGGTTGAGACCTTTCTTATGAACCAAGTTCGGCACAATGGGAGCGCGGAAGTCAACGGCCTTCATATGCCGACAGGCCCTGAAAGTTCGATCTACTCTCAATCGTTTCTTATTCCTGCCCGCTACCCGATCTACTTTACGAACGACGCCTTCGATCCATCTAATTCTTGCCTACTCCAAGCGGTCACCCATGCCGAATCGAATCGCCGCCACCGCCTCTTTGCCATCATCGACCAAGGTTTGCTCAAAGCCAGACCATCCCTTCCCAAGAATCTCACTGCCTATGTCAAGAACCATAAACAGCATATGGAACTGGCGGCACTGCCCTATGTAGTGCCAGGAGGGGAACGATCAAAAAATGACCCAAGCCTTCCGGCAAGGCTGCAAAAACGGCTCTACCAACTCAACATCGATCGGCAATCGATCGTGCTCATTGTGGGAGGCGGCGCTGTGTTGGATATGGTGGGATACGCTGCTGCAACGACTCACCGAGGCGTGAGGGTGATCCGCCTCCCCACCACGGTTCTTTCTCAGGGAGACGGAGGGCTTGGCGTCAAGAATGGAATCAACGCCTTTGGAGTCAAGAATTTCCTGGGCACCTTTGCCGTACCCTTTGCCATCGTGAACGACGTACAGTTCATCGATACGCTGCCGGCGCGTCACCGAACATCCGGCATGGCCGAGGCCGTGAAGGTCGCCCTGATTCGCGATGCTGGGTTTTTTGACTGGCTGGAAGCTAATACGGCAGCCCTCTCTAAATTCGAGCCCTCCGCACTGGCTTACCTGATCCGCCGCTCAGCGGAGATCCATCTTGGCCACATCGCGTCATCGGGCGACCCGTTCGAATCCGGCAGCGCCCGGCCGCTTGATTTCGGACATTGGGCCGCTCATAAACTCGAAACGCTCAGTGGGTACCGACTGCACCATGGCGAGGCCGTCGCGATCGGTATGGCAATCGATTCACGTTATTCCAGCGAGATCGGCTTGTTGAGCGAACAGGCCTGCGAACAGATTCTCTGTCTGCTCGATCGTCTGAAACTTCCCTCCTGGCATCGCACGCTCGACCTCAAGGGACCGGATGGCCGCCCGAAAATTCTCCAGGGTCTCGATGAATTCAAAGAACATATCGGCGGAGAACTCACCATCACCTTGCTCAAGCAGATCGGGCAAGGCACGGAGGTGGGCCAGATCGACCAAGCAATCATTCATCGAGCGCTGTCCTGGCTCAGGAAAAGGCATTCCAGCCGATGCGTATCGAGATAGCCGGACGTCCCCACCTGACGTACTGCACCAATATCCACTCCGGAGAAACCTGGCCGGAGATTCTCAAGAATGTGGAGCAGTACGTGCTCCACATCAAAAGGAAAGTCGCGCCGGACTGTGCCTATGGAATCGGGCTCCGGCTTTCCGGTCAAGCCGCTCAAGCCCTTGCAGACCCTAAGGAACTGAACGCCTTCCGACAGTTTCTTCACAACCAGAACCTCTATGTCTTCACCATCAACGGATTCCCGCAGGGCACCTTCCACGGAACACGGGTCAAAGAGAAGGTCTATCTACCGGACTGGCTGGACGAGGAGCGGCTCGACTATGCCGATCAATGCGCACATGTTTTGGCGGCATTACTTACCGACCACCCAGATATCGAAGGCAGCGTCAGCACCGTCCCCGGTGCGTTCAAGCCACGTGCTCGATCAGACCAGGCAACTTCCCGTATCGCCGGTCAGCTCCTGCGACACGCGGCTACGTTACATCGACTTCAAGAAACAACGGGTCGCATCATCACATGCGCTCTGGAGCCGGAACCCTGCTGCCTGCTCGAAACGATGGCGGAAACCGTGTCCTTCTTTAAGACCCATCTGTTCGGCGCCACGGCTGTCGCGGATTTCTCCAGACTGACCGGTCTCAAGATCCCCCAGGCCGAAGATGCACTGCGACGGCATCTCGGCGTGTGCTTGGATGCCTGCCATGCTGCGGTCGAATTCGAAGACCCTGACGATGTACTGTCCACCCTCCGCAACGCAGGCATCCGTATCCTGAAAATCCAATTGAGTGCGGGACTCCGCATCTCCTGTCTCGATAACGAGACCCTTGCGGCGCTGCAACCGTTCGCGGAATCGACCTACCTCCATCAGGTTGTCGAGCGCACCGGGAGCGAACTGACTCGCTATGTGGACCTGCCCCACGCCCTTCAAGCCGCCAACGAGAGAGGAGAGACCGGTGCTCACGACCGAGAATGGCGTATCCACTTTCATGTCCCACTCTTTCTGAAACAACTCGGTCCGTTCGAGAACACCCAGCCCTTCCTCGCTCGCTTGCTTCAGCTCCAAGTGGAGCAGATGCCCACCTCCCATCTAGAGATCGAAACCTATACTTGGGGTGTGCTCCCGGAAGAGTACCGTAGAATGCCTGTGGTCGATGCCATCACACTAGAAATGCAATGGGTAATCGAGGCGCTCACTCGATGAACTGGTCGACGGCACTTCGGCTTGGCCGCGTTTCGAACCTTCCCACAATCTGGACGAACATCCTGGCAGGAGCGGTCTTATCCGGCGCCATAATCACACCGTTGTCGCTCGCCCTGCTTGTGCTCACTCTTTCCCTCTTCTACGTCGCAGGCATGTATTTGAACGATGCCTTCGATCGGGAATTCGATGCCGTGGCCTATCCCAGGCGGCCGATTCCTTCCGGCGCCGTCTTGGCACGGACGGTCTTCACCGTCGGATTCCTCGGACTCGCAACAGGCGAGTTGCTTCTCATCGCTCTCGGATACGGAGTGGCAGACGGTCATGGCTGGCCACCGGCGCTCGCCGGCTTGTGCCTCGCTGCAACCATCGTCTATTACAATCTCCGCCACAAGAACAACCCCTATGGGCCACTGTTGATGGGGCTCTGCCGCGTGCAGGTGTATCTGACGACCGCGCTGGCCCTTGCGCCGACGCTGCCTGAGCGCGTGTGGTGGGGAGCAGGCTTACTATTTATCTATATCATCGGTCTGAGCTACATCGCACGCCAGGAAACGTTGGCGCGGCTGACCAACTTGTGGCCACTGGCTTTCCTGGCCGCACCATTTTTCTATGGGATACAGGGCGCACTACAGAGCATCATCCCGGCATTGATCTACGTGGGATTCATTGTGTGGGTCTTGCATGCGGTGAGGCGGCTGGCCCAGCGTGCTCAATTTGATGTTCGGGAGGGGGTCTCAACCCTCATCGCGGGAATTGCCTTGCTCGACGCGCTACTCATCTCGCTGGCAGGCGAACCGTGGCTGGCGGTGGCCGCCGCTGGTGGTTGCCTCCTTACCCGACTGGCTCACCGTCTCATTCCTGGAACCTGATCGCCAAACACATGGCGCAAAATCAGCCCCTTCACATCTACGGCGGCCACGGCCCCAACCGGGAGATGCCTTGAGTCCGAGGTGATCAATAACGGTCCTTGTTCAGGTTTATCCGTCACCCGACCGTGAGAACCTTTTGGTAGCGTGGCATCCAAGCTGATCACATCCATCAGCATCCTGAATCCCAGTTTCTTCTGCGCAAGACGCCACGCAACGCGCAGCTTCGGCAAGCGAAGCGCTGGGTCGATGAACAACTCCACCGGGTCATAGCCGGGCTTGCGATGGATGTCCACGCTCCGCGCAAAGTCCGGCGCCCGTTCATCATCCCGCCAATAGTAGTAACTAAACCAACGGTCCGAACGAGACACCGCAATCAGTTCGCCTGACCGGGCATGGTCCAGTCCATAGCGCCGCTTTCCTTCTTCGTCGAGCACCAGTTCAATTCCCGGCACCTGGCCAAGCAGCCGCTTGACCTCCGGAACCCGATCGGACGACTTCACATAGACGTGGGCAATCTGATGATCCGCCACGGCAAATGCCTCGGAGGCTCCCGCATTCAGCAGTTCGCGGCCAAGTTCCTCACGTACCGCGAGCAGATTCGCCTCGCGCAAGAACCGATTGATGTGGACCGGTCCGTTCACGTCAGTAATGCCGTACTCGGACAGGACGATCACACGAGTCCCGTCCTTTTCCACATGTTCAATCAACTCGCCACACACTGCGTCGATCTGGCGGAGGTCTTGGCGGATAGCCGGGTGCTTAGGACCGAGGCGTTGCAGGTTATAGTCGAGATGCGGCAGGTATACCAATGTAAGCGTCGGCTTCTGCTGGTCATAAACATGTCGCGCACAATCCGCAATCCACTGACTTGAAAGGATGTCCGCTGCAGGACCCCAAAATCGAAAGAGGGGGAATTGGCCCAGCTTCTGATTCAATTCTTCTCTGAGCCAGGCCGGCTGGGTATAGATGTCGGGGAATTTCCCTCCATCCGCCAGATAGATGGGACGGGGCGTAACCGTGTAATTCGCCGTCGAGTGCATGTTGTACCACCAGAAAAGTTTCGCGCAGGTGAAGGAAGGATCGACCTGGCGGGCCGCCTCCCAGATCTTCTCGCCTTCCATCAATTGATTAGACTGCCGCCACAGGAAAACCTCGGCCAGATCGCGAAAGTACCAACCATTGCCGACGATCCCGTGATCGCGAGGTAAGAGCCCTGTTAGAAACGTCGACTGTACCGAACAGGTCACGGCAGGTGTGACCGTCGAAAGCGAGCGGACCCCGCCACGCTGGGCCAGGGAGGCAAGATGTCGGTGTGTCCTGACCGAGTAGGTCGAGCGTGAGCCCGACGACGTTAAGAACGAGTGTGCGGTGCATGAGATTGGCGAGGAGTTTCGACTACCGGATTTTGCCCACGAAGGACGGAGTTGCCCTCCCACAATTGACGCTGGTCGACCGCTGGATGAGTATCCGCCAGACTGAGGCCGAGGCGCCCGGACTGGCTGAAAAATGTGACCGGGTTGTCCCACACAATACGGGCGATGGTGTCGCGCGCGATATCCGCCGCCACCATCGCCTGCACAGTCTTGGGAACCTTTAAGGGATCGCTGACTCCCCAATCAGCAGCACTGTTAATGAGAATCCGTTCGCTGCCGTACTGCTTCACGAGTTGTACCATCCGTTGTTCATCCATCTTGGTCTTCGGATAGATTGAATGGCCGGCCCAGCAGCCGCTGGCAAGCACCTGCTCAAGCGTCTCCTCGTTGTTATGGTCGATCAACACCAACTCAGGGTTGATGCCCGATTCACGCACGAGTGCCAACGTCCGTTCCGTACCACGCTTTTTATCGCGATGCGGCGTATGGACCAGCACGGGAAGCGCAAACTCCTTTGCCAGCTCGACCTGTGCCGAGAAATACTTTGCTTCCGCTTCAGTCTGATCGTCAAACCCGACCTCGCCGACTGCGACAACCCCATCTTTATCGAGATACTGTCGCAATAGATCGATAACACCCTGTGCCACCTTCGGATTGTTGGCTTCCTTGGGATTCAAGGCAAGTGTGCAGAAATGGCGAACCCCGAACTGGCTTGCTCGGAAACGTTCCCAGCCCAGCAGAGACAGAAAGTAGTCTTCAAAGGTCCCGACGTGTGTGCGAGGCTGGCCGACCCAGAAGGCCGGCTCCACGATCGCCCCAATCCCTGCATCCGCCATCGCGGCATAGTCGTCTGTCGTACGGGACGTCATATGAATGTGCGGATCAAAAAGCATCATCGCGCGCTACCCTCCACTCGTGATGAGTTGAATATCGTCGGACACAGGACGTCCGGCAGCAGTCCGCTCTTGCACATAGTCCTTTGCCATCCTCACAAGAACAGGTGCAATTCTGGGAGGCAGCCCTATAATCCGCTGCAGGGGAACGCCGATAAAAATCGCTTTCATCACCATCTGGTTAAAGCTCAACTCCGGAAAATGACGAGCGGGATAGGGATTCTCGCAGGCGATCGCTTCAAAGACTGTCTGCACGTTCGAACGGCAGGCCTCCACTGCGGTCGAGAGAAAACGATCCGGCTCCGGCAGAAGCGGCAGGGCATGCAACAGCGCCTCGCGTTCTGCATTGTCGCCTCGCGCATACAGGGCCTCGATCCATTCAGCATGTTCATTCAGAGCCAGGTATTCCGTTGCGCATAATAGGAGAACCGTTCGCCCCAATTCGTGAAGCGCATGTCCTTGAAAGAGCGGGAGACCGGACGAGGAGAGTGCGCGAACTTCGTCTGGATCAAGTTCCAACGACGCGCCACCGAGCTTTCGAGCAGCTCTTGTATAGGCTTTATCAAACTCCTCCGGTCGAAACGGCGACGTAATATTCGCAAGTATGTCATTCCACCACTGCCTCGATGTGGGAGTGCAGTGACGACAGATCAGTTCGTAATAGAGGCGCGTTGGTGCGTTCAATGTCCTGCACACTTCACGGAAGCGTGGCTGCGTGACTCAAGAGGGTGTGGATTTCGGCTTGCGAGAGATCCTGAGGATCCTTGTAGGCAATTCCTATGATAGCCCGAATCTTTTGTTGACTATCTCGAACCGGCAACGCAACCCCTGACCCTGCATTCACCGCCTTGGCACCTGGGCGAACATTGCCGGAGTTATCTTCCTTGAGGTTACAAGTCAGAACCGGCTCATCACGCTCCCATGCTAGGCCGGCCATGCCCTTCCCCCGAGGAATCTCCTCGACCAACTTACGGACATGCGGAGGAATATTGAGCGCCGCCGAGAGCATCAGGATTTCTCCTTCAAGCAGATGAATCGTTCCCGACACCCCGCCATGGGCCTCGACAAACCGTGATAGCCATTCGGCGTGATCTATTGGTGGCGGAACCTTACTCATCAACAAGCCCTCTCTGAACCTATGGTACTGAAAAGCTCAGCGATTGGAAAGGTAAACTCAAATCTCATCATCCATTCTGCCGCGTCTTATTGATTCCACAGGAGGACGTCGAGCCAACAGATTCAACCACCGGCCTTTCCGTTCTTGATTGATCACGACTTTTAGCGTCACAATCTCCCACCCGGCCCTACGCAACGCGCTCGCCAATTCAGTTTTTCTCCACCGCGCAAAGTAGCGGCCAGGAATCCATCCCCGTTCCAGGATTCGACTTCTGGTTCCATAGGTAAGGGTCGCCGCCAACAACCCGCCCGATCCCGCTAGGCGATGGAGTTCCCTCAGCACCTGGAATGCGGCAGGCTTCGGCAGATGCATCAGTGACGCCATCGCCCAGATGCCGCCCAGGCTAGCGGAACGAACTGGAAGAGATCGCATATCAGCGAGAACGAGCGGCAGGGATGGAGCACGTGTCTTCCCGAAGCGAAGCAGTGGTAGTGTGCAATCCAGCCCGATGACACAGTAGCCTGCGGCTTTGAGGTAGCGCGCATCCTGCCCTCCCCCGCAGCCAAGATCGAGGAGGACCGCTCGTGGAGGCAACAGCGCCAGCCAATCGACTAACAGGGCCGAACGCTTGTATCGCCGTTTTCCCCAGCGCGCGAGGAAGAGCCGTACCTCTCGATCATAAGTCTCAAGGGTCTGCGCAACCACGCGGCTTGTGGTATGGTAACGCGTCTTACGGATAGCCATTCACATGGAGATGATCGTGGTGATATCTCGTGGGAGCCTCTCAGTCATCCTGCTTACCCTTGCCCTCGCCGCGGCGTCCCATGCCGAATCCGCAGATCCACCCTGCGACAAATATCCCGCTGCTAAACAGACCACTTGTGCGGCAATCTGGAAATCGCTGTACCAGGAAGATGGCCCTGTGATCGCGCAATTCGGGCTGGACCAGTTGAAGCGGCGCGAGGAAGGCAAAATCAACGCCGAGCAACACCTCGGAGAAAACATGGCCTTCATTAAACAGTCCACCGAGAAACGCCTTGCACGATTGAAAGAGCGGATGGCCAAAGAGTAGGCCTCATAACGTGTCGGTTTTCGGCTTCTCCGGCAACCTACCGGCTGAGTTCAACAGATCCCGCCCCACGATGATCGGCGCCTTAAAGTGAATGGCGAGCGCAATCGAGTCTGACGACCGGCTATCGAACACTTTCACATTGTCCTTGAACGCCACGGTCAACGCGCCGGAGTAGGTTCCGCTTTTCAGCGTAATGACTGTCTGCGTGATTTTACCGCCAAACGCTTCAAGGATCGTACGCATTAAATCATGCGTCATGGGGCGGGGCAACTGTTCACCATTCAATGCGCCTTGGATGGATACGGCGACAGTAACGTCGACAAAGATCGGAATGACCTTGCCTTCCGCCTGCAAGAGCACGATCGGTCCATGATCCGACATGCGAACCTTCACGTCCGTGATCGTCACCTGCTCCGAAGTTGCCGAGGGGGCTGCGTCGGCCTGCGCAACCGGCAGCGTGAGCGCGCCGAGAACACAGAGAGAGAGGACAAACCGCTTGCATGCCATCATGATCACCCCTCCTGCAGCGAGCTGTCAGGCTGCGGAAAAACTATGTCGGTACGCGAGAACTTCGGTGGTCCGCACATGTGACACAAGCCCGGTCTGTCTGGTCTATCTGATTCGTCTGGTTCATCTGGTTTGTTTAGTTCCTCCAATTGGTCTTGCTAAACCAAACAAACGAGATAAACCAAATAAACCAAATAACGATCTTCTTCTGCTGGAGGACTTTTTCAGCATCCTGCTAGACACGGACAAACTGATTCGTCGTTTTCTCCACTCCGATTTCAGTCTCCGGTCCATGCCCCGTCACCACGATCGTCGTGTCCTTCAAGGTGTACAGCCGTTCTCGAATGGATTGCTCAATGGCGTCGAAGTCTCCGCCCCAGAGATCGGTTCGCCCGATGCTACCGCGAAAGAGTGTGTCCCCGGCCAAGACAAAGTTATCGGACGGGAAATGAAAACTCATAGACCCGGGGGTGTGGCCTGGCGTATAGAGCGCGACAGCAGAGACCTGGCCGACCAGCAGCTTCTCTTCATCCTTGAGCAGGTAGTCGGGCATGGGGACAGGCACGTAAACAACACCGAACATCCGGCACTGCAACTCAAGATTCTTCCACAGCTCAAGATCATTCTGATGCAGACAGATCGTCGCCCCCGTCGCCTTCTTCAGTTCGCCGGATGCGAGAAAATGGTCGAAGTGGGCATGGGTGTGAAGAATATGCGTGACCGTCAATCCAAGTTCCTGCACCTCGCGCAGAATTCGCTCGTAGGCGCCGCCCGGATCGACCACGATCGCCTGTTTCGTCACCGGATCACCGATGATCGAGCAATTGCAGCCAAGAGGCGGGACAGAGAATGTTTTTCTGATCATGGTGGACATGATGAACGCATGCTACCGTCCAACCCCATCAGGGTGCAAGCAGCGGCCCTCCGTCTGGCTCGACCTGAGCCTGAGTCATCCAAGCCACTTCCGTATCGAACAACGTCCAGCGTTGTCCTTGACGGCGACACCACACGAGAAATCCCGCTCCGCTGCCGTCAGGACGTAGGACTTCGACATACAGCAGCGCATGATCATTGCGGAGGTTTCGCGCCACGCGAGAAAACGCCAGACGATCCAAGACCGACGGCGCTTGAACCGGTCTCGCATGAGTCACCGTGGCTGGACGGACTAGAGAGACCTCCGGCTCTTCAATAATATCTCCGGTGGCGAGCCGGTAGCCGACACCGAAATGAAACCGTCTTTCAAGTCGGCTTGGTTGCCGGTTGATCACAGTGATTTCTCGAACCAGGTCCGCCGGCAGATCGCCATCGAAATACTCCTGTTCTTGAAAGGCTCCGATCGTCGTCGGTCCCTCTTGATCCGGAGAAAGGCGGAACTGCGTCGTTCGCTCGATCACGACCAACTGAGTTGCTGACGTGAGAAACTTGTTCGCCACCACCTGATCGTACAAGGCATAGTCTTCAACAGGAATGGCATCGGTCTTCTGATTCGATTCCGCCACCGCTCCAGGCAGACCGAAAACAACATTCGTGAGAAACACGATTATGATCAAGATCATCAGGCGAATCATCATAAATTGAGCATAGCGTCTGGTATGAAGATCGGTCAATTCACGAAGTCCGACGTGGACAAGTCGGCGCGAAGCGTGGATAATCCGAAAAACGTATGGAGGGACTTGATGTGCCGAACAAGACTCGATTGAACCAATGGCTCTTATGGATCGGAGCGATCGCGCTCTGTCTCGCAACCAGCGGTTGCAAGCCGGACGACTCACCGTTCAAAGCGGAAAATGAATCACTTCGCAAGCAACTGGTCAAGCAGGAGTCAGTGGTCACCTCGCTGCAGGACGGAAACAAGGTCATGCATCAACAAATCGATCTGCTGAACCAGGAACTGCGCGACGCGAAACAATCGGCTGAGAGCGCCAAGGCTGAGGCCAAAGCCGTCGCCGCCGACCTGGCGATACAAGCAGCCCAGGCCAAGAAACTGAGCGCCGATGTCCAAAAAACCGCAGCGGCTCAGGCGGCGCAAAGTATCCATATCGAGGAGAAGGGAGGCCAAACCGACGAGATCCCCCGCCCCTTGAGTGCCGTCTTTAAGATGGTGGAAGAAGCCCTCAGCCGCAACGGATACCACATCAAAGTGAGTATCAAGACCGACCAGAAAGCGGTCTACGTGACGGAACGAAAAATCTCTCCCCCTACCTCGCTCGAAATCCCCGGTTCACGGAATCAATACGTGCTCTCGCTGCATGCACTCCCCTCGAACATCACCAGGCTCAGCGTCAAGGCCGATTTCGACAAACTAGCGCAGGGTGGACGTATCCTCAGTGTGAGCGCCGAAGAAGTCGCGGAAATTGAACGGAGCCTCATCAGGGAAATTAACAAGGCTCTGGCCTCCCCCAACAAAACCTAGCAGGGTGCTGAAAAAGTCCGCCAGCATCGTTCTCGCATCGCTCAGAGGCTCAACGTACCGAAGCGTACGCCTCGCCTCTTCGCTCGCTGCGGCCTTGCTGACGGCCATTTTGAGCATCCTGCGAGATGTTTACGCGTCAACGTCACTCTATACAACGGGATTTGAACGCACACCGAGCTTTTCTACAGCCTGTTAACGCCCCAATGGTCCATCGATCCGTGAAACGTGGAACCGTGAAAGGTTGCGGAGAAAGAGCGCGCAACAAAATTCCCTTTCCTTGGTGAGAAGCCAGCCTCGTGCTAGCATTTCTCTCCTATGGCTCTCTCAACCAGCGTGCACGATCTCCGCACCCTCATTCGCTCCTGTCACCCGCTGATCGCCATCGAGACGGTGGAAGAGGAACGAGTACTGGCGTTACTGCAATCGGTAGCTGCCCAAGAACGCATGCCACTGTTCGAATGGTCCGTCACCAGAGGACTCACCCGGCACGACGATGGACCGACACTCAGTAAAATGACTGCCACGCCTCTCGCGCTCCTCCAGCATCTGCAGGGTCTGACCGTGGAGGCGATCTTCTGGCTCAAAGACCTCACGCCGCATCTACAAGATGCCGCAGTTGCCCGCCAACTTCGAGAGGTCGCGACAACCTACGATCGTTCGCGTTCCACATGCCTGCTCACCGGCGATCCCATCGCTCTGCCGCTCGATATCGATAAAATCGTGGTCCGACTCGATCTGCAACTGCCGGATCGAGTCGAACTGCAGTCCATGCTCCAAAGCGTCCTGGAATCGCTCGGCCCCAGAACCTTGTCCCGCCGCCCACGCTCGACCACCGTCGTGCAAAGCATCCTCAGTTCCATCAGCGACTCCAAAGCGGCAAACAAGGGCCCTTCGGCCAACGAGCGTGACGCTATCCTCCGCGCCTTGCAGGGACTGACGCTCCATCAAGCACGGCAGGTCATTACGCAATGCGTCGTCGAAGACGGGACCCTCTCCGCCGATGACGTGCAGAAGATTCTGAAGCGCAAGGTGCAGGCCATCAAAGACGGCGGTCTGCTCGAATACTATCCGCTCGAAGACAACCAGTTCGAGCTGGGCGGATTCGCTAATCTGAAATCCTGGCTCGAACGTGCGAAAGTCGGTTTTACCACAGAAGCCAAGGCGCTCAATCTCACGCCCCCCAAAGGCATCATGCTTGTGGGTGTGCCGGGCTGCGGCAAATCGCTGGCCGCGAAGGCCATCGCGCGGGAGTGGCAGCTCCCACTCTTAAAACTCGACGCAGGCCGGTTGTTCGATAAATTCGTCGGTGAATCGGAAAAGAACTTCCGCAAGGCGATTGAGACGGCTGAATCGCTTTCTCCCATTGTTCTCTGGATCGATGAAATCGAAAAGGCGATGGCCGCTGGAGGCGGAAGCGGCGAGGCCGATGCGGGCCTGAGCCGCCGATTGTTCGGCGCATTTCTCACGTGGCTTCAGGAAAAAAAACAAGAGGTCTTCGTTGTGGCCACCGCCAACAATCTGTCGTTGCTTCCCCCCGAACTCCTTCGCAAAGGCCGATTCGATGAAATATTTTTCGTGGATCTGCCGGACGATAGCGAGCGGGAATCCATCTGGAAGATTCATCTGGGTCTTCGGAAGCAGGACCCGAAACAGTTCGGCCTGCTCAAGATCGTCAGCGCCAGCGACGGCTTCAGCGGTTCGGAAATCGAGCAGGCAGTGGTCGCAGCCCTCTATCGCGCACTCCACCAAAAATCACCACTGACGACCGATCTGTTGATTGAAGAATTGACCAACACTGTGCCACTCTCCGTGACCCGGCGTGAAGACATCGATCAACTCCGGAAGACGGCCGAAGACCGGTTCGTCAACGTACGGTGAGGCGATGCGATTCCTCTTCATCATGACCACTATCGCAGTCGTGTCGCTCGTGGGCTGTGTCACGCGACCGATCGAACGTCCGCCCGCTTCGCTACCAATAGAGCGCCCCTGTTGTCGATCCGTTGAACTTGCGCCGAGCCGGAGCGCGATCGTACGGACAGCGGCCAAACTCGTGGGCGCCAAAACGATTGAAAGCAACGGCAGGCACATCGCCTACGACTGCGCAGGGGTAACCCGTGCAGTCTTTCTCAGGCACGGGATCGATCTCTATGACAGTGACCTAATTGACTCTCACGCCAACGGCGTCCGGATCATCCATGCACATATCCGGCAACAAGGTGCGTTCCACCAGGGACCAGTCGCCCACCCAGGCGATCTCATCTTCTTCGACAATACATGGGACTACAATGGGGATGGCAAGGTGAACGACCCACTGACGCACGTTGGGATCGTCGAGCGGCAGGAGCCGGATGGTACCGTAGTCTTCATCAGTCGCGTAGCCGGCGCCGTCGAACGCTACCATATGAATATCAGCCTGCCTCACGTCCACAAGACCGCAGACGGCCGAATCCTCAACGACTATCTTCGCCGCAAGGATGCCTTCGACCAGGACGACACCAACTACCTCACAGGGGAGCTCTTTGCGCAGTTCGCCACTCGGGTGGGAAATTAGCAGGACGCTGAAAAATCTTGCTGGTCTATCTCGTCTGTTCGGTCTGTCTGGTTCATTTAGTTGAACCAGATAAACGAGATAGACCAGAAAACCAGATGGACCAGACAGACCGGGCTTGTGGCCCTGCTACACTTACCGTATGGCTTCACTGCGACCATGTAATCCTACTGCCCATACCGATCCACTACGCCACACCATGATGGAGGTACACCAGAAGCTCTTGTCCCTCTATAGCGCATTGATTGTGGCAGAGCGACTCACCTACGAACGCATCCACGGCCGCGTCGGCTCGACGGACAAGCTCATCCAGTTGCTGCTGAACGATCCCTGGTTCACGTGGCTCTGCCCCCTGCTGGATCTACTGCTCCGGATCGATCAACTCCTGGCCGACGACGCGTTTGACATCACCCATGAAAATGTCGAACATCTTGTGGCCGAGGTGCGCACCTTGACCCGCCCATCTATCGAGGGCGATGGATTCGAGCGCGCCTATTACGAGGCTCTCAATCGAGCCCCTGAAGTGGTGCTTGCCCACTTCAACGTCACGCGCGTCCTACTGGCAGAAGCGGCCTAACCCCGTCCACCTCAAGCCACTCGGCCTCTTACCTGTCCCCTTTCTTCACACGACACTACCAGGCCGCAGCGAGTGGATCAGGTTGAGGTCAAGGTTGAGCGAAGATCAGACTCTTTCGACCTCAGCCTTGACCTGAGCCTTAACCTTCCAGAAAGCTGGCGATCTTTTCTACAGCCTGCTAAAGCACAGGTCTGGATATGCCGATATCAAAACCATAACAAGTATTGATCTCCCATCGAATACCAGGGATCACCATTTTTTAAATAACCTGCTACAGTTATTTTATGGCGCATGTATCGCAGAAGAACTCGGCCAGAAAATCCTGCCCTCTACGCAAGAAAATCCTCGGCTTGCGGAGCAGCCTTTTGAGTCTCCACAAGGCCCTCATCCTGGCAGAACAAGTGACCTACGAACGTATCAATGGCCGTGTCGAGTCAACCAGCCAACTGCTGCAATTAGTGTTGAACGATCCTTGGTTTACCTGGCTTCACCCCCTATCTCAGCTGGTGGTTCGTATCGATGAACTTCTGGATGACGAGTCCGAGCTATCGCTCGTTGAGGTAGAGCACTTTCTGATAGAAGCACGAACCCTCATCCGTCCTTCAGAGGAAGGAGACGGTTTCGAACGGAGTTACTACGAAGCCCTCCAGCGGGAGCCCGACGTCATCTTCGCCCACGTCGAAGTGAAGAGCCTTCTTACCAAAGTCGCCGCGTAATGCTCTGAAATACTCGCACCTCTCCTATCTCCTGAGCCGCTCTAGCCTTCCTCTGAAACAATGCCCCGCAGGATGTTCAAACTGGTTTGTTTTGTTCATCTGGTTAGTTTCGGTTAACCAAACAAACGAGAGAAACCAGACAAACCAAATAACGGTCTTCTTGCGCTGGCGGATTTTTTCAGCACCCTGCTAATTCAAAGAATCAAGTTTTTCTTGCCTGTACCGATACGTAAAGTAGACTCATGTACGGAGATTATGGCTATGCAACCACGATGTCGCCTGCGAGTCCCCGTCGGCTACCCTGCGAGTATTCAAAGCGACATCGGCGCCGGAGAAGGAGTCTTGCTCGACCTCTCACCCGCTGGCTGCAGGATGCGTAGCGACATCGCGCTGAATGCGGGAACCTATCTCACACTGCGGATTGCTGTTGCGCAGGACCCAACCCCCCTGGCCGTGGAAGTCTCGGTCGTTCGCTGGTGCAAAGACGGGAACTTCGGAGTAGAGTTTCTACGGTACAGTCAGGGAGACCGTGAACGAGTCACAAATCTTGTCGAACCCCTGCCACAAACCGAAATACCTGCCTATCTTGATCACGCAACGTTGACGCTGACCACCGTCGGCCCTTAATCCCCATTATTCATGAACGCTTCTACGGCAATCACAGATTCGCCGCTCTTGTCCATGAAACGTCGTTCGTGAAGCATGACGCAGGATGGAGTGTGCTTCTCTACAGCGGCGTATGCGAGATACGAACGGCGGAAAAATTGTTTGTCAAAACAGACACGTAATCTACTCAGATATTCCAAAAACACGAAAGCGACCGGCCCGTAAGGACCGATCGCCTCAGTTCGAGTTACCCTCGCGACGTTATCGATTAGTTCTTCTCGTGCTTGTCACCATCTTCGTGCTTGTCCTTGTCATCATGCTTCTCCCGATCTTTGTGCTTCCCGCGGCCTTTATGCTCACCATCTTTCCGGTGCTCTCCGCTCTTGCCTCTCTCGCGATGCTCTTTTTTCATCTTGCCATGCTTCTCTTTGTGTCCTTCGCCCTTGGGCGCTTCCATCGATGGAGCAGGAGCGGTTGCCGGTGGGACGGTTGGAGCCGGAGTCGGTTCCGGCGCTTGGGCCAAGACACTTGTAAAAGCATACAACACTGCGGCAGCCGTCAATGAAGCCACTGTTTTGGTCATGCAAATCCTCCCTGGGTTAGATTCAAGTATGCGGTGTCACCCACTTCTTGGCCTCACCCTCGCAAGGCCGATGCCACAGTGAGGGAAGAAAATGGCCCATTTCCCCCTTACAACTGGGGTGTGTCTTGGCTGTTCAAGCAATTCGTACAGAAGCTGAGGCGAGATGGCTGGTTTACCCTCCATCTCGCCTCAGGCCTGTCGCAGAGATTCCAACATCATACAACCTGAAGTCACAGACCTCGCCCCGTGCGTTGGCCGCAGTAGTTGTAGTTAACGTGGGCCTCTGTGCGGGCCTGCTATGCTTACTTAGGTAGACCGAACCCATTTCCGACAAAGGAGGCACCGATGAAAGGACGACACTGGATCACGCTCGGCAGTCTGGCACTCACTCTCATGGCAATACAGCAGCCCGCCTTTGCACAGAACGGCAATGCGGGGGGAGGAGAGGTACGGGAAGACCGCAGCGACCTGCGTCAAGATCAGCGAGACATTCGAGAAGATCGCCGCGACATCCGCAAGGATCATAGAGACCTCCAGGGTGATCGACGAGATCTCCGGCAGGATGTTCAATCAGGAGCGAGTCAGGAACAGATCGCGCAAGATCGGCGAAACATTCGCCAAGGTCGGCAGGATCTTCGGAAAGATCATCGGGATCTTCGGCATGATGGCCAAGACCGGCGTGGAGACCGGCGAGACCTACGGCACGATATGGCTGGCCGAAAAGGCCACAGCCGTTAAGTATTTACGGGCAAGAGAAGCCGGCAACAGCTTCGGTTGTTGCCGGCTTTTTTACGGAGAAATTGCAGCATTCAGGTGTTCAGGCTGAAGGCTGAAGTGTGGAAACTATACATGGTCTCGCAAGACACGAATTGAGCCATTCAAGGCATTCTTAGTTTCCACGACCTTACCCCAAAACCCCTCAGCCTATTTACCTGAGTCCGGCACGGTCCATCACATCCGCCCTTCATCAAGCTCGATCACATCGGCCCAGGTAGAGACAGAAGGAAGAGACGCGACCGGTACGCCGCGCTTCATTGCAATGTCTTGAACGCGCCCCTGGAATCGCTGGCGTGCCGCATCGTCTTTGGGGCCTGAAGTCAGGAGTCCCTGGCTCCATTCCGCAATTTCTTGGTCAGACGGTTTTCGACTGTTGGCCTTCACCCAGGCGAGCAATTCCTCATCCGTTCCGCTAGCTAATACCCGCTGCTCAAACGCTTTCGGATCGATCTGCAGAAAATCGACCAGGTACTTATCAAACCCCACCGTGATGTAGTTGTAGTCCTGAATCTTGCCTGCATGCCGCAAACGAATCTTGTCGATAAACCGCCCCAGATGGGCAATGCCACCGAGGAGGGATTTGGGACTGCGGGGGTAGGTTGGTTGTGCCATAATAGTTTCTCCAGAATTGTGGTTGCCCAAAACATACAGATGAGGACGAGAGAAGTCTAGAAGGCTGCGGAAAGCTCGGCTTATACGCAAATCGCCGTTGGAAAGCGTTCATGTGGAACTGATGCTCAAATAATGCAGGGTGCTCAAAAGGGCCGTCCAGCAAGGCCGCAGTGAGCGAAGAGGCGAGGAGGTACAGCCCGCACTTCGTGTAGTCGTTTGCCCTTTTCAATAGTTCTTGGCAAACGGAAAAGCCCCTCACGTGTTTCCGATCTCCGAGGGAGTTTCTCTCATCGTTGAGCCTCTGAGCGATGCGAGAACGATGCTGGCGGTCTTTTTCAGCATCCTGCCAGGAGGGACGACGAGCGTTGGTGCGCCGCAGCTGCTCCCCACCTCCCGGAACGACTCTCGTGGGCTCGGCCGAGTGGAAGCCTTCTGGAATTCCCTCAGCTGCGATCTTTCGATCGCAGCACTTCAGTCAATTCCGGCTTTCCCAGCGCGCATGATCCATGAGGGCTCTACTGCAACTGCGGACACGCCGCTACGACAAACCAGTATGCTCATAGTCTACATACTGGCGGGCGGGCTTGCCCCTCCCGACCTCAACGTACTGCTTCGAGTACGCCTCGGCCTCTCGGGGCTCCACGCGCCCGTCTCGCTTGGCGTCTCCACAGTTTCGTCACGAGTCTCCATGAATCATGCGCGCCAGCCGCGCCTCGATGGCCCCCCGTTCTTCCGGTGAGGTCGTGCGGCAGCATGCCAGCGCTCGGAGCAATCAACGGTTCGTGGAATCCTTTTCATTGCTTGGAACCTATTCTTTGCCGAGCGCCATTCTTACGCACACATTTGCAGGTTTAACGTTTGATCTCAGCTGAGTGCGGAGACCATAGCACGTCGGCTGGAGCGAAGAGTTGGGCGTCATAACTCTTCCGGCCGAACAATTCGTCCAGCCCCAAGTGCGAGCAAGCGTGGTTGCTTTGTGGCCTTGAGAAAATTGCTATCCGAAGTGACGAAGATGTTATTCTGGTAGTGCAAGTGACACCACATAGATTGCACGTCACAGATTCGATTCAGCCACCTTGCGACTTCGGGTGAGTTATCCGATTCGGCCGTGATGTCGATTGCCAGCAATTCGCCGAAGAGGATGTCTTCAATCGCCTTGGCTTGCGCGGACATCTGCTCATCGGACCATAGCCCGTGATCCCAGAACGTGACATCCCAAATCATCATCGGAGCGAGTCGCGGCAGCGAGTCGATACCGGCCTGCTGTAGGAGCTGCTCGAAGAGGTCGTAGCGATCGGGCTTGATGCCGCGCTGGCGCATCTCAGACGCGCCGACTTCAACGACGAATGCTTGGTGTGATCCGTCCGCTATGGCCTTGCGCACTCGCTCGATTCTGGGCGAGCAGTTTGCGAGGTCGATGACGACGTTGTGATCGAGCGTGAGTTTCATGACACATAACGGCCTGTGTGAGCTGCAGCGATCGCATCTCTTCCAATCAAACGACACCCGCGGCCCCTGCCAGCTCCAATCACTTTTAGGGTGCCACCTCAGGTAGAGCGGCATCCATTACGATCAGCTGTCGGTCCTCGCGGAACTCTCTGAAGATCAGGAGCCGTCGTGCCGGTTCGCATGGATCGTTTCCTGAGAACGGCACCATTTTCGTTCGTGCCATGTGAGCACTTGCCTCTGTGAGCATCAATCGTTCGACATCGCCAGTCGGAAAGTCTTGCCAGATAAGCCAGAACTTCTCTCCATTCGGCAGGAGCTTCGATCCAACCAAGTGCGTCTGATGGGGCCATCCAGGCCAGTCTGCATCTTGGACCTCCTGACCAGAAAAGAGGCACGAGACGATGACCGATCGTCCAGATGCCGGTGGAACGACCCAAGTAATGTCGTTTCGGGAGCCTGAGAGGGAACTTTTGGGAAAAGGCTTGAGCTCACTTGCGGGAATCACGAACTGGAGTGGCGTGATGACGCAAGAGCCGACGTGAGTGGCGCGTGTCCATCTGCTCTGATGTCGCGAACCTCCCATAGCGTTTACCGCATCCGATTCTTTTCTGGCGAACTGCTCAGTCAGACCAGCAAGGCATTCCCCTGACGCATGCAAACTGATCTTGCACCCTCCAGCGATTCCACGCATTGCGGCGTATATGTCGCTCTTTCCGGCAGGGCTCCAGACGCGCAAAGTTCCTGAGGTGGGCAGCCCCTCCTGCCCAACAACCAGTCGAGCCACGAACTCATCTTGAGGTACGGACGCCTGTGTCACGAGTGTCACCCTAACGTCTGAATTCACCGGCCTGTGCGGATTTTTTGCCCAGGTCTGGTGGAATGATGGGTTAGCTCATAGACATGCTGCCGCGCTGGCATCGCCTTGGTAGTTGAAACCCATGATCGTTTCATCGATGGAGGGAGCGCCGATTGGCCGAACTAGTTCCATTTCTGGTCCAAAACATTCGAAATAGTGCCAATTAAGCTTTGGTGACCAGTACTCGGAAAGCAACGCCGAGATGTCTTCAGAATTTTCCAGTCGTCGTTGAATTGCATGGACGATTGCCATCGGAGCTCTATGGAAATTTTCCATTTCAACTTCATACAGCCTAATTCCGTCTCTGGGCCACTGCTGTTTCATTGCGAATAATATGCAAATGCGAGATCGTCCGTCGCGCAAAGGCAGATTCCGCGCGATGGCAGACCAGATGGTCTGGCTTGATCAAGTGCCGGTACTGCAAGTGGATAAAAAACGGACTGCGAGGTTGCAGTTATTTTCTGCCCTTGTGAATAGTTGTTTTGGAAAGCGTGGAAGAGGCGCACTGAATACCAATCCTGCGAGCTAACTATTAAGTGAGCAGCGGCAGGGACATGGCTACAGGCAGCCTATTCCTGACCGCGCCAGAACTCTGGTGACTGAAAAGCTGAAAGATCATCCGCATTTCGAGGATCTGTGTCAATAACCGCCCACAAGAATACACTGCCATTCGCGCGGCCTATCTCCCTATTGGCCCGCAGCCTATTTCTGCCTGCCGGGCGGGGACACACAGTTTGCCCACCCTAACCAGTCTGCGGAGGCACGCACCACGTCCTCCTCGATTCAGAATATGCATGTAGAGATTCGAATGGCATCTGGAACTGTTTCAGACGCCAATAGGCGTGCTAGGGCTCTGAGCTTTGCCGAAGGAGCGAGAACCCGCCAAAACTCAGCCGAGAAAGGAAGCAGGAACTGACTGAAGTACTGCGATCTCAAGATCGCAGCCGAAGGAATTCCAGAAGGCTTCCGCTCGGATGAGTCCGAAGGTCGCTCCGAGAGGCGAGGAAGCGATGAGCCTTGGCACACGTCACTAGGTCTTTGTCGGAGAACCAAAGTGCCTGAATCGTAAAGCTCAAGAGCTTGGATGGCTTGTTAGGGATTTTCGATTGGGGAATTTGGAAGAAGTTAGTTCTCTGAGGCGTTGCCATCTGCGCGCAACTTCTTCAACGCCTCTCCTCCTCGCTTTAAGGTACCGTTTCAAAGAACCATCTTCTATTGCTTTCCGGTAGAGCTCATCCATCATATTGAACTTTTCCTCTATCGACATTCTGCAAAAATCTTTCTTGCTGTAATTCGATGAAGTGCCAGTCTTTGTTTTCATTTCATTGACGCCTTCGCAGACTTTCCCGCGTGCAGATACTTATCAACCCCCGCCGCCATCTTTCTTCCTTCGGCAATCGCCCAGACGATGAGCGACGCGCCGCGCTTGGTGTCGCCGCCGGCAAAGACGCCGTCGAGGTTGGTCATGAAGTGTTCGTTCACTGACACCGCGCCACGTTGATCGTACTTCACGCCGAGGCTGTCCAGGAGACCATTCTTCACGGGGCCGGTGAAGCCCATTGCGAGCAACACGAGATCCGCATCCATGTCGAAGTCGCTGCTGGGAATCGGCGCGAACTTGCCGTTCTCGAACTTCACCCTGTTGCCGTGAAGCTTCGTGACCTGGCCATTGTGGCCGGTGAACTTCGTGGTCGAAATACTCCACTGTCGATCGCAGCCCTCTTCGTGCGCGTGCGAGGTGCGGAGCTGCATGGGCCAGAGCGGCCAGGGGGTTGAATCAGCGCGGGTCGCTGGCGGCTCCGGGAGTAATTCAAACTGATGCGCTTCGATACAGCCCTGCCGATGCGCAGTGCCGAGACAATCTGAGCCTGTGTCGCCGCCGCCGATGATGATGACACGCTTGCCCTTGGCCGTAATCGGCTCGTCCGTAACGGAAATTCCGGCGGTGCGCTTATTCTGTTGGGTCAGGTATTCCATCGCCAGATGCACGCCTTTGAGTTCACGGCCAGGAATCGGCAGCTCACGGGCCTGCTCCGCGCCCATGGTGAGGCCGACGGCATCGAACTGCGCTCGCAGTTGTTCGCCCGAAATGTCTTTCCCAATCGTCACACCGGTCTTGAACTCGACGCCCTCGGCTTTCATCTGCTCCAGCCGGCGGTCGATGACCCACTTTTCCATTTTGAAATCGGGGATGCCGTAGCGCAGCAGGCCGCCGATGCGATCGGACTTCTCAAAGAGAGTGACGCGATGCCCCGCGCGCGCCAATTGTTGCGCCGCCGCCATACCCGCCGGACCAGACCCGACAATGGCGACCGTCTTCCCTGTGTTGATGACGGGCAGCATCGGTTCGACATATCCCTCGTTGAAGCCACGATCGACGACATTCCACTCGATGATGCGGATGGACACAGGGTCTTCGTTGATGCCGAGCACGCAAGCCCCTTCACAGGGCGCCGGGCAAAGCCGTCCGGTAAACTCAGGGAAATTATTCGTAGTGTGGAGCGCCTTGAGCGCGTCTTTCCAACGGCCACGATAGACGAGGTCGTTCCAGTCGGGAATCAAGTTGACAACTGGACAGCCGGTGTTACCCTGGCAAAACGGCACACCGCAGTCCATGCAGCGGGCACCCTGCGCCTTGAGCTTGTCTTCGGAGATGGGCTCATACATCTCCTTCCAATCGAGCACGCGCAGCTCAACCGGTTTCCGCTTAGGGCCCTCACGGGCGTATTTCATGAACCCTTTGATATCACCCATTCTTCTTCCATTCAGGATGAGGATGAGGCTAAGGTCCAGGCTGAGAGATACGCTTCTTACTCGACCTCAGCCTTGACCTCGCTTTATTTCGCTGCGGCTGCTTTCTTCTTTCTCTCTTCCAAGACGCGCTTATAGTCCACCGGCATCACCTTCTCGAACTTCGGCAGCATTGATTCCCAGCTGTCGAGGATGCGCTTCGCGTTTCGGCTTCCGGTATGCATGAAGTGCGAGGTGATCATCTCATGCAGCGTCTTCTTGTCCTCCGCCGTCTTCACCTTTTCCAACTCCACCATGCCGAAGTTGCAGCGCGATGAGAACTTGTCTGATTCGTTCAATACAAACGCCACGCCGCCCGACATACCGGCTGCAAAGTTTCGTCCTGTTTGACCCAATACGACGACCACCCCGCCGGTCATGTACTCGCAACCGTGATCGCCGGTCCCTTCGACGACCGCTCTGACACCGCTGTTCCGCACGGCAAACCGCTCGCCCGCCATGCCGTAGCAATAGGCTTCCCCTTGCGTCCCGCCATAGAGCGAGGTATTGCCGATGAGAATCGTTTCTTCCGGCACATAGAGCGCCTGCTTCGGCGGGAATACAATAATCTTCCCGCCGGATAGTCCCTTGCCCAGATAGTCATTGGATTCGCCTTCGAGAATGAGCGTGATGCCACGGGACAGAAATGCGCCGAACGACTGTCCGGCAGAACCGGAGAACTTGATGGTGATGGTGTCTTCAGGCAACCCCTCAAGCCCATACTGTTTTGCCACGCGACTGGAGAGCATCGTCCCGACCGTGCGGTTCACATTTCTGATCGGCAGATCGAGCATAATTTTTTGCATCTTCTCCAATGCCGGCTTGCACAATTCAATCAGCTTGTTATCGAGCACGTCCGCGAGACCATGGTCCTGCTTCTGCACGCAGTAGCGGGGGATCTCCGGCCCCACGTCCAGGGCGTGTAAGAGAGGGGTCAGATCCAGTCCCCTGGCCTTCCAATGATCGACGGCCTTGTGGACTTTCAACTTATCCACCCGCCCGACCATCTCATTGACTGTCCGGAAGCCAAGTTTGGCCATGATCTGGCGTAATTCTTCCGCGACGAAGAAAAAGAAATTCACGATATGTTCCGGTTGCCCGGCAAATTTCTTCCGCAAGGCCGGGTCCTGAGTCGCAATGCCGACGGGGCAGGTATTGAGGTGGCATTTCCGCATCATGATGCAGCCCTCGACAATCAAGGGCGCGGTGGCAAATCCGAACTCCTCCGCACCCAACAGAGTGGCGATCGCCACGTCGCGCCCGGTTTTCATCTGCCCGTCGGTCTCCACCCGGATACGACCACGCAGATCGTTCAGCACCAACGTTTGATGCGTCTCGGCCAAACCCAACTCCCACGGAACTCCTGCATACTTGATAGACGAGAGCGGAGAAGCGCCGGTACCGCCTGAATCGCCGCTGATGAGCACCTTATCCGCATGAGCTTTGGCTACCCCGGCTGCAATCGTGCCGACTCCCACTTCCGACACGAGCTTGACCGATACCGCCGCGTCCGGATTGGAATTCTTCAAATCGAAAATGAGCTGCGCCAGATCTTCGATGGAATAGATGTCGTGGTGCGGAGGCGGCGAAATGAGCTGCACGCCGGGCGTCGCATAACGAAATCGCGCAATGTTTTCATCGACCTTGTGGCCTGGCAACTGACCACCTTCGCCCGGTTTGGCGCCCTGCGCCATCTTGATCTGCAGTTCTTTCGCATTCACCAAGTAATGGCTCGTGACACCGAACCGCGCCGAGGCGACCTGCTTGATGTAGCTGTTCTTCGAATCGCCGTTCGGTAGCGGAACGAATCGAGCCGGGTCTTCTCCACCCTCGCCGGTGTTGCTTTTGGCACCCAGGCGGTTCATCGCGATCGCCATGGTCTCATGCGCTTCCTTGCTGATTGAACCGAAGGACATGGCACCCGTCGTAAACCGCTTGACGATTTCCTTGGCCGATTCCACTTCCTCGACCGGAATCGGTTCAGGCAGGAACTTGAACTCGAGGAGCCCTCGCAGGTTTGAGCGCCGCTTGCTCTCGTCGTTCACGAGCTGGGAAAACTCGGCAAAGGTCTTGGGATCGTTGGCCTTCGTCGCGTGCTGCAGCTTTGAAATCGTGTCCGGATTCCAATTGTGGTGCTCGCCCTGGATGCGGTAATGGATCTCCCCGCCGAAATCGAGTTGTCGTATCGGCGTCGGCTCATAGGCCAGGTGGTGGCGCCGGAGCGTCTCTTCGCCGACCTCACGGATGCCGATCCCCTCCACGCGCGACGGCGTGCCGGTGAAGTATCGGCCGATGAGTTCACGATTCAATCCGATGGCCTCAAAGATCTGCGCGCCGCAGTAGGATTGCACCGTCGAGATGCCCATCTTCGAGAAGATCTTGAGCAGTCCCTTATTGATCGCCTTGATGTACTTGCCTTCTGCGGTCTGCGCGTCCAACCCCTCGGGGAAGTAGCTCTCGCGATCCAGATCCACGATCGACTCAAATGCGAGGTACGGATTCACAGCCCCGGCTCCATAGCCGATCAAACAGGCGAAGTGATGCACATCGCGTGGCTCGCCGCTCTCCACGATGAGGCCGACTTCGGTTCTCGTGCAGTCGCGCACCAGATGATGATGAACGGACGCGATGCCGAGAAGACTCGGAATCGGCGCCCATTCTTCGTTCATCCCTCGATCGCTCAAGATCAGAAACTTGTAGCCATCTTTGATCGCCTGGGAAGCCTGCCGACAGAGATCGTCCACTGCTGCCCCAAGTCCCTCCGGCCCTTCGGCCACACGGAACAGCATCTTGAGCGTCTTGCTCATAAAATGCGGATCAGCAAGTTCACGAATCTTCTGGAGTTCGGCATTCGTCAGAATCGGCTGCTTGACCCGAATGCGACGGCAGGCCTCCGGATGCTCATCCATCAGATTCGGCTTGGGCCCGATACTGGTCGTCAGCGACATCACCAGCTCTTCGCGGATCGGATCGATCGGCGGATTGGTCACCTGGGCGAACAGCTGCTTGAAATACTTGAAGAGTAGTTGCGGCCGATCGGACAACACCGCCAACGGCGTATCTGTACCCATCGAAGACGTCGTTTCCTGCCCCTCTACCACCATGGGCGTGATGACCATCTTTAACTCTTCGATGGTGTAGCTGAAAGCCAGCTGGCGCTGGCGAAGCGTCAAGTGGTCCGGCTGCGGCACATTGCTCGGATCGGGCAACTCGTCGAGCGAAATCCGATATTGCGTGACCCAGGACCGGTAGGGCTTGCGGCTCACGATCTCGGCTTTCACTTCCTCGTCATCGATAATGCGCCCTTGCACGGTATCGACCATGAACATCCGGCCCGGCATGAGGCGCCCCTTCTGCCTGATCTTCCGAACATCCATCGGCAGCACACCGGCTTCCGAGGCCAAAATCACCAGGCCGTCCGTCGTCACTTGATAGCGGCAGGGGCGCAGCCCGTTGCGATCGAGCGTCGCGCCGATGAACTTGCCGTCGGTGAAACAGACCGCCGCCGGACCGTCCCAGGGCTCCTGCATCGCCGCGTGATACTCATAGAACCCCCGCCGGTCGAGATCCATTTGAGGATTCGCGACCCAGGGTTCGGGAATCAGCATCATCATCGCGTGCGGGAGAGAGCGGCCTCCCATGGTCAGGAATTCCACGGCATTGTCCAGACAAGCGGAGTCGCTCTGCTTCTCGGAGACAATCGGATAAAGCTTAGCCAGATCCTGGCCGAATAGTTCGGAGTTGAGCCGCCCTTGCCTGGCGCGCATCCAATTCACATTGCCCTTGAGCGTATTGATCTCGCCGTTATGGCAAATGTAGCGATAAGGATGCGCCAACGGCCACGTGGGGAACGTGTTCGTGCTGAAGCGGGAGTGCACAAGGGCGAGCGCGCTCATCAAGCGCTCATCCTTCAGGTCCTGGTAGTAGTCTGACATCTGCTCCGGAAGTAACAGCCCCTTGTACACAATCGTATTCGCCGACAGGCTTGAGATGTAGAAGTAGTCACGCCCCTGAATCGCCGATTCGCGGATGGCCGTTTCCACACGCTTGCGAATAACATAGAGCTTGCGTTCAAACTGCCCTTCATTGAGGACATCGCGGGCAATGAACACCTGCCGCATAAACGGCTCGGTACTGCGCGCCACAGCGCCGATCGCATCGCTCTTGACCGGCACATCGCGCCAGCCAAGAAGCCGAGCGCCCTCTTCGCCGATCATTCGGGAAAAGAGCGCCTCACACTGTTGCCGGGCATCGACTTCGCGCGGGAGAAATACCATCCCGACGCCATACTCTCCGGCATTGGGCAGAGCGACTCTCGCATCGCCGGCCGCACGCTTGAGAAATTCGTGCGGGATTTGAAGCAGAATCCCGGCGCCGTCCCCCGTGCAAGGGTCACAGCCCTGCGCCCCCCGATGACTCAGACTCTCAAGAATCTGAAGTCCCTGCTGAACAATGGAATGAGACTTCTCGCCCTTGATATTGACGATAAAGCCTATGCCACAGGAGTCTTTCTCCTGCTCAGGGTCGTACAGGCCTTGTTTCGGCGGAAGACCGGGAATGCTCATCGTTCGTATCTCGTTAAAAATGTAGGCGTGTATGCTACTGAACTGAGGCTATACCAGGGAAGCAATCGGGATGGCTAACCCCGTCACTCACAAGGCAAATTCCGTTCATTTTCGTCCCGTTCACCTTAATAGAAGCACGATTCTCCTGTCAAGATTACCTCTGGCACAACAGGCCCGTGTCGGCCGCCCCTCAAAGGGGTCACCAGCTTGACTTTGTTTCCTTCTCTGCCCTACCATCCGCCCCATGTCTGAAGGCCCAATTACTTCCACGATCAACACCATGGCGGACGTCTGGGAGGCGTACCGCGATGAATTGGAGGGGATGGAACGACAGGCTCGGACAAACCTCGACTCCAGTGTGGCACTCGTCAATACCGTCGCCGCCCACATCCTGAACAGCGGCGGAAAGAGAATCCGACCATTTTTGCTGCTGCTCTCTGCCCGTCTCTGCGGCTATACCGGTCGCGATCATCACCAACTCGCCAGTCTGGTGGAGTTCATTCATACCGCGTCCCTGCTCCATGACGATGTGGTCGACGAGGCCGATATCCGCCGAGGACGGCGAACCGCCAGAAAAGTCTGGGGCAACCAAATCAGTATCCTCGTCGGTGACTACCTCTACTCCAAAGCTTTCTGCCAAGTCGTCGACTTCCATAACCATGGGATTAACGAAGTGCTCGGCGATGCCTGTAAGAAGATGGCGGAAGGCGAAGTGCTTCAGCTCTATTACAACGGCAACCCCTCCATGTCGGAAACGGAATATCTCAAGATTGTCGAATACAAAACGGCCGGCCTGATTGCCGCCGCTTGTCGCATGGGCGCTTTGCTCGCAGATGCTCCAGAGACCCAGCAGGATGCGCTCTTCCAGTTCGGCCTGCATCTTGGGATCGCCTTCCAAGTGGCCGACGATACGCTCGACTATACGGCCAATGGAGAACACTTAGGCAAGTCGCTGGGACAGGATCTCCGCCAAGGCAAAGCCACGCTGCCGCTGTTACATCTTCTGCATCATTGTTCGGAGCAGGACCGGCAGATGATCGTCGACCGTATGGAACGCAGGTCCCTCACAGAGGAAGACCTTGGGCGATTCATCCACTTAATGGAAAAAATGGGCTCGATTACTTATGCCATGGATCGCGCACGATCCTATATCGCTGCAGCCCAACAAGATCTCAACCAGTTCGAAGACAGTACGGCCAAACGAGCTCTCTCGGTGACCGCCGACTACATGGTTACCCGCGACCGTTAGTCTTTCTTCTGCGTGTTCCACGCCCCCGGGGCATCGGAAGGCGTCGCGCAGCGGGAAAGACCCACCCTTGGTGTCGTTGCGCCGCAACGACTATGACCACTTACAACGTAGAGGATTTCACTATGTCGACGATTATTCCGTTTCATGGCACGCGGTACGATACGGCGGTTGTGGGAGATATCAAACAGGTTGCGGCGCCGCCCTACGACATCATCGACGCGGCTGGGCAGAAGGCCTTGCACGATCGCCATCCACAGAACATCATTCGGCTCGAATTGGGATTCGATCAACCCGGCGACAGTCCAACTGAAAATCGATACACCCGTGCCGCATCAACCCTTCGCAATTGGCTGAAAAGCGGGGCATTGAAACCCGATGCGCAGCCAACCCTCTACTACCATACGATCGAATACACACCGCCTTATGCTTCGTCCGGTTCGCCGACGAAAACTCTCAAGGGCTTTCTCGCCGCCGTCAAACTGGAAGCGCTCGACTCGGGGCATATCTACCCGCACGAGAACACACGCTCAGCCGCCAAAACAGATCGTCTGAATCTTCTCGAAGCCTGCAAAGCGAACTTCAGCCCCATCTGGTCGCTCTACTCCGACCCTCAAGGGACGGTGATGGGCCTGCTGGAAGGAGCGGTGAAAGGGACACCTGCCCCGATCGACTTTCGCGACGATGTGGGATTCCGTCAGCAACTCTGGGCTGTGACGGATCCAGCCGTACTGAAGCACGTGGTCGAGGCCTTGCGCAGCAAACCGCTGTTTATTGCAGACGGCCACCATCGTTACGAGACGGCGTTGAACTATCAGAAGCTCCGTCGGCAACAGGCCGGACCGCCGGACGGCCAGCACTCATACGACGCGGTGCTGATGCTGTTGACCGCCCTCGAAGACCCGGGCTTGACCGTACTCCCGACGCATCGGGTCACGACCACAACCTTGCCTCCTTATGATCATCTGCAATCATTGTTGGGCGCCACATTCGACCTGCAGGAATTTCCTTTCACCACAGACACGCAAGCAGCCACTCGCGAGAAATTTGTCGAAGCCTTGCGGACTCACGGCCGCACGATTCCGATGTTTGGCCTGGCGTTGAAGGGAGACAGCCGCTACGTCACACTGAGCCTGAAACCGGCCCATCGTCCGCCCGCGCAAGCCTCTCCTCGCGCCAAGCTCGATGTGTCGCTGCTTCAACAACTCGTCGTCGCGACACTTTGTCCGACACCACAGGAACAAGAGGCCATCCTCTATACGAAGGATGACCATGAAGCCTTGGATTGGGTGGCGAAGGGAACGGGGACCGGGGCACTGCTGCTCAACGCGACGAAAGTCAGCGAAGTGCAAGCCGTCGCGACAGCCGGCGAACGTATGCCCCACAAATCGACGTACTTCTTCCCAAAACCACTGACTGGTCTTGTTGTGAATGTCCTGGAAAATCCGTGAGTGGCAAGGAGTGCGGCGTCAGGCGATGAATCAAGATACTCGTCCGAACGTGCAGTGGGGCGATATCACCTCACGCCTAACGGTACTGAACATGAAGGCCAAAATTCTCATTGTCGACGACGATCCCGACATTGCCACGATGCTGGAGGATCGACTGCAGGCCTCCGATTATGGCACCGTGACCGCACGCGATGGAGTCGAGGCGCTCGAGCTGGTCGAGCGGGAAGCTCCGCACCTCATGTTGCTCGATCTGGATATGCCACGACTGACAGGCCTTGAGGTTCTCAAGCAGCTTCCGAAAATCAGACCCGCTGAAGGTCTCCCAGTAATCGTCATGACCGCCCATGCTTCAATCGATGCCGCCGTCGAAGCTATGAAAACCGGCGCCTACGATTTTCTGACCAAACCGCTGGACAAAGACCACCTCCTCATCGTCATCGGCAAAGCCTTGGAGCGAGACAGCCTCAAACGGCAGGTGGCCTGCCTCAAGTCCGAAGTCGACAGCCGCTACGCCTCGATAGTAGGCATGAGCGCGAAAATTCGTGCGGTGATGGAGTCGGCACAACGTGCCGCGAAGTCCGATGCCGGAGTGTTACTGCTTGGTGAAAGCGGAACAGGCAAAGAGCTCTTCGCCCGTTCCATCCACCAGTGGAGTCCGCGTCAGGCTATGCCGCTGGTGGTCATCAACTGCGTCGCCCTCACGGAAACGCTGCTCGAGAACGAACTTTTCGGACATGAACGCGGCGCCTTCACCGGCGCGGACCGCCTGCAAAAAGGCAAACTGGAGATGGCGGACGGAGGCACGATCTTCCTGGACGAGATCGGAGACATGTCGCTCTCGCTGCAAGCCAAGCTCTTGCGTGTGCTCCAGGACAGGGAATTCCATCGAGTCGGCGGCACACGCCTCGTGTCGGTCAATATACGGATCATCGCCGCCACGAACAAGGATCTCCGACAGGCCGTGAAAACCGGTGAGTTTCGCGAGGATCTTTTTTTTCGTTTAAATGTCATCAGCCTGACCCTGCCCCCGCTCCGCGAACGGCCCGATGACCTCCCTGCCCTGGCTAAATTTTTCTTGAACCGGCATGCCAGGGATGCAAAACGTCCCGGCATGATGTTCAGCTCCGCAGCCATGGAGGCCATGCAACGGTATCCTTGGCCAGGCAACATTCGCGAATTGGACAACGTCGTCGCCCGGGCCGTCGTCTTGAACCAGTCGGACACCATCGAACCGGACATGTTGTCGTTGGATGCCATGGGTCACACCTCGCCGAGCGAACCCCTCCCCTACCTCTCCCTTCCGTACCATGAGTCGATGGAACAACATAGCCGCTACATCATCGAGCACGCCATCGAACAAGCAGAGGGCAATCAGACGAAAGCCGCAGACCGCCTCAAGCTCCAGCGCACATACCTTGCCCGCTTGATTAAGCAACAAAAGGTGAAATCGGAGCAGGATTAGCGTCAGCACGCGAGCCAGGCGGGACGAGGGGGACTGGCGAGACAGGCTAAACGAGATGGGAACTTATTCTATCCACATCGCGCCTTTCTCGCATTTCTCGCGCGTCACGCTCCATGGGCGCTGGCGGATTTTTTCTGCATCCTGCTATGCAAACAGCTGTCTTGAGGAGAGGGTGATGCGACCGGCTGATGCGTCATGCTCGGCCTGCGCATAGCGCTCCGGCGTCCCGATGTCCGACCAGTACCCTTCGCTGTCATACCCGAGCACCGCTTCTCCTCGCTGAATTGCCGCCACATAGGGAGCGATGATCGATGATTCCTTGCCCTTGGACACATCGCGCAAAAGACGAGGATGAAGGACATGAATCCCGGCGAACATGCGGGATTGGACCGGACCCAACTCTGATTTCCCCTGGCCGGTAATGCGGACGATACGGTTGTCCGAATCCATTTCCACGAGACCCCACCGTGCAGCCTCAGGGTCTTTGCGCAGAACCAACGTCGCCACAGCATCGCGCTGCTGGTGAAATGCACACAACGCACCGAGGTCGAGCTCCACAAGCGTATCGCCGTTGAGCACCAACACCGCCTCACCGGAAAAATACTGTTCCGCTTGTTTGAGGCCGCCTCCTGTACCCAAAATCACCGGCTCGCGCGAATAGATGATTCGCAACCCGTAACTCGAACCGTTGCCCAACGCCTGTTCGATCATCGGTCCGAGGTGATGCAGATTGATCACCACCTCGTGGAACCCGTGCCGCTTCAGGAGCAAGAGATTCCACACGATCAACGGCGTACCCGCGATGGGGAGGAGCGGCTTCGGAATCGTGTTTGTGAGCGGTCTCAGGCGAGTTCCCAATCCCGCTGCGAGAATCATGGCTTTCATAGACGAGAGTGAACTGAGATGTTGAAGCGCTGAAGTGCGGAGATGAAATAACGGAAGTTCCATCGTTTCAGCTTATGTACTCACCTTTCGCTACTGTAGTTCCGGCACGTAGGGGGCGAGATGCTTCCTGAGCCGGTCCAATTCGGGATACTTCTGGAGATTGCGTTTGACATAGCTCAAGACTCGCGGGATGTCGGCGAGGAAATTGGGATTGCCTTTGACGCGATCGATGTAGACAAATCGCCCCGCCGCTTTGAGGTTACGCTGGATGCTCGTGAAGTCGAACAGGCGGCGGAAGGCTTCTCGGTTGGTCCACACCTGTCGATGCGTCGCCAAGCCATCGAGGAAGCGGTCGATCAAGCGATCGATCAGCGCCTCGTCGAGTTCGATATAGGCATCGCGCAGAAGCGAGGCGAGGTCGTACGTCGCCGGCCCCATCAAGGCGTCTTGAAAGTCGATGACTCCCAGCCGTTCGCCATCGACCATTAAATTGCGCGAATGATAGTCCCGGTGGACAAAGACGCGAGGTTGGCCGGCAAGCAACTCGGCAATGTTCTCGAATTCGCCCCGAATGGGCAGGTGATCGTTAGCGCACATCGGTTTCCCTTGCCTCGCTACAATTCCATACTCCAGAAAATGATCGAACTCCCACATGAGGAGCGGCACATCGAAACTTCGGTGGAACGCGAGACAATTCAGATCGGCTGGTGAGGTCGCCATCGATTGCATATGCACGAGGGCATCGACAGCCTGTGTATAGCGCGCTTCCACGTCTGCCACACTCGCCCCGCGACAGGCTTCCGACAATGTGAGATCGCCAAAGTCTTCAAGATAGAGCAACCCTGCCGTCTGATCATAGTGATAGAGGCGCGGAACGGAGACTCCGACTTTGGATAAATGGGAGAGGATGTTCAAAAACGGGAGTTCAGCGACCTGATGAGTCGACCCGCTGACGGCTTCTTCCGATTGCTTGAAGGCCTCCGGCTCGGCCAACTGCATGAGAATCACCGAGCGAACAGCGCTCCCAGTCAACTCGATGCGAAAATACCGGCGATTAGAGGCATCGCCTGCTAAAGGTACCAGTGCCTTGAATTGCCCCTCAAAGGGGAGCAAAGACTCGACCGTGGCAGCCATAAGAGCGGGATCCGGTAAGGCCAGTGGTTGTTTCGGCGCAGCAGGATCAATAGTAGCCATAGGCTGCGCATTATACTGGTGCGGGGAAACCTTGTCACTCAGAGGATGAGGGATAGAAGGGCACCCACATTGGTCCTGTGCTTCCGGAACGCGCGCCATCAGAAGGGTCTCGTTCGACGGCCGCACTAAGACCAACGTGGGTGTCCTTCCTAGAGAGAAAAGCAAGCGAGCTTGGAAGGAACAATTAGATGGATGATGTTCGTCCGATGCGCACAGTACGGGGCAAGCGACCCGACCGTCAGTGGGGGCCCTTCTCCGCTTTGAAATTCAAGGGATTGCTCTGGCGGCCTAGATGCCCGACCAGCGGTTTAAGAAAGCGTTTTCACGACCCTACTCCAGCCTACTCTGGCTCACTCAGGCCAAGTCCAGCCAAGAGTTAAGAGAAAAGCGAACTTTGGCTGCAGTAGGCTGGAGTGAGTTGGAGTTGAGCACAATCGGCCCTCCGTTATTCGATCGGAATCAGCGCGCCGTTTATCTCGCTCGCGTGCTTGATGAGCCCGTCAAGCTATCGAGTCATTTCACCGGCGCTTTGATTGCCTCGCCTTCTTGCGAAAGCAGGAGTACCAGGAGCTTGGCCGGTTCAGTCTTGCTTGCATTTTTGGACACTATATGCGGCGTCTTAGGAGACTCATACCAGCTCTGGCCTTTTGTGTACGTGATCGGCTCGCCACCATCCAGTTGCGAGACAACTGCCCCTTCTAGTACATAGGCGAACACCGAGCCGGGATGGACATGCGGGCCAGATGCAGCTCCCGGCGCATAGTCCACGGTCAACACTGTGGCTACTTTTCCGGCCATGTCGGCCAGAGACTGTTTCATCAGCACGGACACGGCATCTTCTGCCAGGGCTGGTGCCTGTCCCATAATTAGGCCCGCTCCGGTCAAGACCGTCCCCTGCAATACCTGTTTCACCATCCTGAGGGTAGCGGATGCGATGGTCATCATTGGAGCCCTCCTTTGTCGGAATTGCCTACGGCACATCACAGCTCAGCGATGCGCAGCACGTGCTTGCCACGCAGAGGTTTCTCTTCGTAGGCCTGCCGAAAATTATCCATGGCGAAGGCGGCGCCCACGATCGGTCGGATAACACCGGCATCGATCAGACGCGCAATCTCGATCAATTGAACCCGGTTTGGTTCAACGATGAAGAAGGCGTCTCGCACTCGCGGCTGGGTCAACCGTTCGGCATCAGCCGCAATGGTCACCAGCTGACCACCCTTTCTGAGAATCCCCCATGAGCGGTCTCTCGTGTCTCCTCCGACAGTATCAAGCACCACGTCCACGTCTCGGACGACGGTTTCGAACGGCGTCGTCCGATAATCAATGACTTCGTCGGCACCGAGCGCCGCGACAAAGTCGGCATTGGCCTTCGACGCTGTCGCGATCACATGTGCTTTCTTATGACGTGCCACCTGCACAGCGAAGCTGCCGACCCCACCGGCTGCGCCATGGATTAGCACCCGTTGCCCTTGGGAAAGATGTGCGCGATCGATGAGTGCTTGCCAGGCGGTCAGAGCCGAGATCGGAACGGCAGCTGCTTGTACATGGTCAAGCGAGGTAGGCTTCGGCGCGAGGTTGGCGGGAACAGTCAGGCAATAGTCCGCCTGGGCACCGTCGATAAACCAATCGCTCAAGCCATAGACAGGATCTCCAACCTGGACACCCATGCAAGCTTGTCCGATCGCGTCGACGACACCGGAGAATTCGTGGCCGAGAATAATGGGAAACGGCCTGGTAGCGCCGTCAGGAGTATGGGAGGTGGGATACCAGGCGAATTCCGTCGGAGTGATCGCGGTGGCATAGACCCGAACGAGCACCTGATTGTCCTTCGGACTGGGTTTCAGCGCATCCTCGTAGAGAAGTGCTTCCGACCCACCAGCCTGATGCAACCGTATTGCCCTCATTGGGATAACCTCATTACAGTATTAGGTCACTTGGCAAGACCCGTCAAGGCGTGGTAGTTCAAAATCCTCATCACGCTTCCCTGAATCTCCAATAAATCTTTCAAGTACTTCGGAGTAGAGTTCGGGTAAGTTCACAAAGAACTGGTTTTGAACCTTCAACGCACTCTCCCCATCAAGACAACATCGGATTCAAACGCCTCTGAAAGAGTGTGGGGCGAGTCTTCCGATACTGATCCGGCCCCTCCTTTCGTCAGCCGGAAATGCTAACTCCGGATCTGACCTGGTTTAAAGGGGGCAGCAACTGTCTTGGTTGTCAAGCACACTGAACCAGTTCTGTGCGCCATGGGGTCCGATGTTTCAGCATCGCATTCAGAATGATCAGCAGCTTCCGCATACAAGCGGTCAGTCCCACCTTCTTCGTCTTGCCCGCGGCGCGCAGGCGTTGGTAGAACGCACGTATGACAGGATTGAAGCGCGCCGCCACGAGCGCGGCCATATAGAGCACGGCCCGGATCTGCGCCCGGCCGCCCCAGACCGTGCGCTTCCCGCGCAATGTCCCGCTGTCACGATTCAGTGGGGCCACCCCCACCAGCGCGGCAATCTGTTTGCCGGGCAACGTGCCAAGTTCCGGCAGCGTCGCCAGCAGCGTCGTCGTCACCACGGGCCCCACCCCGGGTGCGCTCCGCAAGAGCGCCTCCTTCTCACGCCACACGGGACTCTCCCGAATCGCCTGGGCCAAGCCGCGGTCCGTGTGGCTCAATTCCCGCTCGAGCCAGGCAATGTGGGTGCGCAGGCTCTTGCGTACCGGCTTGCCAGCCATCCCCAGGCGGTTCTTCTCCGCCGTCAGCATCTCGACGAGTTGCCGGCGACGCGTCAGGATCGCCGCCAGTGCCTGGGTCTGCTCATCCGGCAGGGGTCGCGGCTCCGGTCGCATGACCTCGGCGAAGTGCGCCAACGTCTGGGCGTCCAACGCATCGGTTTTGGCGAGCCGCCCGGTGGCTTTGGCGAAGTCGCGCACCTGTCGCGGATTGACCACGACGACCGGCACCCCGGCGGCGGCCAATACCGCCGTGAGCGGGACTCTCCACACCCGCCGGTGGCTTCCAACACCACCAGCGTGGGGTGCACGGCGTTCAGACGTTCGAGCACCTGAGCAAATCCGGCCTCGTTGTTGGGAGCGGAGAACTGCCCCTCCGGTCGGAGGGCGAGGTCCAACTGCGCCTTGGAGATATCAATACCGACAAAGACCTGCGTACTCGTCATCACGTCCTCCTTGGTGGCCCGGCCTTGCATGATACGGGCTCAATGGCCCACGCAACTGTTCGGGCTCGTTCCGTAGAAGGGCATGACGACCCTCGCTGCCCCACGGTCTTTGAAGACCTCGGTCACGTCGGTCTATCATGCCCGGGTTGATGATAAGCTGTATCATTGTCGCCTTGGGCGCAAGATACAAGGTCATAGAACGCAACGATACACTTCCACCCTGTTCAGGAAACCACAGGAAACTCTGCCTCGTTCCCTCCCTCACCATCCTCGGGTCTCTCCATGCTTCAAGACCCACACTCTGGAAGGGTCAAGCCCCAGCCGATTGGCCTCGGCTTCCAACCGCAGAGGCGGCTCCTCAATCGCTTCATCCGTCATGTCGAACGTGCCCCAATGCATGGCGACGAAGTATTGCCCTTGGACATCAGCGAACACCTGCAAGGCTTCTTCAGGCGTGATATGAGTCATCTTCATCATCGAGGCGGGGCTATAGGCTCCGATAGGGATAGCCGCAAGATCGAACGGGCCCAGGCGAACTCCAATCTCCTTGAATACAGGATAGTACCCCGTGTCTCCGGCGAAGAAGACCCGCTTCGTACCTCCTGCCAGGGCCCATGCGCTCCAGAGGCGTCGATTCCGATCCCACAGGCTGCGCCCCGAAAAATGCTGAGCGGGAAGACAGGTGACGGTCAGGCCATGGACCTGCCGACTTTCCCACCAGTCCATCTCCTCCACCTCTGTAATGCCGATGTCTGCAAACCAAGCCTTCAGGCCGAGGGGAACGAGGAACAGCGGGTGGTGCGTTCGGGCAAGACGCTGAACCGTATCGACATCGAGATGATCATAATGATCGTGTGAGATGACGACGAGGTCCACCGTCGGCAGCTGTTCGAATGACACCCCGGGGGACATCAGCCGTTTGGGCCCGGCAAAGGTGACAGGACTGGCTCGTTCCGACCACTGAGGATCAGTCAGGATCGTGACGCCATCGAGCTGAATGAGGAGTGTGGAATGACCGACCCAGGTCACGGTGGCGTCCGTGCGATTGCTCTTGAGGGCACTGCCGTCGTTTTCCACGCGAGGCAAATCTGCAGTTCGTGTGTGAAACGTCGTTGTCCATGTCCGCAATGGGAGAAATATAAGACGTTCCCATAGGCTCGGCGGAGCAAACGCTGGATTGGTGTTTCTGAACCCGTCCTGTAGGATGTGAGTCTGGCCTTCGCGCACCGGCTCGGCGCTCGTCCCGCATCCCACCGAAAGACTCATGAGCAGTATCGCGCACATCAGCATCACGAGTGCGTGATGAACCTTCAGCCTCGTGCGTTCATGTTTCAGTATCGAACATAGCCCCATGAGCGTATCACGGCCAGCCTTCTTGCCATCTCCTGGTATCTCTTCTTTCCTTCCCGGATCCGTCAGCTTCAAAACTGCTCACCGCCCTTTGCAGCTAAGATGACCACAGCCGCCTCATTGAAAGGGGGCTGATCGAAAACATTTGTTTTTGGACCCTCATGAAAAGATACCCTGATCCCCGAAGAAAATCGAGAAAGTGCCCTCACGATTCCGCTCCCGGGTTTTTGACAACCCAGCCTACCAGATGTGGATCTTGAAGAAACAGACTATTTCCAGGTTTCAGTATCAGCCTGGATTGGTTCCAGGATGCCTCGGTCCGTTGCGTGTCGATTGAGCGCATTCAGGTGAGGTTCGAAGTACTGGGTTAGAAACCAGGTTATTGAGAGGTTTTCAGGGGATAAAACCGGCAGGATTCACCCCCGTTGTGGTGTTGTGTGCCGATCGATTCAAGGGATTTCAAGGTCGACATCTACCGCGAGTCTATCGAGCGCGAACGTGACTTCTCGAAAGAATAGCAAGCAGTACTCAGGCCCGGCAGAGGTTACCCCTCAATCGTATTCGGCGCTGTGGGTTTATACTTCGGTTCTTCAGGCGGCGTGCCTCGATAGAGCGGAAACGAGGGGACAATGGGAACTTGATGATAGAGTGGTTTAGCCAGCACCCCGCTAATGACGATCCATACTTTTTGATTCGCGACATCATAGCGCAGCAGCCCTTGAGGGATGCCACCTGGGAGCACCGTATTTTCTGGGAGTACGAACGAGTTTAACTCTCGCACTTCGCCTCGATTCATCGGATTTCTCGATAGCAACTGGAACTCCCAGACTGAAGAGACCTTCGGCGTCGCGGCCACCATTTCACCAAGGCCGGGAGACCATTCGGTCACCCGCTTGGCGTAGAGCTGCCAGAGGCCTCCTTCAATGGGGACTTCGGCCACCAGACGCCCATCGATCCTCCATCCACCCCCGCGTGGAAATCCAAACAGCCCCCCAAGGTATCCCGTCCTTCTGTCCTCAATGACAATCCCACCGCTTGAATTCAATCCAGATTCGGTCACCTCCTGTGATTTCGGATTCAGGAAGGCAATCGACTGGTAACTTTCCTCTCTTACGAGTTCGTTCCACACGTTCTGGACTTCCTCACGCGTCATGGGTGTGCGTGGAGCCATTTTCTTCAGCATCGGAGGGGGCTCACAGGGCTTCGCCAAGCCCCGAAGTCCTTCATCGGTGATTTGTCCCGCCATATGTGTCTTGACACGATAGTCGGCGACGAGTTGTTCCGGGCCTTTCTGTTGACTTCGCGTTGCACTGGCCGCATTCAGATCGGGTTCCCGAAGCGTGTCTTCGGCGGCCCCTGGTACCATCAACCCCAGAAACTGGTTGGTTTCAGCGTGCCACTTATAATCTGCCGTGCGTGGCCTTGTCCCTTCAGCGTCCCAGGTCTCGGATATGATGAGACCCGCGTCGTTAAAAGTTGTGATGCGAAGCTTGCCCTGCCGATTCCTCACGAGGGTCCGTCTGACCTTTCCGGTCTCCGTCACCACATAGCGAAATACATAGGCGGTTCCATCTGGATGACGTTGCGTCGCCACCCTGCCGTGCTCGTCGTATGTATTCCAGAAAAAGGGACCATGCTGATCGCCGACCGACACCATGCGATCTTCCGCATCATAGGTGTACACGGAGATTCGTCCAGGGCTCGGATATTCCACGCGAGTGAGCCGTCCACATGCATCGTATTCATACATTGCACGCCTGCCCAAGAAGTCTTCGATGCGAACGATTCTCCCTTGGTTATCTCGGACAAACTTCAACCAGCACCCACAGGGTGAGGTGACGCTCGCCACTCGTTGGAGCGAGTCCCGACCCACGGTGAGACGATGCTTCTGCGCATCTTCCACCTCGGTGAGCACCAGAAAGTCATTGAACCGATAGCTGACGCCGTCCTGTCGGTACAAGATCCACTGCTGGACCTCCTTGTTCCAGGCCAGGCTTGAGTTATGAAACACCGTGGGTGATGTCTTGTGCATGAGCGTCGCATCAAGACAATTGGTTCCAGCTGTCCGGAGATACTGAATAAACGCCCCATCCGGCAAAATCAACCGGATCTCTGAACACAGGTCATTCCGGAGCAGATAGATTTCGAAGGGATGGCTGGCTCCGACGCCGAATGCTCTCGACGCAGAATCTTTACTCCGATAGACCCTCGTCAGGACAATAGGAATCGAATCGGGAAAGACAAAATCGGGCTCCTCTACCATATAGAGCCCCGTAGCAAGATCCACAGGGTCGCCGTCAGTCGCCTGTGGATAGAGGGCAGGCTCAGAATCATCTGAGCGGCTTGACTGTGCGAACACATTCCACGGTATCTGTGTGAGCACCACACCTGATACAAGCAGGATAAGCACTAGGCGAAGTGCCGGATTCAAGACGTTCATCCCATAGACCGTCATCGGTCTCCTCCGTAATTCCATGGTGGCGTTATAAGAAGCCTACCACGCACCCCATCAATCGCCCACGAAAAGAGCCTCTTGTGACCCTGGGTCTGGAGCACTACCTCGCATCCCCTTCAACACGGCTTTAAGCCGCTGTCCCTTTGCCTTGCCGTGGGTGCTCAAAAACCTTTCTGCTGGCCGAGGGCTGAAATGTCGATTTCTTTAGGGGTTTGACGTATCCTTCGGCCTGTTCCAAACACAAATGATTGTAGGCGAGCGGATGGCGTGATTGCTCATCGAGCAGATCTAAATGTCGGACCCTATGTCGACGGATGTGAGAAACCGCTTTAATTCCGCGAGAGCCTTTTCACTGTGTCCGTTAACCACGAATACAGATTTTCGGAGCCCGCTGTCTTCCGCTCGTTCAGTAGGGGATGGAATACACAACGTACAGCTAGTGATGAAGAATTCTTCATGCTCCCTTCATGGACCAATCATGTGACGTAGCTACAGTATTCCCAATGGCTGATAACGCCGTGACGCTTTGAAGCCATGAGCACAACGCATCGAACCAACAACCGGCAGGCTAAATCATGGGACGGAGAATGGAGGCAGGAAAGCCGGAGTGTGGCGTCGGTCGGGCCGGAGTCCATAATGGAAATTCCGGCTGAGAGATGAGCGGCTCGGTTCCGAGGGTCGCGAGGCCCAACACGGGCATGGGGTGTTTCTTTCTTAACCAAGGAGATGACGATGAATCTTACGAGGATAGTCTTAGCAGGCGCTGTTGCAGCGGGGCTCATATGCAGTGGAGCCTACGCTCAAACCTCCGACTCCGCTGAGGGCAAGACGCGTTCCCAGGCATTGCTCATGGCACAGGGTTCTCCCCCCAGTGGAGGCTTTATGGGTAATCCGTTCCGTGGCGTGGTGGACCCGAGCGTGCCAGGCGGAGTTCGGAACCCGGAAGCAGAGAGCGGAAGTCCCACGAATCCAAGGAAGGGCCAACAGGGTGGCGGCTCGGGGGTGGGAACAGACAGCGGGCAACATGACACCTCAGGGTCGACTGCGGGAAAGACTTCGGGCGGCTCACCCGCCCCCGGTGCTACGAGCGGCAGCGGGTCCGCAGGGGCCGGCAAATAACAAATCTTAGTGGGCTCAGCGCAGGAGTGCACTCCTGCGCTGAGCCCACAGGCCCTCCTCCTCTGAATGGGAGGTCTGGAGCTGCTGGAGACCGCCGAAGCAGGCGATACGTCAGCGGTGATGACCTGAACAGTTGTTAAGTTTGCCGACTCGATGGCTCCGCTCTGAAACCCGCTTTCCGATAGAAATATACCTCTGTCAGCTCTTATGGCGCTCACTATTTCGCGGAGTGCTAGAGTATGTAGTTTTGAACCTTTTGTGTTCCATTCCTGGCTTTAAGCTGTCCAGAAACAGTTGATTGTGGATCCAGGAGAGTTGAAGAATCCCCCCTTGATTTTCCCGCACATTTTGCATCAGTGTGGCAGACCTTTTTGACGCGTCAGATCAACACCCATGGAATTTCCATTCGTTTTGTTTCTCCTCGTCCTTGCCTTGGCATTCGCAAATGGCACCAACGATGTTTCGAAAGCGATCGCCACGTTAGTCGGTAGCGGAATTACCAACTATCAAATCGCTATTGTATGGGGGAGCATATGGACGGTCTTCGGCGCCTGTGTTTCGGTCGTAGTCGCGAGCGCTATGGTGAAAACCTTCAGCAGTGGTCTCATTGCACCCGGTACAGCTACCCCACCGACATTAGCCCTTGCCGTGCTCACTGGCGCAATGATCTGGGTCCTGATCGCATCACGCACGGGCCTGCCCGTGTCTACCACGCATGCTCTGATAGGTGCCATTGTCGGTGCCGGGCTAGCCGCCTTCGCGGGCGACGAGCTCATCTGGTCAGCCATCGTCAAGAAAATTGCGCTCCCCCTGTTGGTGAGCCCCCTGCTGGCCTTGACCATGTCCTTTCTTCTCCACCTCGCTCTCCGAAAAGCTGCTGCTCGATGGGAGGGCTCCTGTATCTGTGTGCTCCCCGCGTCACGTGCGTTAGTCGCAATTGATGTTAAAGGGATGACCCGCACCTTGTTTCAATCGGGAGGCACAGTGGTTGCCGTTCCCAGCCAATGCGACCGGGCAGGTCTGCAGGGAATCAGCATTGGCTTGGATAGTATCCACTGGATCTCAAGCGGGCTTGCCTCATTCGCTCGCGGCGTAAACGATGCACCGAAGATCGCGGCAATCGTCCTACTGGGGAGTGCCTTTGCCGCATGGCCTAATGCGCAGTTCCAAATCAGTACATTTGTAGGAGTGGCGCTGGCGATGGGGCTGGGCAGTTATCTCGGTGGGCTTCGTGTAACCAAGGTCCTCGCCGAAAAGGTTACAACCATGAATCACACGGAGGGATTGTCGGCGAACCTTACGACCTCCTCGCTGGTGCTTGTGTCGGCCACGATGGGGCTCCCGGTATCCACGACCCACGTCAGCAGTTCGGCAATTATCGGTATCGGCCTGTTAAAAGGTGTGCAGGCGATTCGCTGGAGCACCGTCCGAGACATGGTGCTCGCCTGGATTGTGACGCTCCCTGCTGCAGGCATATTTGCATGGCTGGCCTATTTCTTCATCGCGAGATTAAACTAAGCATCTATATCAACTGGATGCACGATTTTTGGAAGGTAAGTTCAAACCCGACGAACTGATTGGACTGACCCCCTAGATTGAGACACGGCGAATTGGCACACTTGACACACGAAGGGGGTGGCAGGTGGCCAAGAAACGCGTGGGCAAGTTTCCCAAGGCCTTTCGGCAGATGGCCGTGGACCGACTCAATCAGTGCGAGAACATCGTGACACTGGCGAAGGAACTCGGGGTGAGTCGGCGCCTGTTGTATACCTGGCGCGAGAAGCTCGAGCCAACCGTGAGCGGTGCAGGCCCACCCGCGAATGCGCGCGAGGCGACGCTCAGGAAAGAGGTCCACCAACTCAAGCGGGTGTTGGCGGAGAAGGTGCTGGAAGTCGATTTTTTCAAAGGGGCCTTGCACACCGTCGAGGCGCGACGTCAGCGGAACGGGCAAGCTGGCGCGCAGGCCTGGACGCCCACATCCGGGACGTGATGTCGAGGCAAGGCCCATTGAGTATCGCACGGATGTGTCAGCTGGCGCAGGTGAGCCGGGCGGGTTTTTATCGGTCGTTGCACGCACACCAGCCCATGGAAGAAGAGATGGCGGTGCGGTCGGCCATTCAGGGGATCGCTGTCACCCACCGGCGTCGGTATGGCTACCGGCGCATCACAGCGGAACTCCGTCGGCGCGGCCTCCTAGTCAACCACAAACGAGTAGTGCGGCTCATGCGCGAAGACAACCTGCTGGCGGTCCAGCCGCGGGCCTTCGTGGTCACGACGGATTCCGATCATGCGTTCGAGGTAGCACTCAACCTGGCCAGCCGCCTGACACTCACCGGGATGAATCAGCTCTGGGTCGCGGACATTACCTA
>CAVPBK010000014.1:0-117718 GCA_963701855.1 Nitrospirota bacterium
CTTCAGACACGGATTGGTTTCCCCCGTTCGGACCAGGCCCGTTCGCACCTTCGCGCAAAGTCCTTCTACCAACTCCCTCTGTGCCCTGTCAAGAAACGCTGAACGAGCCATGTGAAGGGACAGTCATGGTTCGATACCGTCATGAACACAGTGTGTCGTCGTCGAGGAAACTGCTGAATTGCCGGTCGTGGAAGCCGACATATCGTCTCGGAGCGTCGCTTCATGGCCTCAGAATTGATATTGACGCTCGCCGGCACTCTCGTGTAATTTCTCAATAAGCATCAGTCCGGTTCGCACTCATTGCCATGTGCCTACAGAGCGCTTTTCCCAGAGTTCTCAGGGGAGTCTGGCCATGAAAGCTAAACGCATCGCACCGTTTAATCCCCAGACGTTCCTCAAGCAGGTCGGCAGCGGCAAAACGACTCTGATGTCCATTAAGAAGCAGATTATCTTCTCGCAAGGGGATGCGTCGGATGCCGTGTTCTATATCCAGACCGGCAAGATCAAGCTCTCGGTTGTGTCTCAACAAGGTAAAGAAGCTATCATTACAGTACTGGGGAAGGGCAGTTTTTTCGGAGAAGGGTGCCTCGCCGGGCAGCTCGTCTGCATGGCCACGGCGATCACTATGGAAGACGCCACTCTCGTGCGCATTGAAAAAACCGCAATGATTCGTGTGCTCCACAACGAACCGGCCTTCTCCGAGTTGTTCCTCGCGTATCTCCTGGGTCGCAACATTCGCATCCAAGAGGACTTGGTGGACCACCTCTTCAATTCCAGCGAGAAACGGCTGGCGCGGGTGCTGCTATTAATGGCCCAATTCGGAAAAGAAGGCAAGCCGGAACCGGTCGTCTCGAAGGTCAGTCAGGAAATGCTGGCCGAGATGGTCGGCACCACGCGTTCGCGCGTCAGTTTCTTCATGAACAAGTTCCGCAAACTGGGCTTCGTGTACTACAACGGTGGGTTGCACGTGCACAGTTCCCTCCTCAATATCGTCCTCCACGACTAGGCTTCCCATACCTAAGGGTTCGTTAATTTCGACCGGGCAAGCATGAATCGGCCTGCCATCTGGACCATGCAAACTGAGCAATATTGACCAGACTGCCTTCCGTCTAGTTGGATATAGTTGACGCGATATTTTGGGCGATCTGTACGAACAGGTCTGATTGAACAGATCTTCGCACCCCTGTCCTTGTCCCTAGCACCGATTTGGCCCAGCGCCCTCAAGAGAACCACCGGCCGTGTGAGTCAAACCGATGGCGACATTTAATCCACAGACCTTCTTCACCCAAGCCGGCAATGGCAAAACGACGCTGAAGGTCCCTAAAAAGCAGGTTCTCTTCTCTCAAGGGGATACGACGGATGCCGTGTTCTATGTCCAGGCGGGGAAAGTCAAGCTGATTGTGGTTTCTCCGCAGGGTAAAGAAGCTGTCATCGCGATACTGGAGCCCGGCAGCTTTTTCGGAGAAGAGTGTCTCGCCGGGCAGCCGGTGCATTTGGCCACGGCGACTGTCGTCGATGACGCCCGTATCGTCCGCATCGACAAGCAGTCGATGCTCCGATTGCTCCAAGACGACCGCACCTTCTCCGCGCTGTTCCTCGCCTATATGCTGGCTCGGAACGTTCGCATCCAAGAGGACTTGGTGGATCAACTCTTCAATTCCAGTGAGAAGCGGCTGGCGCGGATTCTGCTGCTCATGGCCCATTTCGGAAAAGAAGGTAAGCCGGAAGTGGTCATTCCGAAGATCAGCCAGGAAACATTGGCCGAGATGATCGGCACCACACGCTCTCGCGTCAGTTTCTTCATGACTCGATTCAAAAAGATGGGTTTGATTCACTACGACAGCGGGTTACACGTCCACAGCTCCCTCTTCAATATCGTCCTCCACGACTAGGTTCTCTTCTTCAGGCTGAATCTTCGCGCAGGGACAAGCGCCCTGTGGCCTGCCACATAATATTTTCAAAACTGAGCAATTGTGGGCAAGTAACACGCAGCCTTCTTGTCATACTGCAGCGAACCTTTTAATGGAGACGACTATGACACAACAAGCAGCCGACCATCGCAAGAAAGCTGAGGAGCATCATGAACAGACCGCTCATCAGCATAAGCAGACTCGACGGGCTATGAGGCGAACGAACGGGAAAAGGGACGCATCATGCCCACCGCGCGGATGGCCACAGTCTACAGGCGATCAATCATGGGACTGACGAAGAAAAGTCCAATGTCGCACAGCATGGGAATAAGGAGCGGAGCCATGAAAAACGGAGCATATGGCTATAGTGACATCCCGTTCGCTCGGATCACTCAGGCAGCCTTGTCCGCTTCGAGGATAGAGACGCCACTGCTCCCTGTCTGTTGTCTCTGCCGACTGATTCGAGACGAGATCGGAGCTTCGCCTGATAGTGCGCGTTGGGTCACGCAGCGAACCTATCGAAAAACGCATGGCGTCAATCCGGCCGATTGCCTTCAGACTCACACCTACTGTCCGGGGTGTTTCACGCAGGTGATGGAGACAATCAGGGCAGCCCAGGTCACGGAGACACTGTTGGTCGCCTAACGAGAGGAGAGGATAGGTGCCGTTCTGATTCTTGTGGTTCACGGTCCGGCGCTCCTGGCAACCCTGTATCATCATCCGACCTGGAGGAACGTGCATGGCTACAGTCGAATCACTCATATGTGCCTTCGATATTCGAAATCCTTCGAATTCCTTAAGCATAGCTAGTGCCAAGCCTAGCCAAGAGATTCGAGTGCTCGTGTGTCCCGAAGACGATGCCACCGCGAAACTGATGGAAGCTTTGGGTACCCTCAGCAATGACGGGAAGTTGTTCTCCTGTCGTGGTCACAAGATAAGATGGCACGCAGCAGACCCACGACGTGTGCTACAGAGATCTCTTGAAGGCTCTCTCGGACATCGGCTAAATTGAACGTTCTACAAGCTCGAGACTTCGCCATACAGGGTGCCAGACGCAAGGGCCTCTGGGCGAAGCAAGACATCTACGACATCCTCACCGAGTTTCTCCGCAAAAATTCCCCGCGCCATTGTTCCTGAAACGGCTTTCCCTGACCCGTATAAAAGGCACGAACCGCCTAGGTTAGCCCAAGCGGCTGCCGCCTGAATGATTCGCCGATATTCACGTTCTGAGCAATTTTGATCAGATACCCAAGAAGCGATCGCGTATCATCCTGACATGCTCCACGAGTTTTTGACTTCGAATCGTACAGAGTTGATCGCGCGTTGCAGAAACAAGGTGGCGCGAAGGCTCTCGCCCACCGAGATTCCCATGGCGCTCGATCACGGCGTCCCGCTATTCCTACAGCAGCTCGTCGAGACCCTTCGTCTCGAGCAACGAGAACCTCCCGGTGCTACTGTCGAACCAGCGCCGTCGCCGGCTGCTACGGAGATCGGTCGCGCCGCGACCGTGCACGGCGCTGAGTTGCTACGCCTCGGATACACCGTTGACCAGGTCGTTCACGATTACGGAGATGTGTGCCAAGCCGTCACCGAGTTAGCCGGTGAACACAATGCGCGCATCTCCACAGACGAGTTTCGCACGCTCAACCGGTGCCTCGACAACGCGATTGCCGACGCCGTCACGTCCTTTGGGCATGCCCGCCAGGTCTTAATCGATGACCAAGCGGAAACCTTGCAACAACGCCTGGATTATTATGCGCTCGAGCATCGACGGCTCGTCGATATCGCTCTCCAGTCATATGCCGTGATCAAGAGTGGCCAAGTAGGAGCGACTGGAGCAACCGGCACATTGCTGTTTCAAACCTTAGAGGATCTGCGCTCCCTCACTGATCGGACATTGCCTGAGATTCGCCGGGCCTACGAAGTGGCGACCCCATGACGTCGAGAGCTTCATCCGAAGTGTTGTACTGCTTCAGTTGACTTTCCGACAGTGTATTGAGCTCTGCAATCCGTCAATCTTGCCGAGAAGCCAGCCCTCTTCGAGTCTCCATTTCTCAAGAGACAACCAGGTACACGAGCCAGGTATTCTATGGAGGGGGCTCCGGCTGGCTTCCGCTCCGATGGGTGTTGAATAGAGTCAGGGGATTTCCTTCATCTATCTCGCCCAGCGACCTCTCTACAATGTAAGTGAGGCGCCATTCAAACTGAGCAATATTGACCAGATTGCCTTCCGTCTAGTTGGGTATAGTTGATACCTCATTTTGTGCGTTGGGTACGAACAGGTCTGATTGAACAGATCTGTGTACCTTCCGTTTGTCTCTAGCACTAACTTGGCCCAACGCTCCCGAGAGAAGCGCTGGCCGTGGGAGTTAAACCGATGCTGACGTTTAATCCGCAAACCTACTTCAATCAAGTCGGCAATGGCAAAACGACGCTGAAGTGCACGAAGAAGCAGATTCTCTTTTCGCAAGGGGATATGGCGGATGCCGTGTTCTATCTTCAGGTGGGCAAAGTCAAATTGAGCGTGGTCTCGCCGCACGGGAAAGAAGCCGTCATCGTGATCCTGGATCCAGGCAGTTTTTTCGGGGAAGGGTGTCTCGCCGGGCAATTGATTCAGTTGGCTACGGCGACTACCGTCGATGCGGCTCATGTCGTCCGTATCGACAAACCGTCGATGCTCCGACTGCTTCAGGAAGACCGCACCTTCTCGGCGCTGTTCCTTACCTATATGCTGGCTCGGAACGTTCGCATCCAAGAGGACTTGGTAGATCAACTCTTCAATTCCAGCGAGAAGCGGCTGGCGCGGGTCCTGCTGTTAATGGCTCAGTTCGGGAAGGAAGGTAAGCAGGAAGGGGTCATTCCGAAGATCAGCCAGGAAACACTCGCTGAGATGATTGGAACCACACGCTCCCGCGTCAGTTTCTTCATGACTCGATTCAAAAAGATGGGCTTGATTCACTACGATGACGGGCTACACGTCCATAGCTCCCTCCTCAATATCGTCCTCCACGACTGACGTCTGCGGGCTCGCGGCCATCTTTCGGTTATTTCAATTTTCCCGATGTGCTTCTGGATTTCCTAGTAGTCTTTGGCTCGTCCCTCTCGAAGCTCCCACGCTGCACTGCATAGCGAATCAGGTCTTCGTGGGTGCTCAGGCCCAACTTCTTCATACAGGTGGCTCGATTGAATTCGACCTTGCGTGAACTGATCTCGAGTCGGATCGCAATATCTGAGATGCTCTCCCCCTGCACGAGTAGCCGCAGTATCTCTCGCTCCCGGACGGTCAGTTTATCCTGAAGCTCCACCGAACCAGGTTGCGTTCCTTGCAGCATTGTTCCCATAGAAGAAAATGAGCCAATGGAAGCCTCGGATATTCCCGGACTTATGTAACGCCGACCGGCGACGACTTCGCGAATGGCTTGGAAGAGTTCGGCTCCGCACGACTCTTTCAGGACATAGCCAGCCACACCATTATTGAACGCGGTCAATACATACGCCTGATCTCCGTACATCGAAAGAATGATCACCTGGGTATTTAATTTCAGGCGCGAGAGTTTTTGTGCGATGGCGAGGCCATCCAGGCCGGGCATCATGAGGTCGGTGATTAACACCGAAGGCTTCCGGTGCGTGACCATTTTAACGGCATCGAGCCCGTTAGACGCTTCGCCTGTAATGACAACCTTTGGGTCCGATTCCAGTAAAGCGCGCAGCCCTTGCCTCACGACAACATGATCGTCCGCCAGCACGACACTCACCATGACGCTTTCCTCACAGAGTCTGGGTCAGACTTCTTCTGGCAATTGACGAAGCGGCTGAGGCGCCCGGGTTCAGCGGGAAGGCAACGTGAACGCTGAGTGGCGGGTCAGTTTGCCTTCAGCGAGGCCCCCGCACGTCAATTTCTAATTGGAATCATTACCTCACGCACCCAATGAAAGATGCTCAATTTTGACCACGTTTCGATTGGTGGTAAATGCTAATGTCGCCATTCGAAACCGACTCACTGCCGGAAGTTGCCGGCAGGCAGGGTTTGCCAGCCGCGGGGCTCGTCAGGTGGCTCTGAACTATGCGCTGATCTGAAGCGTCCGTGACATGGTGCTTGCTTGGATATGGCAGAGCGTCAAATGCGTAATCTTCCACACGAGCTCACTGTGACTGTTTAAGGGTGAATCGTAGAATAAAGGAGGGCCTGCGGTGGCCACATCAACACGAAGGGCGAAACACAAAGATCCGGCAGGACAGCAAGAGCGAAGGAAAGCGATCAAGAAAGTTCCAACCGGCATTGTAGGGCTGGATGAGGTGTTACGCGGTGGCCTCTCTGTCGGACGCATGACGCTTTTCAGTGGCGGTGCCGGGAGCGGAAAAAGCCTGATGGCCTTGCAGTTCCTTCTGCACAGCGCCGGCGCCGGCGAGCCGGGCATTCTGGTGCTGTTCGAAGAACGTGCCGCTGCCGTGCGTCAAAACGCCAGGAGCCTGGGGTGGGACCTGGCGACGTTGGAGCGGAAGAAATTGCTGTTCCTGATAGATGCGCGTGTGAACCCGGAACTGGTGATCTCCGGCGATTTCTCCGTCAAAGGGTTGTTGGCTATTCTGGATCATCAAGCCAAGGCGATGGGAGCCCAGCGCCTTGTGTTTGACGCCGTGGACACGCTCCTGCATTTGTATGATAGCCCATCGCGCGAGCGCCAAGAGTTATATGCGATGCACGAATGGCTATTGAACCGAGAATTGACCGCGATCATGACGGTCAAAACTGTCCAGAAGGATGAGTCTCCCTCCCGGTACGCGTTTTTGGACTTCATGGCGGATTGTGTTATTCACGTCGACCAGCGCGTTACGGGTCAGATCACCACGCGCCGATTGAGAGTGGTCAAGTATCGTGGTTCGGGATATGGCCGCAATGAATATCCCTTCATCATCAGTGAGAACGGCATCAACGTCATCCCGATTACCAGTAACGTGTTGCAGCACCGTTCTCCCGGTTCCCATGCGCCCAGCGGTCAAGCTCAGCTGGACGGCGTGCTTGGAGGCGGATACAAACGAGGGACCGGCATTTTGTTCGCGGGGAGTCCCGGCGCAGGGAAGACCACACTGGCTTGCGTGTTCGCCCAGGCTGCCTGCCTGCGCGGCGAGCGAGTGCTGTATCTCAATTTCGAGGAGTCACCGGAATCGATGGTCAGCAACATGCTGAGCCCGGGGATTGTCCTCGCGCCTCTGATCAAGACTGGAAGGTTGGTGATTCAGTCCTACTTGCCGGAAGCGATGGGATCGGAGGAACACTTGTTTCATGCCCTGAACACTCTGGATGAGGTTCGCCCCCAACACGTGATCGTGGACGCCATTTCCGCATGCAATCGCATGGGCTCGGAGCAGGCGGCCTTTGAATACCTGATGCGGGTGCTGAATGCCTGTAAAGAGCGCGGGATTACCTGTTTCTATCTCAACCAGGCTATCGGCCCTGATGTCATCGCGGAGATCAGCGGGATCGGCATTTCGTCTATCATCGATACCGTGGTCGTTCTCTCCCAACTCTCGATCGGCGGCTCGATGAAACGCCAGTTGATCGTCATGAAATCAAGAGGCTCGAAGCATTCTGATCAATTCCATGAATACCGAATCACCGATCGAGGGATCGATCTGGTGAAGGCCTAGTTCGCTCGATACATATGAGCAGATCTCTTCTCTGTCGGAATACGGGAGAAATTTACGCTAATGAATAACGGTGGCAGGCGCGCGGGGAGGGGAGCCGCAGTGGCAGGAGGTAAGGCCTATGCTTTCCGACTCTTCGTGGCTGGCAATGGGTCGAACTCCACTCAAGCTACGGGAAATTTGGCTCGGCTATGCGAGGAGTACCTCAAGGGACGCTACCAGATCCACATCGTGGACGTGTTGAAAGACCCCGCGCTCGCTCTCAAACATAACATATTGTTGACGCCCATGTTGATCATGCTCAAGCCCCGCCCTGGGGTTTCCGTGCTGGGCAACCTCAACGATACGAAAATAGTCCTTGCCACGCTCCGACTGATCGGCGACGCGCGATGAGTCATCGGAAGCCACCAGTCCGAAGAATGAAGGCCAGGATGGATGAGGCCGAGGCGCTCGTCCACGCGCTCAGGACCCACCAGGTGGACGCGATTGTCGGTGAGCGCCACGTCATGGTTGTGCGTTTGAAGCAGGCGGAAGAGCAGCTTGAGCATTCGCGCAATGAGTTGCGGGCCCTCGCGGCAAACTTGCAGTTCCTGCGCGAGAGTGAACGGACCGCGATTGCGCGCGAGCTTCACGATGAGTTCGGCCAGACACTGACATGCCTGCAGCTGGGATTATCCTGGATCGTCCAAAGGGTGATGCCACAGCAACGGTCGATACAGGCGAAAGCCAGATCGCTATCCACGCTGGTCACGACCATGATCCGATCGGTGAAACGAATCGCGGTCGAGTTGCGGGCGGGCGTGTTGGACGAGCTGGGCCTGGTGAAGACCTTGCAATCGTTGGCGCGGGAATTCGAGGAACATACGGGAATCCGGTGCCGGTTTGAGACGAATCTTGGGAAGGCCAAGTTCGATCGCGTCGGAAGCGTCGCCCTGTTCCGGATCACTCAGGCAGCGCTCACGAATGTGGCCCGGCATGCTCAGGCTTCCACAGCCACGATTGCCTTAATGAAACAGGGCGACGATCTGATGTTGAGTGTGAAAGACGACGGGAAGGGAATTACCAAGAAGGCGATCCAAAGCCATAATTCTCTTGGCATTATCGGCATGCGAGAACGCGCCATCGCGCTCGACGGAACGCTGACTCTCCGGAGATCAAAAGAGAAGGGGGCCACATTGACGATACGAATTCCTCTGATCCGGATTCTCTAACGGTTATACGGCGGTGTTTTTCTGCATCGACTCAAGGATCCCTGCGTCCTTCGCGACTAGGTTCCCCTTCGTGATACGTCGTCGATTTCAAGCGGGGCAAGTGTGAAATTGGCTGTCGCTACATCCTTCAACCTGAGCAATTTTGACCAGACTCCCTTCTGTCTTGTTGGATAGAGTTGACGGAGGATTTTGCGCGGCTGGATTGATCGCTAGCGTTTCTCATTGTATCGCACCTCCGATAGGTCAGCTATACTGTTCAAACTCCCCCTCGTGCCGAACCACGGCGAACGAGAAATTCTGGGCTTTGACGGCCTGGTGTGAATCTGGTGCTGAGCAGGTTTCGCCAGGACCAACTGCCCAACGGAGCGGTGCAGTCGCTGCTCATTCCCGTTTACTCGCTGACGATCGAGCTTCTGTGTCGTATCGGACTTCGACACACACGTAAGTTCTGAGAATTCGCCTCGGACCGAGCGTTGCTCTCAGCAACAAGTACCGAAGAGAGCCATCCACACCGCCATCTTGGGTGCAAACCAGTTCGCGATCCCTCGCCTCTGAGAGGATGCGGAAATACACTGTTTGCATGATAAAAATTCGATGGCCCGCGCGAGTGGCACAACTGGAGAACACTCCTGCAGGATGCTCAAAAAGGCCGTCCAGCAAGGCCGCAGCAAGTGAAGAGCCGAGGAGGCACAAACCGCACTTCGTGTGGGCCGTTCGCCCTTGGAATGAATCTTGGCGAACGGATAAGCCCCTCTAGTGTTTCCGACCTCCGAGAATCTCATTCGGTACGTTGAGGATCTGAACGATGCGAGAACGCAGCCGGTGGACTTTTTCAGCATCCTGCTAAGAAAGAGATCTCACACGTGAAAGTAAGCAGCAAAATTAATCTCGGAGGCTTACTCCATTTCAGGGCCAGCTTCCCTGAAAACGATCTGGCGGAAAAATACGCCAGTGGCGAGCCACCGCTGCGTTCGGATCTCTTCAGCACCGATCAAATGGAGCAACACGGCAAGATCCTGGCCGGTCTGCATCGGTTGAGCCCGGAGCAGGCTCCGGACCAGCTTCTGAGCAGGCTGGCGGAGAACGAAGACGTCCTGATCGGAGTCCGCGATCTGTTGGCAGAGGCGGTGAAGGCGAACCGACGGATTACGCCGGCCGGCGAATGGCTGCTCGATAACTTCTATCTCATCGAAGAGCAGATTCGCATGGCCAAGAGACATTTACCCAAGGGGTACAGCCGGGAGCTGCCTCGCCTGCTGAATGGTTCATCGGTTGGGCTTCCGCGCGTGTATGACATCGCGCTCGAAACGATCTCGCACGGCGATGGACGAGTCGACCCGGGAAGCCTCAGCAGTTTCGTCACCGCGTATCAGACGATCACCGGCCTCACGTTAGGGGAATTATGGGCCATCCCGATCATGCTTCGCCTGGCGCTCATCGAGAATCTCCGGCGCGCGGCGACACGGATCGCCGCACAGAGAATCGACCGCAATCGCGCCGACTACTGGGCGGATCAGATGATGGACATCGCCGAGAAGGATCCGAAGAGTGTGGTTCTGGTGATCGCTGACATGGCGCGCTCGAGCCCGCCGATGGCGAGTGCGTTTGTGGCGGAGTTTGCGCGCCGATTGCAGGGACAGAGCCCAGCATTGGCATTGCCGCTTACCTGGATCGAGCAGCGGCTTTCCGAGTCCGGTCTGACGATCGAGCAGTCGGTACAATCGGAAAACCAACAGCAGGCTGTCGACCAGGTCTCCATCAGCAACAGCATCGGCAGTCTCCGATTTCTGGGCGCGATGGACTGGCGCACGTTCGTTGAGGCGATGAGCGTGGTCGAATGGACGCTGCGTGAGGATCCCGCTGCAGCCTACGGCAAGATGGATTTCTCCACCCGTGATCGCTACCGTCATGTGGTGGAGAAAATGGCGAGGAGCAGCCGGCTCTCGGAACGCGAAGTCGCGCGCCACGCAATTTATCTGGCGCAGCAGTGTGCAGGCAGGAAAGGCGGCGACGATCGAGAGGCCCATGTCGGCTTCTACCTGATCGACAAAGGAATGCCGCAACTCGAACGAGCAGCTGAGGTGCGCTTCTCCACATCTGATGCGCTTCAGCGAACGAGCGGCCGGCTTCCGTTGCTCCTCTATGTCGGCACGATCGTCTTGATGACGGGGATCTTCACCGGTGGCTTACTGGCACAGGGCTATGCTGAGGATGAAGAGGGTTGGTTGCTCGCACTGGCCGGTTTCCTGTCCCTGCTCTGCACCAGTCAGCTGGCGGTCGCGCTGGTGAATTGGCTTGCCACAGTGTTGGTGACGCCGCATGCGCTGCCGCGAATGGACTTCTCCAAGGGTATCCCCGCGGAATCGAGCGCGCTCGTCGTGGTTCCGACTATGCTGAGCAGTGTAGAGAACATCGAGGCGCTCATCGAGGCGCTCGAAGTCCGGTTCCTGGCTAATCGAGACGAGCACCTCTACTTCGGCCTGTTGACCGATTTTCGAGATGCGCACGAGGAAACACTTCCGGAGGACGAGCTTCTTTTGAGGCTGGCTCAGAAGGGGATCGAAGAGCTGAATGGAAAGTACAGAGAAGCGACTCGCGATGCGTTCTTTCTATTTCATCGCCCCCGCCGATGGAATCCCGAGGAGCGGGTCTGGATGGGGTACGAACGAAAACGGGGCAAGCTTGCAGATTTGAATGCGCTTCTCAGAGGCGGCTCACGCGATCACTTCTCACTCATCGTCGGTGAGACGACTGTGCTGTCGGCCGTACAGTACGTGATCACGCTTGACACGGACACACAATTGCCGCGCGATGCAGCGTGGCAGTTTGTGGGTACAATGGCGCACCCGTTGAACCGTGCGCGGTACGACGAACACAAGCAGCGGGTCTGCGACGGATACGGCATTCTGCAGCCACGCGTTGCCGTGAGCCTGCCGGGCACGAACCGGTCGCGCTATGCGCGACTCAACGGGAGCGATCCCGGCATCGATCCCTATACGCGCGCCATCTCTGATGTGTACCAGGACTTGTTCGGTGAAGGCTCGTTTATCGGCAAGGGGATTTATGAGGTGGATGCGTTCGAGCGCGCCCTCGCCGGGCGCTTTCCCGAGAACCGGATTCTCAGCCACGATCTTCTCGAAGGATGTTACGCGCGGGCGGGGCTGTTGAGCGATGTGCATTTATACGAGGAGTATCCCTCGTGTTACAGCGTCGATGTGAGCCGGAGACACCGCTGGATCCGCGGGGACTGGCAGCTTGCAGGATGGCTTCTGCCCCGCGTTCCCGGTCCCGGAGCGCAGCGTCAGAAAAATCCGCTCTCCAGGTTGTCTCGATGGAAACTCTTCGACAACCTTCGGCGTAGCCTTGTCCCATCTGCGATGACCCTGATGCTGCTGCTGGGCTGGACGGTCTTGTCACCGTTCTGGATGTGGACCTTGTCGGTGATCGGAGTCATCCTCATTCCTCCTGTACTTTCCACGATCCTGGATCTGTTTCAGAAGCCGGAGGATGTGCTGCTGAGGCAGCACTTCGTTGCCGTGCTACGCTCGGCAGGCCGGCACGCCGTTCAGGCGGTGTTCACGGTCGTGTGCCTTCCCTACGAGGCGTTCTTCAGTCTGGATGCGGTTGTGCGCACGATCTGGCGGATGTTGATTTCGCATACACGATTGCTCGAATGGAGTCCCTCAAGCGACCCGGGTCGCAATCGCCGCACAGACCTCGTCGGCTACTGTCGAACGATGTGGATCAGTCCCGTTCTTGCCACTGCCGCCGTGATGTATCTGACCCAGTCTGATCCGAGCGCGTTAGACATGGCGCTGCCCATTCTGGGTCTCTGGTTCGCTTCCCCCGCTATCGCATGGTGGATCAGCCGGCCACTTACTCAGCGCGCAGCAAGGCTGACGACCGACCAGACGATCTTTCTCAGAAAGCTGGCCCGGAAGACCTGGGCATTCTTCGAACAGTTCGTCGGGCCGGACGATCATTGGCTGCCACCGGACAACTATCAGGAGCATCCCGTTGAGAGGGTCGCGCATCGCACGTCGCCGACCAATATGGGACTCGCGCTGCTCGCAAATTTGTCCGCGTACGACTTCGGTTATATCTCGGCCGGGCAACTCATCGAACGCACGACGAATGCGCTCCATACGATGAAAGCATTGGAACGGCACCGGGACCACTTCTACAACTGGTATGACACGCAGTCTCTCAAACCGTTGCTGCCGACCTATGTGTCGACGGTGGACAGCGGGAACCTTGCGGGTCATCTGCTGACATTGCGTCCAGGTCTGCTTACCCTTCCCGATCAGAAAATTCTTGGGCTGCGATTCTTGGATGGACTCAGCGACACACTTCGAGTCCTCGAAGATGCTGCGGAGGAAATCATTCCAGCTCAACTCGCTCAATTTCAGACGTATCTGGAATCCACCTATGAGTCCCGGCCCACTACGCTCACGGCGGCATGGCTCTGTCTTGACCGGCTGGCAAGATCCGCCGAAGAGGTGCTGGCGAGCTTGAAGGCTACCCCCGAAGGTCCAGCGACTTGGTGGGCGCGCGCACTTGCCCGGCAATGCCGGAGCGTCCTCGATGATCTCATGCACCTCGCTCCGTGGGTATTGCTGCCCGACTCACAGAATAGGCTTAGAGAGTTCGACCATCTTGACAAGATTCTTACGCTGCGTGAATTGGCAGGGCTTGACATGACATATCTGCCGGAAATCGAGCATCGGTTGGCCGCAGAGGCGGCGCCCGGGGCGAGTACATGGGTTGGTGACCTTCAAGAACTCATTGTGAAGGCAAGCCAGCGAGCCAGAGAACGAATCGCGACCGTCGAAGGACTGGCACGTCAATCAAGTCGCTTGGCCGAGATGGAATATGATTTCCTGTTCGACAAGGGCTGTCATCTGTTGGCGATCGGCTTCAACGTCGGCGAGCGCCGGCGGGATTCGAGTTACTACGATCTGCTGGCTTCGGAAGCGAGATTGTGTTGTTTCGTGGCGATTGCACAGGGGCAACTGCCGCAAGAAAGCTGGTTTGCGCTCGGGCGCCTCCTCACGACCGCCGGTGGCGGACCGGTACTCATCTCGTGGAGCGGGTCGATGTTCGAGTATCTCATGCCGCTGTTGGTGATGCCGACATACGACAACACGCTGCTCGACCAAACCTGCAAGACGGCGGTGGAGAGGCAGATCGAGTATGGAAGGCAGCGCGGCGTCCCGTGGGGCGTTTCGGAATCCGGCTACAACACCATCGACGTACATCTTAACTATCAATACCGCGCGTTCGGCGTGCCCGGCCTGGGACTCAAACGTGGGCTTGCCGATGATGTGGTCATCGCGCCTTACGCCTCGGCGCTCGCGCTGATGGTGGCGCCCGAGGAGGCGTGCTCGAATCTGCAGCGGCTCGCAGCGGCGGGGCTCGAAGGACCGTTCGGTTTATATGAAGCGATCGATTATACGCCTTCCCGTCTTCCGCGTGGACAATCGAGTGCAGTGGTTCAGTCCTATATGGCTCATCACCAGGGCATGAGCCTTTTGTCTCTGGCCTATCTGCTCCTGGACCGACCGATGCAGAAACGATTCGAGTCGGATCCCTTGTTCCAGGCCACCACGCTGTTGCTCCAGGAACGGATTCCAAAGGCCACGGCATTCTACTCGCACAGCGCCGAGCTGTCAGACATCCAGACGACTGCCGATGGATGGGAGACGCCGGTGCGCCGGTTCAACAGCCCTCACACGCCGGTTCCGGAAGTGCAGTTGTTGTCGAACGGTCGATATCACGTGATGATCACGAACGCGGGGGGTGGGTACAGCCGTTGGAAGGATCTCGCCGTCACACGCTGGCGCGAAGACAGTACTTGCGACAACTGGGGCACGTTCTGTTACCTCCGCGACGTGACGAGCGGGGAGTTTTGGTCCACGGCCTATCAGCCGACGCTCAAGCAATCGAAAAATTACGAAGTCATTTTTTCTGAGGGGCGGGCTGAGTTTCGCCGCCGAGAACAGAATATCGAGACGCATACCGAAATCGTGGTGTCGCCGGAAGATGACATCGAACTGCGTCGAATCCGCATCACCAACGGCTCGCGGACCAGCCGGACGATCGAGATCACGAGTTATGCGGAAGTCGTACTCGCATCGTCCGCCGCGGACGCGCTGCATCCGGCGTTCAGCAATCTCTTTGTTCAGACCGAGATCATCCGCGACCGGCACGCGATCCTCTGCACGCGCCGGCCCCGCTCCCTCGACGAGCACTCGCCGTGGATGTGTCATCTCATGGCTGTGCATGGAGCACACATCGGAATGATGTCCTATGAGACGAACCGCCTACAGTTCATTGGCCGTGGTCGCACTTCCGCTGATCCACAAGCCATGAGTCATTCCGCGGCGCTTTCGGGCAGCGAAGGCTCTGTGCTCGATCCGATTGTCGCCATCAGGTGTCGAATCACGCTCGATCCGGAAGAATCGGCCACGATTGATATGGTGTCCGGCATCGGCGACACCCGCGACGTCTGCCTGGGACTGATCGAGAAATACCACGATCGGCGCCTCGCCGATCGTGTCTTCGATTTGGCGTGGACCCATAACCAGGTGGTCATGCGGCAGTTGAATACCACCGAAGCCGATGCACAACTCTATGGCCGACTGGCCAATTCTGTTCTCTACGCGAATTCTTCTCTGCGGGCTGACCCCGGCGATCTGATCAAGAACCGCCGTGGGCAATCCGGGCTCTGGGGCTATGCGATCTCAGGCGACTTGCCGATCGTGCTGCTGCAGATCGGAGATCCGGCCAATATCGATCTAGTGCGCCAGCTTGTACAGGCCCACGCGTATTGGCGCTCCAAGGGGTTGGCTGTGGACCTGGTGATCTGGAACGAAGATCACGCCGGGTACCGGCAACTACTCCACGAACAAATCATGGGGCTGATTGCCGCGGGCCTCGAAGCACACGTGATGGATCGACCGGGCGGAATCTTCGTCCGTCCTATTGACCAAATATCGAACGAGGACCGCATTCTACTCCAATCGGTCGCTCGCGCCATTCTCACCGACAGGCGGGGATCGCTGGCGGACCAGATCACCCGTCGTGGCCATGCGGACATCACTGTGCCGCGCCTGACTCCAACCCGAACGCGCCGCGCTGAGCCATTGCCATCCGTTGCGGTACCGCGCACCGATCTCATCTTTTTCAATGGGCTGGGAGGATTCACGCCTGATGGCCGCGAGTATGTCATTACGACTTCGCACGGGCATGTGACGCCGGCACCGTGGGTCAATGTCCTGGCGAATCCGAACTTTGGCACCGTCATCTCAGAGAACGGCCAGGCCTATACCTGGAGTGAGAACGCCCACGAATTCCGTCTCACTCCGTGGCACAACGACCCGGTGAGCGATGCGAGCGGAGAAGGCTTGTATCTCCGCGACGAAGAGCGGGGCCACTACTGGTCCCCCACGCCGTTGCCCAGCCGCGGGGCGACACCGTACGTTAGTCGGCACGGCTTCGGCTATAGCGTCTTTGAGCATACGGAGCGCGGCATCCGCTCAGAGCTGTGGGTGTACGTGGCACTGGATGCACCGATGAAGTTCATGGTGCTCAAGGTACGGAATGAGTCAGGCCGATCGCGCAAGCTATCCGCGACGGGTTATGTGGAATGGGTGCTGGGAGATCTACGGCCAAAATCAGTGATGCATGTCGTGACCGAACTGGACCCCAAAAGCGGCGTCCTTTTCGCGCGAAATCCCTATCATACGGAGTTCGCCGGCCGGACTGCCTTCTTTGACGTGGACGAGAAGACTCGGAGCGTCAGTGGCGACCGGACGGAATTTATTGGACGCAATGGCACGCTTCGCAGTCCGGCTGCGATGGCCCGGGTGCGTCTGTCGGGCAAAGTGGGGGCCGGACTCGATCCCTGCGGCGCAATCCACGTTCCATTCGAGCTGGCCGCTGGGCAAGAGCGCGAGATCATCTTCAGGCTGGGGGTTGGGCGGGACGTCGAAGATGCCAGGAACCTGGTGCGCCGCTTTCGTGGACCTGCCTCGGCGCGCGAGGCGCTCGAGATGGTCTGGCAGTACTGGAAGCACACACTTGGCGCTGTGCATGTGGAGACGCCGGACCAATCTCTCAACGTACTAACGAACGGCTGGCTCTTGTATCAAACGCTCGCGTGCCGTCTGTGGGCGCGGAGCGGATACTATCAATCGGGGGGGGCCTTCGGTTTCCGCGACCAACTTCAAGATTCGATGGCGCTCATCCACAGCGAGCCGCAGCTTGTGCGCAAGCACCTCCTGCTCTGTGCAGCGCGGCAGTTTCAGGAAGGCGATGTCCAGCACTGGTGGCATCCCCCTGCAGGACGAGGCGTGCGTACGCGCTGTTCGGATGATTACCTTTGGCTGCCCCTGGCGACAAGCCGCTACGTGCTGAGCACAGGGGACAGTGGGGTCTTGGATGAACCCATCCACTTCGTCGAGGGCCGCCCGGTCAATCAGGAGGAGGACTCGTATTACGATTTACCGGGCCGGTCTGAAAAAGGGGCCAGTGTGTATGAACACTGTGTGCGAGCCATTCTGAAGGGCCTCACACGCGGGGAGCACGGCCTGCCACTCATCGGCTCCGGCGACTGGAACGATGGGATGGACATGGTCGGCAAACAGGGCAGAGGCGAGAGCATCTGGTTGGGATTTTTCCTGTATGACGTGCTCATGCAGTTCACGAAGGTCGCGCGCCTGCGTGGTGATCTGTCCTTCGCTGAACGTTGCCAGAACGAAGCGGCGCAATTGCGCCAGAATATCGAACAGCATGGCTGGGATGGAGATTGGTATCGCCGCGCTTACTTTGACGATGGCTCGCCCCTTGGGTCGGCAAGTAATCCCGAATGCCAGATCGATTCGATTGCGCAAAGCTGGTCGGTGCTCTCCGGGGCGGGGGATGCCTCGCGCTCACGCATGGCTATGGACGCGCTCGATCGGCGTCTCGTTCGCCGGGACCATGCATTAATCCAACTGCTGGATCCGCCGTTCGACAAGTCTAATTTGAATCCTGGCTATATCAAAGGGTACGTTCCTGGGGTGCGAGAGAATGGAGGGCAGTATACGCATGCGGCAATCTGGGCGGCGATGGCGTTCGCCGCCTTGGGAGACAGACGGCGCGCGTGGGAGTTGTTGGCCATGATCAATCCGGTCAACCATGCGAGATCTCCGGAGGGGACCGCGACCTACAAGGTGGAACCGTACGTGGTCGCGGCCGATGTCTACGCGGTTTCTCCGCACACCGGCCGTGGTGGATGGACGTGGTACACAGGCTCGGCAGGCTGGATGTACCGGCTTATCGTCGAATCACTCCTCGGATTGAGGCTGGAAGTAGACACATTGCGTTTCGCTCCGTGTCTCCCTGAGGATTGGAAGGGGTTCACAGTGCACTATCGATACCGGGAAACGCTCTATCATATCACCGTTCTGCAAACGCGTGCCGGAAATGGTGATACGAATGTGACTGTCGATGGCATCGAGCAGCACGATGAGGCTATTTCCCTTGTGGACGACCATCAGGAACACTCGGTTGAGGTGCATGTACGGCTCGTCGTACCCAACTTAGAGTAATTGCGTACGAGAAAATAGAAAAAATCTGTGCGGTGGACTTAAATCTCTATTTGAATGAGAACCAGCAGAATTATCGAAGTATTCGGGACGCGCATAATACCGCTTGACCAAGCTCTCCATGGCGTCTAGCATAGGGCGGTGCTGTATTGAGCCTCGCTGACTGTCCCATCCCTCGCGCTTCTTGATTTCTTCCTGCGCGTTTGATTTCTCAGTCTCCGCCGCTCTTATGCCAGAGCGTTTCTGAAGTGCTGAAATCATTGGGTGTGACCACCAGGACGGAAGCGGATCGGTTCCTTGAGGACACATGAGTTCGCAGATACACGGCAGACTTCTCGGTACAGACCCTCAACCTATGAAGGAATAACGAAATGACACCGGAAGAACAAATCACGAAGATGAAGAAAGCGATCACGCAGGCCATTAAGGTGATGGGAGACCGGTTTGGATCGACGGAAGCAGATGTTGAGAGGGCTATGAATGAGCTGAAGGCGTCCATGCAGACGGCGCCATCCGTAACGGCTCAACCTCCCCAGAGCACGGCAGCCGTGGCTGCTGGGGTGTAGCGACGCGAGTCGACCGTTGGCGGTTTTTTTCGGCATCCTGCCAGGATGCTGCTCACGTCATGGGTAATCAGCATCAAGAGAGGATAGTATGAAGAACACCACGCAAGTCTATGTACTGACGCTAAATGCACCGTCAAGAAAAACGGTTCGACTCTGGACCGGAGCGAGCATCCATTCGTTACGGCATTGCTCCAGCAAGAAGATTGATCGCACGCTGGCGGAGATGCAGCAGCATGTGGATGATTTGCAGCGCGCGATCAGCGTATTGGCGACGGGCGGATCATATTCCATCAATCGCTCTCGATAATGTGTCACTGCCGGCGGAATGTACTCACTGAAACAGAGGACAGCCATCATGCCGGACGAAGTAGAAAATAAGAAAGTTCATGCCGCGGCTAAGCCGGCCAGCGCTCCATCACGGAAACCGGCCGATGGCGATCTCACGTGCAGCGAATCCCAAATTGAGGACATTCTTTCTGAGGGTGAGTCCAGCAGGCCAATGAGCAAGGGCGACAAGGGCTTGCATCCGAAACGCCAGCCGAAGTCCTAGCAGGATGCTGAAAAAGCCCGCCAGCGTCGTTCTCGCTTCGCTCAGAGGCTCAACGTACTGAATGAGATTCTCGGAGGTCGGAAACACTAGAGAAGCTTATCCGTTCGCCAAGATTCATTCCAAGGGCGAACGGCCCACACGAAGTGCGGTTTGTACCTCCTCGCCTCTTGCTCGCTGCGGCCTTGCTGAATGGCCTTTTTGAACATCCTGCGCAGTGTTCTTCTGTTGTTCTAGCCCTGTGAGGACCAGTGAAGCCCCAGCGTGCCTAGAGAATATTTCCGCAGCCTGCTAGCGGTATGATGTCCAGGGTAAGGTCGGCGTGTTCTTTTCTGTCGTGTCGAATCTGTGGTATCGCCTGTTCCTTTGTCCCACAGCAGAGTCGTGCGACTAGAATCCTGCCTGGTCCGTCGCACTGCCCACCATGTTCACAAGGGATGTTTCGCGAGTCAGCTTGTGTCCTTGGCAGGGCGGAGGAGTACGCTGTGCCGAGAGTGCAACAGGGAATCAGCCATATGCCCGAACACACGAAGGATGATGGCAGGCCTCGCTGGCCTCTTCCGGCCCACGACTACTGGTCTACGCCCTTTGCCGAATCATTGTTGCAGCATCTGAATCTTTGCCCTGGAGCTTCCATTCTCGATATTGCCTCCGGCCACGGGATTCCGGCCTTCTACCTGGCAGAGCAGGTAGGGCCTGCGGGACAGGTTTTGGCCATCGATCTCAGTGGGCGTCAGGTCGAGAGTGCGCGAGCGATCCAAGGAGCGCAGCTCCCATGGCTGCGGTTCGAATGTTTGGATATGCGTGCGCTGCCTCAGCATCTGCCCTGTTTTGACCGCATCACCGGCAATCTCTCGGTCATGTTTTTTCGTCCCAATCGGTTCGAAACCATCCAGGGATTGGTGAAATATCTCAAGCCTGGCGGGCAACTAGTGCTGACCTTTCCTTCCCTCGGCACATTCGATTCACTCTGGCATCGGATCGATCAGGAGATGGCGGTCTGTGGTCTCCTGGCGGAACGCCGTCGGTTGGAAGTTTATCTCGCTGAACGACCGTCAGCAGCAGACGTTCGTGGGTGGCTGGATCGGCTTGATCTCGTGCGTATTGTCGTGGCCGAGTATCCGTTGGAGGTCTCGACTGGTACTGGTCAAGCGTTTCTCCACCATCCGCTGCTCCGGGGCGGTTTTCTCGATGATGCCTATGAATGTTTCGAGGACCAGGGGCTGGCAGATGAGGTCATGACCAGAGTTTCGGAAGATGTGGAGAGCTTCACGCCGCTGATTGCTCAACGGTGTGTGCTGTCAGGGTGGAAGCTATAGCAGGATGCTGAAAAATCCCTCCAACGTCGTTCTCGGTTCGTCAAAATCCTCAACGTATCCCAGAGGGTACGTCTCCGGTTTTGACTCGCCTGCGGCCTAGCTTGGGTTGGGCGGGTGAGAAAGCCACCTTTTTGAGTATCCTGCTGGAGTGTTCTTCTGTTATGGCACACGTGTAGGCCATTGATGTTCTGCTGTGCTGAAAAGGGTTTTTCTTAGCCTGCTAGGGCGCCAGAGTCGTGACTGGTTATGTAGGCATGGAGGGATTACCAGTTCGGCGGCATCAGGATTAGAAGCGGTATCCAAGCTCTACGATGTACATATCCACGCCGAGGCTGGATGGCCCGTATAAGCCGGCATCGGAGAAGTGTTGGACACGAAAGCCGGTATAGGCATGCGGGAACGGACTCACGCGAATCCCCGAGGTAGCGACGATTTGAACCGGACCTCCGAAGTCTTGTGCGCCGAACCGATAGTTGCTGAAGAACCCTACACCAGCTCCTGCGTCGAAGGTGACAAGTCCTTCCCAGCCGTTCAACGCTAGGCCAGGCACGGCCGTCACCATCAAACCACTCTCATTTGCCCCTGTCAGTAGCCCCGCGCTTGCGATCAGTCTCGTTTCTAAATTCCACCGGCTCTCACCGAGCGGCCAGGACCAGGGGAGCTTGATGACCGCCGCGACGTCGTACAAGTGAAAATAGTATTTTTGCTCTTTCCCCATTAGGGGAATTTTTTCACCGAATCCAATGCGGGGGCCGATGCTCAGGAGGGCCATATCGCCTGCAAGGCTTGGCGTACAGATCGCTGTGGAAAGCCAGAGAGCGAGCAGCAGATTTAGAAGGGGTGGATGCCGATAGCAGCGCATGTACGGTCTCTCGGTGATCGGAATTAGTGTGCCATGGTTCGAAGCTTTCTCCAATAAATCGCCCATATTAGAACCATATGCTTGCCGAGCGTGTATCCCAAAGTGTCCCACATCGAGGACGCAAATGGTTTTTATTGCGCAGACACTTTCTGCTTGACTGTGCGGGTGAGACAATCCTCGAAGCCGAGAGACTTGTGAGGGCAATCGGTGTGAAGTCTGAATTGGTAGAATGCGAGTGGTACAGAGAGTCGTTCGCTACGGCAGATCGAATATATGGTCTGGGAGCAGGGTGGGATGTGAAGGGGCACTTCAACGAAGCGCCCCTTCAGCAACTGTAGCTTCTTGGTGCTTTGTTAGAAGCGACCGCGTCCGCCGCGATCGCCACCGCCGCCGCCACCACCGCCGAAACGACCGCCACCGCCGCCACCACCACCGGTGCGTGGTTCTTGTGGCTTGGCTTCATTGACAGTCAGGGGACGTCCGTCCATCTGTGAGCCATTCAGAGCGGTAATCGCGGCCTTGGCTTCCTCCTGTGTGGCCATCTCGACGAAGCCGAAGCCTCGCGATTGCCCGGTGAACTTGTCCGTGATCACACGCGCAGACTCGACGGTGCCATGCGCGGCGAAGAGGGTGGTAAGCTGTGATTCGGTTGCCGCATAGGGCAACCCGCCGACATAAAGTTTTGAACCCATGGGGGTTCCTCCTTCTGAAATTGATATTGTGTGAGACTCGAGAACGAACCCACGAGGGGAAGGAACGGGCCGAAGACGCAAACAGTGGAGCGGCTTGGGTCGAGCTTCCGATCAGCTTCTCGGTACCAACAATATCGGTGATGGGCCGTTCGATTTGCTGTTTCCTGCGAGGCCCGCCGCCTGAAACAGAAGATACTCTAACAGAAGATGGATAGGGAAAGCTAGCCCGCATTATTCATGAGAGTTCGTGACAAAAATGCCGAGATGCCAAGCGAGCCGACTCGGCGTCAGATTGTCGCAGCAGCATAACGGCGGTTGCTAGAAGTCTTCGTGAATAATACGGGCTAGAACTCCTGGGTGTCTGCATGACGGCGCTTGCGGGTCGAAGGGAGGATTGTGCGGGTGAGTGGAGGATCGCGGCTGCCGTCTGTTGCGAGAGGATTCGGCGTTATCTCCTACACATCGGCATTGCCGGTGGGACCGGGGCCTGGCCAGATGAGATAGGGTGGCTTCTTCATCGTTTCAGCTGATCGTGGGTAGAGACGTTGGGCATAACTGTAGGCGTCTTCTTGCGCAACCACAGCAAGTGGCTGCGTCGAGATGGGTGGAAATGACTCGGAAGGTCCCTCGATCATCTGCGGCGATAGTTGCCATGTACAGGGCACAGGAAAAGTTCCTATCCTTTGGAGTAGGCAGTGCTGATCAAGAGGTGTGATCCATCCGGAAAGGTCATAATCGGGTCCAAGTTGGTACGGCCCATGTGGTACTCCTTTTGCGGAGCGTGTGTGATTCTACACGACCTGGTTCGAGTAGGGGGTGACATAGATCCTGAGGAAGTGACCATCCCATTTGGTTCCTTCAAGGGCAACCACGGCGTTTAAGGCCTGTTCACCGGACCCCATTTCGACGAATCCGTATCCGGCAGACTTTCCCGTATGTTTGAATCGGACCACATAGGCTCTGGCGACTAAGCCATAGGAAGTGAAGATACCTCGTAGCTCGCAGTCCGAAACCTTGTCCGGGAGTCCACCGACATACAGGACCCGTTTCCCCATCGAAATTCCCTTCGTGACGCGTCAGTTCGTCCGAGCGAGCGAGTCTTCGACATACGAGCCAGTCCGTAACGAGGTCGCAAGCCCCAGTGAGTAGAGCCCGTGGATGAGCCATTTTGAGGGGTCGAAATGGTACCAGCGAGGACCGTTTCGGTAATCGGTCGGATACATGTGATGGTAGTTATGGTACCCCTCGCCGAATGTCACAAGGGACATCAGCCAGCTGTCTCGGTTGGAGTCTGATGTGCCGTGCGGTTGCTGTCCCCATAGATGACAGACGGAATTGATAAAAAATGTCGAATTGAGCACAGTGAAAGTGCGCCCCACGCCGGCGAGGAGAAAACAGCCGATTCCGCCCATCAAGCCGTTGAAGAGAAAGCCGATGAGAAATGTGCCGGCCAGGCCAGCGAGAAGCAGGAGGGGATAGTACTTGTGTTGCCAGATCGCAACAGGATCGTTTGCGACACGCGTTGCATATTTGGGGTCGGCGCGCCGATCGGGGGTAAAGAGCCATCCACAGTGGCTATGCCAGAATCCTTGTTGTGCATTGTACGGATCTTTTTCCTCGTCACAGTGCGCGTGATGACGCAGATGATCGGTGCCCATTTGATGGCGGAATTCTGAAACGCCCAGGCGCCTCCGATTAACAGTGCGCCTTTGACCCAGTTCGGGCAGTCAAAGCTCCGATGGGACATCAATCGATGGTAGCCGACGGTGATGCCCAGTCCGCTGATGACATAGAGCATCCCAAACAGCGACCAGTCGAGCCAGGTGTAATGGTAGAGATACCCATAGAGAGGGACTCCGATCACGGCGCCTATGGCAATGGCACAAAAAAGGATGATGGTCCAGATCCCTTGGCGACTGCTGATCTTGATCGATACACCGGTGCGGCTGATGGCGAATGTCGTTGATTGTGGAGTCATGCGTTGTTTTGTTGCCTGGCTCATAGGAAATCTTAATCTTAATGGATTTGTAGTGGTGGCTCAGGCCGACACTCTACGTTGCATTTCGATTCGATCAACGTCTGCACCGTCATGGACTGTCTGCCGTCCCTGCTATCGGAACAGGGACGAGTGTGGCACGGACTGGTACTGTTCGACGGTCTCCCTGAAGAGACCTGTGCGCGGAGCAGAGCGGAAACTAGAGCATCAATCGCGCAGAATCTAGAGGGAGGGAATGAAGGCGCGAGGGATAGAGTAGTGACCGGACTTCATATGAATGTATTTTAGCACAGTCTGCCTATGATAGCGAACGCATCAAGCTGTTATGGCGTGATAATAGCTCATTACTTTGTACACAGGGATGGATTTTCCCCCTCGGCATTGTCAAGCCTTTCTTTTTCAAGAGAGTTGACGCCAGAGAAGGCGTGCTGTACGATGATTTCCACATCGGTGTCGCAGTAGTCCGGCGGCGCGGCTGTATACACCATAACGGACTTCGCGATCGCATCGCGACCAGGTCCTGTCGGAGTTGATGCCTTCCTGGTTTCTCTCCCCTCGGTTCTCTGATCCCGTCTTAATGCGATCACACTGAAAGGATAGTGCATTGCATACCTCTGTTCACAAGAGTTTTCACGCCCTTGGTCTGTCTGAACCGCTTTTGCGGGATTTGACGGCAGCGGGCTTGCTGGTTCCCACACCCATTCAAGCTCAGGCCATTCCACCAGCCCTTGAGGGCCGAGACGTCATTGGTTGCGCCCAAACCGGTACCGGAAAGACGGCGGCATTTGTTGTTCCCATAATCGAACGGCTCGCGGTCCTGCCGAAAGGCCAGCCGCAGGCCTTGATCCTTGCACCGACGCGAGAGTTAGCGTTGCAGATTTTTGACTCAATCGAAAAACTTGGTCGGAGCCACCGCATCTCTGCCACGGTCATCGTCGGAGGGAGCGATATGCAGGCGCAGATCAGAGGATTACGCCAACGACCTGATATTCTGGTTGCCACACCGGGGCGTTTGTTGGACCACATGTGGAACGGGACGATCAATTTGGTTCCGATTAAAATTCTGGTGCTCGATGAAGCTGATCGCATGCTTGATATGGGCTTTGCCCCACAGATCAATCAGATTCTTGATGCGTTGCCGGTTGAGCGACAGACGTTACTCTTTTCCGCCACGATTCAGACAGATGTCACCCGCCTGGTTCAAGCGAGCCTGAACGGTGCCGTTCATGTGATGGTGACACCTGCCTCGACGACGGCTGAAGGTGTGACGCAGATGTTGCATCATACGACCTCTCAGGATAAGACGAAGCTATTGGTGTCGTTGCTGGCGGTGGAACGAGGGACCGTCCTCGTATTTGCAAGGACAAAGAATCGGGTCGATCGACTCGGTCAGACGCTTGAACAAGCTGGTCACCGCGTCGCAGTTATCCACGGAGACCGAAGTCTGCCCCAGCGCCTCCGTGCGCTCGACGGATTTAAACGAGGACAAGTCAGAATTCTCGTCGCGACGGATGTCGCAGCCCGAGGGATTGACGTGGCCAACATCGGCCACGTGGTGAATTACGATTTGCCGAATTGTCCGGAGGACTATATCCATCGTATTGGACGGACAGCCCGAATGAAGATGACCGGGCGAGCCACCAGTTTTGTGACCTTCGAGGAACGTGATCAGCTGTGTGCCATCGAACGGTTGTTGGGGCATTCAGTGCCGTTGGCAGAGGGGAGTCCCAGCTCCAGTGATCGTTCGCATGTGCGCGGGGGGGCTGAACGTTCCAGCGGTGATCATAAGCGGTGGGGGCGTCCAAGCGAAGACAGAGGCCAGCATCAGCCGAGTCCCGCATCATACCGGAGGGGATCGCGGTCTCTTAGGTCAGAGCCTGCCAGCTAGGGGCGAAGTAGCGACGTGTATAGACTGACAGACTATGAGGTTGAGGGATCAGGGGCGTATCATCATGACCAGCCCAATGGCTGATGGGCTGTACACGGGGAAGAGGTGAGTGAGAATTCCTGATGGCACGAAGGTCAAGTTTCGTGAAGACGGACGTGAAGGCATCATCGACGGACTGACGCAACTCGTAGTCGGCCCTAGCAGAAATCCAGATAGCCGGACGCAGTATCAGATCAATGTCGGAGATCCGGCCTGACATTGGCGATAGCGGACGATTTGCTGGCCCTGCTAATGGTGAAGCAAAAGGCGAATATCGCCGTGTGCTCACCCAGCAAGTGCGGGCAGTGTTTGGTGCAGACCGGTTTGTGAGAGCGGCGTAGGACGGGAGTAATATGAGGGGTTTGCGCTCACGCTATCACTAATACAGTGGTTCTTGCGGACCCCACTGAAGTCCAGCCAAATCCGGATCCTCCCCCTCTGTGTTCAGAGGGCGAGCGGGCTTCTCGGTCTTGCGCTGTTCTCGACGGGCGTCTTTCTCACGCCGCTGAACTTGTTTCGCTTTCTCACGGTCTCGTTTTGCGATGGTCGTTTTTCCTGCTCGTCCGATGGTGCCCTCCTTTGCGTAGCGACTCGTAACAAGTCACCAAGCGCCTGCTGTTTATAGGATACTACCCCGCGCGAGGATGATTAGGACGGCTCTGTCGCTCCACGACGTCTTTTGCTGCTTGAGTCAGGAGCATGGCTGGTCGTCTTGGCTTCTCGTTCAGCTGTGCGCGAGCGAGTGCCTTGGCCAAACCCACGGCTTGCCATGTTCGACACTTGCCGACGGATATCTTCCATTGAGGTCGTTAGACTGGCATCAAGAGGGTTTGGAAGGCCGAGAACCTCCCATCGGATTTTTGGCTTCCGCGTTGCCCGTGCTCGGTTCTTTCTCGTCTTGTCGGCTCGCCACCCAGTGGATAGCTTCATATGCTCTCCTTTTATAGAACCGTGTATCTCCAACGTGGGATAACGTTCGATGGAGATGAGGGGGTCGGACAGAAAAACCGTAATCGCTGCGTCCATTTTCCCGCAGGGCGTCTAAGTGCAGGACAATGAAACGTAGGAGCTACATTTACGATAACGCATCATTGCGGTGGAAAATTATACGCAGTTCCAGCCGCATGAAGGCTAGTGCTAGCTCGTTTCCCGGTAGAGGGTACCATGGGTCATGGCAAGAGTCAAATAGGGTATTTAGCTAATTATATAAATCTGTAGGGAGGACAGCCCGCAGGCCTGCATTAACACAACCATCGTCGAACGGTAGCTTGTACGCGTGTGTTGTGTTTGCGGGATAAATTAGTCGCCGGGAGAGGAAACTGTCGAGAGTCAGCGGTCATACTCATCGTATAACTGACGTTGATCGAATCATTTGCAATGAGCCGAGAATAATTGAGAAATTTTCTGGCTAGGTAAATTTCGACATGCTGGTGAGTTTTTCACTGCAGGAGCCAATTCAATTGGTGCGATTGAGGAATTGTATTTGTGAATAGCGCGTCCTGATGTACGGTAGAACATCAGCAGGGGCGCTCTATGGAACAGGCCGCACATCGAAACTCTGCCTCAAATAGATTTCGCCAACATCCTCGGGTCCGCATTTCTGCTCCTTTTGCTTGCGCGCTGTCTCATTGCCAGTCTCGTCGTTGGTTGAGGAAGCCTGGTATTGACTTGGGCGTGGTCTACGATCTTTCGTTACGTGGCGCCCGAGTCAGCACTCAGGCTGAGATCAGGCCAGGGGATGAAGTCACGTTGAGCCTGCGTCTTCCCAAGCAAATCAAGTCTGCCGATATTACTGTCGCCACCGTGAAGTGGGCGAAGGATCACTTCTTCGGTCTGGCTTTCAAGGAACTATCTCCTGCTGCACTGAATCGCCTGCAAAAGTATGTAGCGGTTGTTTCAATGACTATCGCGTAGGCTCCGGCCCATTCTTCGCCATATTCTGCCAGTCTAGATCATCATGTGTCGCTTGAAGCGGCGCGTTGTGTGTCGGCATCCTTGCCTGTTTGTTTCCACGCTTCGGCTTTCAACGGTGGTTAGCTGTTGATCGTGCCGGATTGAACATTGCACTCATGTTTTGTTGGATGGTGAGAAGGTCATGAGACCGGCCTCCGTGAGCCTGAAAATTCAGTTTCCGATCAGTCTGCGCTTGCCGGATCAGACTGCGACGATGAATGTCGATGTAACAGTGCGATGAGGGCATTGTCACACTGCCGGAGTAGAATTTTCCGAGTGCGCAACTTGCTTGCGGAACTTTCTCTCCCGTGCGCCATCATCACAGGCGGAAGGCCTATTGTTTTATGATGTCCCTTTGACCTTCCCCCAATTCCGTGGACACCGGGTTAAGCCACCTCCGTCCTCGCTTCGTACTCGGTCGGGGAGTCATCGCCGAGGGTCGAGTGACGGCGTCTCCGGTTATAGAACACCTCAATGTACTCGAAGATATCCTGTGTCGCGTCGTCACGGGTTGCATAGCGCCGATGGGACACGAGCTCGCGCTTAAGGGTCCCGAAGAAGCGTTCAACACAGGCGTTGTCCCAGCAGTTGCCGGTGCGGCTCATGCTGGGGGTGATGCCGTGCTCGCCGAGCAGCCGCTGGTAGCGCGTAGCCGCATACTGACTCCCGCGATCCGAATGGTGCAGGAGCCCGGCCCTTGGGTTCCGGTTGCCAGCGCCATCGTGAGGGCCTGCTCGGCCAGTTCCACGGTCAGCCGGTGGCCCATCGCCCAGCCGATCACGAGGCGCGAGTACAGATCGAGGATCACGGCCAGGTAGAGCCAGCCCTCTGTGGTCCACACGTAGGTGAGGTCCCCGGCCCACACCCGATTCGGAGACTCGACCGTGAACTGGCGATTGAGGGTGTTCGCCGCCACGGGGAACCGATGCTGGGACTGGGTGGTGGCACGCCACTTCTTCACGGTCTTGGCCCGGATGCCGTCCTGGCGCATCAGCCAGGCGACGCGATGCTCGCCAATGCGGTGTCCCTGCTTGACCAGGGCATCCCAGATGCTAGGACTGCCGTAGGTCTCACGGGACTCTCGATGGATCACCCGGATGGCTGAGAGCACGGTCCGGGCAGACACTGATCGGGTACTTTCAGGCCGTGAGCGCCACGCGTAATAGCCCGCAGCCGAGACGGCAAGGGCGCGGCACATCAGCCGGATCGGATAGCGACGGTCGTGCTCCTGGATCGCGAGGTATTTCATTCGCATTCCCTCGCGAAGAACGCCGCCGCACGTTGTAAAAAATCCCGTTCCTTCCGCAGCGTCTCATTTTCCCGTTTGAGTCGTGTCAGTTCATCCTGCTCAGTGCGCACCGCCTGGCGCGTGCGGCCCTGGGATTCGACCTGTTGCTGCTCAGTCCTCCAGCGATACAGCACATTGTCCGAAATCCCAAGTTCCCGCGCCACCTGGGCCACCGGCCGACCGGATTCCCGCGTGAGCCGGACGGCCTCGGACTTGAATGCGTCGGTAAACTGACGCCGTGTTGTTTTGGGCATACTGACCTCCAATTTCATCATTCTCCCCCGTATGGAGGTGTCTGTGAAATCAGGGGAGGGTCACTTGCAGGTCTTCTCCTATGAAAAGAGAAAAAGAAAGGCCCCCCAGGCTCCGCCAGGATGCTGGGCCGTATCGATATGGCTATCTATGTTGATGGAATGGAGGAGGTGTTCTTCCAGTCAGATTACTTGATAGCCACTGCCTTGACTTCCTTGAACGTGGTTTGACCAAGCAGGACCTTCTGAACTCCATCCTGCATCAGGGTAGTCATACCCTCTTCAATGGCAGACTGCAGCATCTCTTCCGTTCTCGCCTTCGTCTGAATCATACGTTTAAGTTTGTCCGATCCTAGAAGCAACTCATGGAGGGCCACGCGTCCTTTAAAACCTGTTCGATTGCAAGTCTCACATCCCTTCCCGCGGGTCAGGCGGAACGTGTTGTCTTGTGGGATGCCGAGCTTGTCCCAATGTGCAGGTCCATAGCCTTGACGGATTTCCTCGTATTCTACCGCGGTTCCGACGTACTGCTCCTTGCAGTCCTTGCAAATTCTGCGAGTGAGGCGCTGGGCGAGGACTCCCAACATGGCATCGGCAAAACTAAACGGGTCGCAGCCCATATCGAGAAGTCGCGTAACGGTTTCCACCGCGCTGTTGGTGTGGAGCGTGCTCATGACCAAGTGTCCAGTCAAGGAGGCTTCAATGCCGATATCAGCCGTTTCTTTATCGCGCATTTCTCCAACCATGATCACATCTGGGTCCGCCCGAAGAAACGCGCGCATGGCAGCGGCAAACGTGAAGTTGATCTTTGGAAGAACTTGCACCTGCCGGAGCCCATATTGTGTGATTTCGACGGGGTCTTCTGCCGTCCAGATCTTAATGTCTGGCGTGTTGATGAAACCGAGGACGGAGTGCAGGGTCGTGGTTTTTCCTGAGCCGGTCGGCCCGACGCAGAGAATGATGCCGTAGGGTTTTGCGGCGATCACCTTGATCTCTGTGAGATTTCGGTCCGAGAACCCCATCTTGTCGAGAGGCAACGGTTCGCTGGCCGCGAGCAAACGCATGACCACGTCTTCGTTATATCCGGCGGTGGGAATCGTCGCGACGCGTAACTCGATGTCTTTGCTATCCGATAGTTTGAATTTGATTTTGCCGTCCTGGGGTTTTCGCCGTTCAGCGATGTCGAGGCTCGCCATGATCTTTAGACGCGACACGATGGCGCGCCGATAGCTTTGCGGAATCTTCATGTATTCGAAGCAGTCTCCGTCAACCCGGAACCGGACAAGGGTCTCACGTTTTTCGCCATAGGGTTCGACATGAATATCGGAGGCGCCTTGTCGATAGGCATCGGCGATGATCTGATTGGCCAGCCGCACGATGGCATTGTCGTTTTCGTCGAGCCCGCCTCCAGCTTCCTCCGCTGCCGCCTCTTGGGCGTCATTGACGAGTTCGCCGAGAATGTCGGAGACATTTTCATCTAACTTTCGCGTGCTGCCATTGTCTCCCTGCCCTGTGGCGGAGCCGAGGAACTGGGCGATATCACGACGGAGGCTGATCGCAAAGCGAATGTTAAGACCGGGGAAGGTCCGTTTAATATCCGCCACACGGTCGAGATCGCCTGGATCATCCGTCAAAATTTCGATGGCGGTTCGGTCCCGCTTGAGGGGCATCCAATGGTTTTTCTTGAGATAGTCGACGTTGAGATTTTTCAGAAGCTCGATATCGACAAGTGTTCGATCGCTGTACTCGATGTAGGGGCATTTATGAAACTGGGCGAGCGACTTGCCGATCTCGAGTTTCGGCACCTTGTATTTTTCAATCAGAATGCTCTCGAAGTCCGAAAGGCCTTTCCGAGACTCGGCAATCGCATTATCCAATTCATTCTGGGAAATGTGGTTGTTTGTAACCAGGCGATCGAACTTAGTCGGGGCTTTCTTCGAGACCTTGCGGAGATTGAAGAAGGCGATTCCGAGTGCCTTTGCAATCTCTGCGACGGATTCTTCGTCTTTTCTCGTGAAACGTACGCCGCTCTTTTTGTTGAGAAGTTGCAGGACGCCCATCAAATACTTGTTGTCCGCCACGATCGGGTAGGTCAGGACTTGTTTCGTCTTGAAACCCGTCCGCTTGTCGTAGGATGTGTCGTGGACAAGTGCGGGATGGACCCCTTGCAGCTCGGCGATGTTATAGGCGTCGGTAATGCTCACTGGGCGGAGATACTTTGCGCAGAAACCAGCCAGGCTTTGTTCGGTGATGGGAATTCGGAATTCCTCGACGCTGTCGATGTGAGGGACTTTGGAGAAAATTTCTTTCTTTTCCGAATCAAACGCGAAGATGGTGAGATCTTCGGCATCGAAAATGCTGAGAATTTCTTTGCGTAGATCGAGGAGAATATGGTCAAGATCGCTGGCCGCATGGATTTGGTCCGTGATGCGCTTGACGTTCTCGGCGAATACCACTTTCTGTTGAAGTTCCTGAAGGTTTTGTGGGATGGGATTGGCTTGCATTACCAGGGCTCCTGGCCATCGGCCATGTAGGTCATCACCGGACCTGTATGCTCAATGAAGAGTGGGTACGATCCTCATGACCACATGTGCCTTGAGGCAGAGATTGATGCTCAGTCTAGCTGATAACGGATGGAAGGCAAGGAAAAGGCGGTTTGAGACTGGGATATTTGCGGAAGTGACAATGCGGATAAAGCCGTTGATGAGTGGATGGTGTTCAACTTGTTTGTATGCGAATCAAATGAGCCGAGACTTGCGCCGGAGGCAGCTTAAGTTTCACCCCATCCTTTCGAGTTTTGACCTCCACCACTCCTTCTGCGAGACCCTTGTCTCCGACAACAACCTGGAACGGGGCTCCAATCAGGTCTGCATCGTTGAACTTTACGCCCGCTCGTTCATCCCGATCATCCCAGAGTACTTCGAACCCTGCCGACTCCAGTTCGTCGTAGAGCTGCGCAGTGACCTTGGCGGTCTGCGCTGATTGGGTGAGCGGGAGGAGATGCACATGGAACGGGGCGATGGGGAAGGGCCAGATAATGCCTTTCGCGTCGTGGTTCTGTTCGATCGCCGAAGCGGCGGTGCGTCCGACGCCGATGCCGTAACATCCCATGACGGCAAGACACTCGTTGCCGTGAAGATCAAGGAAGGAGGCCTTCATGGCTTCACTGTATTTGGTGCCGAGCATAAAGACATGTCCGACTTCGATGCCTTTTGTTGCCTTCAATGTCCCGTCTTTTCTCGGCGACGGATCTCCTGCGCAGGCGCTGCGGAGATCGGCAAACAGCTCAACCTGAAAGTCACGATCCCAATTTGCATCGACATGGTGCGTATCGCTCTGATTGCCGCCGATGACCACGTTGCGCAGGGATTTGACCGCGTGGTCGGCTATAATCCGAACCTGTTTCAGGCCAACGGGGCCGGCAAACCCGACCGGTGCGCCAGTGACTTGCTCGACGGTTGTGGGAGTTGCAAGCTCAAGATCAGTCACTCGCAGGAGTCGTTGAATTTTAACCTCATTCGCCTCATGGTCTCCCCGTATCAACACGGCAACCGTGTCTTTGCCCGCCGAATAAATGAGTGTTTTCACGAGATGCGTAGGGGAGATATTCAAGAATTTTGTGACCTCTTCGACTGTCCGGCAGCGAGGCGTTTGGACGGTACGCAGAGGACGCGGGGATTCGGTATCCACCTCAGCAGGAGGCAGCACTTCGGCCTGTTCGACGTTGGCGGCGTAGGTGCCGGCATCGCTATAGACAATGGTGTTCTCTCCCGTTTCGGCGAGCACCATGAACTCGTGAGATGAACTGCCGCCGATAAGGCCGGTGTCGGCTTCCACGGCACGGAAGGTGAGGCCGCAGCGTGTGAAGATACGATGGTAGGCATCGTACATTTTCTGATAACTGAGCCTGGCGCTCGCTTCGTCCTGATCGAAGCTGTAGGCGTCCTTCATGATGAACTCTCGTCCCCGCATAAGTCCGAAGCGGGGACGAATTTCATCTCGAAACTTTGTTTGGATCTGATAGAAGTTCAGCGGCATCTGCCGATAGGAGCGGACTTCGCGTCTGAATAGATCGGTGATCACTTCCTCATGGGTCGGTCCCAAGCAGAACTCGCGCTCGTGGCGATCCTTGAAGCGCAGCAGTTCTTTGCCGTAGAAATTCCATCGGCCGGTTTCTCGCCACAACTCCGCGGGAGAGGCAATAGGCATGAGGAGCTCTTGGGCTCCGGCTCGGTTCATTTCCTCACGAATGATCTGTTCGACCTTTCGAATGACCCTGAGGCCGAGCGGAAGGTAGGTGTAGATGCCGGCCGCCACCTTGCGAATCAGACCGGCTCGGAGCATGAGCTTATGGCTGACGGTTTCCGCTTCGCCCGGGTCTTCTCGCAATGTAGGGATTAAGATTTGGGAGGTCCGCATATTTCTTTGAGAAAGGTCAAAAAGTCGTCAAGCCCGAACGTCATCACGCCTGATGTGCCGGTGAGCAAGGAAGTGTGTTGCTGATACGATGGTGTTCGACATTCAGGTTATCGGAGGCATGATCTATCGCAAGAAGATCCGTTCGAGGTCATTCCAAAACGCAAAGATCATGACGCCAACTAACAACACGAGGCCAGCCTGTTGTGCGAGTTCTCTCTGGCGCTCACCAAGGGGTTTCCTCAGGATGCCCTCGATTAGAAAAAACAACAGATGGCCGCCGTCGAGAATGGGAATGGGGAGCAAGTTGAGGACGCCCAGATTGATGCTTAGAATGGCGATGAGAAAGACCACACTTGAGGCCCCCTGCGCAGCGGCTTCTCCGGAAATATTGGCGATCGTCAGCGGGCCGCCGATGTTTTTGCTTGAGATATCCCCCACGATCATTTTGTAGAGGCCGATTGCGGTCAGCTCAGTCCAGCCCCACGTGGCTCCCAAGCCGTCGTAGAGCGACAGCAGCGGGGTGCTGGAACGCATGATTGTACGACCTGGCCCTTGAATGCCGATCTTGCCGACTTCGACCGACTGGCCGTTGACCATGGCCTTCTCAGCAGAAGGCGTCACAGTCAGCGGAACTCGATGCCCTTCCCGCAAAACCTCTATCTGTAACTGGTGATTGGGATTATCCTTCACGATGCCGGTCATCTGGGACCACGTATGGATCGTCTGGCCCTCGATGTTGACCACATGATCCCCGGCTTGAAGCCCTGCTTTCGCCGCCGGTGAATTTTGCATGACTGACGTAACGAGGGGCGGTGCTTCTTCGACGCCCAGGTAGTATCCTGGCTCTTGTGCAGAGGCCTGTGGTCCGGGGGCGGTTGTGGGCGTAACCGTCAGCGTTTTGACCTGTTCGCCTCGTTTGATCTCGAGGGTCAACGCCTGTCCCTTGCTCTTCGCCACGGTGTCGAAGAGTTCATTCTTGGTCGAAATGTCTTGTCCATTGACTCGGCTGACACGATCTCCGATCTGAATACCTGCGATATCGGCTGGAGAGCCGGGGGTCATCGCTTCGATATCGGGGGAGAGATCCTGGAACGTCGGGACAAAAAGCGGCGTTCCGGTCGCAAGCCATCCGGCAAAAATGAAATACGCCAGAATAAAGTTAAACCCAGGTCCTGCGGCGACGATCAGGACTTTGCCCCACAATCCTTTGTGCGCAAACGACCGCGCACGATCCTCCTGTGTGGTCGCCTCGGTCTCATCTTCGCCGAAGAGTTTCACGTAGCCACCGAGTGGAATGGCCGAGAGGAGATATTCTGTCTCGCCCATTTTTCTGCCGAAGAGCTTCGGTCCGAATCCAAGAGAAAACTTGAGAACCTTGACGCCGACCCAGCGAGCGGCCAGGAAATGCCCGAGCTCATGGAATGCGACTAACACACCTAGAACGACTAGGAACCACCATGCTTTTTGTAATAACAACCAGACGGAATCGGGGGACCAGGTAAATGCCATGAACACGGTGTTTGCTCCTTCGTGTGAATCCTAGCGTGCCAACGCCACAACCAAAGATTCGGCTTTCTCTCGCGCCCAGCGATCCGCCTCCAGCGCGTCCTCCAACGTCTCGACGTCTTTGGTCGTGTGGATGTCCATCGTGCTGTGAATGATCTTCGGAATGTCAGTGAAACGGATACCTCCGTTCAAGAATGCCTCGACGGCGATTTCATTTGCGGCATTCATCGTGGCAGGCATCGTACCGCCGATTCGCAGGGATTCATAACCAAGACCCAAGCAGGGGAACCGGTCGTGGTCCGGCTTGCAAAACGTTAACTTCCCGATCTCCGTCAGATCCAACGAAGGCAGATCAAGCGGCATGCGCCCTGGATATCTCATCGCATAGGAAATTGGCGTTCGCATATCCGGTAATCCCAATTGCGCGATCATTGAACGATCCTGATACTCTACCAGAGAATGAATAATGCTTTCCCGATGGATCATGACCTCGATCTGGGATTCCGGGATGTCGAAGAGCCACCGGGCTTCGACAACTTCGAGTCCTTTGTTCATGAGCGTGGCAGAATCGATCGTGATTTTTGCGCCCATCTTCCAGTTGGGATGTTGGAGCGCCCGTTCTGGTGTGACGTCCTGCAGCTCCTCCCGGTCCAGGGTCCAGAGAGCCCCTCCGGACGCAGTCAAGATCAGGCGGCGGACATCCTCTTTGCGATGGCCTTCTAACGACTGGAAGATCGCACTGTGTTCGCTGTCGACCGGGAAGATACGAACGTTATGCCGTCGCGCCTCGTCCTGCATCAGTTTTCCCGCCATGACCATCGGCTCTTTATTGGCCAAGGCGATTTGTTTTCCGCTTCGGATTGCCGCAAGAGTGGGCACGAGACCGGCTCCTCCGACGATGGCGGAGATGACGAGTTCAGCTTCGAGCGCAGAGGCGACCTGAATCAATCCTTCTTGCCCAGCCAAGATTTCGACAGGCAGTTCCGCACAGCGTTGCCGGAGCCTGGCGGCAGCGGAGGCGTTCGATAGGGCCACGACGCGGGGCTTGAACCGGCGGATCTGCTCCTCAAGCTTTTCATCGTTGCTGCCAGCTGTCAGTCCAGCCACGCGGAATTCTTCTGGGAACCGGTCCACGATATCTAAGGTGCTGGTGCCGATTGACCCAGTCGATCCGAGGATGACGATTGTTTTCATAGGGGACTCCTTCACTCCATGACTCGTAGCCGACTTGCCAGCGTTACATAGTAGTAGAAGACAGGGGCGGTGAACAAGAGACTATCCAGACGGTCGAGCATACCTCCATGACCCGGCAGTATCCCGCCGGAGTCCTTCATGCCGACGCTACGTTTCATGGCCGATTCGGTCAGGTCGCCCCAAAGACCTGTGATGGTCAGTAGGATGCCCAAGATCAGACAATCGAGGCCTGACAACTCAGGGAGAAACCACCAACGGGCTACATACGCGACAATTATGGCACCGATCAACCCACCCACCAAGCCCTCGACCGTTTTCTTTGGACTGATTGTGGGGGCCAATCGATGTCGCCCAAACAGTGTGCCGACATAATAGGCGCCGGTATCCGAGGCCCAGGTTACCAGCAGGAGAAAAAAGATCAGCCATTCACCCTGAGGCAAGAGCCTCGTCATCGAGAGCGCACTGAGTGTGAGACCGAGATAGAGTACGCCGAACAAGGTCATGGCGCCATTCCTCAGGCTCTGCTCGAGGGGAGCGCAACTAAAGAGTGGGACAGACAGAATGCCGACCAGTGTGGCCAGGAGGGCTGGAACGATGATGTCCGTCCAGTGTGTTCCGAGAATCAGAGCGCCGAATCCTATCAGGCCGATCCCTATCAGCCAGGAATGGCTGCGGTCGCTGAGACACAATCGGTAGAACTCGAAGAGGGCGAGCCCTCCCGCTAGCACCACGATCCCGGAAAATGCGAGGGGTGGAAGATAACGAATCACGGCGTATAAGAGTGGAGCAAGAACCAGAATGGTATAGATCCGGCGGAGATCGAATCGGGGTGCCGCTTTAGGCGCTGGTTCAGCTTGCTGTTGGCCGGCGGTTTTGTATTCCTGCATGGGGAGGTTGAGATCGATCACTATGACGAAATGGCGCTGAGGACACGACCGAATCGCCGCTCGCGTCGCTGGTATTCCAGCAAGGCCAATAAGAGGTCGCGGCGACGGAAGTCGGGCCACAGGGTTGGGGTGAAATAGAGCTCGGTGTAGGCGAGCTGCCAGAGGAGAAAGTTACTGATCCGCGTTTCGCCGCTGGTGCGGATCAATAAGTCTGGATCGGGCAGGTCATGGGTGTAGAGATATTGCTTGATACAAGACTCATCCACTTCGTCCGGTTGTAGCTTTCCGTCTTGTGCGTCATGCAGGAGTTCACGCACTGCGTCCACGATCTCAGCGCGTCCGCCATAGCTGAGGGCCACGGTGAGATGCAGTTTATCGAGATGGGCGGTTTCCTGCTCGGCGGTCCGGACCCATTGGAGGGCGGAGGCCGGGAGTGAGTCGAGCCGGCCAATCATGCGCAACCGGACACCCTGCTCAATGAGTTTTGCTCGTTCCGTCGAAAGGTAGTATTCCAGCAAGCCCATGAGCGAGGAGATTTCCTGAACGGGACGGTTCCAATTCTCTTGTGAAAATGCGTAAATGGTCAGGGCGTTAATGCCCAGTTCCAAGCAGACCGTGATCATTTCCCGGACGGATTTGATCCCTTCTCGATGACCGGCAATGCGAGGGAGGTGTCGTAGTTCTGCCCAGCGGCCATTGCCATCCATAATAATGGCGATGTGCTTGGGTGAGAGGTCGGGCTCAAGTTTTGCGGCAAGCTCTTCTATGGATAGCTGATCTACGTCCGACAAGTCTTTCGTGTCCATAAATGTGCTGTTGGTAAAGATCCCTTCTTACGAGTTTCGTGCGGTAGGCGAGCAAAGTCTACTGGCGAGGGTGCAGAATGTCAAACAAATTTTCGTAAAAGTCCTGTAAAAGCGATGAGTTGGATGAATTATCATTGCGCCAGACGAAAGTGATCGGCTATACTTTGCCGTCTTTCCGCAGGCTAACCATCGTGAGGATTCGTATACCATGGGGGATCTTGTTCAGTTAACGTCCTTCGGTCTGACCGAAGGCGAGGTGATCGGGGCGCTTGGGCGGGTCAAAGTTCGCGATGTCGACTATGCCGATCTCTACTTTGAATCCTGCGTGTCTGAATCCGTCTCGATGGAAGAGTCTCTCGTGAAGCGTGCGACCAAGAGTGTATCGCAAGGTGTGGGGGTGAGAGCAACAGCGGGGGAAAAAACCGGCTTTGCCTATTCCGATGAACTGACAAAGAAGGATCTTGAACTGGCCGCGGATACGGCCCGGTATATTGCCAATTCGCCAAGCGGGACCGAGGCGGTTCCGGTGCCTGTCCGCCAACGCCCAACGCGCGATCTCTATCCAGTTGAGCAGGCACAGACCGAAGTTGCCACAGCGGATCGTGTGTCCCTCTTGAATGCCATCGATGCAGAAGCGCGCCGGTATGATCCGCGCATTAAGAATGTCATGGCTTCGTTTAACACGGAGTATAAGGTGGTCATCGTTGCCACCTCGGACGGCACGCTGATCGGGGATGTGCAGCCTCTTTCGAGACTACAAGTGACCTGTATTGCTGAAGAGAATGGCCAACGGCAAGCCGGTTCGTTCGGAGGAGGGGGCCGTGTCGGGTTTGAGTTTTATCACGAGGGCGACCGGTATCTGCGGTTTGCGCGTGAAGCGGCTCGGGAGGCGATTCTCAACCTGTCTGCCGTCGAGGCGCCGGCCGGTGTCATGCCGGTCGTGCTGGGTGGAGGCTGGCCGGGGATTTTATTGCACGAAGCCATCGGCCATGGCCTTGAGGCGGACTTCAATCGTAAGAAAACGTCAGCTTTTTCGAATCTTCTCGGCAAACGAGTAGCGTCCGATGTTTGTACGATTGTCGATGATGGGACTTTGCCGGGCCGACGAGGCTCGCTCAACATGGACGATGAAGGGACCCCGACCGGTCGTACAGTGCTCATTGAGAAGGGGATTCTCCGCGGCTACATCACCGATAAACTCAATGCGCGCCTGATGGGCATTCCTGTGACTGGCAACGGCAGGCGAGAAAGTTACCAAAGTGTGGTGCTGCCGCGCATGACGAATACGTTCATGTTAGCTGGAACGTCGGACCCTGAGGAGATTATCCGCTCCGTCGATCGCGGACTGTATGCCGTGTCGTTTGGTGGCGGGCAGGTGGATATCACCAACGGTAAATTTGTGTTTTCTGCCAGTGAAGCCTACTTGATTGAGGGGGGAAAGGTGACGAGGCCAGTCAAGGGTGCGACATTGATCGGCAGCGGACCGGAGATTCTCACCAAGGTCTCGATGGTCGGGCATGACCTCAAGCTGGACGAGGGCATTGGCACCTGTGGCAAAGAAGGGCAATCCGTTCCAGTGGGTGTCGGTCTGCCGACCATTCGAATCGACGAAATCACCGTGGGCGGGACACAGCGATGAATCAGCAGATACAACAGCGCGATGGGTATAGCCAGCTTGCGTTGGACCTTTTGGCCAAGGCAAAACGCGGTGGGGCGACGGAAGCGGACATCATTGTCGCTGACGGCGAAACCTTTTCGGTGCAAGTCCGGTTAGGTGCCGTCGATCGCCTCACGAAAGCGCGGGAGAAGCATCTCGGTTTGCGCGTGTTTGTCGGAAAACGCTCAGCCAGTACCTCCACCTCCGATTTTTCAGCGGACTCATTGGATCAGCTCGTTGCCGAGACCTGCACCCTGGCGAAGGCTGTCGTAGAAGATCAGGTATCCGGCTTGCCGGCGGCGGATCAAATGGCGGGAGAGAAGCCAGATTTGGATCTCTACGATCCCACCCGACTCAATACAGAACAGCAAATCGAATTGGCCAAACGTGTCGAAGCTGCTGCTATGTCTACGGATGAGCGTGTGACGAATTCGGAAGGGGGCGACTTCGATTCCTCTTCTGGCCGCGTAGTGCTGGGCAATAGTCACGGATTCTTGGGTGAGTACCAGAGTTCCAGTTTCTCCATGTCAGTATCGCCTGTTGCCACCGATCCGGAGACCGGCGCCATGCAACGGGATTCCTGGTACGCGGTGCAACGGAAATTTGCCAAGCTGGACTCCCCGGAGGCGGTGGGACTGGAAGCGGCACGGCGGACGATCCGAAAGCTCGGGGCGAGGAAAGTGGCAACCCAACAAGTTCCTGTTGTCTTTGATGCAGAAACAGCCGGAAGTCTCATGGGGAATCTTTGCAGCGCAGTGTCGGGGTATGCCCTCTATAAAGGGGCGTCATTCCTGGCCGGCCAATTAGACAAATCGCTGGCTCCGGAGTATGTCACGGTTTACGACGATGGGCGAGTAGTCGGAGGTCTGGGCTCTCGACCGTTTGATGGCGAAGGTCTGCTGACCAGGAAGACGACGGTGGTGGAGCGAGGAGTATTGAAGAGCTACCTGCTCGATACCTACTCAGGGCGGAAGCTCGGGTTGGCTTCGACCGGCAACGCTTCCCGTAGTGTCGGCGAGAATCCATCGGTCGGTCCCACGAATTTCTATCTCGCCCCAGGGGCAAAGACCGCGCAAGACATTATCAAGACGGTGAAACAGGGCTTGTATGTCACGGACCTCATCGGTTTCGGTATCAACATGGTGACTGGTGATTATTCGCGGGGAGCTGCTGGGTTTTGGATCGAAGGGGGCGAGTTGGCCTATCCCGTGGAAGAGATCACGATTGCGGGCAATCTGAAAGACATGTTTGCGGGAATAGAAATGATCGGCAGCGATCTTGTGTTTCGCGGACGCATTGCCAGTCCGACTGTGAAGATTACAGAGATGATGGTGGCGGGAAGCTAGGAGCAGATGGCAGATAGCGCATAGCTGATGGTTCGGATGCGAAGCGCAATGCTTTCCCATATGCCCTTAGCCATAAGCTCTTCATCCCAGCGAGGTAAGCCATGGCCGAGTCAATCAGGGAAACGTTGGTCCAGTATCCCGGCGACAAGGTGACGATGCGGGCCTATGTCGCTGCCCCGCAAACCAAGGAGCGACGCCCAGCGATTATCGTGATTCAGGAATGGTGGGGACTGACCGAACATATCAAGGGCGTGGCAAGGCGCTATGCCGCTGAGGGGTATGTGGCGGTCGCTCCGGATTTGTACTCCCGATTAGGGAACGCCCTCACCACCGATCCCGGCGAGGCAGGCAAGTTGATGAATACGCTCCAGCAGGAAGATGGACTCAAGGATCTCAATGCCACCGTTGCCTATCTCAAGTCCGTTCCTGAGGTCGACGCCACGAAAATCGGAGTGACCGGATTCTGCATGGGCGGATCCTATGCGCTCATGCTGCCTTGTGTGAACAAAGATATTAAGGCCGCCGTGCCGTTCTATGGTCAGGTGCCGAATCCCGATGCGCCGCTGCAACAGCTGTCGGCTCCTGTCCTCTACCTCTATGGAGAGGATGACGGCTGGATTACCAAGGCGGATGTTCAGCGGCTCGCGGCAGGCTTCAAGAAATACAATAAGTCCGGCGAGATCAAAACCTATCCCGGCGCGCCCCATGCTTTTTTTCGAGATACAGATAAGACCGTCTATCGTTCTGAGGCAGCCCAAGACGCCTGGATTCGCGCCACAGCATTTTTCAAACAGCACTTGAGATCGTCGTAAGAGGAGTTAGAAGTTTTATGCCGCTTGATGTCGAAATCGGAAAGACCATGCTCCAGTTGATTACGTCGCGATACGACGACCGGCATTGGCGCAAGAGGATAGAAAAGACCTTGGGTTTGCCTCAATCCGGTGTCGGAGATCCTGCGCAACAGCAGATATTCATGTATCTCAAGATCGGTCTCAAGGCCTACAAGTCGCGCCGGGCCGATCCTGACTCCTGGATTATCGGAGGGTATGCGACGAAAGAAATTATTGATCGAGCCAAGTTTCAACCTCAGCTGGTCGGTCCAAACGTGACGAAGGATGATGTGGCATTTCTCGGCAGCGATCCGGGGAAAGAGATCGACGAAGCCTGGTGGGATGAGATGCTGGTGTCCTGGTTCGATGTGCCGGAAGAAGAAAAGCCTGCCGAAGAAGAAGCTGCCGAGTCCACCGGTTCAGACCCCTCGTTCACCATCAAAGCGAAAGTCTAGGACCGACGCCCGCTGCTGCTTCCGCTCTTGCCAGCAGGGGGTGGTCGCCCGGGAGGATGCGCGCCGCCGCAAGACCTCCTGAATCACCCAACTACGCCTTACTCGCTCGAAGCCTGTAAACTCGCCGAGCCTCAAACAATACAGGCTTCGCCGTTGCAGCGGAAGAGCAACGGCCGCGAGTTGCGGCAAGTTGTGTCCCGATTCATCCGGTCATCGGCGGCAACGATCCTCCCGAACGACTTTGAGGAATAAACTGAGCGAGCTTGAAAGGATTTATAGAGACAGATGCGAAGCGTCGGCTCAACGCTTGAACTCAGCGGCACTTGAGGCGGCGTGCGTGGCGCGGCAGCGCCATGCGTGACGAGTCAAGTGTCCGCTGCAGCGATTTGTTCGGCAGCATATGGAAATGGTCTATCAAGAGAATATGGCCGTTCGCGTAGAACTCATTTTGGGGATGTGGAATGTCCTATCAGTATGCCCACGCATTCTGCTTGAACAGTTCGACTTCTTCGGGTTGTACCACTTCTTGAGCATCAGACGCTGACCCCACCACAATCTTTGATACCTCTAACGCGCACTTGAGGTCATCGCTTGCGATCCAATCGTTCTCCCACAGATCTGGGGATTGGCCATTCACGATTTGACATATCGGCTCATCACTAGTGAACGTCATACCGACTGCTTTCGGCTGTGTTACTCGTTGCAACCATATTTCAAGGTAGCCGTTATACGGCACTCGGGCCATCTTTTTGTGAACCTTCTTCCACAGTCGAGCTTTCTCTTCGGTTGAGGCAAGTGAGATGAGGTGGCTCAGGATGGCCGCAACAGCGGGGAAAGTGGCCGGCGAAACGAACGCAATGTCCGCTGCAATCGCAACTTGCACCTCAAGATCGTCAGGATTTTCAGTTTGCGTCGAAATTTTGGTGTGAAACTCGCTAACCAAGCGTCGGAGCGCTCCACTATTCGGGAAGCGCTGCCCGAATGAATGTAGTCTTAGAAGTTGTTTCTGAATCGTTTTTGCATTTGCATCTCCTAGGTCTTGTAGATCAATGCCTGCCAACTTGTCCGGTTTGATTGATCCCTCGACGACATTCCTGCATAAGAAAGTCTTAGCTACGCCTAGCTTCATTCCGACTGACCGCAATTTATCACTGATAATTTTCAGTATCTCTTCGGCTCGATCGTCGCTATTGGAAAATATCTTGTAATCGTCGCGATATCTGAGTATCCGAAAATCGGCCTGATCGTCTAGAGCGGAGTTGATTTGTTGGTCAACATACCCAAGAACGATCTCCGCCACAAAGTCCATCAAGACAGAACCCTGAGAAATGCCGTTGGTCTGTCCGTACCTGCCTGCTTGGATGTGTGAATCGATTTTTTCTCCGAGAAGAGAGTTTTTCCCTTTTTCCCTCTTGGCTTCTTCAAGGCCGTGGAGTGCCCAGGAAATGCTGTGTGTATATAGAGATCCGTAACAGTCTGTTACATCGGTGTGAAGAATGTGACTGAATTCCAGAGAGTAGACTAGAGATCGCTGCTCGACACTTTGCCACCAGCTCTTAATCTGTGTTGCCACATCTGCTTGATTGTCTAGCGACATCACTGGAGCGCTGCAACAGTCAACAGCGCCATCTTCAAACTCAGATAAGCGTTTAGTGATATGTGTCCAATTCTCCGGGGCGCAGATTACATTCACCAAAGAGACATAAAGCGCCGGGTGCATCAGCTCATATGGACGCCACGCGAACTTGCCATCCTTATTTGCGATAAAGTTGTAGTTTACGTTTGGCAAATCCTTAGGGTTCTTCGACTTAAATGCAGCATAGTTCCCCCCTTTCAAGACCGTCTCGACGTCGTTCAGAATCGGCTCGAAGCTGATGTAGCTAGGCAAGTCACCATTGAAGTAGCTACTCTCCTTCAAGAAGTGCTTTCTTGCTTCTTCGTTTGAAAGCTCAACTAATCGCTTCATAGGCTTCAGAATTATTTTGATCGCATAACGCGGCGTGGGTTATGTGTTCAACGAAAGAATGTAGTTGCCTTACCATGCTATTTGTGTGCGCAGATGGTGGGGACATTCTACTTTTTCGAGCATGACGAGTCTATCTCTAGTCAGAGCCTCGGATGGAAGGGATGGGCACGGAGGCTTTCGCCATGGCGTCATATGCCGATTGCTTGCCAAACCAAGTGCAGTGGCGTCGTTCTTCCGGTCCGGTAAGGCGCACGGCCAACAATGAAGCGCCCATTTGCAGTCTTGCGTCATCGCATCATGGTGAAGCCGGAGCTGTCCGCCCTTCGTCAGCCGAGACATTTTTCTGCCCGACCAAGTCAGAAAGGGTCGCTCCGAAAGATGAGGGGTGGTGGCTCTGATAGGTACCGGCTGTGGTGGCTCGATGTGGAGTGTAAAGGGTTGGGTTACAGCAAGTAACGGTCGATGTTGAGCGCGCCATGGAAAACGCCGAGAATATCGATCGCACCGGAATCTCTGATTATATAAGCGATTCGATAATGCCCATGTAGAAGAATGCGGATGTGTCGGTCTGCTCGCTGCCAGTAGCGATAGCCTGACTCGGGGAATTCTCTGAGGACTTCTGCTTTCTGGTAGAGCGTTTCTACGGTGCGATAGGCAGCGGCGGGGTTATCTTGCGCAATATAGTCGTGGATGTCGCGCAGCCATCGTTCGGCTTCGACTGTCCAGGTCAGCTCCCCCATGTCTTGATGCGGCGCCCCATCTCTTCATGGCTGATCGTTCTTCGGGTATCGGAGTCCGCAAGCCCTCGTTCGATCATTCTGGCAAAGGCCAACTCCCGAAGAATTTCGTCGTAGGAACTGTCGTCTGGCTGGTCTTGAAGGATTTTGGCGATCTGTTCTTTTGCGGAAGGCATGATCACCTCGTTAATTGAGATAACGATTCACTGACCCTACGCTCACAAGCTTAGCGGTAAGCCTCTTGATTTACAAGCAACCAACTGGATGTACCGATCATTTCACGGACGGCGGTTTCTAGCCGAAGAGATCCATTTGAGTCGGCTGCGGCGGTTCGATGTTGAGGGCTGGAGCGGCTGGCGTTGTGGATTCGGCTGGGGTCGGTTGAGAATGGCGGTCGAGGAATTCTCTTAACTTCTTGAAGTCTTCCTTGAGTGGTTCGAGCATGCTGCCTTGGTGCAAGGCTGCGGCTGGATGCAGTAAGGGGAAGAGGACGAAGTCTTTCAAGTAGAAGGCCTGGCCGCGAACCTTGGTAATCCCCACCTTCCGTTCCAGTAATGTTTGCGTCGCCCAATTCCCCAACGTGCAGACTAGTTTGGGGTGGATCATCGCGATCTGTTGCATGAGAAATGGTTTACATGTCTCGACTTCATCCGGCTCCGGGTCGCGGTTATTCGGAGGCCGGCACTTGATCACATTGGCGATGTAGATGTCGCTGCGTGACAATCCAGCTGATTGTAGGAGATCGTTCAAGAGTTTTCCTGCAGCCCCGACAAACGGTTCCCCTTGCTGGTCCTCATGGAAGCCAGGCGCTTCCCCTACGAACATCACGCTCGCATGCGGATTTCCCACACCAAACACCACTTGGGTTCGGCCCATCTTCGCGAGCTTGCAACGTTGGCAGTTGTGCAGAGACTTGCCGAGTTCGAGGAGAGTCATGATGGTGAAGGGGGCCGGTGAAAATTTCAAAGGATTTTAGGCGGGCCGACTTTTCTTGTCAATGGAAGGGAAACGTGTGAAAAATGGTTGCGCAGACTGCCATGTCTGTATGGAGCCAAAGGAGGACATCATGCCATTCATAAAACGGCTCGTAGTCGGATTTTTTGTCTTCACGATGAGTGTAGGCGCGGCCTGGGCTGCTGAACGAGGGTATCAGCTTGTCGCCAGCAAGGACAGCAAGCTCTGCGCAAGAGCGCTGGAAGCGTTTCGTGAGGATGTGGACGATCGATGGCGGCTGCGATACCAGCACGAGATCTTTCGGCAGATTCCCTGGAAGCCGGTCGAGTTGAAGGGGCAAGGGCCAAAAACGAGGCATTGCTCGAGTCTCGATAAAGCGGTATTTGATTTGGATAATGATGGGCAACCGGATTTGGTGGTCAAGACAACGTTCTGTATGAAGGGGAGTCCGAGCGACAGTTTCTATATGTTTCCTGCCAATAGCGCTGTTCTTGAGCAAGCCAATTGGCAGGACTTGTCGCCTCTGATGGCGACGCCTGATAAGTTCGAGCGGACGGGCGGGGCCTATCCCTTGACGCAACTTCCTATTGAGGAAACAGGCGTGAGCCGGACGACATTGGCAGGGGTCTTTACAGTTCAACCCTTCATGGTGGACGAGAGCGCGTACGTTAGTCTGACGGATGGGCGTGCTGAATGGACCGTGATCGCGCAATACCGAGGCAACGGACGTTTCGAGGACCTTTGTTACCTTCATGCGGCGGCAAAGTAGGGAATTGCCTATTCCGATCTATATCCCTTGGCGTTAGACAGATATTGCGCAACGCGTTGATGCTCGATATTCCATGCAGTGCCCGGGCGTGGTCGCTCGGGCTTTTGGCGTCTGGGCCAAACGGAGAAAAGTTGCTCTGGTTGTAGAAGTGGTTTTCGTTCACTAGACTCGCCTTTCCCGCCAATCTCGCGTGTCTCGCTCTGCGATCCTGTTAGCGGTGCGTGATTGCATCGGCGCAGCGGTTGCCGCTGACGATGGCGCTTTCGAGGTTGGGTGGCCATCCTGTGTCGGTCCAACTACCAGCCAGCAGCAAGTTGGCAATGGGACTGCGTTGGATGGGTCGATGTAATTTGGCTCCAGGCTTGAGTGAGAGGATGGCGTTGGAGATCGTTCGGCATCGGGTCGCTGCAATCCTGCGGTCGGGCGTCAGAAGTCCCCACGATTTGAGCAGGTCAGGGATAGCGATATCAAGCTGTGAGTCAGGGCGAGCCTGATCGAATTGACTGTCGGTGGTGATGAGGGAGAAGGCTGTGCGATCAGGCGCTGCCGCTGTCGCAAGTACCAAGTGAAAGGATGTGTCACCCAGCAAGATGAGGCGAGGAGTGGCGCAGGGTTGCTCGACATGCACATGAAGGTTTGTGCTGTCGATCGATCGCAATTCCACGAGTTGTTGAAAATAGGCGTAGCGGGTTAGCCATCGTTCTGGAAGCAGGGACGTGAGCTGTTGCGGAGGCAGGGCTGTCACATACCAATCGGCTTGCAATAAGGAACCATCTCGCAGCAAGACGCCGGAGATACGGTCTTGTTCGTAACGGAGTTGTGTCGCCTCAGTATTGTGCAAGATGGCGGCGCCCTCCTGCATCAACACCTCGCTGATCGGCTGTACGAAGCAGGTCTGAAGCGAGTCCTGCACGACCGAGATGCAGCTATCGGGATGAGTGCTGAGGAACAAGGGCTTCATCGAGCGCACGAAGGCATCGGCGGACATCGTGGCGAGACCGTTGCCGGTCAACCATTGCGCGAGAGGATTCCAGACGACCCGACGCGTCTGCGCACTTTGTCCGATCGAAGTAAGCCATTCATCGGCGGTGCGTTGCTCCAGATCGGCAGGCAGCTCTGCATCGCCTTCCCACAGCTGCTCCACCCATGATGCCAACCGCCACCGTTCATTCCAGGGAATGCCTGCAAATCTCAGGAGGTTTGCCCAGGTGTGAAGAGGAGCGGGGAAGGAGGTGCGTGGGTAATGAACGAAAGAGCCATCAGGGAGGCGAAATTCTAGCGGGATAGCAATTTTTTCCGGCTGCTGTGGACTGGAATGCAGCGAATGTAGCAATGCTTGTGTCGCGTGATGGCAACCGAGGATAGTGAAGGGCTCAGGGTCATTGTGAGGGTCTTCGCCTATGAGGGCTCCTCCAAGCAGGGGGCGCCGTTCGATGACTGTGACGCGATAGCCCTGGCGGGTGAGGCGGTAGGCGGCGGTGAGACCGGCCAGGCCTCCTCCAAGAATCGCGACGGACTGGGGGTTAGGGGACCTCACGAGGATCGGGTGCGAAACCACACTCCGGCGGCCACGGCCAGTCGACGACTCGCTGAGAGTCGGGCGCGAGGGCCGAATATCCGATGCTTCGGTTCCTCAATCTTTTTTAGAATTCTGAAATACACCGCGCGCATGATTTCAGCGACCGTCAACGCCTGCCGGTCGCTTGCCGGCAAGGCTTCAAACGCCGCCTGCGCTTTTGCATAGTATTCATGGGCTCTCGCGGTTTCGAAATGGAATAGTTCGTGGAAGGCGTCGCTTTCTTGCTGTTGGAGGACTGTTTGATCGGTGCAGCTAAACTTGTGGAGATCTTCGTGCGGGAGATAGATGCGACCTTGGGCTGCGTCTGTTCCAATGTCTCGTAGAATGTTCGTCAATTGAAACGCCATACCGAGAGCGACGGCATAGTCTTGTGCTCTGGCAGATGTGGGGCCGAAGATATGGAGGCAGATCAGTCCCACGACCGACGCAACACGATAGCAATAGAGCGAGAGGTCTTGAAACGAGGCATACCGTGACGCCGAGAGATCCATTTCGACCCCGTTGATCAGTTCATCGAAATAGGCCTGCGGGATAGCGAGTTGCCTCACATGCTCGGCCAAACTAATGGTCACCGGAAAGGTCGGTGTCCCGCGATAGGCCGCGTCAAGCTCAGCACGCCACTTTCTGAGTTCCTCTTGGGGATTGCTTCCTGTCGGCGGCTCATCGACCGCATTGTCGACTTCCTTGCAGAACGCATAGACCGTGTACATCGCGGCGCGCCGTTTTCTTGGAAGGAAGAGGAAGGAATAATAGAAATTGCTCCCGCTCTTCTTGGTGAGAGCCGTGCAATAGGCTTGCGCATCAGCGACAGAGCGTGAAGTCATGAGTATTGGCGCGTCGGCAATGGTCCAAGGCGACAGGCCATGGACTCATGAATGTGGTTGTGACCTGACGGGTGCAGGATGGCAGCCAAGAGTTCGATGCCGTCGATAAGTCGCGGGCCCGGCCTGCTGAAATAGGACGAGGCATCGACCAGGAATGTGCGTTGCGCCAGGTCCTGGGAGAGGCGCCATTGATCCGGTTGCTGCAGTAGTTGGAGCAGTTCTGTTTGTGTCCGTTCAACAGAAAACCCGCAGGGCATCACGATGAGAACGTCTGGAGCTGCGGCAAAAATCTCGTCCCACGTCACAACCCGCGAGGGGCTGCCAGGCTGCGCGAGGACATCCTGGCCGCCGGCTAGCTGGACCATTTCAGGTACCCAATGGCCTGCGACGTACAGTGGAGAAAGCCATTCGATACAGACCACGCGAGGGCGATGCGAAATGTCCTGGACTCGAGTTCGGATGGTGTCCAGTCGGTCACGTAATTGCGTGGCGAGGCGGTGGCCCTCCGCCGACCGACCGGCGGCGTCGCCGATTCGAACGACATCGTCGATCACGTCATGGACCGTACTGGGGTTCAACGTGAGAACGGTCGGTTGCTGTGGCATGGAGCAAAGGGCATCGTGGAGCTGGTCCGGCGTGACAGCACAGACATGACAGAGGTCTTGGGACAGAATCAGATCGGGTTGCGCTTGCCGCAACAGATGATCGTTCAGCCGATACAGCCGCTGTCCTGACGCCACCAGTTGATGAACCTGTCTGTCGATGTCGTTGCTGGACAGTCCATGAGGTGGAATTATCGGTTCAACCATGACGGGCACATCCTTGATCGATGGTGGGTAGTCGCACTCGTGACTGATCCCAACCAATTCATCGCTCAGGCCTAGCGAGGCAATTATTTCGGTCGCACTTGGAAGCAGGGAGCAGATTCTCATATCATTCGGTTCTTATTCGCCAGACCACAGGCGTGTGCGGAGTTCGCTGAGACGAACTTGTGGAAGACTCTGGGTGACTGCATGGGCTTCATACAGATCTTGGATCGTGTGCGTGTTTGCCACGGCGAGGACTTTCATTCCGGCGGTCTTCGCACCGCGGATACCAGGGATGGAGTCCTCAATCACCAAGCAGGATTCGGCAGTGATGGATTGCTCTCGGCGTGGCCGATTCAATGCATTGAGGGCGTGGAGAAAGGGTTGCGGATCGGGCTTCCCTCTGGTCACGTCTTCTGCGCTGGTGATGTGAAGAAACATTTTTTGGAGTCCTGCCTGTTCAAGGATCACCTCGATCTCATGGCGGAGGGCGCCGGACGCGATGGCCAAGGGGTAGGCGGCGGCGGCTTCGCACAGAAATTCGCGCACACCGGGGAAAATGACCAGATGATCCTTTACCGATTCCAGATAGGCATGAGCTTTCCGGCACATCAGTTGCGCGATGACGGCTGGGTCAGTGGAGCGCTGGTGCGCGGTGAGTGCTGCGATAAAGCAGCCTCGATCGTCGTACCCCAAGTAGTTGGCGTAGTAGTCTGACTCAGTCAGGCTGATGCCGATTTCAGCCAGAGTCTGGCGAAAACCAGCGAAATGGAGGGGCTCGGTGTTCGCGATCACGCCATCGAAGTCAAAGATAATCGCTGAGAGCGTGTTCATTGGGATCGCATCGATAGTTTTGGTATGACCACGAAATGTAAAACGCGCAGATTATAGCACAGGGCGATTGCCAGATCAGGCGTAATGTGCCTGCTCTGGAGACCACTCGCGTGAAAGAAAATGCGGGGGTCAGAACTTCAAGCGAAGACGTTTCTCCGATACCCAACCCTGGACACCTTCGTCGGTGCGCACCAAATACATCCATCCGTAGGCCTGAAGATCACCGTCCATGACGGTCAGTGAGACTCCCGGTCGAACTATTGGCCCAGGCTTGCTGCTCGATGAATCTGCGAACAGCGGAATGTTTCCGCCGGGAGCCCGTTCGTCTAGGGTGACGGTCACTTTCTGTCCTTCACTGAACATCGGGTCGAGAGGAGGTACGACGGGTGTAGCGGCTCTGGCTGCCATTTGGGGCGGTGGAACGATTGCTGGGGCTGCAGGGGGGACGGCAGTGGCGGGAGAGGTTGCTGGCGCCAAGGGGGCGGAGGCTTCGTTCCTCGGGCTGGGAGCGGCTTGCGGTGCGGGCACCGGTGGAACTACGGGTGCCGGAATCGACGGCTTCGGTTTCATGGCCATTGGTGGCGGGGTGCTCTCACCCAGATAGGGGCTCAGCCACTCTTCCAGCATCTCCGGCTCCATGGTGGCGACATAGGCAATGCCTCCGACAAGAGCTAGGAGTAGTACCCAGAGAATCGGGCTTCCCCCACCGGATTTCTTGCGGGGGGTTATCGGGCCACGTGCTTTCGTGGCGATCGTTTGATCGAGTTCTTCTTCCGTGAATTCCAAGTCCGGTTCTGGTTGGCGGGCGAAAAGAAGAGTCCAATCAAAAGGATTCAAGGCGGATGTCAGGTTCCCAACGAGCGCAGCCATCGAGCACCTCCCTACTGAGCGATTCAATTCCACATGGACTAACCTGTGAAAATACCTATCACCATCGCGGAGTACTGTCAATTTACTTGAATAGTTCTGTATACGAGAAGCGAGGCTTAACAGGGATGGGCGGAGCTGTAAGACAAGACTTGCCGTTGCCGACTGCCTGTACGATAGACGGTGAGGCCTTTGCATTCGAGTCGGTATGCGAGCAGAAAGGCTGCGGCCACCTCGGCTTGAGATGCCGTGGCCGGAAAATTGATAGTTTTGAGACGCCTCAGCCGCTATAGCGTTGAAACACGGCTTGCATGAACGAATCGGTGATGTCGATGGAGAGGTTAAAATTGGTCATCTCGGTCGGTGTCTGTTTGAGTGCGATGAAGTCGAGGATGTCCGGGTGATCGATACGGAGCACGCCCATATTGGCGCTGCGCCTGGTTCTGCCTTGTTTGATGACGTCCGTCGAGAGGTTGAAGATGCGCATGAAAGAAATTGGTTCGGAGGCCACGCCGCTCGACGACGCGACTCGGTCGTTGTGAAGGCGCAGGTGACCAAACGAGAATCCCGTATTGCCGCCCGATTGGTGGATGAGAGCCTGATGTCTCAGGCTCCCATAAATAGAGGTCAGAGAGTCTTTGACCGGGAGGACAAAACAGGCGAAGAGTTGCTGGAGCCGTCGTCCGGCGTTCATCAACGTGGGCGAATTGGGAAGAAAGTCGAGCCGGGTCATGCAATCGTACCAGCGCTGAGCCGCGTGGGGCAGCCGGCAGGCGGGTAAAGTCGTTCAGCTTGTGCGATGTCACTCGCGACGCGCCAGTATCTCGACGATCGTTCCCGCAATATTCTTGGCCAGATAGCGCTCCCGGAGGACTATTTTGGCATGGGCTAACAGTCGAAGTCGTGGAGTGAGCGGTGGGCGTGAGGACATGGTCGTCTTCTTGACGGACATAGCACCATTTATAGTGGCAGGATTCTGATTGATCGACGGTGTGGGAATAGATGGTGAGGCTTGCATCTTAAGTGTCCAGTTCGGCAGAATGAACGCCCACTGACCACCGGCCATGAAATCTTATCGCGAAGAGCTTTGGTTTGAGACGAAGACGCGGCGCGCCTACCTCAACATCACGCAGCAGGTTGAGGCGGCGGTCAAGAAGAGCGGCGTCCAGGAGGGGCTCGTGCTGGTCAATGCCATGCATATCACGGCCAGCGTCTATATTAATGACGACGAACCAGGATTACTCGAGGACTATGACAGATTCTTGGAGACGCTCGTTCCTCAGGGCGCGACCTATCGGCACAACGAGACGGGAGAAGATAATGGCGACGCCCACATCAAGCGTCAGCTGATGGGGCGAGAAGTCGTCGTCGCGATTACCGAAGGCCGGTTGGACTTCGGCCCATGGGAACAAATTTTTTATGGGGAGTTCGACGGTCTGAGGCAAAAGCGTGTGTTGGTGAAAGTGATTGGATCGTGAGCATGATGTTATCTGATCGGCAGCCAGGACCCTGCGGGAATAAACTATTGGAGCGCTTGCTACCACAGGGAAAGTTTGGCAACATGGAGAGCGGTGTCGCAAGTCTGTGCGGTAGGAGTCTGTCGATATGTTAAGTTGGTCTCGCCCGGATCCCCTTACACGAGATCTCGTTCACTTAATCAATGCTCGGCGCCATGATCATGGCGATACTGAGGCTGCCATCGATACGCTGCAAGCGTTCTTGGAGCAGGGACGGGAGTATGATCTTTTAACAGTGCTGGCGGCGTTGGACGAGGATATGGCGGAATGGCTCTTCGATCTTCTCGCGGAGGCATCCTGCTCCGTGCTCATCGATGGGCCAGCCGATGAAAAACTGGCTTATGCCATTATGGCGGCTTTGGAACTTCCTCTCCAGGCCAATCTGACACATCCACTTAAGTTGAAGATTGACCCGGTTGCGACGGCTGAGCTGTTGCATCGGCATCTTCGGCTCTCTGCCGGGACGGTGGTGCGCGTAGAGTCTCGCTTGTTGACCGATTCTACGCTGGAGCCGCTCAGTCTCCAGGGTTTGAATGATCATTTGAGTACGGTGGCGGATTCCCAGCGGGCCACTTCAATTGCCGCTCGGCTGTATCCTCCTGTTGAGAGTACCGCCTTTCTCTTCTTTGAGTTGATCGGTGTGCCGGACTCTGGACTGCCCGATTCGCTGGAGGACCGGCATCGCCGGGCTCTCCTTGAAGGTCTCGTGGCGCAATGTCCCGAGTTGGCGCTGGCTCCCGATATGATCGAAGCACCGGTCTATGCCGCCTATGCCATTTTCGATGCGCAAAATGCCGTGCGGCTCCATAGGTTGGCGGATGAGACCGCAGCAGTCTGGCGCGATCTGGATCCACTCGTCCGTGCACGCACGATCGTGCACCTCCATACGCAATGTGGGAACGGTGTGTACATGCCGGTCTGGACCGATTTGTTCGATCCCGAACTCCCTGAAGACCACGGTCCTGTGTGGACCTCTCCCGATGTGTGGATCTTCACGGCTGATTTGCCCATCGAATGGCCTGGAGAAATGCTCACCAATCGGCTGCTCGCCGAAGGCTGCACCAGGTTTGAAAACCACATCGTCGAAACTCCTGACAACTAACTGGCGTCCTGCCTGCTCCGTCGGTTCACTCCATCACGTTTCCCTGCGCCTGCCTTGCCATGCGATGTCTTAATGTCGTGACAAACCACAAAGCCGGATAGCCGTCTGGTAGAAACCTGAGAATTCGTCGATTTTTTCATCGCCATATCCTATGCTGGGTTTGTTCATGCTAGGGAGCAACCATGGCTCAGCAGCAGTCTTCCAGCGAGATAATCACCGGCGCAATCACCATCCTGGGGCTTGGGCTTGTGTGGGCGACGGTGGTCTTCAATTTTCCGTCACAAGAAGAGATGTCTTCGGCCGCACTGCCTGCTGAGACTCGTGAGGCAGCACGTCCCTTGTCTTCCCTGTCTGTGCCACCCACGCTGGATTTAACCATCCCCACCTCTCCTCCGTTTCCGTCGGAGGAAGCTGTGTCGAGACCGGATGACGATCGGTCGCGTGACTCAAGTGTCGAAGCTCCAATTGTGCCGGGGGTGGATCCTCGTGCGCTACAGGCATCCCGTCTGAAATGTGAAGCTGAGATTGAACAAATGTGCCCCGATTCTTTGGACGGTTCTGATCGTACACTCTGTCTGAAACAGCGAGCCAAACGACTTCCGCCGCTATGCCAAAGCCAGTTGCACGAGCGGTTTGTAAAATGGAAGGAAGATCAAAGTCGATTGAAGGCGTCGTGCGACGAGGATGTGAAACAATTCTGCAGAGCAGTCAAGCCTGTGGGTGGCCAGATCCTCCAGTGTCTACAATCGCATGGCCAGGAGGTCTCAGACCGGTGCTACCAGGCCCTTCCGAAGGGCGCCGTTTTTTTCAAGTAGTCGGGTGGATATTATCGAGAGGTGTTCTTTGTTCCAGAGCGCAGACAGAACGTCAGCGTCACGCCCGCCACTTCGACCTGGTCCTCATCCCTCAGATCCTGTTGTTCCACAACGTTCGTGCCGTTGACCAGCAGAGACTTTACGCCCCGAGAAGGGCTGATGGAATAGGTCAGGCCTCGGCGGGCGATCGTCGCCGCAGATTTTGGGGCAAACCAGCCGGTCAACCGAATGGCCGCTCCGTCTTGTGATCCGATGACATTCACCTGTTTGGTGAGCGGGTATTCCAACCGATCGGTTTTCCCGGCAACAATTAGAACTTTGGCAGTGAGCGTCAATTCGTCGGGTGTACGGTCTGTACCTTTGAGCACCGTAGTTCGATCTAGATCGACAAATGGTGCCGGTGTCGCGGTACTGGCCGTCATATTCTCTTGGAAGATGAGCCGATGTTGGCCGATGGTGATTACGTCTGCGTCACGTAGTTGGTGGCGCGTGATCGGCTTGCCATTAATGGCGGTGCCGTTGGTGCTCATCAAGTCTTCGAGAAAGAAGACGGCCTGAACCTTCACGATCCGCGCATGATGCCCGGAGACGGCGGGATCCTCGATGACGAGGGTATTGTCGGTTTTTCGACCGATCGTCAAGGTCTCAAGAGTCAGTTCGATATGCTGCGAGCCTTGCCCGTGAAGTTTGACGAGCAGTGTGGCCGGTTGTGGCAGAGTTTCAGGCATAGCGTTTCCTCCTGTGCAAGACCCCTGTGATTCGTTACGCGGCGAATCGTTTTTTTAGCCGCTCCCACAGCCCGGCTTGGAGTTCATCACGCAGGGCCACGATGATCACGGTGGTGTTATCTTCTCCGCCGGCTTCGTTTGCCATGATGATGAGGCGATCGGACATGGTGGGAAGGTCTTCCGATCCACTGAGGACGTGAAGAATGTCGTCCGCCTGGACATCACGGGTCAGTCCGTCTGAGCAGAGCAACAGGATGTCTCCGCTTTTGACTGGAATCTCCGTCAGCTCCACATCGACGGTGCTCTCGACACCGAGGGCTTTCGTGACGATGTTCCTGCGGGGAGAGTGTTTGGCCTCATCTTCTGTGATGAGCCCCCTGAGGATCTGTTCGGCAACCCAGGAATGGTCTGTGGTGAGAGCTTGGATTGTTCCGTTTCGAATAAGATAGAGTCGGCTGTCTCCGACATGGGCGATGGCGAGCACGTCCTCACGAAGCAGTGCGGCGACCACGGTGGTACCCATTCCGGCATAGTCAGGCCTGCTCCATGATTCGCGATGGATGGCATCGTTCGCTGCACGAATCGCGCTGGCAAGACGATTGGCTGGCGCCGACACGGTGGCATCGCAGGGGCCGATCATCGGCAGGTCTGTGTGCCGGCCTGCTTGGACCAGATGGGCCTGTATCGCCTCGACTGCGAGGGTGCTGGCAATTTCTCCGGCGTTGCCACCGCCCATGCCGTCACAGACGACATAGAGGCCGAGCAGAGGGTCGGCCACAAAGCGATCCTCGTTATGGGGCCGTTTGATGCCTGTATCTGATTTGGCACTATGCAATCGTTCGAATGCCAGACGACACCTCCCTTAGGCCGCGAGACTTTGCAGACAGGCGCGGAGCTCGCTTGCGAATTCATCCGCGCGCCGATAGCGGTGAGGCAACTCTTTTTGTAACGCGCGATCCAGGATCTCCTGCACCCTTGGGGGAAGATCCGGTCGCAATGGTTGAATGGCGGGATGCGGATGATGGGCGATGCTGAAGAGGACGGCCGACAGGTTGTCGGCCATAAACGGCAGCTGTCCCGTGAGGAGCTCAAACAGCACGATACCGAGTGAAAAAATGTCCGACCGGCCGTCCACTTTCTTGCCTGCGATTTGCTCTGGTGACATGTACGTCGGCGTGCCCATCACAATATTCGTTTGTGTCTTGCTGCTTGAGGCCATCTTCGCAATACCGAAATCCATGACTTTCACAATGCGATCCTTCGTGAGCATGATGTTTGCCGGCTTGATGTCACGATGGACGACGCCTTGTTGATGGGCGTAGTCCAGGGCATCTGCGACGGTAGCCACAGTCAGGAGAACCTCGTTGACCGGCATCAAGTTGGGTTTCCGTGCCCACTGTTTCAGGGGCGTTCCTTCAATGAGTTCCATCGCGATATATCCTAAATCGTCTTCTTCTCCTGCATCATAGATGGTCACGATGTTGGGGTGGGAGAGACGCCCGGTGGATTCTGCTTCTCGGAAAAACCGTGCCTTGACGTCTTGCAGCTTGTCATCGTGGTCGATCTGATCGAGTCGCATAGTCTTGATGGCTACGAAACGCTGAATCGTTGGATCTTTTCCCAGGTAGACCAGTCCCATTGCGCCGCGTCCGAGCTCTTTCAACACCTTATAGCGCCCAAGCATGCCTGGTGTGTAGCTACTGATCGTTGTTGTGGCGGCTGTATTCTTTGGTTCTGATGAAGCCTCTGCTTCTTCTTGTCCTACGTCATCATCCTCAGAGAGCGCCTGTACCTCGTGGCGTCGTGTCTGTCTGGGGGGAGCAAACGCTTCGCGTAGCGAACTCCGGTTCATAATCCAGGCTGCCGTAATCCAGAGGCCGGAACCGACGAGACCAATTGCATACCCCATGGCGAGTTGAGAAGGATCTATTCGTTCGATCAGCGGCAGGCCCAGGGTCCTGAATGTTCTGTTGGTGAAAAGCACGACGATGAGGGTCGTGAGTGGAAGAATGAGTCGGCGGAGAAAGCTCGATCCGCGACCGCTGTCTGGGATTTTCCGAGAGGCAACGAGGGCGAAGATCCAAAGGATGGCGAGCGCGAGGAGGTTGGCCACCAATCGAATGGCGTGAGGCCCACTGAGTTGCGCATACGGAACCGGGACAGATTGGACCACTGCCAGGCTGCTCAGCAAGGGGCCGGCTAGGAGCACAGCCAAGATGAGTAAGGTATAGGGAGCGATCCAAGTCCAGGATTTCGACATAGGAATCTTTAAGGGTGTCCGTGAACGTTTCAAAGTGTAGCGGATGGGAAGGGAGAGTCAACGAATTGGGGGAAATGAGCAGCAGCGCCTCGATGCTAGTGAAGCGTGCAAACCGACGATTGCCCCGGTTTGTTTAGTTTGTCTCGTTGATTGAGCTAGATAATCTGCAAAACTAGATGAGCTTCAAACGAGGAGGGCAGCTTTCTTCAGGGGATCGAGTAGCCTCTCGGGTACATTCAAGTCACCTCGGCCTGTACCCACTTCGATGTCCGGTTTGGTGATGCCGTGGAAATCGCTTCCACCGGTCACTAACATGTCCAGCCGCTTGGCCAGGTCGAGATACTCCATCGTCTGTCGCTTCGTGTGTGTACTGTAGTGGACTTCGATGCCGCCGAGGCCTTCAGCTTTCAATGTTGTCAGGAGTGTGTTCAGCCCTTCTCCGGATACTTTGGCCCAGGTAGGATGGGCCAGCACAGCTACGCCACCGGCGGCTCTGATCCAGGCGATGGCATCCACCGGCTGGGGCAGTTCACGCGCCACATAAGCCGGGCGTCCCTCTGCTAAGTACCGGTCAAAGGCATCTTTGGCGGACGTGACATACTTTTTGTCCATCAAGAGCCGTGCAATATGCGGGCGGCCGACCGCATCCGTGCCGGCCAGAGCCCGCACCTCTTCATAGGTCACGTCCAGTCCTAATGAGCGCAGCCGTTCGATGATCTGCGGGTTGCGGGTATGACGACTCTCGCGCAAGGAGACCAAGCGTCGAATCAATTCCGGGTTTTGCCAGTCTATGCAATAGCCAAGGATATGGAGTTCACTAGTGCCAACAAAGGAGCTGATTTCCACGCCGGGAATGATTTCAATTCCCAACTCAGCTCCGGTTGCTATGGCTTCGGGAATGCCGGCGACAATGTCATGGTCCGTAATAGCCAGTGCGGTCACATTGGCTTTGTGGGCGAGCCGTAGTACCTCAGCCGGCGCAAGGCTTCCATCGGAGTGGGTTGTATGGAGATGGAGATCGAGACGACTCATGCCGACTCGTGCGGCAGGCTGCTGGGGCCTGCTTGTTGAGCGACAAGTCGTGCGGTGAAGACGGAGCCTGGTCCATGGCTGTCGTGTTCGCCTTCGTCGTACGACAGCACGCGGAGAGTGGACGTGAGCCTGAGCAATTCATTGTGCGCGAGGCAAAATTCCCATCGGCGCGGATGACGATGGCGCATGTAATTGTCGATGGTGAAGGTTTCGTAGATCAAGACCCCGTTCGGTTTCAGTGAATCAATAATAGCGGGGAACAGTGCTCGATGGAGATAGAAGAATACGACGACCACATCATATTCCTGCTTCGGGAATTCCGGTCGTTCCTCGGTCTTTCGCTCGAGGTCCAGCGTGCGAACAGTGAGGTTCGGGAGATTCCGTTGTTTCGCCGTGGCAGCGAGGTGAGCCATGGTCTGTTCATCCCGATCGATCGCATCGACTTGAAAACCATGCGAGGCCAGATAGAGCGCATTACGTCCAGATCCGGCCGCAACGTCGAGCGCCCGGCCTTTGGGTAAGCGATGGAGTTGGAGCTGTTGCGCTAAGAATGACGAAGGAGCTTGATCAGTCTGTTGCGGCTGATGCGCCATGCGGCTCCGTTCCACCTTCACGCCAACCGATCCGGTCATGTGTGAGAGAGGAGGCGCCAACTTTCTGAGCCACAGCGAGACCTTCGCGACAGGGAATTTTGTGAACAACATCGCAAGGATCTGTTCCGAGAAAGTTTCCAGGAGCGCACAGTCTTGAGTCGCAGCCAACTCGACGATCTGCTCAGTTACCTGGGCATAGTCCAGGGTCTTGTTGATCTGGTCGGCAGCCTCGGCAGGAGTTCCTTCGCAGTCCAATTCCAAATCGATTGCCAGGGGCTGCGGTCGACGCCGTTCTGCCGGCATGACCCCGCAGCGCCCTTGAAATTCCAACCGTTCAATTGCCACACGATAGGCCATGGCAGCATTCTCACGGATTGGATTTCCGGCTGTCAACCTATCGTTGGGGGGGTAGGTGAGAGGAGGGATGGGTACGCCTAGCGGGCCTTCTTCTTCCCAGAACGCGCACGATGGAACAGTGGTTGCCTGGGACAAGAGCGCGTCTCGATGCGCTCAGGGTTGGGCGGGTGAGAATGTTGCTCGCAGCCAAGGATGGTTTGCCAGCCCCTACCCTTATGACAAAGTGGGGAAAATCTGAAGTCCTCTCCAGGGCTAACGGAGGGATCATTGAGAGGAACAGCCGTCGCCGGTATGTCGAACGTTAGGAGTGAGGGCGCCTGTCAGTGGTGATCAGACTATAGCGATCGTGCCTTCGGTGCTGACCCCCGTCTTCGAGACCGTCACAGGTGAGGCTCCGGCCTCCTTCAATTTATCTCCCAGTCTGGATGACAGGAGCGTCTGTTGCAGGCCTTCAGTGGTCTGGTCGAGGAGAAAGTCCAGTCCGAGGACAGCGTAATGGAGGGGGTGGCCATGTGGCCCATCGACACGGAAGACATGCGCGCGGCTGGTGCCTTCCTCGAAATCGGCGATGTGGTGCTTGGGGAACTGCTGGCGTAGATAGAGGCGGATCACATCAAGGTTGGCGAGATTGCCCACGTGCGTTGTTCTGCCTTCGAAAGTCAGGAGGTTGAACTAACGCTAAGGTCGAGCAACCGATTCCAAGTTTGTGCCTGTCTGACCCCATTGCGGCAGCGGCACCTATTTATTAAATGGATGAAACCCAATCTTATTTTCTTCCCGGTCTTGCAAGCCTGTGAAGTATACGAGGACCGAATCAAGCTTCTGCATCAGAATGGCTCGCTCGCACCACAGACCTTCGAGATACGTCACGTCATTCGTCATGCTGTTACACGAAGCGACAAATCGTTTGAGCGCGTCTTGCGGAACCTTGAATTCCTGCAGATCGATGTCCAGTGACTTCTCGAGTTTCTCGATCGCAGTGTTGAACTCATTGACCCATCGCGCTTCAATCTCGTGGCGCTCCGGAACATTCGCCCGAATCGAGGTGATGGCGGCATACGCTCTCAGAATCTGGTCATCGTTGTTCATTATGTGGCCATGATTTGGACGTGAGCTGCATAGCCCAATCGCTTTAGCAATTGTTCACAGTCGTCCCAGGTCAAACCGAAGGCACGGACGTCGGCCACGCCAAGGCGTGCCACGACATCGCGGATAGCGGTGAAATGTTGAGAGTAGAATTCTCCCTCCATCATGGCGGACTCAGCCCAGGCGACGAGGCCGGCCAGTGACAGATCATGCTGGAGATAGGCCGCCAGTTTGTCAGCAACCATCTGATGAGTGATGACTTCTTTCATGACATGACCTTTTGGTGGCCCTGGTCTACCGGGTACTTGTGATGGCGTTCAACGAGCTTCCCGGTGTCGTCGTAAATCTCCTGATAAAATCGCACCGTTATCTCGTCGGCGTCAACCTCTTTTCACGTACCGAGCTTTCCAGCCCTGCTTGCCCAGCACATCAAGCCAGTGTCGCCGTCCCCCAGGAAGGAGAGTATCCCAATTGGAGAATTTCCGTTCATTCTGTTCGCGTGTGCTCACAGGTTCTGCAAGGCTCTAATAAATCAATATCTTGCCAAGCCTTATAGCAGTTCTCCAGGAAATTTCCCACAACCTCCATGCGTGCGCGGGCCCCGCGGACAGCAGGAGTGCAGGAGTTGATGGTCTATGAGGAGGGGAGCGAATGGTGTATAGCGGGAAGGGGGTGAAGAGAAGCGCTGATGGCGGGAAAGAAAGACCGTCGTTAACGTGAAGCGTATTTCGTTTCAGATCAGACTCACCAAAGGGATGAACGACCAGAGGGGAGAGCCGAACGGCGAACCGACAGGCAGGCAAGCCCCGCGCCGAAAATGTTAGATTGCAAGACCCGACCAGATTTTTGACATGTGCGGTGGAGGAGTTAGTTGTCGAGTTTATTCCGCTTCTTCTGCGTACTCGTCGAGCACAGTGTCTGAGAGATGGGCGACATGCTTTTGCCCTGCCAGCTCACGCAAACTGTCATAGGACAGGTATGTGCAGCTTTCAGCGAGTGGGCCTTTTTCGAGCAGAGAAAACACAGGGCGGCGTATCTCTTGGAAGACCTTATCTCGCTTGGCGATAGGGGCAACTATGTGAAGTTTGATGTCCATGTTGGGTTGAAGAGCCAACAGATCTGCCATTCTCAGGAGGCCGGAGTAAACGGCAGTCGTGTGCTCAACCTCGAATGCGCGGACGATAGATCGACCACGTAGCCATATAACATCGATCTGTTCGATCGTGCGAAGTGTGGTGTCGTCGTAGTTGAGCGGTAGGCGCTCTAGTAAGAGTTGGCCATCGTTCTTCCACTCCTTAAGCACGCCACCGCGGTCGGCGCGGGGGAGCCAGATGGACATGCCCATTCGTGCTCCGATCTGAGCGATGAGGGATTGGATTCGAATTGACTCTCGGGCTTCTGCTTCCTGCGGCGCTGACACATCTTCAGTGGGAGCTGCATCTTCAGGAACAGATACTGTGACTACTTTGTCAGGCCGGTTGACAGTGTGTGTTGCTAATTTCTTCCGCTCGGCTTCGTCAAGCGCATAGACCTGGTGGGAATTAGCCTGTGTGGTCAGCGCATCCGCCAAGAACTTGCCGTCCTTATCGTCAAGCTTAACAAGGCTACCGCGGACCTTGCCGGTCCACCCAATGGACCCCTTCTCAAGCGATCGAGTGAACGAAAGGCCATTCCATACTTTGTCATCGTGAATGGGGAGTGCTTGGTCGATTGGTAGCCACACCTTGGGTCGGACGCGGAAGCGAACAACAAAAGGGTCGTTCTCTGGAAGGAAGATCGGCTTGTTATCGATGAAGGGGCCTTCAAGGATCTCGAGAAGTCCGCACCAGCGCGACACTCGAGTTACGTAGCACGCAAACATGTCGCCTGGCTTGATTCGATCAGCCATTCCCTTGTGCCGCATTCGGAAGCCTGATATGTCTTGGGTCGAGCGGCCGAAGGCTTCATACGTTTCAGGTGAAAAAAGATCGATGTAGTAAGCCATAGTGCTATTGGGCGATATCTAGCTATTAGGTCTGCCGCAGTCTACCCGTATAGCATAGCAAGGCGGTCTCAGGAGTCTGTTGTGGGGGAGTCTACTGCAAAGTCCAATGCGTATCTACTGCTCATCATCAGAATGGTCCGTCTAAGCTCGCTCGTTACCCCTTCCTCTTTCATTTCATGTTTCGAGCTTCTTTCTCCTTCCCTCGCAGGAAGCCCGGATTGCTCCCTCACCGCCCGCATCTTTTATTAGCCACCCCTTTCCCCACGACTTTCTTTATAAAAGGGTATCCGTGGTGGTCCCACTGCGCCCGTTGAGCGAGCACATTCTGATCGTGCGCGCTCCGGGAGCAGTGGGCCACACTGATTTTCTTAATCGCTCTTTTTCCCTCCGCAGGGGGTAGCCCGGTTGAATCCCCCACTGTGCGCGTCCAACGAGGGCCTTCCGAGGCCGCGCGTTGCGCGAGCAAAGGGGGTTCACCGGACACCCCCCTCTCTATTGACTGCCCTTTCCCCCCGCTCCTATAATCCCCTCAAGTTTCTTCCTACAACGCGCTGATTCAGCTAGCAAAATGGCAGAACTTACGCACTTCAACGAGTCGGGACGGGCGAGGATGGTCGATGTTAGCGCGAAAGACTCGACTGAACGGGTTGCGACAGCTCAGGCTACAGTCTTTCTCCAGCCGGAAACCCTTGAAAAAATTCAACGGGGCAAGATTGCCAAAGGCGATGTCTTGTCCGTCGCGCAGGTGGCTGGGGTAATGGGAGCCAAGAAGACTCCGGACCTCATTCCCATGTGCCATCCGATTCTTCTCACCAGCGTTGATATCTCATTCAAAGAAGAGACTCGGCCGGATCGGGAAGGCCGCTGCTCGATCACCATTCTGGCAACGGCTAAAACGACGGGGCCAACCGGGGTGGAGATGGAAGCGATGACCGCGGCCTCGGTGGCGGCGCTCACGATCTATGATATGTGCAAAGCAGTGGATCGCGGGATGAGCTTCAGTGACATCTGCTTACTTTCAAAATCTGGTGGGAAATCAGGATCATTTACAAGGCAATACGGTTAATACTTCAAGTAAATATTAAGGATATTTAGTGGTCACGGTTCGCCTCTTTGGGATGACGAAAATGATGGCAGGGAATCAGGGAACATTGTCCCTGGATCTCGCCAATGGTAGTCGGGTGAAAGACCTCATCAGCGGATTAGAAACTGGGTACCCCGCTATCGGGGAGCTGATTCAGAAGAAGAAGATTCTGGTGTCTGTGAATCAGGAGGTCGCCCACGAGGAGACGGAAATTCGAGACGGCGACGAGGTGGCGTTGTTGCCTCCTTTTGCCGGTGGAACATTCACAATGAATGATACACATGACGACACCCAGTTTGTCCGTGTGCAGCGGGAAGATTTTTCCGTCGATGCGGAGATCAATCGGGTGCGAGGCAAGTCGAAGCGCATCGGTGGCATCTCGATTTTTCTCGGAACGGCACGCGATCGGTCCAAGGGCCGCGAGGTAGATAGCATCACCTTCGAGCATTATGAAGGGATGGCTCAAGCGAAACTACGCGAGATCCGCGAGCGGGCGTTGAAGGATTTTGACATCATTGAGGTTGCGATCCTCCACCGGTATGGCGAAATCGGCATCGGCGATAACATCGTGTTGATTGTCGTGGGGGCTGAGCATCGGGCCGAAGCGTTCCGCGCCTGCCAGTGGACAATCGATGAATTGAAACGAATTACGCCGATCTGGAAACTTGAACACACGCCGGAAGGCGAAGTCTGGGTTGAGGAACACCCCTAGGGACGTGAGGGGCAAGGCGTAAAAGGCGAACCAAGAGTTATGAGTGAATCATCAAAAGATACTGTTCAAGCTGCCGTTGCTGATGTTTTCGGACGGCCCTTGCGCAGTTTGCGTTTGTCCGTGACGGATCGGTGCAATCTCCGTTGCTCGTACTGCATGCCGGAGGAGAACTATGTCTGGCTGCCACGCGAGGATGTGCTGACCCTTGAAGAAATGGCGATACTGACCGGCTATTTCACCGACCTCGGTGTAGATCGTGTGCGGATAACCGGTGGAGAGCCATTGCTTCGACGTGGTTTATCCGGGCTGATTCGCCTGTTGCGCCAAAATCAGCGAGTAACGGATATCGCCATGACGACGAACGGCATTCTTCTGGCAGACTATGCTGAGGAGCTGTATGAGGCAGGGCTACACCGTATCACGGTCAGTCTCGATACGCTGAGACCGGAACGATTCCATCAACTAACCCGTCATGATGAGCATGCGCGTGTATTGGAAGGGATTACGTCGATGACTCGCGCAGGGTTCATCGGCCTGAAGCTCGATACGGTGGCGATTCGGGGTTTCAATGACGATGAGCTGGTCGATCTGATCGAGTTCGGCAAGCAAGTGCAGGCAGAGGTTCGGTTTATCGAATATATGGACGTCGGTGGGGCGAATGAGTGGTCTCAAGAAAAAGTGTTTTCCCGATCCGCGATGCTGGCGACGCTGAGTGCCCACTATGGGACAATCGAACCGATGCCTGAGCGGGGGGCTGCGCCGGCACAGCGATTTCTGCTGCCTGATGGGACGATCTTTGGGATTATTCCTTCGACGACCACGCCGTTCTGTGCGACGTGCGATCGCAGCCGTGTCACTGCCGATGGCATGTGGTACCGCTGTCTGTATGCGACGACGGGAACGGATTTGCGCAAGTCCCTTCGCGCCGGCGCCTCGGATGACGAGATACGGGCCTTGATCCGCGCCGGCTGGGAAAGCCGTCGTGATCGGGGTGCGGAAGAGCGCAAATTGCTTGAACGGGATGGGTTGCGTGTCGGGGGGCTCATCGGTATTGAAAAGCTTCGCGAAGACCCCCATCTCGAAATGCATGCTCGAGGCGGCTGACGTCCTATCTGCTGTTAACACTTGTGTCGGCTGATCCCTGTTGATCTCTCATGCTGGACACTGAATTCCTGACCATTTTAGGACTTGGGTTGGTGCTGGGGCTTCGCCATGCCTTGGACACAGACCATTTAGCTGCCGTATCCACGGTGCTGGCGCAACGGCCTTCGCTCCGCGCATCCGGTATGATTGGATTTAGCTGGGGGCTTGGGCATACAGTCGTTTTGCTGTTGGCCGGGGCAGCGGTGTTGGTGCTTCGTGTATCGATTCCTGAACCTTTCGCGTTGGCGGCTGAGTTCGGTGTCGGCGTCATGCTCGTGTTTCTCGGCGGAATACTCGCGGTGCGGTTAGTCCGGGAACGCTGGCACGTGCATACGCACGACCATGATGGTGAACGGCATGTGCACCTGCATAGTCATGCGCTGGCCAAAGATCATGGGCATATACACTGGTGGCGTGATTCCATTCGACCGTTCTGTATCGGCATGGCCCATGGTCTGGCCGGGTCAGCGGCATTGTTGTTGATCGTGCTGTCGTCTGCGCGATCGGTGCCGGAAGGGCTACTCTATATTGCGGTGTTCGGGTTTGGCTCGATCATGGGGATGGTGCTGGTCGGGATAGTCGTGAGCCTTCCAGTCTTGTGGTCGCTGAACATCGGGCGGCCTGTTTTTCTTGCGGTCCAGGGGCTCGCGAGTCTTGGGAGCGTTGCCGTCGGACTGACCATGATGTTTCAAATCGCCTTCGGCGGTCAGCTTTTCTGACGCCTCACCGGCACGGTCAGCGATGGGAAATCTACGTGCGTGATGAGGGCGGCTATGGTATTCTGCCGTCCTCGTGGTTAGTGAGCGAGACGGGCGGGAAACGCGCGATTTGCAAAGATGACACTTCCGACCTGTCCCGTTTTTCTCGCAAGTCTCGCGAGTCCCGCTTGCGACTAATAAGAGTGTGGCATGGCTTGGTTTAAAAAACAGAAAACGGTTGAGCCTGAACCTCCAAAGCGGTCCAAGATCTCTGAGGGGATGTGGCTCAAGTGTAATCATTGCCGAGAAATCGTCTATCGCAAAGAAGTCGAGCGTAATAATAAGGTCTGCCCGAAGTGCGATTATCATTTCCCCATTTCTGTCATGGAGCGCATTGGGCTCTTGGTCGATCTCGGGACGTTCATAGAGTGGGATGCGGAGATCGGTCCCCAGGATCCGCTGAACTTTCAGGATACGAAGTCTTACAAGGATCGTGTGAAGGCGCATCAGGGGAAGACCGGCCGTAAAGATGCCATGGTGATCGGCGAAGGGATGATGAACGGCAGGCGTGTGGTGCTCTGTGTGTTTGACTTCAGTTTTATGGGTGGAAGCATGGGGTCGGTTGTCGGGGAAAAGATCTGCCGGGCGATCGATCGCGCGTTGGAGGCCAGGTTGCCGGTCATTTTGGTTACGACCTCCGGAGGAGCCAGGATGCAAGAGGGGATTCTCTCCCTGATGCAGATGGCCAAGACTGCTGCCGCTGTCGCCAAGCTGGGCGAGGCCAAACTCCCGTTTATTTGTCTGTTAGCCGATCCCACATTCGGAGGCGTCACCGCCAGTGTCGCGATGTTGGGGGATGTGATTCTGGCCGAACCAAAAGCGCTGATCGGCTTTGCCGGTCCCCGCGTTATCGAACAGACTATAAAGCAGCAGCTGCCGGATCAGTTTCAGCGAGCGGAGTTTCTGTTAGAGCATGGCATGATCGATATGATTGTGGAGCGCCGACAGCTGAAAGAAACCCTAAGCACCCTCGTCGCGCATTTTTGAGTCCGGACCTTTCATGAAGAATCCTGGCTAGCCTCCCCCCTGCCTGGTTACACCATGACCTATTCCTCTGCCGTAGCTTATTTGTATCGCCTGCAAAAGCATGGCATTAAACTGGGTCTTACGACGATGACGGCATTGATGGTGCGTCTCGGCATGCCGCAGACCCGGTACCGTGCATTGCACATCGCCGGCACGAATGGAAAGGGCTCCACCGCGGCCATGGTCGCCGCGATGTTGCAGGCGGCAGGGCATCGAGTGGGGCTCTACACCTCGCCTCATCTTGTAGAGTTTCGAGAGCGGATACGGGTAAACGGCGAGATGATTACTGAATTGCAGGTGGCACGGTTGACCGAACAACTTCAGGCTCTTTGCCAACCGGACCTGTCACCGACCTTCTTTGAATATACGACGGCGATGGCGTTTCAGCACTTTGCCGACTTAGATGTGGACATAGCCGTATTGGAGGTTGGATTGGGCGGCAGATTTGATGCCACCAATGTGGTGACACCTATGGCCTGTGCGATCACGACGATTTCTATCGATCATCAGGAGTATCTGGGGAACACATGTTCAGCGATTGCTTTCGAGAAGGCAGGCATTATCAAGCCGGGGGTGCCGGTGGTGACGGGGAGGCTCGAAGATGACGCATGGCGGACGATCGAACAAGTAGCCGGGGAACGGCAGGCCCCGGTGTTTCGGATGAATGAGGATTTTTGCACAGAGGGAGAGACGCCTCAGCAATTTTCCTATCGCGGGCCGGGCATGCACTATGACGGACTGACCTGTGCCCTGGAGGGCCGCCATCAACTGGATAATGCTGCCTGTGCGCTGGCGCTGTTGGGGGCGGCGGCTTCTCAAGGGATTACTGTCACGGTTGAGGCGGTGCGAGCGGGCTTGCGTGCGGTCAACTGGGCCGGACGGTTGGAAGTGGTCGATCGACGTCCGACGATTCTGCTGGATGGCGCGCATAATCCTGCTGCCGCAATGGCCTTGGCAGACTATCTCACGCGCTCTGATCGATCTCATCCGTCCCACCCTGTGGTCTTGGTCCTTGGGATGATGCGTGACAAGGATCATGGAGGCTTTGTCGAACCGCTCAGAGGCCTAGTCGATGAGGTGGTGTTGACGCAGGCGGATCTTCCACGCTCTGCCACAGCGCAGGAGCTCCAAGCTTCGCTGGAAGGTCTGCTATCTCACCCGCATGTCGTGTCGTCGCTCAGCGATGCGATGGCACTGGCCAAACAGCTGGCGACGCCGGAAGGTCTGGTCTGTGTGACGGGATCGCTCATGCTCGTGGGGGAGTGCAAGGCATGGCTCCGTGGCTGTGGGCTTTCTCCGCTTCGGGGCTAGCATGGGAGGAATCGCGACGCGGCTGTGGATTGGTCTGGTCGGTTGGTTGATGTTGGGAATACTGCTTCCACAGGCCGGGAGTGCTGCAGCGACAACGACATCCTCCGAGGGTCCCCCGCTCGATATTAGGGCAGAACGAATCGAGTATCTACCGGAATCAGAAGTCTACGAGGCGGACGGTTCGGTAGTGGTTACCCAGGGCGCTATCCGTCTGACGGCCGATCACATGACCATTCAGACGTTACCCGGCATATTGATTGCCACGGGCCATGTTCGGCTCACCGATCCCAAGGCCGATCTTGTGACCGAACGGTTGGAACTCAACGTGAATACCGAGGCTGGGGTGGTCACTCACGGACAGGTGCATCTCAAATCTACGAATACCTCGGTGGAGGGACGTCTTATTCAACGGTTTTCAGAGGAGCATTATCGGGTGAAAGAGGGCCGGTTTACGAACTGCGATGCGCAGGCAGGTGAAACGCCGGCCTGGCGGTTTAAGTTCAAGGATCTGGACATGCATGTCGGAGACAACGTGGCGTTTACGGGTGGATGGCTCTGTGTGAACGATGTCCCGGTGATTCCGATTCCCACGTTGACGTTTCCGCTCTCCAGGCGACGCACTGGGTTCCTCATTCCCAATGTGGGGTACGACAATCGTTTTGGTATGCACCTCCAACAAAGCTTCTTTTGGGCCATCACTCCTAGCCAGGACCTGACGATTTCCCCGCAATACTATTCGAAACTCGGGTATGGCAGTGATTTCCAATATCGGTATGTGCTGGACAAGCAATCGCGTGGGCAGTGGTTCGTCAGCGCTTTGCAGCAGACAGAATTGCCGGGCGTGTCCGGCGCGAGCCAGACGGGACAGGATGCGCACCAGGCTCGGGCTCTGATCATCGGGACCCATACACAGCAATTCACGCCGGACTTGTTGCTTCGTGTAAAAGCCAACCTGGTGACCGATGCGAACTATCTGCAACAACTGAGTAACTCGGGGGCCCAGCGGGCTCTTCCCAGCACCGAGTCGAGCCTTTTAGCGAATCAACGTCTGGCTTTCGGAAACACGTATTTGCTTAGTCAGTACCTGCAGCCGTTGGGATCGGGAGGAGTAGATACGTTTCAGCGCCTGCCGGAAATCGGCTACAGTCTGCCCAATCTCCCATTATTCAATTCGCCGATCTTGCTAGGCACGGATACAAATTTCGTAAACTTTTATCGTGAACAGGGATTTACCCAGAATCGAATCGATCTTTTGCCTGGACTGTCGACCGACGTCCTGGATTTCGGCCACATAGTGGGTATAACGCCTCAAGTGAAAGTGCGCGAAGCCTACTACACGCGAGGGGTACAAAGTTCTGAAAGCCAGCATCGTGAGACATTTTGGGCTGGGCTTGATGCGACATCGAAGCTGAGTCGCCGGTTTGGAACGAGCGAAGGCAATACCTTGCTGCATACCATTGAGCCCAGCGTGATGTATGAATATGTCCCGCCGACCGCACAGGAGCAAATTACTCAGATCGATCAGGTCGACAATCTGCCGAAGAAAAATCTGATGACCTATATGCTCCGCAACAGGCTGTTGGAACAAGATGGCAAGAGCAGCTTTAATTGGCTCGACTTCACGCTGGCTCAGAGCTATCAGGTCGGGGCGGTACAGACGCAGGCGCGCAATTTCACATCTGGAGCGATTCCCCCGTTCGGAACCGTGACACAGCCGTTACAGCCAGCGACCACGGCGGTCGAGGGGAAGAAACTTTCCGACCTCTGGATGCGGGTCGTGATCGGCAATACGACTCCTCAGCTCACGCAGGCTCAGTTAGCTGGCACCGCGGTTGGCCAGGGTGCCTGGATAGTTCCCGGTCAACAGCCTGCCATAAACCAGTATCTGACCGTCGATGCGTTTTTCGATCCCTACCAAGCGTCAGTGAGTCAATTCAATACCGACTTCAGGGTCCAGCAGTCCAACTACTGGTATCTCCAAGTGGGGCAGCGTTTCACGCATGATGGTAATCGCGTGCAACGCGGAGACGTATGGAATCCGATTTCGTTTAGTCAGGTCTACGCCCCAACTCCTGAGATTGAATTTCTCACAGCGGGAGGGGCGTTTCGTATGCCGTGGGGGTGGACGATTGGGGCAAAGGCTTACTACGATGTGAAGAATGGCAGGAGTCCGGAGTATGATATCGTCGGTTTGTACCAGAATCCCTGCAAGTGTTGGTCGCTGGGGCTCTATATTGTGGAGTTCCCTGATCGTCAACAGTATAACTTCATGCTCAATTTAACTGGAATTGGATGGACTCAAAACTTCGGAACGGCTCTCGTTAAAAATATTCTCAGTCCGTTGCTTATTGGGGAGAAAGGTCTGCCCTGGGCTAGCCCGGGAGGGCCGTACGGGACGCCACAATCGGACATGCCTCAGCCTGAGATGGGAGGGATTGGACGATGAACAAGTTTTTGCGCGTGATGCGCGAGGACTGCTAGTTTTTCTTGTTTACTTGGTCTACTTGGTTTGTTTGGTTGAATTAGGCTAACCAGATGTACAAAACAAGCTAGATCAACCAACCTCGTCCGTTTCGCCTCGTCATTCTGCTTGCTCTGGTGGAGTCATGCGCCGGTCCGGCGGATTTGACTCCTCGAAGAGGCCTGGTATACGATGCGGGCCGGTTCAAATTTTTATCATGTACTCAGCGAAGGAGGAATCTGACGTGGCAGGTGATGCACTCAAAGTCGAAGATGCAACGTGGGATGCAGAGGTCATAAAATCTTCCGAACTCGTGATGGTAGATTTTTGGGCTGTCTGGTGCGGTCCTTGCCAGATGGTCGCTCCGGTCATCGAAGAATTGAGCAAAGAGTATGCGGGAAAGATGAAGGTACGGAAGCTCAATACCGATGAAAACCCAGAGGTCGCAGGCCGCTATCAGGTGATGAGTATCCCGACAATTCTGTTTTTCAAGAATGGGCAGGTTGTGGAGAAACTCGTTGGGGCGCGACCGAAGCGTCAGTTCAAGGACATGATCGATTCGTTGCTGGCGCAACCAGCCGGCTCAGCCTAAGGATTGTAGTCACCTGCCGCAATGCTCACCGAGCTGCGCATTGTCAATTTCGCGCTCATTGAGCAGCTCAGTCTTCAATTCCAGTCCGGGTTTACGGTCCTGACCGGAGAGACCGGGGCCGGTAAATCTCTCCTCATTGATGCTATTGCCTTGTTGGTCGGTGGGCGAGCCTCGACCGACCAGATCCGTTCCGGAGAAGACGAGGCCCAGCTCGAAGCAGCGTTCCACCTCCCGGACACCCATCCCCTCCTTCAACGCCTTCGGCTACACGAAATCGTTGGTCGGAACGAGTCTGAACTGATTCTTCGGCGGGTGCTCTCTCGATCGGGTCGCCACCGGGTGTATGTCAATGGCAGCCTATGCCCCCTGCGTGTGCTCGAAGAACTTGGCGGCACCCTCGTTGATATCCATGGCCAGCATGAGCAGCAATCGCTATTAGTGATCGCCAAACAATTGGACGCTCTTGATGGATTCGGGCGTCTCTACGAGCTACGCGGAAGGTACGAGCAAGCTCACCAGGGATGGAAGGAACTGCGCAAGCAATTGGATGTCTTGGAGAGTGACGTCGTTGACCGTGCAAGACGTGAGGATATGTTGCGGTTCCAGGTTCGGGAGATCGAACAAGCCGGTCTGCTGCCTGATGAAGAAGAGCGGCTCCGCAGCGAGCGGCAGCGACTGGTACATGCGCAGCGGCTCAGGGAATTGGCTCATGAGGCGCATGTCGAGTTACAGGCGGATGAGCAGGCTGTCCTCACCAGGCTGGGGCGGATCGGGAAAATCCTTGCAGAGTTGGCCCACACCGATCCGGCGATGGGTGATTGCGAACATGTGGCGACGGAGTCGGCGATCCAACTCAAAGAACTTGCCGGGAGGCTGCGCGACTATGCACAAGAGTTAGAGGCTGATCCTGACCGACAGGCTGTCGTGGAAGACCGGCTTGACTTGATCCAACAGTTGACGAAAAAATATGGAGGGTCGGTTGATGCGGTATTAACGACTGGCAGACGAGTGCAGGAGGAACTTCAGTTATTGGACAATCATCAGGAGAGAACTGCCGAGTTGGCCGCGCAGCTGGGCGAAGAAGCCCGCCGTCTTCGCACGCTGGCAGCGCAGCTGTCCAAGAAGCGAATTGATGCGGCCAAACGGATGACGACGCTGGTGGGAACGGAGCTGGCAGCGTTGAAGATGGAGCAGGCGATCTTTCAGGTCGTGGTCTCGGTCGATGAGTCGGCCGAGGGATTTGGACCAGCTGGGCGTGATCGAGTGGAATTCCTTCTCTCTAGCAATCGGGGTGAGCCGCCGAGACCGCTGGGCCGGGTGGCGTCCGGTGGGGAACTCTCACGTATTATGTTGGCGCTCAAGACAGTGTTGGCCGAGATGGACCAGGTTCCAGTCCTGGTTTTCGACGAAATTGATACAGGGGTCGGTGGGGCAGTCGCTGCAGCCATGGGAACGAGACTGCGTAAGCTCGGATCATTTCATCAGGTGTTTTGCATCACCCATCTTCCGCAGGTCGCGTCTCAAGCGGAGCACCATCTGCTCGTGGAAAAGGGCTTGGATAGTCAACGAACATCCACGTCGGTCAGAGTGCTCAAGGGGATGGGGCGAGAAGAAGAGATCGCCAGAATGCTGAGCGGTCCAACCATTACGAAAAAAGTGCGTGAAACGGCAGCGGAACTCATTGCAGGGGCGAAGGGGAAGCGGTCTGAGTGATCTGGTTCATCTAGTTTATCTGATTAGTCTGGTTTTACCAAATAAACATGACAAACCTATTAAGCAAGACAGGCTGACGGGCTAGAAGTCAGATCGGTCGGTCGGCGTAGTCGCGATTGCCATGGCAGGAAGGGATGCCTTGTATTCCTTGACTACGCGAGAAAACAGGTCGGTCAGCTTCGGTTCGAAGTGAGTGCCGGCATACGCAAGCATCTGTTGGCAGGCGTCATCGATTGAAAGGGGGGTCCGGCCAGGAAGTTCTGCGGTCAGATGGTCGAATGTTTGGGCCAGGCAAACAATGCGGGCTAGTTGAGGAATGCCTTCTCCCTGAAGTCCAAATGGATAGCCTGAGCCATCCCACCGTTCATGATGATAGGCAATCATCTGTCCTACCTCAGCCGGAAGTGCCAGCGGTAATACGAGTTTCGCCCCCTGCTCCGGGTGATGTCGATTACCGACAGCTTCTCCGGTCCCAATGATTTCATCGTCGGCAAAATGATAGGGCTCAGGCCCAATCTTGCCGATGTCGTGGAGGAACGCTCCCAACGCCAACGATTTCTGTTCAGCGAGTGTCAGGTTGATGCGATTTGCCAAGAGAGTGGCGTAGAAGCTGACTCGACTGCAATGGTTGAGCAACTGGCGATCTTTAGCTTCAAGCAGGTCGGAGAACAGAGGGAGAAGGTCCGGCATGGATTCGGAGCTGGACGCATGGTCTAACGTCGGTTTTCCGATCGCCTGGTATCCCGTGATCAACTCCTTCCAGGCTTGTGCGCTTTCTGTTTCTGAACCCCAGAGATCGCTCGATGTTTCGATAAAACGCCTGAGGAAGTCGAGCCGTTGTTTCTTTTCGAGTGTTTGGTTGACGAGGGAAAGCAATTCCGTGACGTTGAAGGGTTTGAGCAGGTATCCGGCGGCGCCATGGCGTATTCCATCCATGGCGGATTTTAAGCTGCCGTATCCGGTAATGATGATGACTTCAACGTTGGCGTGGTGATGCTTGATGTCCTGAAGGAGATCCATGCCTTGACGATCTGGAAGTTTCTGATCGAGTGTGATGAGGTCGATCGGTTGGGAGTTCAGTACGTCAATCGCGGCACTGGCTGATTCCGCTGTCTGTATATTGAAAAATGGACGGAGAATCACCTTCAGTGCGTCACGAGGTCCTGTCTCGTCGTCGATCACGAGCAAGGTTGGCTTATTTTTCGTTGATTCAGGAGTCACAGACAAGCTCACAGGTGTCCTCTAGGGCTAACTATGTATTTTGCAGGCAATTCTTGTTCCATTTCAGTGAGTTAGCATCCAGGCCTCAATGGAGTGTGGCTTGTGCATGATCTCGACCCATATGTAGTTTTCTTGAACGGAACACTACGTACACTAAAAAGGAGATCTCATGTCAAATTGTGCAAAAAAGACGCAGTGAGGGGAGTGGTTGTGCTATTCCTGCACTACTGCCGGAGGTTCTTCGGTGCTGACTTCCTGATCGGGTCTGCCGATTCCGAGCGTGTCCATGCGGTATTTGAGCATCCGGCGGCTGATTCCCAACAGTTCGGCGGCATGGGTTTGGACATAGTTCTTTCGTTTGAGGGCATCCAAGATAATCTCGCGCTCGAATTCCATGACAGCTTTTTCGAGCGATAGGCGGCCAGAGAGTGTGTCGTCGCGGAGTGAAGAGGATCGGGTGTCGTTCTTGAGAACGTTCGGGAGATGTTCGGGGGTGATAGTGTCCGATCCCTTGGACCAAATGAACGCCTGTTCAATGATGTTCTCCATCTCTCGCACATTTCCCGGCCAGGGATAGCGGGACAGAAGGTTCGACGGCATCTTTGGAAAACTCTTGGGACGGACGGTTGTCTTCTTCGATTCGTTTGGCCAGAAAATGTTTGGCGAGGAGGGGGACGTCTTCACCGCGTTCCCGGAGCGGGGGCAAATAGAGCGCAATGACGTTGATGCGGTAGTAAAGGTCTTCACGGAATTGCCCTTTGCGAACAAGCTCCTCGAGATTCTTGTTTGTTGCCGCCACGATGCGCACATCCACCTTGATGGATTGCACGCCACCAACTCTGGTGAATTCTCGTTCTTGCAACACACGCAACAGCTTGGCTTGCGTCATGGCGCTGAGGTCGCCGATCTCGTCGAGGAAGAGGGTGCCGTTATTGGCGAGCTCAAATTGCCCGACTCGACGAGCTGTGGCATCCGTGAACGAGCCTTTCTCATGGCCGAACAACTCACTCTCGATGAGCGTTTCAGGAATGGCTGCGCAGTTCAGCGCGATGAAGGGACGCTCGCGCCTGGCGCTATTATTATAGTGGAGTGCCTTGGCGACCAGTTCCTTTCCCGTACCGCTCTCTCCGGCGATTAGGACGGTTGTGCGGCTGTCGGCGACTTGCTCGATCTTGGTGTAGATGTCCTGCATCGACTGGCTCTTGCCGATCAGGTTGTGAAAGGCATAGCGCCGAACGACTTGAGCACGGAGTTGCTTCACTTCCCGTTGGAGTTCCTGGTCCTTGAGCGCGTGCTCGACGATCATGCGGAGTTCTTCCACATCGAAGGGTTTCGAGAGATAGTCGGCTGCGCCGAACTTCATCGCATCGACGGCGGTTTTGACCGATTTCGTTCCAGTCAGCATGATGACCTGTGCAGTACGGTCTTCGGCGCGTAGGGTTTGGAGTACCGAAAGCCCGTCGGTACCTGGAAGAATCACGTCTAGGAGAACCAAATGGGGGGCTTCCTTGCGAAATAACTCGAGGCCCTCCTGAGCGTCTGCGGCTTGGATCGTTTCGTAGGTCGGCTCCAGCACTGCTTTTAATGAGGCCCGAACCCGGACCTCGTCATCGATCAACAACACTCGTTTTTTCATGCTGGTTTCCATTAAGGTGTCGTCGGCTAGGCGGGTAACGCGGGCAGGCTCACGAAAAACGTGGTGCCGACACCGACCGAACTCTTTACCCGGATCTCGCCGTGATGTTCTTGAATAATTTGATGGACAATCGTCAATCCCAGTCCCGTTCCTTCGTGTTCTCCGCTTTCGTGTTTCGTCGTGAAAAATGGGTCGAAAATATGTTCGAGATTCGTCTCCTGGATTCCCTCACCGGTATCCTCAATTTCGATGTGAGCCCAGACTTTTCCTCCAGGCCTCTCCAGCTTGCGGGTCTGAACGCGTAACCGCCCACCGGCTTCTGCCATCGAGTCCATGGCATTGAGGAGGAGATTGAGCAGAACTTGCTTGATTTGCTGCCTGTCCAGCATGACACGAGGCAGGTCGGACGCCAACTCTTTTTCAATCTTGATTCCATGGCTGTCGGCCTTAACATCGATGAAATACAAGCACGAGGTGACAATGTCGTTGAAATCCTCGTCCGTCAGCTTGGGTTCCATGTATCGGGCGTAATCGAGAATTTCTTGAATCAGCCGTTCGATTCGAAACACATCATCGAGTACCACTTTGCTGAATTCTTGAATAAACTGGGGATCGTCTTTCCGTTCAGGAGCCAATTGAATAAAGGTCTTAATCGATGTGAGAGGGTTTCTGATCTCATGGGCAAAGCCGCCGGCGATCGTCTCCAGGGACTTGAGCCGATCCGTGCGTTTCATAAGCGTGTGCGAGCGATGAAGTTCTTCGTACAGCACAATGGTATCTAGCGCATTCGTGGCGGTTTGTGCCAGCGCGGCGAGCGTGGATCTGGTCAGGTCAGTTTCTCCGGCCATAGGTATTGCGGCACCGAGAAGTGAAAAGGCAATAAGACGGCCTTTAATGAGGTGTGGCACGATACGTGTGGTCTGCATGGCTTCCATGGCCGCGCGTGCGCCGGCTAAGGAGTCGGATTCTTGGAGACCTTCTGCCGAGTCGTCCTGTGTCATGATCCGGTTGGTTGCGAGCAGGTGGTGAGGCAGAGGATGGCTCATGGGCAGCGTCGGAGGAATAAGCATGGGAGCGGTTGGGCCAACCATGCTGGCGCGGCGATAGAATTCATGTTCGCGATCCAGCAGGAACAGCGTCCCATGGGTAGTGGCACCTGCTCGACAGAGTTCTTGGATAATACGATTTCCGAGCGTCGTGAGGTCGGTCATCGTTCCCAGGTCTGCCGCAAATCGTGTGACGACGTTCAATAGCTCACTGGAGGAAGGCATCAAGACGTTGGTATTCGGTGAATGTGATGTCATAAGAAACAGGGCGCACAAGAGCACCACGTGGCCTACAAGTGGAACTGTTGACTGAGTATGACTAGCTTATGTGTTCAAAGATGTACAGGTGAGAGTATACACAGCCAGGGTACGTTCAGCTAGCAGATTTACTTTTATCAATGACGGCAAAGAAGGCCTGCCCATCAAGCGCAGGAAGGATGCGGGGTGTGAGGATACCGGCCTGCTGAAGGAGCGAGGCGAGTGAAGGTTGGTCGAACGTGTGCAGTAATCCATGCCGGATGGCCTCTCTGAGTCTGCCAAAGTAGTGCAGGGCGGTGTGGGCGGGTGGACTAAATTCATCCTGATTCGTGCTGTGCAGATGCCGGCGATAGAGCACCGAGAGATCGGTGTCGGGGTGGAGGACTGTGAGAACTAAGCGCCCTTGCGGATGGAGCGTGCGGTATAGCTCCCGAATTGTAACCAGTGGAGAGGGGACGAACGGGAGCGACAGATTGCAGACGATGCGATGGAGGGACTGGTCCTTAAATGGAAGGCCCTGCGTCCAATCAACGTGCATCCATTCGGTGGTCAGGGGGGGGTGGACAGTGAGGGTGCCTCCGAAGTCACTGTCGAGTTCCCGCTGTAAGGCACGAAGACTCTGTCGGGCCTGCGTCAGCGGATCTTGAAAAAGCCCCAGGCCGATCATGTGAACGGGACGCGCTGGGCTCCATCCACGCTGCCGTGAGCGGTAGGCCTGGTTGACCATTGTGGCCCGGACTAAATCACCGTGGCCGACTCCCACATCCACCAGTACGGAGTTTGGCTCAAGCGGGCTGAGTAGGCGATAAAGATCGTCCAACAGTTTCCAGTATTCATGGAGGTTCCCGAGTTGGGGAAGCTGCTGCAGGTGCGTGAACCTCAAGGCCGCACGTGTGAACTGCGAGAGATTGTGGCGAAGACGGGTACGCTCTAGCTCGATGTGCCGTTGACGGCTGAGCTTGTGACGGGTCTGTGCGTGGAATTCAGCAGGAATGGTCGGCAGCGAAACGGTTGCAGCGATCTGTTCCAGTATCTGCCGGAAGGCCGGGGAGTGTGGTTCGTTGAGTGGGAGATCCTGGCCAATCAACGGTGCGGAGATTGTTCCCAGACTGGTATGGGCCCCCAGCGCAGTGAGAAATGCCTGTGGAAGATCAGCCGGAGGCCATGGTCCGAGCGGGCTGCTGGGAATAGTGAGAATGGCTGTTGGGGAACGAAGGAGGCGCAGGTCCGCAATGGTAGAAGCCAGATCAGTAAATTGGCCTGCGACGACATCGCCGACAAAGTGATCGACATTGACATTGATCCCGAGCAGATTTGCGATGCCGCGTCGGAGTCCGTATTGGTGGTCGGCCACGAGATCATGACCATGAACAATCATGAGCATGGCTTGAATATCAACGACAGGATTGATCAGGAGCAGCAGGTCGATGGGACGGGATTGCACTGCCGCTTTGAGGGCGACGCGTGCGGTCAGGTCGCTTGCCATGACGATCAGGGGAGCGGTTGGCCACGTATATTGCACAAACTCCACAACCTTTAGGAGGTCGGCTTGCATGCTCTGCAAGGTCGTCTGTTCCAGTTCGCCGTCGCTAAGCCCCAGATGGTCGGTGTGGTCGTACCTCAAGATTCGGAGCCGGTGATGCGCCAGGTAGTACGACAGGGTAATGGTATCCAACGCGGTTTGACCATAACCGGGAGCGATGATGACGACCGGCGTGTTCGGTGCGAGCGATTGGCTAAGATGGTCGTCGACGATCATGATCGTCTGGCCGCGTGGATTTCGACACTCTCGAGGAATACTGACGATTGATGCGTGCTGTGAGGAGGAGTCCAATTTTCCAGGAGACATCAGATGCTGTTGAACGATACGGTTCACTTCGCGTTCAGCATAGGGTGTGAGGCCCTGAAAACAGAGGCCGACCTGAAGCGCAGGATCGGAGCCTTGGTCACGAAACTCCCTGGGCGCTGCGAGATTCGAAGCCGTCCAGACGATCTGGGCAGAGAGTGCGGAGTCCGGTGCGCCCGGTTCATGGGCTCCAGGGTGTTTCTGGACTTGTGTACCAGTGAAGTGCAATGTGGCAATACCACTCAGAAGTTCGGGGCGAGCGTTGAGGTGAAGGCAAACGCCGCCGCGACTGAGATTAGTGGTGAGTGCTTTGAAGAGGTGACTGTTTCCGGCAGGATCTGTGACGTCAAGCCGGACTGGGAGCTGCAAGGCCACCCGCACAGCTTCACGGGGGCCAAAATCTTTCTGCTCGTGTGATACAGAGGCGGTGATGGCTGCCAGTTCGATCTGCTGTCTTGCCGCAAGAAGTACTTCAAGAGAGAAGGGTAGGGCCTGCTCCTGCGCAGCTTGGACCAGTGAGGCCAGGACGGCGGATTCTTCCCGCTTGGGTGAATCAAATGCGATGATGAGATGAGAGACTGGCGTTCCGGAAGAAAGTGAGGTGGGCCGTTCCTGTGCCTTACCGTGCAGTTCGAGGATTCCCACGACAGTTTTGAGTACAACATAAGCATCTTGTGACGCAACGGAGGGGAAGTCGTTGGGGAGTGTAATGCAGGTCCCGCCGACGCTGAGGTTGGAAATAGTGCCACTCCAGGTTGCTGACCCGACTGTGATCGCAGCAGGCAGGGTGGTTGAAATTCGAGGTGAGAGACGCCGTTCCTGCTGCCGACTGCCGGAAACGATTGTCGGAGCAGGCGCCGTTGTCGCTCTCTTTGTTTCAGGAGCGAGTCCGGGCTGTGCAGTAGAGACAGTAATCGGCAATGAGAGCATCTCACGTGTGGGGCGAGAGGCGATCGGAAGACGGAGGATTATACGGAGAGGGCCTTGCATCGGCGCAGACAAGTCCAAGGTGCCATTCAGTTGGCGGACAAGCTGATACGACTCGAGGAGATCAATGGGCGGGGGTGAAGTAGTCGGAGCTGTTGCCGACCCTACCGTTTCTGATTCGAGCAGCTCGACTTCCACCTCGGTAGGCGGGCTGAGAGGAAATAGTGAGGGGGTGTCTGTTGAGACGGAAGAAGGCCCAACTGGGTGCGTGCTCACGATGAGTCGATGTGCACGGCCCATTGTCAATAAATAGGTTTGCGCGTAGGCCAAGAGAGAACGAACGAGTGCTGTAACCTGCTCGCGATCGCCGACAAGGATGGAGAGGTGAGAGGAGAACTCCCGTATGATGCCGGCGCCATCCACGATTCCGGAAGTTGTGGACCTGAGTACGGTGTCAAGGATCTTGTTGATCGTATGTCCCGAGGTCTCTTTCTCGCTCTCGTGGAGTGCCTGCGTCAGCTGTGCGCCGAGTTTCGCTGCTTCTACGGCGTGGCTGGCAAGTGTTTCGGTTTGGTTGTCCAAACGTACCTCGCGAATCGTGGTGAGGAGTTGTTGGGACTGTGTTAGCAGTGAGGCCAGTGGATCGTGGAGCTGTTGGGACAACAGTGTGACTTGCTGGGCCAGCGCGAGCAACTCATCCGTGCGCCGGAGTTGCTGGCGAAGTTGAAGGATCGTAGCGCCTTGCTGCTTGGATTGGGACAGGTCTCGGATCAGTCCCACTGTGCCGAGGAATCGGCGAAGAGTATCATAGAGTCCTCTGGCGGTTACCTCCGCCGTGAGGATCTGCGGCTTGTTGTCTTGCGTGGGCTTCCCTCGCAAGGTCAATTCAATGCGGCTGGTGCCTCGCGCTCCGGAGCGGCGTTCGTTGAGGCGAAACTGAGCCATCGTCTCCTGGTCGGGAGGAACGAGAGTGGTATAGGGCAATCCGATGATTTCATCGGGAGAGTAGCCCAATAGTGTGACGATACCTGGGCTGATCGTCACGAAACAACCGCTGGCATCTAGTTCGTAGACAATGTCGCTGACTGATTCGATGAGCCGGCGATGGCGTTCGTGCCCGTAGTCCAGGGCTACTCTCAGGTGACGTATTTCGATGGCTTCCTTGGCACAGAACAGGAGCTCGGTGAGAAAGGCCGGAGATTTCTTCGAGAGGAAAAAGTCAACGTCGGCTTGGAGTGCTTGAAGTGCCGAGGCTGAGTCGGAGCGGTCGCTGTAGAGAATAATCCCCGCATAGGGTGCACGACGTTTGAGTTCGTCGGTCAGGGAGGAGTGGTATCCGGTGAGGCATTGTTCGTCGAGGAGGATGAGGATCCATTCGTGCGACAACGTCCATGCACGGGCTTCTTCGGCTGAATAGGCGACGTCCACGCGGCAGCCAGTAAAGAATCCTCGCAGACTGACGGTGATGAGTTTAATGGATTCAGCGTGTTCGCTGACAATCAGGATAGTGAACGGCTCACTCTGCGGCATCTAGATGTCCCTGTGCTTCCTGGGAATCTGAGCAAGCCCGGTTTCAGAGCGACAAGACAACGTTTGCTCGTCACATGATCTGAGACACACCGGCCCCTCGCTTCTGCTGCAAACGACTCGGGGCACGCATCTGAGGTTGAAGATGTGAATAGCACAAGCCGAGGTGAGAAACCCAGTCTACATGCGATGAAATGGGCTTCTTCTTTGGTAGGGGGAGACTTCACGGACTTCGATGACGAACAAAATTGAACAGAATTGGAAGGGGACAGTGCGCGAGTCGGGACGGAAGGTTGTGGTACCCGCACAGACTGTATGGCGGATACCAGTGATGTATGTGGCTCCTACTTGAGGGCAAGTGGCGAAGGGGATGTTGTCGGACAAGCGCCAGGCGTCATGTACAGCAAGTAGTTTCCCATCCCATGCTGAGCCTCTTTTTTCTGCAAAGGATGGTGATGGACCATGAGCATCTCATAGTCATCAGCCTTCGTCACAGGAAACCCCTGACTGTCTTTATAGACTTGATGTGGCTGAAATTCGAGGAAGGTCCCGTCCTGGGTGACGTCAGGAACCGTCCGCAGCAGGGTTTGTTTTTTTGTCATATTGTCCAGCCCGATCATGAGGAGTTCGTCATGCCCATGTGGGTAGGCGAACTTCACACAGCCATCCATCCTGAACTTGAGCGGCGCCTTATGGACCTGGACTCCTGTTGTGACCTCAATCCCTTCATCCGTCTGGTCCGGACCTCGCTGGGAGAATTTGCTGAAGCACACAATATTGACACCGACCTGGTATACGTCCATTTCTTTGACGGGGGCTCCATCCGGTGCCATATACATGGTGAAGGTGGCCATCACATCTTTGGTGATCGGCGCCTTGTGATAAAATGCAACAATCGACATGAGGTGATCGTCCTTGGCGAGCTTAACCCCGTAGCCATCAGGAAAACGCGTCTCGGTCATCTCCAGCCCTGCTCCCGCAAAGAACAACGGTTCGCCCTCGCATGAGACGCTCGGTTTGCTGTTGTTGAGCATCAGGATGTGATGGAGATAGTTCTTGGGGAGAGGCTTTCCTTCTTTGGTGAAGACCGCAGTCTTGTACCCCACCATATGCATATCTTTGGGAAGCTGAAAACTATGCTTGGGCATCGACGCCGCGAGGTCTCCGTCGTGACCGGCTGGAAGATCGATGGGACCGAACGCGAGGGTGACGGTATTGGCCCCGTATGTCACTGCCGTTGTAGTTTGATGGGAAAGGGTCGGAACAGCATGGTGGTCGTGACCACCGTCTGCGAAGACAGAAGTGACCAGACAGATGCCGGTGAGCAGAGTGAGGAGAGCCAAACGCATAGAACCTCCCAAAAAAGAAAAGTGGTGACGCGAATATGAGATGCGAGGCTCGTATACGCTTGTAGGGTAAGCAGATGTCATCGTGTGGATGGTGGCGTGATCAACCGTTTCCAGACATAGGTCCCGCCATGTTCACGAGGGGGAATATTTTTCTTGGTGCCGACCCGCGAATACCACCAAACACCTTTAGCCTGGGTCTCGTCTTCGGAGAGGAGGAGTTCGAATCCTCCTTCGCGATCGTTGCCCGGTTGTTGCCAGGTGCCTTGCCAGAGACGGTCGGCATACTTTGTGGTGACGAATTGTCCGCCGTGTTGGGAATAAGGGCCGTTGCCAGCTTTGTCGAGTGTGGCCTTGTAGCGTTTGTCGTCCTCCACCTCAAGTATATCCCATTCCCCGCTCAAGTCGGGGGTTGACGAAAGGGGAGCACTGCTGACCAAGTGTTGCTGAGAAGATGTTGTGGAACGCTGGGCCAAAGAGGCGCCGAGTTGCATGTTCCGGAGCGACTCATGCCAGGACAGCAAGACCCAATGTCCCTCGCGTTGTTCTAAGACACCGCTTTCCCTGAGAGGAAGCACCGTTTTCCGTTGATCCGGTCCTTCTCCCACGAAGCGAATGTAGTCCAGCTCCATGGTAAACCAGGCGAGAGTCCCTTTCGTCCAGACCTTGAGCTCATGAATAGGAATTTCAAGTTTAGCTACGGAGGAAAACTCCTCCTGCATGTCATGCTCGAACTCCGGCCACCCGACATACTTCCGTCCACCGATGGTGTAGCTGATGATATCGGCGTCATGCGCCATAAAACGAGAGAGGGTTGGCAAGTCCAACTCGGCATTGGCGCGAATCAGGGTGCGGATGGCTGCCTCAGGACCGGTCGGTTCTTGTGCAAAACCGACCGACGTGTGCTCGGTCATCAAGAGGAACGCAACGGCGAACAGTGCGCCGCGAATAACGTAGGACATGAGAGCCTGTTTAGGTTGTGGCCTTGCCATGGCAAGGGAAGAGATAGTTAATTGCTCAAGCTACACAGCCAGATATGACTTGTCAACGACGAAATAATGCGCGGGTGTTCTACTGATGGTCCGATATGACGATGACCGTCACATTATCTTCTCCCCCTCTGCTCAGAGCCTGCTCGATCAGGTCGTGGCAGGCTCGGTTGGGATCGCCGTTTGCGCGGGAGAGTACCGATGCGATGGCTGTGTCCTCTAGCATTTTCGTGAGCCCGTCGCTACAGAGCACAATCAGATCATGAGGGGTAATCGGCGTCTCGGTCAATTCCGGTTTCATATTGACGTCCATGCCGAGGCCTTTGGTCAAAATGTGACGCTCAGGATGTGTGAGTGCCGTAGCCGCATCGATCAGACCGCGCTGCACCCATTTCTCGACGAGGGTGTGATCGCGCGTCAATTGCTTGAGCAGTCCTTCTCGATACAGGTAGGCGCGGCTATCTCCCAAGTGGGCGATATGAGCGACCGGCATCGGAACCGGCGTGATCGCTATGGCGACGAAGGTCGTGCCCATCCCTTTCAAGTACGGCTTTGCCTGCACGAGGTCATGAATTCGTCGGTTGGCGCTCGTCACAAGGTCTGTCATGAATTCGCCGGCGGCGCTTGGGTGCTCACGGAGCCAGGATGCTTGCTCTTGTGCCTCTTGTTCGGCCGCGGCCACAGCGGTTTGAGCCGCGACGTCTCCTGCCGGGTGTCCACCCATCCCGTCTGCCACGATCCAGACGCCGCAGTCATTCAGAAGGGCCAGCGCATCCTGGTTCGACGTGCGAACATAACCAGTTTCGGTCCGGCCGACCCCGGTCCACGGTTGGGGTTGTGTCACGGAGCGACCTCAACGGGATTTTGGCGGCGGACGGGTGGAAACCCCACAGAAGGTGGGCCGAACCGCGTGACCATCTGGTCGTAGAGCAATGATGCGAGAGGTTCGAGATTTTGGGTGTCGGCGGCATTGTACTTTAGCAATACATCGCGCGCAGCCTCATCTCCCGCGCACCACTGGTGCCACAGGCGAACGGCTTCCCATCCGTCGAGTCCCACCACATCTCGGTGACGTTCAATCTGGACTTCGTGCTCGATATGTTTCAGCCCGCCTTGCATGCCGAGTCTGCGCGCCGCGAAGCAGAGATCGAAATGCGGTTTCTTAAAGTTCAGCCGAGGGAACTTCGTCTGCAAGTAGGGAATGTCAAACCCGCTGCCGAAAAATGTAATGAACAGGTCTGTCTGCTCCAGTTCCGCGTGCAGTCGATCTTCGGTTAACGTTTCCCCTCGGACCAGGCTGGTCATGTGCCCGTTACGATACAATCCGACCACTGTCACATGCCCTTCGCGTGCAGACATCCCTGTCGTCTCAATGTCTAGATAGAGCGTACGAGGGCGAAACGTCTCGAAGAGACGCCAGTGCTCGCGACTCTTCAGGCATGTGCTGAAGAAGTGTGCATCGCCTGCTTCCAGGCGCGATTGGGCGGTGGCGAGTTCGCGGTCGTACCATTCTTTTCTGGTCGAGGAGATGCCGGGCAGGATCGGAGATTGGAGGAATGCGGCCCAATCGAGAATGCCCTCTTGCCAGAGACGGCGCTCGGAACTTTGGCCGATACCCTTGAGAAGAACGAAGGATGATGTGAGCATATGCGCGCGGGATTGTAGCCTTGATTTCACCAAATAAACAAGCTAAAGTCCGCGGCCTGAGCGGGGTTTCATCTGATGGCACCGATGAGAACGCAATGGCAGATCTCCCCAACAAAATTCGCATCACCATCGGCTCTGTGCAGCTCGACGCGGAACTCAAGTCGACGAAGACGGCGCAAGAAGTCTATGCCGCATTACCGGTTGAAAGCCCGGTCAACACATGGGGCGAAGAGTTCTATTTTAAATTAGCCGGGGTGAAGGACCATCGAGAGACGGCGACGAATCAGGTCAAAGTCGGCGATGTTGCTTTCTGGGGAGCCGGTCAGGTTCTCGCCATTTTCTTCGGACGCACACCGATGAGCATGGGCCAAGATCCGGTTCCGGCCGATCGTGTCAATGTGATTGGACGTATTCTCGGGGATGCCTCGGTGCTGCGGCGTGTCATGGATATACCGACCATTCGGATCGAACGGATCTAGCAGGATGCTGAAAAATGGGCGGGGTAGCTGGGACGATCCCCGTGCTCGCGCAACGCGCGGCCTCAGAAGGCCCTCGTTGGACGTGCGCAGTTGGGATCATCCCAGCCACCCCTTAAAAAGTGATGGTTCCCTGCAGCCTTGCTTGGGACAAGGCGCGTTTCGGCGCGCCAGGGGAGGGTGGGTGAGAAGTCTGACATTTTTGATCATCTTGCGGGAATGTGTTCCTGTTGTGCTACACGTGCGGACCACCAAAGTTCTCGCGGGCCAACATAGTTTTTCTACGGCTTGCTAGCTATGAGACTATCGAAAGAACGCGTTCGCCACATCTCGGAGTCGCTCGCCACCCGGCTGCAGCAGGAGGAGCAAGTGACGATCATCGGGGATCGCAAGGCGTTCGTCGAGCAGATCGGTCATGCCATTCTTGAGGAACTGTCGGTTGAAGACCGCCTGAACGCCGAAGTGAGGAAATTGTTAAGCGCCTACGAACAAGATATTGAGAAGGGACAGGTGGACTATCAACGGATGTTCACGATGGTCAAAACGAAGCTGGCACGGGAGCGAGGCATCATCTTATAGAGCGTGAGACGTGAAAGGTGAAACATTGCAAAGATTGAACGTTTGTCCATACGTCCTTTCACCTTTTACGTCTCACGTTTCAGGGGCTTGATATTATGTTGAGCGAAGATAAAATCAGCCACCTCTCTCACGTCATTCTTCAGGCGGTTAAGAAAAGCCCGCTGGTGACGGTACAGGCTGATGAGGGGCGAGTTTTGAAAGAAATCAAGCGGGTGCTCGCATCCGAGTTGGCTCAAGAAGAAGACATTGATCGAAAGGTCAAAGCGAAGTTGGCCACCTACTCGCGTGGGATCGTCGAGGGAAGTGCGGAGTGGGACGTGCTGTATCGGAAAGCGTTCGAGGAAGAGGCGCGAAAACATGCGAAGGCGTGAGAAGCCGATGGAACGTGGAGGCGCGATGAAATTCCTATCCATACTCGGAGCGGTCTTCATGCTCGTCGGGGTCGTCGCCTGTTTCAAGACCAAAGAGAAACCGTTGGTTCCTCTTGCGCTTGAGTCCGGGGTGAAGCCGCAAGTGGTGACGCTGACTGAACAGGGAACGCAGGCTTATCAAGCGAATCAGTTCGACGATGCGAAGAATTATTTTTCTCAAGTGGTGGCTGCGGCTCCTCAATCGGGGCCCGCACACTATAACTATGCCTTGGCCCTGAATGCCTTAGGTGACTCGGAACAGGCGCGCCAACAGTTCATGGAAGCGGCCAACCTGGCTCCGGGAAACAAAGTAATCTGGGATTCGCCCGCGCTTCGTCCCTACGGCAACCCAGAGTCTCCGAAAAAGAAACAACAAGGTCCAATGGGGGCCACCCCCACCAGGCCGAGCATGGGTGGTGGGCCGCGATAATGCAGCAGGCTAAGGTCGAGGTTGAGCCAGGATCAGACTCTTTCAATCTCAGCCTTGACCTTCAGAAAGCGGGCGGACTTTTTCAGTATCCTGCTAAGCAACCGAAGAAGGAGTGAGCGAAGATGGCAAAGGAACTCGAAGTCGGTAATAAGGCACCCGCCCTGTCGCTTCCCGATCAATCGGGAGAACCGGTCAGCCTGAAAGATTTTACGGGCAAGCAAGTAGTCCTCTATTTTTATCCCAAAGATGATACTCCTGGCTGTACAACGGAATCGTGCGATTTCCGCGATGCCGCTACGCCGATCAAGAAGGCAGGCGCGGTTGTGTTGGGCGTGAGTTTTGACGGCCAGGAATCCCACCAGAAATTCATCAAGAAGTTTACCTTGCCGTTCACGTTGCTTAGCGACGAGGACAAGGTCGTCGCGAAAGCCTACGGGGTCTACAAAGAGAAAAGCATGTACGGTAGAAAGTATTGGGGTATCGAGCGCAGTACCTTTGTGATCGACCAGGCAGGCAAGTTGAAGGCGATCTTTCGCAAGGTCAAGGTTGGCGGTCACGTCGATGAAGTGCTTGCGGCTCTCAAGGCGTAATCTTTCCTCTGGATGCTGAAAAAGCCCGCCAGCTTCGTTCTCGCCTTGAAAGCATCCTCAACGTAGCCCAGAGGCTACGCCTCCGGTGCTTTCGTCGGCTGCGGCCTTGCTGGACGGACTTTTTAAGCATCCTGTTGGGTGTTTCCCTTTTGTTCTTATGCGGCTGTGCGGCCTATGAGTATTCTCCTCCGCAGAGCCAGTCTCTTCACCATCATTCTTTTCTGGACTGCGACGACTACCCTCTCCGCAGCGGAAAAGATTTCCGGAACCTTGACGGTTCACGATAGCCTCACCTCGCCCAACCAGCCGGCCAGTATTGAAGCGACGCTCATAGGGAAAAGCCTCCTGGCGGAGCCAGGTTTGGCAGGAGAACCCATCGAGCTTCTCGTCGCCAGCAAGGTCGTCGCGACCGCAATGACCAGTGGCGATGGGCGAGCTATCTTGTCCTATACCCCGAAGGCCAAAGGGGTTGTCCCTTTCACCGCGCGCGTCGGGGCTACATCGAGAGTTGCCGTGACCGAAGCTGCTGGGAATCTGGCAGTGTGGGAACATCGAACTCCGATCCTCGCAGTAGAAATGTCAGCGCTGGTGGAAGGGATCGTTGCACCGGGGCCTACCGCGACTGCTTCTGTGAAGGATGCGGAAGGCAGACGCCCAATGCCTGATGCCGCTGAGGAACTCGGCAAGCTCACGCAGTTCTACTACAACGTGATCTATGTGGTAACGCAGGATAAGCAAGCTGGTCCCACCGATCAGGTGAATGCGCAAGCCAGACAATGGCTCAAGGATCAGAAGTTTCCGGTCGGACACATTCTCGTGCTGCCTTCCGGTCCAGAGGCGTTTGGGGCGAAACTTGATGAATTGCATGCTGCCGGGTGGAAGACGCTCAAGCTAGGTGTGGGGCGTACGAAGGCCTTTGCCGAAGCCTTTCTCCAACGTCGGTTGGAGGCTGTGATGGTGCCTGAACCGGCCAAGGGGGAGGCGCCGCGCAAGGCGAAGGTGGCGAAAGAGTGGAAGGATGTGCGGAAAAGAATGTGAGGGCAGCCAGGTAGCTCCCCTTGCTCGTGGAACGCGCACGATGAAACAGTGCTCGTTCGACACGCGCAGTGGAGGAGCCACCTGGCCGCCCTCTTGAGGAGATGTTTTTCACTCTGGGTGGAGGAAAAGAGTAAAAGACGAAAGAGGCCCTTGAATGCAAAGGGGGTAACAGACATTCGGCAAGAAGTCCCAAGACGTGTGATACGGACACAATACCAGAACTCCGCATCTTCTACGGATCAGTCTATTATTAGGCATCAGCAACTCACGAGGCCTCCCACATCATCGAACGATATCTGCTGTGAAACGCTTCACCTCATCCATTCGCAAGTCCGTTCAGGACGGGAATCTGTATGGCGCACTATTTGTATCCCTTGCAATGCCAGACATCTGCGGTGCACTTGAAGATCCCCTGGCAGCGGTCGGGGAGCGCTACAAGGCCTGGTTTCGCCGCTACCTCAACCCTAAATACGATCCCGCAACTCAGCTGGAGTTCATAACTGCGACCGTGCCACAAGCAGCGGCATCATTACCTCCGGAGGCAATCAGCAGTTTGCAGACTCCATTCGACCAAAACTTGTCATTCACGGCTGAAGATTGCTATCAATGCAGATGCAGATGCCTGCATCAAGGGCTCCTCGAGAGGTCTGGCCGAACGAAGTTCATATTCATCTCCGGCCTCCCCACAGGCACCATCCTCCACAGGAATTTAAGGAATGGGCAGTTGGTGTTGCAGATTGAGCTCTTTGCCGAAGACATGTGTCTTGCCGTAGAAGACTGGGACAGGGACGTCCGAAGTAGTGGTGCAGTCGCTTCAAGAATAGACGACCTCATATCGATCACTGAATGGTTCAATCTGTAGCGGATGCTTGCGACGCATGGACCTAATGCCTAACCCTTCCCTTGAGGCGACTGCCCATGGGCAGCGCCTCATGTCAAACGTTGGGGGAGGTGTGAGTACGAAGGGTCACAAGCAGGGAAATAAACGGGGACATTCTGAATTTTTACGGGTGACCATGCGAGATTTACTGGAAGAAACCAGTATGTCCATATATATCCTTCCCTAACAAGGCGCTCCAGCCGACCGCCAGGCAAGTTCCTCAGTTCCTCCATGCTGTCGTGGCACGCGGCGGCTGGGCTGTGGCGGTAGATTTCATAGAACATCGCTGATACAGTTTCGTGCGAACACGGGCGGGGTCATTGTACTTTTTCTGGGGCATCTTGGTCTATGTTTCTTCGTGCACCATAATACTGCTCTTTCTCTCTCAGTAGTCAGGAAGGGCGGCCTGGCGTTTTCCCATGGTGCGCGCGTCCAACGAGAGGACCCTGCGACCGCACGTTGCGCGAGCACAGGGAATCGCCAGGCCAGCCTTTCTTTCCTCCTACCGTAGGTTGAATGATCTCGACTGTTAGCTGGACTCAGGGCGCAAGGGTAACGGCCTCAATGGCTTCCCTCAGAATTTCGACCATACGTCTGAGCTCAGGAAGCGACATGTTGAGTGGGGGCATGAGGACCATGACGTTGCCGATTGGGCGCAGCAAGAGCCCACGGCTGCGCGCGTCCATCGCCACCCTGTGGCCGATTCGGGCTTCGAGCGGATAGGGTTTCTTCGTCTGCTTCTCTTTCACCAACTCGATGGCCACGATGAATCCCTGCTGCCGGATCTCGCCCACTTGGGGCAATTGCTTGAGTGGCTGAAGCAGTCGCGCAAGTGTCTTGATTTTGGGTTGCAATCGCGCCAGCGTTTTCTCTTTCCTGAACACCTCAAGGCTCGCCAGTGCCACGGCGCAGCCGAGCGGATTGCCGGTGTAACTGTGGCCGTGGAAGAACGTTTTGAAGTCTGCGTATCTGCCGAGAAAGGCCTGGTAGATCTCGTCGGTGGTGAGGGTTGCGGCCAAGGGCATGTAGCCGCCGGTCAATCCTTTGCTGATCGCCATCAAGTCCGGCATGACCTCCTCATGCTGGCAGGCGAACATCTTGCCGGTGCGGCCAAATCCGGTGGCGACTTCATCGGCGATTAAGAGAACATCGTACTTGGTGCATAGCTCACGAACTCGCTTCAGATAACCTGGAGGGGAGGTCAACATGCCCGCTGCGGCTTGGACAAGTGGCTCGATGATAAAGCCGGCCAGTTCGCGGTGCCGCTCCTTGAGGATCTGTTCAATCGGGTCGAGGCAGGCCATTTGGCAGGAAGGATAAGTCAGACTGAGCGGGCAACGATAGCAATAGGGCGGATCGGCTTCGGCGGTGGAGAACAGCAGCGACTTAAATCGTCCATGGAAGAGGTCGATGTTGCCCACACTGACGGCGCCGACTGTATCGCCGTGGTAGGCCAGTTTTAGATGCAGAAATGTATTTTTGGGACCGGCTTCGGGCCGCCGTAGCTGCCAGTACTGGACCGCCATCTTGAGCGCGATCTCGACCGCCGTCGATCCATCATCGGAATAAAAGACCCGCGTCAGGCCTTTGGGCACGATTCGGATCAATGCTCGCGCGAGCTGGATCGCCGGTGGATTGGAAAGTCCGAAGAGCGATGAATGGGCAATTTTATCCAGCTGCTGCTTGATCGCACGGTCGAGCGATGAATGACGATGGCCGTGGAGATTGACCCAAATGGAAGAGGTTCCGTCGAGGTACTTCTTTCCGTCCGTATCGATCAGGTAAGACCCTTTCCCCCGCTCGATAATGAGCGGCTCCTCCTGTTCCCATTCCTGCATTTGGGTGAAGGGATGCCAAAGGTACGTTCGATCCCAGTCGATCAATTGTTTCGTAGAAGGCGGTCGAGCCATAGCGGTTGGGCAGAACGTTATTAGTTAATCATCAATCGGTAATCGTTGAACCGGTAGGATCACCGGTTGATGTGTGACGGGTCTAAGAGAATATGATGCGATGCAGAGTATACGAGGGGGTGTTTGCTTTGACAACCTTGGGGGCAGTAACTATAATAAACCGATTTTATTGGGAAATGAGCCAGGATTTGCAAAGCCTCATACGCAATTTTTCGATTATTGCCCATATCGATCACGGCAAATCAACTCTCGCTGACCGGTTCCTGGAAGCCACGGGCGCAGTCACGGCCCGAGAATCGAAAGACCAGATTCTCGACGCGATGGACTTGGAGCGTGAACGCGGAATCACAATCAAGGCCCATGCGGTCGCAGTCCGGTATAAGGCTAAGGACGGGAAGACGTATGCCTTGCATTTGATCGATACTCCGGGGCACGTCGACTTTACCTATGAAGTTTCGCGCAGTTTGGCGGCTTGTGAAGGTGCGCTCTTGCTTGTCGATGCCACGCAGGGGGTGCAGGCCCAGACGATCGCCAATGTGAATCTGGCGATGGCCAATAATCTGACTATTATCCCTGTTATCAATAAGATCGATTTGGCGAGTGCGGATGTTGAGGGGACGAAGCAATCGATCTCGGAAATCCTGCAGCTTGATGCCAGCGATGCGCTGCCCATCAGCGCAAAGGAGGGAAAGGGTGTGCCAGAGGTGTTGGAGGCGATCATTGCGCGGATTCCACCTCCGTCCGGCAATCCCGATGCGCCGCTCAAGTCACTCATTTTCGATTCCTGGTTCGACAATTATCAAGGGGTGATCGTGCTGACGAGAGTGGTGGACGGAGCCCTGCGGCCTGGGATGAAGATCAAAGTCATGTCGAACGACCGGACGTTCGAAGTGATGGAAGTCGGCCATTTTACTCCGAAGAGAACCAAAAAGACCGAGCTGTTAACCGGCCAGGTCGGGTACCTCTGCGCGAACATGAGAGAAGTCGCGGACGTCAAAATCGGCGATACGCTCACGGATGCGGTCTCGCCCACGAGCGCGCCCTTCCCTGGGTATAAAGAAGTGAAGCCGCTGGTGTTCTGCGGTCTCTATCCTACCGACACCGGCCGGTACGAAGATTTGCGGGATGCGCTGGTCAAGCTGCGGTTGAACGATTCCTCGTTCGTCTATGAGCCGGAAACGTCCCTCGCGTTGGGGTTCGGGTTTCGATGCGGCTTCTTGGGCCTGTTGCACATGGAAATCATTCAGGAGCGGCTCGAGCGTGAATATAACCTGACGCTGCTCACCACCGCGCCGACCGTTGTCTATCGCGTGCTGACGACCAAGGGCGAGGTGCTGGAGGTCAATAACCCGACGCAACTCCCGCCTCCCAGCAGTATCGACTCGTTTGAGGAGCCGTTTATTCTGGCGTCGATCATTACTCCCGAACGGTATATGGGGGCTATCCTCCAGCTCTGTCAGGAACGCCGAGGGATTCAGCAGGGCATGCAATTTCTCGATCCGACCAGAGTGATGATCAATTATGAGTTGCCGCTCAACGAAGTCATTCTTGATTTTTACGATAAGCTCAAGTCGCGCACACAAGGCTATGCCTCGCTCGATTATGAGCTGCTCGGCTATCGCGAGTCCGATCTCGTGAGGCTCGATATTCTCTTGAACGGCGAGGCGGTCGATGCCTTGTCGTTTATCACCCACAAAGACCGTTCTATTCAGCGTGGGCGTCTGCTCGCCGAGAAAATGAAGGAACTCATTCCACGGCAGATGTATGAGATTGCCATTCAGGCGGCGATCGGGAGCAAGATCATTGCGCGCGAGACGATCGGAGCGATGAAGAAGAACGTGCTGGCGAAATGCTACGGCGGTGATATTACGCGGAAACGCAAGCTCTTAGAGAAACAGAAGGAAGGGAAGAAGCGCATGAAATCGGTCGGGAGCGTGGAAGTGCCGCAAGAGGCCTTTCTCGCCATCTTGAAAGTCGGTGAGGAATGAGCGGGGACACGAAGCATCCCCCATCGGACGATCTCAGGCCCGGGACTCAACAGGGGCCGACGGATGCCGCAGGCGCGCCGGTGGTGTTCGCCGAGCCGTCGACGGTGGCACGGCTGGGCAAGAAGTCGCTCTTTCGCGAGTACGGAGAGGCCATTGTCGTGGCGATGCTCTTGGCCTTTGCGATTCGAGTGTTTGTCGTCCAGGCCTTCAAGATTCCCTCCGGCTCGATGATTCCCACGCTGTTGATCGGGGATCATATCCTGGTCAGCAAGCTGTCCTACGGCATTCAATGGCCCAGCCAGTGCAAGTTTCAAGCGGGCTTTCCTCCCATCAATTGCTATGCCTCGCAGGCCCTCATCGAGTTCGGCAAGCCGCAGCGGGGAGACATCATCGTGTTCCGTTTTCCCGAAGACGAGGAAAAGGATTTCATCAAACGGATCGTAGGGACTCCAGGCGATACCATTCAACTTCGTAATAAAGCCGTGCTGGTGAACGGGGTCGAGCTCAATGATAAATCCTTCACCCAACGGATCGATCCGGGGGTCATCGACGGCACGATTAATCCGCGCGACAATTTCGGGCCGGTGACTGTGCCCGATGGCTCCTATTTCGTGATGGGCGACAATCGCGACCAAAGTTTGGACAGCCGGTTTTGGGGATTCGTGCGCGAGGAAAAGGTCCGCGGGAAGGCGTTCCGTATTTACTGGTCGTGGAACGGGCAAGGCCAAATGACGGAGTGGGTCAGATGGGATCGATTCGGCAAAGCCATTCAATAGGTAAAGGTAAAGGTACGCGCCAGGCTGCGGCAGGCTCCGAGGCTCTTGGCAGCGGCGGCGCGGCGTCTCCTCAAGTGCTTCGGCAATACATCTCGCGGTTCCCGCACGCCTCCGTGCTGGTCATTGGCGACCTCATCCTCGATCATTATATCTGGGGCCGTGTGAGCCGCATTTCGCCGGAAGCTCCGGTGCCGGTGGTTCATGTCGATTCCGAATCCTTGAGGCTCGGCGGTGCGGCGAACGTCTTCAATAACATTCTGGCCTTGGGCGGGAAAGCGGACCTCTGCGGCGTTATCGGTTCGGACGAAAGCGGCAGGATGCTTCTCAAAGAGTTAGGATCGACACGTTCCGGGCGTGGAGGGGTCGTGATCGATCAGGACCGCCCGACCACCAGAAAGTCCCGCGTCATCGCGCATAATCAGCAGATCGTGCGGTACGATGTGGAACGCCGCGCTGAACTCAAGCCGGCGATGCAAAGGCGGATTCTTCGCTACGTGGAATCGCGGTTACGGGAGCTGTCCTGTCTCGTGGTGTCGGACTATGCCAAGGGGGTGGTGAGCGCCACGCTGATGTCGGAACTCACGCGGCTCGCCTCACTTCGCGGAATACCCATAGTCGTCGATCCGAAAGTAGAACACTTCAGTTACTACAAGGGGGCGACGGTCATCACGCCGAACCATCTTGAAGCGACCCAGGCCGCGGGGGTTCATGGCGATGACGATCAGGCCAACAACGAGGCCGGTGCGATTATACGACAGCGTTTAGGCTGCCGAGCAGTGCTCATTACGCGCGGCGAAAAGGGGATGAGTTTATATGAGGGAGAGGGCGTCTCCTGGCACATTCCCACTCAAGCCCGCCAAGTCTTCGATGTCACTGGTGCGGGCGATACGGTGATCGGAACTTTAGCCCTTGCGCTGTCGACCGGCGCTTCGACGAGAGATGCCGCGACGTTGGCCAACTATGCCGCTGGTGTCGTCGTCGGCATGGTTGGCACGGCGACCCTCTCGGCACAGCAGCTCTCGGAGGCTCTCGGCAATGACTAAGAGCACACCATCCATCATGGTGGTGATCCCGGCCCGATACGGGTCGTCGCGCTTTCCGGGAAAACCTCTTGTCATGATTGGCCGGAAGCCTATGATCCAGCATGTGTACGAACATGCTGCGGCCTGTCGAGCGGTGGCGGAGGTTCTGGTTGCCACAGATGACGAGCGAATCAAACAGGCTGTGGAAGGATTTGGCGGGCGCGTTGCGATGGTCGTCGGAGACTATCGGACAGGCACTGATCGAGTCGCCGGAGTGGCTCGCATATTCAGCGGGGATTATTTTATGAATCTGCAAGGAGATGAGATCCCCCTGCAGCCTGATTTGTTGACGGATCTCATTGAGCCGTTCATCGAGACCGGCGTAGGAATGGGCACACTGAAACGTGCACTCGAGACAACGGAAGATGTCCACAATTCCTCGGTGGTAAAAGTGGTCACGGACCATCTTGGCAACGCTTTGTATTTCTCACGCGCACCGATCCCATTGGTGCGGGATGACGCCGCTCGCCGAGCGGTCGAAGGGCTGCATTACATTCATCTCGGTCTGTACATGTATCGGCGTGATACCCTGTTGAAGCTGGCGTCCCTTCCCACCGGACGGTTGGAGGATGCGGAAAAGCTTGAACAGTTGCGCGCGCTGGAGCATGGCATTCCGATCAGAGTCTGGGAAACTGAACATGCCTCCTTGCGGGTGGATACGCCGGAAGATGTGGAGTCGGCGGCAGAGAAGCTCCAACAGCGTGACGGTATCAAACAAGAGTTGGGCTCGCTGAAGGCAGCCCCTTCTAGGTAAGGGTGGCATGCGTGTCAGAATTATACGGTCCGACAAGATGGGGGCTACGATGAGCAAGTTCATTTTTGTCACGGGTGGAGTCGTCTCTTCCTTGGGGAAAGGACTCGCCTCGGCCTCGATCGGCAATCTGTTGGAGAGTCGAGGATTGAAGATCACGTTCCTCAAACTCGATCCCTATATCAATGTCGATCCCGGCACGATGAATCCCTATCAACATGGGGAAGTCTACGTGACGGACGATGGAGCGGAAACAGATCTGGACCTCGGTCACTATGAACGGTATACGTCTCTGACCCTCACCAAAGAGAACAACTACACGACCGGCAGGATCTACCATTCGGTCATTACGAAAGAGCGTCACGGCGACTACCTCGGCGGAACGGTGCAGGTGGTGCCCCACGTCACCGACGAGATCAAACAGTGCATCATGCGCATCTCCCAGGGGATGGATGTGACGATTGTTGAAATCGGTGGCACAGTCGGCGACATCGAGAGCCTGCCCTTCCTCGAAGCAATCCGCCAGATGCCGTACGACGTCGGTCGCGAAAACGTGCTCTATGTCCATCTGACGCTGGTGCCGTATATCGGCACAGCCGGTGAGCTGAAGACCAAGCCGACGCAGCACTCCGTCAACAAGCTCAGGGAGATCGGTATTCAGCCGCATATTCTTCTCTGCCGGACGGATCGGTATCTGCCTCCGGAACTTAAGGGGAAGATTGCGATGTTCTGCAATGTCGAGAAAGACGCGGTGATTACGGCCAAGGACGTCGAAACAATTTATGAAGTGCCGATCGTGTTCCGTAAAGAAGGGCTGGACGAGTTGATCGTGCGCCTTCTCCAACTCAAGACTGGTCCGCCAAATCTGCGCGAATGGGATGCGATGGTCCAGAAGATCAAGTATCCCAAGCATGAAGTCTCAGTCGCTCTGGTCGGCAAGTACGCGGGATTGAAGGAATGCTACAAGAGTCTCTCCGAGTCGCTCGTCCATGGTGGCATCGACCATGAAACGCGAGTGAACGTCCAGTGGATTGAATCGGAGGAGATTGAGCGGCAAGGGACTGAGCGTATCCTGCGCGAGGTCGATGGTATCCTGGTTCCCGGAGGGTTTGGCTCGCGTGGCATTGAAGGAAAGATTGCCGCGATTCGATACGCCCGGGAACACCAGATTCCGTTTCTCGGCTTGTGCCTGGGCATGCAGTGCGCGACGATCGAGTTTGCGCGGAATGTGGCCCGGCTGACCGGTGCCAACAGCGCGGAATTCGACGAAGCTTCCCCCCATCCCGTCATTCATTTGATGTCGGATCAGCAATCCGTCAGCGACAAGGGCGGGACGATGCGGCTTGGGTCCTATGTCTGTGTGCTGGGGGAGGGAACTCTGGCTCAAAAAATGTACGGGGTGAGCGAGGTGCATGAGCGCCATCGGCATCGATACGAATTCAATAACGCATACCGCGAGCAATTACTTGCTAGGGGATTTGTGCTGAGCGGGCTTTCGCCGGATGGCCGGCTTGTCGAGATCATCGAATTGAAGAACCATCCCTGGTTCCTCGCGACGCAGTTCCATCCGGAATATAATTCGCGGCCACACCGTCCGCATCCGTTGTTTAGTGGATTTGTGGGAGCGGCGCTGCGCCGCAAATGCGGCCACTAAGTTGCGAGGCTGAAACTGCCTTCCAACGGCGTTCTCGGGTCGTCGAAATCCTCAACGTAGCCGAGAGGCTACGCCTCCGGTTTCGACTCACCTGCAGCCTTGTTGGAAAGTCAGTTTGAGCCTTGCAACGAAAACAGATAGATTTGAAATCCATGGCACACGAAGTTCAAATCGGTTCATTTAAAGTCGGTGCAGGAAACCGGCCGTTTTTGATTGCCGGGCCTTGTGTCATCGAGAGTGAACAGCTTGTGTTGGAGACGGCAGCGCGCATTGCTGAGATTGCCAAGGCTTTGGGCATGCCCTATATCTTCAAATCGTCCTTCGATAAAGCGAACCGTACCTCCATCAATTCCTATCGCGGACCTGGCCTCGAAAAAGGCTTGGCGGTCTTGAAGAAGGTCAAGGATCAACTAGGCCTTCCTGTTTTGACGGATGTCCATACGGAAGAACAGGCGACTGAGGCAGGGAAGATCGTGGACGTGCTCCAGATCCCCGCGTTTCTCTGCCGGCAGACCGACTTGATCATTGCAGCAGCGAAGACCGGCAAAGTTGTGAACGTAAAGAAGGGCCAGTTCCTTTCTCCGCAAGAAATGGGCAATGCGGTGAAAAAAGTGGAAGAGGCCGGAAGCAGGCGGATCGTCCTGACCGAACGAGGATCGTCGTTCGGTTACAACAATCTTGTCGTCGATATGCGGTCCTTCCCGGTCCTTCGGAGTTTCGGCTATCCGGTGGTCTTCGATGCCACCCATAGTGTGCAGTTACCGGGCGGTGGGGGAACCAAATCCAGTGGACAGCGTGAATTCGTCGAGCCATTGGCCTGCGCGGCAGCCGGCGTTGGGGTCGATGGCTTCTTCATGGAGGTCCATCCCAATCCTGACGAGGCCTTATCGGATGGACCCAATATGGTTCCGCTCCATCAGCTTAAAGCTTTACTAGAACGGGTCATGCGGATATGCGACGCGTCACATCCTCGAAAGTAACCAAGCCGAACGGCGCTCGATTGGCGATGCCAAAGAGCCGAACCAGCCTCGATGCAGGCCGGCGCGTGCTGGACATCGAAGCGCGTGCCGTCCAGGCCCTCATTCAAAGGCTCGATGGCGGTTTCTCGGATGCCGTGGATCTACTCTATGACTGCAAGGGCAAAGTCGTCATCTCGGGCATGGGTAAGTCCGGTTTGATCGGGCAGAAGATCGCCGCTACGATGGCGAGCACCGGGACGCCGTCGTTTTTTCTTCACCCGGCCGAAGGGCTTCACGGCGATCTCGGTATGTTGGCACGCCGGGATGTGCTCATCGCGATTTCGAATAGCGGAGAGACGCAGGAAATTTTGCAGCTGTTGCCATTCATGGAGCGCATGGGTATTCCTGTCGTGTCCATCGTTGGACGAATGGGTTCGACGCTGGCCAAGAATAGCGCCGTCGCGTTGGATGTGTCCGTCGCAGAAGAAGCCTGCCCCATGGGACTCGCGCCGACGGCGAGCACGACGGCGACACTTGCCATGGGCGACGCCTTGGCCGTGGCCTTGCTCGAGAAACGCGGGTTTAAGGAGCAGGATTTCGCGCAATTCCATCCTGGCGGGACACTCGGACGCCGGTTGCTGGTGAAAGTGCGGGACGTCATGCACAGGGGGCAGGAGTTGCCTCAAGTGCAGGAGATGGTCTTAGGCTCGGTAGCTATTCTCGAAATGTCGGCGAAAAAACTCGGCATGACCACAGTGGTCGATCGAGCCGGGACACTCCTGGGGGTGATTACTGACGGAGATCTGCGGCGGTTTCTCCAACAGGGCGGGGATTTCTCTAAGGTCACTGCCGGGTCGCTGGCCTCGCGCCGGCCCAAGTTGATCGGACCGGATGAGCTGGCAGCCAAGGCGGTCGAAATGATGGAGCGCTACGCCATTACCACGCTCGTCGTTGCAGACAACGCCAAACGAATTGCCGGGGTCGTGCATCTGCATGATTTACTCAAGCACGGCATCGTCTAGCGGGATGATCAAGAGTTCGCGGACCGGGAAATGCTGAAGGGTAAGCGATGAACGATGAACACAGCAACGATTGTCACTTTCGCGTTTCTCGTTCAGAATAAAACTGTTTACTTGCTGCGTTGAGTGCTACGCAACCGTCCAACGGAATGGGTTATCAATGAATCGCGTATTGGCAGTATGGAGATCGGTCGGGCAGGAATCGCTCAACCTGCCGAATTTCATTACGCTCACGCGCATCCTCTTGATCCCAGTCTTTGTGGTACTGTTTGCCACGCCGACTCCGAACCGATCTCTCAGCGCGGCCCTCGTCTTTGTCGTTGCAGCGGTCACCGATTTGTTGGATGGCTATCTGGCTCGCCGTAATGGCCAAGTGACCACACTCGGGAAGCTTCTTGATCCCATCGCCGATAAGTTGTTGGTCCTCTCCGCTTTGATTCTCTTGGTCAACGTCGATCGTGTGAGTGCACTGGTTGCGATATTGATCATCGCGCGTGAAGTTGCGGTCACGGGTATTCGAGCCATTGCCGCAGGCGAAGGCATGGTGATGGCAGCTGAGACGACGGGCAAGTACAAGATGGCGTTACAGGTCGTGGCGATCGTGCTGTTGATTCTCGAGGACACGTTCTTCTCCGATTTCGGCAATCTGCATCTTGCCGGTATCGTCACGCTCTATCTCTCGCTGGTGCTCGGCTACGTTTCAGGCGGTCAGTATGTGTGGAGCTTCTGGAGGCAGGTTGTAGCCAAGGGGCTATAGCTCGTTTCTCTGGTCTTTTTGGTTTGTCTCGTTTACTTCGTTGGTCTGGTCTATCTGGTTTGTTTTGTTCGTTTCCTTCGTTCGGTCGGTGAACCAGATGAACCAGATAAACGAGATGAACCAAACAAACCAGATAGACCGAGTTTACTCGGTGTGCGCGCCTCCCCTCACGATTCCCTGATCCATGAATGAAGACCTTCTCTGGGCGTTGATGACGGTGCTCGGCTATCTGCTGGGGGCCATTCCCTTTGGCATCGTGGTATCGAAGGCGATGGGACTACCCGATCCGCGAACTGTGGGGAGCAAGAACGTCGGTTTTACCAACGTCTTGCGCGTGTCCGGCAAGAAAGCGGGGATACTCACGCTTCTTGGCGACATGGGCAAGGGGTGGGTGATTGGTTGGGCAGCGATGCAGTGGCTCACCGATGAATCCTACATCATGGTCGTCGCGCTCGCGCCGATTCTCGGGCACCTCTTCTCACCGTTCCTAGGTTTCAAAGGAGGGAAGGGTGTGGCGACGGCCGTGGGCGCGGTGCTAGGGTTATCTCCTTCCATCGGACTCCTCTTGTTGTTGATCTGGTTGGGGGCTGTCGCGATCTGGCGCTATTCATCCGGTGGCGCGCTGGCAGCCTTCGGGTGCTTTCCGGTCGTGGCGATCGTGAACGAGCAGAGACAAGAGTTTTTTATCTTTTCTCTGCTCGTCAGCACGCTGATCTGGATCAAGCACAAGGATAATATCGCCCGGCTGTGGAAGGGGACGGAGAGTAAAATAGGGGGAAAGAAGCAGGGATAGGAGGATAGGGAGCGGTGAGGCGTCCTTCTTGCTCGCGGAACGCGCACGATGAAATAGTGCTCGTTCGACGCGCGCAGTGAACGACGACCGCACCACTCCCTCTTTTACTTTGGTATGGCCAACGATCCAGCCGACCGTGTACAGTCCCTCGCACCCACAGCATTCTTCACAACAACAGGAGGTCAGGTACCATGAACGACATCGACGCTACATCACCAGCTGCCACCGAAGACGACTCCGAGCCTATTCAAGACCACGCAGGCAACTCGATATCCTAAGGGAGTGAGAGCACTGCCAGGCCAAGAAGATAGAGGCAAGTCATTCTCCCATGTCCTCGATCTCGTCAAGGCCCGGCATCCTAAGATCGTCCATCTCTTCGGGGCGAGCGCTGGTCACTATCTCCAGTTCCTCGAATCTCAGCTCATGGTCAATGCTCTCCTCTACTGTGATCGCGCTGGGCTCACCGCCTTACCAATCCATGACTGCATCGTTATTCCTCAAGATCAGGAATGTTGTGCCCCATGGGAACAGGGGAACTGGCACATTCCGCTATAAGAGTCACCAGGAGAGTTGTGAGTGAAATGAAACCAGAAAAGTAGGTCGGTGGTAAGTGACGATGGGGACGAATCGAGGACATACTACCTCGCAGTGAGATAGGAGGGGTGCGAACGAAGGCGCAAGGGCCGCAGGCGCGGGGGATGGGCAGTAGCCAGAGTGGTGGATACGTGTACGGCTTTGAGGTAGACTGCCTCCCCAACGGTTCGCCGATCATTCCTTGGAAAAGACGCGGATATCATCCATCTTGAGCGAGTTTAAGAAGGCAATTAGTCTTGTTCTCTTATTAGTCAGTGTCGGAGGCTGCTTCCTGGCTAATCCTTACTACAAGGTCAGCAAGTCAGGAGCAAGTGCGCAGCAGACCAGTCAAGACAACTTTGAGTGTCAGCACTTCTCACAGGGCCATAACGTCACCGGCATTGCTTCAGGCGGTCAAGGTATCGTGACAGGTAGAGCGGAGGTAAACCATGATCTCTGGAGGCAGTGTCTAGAGGGCAGAGGGTATCAGGTTTCTAGCCGGAGTTGGTCTGACCATGTGGATGAGAGCAACAGACTGAAGACCGAGCGCACTTGGCTGTCTGAACACTCGCAGTCTCTACGCGGGGTTAATATGGAATTCGACAGTCGTATTGATAAGTACAATGCCGATGTTGCTGACTTCAACACGTGGCAACCCTAGAGCACGGCCGACGCCTTCAGCACCGCTGGAAACTGTACCTTCTCTATCTCCACCTCTGGAGAGTAGGTGAGACTGGCGAGATACACCTGACCCTCAACTCCAGCTCCTAGTCGATGTCCTAGGAGTCGGTGCGTGATCGAGGTATGCACCCTGGCCTTCTCCAAGCGGACAGTCATTGTATGTCTGAAACTGTGAAGAAAGATGGCTGGCTCTTTGATACCGGCCTTCTCCAGCAGAAGCGCGAACCACAACGAGACCTTCGTCGATTCCTTGGCGACTATCGCCGGGAACACCTTATCGGCAGGAGGGCGAGACTTGAACCAATCCAAGAACCCCGCTTCGATGAGTTGTGAGTGGATCGGCACGACCCGCACCGATGCCTTGTTCTTCAGCTCTTTGGTATCGCTCTCCTCCAGGTTAATAACCCACACCCCTTCAACTAGCCGAATGTCGCTAGGTAGAAGCTGGACGATCTCTGACAGCCGAGCCCCTGTGAACATCAGGACCAGCGTGATCCAATAGAACTCTATCCGGCGTGGGTCGCTGGAGTGCCGATGAGGAGCCAGCGCCTTCAGGATCGTGATTAACTCCGCGTCGGTGAACCCCCGCTTTCTTGTTTTCTGTGATGCAACCAATCTCGCCGGTAGCTGAAGGCCATCGACGGGATTCTTATCCAGATAATCGTTCTTCGTCGCCCATCCAAGCCATCCACTCAGCAGGCCTAACTTCTTGGAGATGGTTACTGCCGATGGTTTCTTTCGCTTCGTATGTCCATGCGCTAGTCCGTTGAGCAGCCGGTTCTTGTACTCCGCTAGCAGCGGCTTGGTGATCTCCCGCATCAGCATGTTCTCGTGAAGGGGCATCACCGTGAGAAAGTTGTTGATCGCTTGGTTGACATGCCATACGGTCGAAGCCCGCCGATGGCCGAACTCCTGAGCGTACCGATCAATGCAGGCCCTGATAAGCTGCGTGCCGGTCTCCGTGTCATCGTCGCCATCATCAAGATAGATTGGCTCACCCGTGGCACTCTCCACCCATCCAACATGCGGTGTTGGGTCGTACTCCTCTAGCAAAGGCCCGGTGGGTCTCGGTTGCGGCGCGGCGCGGTGCGGTAGGCACGAGGCTTGGGTTTTTTCAGTGAGGATATAACCGAATTTACCGCAGCCTGCACCATTCGGGCAACTTCTTCACGCGAATAGATAGCACTAGAATCCTTGGATTTAGGCCCGTTTCCGCCATGTAGACTATCCGATAGCCGCCCTCGCGAATCCGATAGAGATGGTCCAGGCCCTCGAGTTTTGTGACTCCGGGGGGAGGAGGACTGGTGCGGAGTACATAGAGCCGCTTCACGAGAAGCGTTCGAAGTGGTTGGGCGAATGCACAGAATTGCTGTTTAGCAGGAGGGGCCACGAAAACTGTGGAGATTGCTTGGCGCATTCAGAACTTCAATTCTTTCAAAATGACATCAAGCGCTTGGGCGCCGTTCTTGTTCGCCTGGGCCAAGGCCTCGCGGGCATCGACGAGATCGATACGGTTTTCAAGGGCCTCCAGGAGTCGCAGATCATCGATGGGCACTACCGCAGCGACTGCTCGGCCACGTCGGCGCAACAGCACACGTTCGTTGCCGAATGCCGCTCGGTTGATGGCATCGGCGAATCCTTCTCGCTCCTTATTCCCCGCTGGATTTCCCATGGGCGCCTCCAGAGACCGCGACCGGTCAGACAGACAGATCGTTTGACTGGTACATGCTGTACAGTGGGCAGGAGGCGAAGTCAATTGCCGAGCAAACTTCAGATGCCATATTCCATTTTTTTTGTAATTGCGGTATGAAGTAGGGCGACAATTAAGTCGCAGAGCGATATTACTCATCCACACAGTAGAGGAGACACTCAATGGCTAAAGGTATGACACAGAAGAAATCGGAAAAGAAAAAACCAGCCAAGACGATGAAGGAAAAGCGCGCCGACAAGATTGCCAAGAAGAGAGGCTAATACAGCCGTTGCTTCGGCCATTCCGACCGAAGTCAGATCCACCGTGCCCATCGCGTATGTCAGCAGCAAGCAGCACACGTGATGGGTGCGTGCTCGGGTCTTGACCCCTTCCGGCCCATGTATCCTACGCCCAGGCTACTTTTTCCGGTAGACGTTCAGTCCGACCTTCTCATCGCGGTTTGGAATGGTCACGTTTCCTTCTGTTGAGGCAATGATGATCGTCTTCCCCGAAGCAGAGGGTCCGAACTCTTTGGACAAATCTACCTTGATCGTCAACGTTGTTCCTTCGACGGTCATTTCCACGTTCTTCATAATAGTGGCCTCTCAGTGAGGGACAGAGCATAAAGATGCCCTAATCCTACATAATGGTGCAATCTGTATCGCGAGCAGGGGAGGAAGTCAATCGACGGAAGTGCCTCCCGCAGTCCTAAAGCTTGGACTTCCACCCTCCAGCAAACACCGGGCGAAAGCCAGCGATGGTCAGGATGCGGGCGACTGTTTCGCGCTGGTCGCCCTGAATTTCGATCCGCCCTTCCTTCACTGTGCCCCCGGCGCCACAGGCCTTCTGCATTTCCTTGGCGAGCGTCTCTTTTTCGGCCTGCCCGATGTCAGTGAAACCTGTGACGACGGTCACGGTTTTACCACCACGATGTGCGGTCTGGCGAATGATATCCACCCGCCCACGGATTTTCATTGGTGCGATGGCTGGCACGTTGCACGGGGGGGTACCAGGCTGCATCTCTGGGGTCAGCGGCAGGGCTGTGTTTTTTAGTGCTGCGAAAGGGCTGGTCCAGATGATCGGTTCACCACTCGTGGGAATGCGTTTCTTTTCTTTCATCGCTTCACCCACCTACTGTAGGCCGAGTGTATCGTCCCTGCGTCATTGCCCAAACGGGGTTGATGCGGCTTTCAAAATCGTCAATGTCATATGCGCAGTGTTCGCTCCATCCGCCATCCAAATCTGCCCCTCTTGAATGGTGCATTGCAACTGCATGCTGGGGTGCGCGAGTGTGGTCAAGGCGTGGCTCCCATCCAGGGGCAGATTCATCACGATTAGATTATTCAACCTCTTGAGTACAGCCAGATTTTTCTCCCACCACTGGTCGGCGCCACGACCGCCGTAGGTATAAATGCAGACCTGTTTTGCACGACCGCAGGCCCTGCGGACGGTTTTGTCATCCGGCTGGCCCACCTCAATCCAGAGGTCGATGGCACCCGTCAAATCCTTGAGCCAGATTGCGGGTTCCTCTTCGGCGCTTACCCCCCGGCCAAACGACAATGCCTCATGCGCATGCAGTGCAAAGGCCAGTAGGCGCACCATCATGCGCTCGTCGGTTTCAGACGGATGGCGCGCCAGAGTGAGCGTATGGTCCTGATAGTAGTGGCGGTCCATGTCGGCGATCTGTAGGGTTGCTTTGAAAATGGTGGCGTTCGAGGCCATGGAGTCGTGACTCCTTGATTCCGGAAAGATTCATGTGGATAGAGCAGGCAGCTGTTGCTCACATGTCTTTATACGCGATGTACCATCCTTCGACCCGTTCACGCGCCCAGGGCGTTTTACGGAGAAACGTGAGGCTTGATTTGACGCTGGGATCGTGGAGAAAGCAGCGGATTGGGACGCGGCGGCCCATCTCGGCCCAGCCATACCGCTCGACAAGCTCCTTGATAATGGTCTCTAGCGTGACCCCATGCAACGGATCGCGAGGATGGGAAATGCTCATGAACGTATCGCAAATGATATGGGGCTGAAAATCGAAGATGAAAGCCACATAGTGTATAGCATATCGCACGAACGAGGAGCCACTGGTCTGCGCTTTTAGCCAGAGCGAGAATTGCGAGATGTGATAAGAACGGGCTCCACCTTCTCTCGCCCCACTCGCTCATCCCACAGGATTCGTAGAATCTTCGGTGGCAAACCAACGGATGACTATGTCTTACGTTTGAGAAAATCCGCAAGATGGGCAAAGGGCGTGAAGGTCGAAGGTCGATCTTGCTCTCGGCTCGGTGTGGCCTCACCAGATGTGTCAGCCATCTGATCACGCTGGTGCTCATTGTCGTGACAATAGAGACAGAGCAATTCCCAGTTGCTCCCGTCGGACGGATTATTATCGTGGTTGTGGTCCTTGTGATGGACAGTGAGCTGGCTCAGTTTCTTGCCGTCAAACTCTCGTCCGCAGTGCGCACAGATCCACGGAAACATCTTGAGCGCGTGTTCCCGATAGGTCTGTTGCAGCTGAAACTGGGTGCGCCGTGCCATGCGAGCCTCAGAATGGAATGCAACTCAATACTGATAGATTCTACCGCAAGTCGTAGGTTAACGCTCCTCACGCGCGGTTCGGAGGCCAGAGATTTGATATGCCGTCCTGGATGCGGACCCGCGATTAAATGAGTTGTGTGCAGGGCCAACAGAATACTCGGATGGTTGGTTTGACCCATCCTGCGTGCTCCGCCTCCGTACGCCAGGCCTTGATAGCGTCGGCGACCTTGTCCCGTTGAGCTGGTTCGAGTGAGGTCAGAATCACGCTGTTCTCTCCTGCATAGAACGAACCCCCCTCCGTCGATCCCGACTGTCCTGTCCCAACCGTTTCGGGAAATTCGGTGTAGGCCTTGACCCCACATGTCCGCAACAATTCGTGCACGCGTTCTTTCAGTACGGAACGAAATGCGATCATCAACATGTCCATGGATCACCTCGAAAAATGTCAGCGATCAATATAGCAGGTTCCCGATTGACCTTGAAAGGTGTGGATGAGAGCCACCAGGGAGAAGGGGGAAATCTGGAGAAACTGATGGAAGGGTTGAATCGCCGTTTTCCCAGTGTTGATACAGCGGTGTTCAGTTTTTGTAAGAGGCGAGAGTTGTGACTTCGTGCGTCGGTGCCACCGCACAATCACCGCGAGTCATGCCATCCCGATGTCTCCGATGATGGTCATGAGCCGCTGCTCCCACGTCACGCGGGTAAACTCGAACAGGATGGCGTCAATCCAGCTCATGGCAGCCTCGCAGAGAAGCCTATTCTAGAGCGGGCGGAGTAATCCGTAAGGCGGAGCGTGGGAACATGCCGGATTGCGCGTGGGCACAGCAGCGGCGGGAACGGGACGCGACAGGGCGGATGGGTTGCCGGCAACTCACCGTCATGTTGAGGGCGGTGGATTTCGATCGGGATTGTGTGAGCGGGATCAATTCGCGGTGTCAAATGGCGCGGATGGACTTGTCGAAGTGACATGGTGATCGGGGATTAAGTAGGACGTGGGTTGGATGAGTGTGCGGACAACCCGTGCGCCGCACGCATTGCATGTATAGCGTTCCCTAGAACGGCTCAGGTGCCGTCCTTTCATTGTCAGGTACCGCCCTTTCAGTGTGAGGGCCTGATGGGTACAGGCTGGCTGCTTAAACTTGAAGTGTATTCTCATCACGTCTCTCCGTGTCTCGGGATCAGCATATCAGGTCAATTAGTTCCTCTGTGGCGAGTGCGACCTCACAACTCTCTCCGTGGAAAACAGTGAATCTCCCAAGTTGGTGCGCCCGGAGGGACTTGAACCCCCAACCCCCAGATCCGTAGTCTGGTGCTCTATCCATTGAGCTACGGGCGCGCGGTCTGATTTATTGCGGACTTGCGAGTTTCGCTCTTTTCGACTTGGTGGGCTAGTGTTAGATAGGTGTTAAAACGGTGCGCTGCATCCTTCAAGTCGCCTTCGAGGAAACTGTTGTAACGTTTAAATACCTCCAGCGTCTTGTGTCCCGTGATCCGCATAATTGTCAGATGGTCAATCCCAGCCCGCCGCATGTTCGTGACAGCGGTATGTCTAAAGTCATGAAATCGAAATCCCTGAAGCATCGCGCGACGGCACGCGGCCTTAAATGCGGTCTTGATGGAGTGAACGGATTTCCCGTTGACCAAGAAGACGTGTGGCTCTTGCAGGTAGTGAACCTTATACAGGTCTTTAAGCAAAGTGGTCAAGTCAGCGGTCAATGGCACAAGACGAGCATCATCCGTCTTGGTGTCCTCGGCTTTGAGGCGAACCAATCCCGCCTTAAGATCCACTCGGTTCCAGGTCAGGTTTAAGATTTCTCCACTCCGCATCCCAGTCTGGTAGGCCATCAAATTTATGGCTTGCAGGTGAAGGGCGGAATGAGACTGTAGTTGCTCAAATTCTTCGGGTGAGAGTACGCGATCACGCGCGTTATTCTCCTTCTCGAACTTCACTAAACCAACGGGATTTTTCTCCAGGTAGCCATCGCGGATGGCAAAATTAAATAGATGCTTGAGCAAAGCAAGGTCACGATTGATAGTCGCGATTTTGATCGTCGTACCCAGCAAGCCTTTTTCCATTTTCCGAGTTGCCCGGTATTCTTCGATCATGCCTGGTGTGATCGTTGTGAGTAGTTTGCCTCCAAAGACGGGGAGTAGCTTGCTTTGATAGCCTGCTTCTTCCACGTATAGACGGCCTGTTTCTTAATCTCTGGTGCAGTTAAGTAGCGTTCAGTGAGAGCATCGAAACTCATTGGGCCCTGAACATGCTCGCTTTTAATCGTTCCTTTCATTAATTCCGTTTTGATGAGCGCCTCTTGCTGCTTGGCTATGGTTCGGTTTGTGCTGCTGACTTTCCAGCGCTTAAGCTTCGCACCTGGCACGCCTCGCGCGAGGAGCAGAGTTTTCCCATCATCCAGCACAGAAAACTCCACATAGTAACTATCCTTCCGCTTAGTTAGTCCCATTGGACTACCTACCTTTCTGTCGCTTTTGTGCGACCAACTGGTTAAGTGTGATGCCTAACGCCTTGCACAGCTTCAGGAGCGTTGAGAGCTGAGGGTCAAGTTGCCCAGCTTCAAGCCTCGCCAGCGATACAAAATGTACGCCAGACAGCTCACCTAGCTTCCGCAGACTCAACCCCCGACGCTCTCTCCATTCTCCTATCCGTGTCTTCACGTTAAAACGAATGTTAGCTTATACACTAACTGTATTGTCAACCATTTTTTGTTGGCATCGGCATAACGGTATGTTGTTTGATCCAAGCCTGAAGCATGGCCTCATCAAACTTGACCAATCTCCCCACCTTGATGAACGGAACTCTCCTTTCTGAGACCATCGTGTAAACCGTATGGGGTGATAGCCCTGTATACGCCGCCGCCTCCCTAACCGATATGAGCTGCTGCATAGGACACTGCTCCTTCCTTTTCGATTTGTATTAATTCATCTGCCTTCGGTCGTTTTCCCATCCGGTATGGCCAGAGCGCACAGGTGATAATCCGACACTCACGGATTTCCTTCGGTTGGTGACAGGTACAATCCATACATTTAGCCCTCATGGCCTTGATTGGTGTTAGCTGCTTCATATACCTCCTCTAGAAACGAGAAACCCCAGGGCTAGCTCACGATTTCTCAGGAAATCGCGTGAAGGCTAGTCAACCCTAGGGTCTCGGTTACTAAATGTTATTTTCTTGAGCTTGCCTTGTAGTGATCTACCTCACTTTGCTTTCGATTTATCGATTAACTTCCCTATGCTATGTCCCCCCTTCGGGGGGAGGAAGAGAAGAGAGCCTCGTGCTCGCTCGCAATGCGAGCTCGCACTTCGGCTAACGAGTCGACGCATGACATTTCACTTCAAAAACCTCAAATTTCCACCATTTCACCCTATGTCGGTAGGGGTGGCGAAAAACGTCACCACCGCCATACATATAGAGATGGCACTTAATTTGGTACCTTATGCCGCCGCAGGTTCAACCGCTGGTTGTGGTCGGAACGCTTCCGCCAACCGCCACCCCTGGCCTGGAACTTTGGCAAGCCTTCCCTGCTTCTTGAGCTCAGTCCTAGCACGGCTATACGTTCTGGCTGATATACCTTGTCCCACAACATAGGCTTCAAGAGGTGCGGGCTTTGCGGTGTAATCTGGTTGACCACTTAGAAACTCCACAATGAAACTCACGGCTCGGTCCATCTGGCCAGCCACAGCTTTTTCACCATCCACAAGACCATCAAACCGCATTTCTATCGCTTGCGTGTGTGGCTGATCCACCAGCACTACATTGAAGTTCTGATACTCTTCTGCATTCCGTGATTTGACACATTCCACCACGGTCAGTCCCTTGGTCACCTTGGTGATGGCCATGGCAGTATCAGTCCCGGCGATGATGTCCGTTGATCCACTTGCACGATACTGCGCGTCATTGACCCCCCTATGCACAAGCTTCCGCATATGGTGTGAGATAATGATCGTCTTCCCAGCTTTTCTCAGTGGCTCTAGATTGCGCCAGAAGGCAGCTACATCCTCAGCATCATTCTCACTCCCGTTCATCACTCGGCGAAGGGTCTCCACGATAATCACTTCGGGGTCGAACCCACTTGCAGCCAGACCGTCAAGGAGTGTTTGGGCACCCTTCTCATCAAACCTCACGCCATGTAGCGATAGCAGCCTCAAGGATAGGTGCTCTGCTCCCAGGTTAGCTCCATCACCAATTCGCTTGATCCGCCTCCGCAACACGTGAATACTCATCTCCTCATCGATATACAGCACCGTCTTAGCTACAGGGATATTGAACTGCCCTAGCCATTGCCTACCTGCAGCAATGTGTACAGCAAGATGCAGCAGGAGCCATGACTTCATGGCGCCCGGCTCGCCATACAGCACCACACGGTCTTGATTGGCGATCAGGTTAGTGACCAACCAGTCAATCGGTGGGAGATCCTGCGTCATCACATCCTGAAATGACACGAGTGGAAGACCAACTTGCTTCTGCATAGAACACACCTTTCTCCTACGGTCATACCGTAGTAATTGTGCTAGATACAGTAAGTACCCAGCCGTAAATGAAATAGAACTGTTAAAGTAGCGACGTATCCGTGCGTACAGACGGATACACGCCTCTAAATAAAAAGAGGGGGTAGGGATAGGAATGAGACGGCTACTGTTATGTATAGGTATATGGATAGGTGTAAGTAGTAGGTCTACAGCTACCTATATGTACCCTATATCTACTACTAGGATATGTCTGGGCATGGGGGGACTGTGCAGGAAGGCTACGACTGGGCACACGAAAAAGGGGCGAAAAAGATCAAACCCCATGAATTAAAGATAGCTAGGCTCATTCCAAAGTCAAGGCCCTTCACCCTCAAAACATCAAAAATACCCTAAATATTATTTTAAGAATTTCGGCAAAAAGACTATGAAGACCATGCCGCCAAACACCAATTTTCTTAGGGATAATGCCCTTTGTCACGCCAAGGCCTCGCCTGGCGGAATCTTTGGCCTATCCACATCCCTGTAGCTTGACACCTCCCCCACTGACGGCCTAGCCTTCCCCCATGTGAAGGAGTTGGGCGAAGTCCTGGAGAAGAATCAAATGCCTTATGATGTGAGAGGAGGTCTGAATCATGGCACGAATCGAGCCTCAGAAACCAGACCAGACGTTCAATCGGAACCGTGAGTTTCAAAGAGAGGTATTGGCATATCTAAAGGAACATGGTCCCCAACCGTATGATGTCCTCTATGTTCATTTCGACCCCAACCGTACTGCGGAAGTACAGGCTGTCTTACAAGAATTGATTCAATGGAAATTCATTGAGAGGGGGCCGGATTCGTACATGACGGTTTCGATTACCGCTTCCGGCATCGCCCGGCTTGGAATCAAAGACATCTGAAAATGCCTACCGTTTGACACGAATATCCGCTGGAAGCAAAGGGCTGGACAGAATGAGCAACGAAAACAAAGCCCACATCGAAGCGAACCTGGAAGTTATTCGAGAATACCTGGAAACCCAATTCAAAGGGTTTGAAACTACCGAAAAGCGAGATGTTCCACTCTCATACACGTTTACCGTGACGAAATCGTCAGACGAACGATACCAAGTAAAGGTTTCGTGGCTACAGCTTTCAGATCAAAGCAACACCCCTGAATGGACTAAGCAGCGCCTTGTCATAGGCGATGTAGCTGGTAGGATGAAAGGCAAGTCTCAGGGGGAGTATTTCTCGTGGGGAAAGCGATAAGACACTCCGAAGGGAACAGTCCGAGTCATCCCCCAGTTCAGCTTCCCTCTGGTCTCTTGTGATGAATCGCTCGGAACTGCAATACAAGATCCTCGTGTGGAAGATTGTCGCCAAAGATTCGAAATAGAAGATCGAAGGTGTCAATTTCATCTGGGACCAAGACTTCAACAGGGAATTTGTAACCGTTACCAGCAATTTCCACAGGCTGCAAGGTGAGAGCTTTGGCTTGATAGTGGTGATGATTTGGCTTCGTTTGATACACTTCTGATCGTGTGTCAACTCTTACATCTAGTGGACTAACATCTACCGAATAAAATGGGTTCAAGACGGCCCTATTTCCGACGTTAAAAACCACAAAAGTTAATATGGTCGTTCTGCTGGGTTCAAGAATTATGGGCAGTCACAAGTGTCCGGTTAAGGGTTGAACAAAATCAATTGGTTGGCGTCTACTGGCGGTTTGGTTCGAGGGTCATCGAGCTGCAGGGCGCCTGAAAGCGGGGTTTTCTCGAAAACTGAGACCGCAATAGAAGTGGCCCCATTCGTTTGAACAGTCGCCCGAGGTTTTTAAGTGGAGTCTCTGCTGCTACTTACGCTGCCAGTTTACCCGTCGGCAGCATCACGGCATACGCCTCATCCGGTGTTTGCCGGTCCAGGCTCGAATGGGGTCTCGCTCGGTTGTACCAATCCAAGTATTGCATAATCGACGGCCTGGCTTCAGTGACGGAGTCATAGGCCTGTAGATACCCCCGCTCATATTTCACCGATTTCCACAAACGCTCGACGAACACATTATCCCTCCAGGCTCCGCGCCCGTCCATGCTGAAGTGACACCCGCGATCCTTGACCGCGTGCACGAACGCCTGCGCGGTGAACTGACTGCCCTGATCAGTATTCACAATCTCAGGTGTCCCATGCCGTGTGAACGCCTCGTGCAGCACCGCAACGGCATGGCAGGTCTCCAACGTGATCGCGACCGTCGAGGCTAAAACCTTGCGGCTGGCCCAATCTACCACCGCAGTCAGGTAGACAAACCCTTTGGCCATGGGAAGTGGAGTGAGAGACCGGGCGTAGTCGAACTATCTCCCAGCCTCTCCTCCCCGAACCGGACTTGCACCTCTCAGCGCATCCGGCTCTCCATTCAAGCGTTGCTTAACGCAAAGGCAATGTCAGCGTAGCGCGATTCGAGGAACGTGCGATGCTCGTCGCGTATAAGGTACGGGTTCCCTTCCGGGTTCCGCCACCTGAACTGACCTTTGCGGCTGGTGACAAGGCGCCGAAGCGCCTGTTCGCCATACCACCCACGACTATTCTGTCCCTTCAGTACCCAAGTGGTGGCGCGCCCCGGTTCTGGTGCCCGGACGTGTTCGCGCATCAGGCTCGGGAATCCTCGCCGATACTTGCGCGCGAGCCAATGTCCGAGCTTCCAGAAGACGGTCCGGTCCACTCGGCTAAAGACGGTCGCCGTATAGTCGGTGTATTGATAGAAGTTCGCCCACCCCGAGAGTTTCCGGTTCAGGCTTTCCATCAGGTCCATTCTGTTCACGCTGTAATTGCCAGACAGTTCCTTGACCAGCTTGTCCGTGAAGCCTCGGTACTTCTCCCATGGAATCGTCGTGACAGGTCGCAGATGACCTCGTGGTCCCCGCTTGCGAATGATGCGGTGGCCGAGGAAGACAAAGCCGTCGTTCACGTGGGTGATATGGGTCTTCTCCATATTCATCGTGAGTGTGAGCTTCCCTTCCAGAAACGTCCGGCACGCTTCGCGTATCGCCTCGGCATGCGCGTGGGTTCCTTTGACGACCACGACGAAATCATCCGCGTAGCGGCAGTAGGATACGGCTGGTTTCCACTGCCGGTTCTCTCGCGCAACAATCGGTCGCTGCTTGAGAATTCCGAAGTTCCACGCCCATCGATCCTTGCGCACCTTCTTGCTCAGGTAGTTCGCTTCCATCCAGCCATCGAATTCATGCAACATGATGTTGGAGAGCAGCGGAGAGATGACTCCCCCTTGCGGAACGCCTTCGCTCGCGGCGCAAAATAGACCCCGATCAACACAGCCTGCTTTGATAAACTTCCACAGCAGGGCAAGGAAGCGCTGATCAGCGATACGTGTGCGGACGCCTTTCAGCAGCAGGCGGTGATGGACGGTCTCAAAGTAGCTGGCCAGGTCGCCCTCTATCACCCAGCGACCTGCCGTTCTTTGCTCATCACTTTCCTGCAGCTGCAATTTGACCGTTCGTATCGCATGGTGCACACTCCGGGCGGGCCTGAAACCATAGGACGCTCGATGGAAATCACTCTCCCATATCGGCTCCATGGCCATCAGCATCGCTCTCTGGACCACTCGATCCCGCAGACTGGGGATACCTAAAGGCCTCAACTTGCCGTTCGCTTTCGGTATGTACACGCGCCGTGCGGGTCGCGGCTTGTAGCAGCCCGCTAACAGCTCGGCACGCATCGTCGCCAGTTCCTGGTGAAGGTTTCCCGTCATCATGGCCTTGTCGACCCCATCGACGCCCGGCGTTCTCGCACCACTGGATGCTAACGTGATGCGCGCGGCTTCGGCCAGCCAAGCGCTATCCGCAATCAGTCTCAGGAGCCGATCGAACTTGCGTTCGGTGTTCTCCGTTGACCACTTCGCCAGCTTGCGTTGCATTTCACTGATTATCAAAGGTCTTCACCTCATTGTGGTCAGTTAATCCGCCACACAAGCCACTCAAACTGCCCCCCTTCGCCATGTGGCCGGCTTTCCCGGCCTCGGACTACTACGAGGGCTCCGTCAACGTGTACCGCATCAGGGGACACACTCCCTTGTCATCGGTCATCGGTACACGCCTTCCCCAGTTCACATGCTGGACTTCACACACGGGCGAGGTTACCTATCGCAGTCTTTCTCCTTGCGTTCCGCAAGTCGTCGCGGCTGTCACAGTCTAGCTACGCGCTCTCCGTGACTCCCTGCTGGCCAGCGTACATATCCAGCCCGCATTCGCCGTGCCAGTCCATACGTATGACGGGCACGGATCCGCGTCCTGCCTGGTAAGCGGTGTAGGCAGGGGTGACACTTCAACCCTCAGATGCGTGTTAATAGGTTTGTGTTCCTCAACCGTCCCGTGCTCAGCCTGGAGGCGCATCTTGGCGTAACCGCTTCGCCGCACGCCCCGTTTCCCGCGGACTTCGTCACCTTGCCAGTGTCCGGCAAGTCACCGCCGCTTCGGCTCACTCCTTCTCGTAGCAGAAGGAGGGCATGCTCGTGGCTGCTACGGCAACTCCATCGAGCTATGCATTCCAGACATGCTCAAGCAACTCACCCCCAGACAGGCGGGCTTCGTTGGCTGGGCGTACTATACGTCGTGTCGAGCGCCCACACCTGGTTCGCCCGGTTGATGGTGAGCCCGCGCAACAGATAGGGATACACGTCATGGCCGGGGTGTTTCTTGCTGGTGCCCGGCTTTCGGTAGAGCGTCGCCATGCCCATGCGCTTCATCAACGTGCCCACGTGTTTTCG
>CAVPBK010000015.1:0-77884 GCA_963701855.1 Nitrospirota bacterium
GAGTCGCTTATTCTGCATATTGAAGACGCGAGCTTTAACTGCATTGACGATGAGGCGCTTATCGACAATGGCCTGGTCGAGCTGGGCGGTATGAACTTTTGAAAAGAACTCGTCCAACTGAACGGAATCCCACCATCCATCCATGTATGACTCGCCAAGCCCCAACGATCCCTCGGCCAGGACACGACCATAGAGTCCGTCGTTATGCACCAGGATATCTCCCGGCTGGGTGCCGTTGATTTTAATCTGGGCCTTGTCGAGCAATTGTTGAATGACCTGTCTGTGGCTCATCGGGTTCAGTATCCTTATTGACTTCAATCGGGTCTGTGCTGTGGAGATCTTATGACGGTCCCGGACTATGAGTCGGCGGAATGCGCCCCATGTGGACCCCGCTCTCGACGGCGATGGTTCTGGCTTTGATCTGTTCGGGAGGCGTTCTAAGATCCCACACGATTCCGAACCAAGACAAGAGCACCAAGATGTAATAGGACAGGTCCACTTCCCACCAAAACCACCCCTGATTGGCAGCCGACTGATAGTGATGGTGATTGTTGTGCCAGCCTTCTCCGCAGCAGAGGACGGCAAGAGTAAAACTATTCTTGCTTCCGTCGTTCGATTTGTACCTGACTCGGCCAAGCATGTGGGTAAGGGAATTGATGAAGAATGTACAATGATACAGCGCGGTCGTCGAAATAAAGAAGCCCCAGATGAGGCCTGGGAAGCCCCAGACGCTATAAATGAGCAGCGCGTAAAAAAGTGGCGGGATCCAGTAGAACCGGTTGAGGAAACAGATTTCAGGAGTTCGACGAAAGTCCCTCACGAGATTCAAATCGGTTCGCATATAATCTGCCGACAGAATCCATCCGACGTGAGAAAACCAAAATCCTCGTTGCAGTGGTGAATGAATATCTTCTTCCTGGTCTGAGTATTTGTGGTGATGTCGGTGGTGAGCCGCCCACCACAACACGCCTTTCTGCGCGGACGTCATCGCGAGGAACGCCAGGAGAAACTGGAATACCCGGCTGGTCTTGTACGAGCGATGGGAAAAATAACGGTGGTATCCCGCCGTGACGGCAACCATTCTCAGATAATAGCTACCGATGGCCAGCATGACCCATTCCCATCGAACCCCGGTCTGAAAGGCCAAGAGGCACATCAGATGGATGCTAAAAAATGGAATGACGTCCCAATACTGAACAAAGTTTTTCCAGGACCTGCCTGCGAGGGAACCGTCGGTATGATGGACCATTTTGTTCATCCCAAAACCGTTGTGTCTTCAGCCGCGCTACAAGTAGTCATTTTGAGAGACCTCTCGCTGTAACCGTCCCGCTATAATCACCTACTCAGCACGGCCGCGGCAGCTCATGTCATCACTCGCACCGTTCGGCATAGCGTATTGTCAAGCCTCGCAGCTTTCAGGGTTCTCTAGGGAACACCCGTCGGCGACGGTGTCTTTTTCTTCTCTTTGTGATGGAGCCTGCGTCCATTCTGGATCAACCTGGGGATGTGGGCCGCTCGGCGCTTCATGAGATGCGGCACCGACCGTCGTCTTAGCGATACGTGTCGTTGGACGGGATCGCAAGTAGTACGTCGTGTTCAGTCCCCTCTTCCACGCGTAGAAGTACATGTTCGATAGGTGTTCGATGTTTGGGCTTTCGGTGAACAGATTCAACGATTGGCTCTGATCGATGAATGCCCCACGATCGGCGGCCATGTCGATCAAGGACCGCATAGGAATCTCCCACGCGGTCCGATAGACGGCGCGGACATCCAATGGTAACTCTTCCAGCGGCTGGACCGATCCCTCCGCCAACGCGAGCCGCGCGCGTATGGCAGAGGTCCACAGGCCCCGTATTTTCAACTCGTTCACGAGATATCGGTTCACTTGAATAACATCATCACCCGACAAGGTCTCGCATTTGAACAGATTCGAGGTTTGCGGTTCAACACACTCGTAACAACCGGCGATTGACGTGATTGTGGCAGCAGGAGCGATCGCAATAAGCAGAGAATTGCGCAGCCCGTGCGTCCGGATATGGAGGCGCAACGCGTTCCACCGCTCCGCCTCTTTTGGTGAGACCCCCCAGGCATCGAACTGTAGTTCGCCTCTCGCGGCCCGTGTTTCCTCAAACGCAGGGTGCCGGCCTTTCACAATCGCAAGTTCCATCGATGCCGATAGGGCGTGGAAATACAGTTCTTGCGCAATGCGAACCGAAAGCGCGCGGGCTTCGGGCGCGTCAAAGGGGAGGCGCATCTGGAAGAACATATCCTGTAAGCCCATGAGCCCGAGGCCCACCGGACGCCAGCGAAGATTCGACGATCGTGCCGCAGCGAGGGAATAATCATTAAGATCGATGACACGATCGAGCTGGTGTACCGCGCTCCGTACGGTCCGCGCGAGTTTTTCAAAATCAAGTGCGACCGCCCCGTCAGTGCCTGTTGCCGTGTGGCGTCCGAGATTGATCGAGCCAAGATTGCACACTGCTGTTTCATTTCGCGAAGTCACCTCGATGATTTCAGTGCTGAGATTCGAGCGATGGACTGTCCGCCCCGGTAATGCGGTTTGGTTACAGGCCCGGTTGGATTTGTCTTTGAACGCCATCCAGCCGTTGCCGGTCTGCGCCAGCGTGCGCATCATGCGCCTATAGAGATCGCGGGCCTTGATGGTCTTCGTTCCCAACCCGGCCCTCTCGGCTTGACGGTATGCCTGTACGAACGCTCCGCCATAGAGATCGGGCAGCTCCGGCACCGTTTTCGGATCGAAAAGGTTCCACTCCTCGTCCGCCTCCACGCGCCTCATGAAGAGGTCAGGGATCCAGTGGGCCGGGTTCAGGTTGTGCGTGCGGCGGGCTTCGTCGCCTGTAATGTCACGCAGTTCGAGAAATTCTTCAATGTCAGCATGCCAGGGTTCGATATAGAGGCAGCAGTCGTCTTTCTGTTTCACGCCCTGGTTCACCGCTTCGACCGATGCGTCGAGTGTTTTCAACCATGGGATGATCCCGCTCGCGTGCCTGTTCGTGCTCTCGATAAATGAAGCCCGCGAGCGCACACGATGGGATGCCAAGCTGATCCCTTCAGAGAATTTCGAGAGCATCGCGATATCTGTGCAGCGCTGGTAAATATGTTCGATCTGGTCTTCGGGAGGGTCCAGGAGAAAACAGTTCGACAGTTGCTCATGTTGCGTGCCTGCGTTGAAGAGGATCGACGAACTCGGGAGATATTCGAGAGACGAGAATGAGCGATACAGGTCGAGCGCATCCGTGACGGTCTCGGCGAGGGCGCAGGCGATACGTAGAAAGAACTGCTGCGGTGTCTCGATGACCTGCAGAGTCGCGGGATGCTTCAGCAGATATTGGTCATAGATGGTTCTGAGACCGGAGTATTCAAACTCCTGGTCACGCGTGGAATCGAGCGCATCGTTCAACGTGCGGCTGTTTTGCGAGACGAACTCCTGCAAACGGTCGTTTAGCAGACCAAGCTGATGCCCTGCCGCAATCGACTGGGAGAACGCGTGGATCTCCTGATTTCGAACCTCTTTGTCGATATAGATCGCGAGTAGGCGGGCTGCGAGCTTCGCATACTGTGGTTCTTCCGCAATAAGCGCGGTAGCCGTCTGAATGGAAAGCCGGCCGAGTTCGCGCGTCGTCGCCCCGTCGTAGAGGCCATTGAGTGTCTTGGTCGCGATTCGGAGTGGATCGATATCGGAGAGACCTGCGCAACAACGATCGACGGTACGCATGATCTTGGTGATATCGACCGGTTCCGTGACGCCGTTTCGCTTTCTCACTCGCATGGTTCGCTGCGGACAGGTGTCGTGGGTCGGGATATTCGGGATATCATGAGGCGGGGCGACTTTTGGCGTGGCAACAGGACTGGCCATTTTCTCGACAGGTTCACAGGGCATACACAGGCTCCTCCTTCAACGGGTTAGGCAAAAGGGATTACCCTTCGCGTAGCGCCGCGAGGAAAAGATAACAGTCGAAACGCGCGTGAATTCGCAAGTGTATCTCGAATCGACCTCCACCCCACGGATGCCATCACAACCATGTGAGAGGATTGGTCGTGAACGAGAACGGAGAGAGGGGACTGAATCCGAACCAGCTCAGACCTACTGACCTCCCTCGAGGCTTCCAGGTCGAACCGGCCCAGGTTGTCTCTCCCATGCCGGATGCTGGCAGGTCTTCGGGCTCGCGAGCACTTCGGCTTTCGCCGCGTTTCTACTATCCACTGCTTTCCAGCTCCAAAGAGCCAGTGCGTGTCGTGGATTCGTTCTCGCTTACCGCTGCGGGGCAGTCCCGGAGTCGCACCGGGTTCCCTCTTACTCTCTGAGAATACTCAGAGAACCAGCACGGGTCGCAGTCTATTGTGGCACCCGATATTTGTCAACAGCAATGGTGCGGGTCGCGGCACGATACGGCTCCATCAGCACGATGTCGCATGCTGAAGAACGAAAGTCGTTCCCTATCGTTGCCTGGGTTCTATTTCCCAGGCCCAGCCCAACACTTGACCCATTACGGTAGGTGATGCCAGGAGATGGGACAGACTGAAGGCGGGCACTTGGAACGTGAAGTGTGGAGTGGCGATCCGGATTGAACGGACTACCTGCGGTTTGCGAAGGCTGATCACATTCGCCCGTGCGACGAATCTTATCGATTCCGAGACGCCCCACGGGCCTGTATTCGCCAGAGCCGCCAATAGACGGCGGCATTGAAAGCGACTACCACTGTGCCCAACAGCAACTGAAGGTTCCGCGTCAGGTTCCCAGGGTAGAGCACCGGCAGCAGATACTGTGAGATGAAGTCGGAACGATAGACAGTCTCGCCACCCTGCTCGCGCAACCAATTCTCCAGTGGCGTGAGCGGGCAGATCCGGCCGGTGAATTCGACGACCGCGCCCCAGGCAACAGCAGGCAGGTGGAGCCATGCGATCCACCGCCACCTCAGCACCAGTAGTCCTCCGCATAGGACGAAAACCACGAAAGCTAGGTGAACAATGAGAACCAAATCGGCCAGGAGTAGGTACATCAGCACACGCAGTTAGAACAACGATGGAGAGTCAGTCGGTTTTGGATAGGTCAGCGTGCCCTTCTCGAAATGGGCAAATGATGTGAGGATGTGTTGGGTAGCTTTCCCGGGAGACATGATATGCCCGACCTCCCAGCCTCGGACGACCAACGCATCGGCGATCAGCGAGCGATGGCACCGCCACGGCACAGCCTCGGCGCACATGATCGCCGTCTTCATGCCCGTGCCATACGCCATAAGTTCTTCAATGGCGCTTTGAAATTCCTCCGTCTGCATATAGTCGGCGTAGCCGCGAAAACCGGCGTTTCTCCATCCCTTGTTGATCGAATCCGTTCGAGCCTTTCGAAGACCCCCAAGTGCCGGCATGTGGAGAGAAACGAGACCGGCTTCTTTCAGACTCTTGGCCAACCTGTCCGTATTGAATTGCGGATTGTGTCGTGAGCGTGGAATCGTTCGAACGTCCACGAGGAGGTGGATATCATGCGCACGCAAGAAATCGGTGAACTCATCAATCGGTCTGGTCGAATGGCCGACGGTCCAGATTGCCGGTTGTCGAGGCATGGAGCAGTGTGGCATAGCGAGCGGGGAATCGCTACGGAAGGATAGCCGACATTATTCATGACGGTTCGTCGCGAAATCGCTGAGCCACGTCGCGAGCCCGGAGGATCTAAGGCGTACTCGTGCAGTACGTTGAGGGTCCGAGGAGCAAGCCCGCCGGCCGAAGGCTCGTCGTAGTAGCGGATCGGCGATTGGAGCGGACGCGCTCATGAGTATTGTGGGTAAGGGAGAGGATCAATCTGGCGGTAATTTTTCGGGATCGATTTCGAGCAGCCGCATCCGGCCGTTGGCAATGTGCTCGGTCTTGTAGAGGTGAACACCCAGTTGCATGGTCCCCACAAGGAGATTACCGCTGGCGACAAAGGTAAAGTCCCCCTGCGAAGGTGGCTTAAAGGCACCACGGATGATGGCGCTATCGTTGCTGCGGGAGACCGTCGACATGATATCCAACTCGGGGCTGGCGCCATCAAAGAGCTCAATGACGATCCTGGGATGGGGTCTGGCCCCGGCATCCTTCAATACTTGAAGCAATGGGAGATCGAGGGCGATTTCCCGATCACGGAGCACCCACGGTCTTCGCGGCGTCGGCGGCTGATCGGCGGCAGGAGGAGTCAGGATTGTCTGCCACAGGCTCTGTGGCATCGGGTGCTCATCGGCCCACACAGGAAAAGAGCACACACAACCGAGTAGTCCGACAAGAAGCAGGCGGCGAAATGGCACGCGGTCTGGCCTGTGCCACGCGAAAACCATCAGAGGTTGCTGGCCTCCTGAGCCCATATCGTCAGGTCTTCCGCATCCTCCAGGACATTCACCGGGACTTCGTAATAGTTCTTGAGGGTTTGTTTGGCGTTGGGTCTGAATGGTTTCATTTTACGCTCGCGATATTGTGTCGCTGTGGTCGCATTCGTCTTGAAATACAGGCGGCCCTTCTGGACGATTCCGAAGAACACCCTATCACGGTACAGCCCATATCCGCCGAACATGGCTCGGCACGTCACGCCCTGCAGGCCACTGAGTTGATCTAGCACGAAGTCCTTGAATCCGGTGTGCGTTGGCGCCACGGGAATCTCACAGAGGATTGCGCGCCGCGACCATTCGGACGGCGATGGGGAGGGCAATGTTCCTGCTTCGCTGAAACTGATCGACCGCTCGGGTGATGAGTTGCTCTGCCTGACGCTGCTGATCGGCGGAGAGTTTCGCAAATAGGTTTTGAATCGGTGCGGCGATGTCCATAAGGCTTGCGATGTATTCCAATGCCGATGAAAATCGTACGTCGGTAATGAACTCCTGGTCGCATACGTCAGCGAATCCTGCATGGTGTAGCATCTCTGCAAGATCACCAGGATTAGCCAGGCGAAAAATACCTGGGGTACTGGGGTCCGGTGGTGGCAGTTCGATTAGCTGCTTAATCGCGTCCATCGGAATTCGGAGGTACGGGTTTTTTCCGGTGTCGACCACACAGCCGCTGCTACCCAACCGCCTGGTTTGAGCATACGGGCGATTTCAATGATTGCACTGGGAATTTCTGGCAGGAACATCAAACAAAATCGACTGGTCACTGCGTCGAAGGAAGCAGCCTCAAACGGCAACGTGGTCACGTCGCCGGTGTGGAAAGTCGTGTTCGTCAAACCCAGCGCTGTAGCTTTGCGTCGCGCGACGTCGAGCATCTGCTCGGCAAGGTCAATTCCAATAACACTCCCACTTGGTCCAACGGTTTGTGCGGCGAGCAGGGCGGGATAGCCGGTGCCCGAACCGAGATCGAGCACGCGCATGCCGGCTCGTAGTCGCGCATCGGCCACGAGCCGGTGATTAAGAAATGCCATCTGCTCGTCGAAAAACCGATCCCACTTCTCCCAGCCACCGGCGACCCGGTTCCAGTCCTGCCGTTGGCTTTCGATGACTTGTTGTGCGGTTGGCTGCGCCATACTGCTCCTTCCCGTGGGGGTGTTATACCTCAAGCGCGTTATCCGCCGCTGAGGGCGCAGACGATATAGATCCGATCCTCTCGCTGAAGTGGTGCGTTCAGGTGCGGTGCCTGTTTTTCATTCACAAAGATTCTGATGTGCGGTCTGATCGTATCCTGCTCCGTGATGATTCGAAACCGTATGCCGGGGAAACATCGATCCAAGCCTGCCAGTGCCTCAGCGAGCGTGGCGCCCCCCACCTGCACCTCACTCTGCTGTGCCGTGTAGGACCGCAAGGCGCTGGGGATGTGCGCCGTCATCGTCCGAGTGCGGCCGCTTCTATCGAATAGATTTCAGGTAGATGCCTGGCGATGCAGGTCCAGGCCGCTCCCTCATTTCGGCTTGCCCAGATCTCGCCTTGCGTCATACCCAAGTACAGTCCCACTGGCTCATGCGCATCCGCGGTCATCGCGTGCCGCTTCACGGTCCACCAAGCATCTGTTCGTGGAAAGCCTTTATCCTGTCTTGCCCAGGTCTTACCGCCGTCGCGTGTGACGTAGGCTGCAGGTTTACCTCCAGGACTCACGCGTGGCCACACCGTCGAGCCGTCCATTGGGAATACCCAGGCCGTATTGGCATTGCGCGGGTGGACGACCATTGGGAAACCGATATCGCCGACTTTCTTCGGCATATGTTTGCCAATGCGCACCCATTCGTTCGATGGCCTGTCCATCCGGTAAATCCCGCAGTGGTTCTGTTGGTACAAACGGTCCGGATTGGTCGGACAGAGCCGGACACAATGGGGATCGTGGAAAGCGACGTTAGCGGCGTTGAATCCTTCGACCACCTCCAGACCTCGCACGATGGGCGTCCAGAGTTGGCCGCCGTCGACTGATTCGTGCACGCCGCCGCCCGACATGGCGAAGTACAGGTGCTTGGCATCCCGCGGATCGACGAGGATCGAATGCAGCTTCGGTCCGTCCGGTGTGCCGTCCTGCACGCTGCCCATCCACTCACGGTACTGCGGATCGTCGTTGACATACGAAAATGGCTCCCATGTGACGCCGCCGTCATTGGAGCGGAAGAGTCCCTGTGGCGAGGTGCCGGCATACCACAGTCTCGGTTCACTGGGATGTCCAGGCGTGAGCCAGAACACGTGATCCACCACCCGCCCGTTCTGGCCCTCCGGCGCTTTGGGAAAGGCCGGCGGAGACTTCGCCTCCTTCCACGTCTTGCCGAAGTCCGTGGACCGGAACACCGTCGGCCCCAGATGCCCCGTGCGTGCGGCTATGAGCATCGTGCGCCGGTCGCGTGGGTCCAGCACCACATGATGCACGATGTGCCCCAGGAACATTGGCGAGGACAGCTTCCATGTGTGGCGCGTGCGATCGCCACGCAAAATGAACGCTCCCTTGCGTGTGCCGATCAGTAGCGCCACGGAGCCGGTGGTACGTTGTGGTGAAGTCGCCTTCTTCGATCGCGGCATCGGAGCCCTCACTTGTAAGAGGTTACTTGATCGTCTGCAATGTCTCGCGCAGTTCCTTCAATTCGGCGCTCAAGAGATCAAGATGCAAGTCGCGATGAGGCTGGTCGCCCTTAAATTTCCAGAGCCGCTTGAAGATGGCCGTCAATTCCTTCTTATGCGTCACGGCCAAGTCGTAAGCCGGCGTCTTGGCCTGCGCGCCCGTCACATCGCAGAACGCATCATTGAGCGCATGAAACTGATTGTGCAGGTCGTCGAAGGCTGTGTCGACACCTTTTCCGCCTTTGGCCTTGCTCGCCGACGCTTCCATCATGTTCGTCAGGTTGATCATGGTCTCAACCCCGCTCGCGCCTTTCGCTTGCATCGCATAGTCGCCCGCTCGGGGGTAGAACAAATAGCTACAGCCGCTGAGGCCGATCAGCAGCATTGAGAGAGCGAACAATCCAATCAATCGTTGCATGGGGACCTCCCTGTCATCGTGAATGCCGAGTCGAGATAGATATTGAATTGTTCACTCGCAGTCATGGTGAACGATATGTTCTGATGGATCATGTTCACCATGGCGAACTCGCTCCTGATCAGACAGACAACGAGAGGTTTCCTTGTGTGCTGATGCCCACACGGGGAAGCCTCTCCTGCGTCAGGATTTTTCTTAGATCGTGATTGTGACCGTCTTGATCGCTGCCTTCACCTGGTCCGCCATTTCCTGCGGGATTGAATCCAGTTTATGGCACTGCTTGGCGTGGGTGGCTACCAACTGCATCAGTTCCGCCTCCGTCTCAGCCCGCACCTGGAATCCGCAGCCGCCTGCCGGTTGGACATCCAGACATCCGAGTTGCTTGTATGGTTTCATCGCCATGGTTCGCTCCTCCTGTGTGATGAGGTGAAGTAATAAGGTGTATAGTTCAGCACGTCAGCCAGGCCGGGTCAATACCACCTGACGGCTTCAGGCTGGCTACATGGAATAGAAGAACTCCTCCTTGACGATTTTTCCATTTTGAATTGTATAGAGGCCTGTTTCGTCCATGGTCATGCGTTTCCCCGTGTGTTTCGGCGTGACGTCATACCTGAAATGAAGGATGAAGCGGTCGCCGTGGGGATAGGGCCCGTCAACCGTGCCTCCGTGGATCTGATGATTGTCGACCCACCATTGATTTTTCCCTTTGATCTTTGTGATCCCTCTCTGGGTCTGTTCCATGCCTGGCATGGCACAGGGCTCGACGCTCTCGACATTTGGCGAGTAAAAGCGATCGATCGCCTCCTGATTTTTGCCCTGTCTGCATAGTATCGCCAATTCTTTTCCGATATCTATGGCCGTCATAATGGCTCCTCCTATTCCGGTAGTCGCGATGGCCTATCTGTTCTGATCTTGATGCCGAGACGTTGAAACATTCTTTTGGCGCGTCTCCTGTGCGCTCATACCGCCATGACTCCCCCGTCGACAGGTAGAATGCTGCCGGTCGTCCAACGTGACTCATCGGACGCAAAATAGATTGCAGCTTCGGCTATTTCTTCCGGCTCCCCCAGGCGACCCATCGGATGGATGTCCTCGAATAACGCGTTAGCCTTCGGGTCCTTCAGCATCTCCTGGACCGGCGGGGTCAGTACGCCCGCGGGACAGATGCAGTTGCAACGGATGCCCTGCTTTGCATACTCGACCGCTACTGATTTGGTCAGCATAATCACCCCCGCTTTCGCCGCCTGGTACGCATGGGCCTGAAAGAAGGGGATGGCTTTCATCCCCGCGACCGTTGACACGTTGAGAATCGAACCCCCGCCCTGTTTCAACATCAGCGGGATCGTGGCACGCATGAATCGGAATGTCCCTTTCAAGAACAAGTCGAGCGTCTCGTCCCAAATCTGGTCGCTGGTTTCATGCAGCGGCCCTGCATAGAACAGGTTCCCCGCGTTGTTCACAAGGATGTCGAGTCTCCCAAATGTTCGGACCGTGGATTCCACCGCTTTGCGTACATCCTGTTCATTCGTCACGCTTCCCTGAAGAGCCAATGCATGGCCTCCCTGTTGCTCGATGGCGTTGACGACCCGCGCCAATTCCTCCTTCCGCCGACCCGTGATTGCGACCTTCGCGCCCTCCCGCGCAAAGACTCTCGCGATCGCTTCTCCGATACCGGTCCCTCCGCCTGTGACAATAGCCACTTTATTCGCGAGTCTCATGGGCACATCCTCCTTGAAAGATTTGTGTTGAGCGTGTCTTGCGGCATCTTTTCGCACTGCTGTGAATGGCAATGAGTCTCTTATGTCGCCATTACCAGTTTCTTTAGCCGTTGCCGGCACAACGGGTCAAGCTCGGTCTTGTGGGTAGGTTGATGATGAGCCGCGATCACAGAATCGACGATCGCGCCGCAGTTGAGACAGCGCCACGCGGAGATCTCATATCCCGCAGTGCCCAATTCAATATCGTCATACTGCTCCAGAACCATCAACCCCGTACAACGTTGGCATGTCATATGGCGCCTCCTTCCCTGGATGATCGATGTCACTTCGAGTGTGGAACGATCGTTCCATAACAGGTTAAAAAAATGGATTGCCTCAGTCCATGATCGAGAGTGCGATCTCCGCTGTCTGTTTCACGACATCAGCCGGCGCTCCGGCTTTAATCATCACAATGGCGCCTTGCATCATTGTGACGAGGAACTGCGCCAGTGTTCGCGGATCTTGTCCTTTTTGAAGCTCGCCTTGCTGTTTTGCGCGGGTCAAGACTTTAAAAAAGGTGTCTTCAGCCATCTTCAGGGCCAGACGGAGCCTGCCCGCGATCTCTTTCTCGTGCGGTGATAGTTCTATGACCGTGTTGGAGATAAGGCAACCACGGCGTTTCGGGTCGGCCAGGCCACCCTCGATCATGCCGCTGATGAACCGACGCAAGGTCGGGAGGGCCGGGCCAGGTTGGTCGAGGAGGGAAAACTTCGAACTGGCGAAGGTCGTGCAGTAGCGGTCCATCACTTTCAGGAACAGTTGGCGCTTATCGCCGAAGGTGCCGTAGAGCGAGCCACGATTCAGATCCATCGCGTTGAGCAAATCCTTCATCGACGTGGCTTCATACCCCTTATGCCAGAAGACCTGCATGGCCTTTTCGATCGCATCGTCTGGGTTGAATTCCTTCGGGCGGGGCATTCGGGCTCTCCTGAATTCCTGACTCGGTGGGCAAAGTAACATATATTGGAACGATCAGTCAATAATAGGAGCGCTACCATCTATATCTATCTCGCCGATGACGCCGTCATGCTGAGCATGTGAGCATGTGAGGAAGTGAGGAGTGTAGCCTACTGAGTTCGAGGGCCCGTTTTGGACTTCTATACAATAACGGTGGCGATATATACTAACTGCTCAACCACCGAGGGGACGACAAAGATTCTCGTGACGGTGGAGAGGATTCAAAGAAGCAGATGGTGGAAGACATACGGTCATACATCAAGGCGTTGCTGCGAAAAATGGGTTTGCGGATTGCGGAGCACCCTCGTCATGAATCCGTACGGCAGGACGGAAGGCCTCTTCGGTCTGAACGTCGTCGGGAAACACGAAGGCCGAGAATTAGTCCCTGCACCTATGGCTTGTTGCGCTCGGTGGATCGCGATGGTGCGATCCTTCAAGAGGGGCAAGGCACCGCGGTGAACGATAGTCCAACCGGAATGCGGCTCCTGCTCGGCGTCGCTCCATCCAAAGGTCAGCTTTTGGAAATTCAAACCAACGATCAGACGCTCGAACGTGCCATCTGTCTCGTAGAAGTCTGTTGGACGAAACCGCTGCAACAAGACGCGCAAGGAGCGCTGTACCTCGTCGGCTGTCGCCAGAACTTCGGCACTACACACGATAAGGCCATATAGCGCGACGCGTATTCCCCTAGCATCCTTCTGTGAACAACCATCTTTCCTGTCTGGCCAGTCTGGTTTGTTTTGTTTATCTGGTTGATTTGGTTCATCTGGTTGGTTTCGTGCCACAAAAAACAAGACAGAACAGACAAGCCAAATAACGGTTTTCTTCTGCTGGCAGAACTTTTCAGCGTCCTGCTAGAATCGCTCCGCCATGCCGATCGAAACGTTTACCGCACAAGTTGAGTCGATTGAGAATCTCACCCACGACGTGCGCCGTCTCGATCTGCGGTTAATCAAGCCGAAGACCATCACGTTTAAGCCCGGTCAATTTGTGTCTTTTGAAATGCCGGATCCGCAGACCGGCCGCCTCCTCACGCGGGCCTACTCCATCGCCTCGCAACCCGGCAAATCAGGCGTCATCACGCTATTGTTCAATCTGATATCCGGTGGTCCAGGCTCCGGCTTTCTGTTCCATCTCACAGCAGGAGAGAAGACACAGTTCAAAGGGCCGGCGGGGCATTTCTATCTGCGAGACGATCCTGAACGCGAACTGCTGTTTGTGGCCAGTGGTACCGGCATCGCGCCGATCCGGTCCATGTTATTGGCGAACGCGGAAAGTTCCGATCCGAGGCCGGCGACTCTGTTCTGGGGCCTACGCAGCCAACGGGATTTGTACGATCAGGAGGAGCTGGCCGAGCTGACCAGGCGAATGCCGGCTTTTACGGCCATCACCACACTCTCCCGCCCTGAGCCCGGCTGGTCCGGCTCATCTGGCCGCGTCTTGCAGCTGATCGAGGAGAGGATTTCCTCCGTCAAGAATCTGGCTGTCTATCTCTGCGGGAACAGCGCCATGATTGCCGACGCCACATCGTTGCTCCAGAAGAAAGGCCTCTGCCCCATCTACCGCGAAAAATACTACGACGGAGAAGGGGATGGAGGCTGATGATCCTCTGTGCTCGTGCAACGCGAGGTCTTCCCACAGAAGAAGATCAAGGTTGAGGCTTAGGTTGAGCAGTGACCAATCATGCTTCGGTGTCTTTTTTTCCCTCAACCTCGACCTAATCCTTGGCCTGCCAATGAGATGCGCACAATAAAGGGCAGCCTTGGCCACTCCCTTAAAGAGAGGTATAGGAAAAAGGTGAACATGTGAATCGGTTGAAAGACAAAGTCGCGATTGTGACGGGCAGCAGCAGCGGCATCGGCAAGGCGATCGCGCTGCGCTTTGGAGCCGAAGGTGCGAAAGTCATCGTCACGGCCAGGCGGATGGCCCTCTGTGAACAGACCGTCGCACAGATCGCGAAGGCCGGCGGCGAGGCCTGGGCTGTGCATACCGACGTGGCCGATGAACGACAGGTGGACCGACTGATTGAGGAGACAGTCTCGCGCTATGCGCGGCTGGACATTCTCGTGAACAATGCGGGAATTATTGCAGGCGGGCGGTTAGCCGAGACGACGACGGCATCGTTCGACGAGGTGCTGAACGTGAACCTGCGCGGCACGTTCTTCTGTTGCCGGGCCGGGTTTAAGCAGATGAAGAAGCAAGGGGGGGGAATCATCATCAATATGTCGAGCGTCGCCGGCGTGCAGGCCTGGACAGGCACGGGCACCTACAGCGCATCGAAGCACGGCATCATGGCGTTGACGAAGTCGCTCGCCGATGAAGGCCGTCCGTATCACATTAGAGTGAGCGCCATTTGTCCAGGTGGGGTGGCTGACGATCTGGTGGATGCGTCGAAGGAAGAAATTCTCCGTAGCGAGAAGATCGACCCATTCGACGTGGCTGAAACGGCGGTTTACCTTGCGACACTCGGCAAGTATTCCGTGGTACATCAGGTCGTCATCGATCGGCTGGGGGCGGATTGGTAGAGGAGGGTAACCTGTTGGTCTCTCGTGCTCGCGCAACGCGCGGTCTAGGAAGACCCTCGTTGAACGCGCGCAGTAAGAGACCAATCAGGCCGCCCTTGATGAGGGAAGTCATGAAGAAGGGTGTGACGGTGAATCTGTGCTCGTTCGATGCGCACAGTAAAGGGCAGCCTTGGCCGCTCCCCTAAAAGAGCGGTATGAAGAATCGGAAGGTCTCAATGCGCGCATTGAAGATTGTGATCATCAGAGTACGGGAGAGGGCGGACGATTGGTAGTTGTCGCCCAAGAAGCGTGAGGTGGTCTAGGAGAAACGTGCTACGCTTCACGAACGACTTGTCTAGTTAGCGTCTTTGTTATCGGCTTTTGTTCCCAACCTCTTGTCCCGTGCCTTCTCCAAACGCCATCTGATTTGCTCATTCACTATCCATCATTCCACATTCGTCTGGCCTCTAGATCGCGCGGCATTCCTGGAGATAGCGGGGATCTCTGTCGGGTTCTAAGCATGAACAGATGACTGTCTCATCCTTGTCTGAATGCGTATCCATACATAGGTTGACTCATACATCTTATGCAGCACTTCTTGTCCCGCTCTGACTATGCCATCGAGGAATGGTTGGAATTTCAATGTCTAAGAGAGCCTCGGAGATTAGCGTGACGGGCACATCTTATGCTCATTAGTAATGCCATGATCGGTCCTAAATTAATGGTGCACAGAAATTCAGCTATCTATAGGGAGGCTAACATGACTTCTCGCGCGGGTATCATGAAGTTCGGAGGCATCGGATTGTCGGTGGTATTTGCGGTGATCGGAGCGTCCTTTTCTGACGATGTCTGGTCACAGATGGCACGATTCGCGGCACGCGATCCTGGCGTACGTTCCGGCTCCGTTCCCACGGACCTCAAATTGCCGGGCCTCACCCCGTCGGAACAACGTGCCTTTGATGTAGGGCTGGGAGCCTTTCAGGAAGTGGCGTCCGTCCAAGGCGTGATCCCAGGCACAGAAGCCGGGCTTGGCCCGCGCTTCAACCTGGACGGTTGCGCCGGGTGTCATACGCAGCCGGCTGTCGGAGGGAGCAGTCCCGCCATCAATCCCCAGGTCCAGGTAGCCAAGAAAGAAGGTGCCAGCAATGACCTTCCACCGTTTATCAAGAGCGATGGACCGATTCGTGAAGCCCGATTCAAGTCTAACCCGGACGGTACGCCCGACGGCGGCGTGCATGCGCTCTTTACGATCTCTGGTCGAAAGGATGCGCCGGGCTGTTTCCTTCAACAGCCGGATTTCCGCACCGCGGTGGCGCGCCAGAATGTGGTGTTTCGCATTCCGACGCCGGTCTTCGGGGCTGGGTTGATCGAATCCATTGACGACGATGCCATACTCGCCAACATGCAAGCCAACCTTGCTGCCAAGCAGTCGCTTGGTATTGGTGGCCGTGCGAATAAATTGACGGGCCGGCCCAATACCAGCGGAAACGACGGCACCGTGACGCGTTTTGGGTGGAAAGCCCAGAACAAGTCGCTCGAAATCTTCGCAGGCGAAGCCTACAACGTTGAGCAGGGAGTCACGAACGATCTCTTTCCGCAGGAGCGAGATGAGGCACCGAATTGCCATTTTAATGCGACGCCGGAAAGTCGGACTAACTTTGAGGCCACGGAGCATCTTGAAGGACTCAGCGATGTGGTGAAATTTGCGATGTTCATGCGCTTCCTGGCGCCTCCGACACCGGCACCCGACACCGACACCATCGTCCGGGGCCGGAAGGTGTTCGCAGAACGTCGGCTGTGCGATGTGCCATACCCCGACGTTGCACACCGGCAAATCGTCGGTGGCGGCATTGCAGGGCAAGGATGTCAACCTGTACTCCGATCTGGCGCTCCATAACATGGGGCCGGGCCTGGCCGATGATGTGAGCCAGGGCAACGCTACGGGGGATGAATTTCGCACAGCGCCCTTGTGGGGCCTCGGGAAACGAATCTTTTTCCTGCACGACGGGCGCACAAAAGATTTGATCGAAGCAATTCAGGACCATGCAAGCAGCGGCAACGGGCGCTATGTGCCCTCGGAAGCGAATCAAGTCGTCGGGCAGTACAATCGGCTCAACGAGATCGACAAGCAGCATCTGCTGAACTTCCTTCGTGCCTTGTGATCCAGAATAGGTGAACGTGTGGCCGCGTCGTGTCTTCATATGAAGGCACGACGCAGGTGCGAAAGGGGAGGAATAGGGTGATGCCTCAACCCGGCAAGGTCGTGACTCTCTTCGTGATCCTGTTCGCGCTGGCGTCCCCACAGGGGCTCTCTGCGGAGGGATTACGCGGCGGATTCGATGACGCGTTCGGTCCGCGGTTCAGTCCGGATGCCAGACCGGCCCCACCGGATTTGAAGCATCGCTCACGGCATGGATTCGATCGGGCCAACGTCGTCCGCCGTTGGAACCAGATCGCCATTGATGCCAGTGGTCTCGATCACACGCCGGTCGCCTCGGGAGAGACCCGCCTGTTCGGCGAACAACTTGGGCCGGGTCGCGCGGCCCGGGCGATGGCCATTGTCCATCTTGCCGTCTTCGAAGTGGTGAATGCCATCGAAGGCGACTTTAAAAGCTACGTCGGCCTGCCTCATGCAAAGCTGGGCACGTCGATGCAGGTGGGCGTCGCCCAAGCAGCCCACGATACGCTCGCCGCGCTCTTTCCTTCGCAAGCGCCGGCCTTCGACAACGTTCTCGCGGAGGAGCTGGCCGGAATTCCGGAAGGGCGCCTGAAAACCAACGGAATCGCGTTAGGGAAACGCGCGGCCTCGGCCATCCTCGCCGTGCGCGCCAACGACGGTTCGCAGCGCCCTGAGCCGCACGTCGGCATCGAGTTTCTCACGAGCAACGACCCGGGCAAGTGGCGGCAGGATCCCATCAGTATGATTCCGCTCGCATTGGGCGCCTACTGGGGTAAGGTCAAACCATTCGTACTCGAGCGAGGCGATCAATTTCGGGCGCCGGTGCCGCCCAGGATCGACAGTGCCGACTATGCCGTCGCCTATAACGAGGCGAAGATGTTGGGGGGAGACGGTGTTATCACTCCCACGACCCGCACGGCGGAGCAAACGCAGATCGGAATCTATTGGGCTTACGACGGCACGCCGAGTTTGTGCGCGCCGCCGAGGCTCTACAACCAAATCACCATGCAGATCGCGAACAAGATGGGCACGGATACCGATGCCCTGGAACTCGCACGGCTTCTAGCCCTCGTGAATGTTGCGATGGCTGACGCCGGGATCGCGATATGGGAGTCCAAATACTATTATCAATACTGGCGGCCGATCACCGGCATTCGAGAAGCCGACGAGCGCACAGGGCCAAGCGGATTGGGTGACGGCAATCCTGCCACGGCCGGAGATTCGACTTTTTCACCCCTCGGTGCGCCGGCCAGCAACCTTACCGGGCCGAACTTTACCCCGCCGTTTCCGGCCTATCCCTCCGGTCATGCCGGGTTTGGTGGGGCGCTCTTCCAAACGTTGCGGAATTTCTACCGGACCGATCGTATCGCGTTTACCTTTGTCTCGGACGAATTCAACGGCGTGACTCAGGACAATAATGGCATCGTGCGGCCGGTCGTGGAGCGTCGCTTCTCTTCCCTCTCGCAGGCGGAGGAGGAAAACGGACAGAGTCGCATCTATCTCGGCATCCACTGGGCCTTCGACAAAACCGAGGGCATCGCGCAGGGCCGCAACGTGGCCGACTACGTGTTCAAGAATATGTTGCGCCCGCAACACCCAGGACGGTAACGACTCAGGCATCCGTGAAAGGTCTGAATGAATCCGGAAACGAACGACTCTTCACGTTCTTTCTTTGTGCAATCAGGGATCAACGATCGCCGGGCAGGATGCTCAAAAAATCCGTTCAGCAAGGCCGCAGGGAGATCGGCGACTGAAGCGTACCCTTGGGGTACGTTGCAGGGAGACGAGCGACTGAGAACGACGCCGGCGGACTTTTTCAGCATCCTGCTAGCGATACTTGGCGAAGCAGATAAGATCCAGATGATCGTAGTGGTCGGGGAGAATCGTTTCCGCCTTGTAGCCGAGACTGAAGAACAAATGAATGTTCCTGGCCGTACGCAGCATGGTGCAGGCGTAGAACTTATGGGCGTCGGTCGTGACCTGTTCGATTTCTCGTATCAACGCCTTTCCCACCCCATGGCCCTGGTGGGTGGGGCTCACGGATAACAGCCGGATGATGCAGACTCCAGCCACGGTCCAAAAACGCACCGATCCCACCACCACTCCCTCCGCCTCCGCCACAAAGATATGCTTCTCCTTGGCATCTTCCTGGAGACTGTCGAGCGTTTCCGTCGTCCATCCGCTTACTGTATAGACATTGGTGTATTCGCCGAACGCGGTCTGCTGTACGTGAAGAATAGCGGCGAAATCAGCTTCGGTTGCGGGTCTGATGTGAATCATGATCGGCGCTCCAGGCTGATGCTCCCATGGGAGGATATCAAAGCCCGTTACGATCTTCTATCTGACGCGATCAGTGCGAGAGCAATCGGACTACTGGGGAACGGCTCCTGGCAGGCTGCTCAAAAAGCCGACGGTTCTCACCCGCCCCGCCCTGGCACGCCAAGACGCGCCGTTCCCCAGGCAAGGCCGCAACCGATGAAAGTACCGGAAGCGTAGCTTTTCTCACCCGCCCACCCGAAGCTGCCAAGACAGCTTGTTCTCCAAGTGGGCTATGTTGAGGAGGTTTTCGAGGGGGGAACGCCGCTGGCGGACTTTTTCAGCAGCCGCTAGCCTAGGGCTGCCAGTCCGGCAAACTTGTACTTCATCGCGTTGACTCGTGCGAGATAGCCCCGAACGTCGTGGTCGCCGCACCGTTGGTGGTGGGTCAGCCGGAAGCCGTGTGTCACATAGGCATGGCCGGCTCCGGCTCCGCAGAGGTGGATCACGGCGGCCAGATCCTGCTTCTGCCGGAGCGTGACCGTGCCGATCCGTCGCGGTCCTACGGCACTCGCGACGCGTCGATCCAACAGCGCCGAGGTCAATTGGATGGCATGACTCGGCACGACGCGGCTGTAGAGGCTGTTGAACCAACAAGAATTCGTGTCGTGCCAGGGGCCGTCCTCGATCACCCGATGATTGTGGACGCAATAACGTGTCGCTTCCTGGAAGGTTCCGTCGGTGATCTGGTACATGCCGACGGCGCTCGACGCCGGTTGGTACCACTCCAAGGGGTTCCTCGTCAGATGCCACCGCCAGTAGGTCCGCGCCACCGGGTTCCCTCCGCCCTCGACCTGAGCCAGCGCAGCCAGCAACTCGGGTGTCATGACGGATGTTGCATGTTTGCGGAAGAGCGAGCCGTATTGCTCCCATGTCTCGGCGGGATTTTTATTGAGTGAGCGGTCCAAGGGAAAGAAGACTTCCGTCGGCTTGTTGAATGCATGATAGGCCCAGTTGACGCCGAGGCAGAGGAGCAGGATACCCGATAGGATCACGACGGTACGCAGGGTCGGCGGTGAGGCGAGTACGGCCTTTCCAACCGCACGGGACGTACGCCAACGTGCCTGTACGAAACGCCGGAGGGTCTTGAGGGTGAGCCTGCGTGTGCGCCGCTTGCGACGGCGAGGAGGGGTGGGGGTGCGGTGATTGGGGCGGGAAGGCATATGTCACTATAATAACCGAAAAAAAGGAAGGTAGTCCGCTTGGGCACTGGCTACATAGACCATACAAGTATTTCCTCACGTGATCCACGCAATCTCCCTTGCGCGTTCTCTTCGCGCCTCTTACAATTGGATTTCCTGAGAGGCTCTCCATGCTGTCAGACCACCCGTATCAATCAAGGATGAACATGCGCAAAAGAATCGTTCGCAGCTCTAACCTTCTCACCATCACATGGGTTGTGTGCCTGCTCTTCGTGCTCGGCGGATGCTCTATTCTGCCGGGTCACTGGCGGCCAGGATGGAATCAGCCGTGGCCCGCCGACAAACCGGTGCCCGACACAGCCGGCTCATGGAAGTTGACCGAACTCGAATCGAATGACGGCCGCTTTGTCGCCCTGGCCATATCGGGTGGCGGGAGTCGAGCCGCCAACTTCGGAGCCGCCGTCATGTTGGAGCTCCGACAGAGGGGTTTGCTGGAACAAGTGGATGTGATTTCTGGCGTGTCTGGTGGAACGCTTCCGGCCGTGTACTACGGACTCGGAGACAAGGCCGGTGCATTTACCGAACCGGCGGTTCGCGAGGCCTTGGGCTACGATTTTCAGAGCAGTTGGATTCGCCGGTGGTTTCTACCGCAGAACATCTTCCGCTATTGGCTGTCCGACTTCACCCGTTCAGATATTATGGTGCAAGTCTTCAACAACAACCTGTACCACGACGCCACCTTTGCAGACCTCCAGCCGCATCCCAAGATCTTGATCAATTCGACCGTCCATAACGATCACACCCGGTTCACGTTTACGGATGACCGCTTCGCCACGCTCCATTCTGTGCTCGCCCCCTATCACGTCGCCAATGCCGTGAATGCGTCATCCGCATTTCCCGGCGCATTCCAGGACGTGACCCTGCAGTGGTATATGGAGCCGACGCAGTTCCTGCATCTCTATGACGGCGGTCCCATCGATAATCTAGGCGTACAGGCGATCACCCAATACATGAATCTGAACATTTTAGGCACGTCGCTCGATCGGCTGTTTCCCAAGGGGTGTGTCATTTTTGTCATCGACGCCACGCCATCGAGTGATCATGCTGACCTCAACACGCGTGAGTCCGATCGTACATTCGTCGACTATTTCGTCGACACCAATGCGCTCGATGCCACGGATGCCATGTTGATCGAATCCCGCCGCTCCCTACTCGAGAGAATGGGCATTCCGGTCGAGAAGCAGGATCGGGAGCCGAGGGGCCGGCTCCCGGTGAACGATCTCCGGCAATGCGGCTGCGAAGTCCGCCATATCTCGCTTCGGCATCTGCTCTATGCCGAAGTATCCGAAGCGAATGAGGAATTGGCCGAACGTGTGACGCGAATTAAGACGAAGTTTTGGCTTGCCGACGGAGAACAGAACGATCTCTTCCAAGCCGCCAAGGTCATCATGCAGCTGCTCGACGACACACATCTATTATCGGACTCCTCGTTTAAAGTTCCTTGTGCCGGCGGACCAACACAGAAACCACCAGCCTGAGGGGAGGGGATGGAGCCTGATGATCTTCTGTGCTCGCGCAACGCGCACGATCAGAATGTGCTCGTCCGACGCGCGCAATCGAGGATCAACCAGGCCACCCTTTGAAGAGGGTAACGAGCAAGCTTGGAAGGAGCATCATACGTTGGACGCGCGCAGTAGAAGCTCAATCAGCCCCCATCCCTAAGAGAGAACGAGCGAGCTTGGAGGGACCATAATATTGATCGTCCGATGCGCGCAGTGAAGGACAGCCTGGCCACTCCCTAGAGAGAGGTTATACAAAGATTGGTCGGAAAAATGTATTGAACGCGCGCAGTGGAGACCAGCTGGGCCGCTATTTTGAGAGAGAGACGGGTATCACAGTTTTTCTCCCTCGTCCTATGGAAGCCAGCGTACCATCATCTGAAAGGTTCCTCATGTTGCCTCCGTCTGATTGCCAGCGCGCATGGAGTTCCACTGCTGCATGGAAAGTCATGGCGATCTTCTTGCTCGGAGGACTCCTGATCGTCCTGCACGCGTCTCCTGCGCCGGCGGGGCCCGAATTCGCGCCGTCGTCAATCAAGAAAGGTGTGCTCTTAGTAGCCAGCCCGTTGCTGGAAGATCCAAATTTCCACCAAACCGTCGTGCTCATCTTAGAGCATGGGCCTCAGGGAACATTCGGGGTCATTCTGAATCGCTCCACGAAAGTCCTTCTGTCCGAAGCGCTGCCGAAGCTCACGGTGCTCGAGGGGACCAGGCATCGTGTGTTTTCGGGTGGGCCGGTTGAACAAGGCCGCCTTCTCCTGCTGTTCCGACTCAAGGAGCCTCCAGGAGATGCACGGTCGGTCTTCGATGGGATCTACGTGGGGGGGACACCGAGCACCCTGGAGCGCATCATTACACAGGCCAAACCTACCGAAACCTTCAGAGCCTTTGCAGGATCTGCCGGATGGGCTCCCAAGCAGCTGGAAGCTGAGATGCTTGTCGGCGCGTGGGGGGTCTTGCCACCGGATCCGATCGGTATGTTTGACAAAGATCCGGCCGTACTCTGGCAGGATTGTATCAGCCGGCTGCAGGGGCCGAGGGTGGTGGGGGTAACCTGGTTAGTCCCCAGTGCTCATGGAACCCCCACGATAAAATGACTGGGAGGACACCCACGTTAGTCCTGTGCTCCCGGAACAGAGGAGGGGATGGAGCCTGATGATCTTCTGTGCTCGCGCAACGCGCGGTCGAGGACTCCCCTCGTTGGACGCGCGCAGTGGAAGATCAATCAGGCCCCATCCCTGAGAGAGGACGAGCGAGCTTGGAGGGATCATCTGTAGCCTCGTTCGACGGCCGCACATAGATCAAGATGGGTGCCCTCCCAGGGAAGGAATTGCAAGCAAGCTTGGAAGGGTTAATTAGATGAATGGTGGTCGTTCGACGTGCGCAGTTGGGGACCGATCCAGGCCACCCCTTAATAGAAAATGAAACCGAGCAGGCTCGGAAGAGAAGAAAATGGCAGTCTGGTCGTCCTCCTGGGTCCGACCGCTTCCCTTTCGTCCGGACGGTTGAGTATCAGGGGGTTGTTGATTATCTAACTCCCCTTAAATACCGGAATTGTTTTTGAAGATGTCGACACGATTGCTAGCAATAAGTAGCCTGGCCCCGCTTCACTCCAATCATGGAACTTGAGGCGCCGAATGTTTTATTCGGCCATGCTGACGCCCGAGCCACCCATTTCCTTCGGGATGTCTCTCATCTTTGGCAACCCGTCCTTCATTCGCAACTTCGTCTCTTCATAGTTGACATGGATGCCGGCGTGGTACGGAAAGTCCGGAATGACTGCCGCATAGACGTCGGTGAGTCCCCAGCTGGGATGCTCGGTGAAGATGTGGCCCCCACAAGTCTTACACCACTTGCGATAACTGAGAGGCGTCTTGTTGTACGTGCCGATGTTGTCTGCTCCCTGCGTGAGCTGTACCGCTTCGGGTTTCCATAAGGTGAAGGCGTTGACTGGTGCCGCCGACCAGCTTCGACAGGATTCACAATGGCAATACCCCATTGCGGCTGGCTCACCGCTGACTGTGAACTGAACTGCGCCGCAAAAGCAGCTGCCTCTGTACACTTTTCCGTTACTCATGATGCACCTCCTTGGTGGCGTGCACTCATATTAACGTATCTTGGGATGCTTTCGCTCCATAAGGTAGGGCTTGTACCTTTCCGGGAAATCAGCACCGGACCATTCGAACCCATCGAGACTCAATGAATCTTTCCGATTCACGAACCCGATGGGGCGCACACCAAGGGAGGAGGGGATGGAGCCTGATGATCTCCTGTGCTCGCGCAACGCGCGGTCGAGGACTCCCCTCGTTGGATGCGCGCAGTGGAAGATCAATCAGCCCCCATCCCTGAGAGAGAACGAGCGAGCTTGGAGAAGGGAAGGGGAGCGGCCAGGTGCCCTTTTTGCTCGCAGAACGCGCACGATAGGAATGTGCTCGTTCGATGCGCGCAGTCAAGGGAAACCTGACCGTGTAAATGCAACCATTTCAGAAAGCCGTTCGTTTGATTTCATGCCTTGAACAGGGTATTTCTATGCGGCGAGAGAGGAGTTTTCCCGAGAATAGGAGCGAGTCATGAGTGCGGTATTTCCGAGCGAGCGAATAGAGCAAACCATTCTCTTGCTTCGCGGCCACAAGATCATCCTTGATAGAGACCTGGCTGCAATGTATGGCGTCTCAACCAGGGACCTCAATAAGGCGGTATCGAGGAATCTGGACAGATTCCCCGATGATTTTATGCTGCAGTTGACACGTTCAGAGTTCAACGACTTGAAGTTCCAATTTGGAACATCAAGTTGGGGAGGGACCAGGAAGCTACCAAGGGCCTTTACGGAACAAGGGATTGCCATGCTCTCCAGCGTTCTCCGAAGCAAACGGGCCATCCATGTGAATATCGCGATTATGAGAGCCTTTGTGAAGCTGCGAGAGTTTGCAGCAAGCCATAAGACCTTGGCGGCGAAGTTGGAGCAACTTGAGCGGAAAGTGGGAGGGCATGATGGACAGATTCGGTCGCTATTCGATGCCATCCGTCAGCTCATGGAGCCGCCGACTCCGAAATCCCGCCGCATCGGATTCAAGGCCTGAGCAGACACTTCTGTCCTCAGCGGCTCTTTGCCGTGCCCCCTCAACCATAACCCCAGCCTCGATCTTCGTTATGGACGCGCGCAGTGGAAGATCAATCGGGCCACATCACTGAGAGAGAACGAGAGAGCTTGGAAGGAGTAGGGAGGGCAGACTAGATGGTCTCCTGTGCTCGCGCAATGCGCGGTCGTTCCACAGGTTAAGGTTTAGGCTGAGGTTGAGCAGTGACCAATCATGCCTCGGTGTCTTTTTCCCCCTCAACTTCAACCTAAGCCTTGGCCTGCCAATGAGACGCGCGCAGTGGGAGACCAATCTAGCCCGCCCTCAAGAGAGAAGATGGAAGAGCGGTGGTCGCTCAATGTGCGCAGTAGGGGATAGATCCAGACCACCCTTCGGGGGGAAGTACGAGCAAGTTTGGACGGGGCATTGTAGTAGGAGTTGGTCCGACGTGCGCAAATGAGAATAGACCAGACCGACCCTGAAAAAGTACAATGTCCCCGTTTCTTCATTCCTCGAAGCCTGGCCCCATTTTTCTCGACAGGCTGAGGTGTCGGCCTGGTAGGATGCGTCGGCCATGAACGACCGACCTACTGTCTCCACCCCTCGCTCTGCCGCGGTGCTGTTTATCCTCATCACAGTCATGCTCGACATGCTGTCCTTCGGCATCATCATTCCCGTGCTGCCGAAACTCGTCGAGGAGTTTCTCTCCGGCGATACGGCCCAGGCGGCCATGATCTACGGACTGATGGGTACGACCTGGGCGGTCATGCAGTTCTTTTGCTCGCCGATTCAGGGAGCCCTGTCCGACCGGTTCGGCCGCCGGCCGATCGTGCTGCTGTCCAATCTGGGATTGGGACTCGACTATATCGTCATGGCGCTGGCGCCGACCGTCGCCTGGCTGTTCCTGGGTCGTGCCATCTCCGGCCTCGCCTCATCCAGCTTCAGCACCGCCGGTGCGTACATTGCCGACGTGACGCCTCCGGAACACCGGGCGGCGGCGTTCGGCAAGATCGGCATGGCGTTCGGCATCGGCTTCATACTCGGTCCTGCACTGGGCGGCTGGCTCGGCGAGATCGATCCGCGACTCCCGTTTTGGGGCGCGGCGGCGCTCAGCCTGGCGAACGCCTGCTATGGGTTCTTCGTGTTGCCCGAATCCCTGACGCATGACAAGCGGATGGCCTTCTCGTGGAAGCGGGCGAATCCGGTCGGCTCGCTGGTGCTGTTGCGCTCGCACCATGAACTCTTCGGGCTCGCGGCCGTCGCCTTCTTCGGCTATCTGGCCCATACGGTGTTGCCGAACGTGTCGGTGCTGTATATGGGTTACCGGTACGGATGGGGGACCGCCACAGTCGGTCTGACGCTCGCCGGCGTCGGCGTGGCCGTGATGATCGTCCAGGGGGGGCTGATCCGTCCGGTCACGGCCCGATTAGGCTTGCGCACGACATTGCTGGTGGGGTTGCTCTGCGGAGCGATCGGGTTTTCGGTCTACGGCGTGGCGCCCGAGGGATGGATCTTTTGGCTGGGCATTCCCGTCATGGCCTTTTGGGGCCTCGCGGGTCCGGCGGCGCAGGCACTGATGAGTCGCCGCGTGAGCAGTTCCGAGCAGGGCCAACTCCAGGGAGCCATTGCAAGCATCAACGGCTTAACCGGTCTGATCGGGCCGATCCTCTTCACGCAAAGCTTTGCGTATTTCATCGGACCGAGCGCCGCCTGGCACCTGCCGGGCGCGCCTTTCTTATTAGCCTCGCTCATGATGCTCAGCGCCGCAGCCATTGCCTGGTGGGCGACGCATCCCGGTCGATCAGCCATCCCGAACGTTGAATCAGTCGGCACAAGTAGGAGGGATGGAGCCTGATGATCTTCTTTGCTCGCGCAACGCGCGGTCTCAGAAGGATGGGGAGGGTAGCCTGGTCGTCCTCCTGCTCGTGGAACGCGCACGATCAGAATGTGCTCGTTCGACGCGCGCAATCGAGGATCGACCAGGCCACCCTTGAAAATGAAATGGGGAAGTGGGAAGACGCGCGCAGTGGAAGATCAATCAGCCCCCATCCCTTGAGAAATAACGAGCGAGTGTGGAGGATCATTTATAGCCTCGTTCGACGGCCGCACTTTGGGAGACCGAAACGGTGTCAGGAACAGTTTCCCGGTCCGTGTATTCCGGGGACGGCCTTCATTAGAACGAGGAAACTGTTCCTGACACCGTTCATTCTCCCCAGGTGCCCTTCTTGCTCACAGAACGCGCACGGTGAAACAGTGCTCGTCCGATGCGCGCAATAGCGGGCAGTCTCGTCCACTCCCCTTTGTAGATGTTTGGAGTAGGAGAGGGATTTAGCTCGAACGTGGTGGTGGATCGCGTCTCAGCGGGAAGGAGTGTTCCCAATATTTAAAATGTTTCCACTTCCTCTCGTATCGAATAGACAGTTTTCACCCACAGTGCTAGCATTGCACCCGCCTGCTCGCCAGCGGCTCTAGATCTACCGAGTGAGAACTCTGCAAGTTCCTTAAGGCTCAAAGCTGTTTTGAAATAACCGTATGTCGGTAACAAATCTAGCGCTACAAAATTTCAAGAGTTTTAACTCCCTGAGTGTCGAGCTTAGGAACTTTAATGTCTTGATAGGCGCAAATGCTTCGGGCAAATCCAATTTCACACAAATTTTTAAATTCATAAAAGACATACGTGTTCACGGCCTTGATAATGCAGTTTCATTGCAAGGAGGAGTCGAGTTCCTGAGGAATATCAATCTCGGCTCTTCTGTACCCTTATCATTATCAATTCGATACAACGACAAATACACGAGTGCATCAGTTCTTGCTCGTGAAAGAGAGATGGGGCGAGTTCATGTCGATGATACAGAATATAAGTTCGCAATAGGGTTCAAAAAGACACGTCTAAGTTTCGATATTATTGAGGACCGATTGATACAAAGAGGTGAGTACATTTCACGAGGGCCTAAACGAAAAGATGAACAGCAAGCCAGGGCGGAGATCGTTCATTCGATTAATGACGGCAAACTCAAGAAGGATGTGAAAATATTTGAGGGGGAAAGCATTCGATCGGGGAATCTCTTCCCGACCATGCGCTTTAATCAAGGGGCGTTCAGGACGGAACAATGGGACAAAAAGACGTTGATCCTTCAAACCCCACTGCCGCATTTTCCAAGCATTGGAATTTACGACTTCGATCCGAAGCTTCCCAAGAAGGCAACTCCGATTACGGGCAAAGTTGATTTAGAAGAAGACGGTGCAAATCTGGCAATAGTCATCAAGCAGATCATCTCGAGACCAAGTGCGAGAAAGCAACTAGCCGACTTATTTAAAGACTTGCTTCCATTCATAAGTAACGTAGATATCGAAAAGTTTTCCGACCGCTCCTTGCTCTTCAAGCTAAAGGAAATATACTTCAAAGATAGGACATTGCCCGCATCGTCGCTTTCTGATGGCACAATTAATGTGGCTGCCCTGATCGTCGCTTTATTTTTCGAGCATAGTCTATTGACGGTAATTGAAGAGCCGGAAAGAAACATACACCCATCTCTCATTTCAAAAGTTGCGTCGATGATGAAAGAGGCTGCCTTAAATAAACAAATAGTAGTCACGACTCAAAATGCAGAATTTGTAAAGCATGCGGGGATAGAGAGCCTGCTTTTTGTGTCCAGGGATAAGCAGGGATTCTCGGAAATATATAGACCGGGAGAAAAGGAAGCCGTAAAAGCCTTCCTTCAGAACGAAATAGGGATTGAGGAACTTTACATTCAGAATCTGTTAGGTGTCTCAGCTTGAGTTATATCCGGCTGTTCGTATTCTTAGAGGGAGATGATGATGAAAGATTGTTTGACGCAGTTTTGAGGCCCAGTTTTAATATCCAGTATGACTTAGTGCAGACAATCAAATACGCAGGATTAAAAAGCGACAAAGTCGATAGCTATTTAACGTCGATTAAGGGGATGGGCGCTAACTATCTATTCTTGAGAGATATGGATCAGGGGCAGTGCGTTAGCAGTAAAAAATTAGAACTAGTAGGTCGATATAAAAAGCTCGATACGTCGAACATCCATCTTGTAATTAGAGAAATGGAAAGTTGGTATCTGGCTGGTATTACAAAAGCTCACGCAAGAAAAATAAAGCTAGCTACTTCCGGGACCACAGATTCAATTACGAAGGAAGCATTTGACGGTCTAAAGCCAAGACGATTCATTAGCAGGATTGATTTCATGGTGGAGCTTCTGAACTTCTTCTCTGTTTCTGCTGCCATAGCCAACAATCAGTCCTTCAAACATTTCATTGAGGCGAATGGTCTCCCGCGATCATGAGAAAGAAAGTGGTGTCAGCAACTGTCTTGGGATTTAGGTATGATGCGCCTCCATCTGCCGCCAGGGAGTCCGATGTTTCAGCATCGCATTGAGAATCGTCAGCAACTTCCGCATGCAGGCGGTGAGCGCCACCTTCTTCGCCTTTCCCACTCGCTGCAAGCGCTGATAGAAGGCCCGAATCACCGGATTGAATCGGGCGGCCACAATCGCGCCCATATAGATAGAGGACGAAAAAATAAAAGGTGTCAGGAACAGTTTTCGCCTCGCCCGCGCGCACGTTGCGATCGTCGAATACTTTGAGGGTTCCTTGTGCGCGCTTTAAACTTTGAGAGGGATCTATGAATAAGACACACATCGTGGCGGTAGCTGCAGCGGTGCTCTTGGTTGCGTCGGCGGCTGCGGCTGAAGTTCAAACTAGAGAAATCGAATACAAAGAGGGCGGGACGGTTCTACAGGGACTCATTGCCTGGGATGACGCTTCGAAGGGTCTACGTCCCGGCGTGCTTGTCGTCCACGAGTGGTGGGGCCACAACGAGCACGCGCGGTATCAGGCCAAGCGACTCGCGGAGGCCGGCTACGTCGGCTTTGCGCTGGATATGTATGGGAAGGGCAAGGTGACCACGCATCCGAAGGATGCCCAGGGCTTCATGGCCGAGGTCAAGAAGGATCCGGCGGTGATCCCGGCGAGATTTCACGCGGCGCTAGAGCTGCTCAAGCAGGATCCCCACGTCTCGGTGGACCACATCGCCGCTATCGGATACTGCTTCGGCGGAGCTGTGGTTCTTGGCGAGGCGCGTTCCGGGGCCGATTTGGATGCGGTGGTCAGCTTCCACGGCGCACTCGCGACGAACAGTCCTGCGGAACCGGGTAGGGTCCGGGCTCGGGTTCTTGTGCTCACAGGCGCAGCCGATCCGTTTGTGCCGAAGGAGCAAGTGGAAGCCTTTACTCAGGAGATGAAGGCGGCGGGGGCGAAATTCCGTGTGATCACCTATCCGGGCGTCAAACACGGATTCACCAATCCGGATGCCGGCAAGGCGGGGATGGATGCCCTCGAGTACAATGCGGAAGCCGACAAAAAGTCTTGGGCGGCGATGCTGGAGCTGTTTAAGGAAGTGTTCCATTGAAGACTCTCGTCCGCGCGCGGGAGACACTACCTTCATCGAACAGAGGATCAGATGGAGCTGACTGGAGGGACGCGGGACCATCTTTAAGAAAAACCGTCGGAAGCCGCAACTCTGTTCCTGAAAGTGGATTTTACCGATTGCATTTCGTCCGGTTAATCGCCTAGGCTATACCACGTCAACTTCTATCCCATCATTGCGAGACGCCTGCGGAGGTCAGTCCTTGTGATGATCATTCCAGCACACATTGTTTTCGCGCAAAGCATTTCTTGTCGGATGATACCCGCTATGGGCGGGGAGAGGAGGGTATGATGGCTGATCTGATTCGAATCGCTCAATATTTCAAGGTGCAGATTGCGGATAAGCCCGGGACATTAGCCGGCATCCTTGCTCCGTTGCGTGAGGCCGGAGGGAATCTGATGGCCGTGCATGCCTTTCCCCGGAATCGCCGCACACAGGTGGATGTGGTGCCGGAAGATCCTACTGCGTTCAAGAACATCGCGAAGATGCATAAGTTGAAAGTGCAGGGACCGAAAATGTGCTTGCTGGTGGACGGGGATGATCGCCCTGGAGCGCTGGCCGATCTGACCGAGCGACTCCGCTTAGCCAAGATCAACATGACGGCGGTGACCGGCCTCGCTGCCGGCCAGGGACGCTTCGGAGCCATTCTATGGGTCAATCCACGGGATGTGAAAAAAGCAGCCAAAGTCTTCGGCGTCGGACTGAGTTAGCGACGCGCGTCCGCTATTCTGGTGAGCGCGGGTAGATAGGGTGTCGGGACTTGCAATCCAACATTGCGGCCCTTTTCCCCGCACGAAGAATCAGCCATCACGATGGTGAATGCTTTCCTGGCGGGGGAGGGCTCAATCGACTTCCCTGGCGAGCACGCCGCGCAATGTGCGGTCGTCTCAGAAGTCTTCACTCGTGTTGACAGGGCTGGAGTTGAGCCGTCGCCGCCTGTCCGTGAATAAGTCTAAGCCGAATCCCTTGTATTCGATGTCTTTGATCGGACGGTGTAGGTGCGAAGGATTGACGGACGGTGGCGTCTGTTTCTTGTCGTATGGTTCGGTTTCATCTCTCCCGTGCGGCACAGCTAACGTGTGAGTGGTAGATTCCTTCCGGATGAATTGGATCTTGTTTGATACGGTCGAGTGCCTATCGAGACCCTTATTCTCGCGAGTTGTTTTGGTTTCAATACTGATTTAAGCTTGGCACATCTCCTGCTCGTGTAAGCCTTGGTAGTGCGTGCAGCCATCGTGGAGGTGTCAGATGAGTGCTCAATCGTCGCGTCTCACAGACAAGACCCCGATTCTTCACCGATCAGATGGAGAAATCTGTTTCCAGGTTGATGACGTGGAGCCGTGCACGGAACGATTGCCCGTGACGGAATTTAGACCAAAGTTGAAAAGGCTGTGGGTGGACCTCTGTTGGCTTTTAGTCATGAATCGTCTTCCACGGTTGTGTCAGGAAGTGAGGTCGGCGAGCACGGGCTGGTGAATGCGGTCCATCTTGCATTCAGCCAGCACAGACCGCTGGTGCTCACACCGGATGCCGTTTGGCTCACGCTCGCTCAGGGGTTTGCCCAGCACATCAATAATCATGCGGAAGCGCTTCGGTCCCGCTTCGTAGGCCACAAAGGCAAAATAGAGTTGAGGGTAGATGCTCAACTGCTCACTACGGCGGAGGATTGGAGCGCTGTTGTTCATCAATGGAGTGCAAATATCAGTGAGCATGTCGGCCTAGGGCTCTATGAACTGATGATTTGTAATTTCAGCACAACAACGCCGGTCGTAAAAACGGCGAGCGAGGTAGCCATGATGGACGCGTTCCAGCGGTATTTCGAATACGAGGTTCGCTTCATTTGTGGAATCCCTACTGTGACACTAAAAGGGACAGTTACTGATTGGGTCGAGATTCGAAGACGCGTTGACGTCATAGAGGGGTACCATCTTGAATGGTGGACGGACAGACTCAAGCCTCTCTGTGACGCGTTTATTGAAACGGCTAAAGGAGTTCCCTTGCGCACGTTCTGGCGGCACATCTACAGCCCTAAGGAGATATATGGGGGAGAAGCTATCACTGGCTGGCTTGCGGATCTGTTTCCGTATATTAACGACTATCGGACCGAGGCGCCCACTGTCAGAAATCCTATCTTGGGTATTGTGCGCGAGAAACTGACTACCCAAAATGGTCTCTCGCCGAACTCTGTGCCCTCAGGCCTCTCTCAAGCTCCGTTTCTATTGAAAATGCCGCCGACCCAGGACAAACAGGAGTTGGAACTTGTTGCAGGGTTCATCGGTGTTCGGGAAAATCAGACAACAGGCCAAGTTCAGCCCGATATTGGGTGGGCTGTGTGCAAGCAAAGAAAACATTGATGGGAACCATTTCACCTCGTCCATGCTTGTGCGGGAGATGCGATTGCCTCGGTGGTCGTCGCCCGCGTTGACAGGTTCGGAGTCGAGCCGTCGCCTCCCCTTCGTAAGCGAGCTTCAAGCCGGATCCACGATGTTCGATGTCTTTGGTCGGACGATGCAGGTGCGGAGGACTGACGGGCTCGTGCAGCTGTGTGCAGGAAGTCCCGTCTCCACATTTTCCCATTGACCGGTTTTGCTAACTCTGGGGCGATGATCGCCTATATTTCGAGCTTCTGGAGCAGATTACCTACATCGAGACGTTCGCGATTGGCTCACGGATTGGGGAAGTTGCGCGGCTTCGTAAGCTGTATGGGAAAGGTCGCTGGCGAAAGCGGAAGGGGATTGCGAAAGTTCGGCTGATCGATGGGAACGTGCAGTTTGCTGAAGTGCACTGGTATGAGGCAACGGGAATTGGTCGGAAGAAATACAAGATCAAACGATTGTTGTGAGGCCGATTGATGAGAAAGGCTACAGTTGCACCAGCACGATTGGTCATCTGTGTGGAGAACAAGGGCTACGCAGTGTCTCTGGAAAAGAAAAAGATCTATGTCGCGCTGGCTGATCGTCAAGCCGCGAAGCATGGCCACATGCGAGTCATTGACGAGTCCGGCGAAGACTATCTGTATCCGAAACAGTTCTTCCTACCAGTCACTTTGCCTCAGTCCATCAGAAAGGCAGTCCTGAAAGCGGCTTAAAGGAAGCCCTCATCTGCCCGATTCCGACCTCTACAGGCACCATATCTCCGCCGACAGCCTCATTACCTGCGATCACTCTCTGACCATTGAATCAGCACGATTGAGAAGTTATGCTGGTTTTCTCATCGCTTTACCCGCGCGAAGCGATGGCAATTCTGTCTAAGGCGCAACCGGAGGCATTGGATGAAACCGGGAGAGAATGAAAAAGCCGGGCCTATCACGGATTTCCTTGTGAAAGACCACGGGAGGCTTGAAGGGCTGCTGCAATCGGCTGTGGCTCATGCCGACCATGTGGATCAGGGAGCGTATTCTCAGTTTCGGGCCGGGCTTCTCCGCCACATCGGCATGGAAGAAAAGATTCTCATACCCGCCGCCCAGCGACTGCGAGGCGGAGAGCCGCTTTTCATTGCCTCGAAGCTCCGGCTCGATCATGGAGCACTCGGCACGTTGCTCATACCGACTCCCACGACCGCCGTCATTGCGAGTATCCGCGGCATTCTCAAGGAGCACAATGTTTTGGAGGAAGGCCCGGGGGGCTTGTATGAAACCTGCGACGAACTAGCCGGAGCAGAAGCTGCGCAGCTTCTGGCCAAACTGAAGGCTGCACCGGAGGTGGTTGTGCTGCCGCATTCCGATACTCCTACAGTGATGAGTACCGTACGTCGGGCGATGGAGCGAGCTGGTTATACCTTCCGCGAAGATGAAACTTGAGAAATTGTACGGTCGGTTTTCGAGTCTTGTAATCCAATAATGCGAAGTTCGTCCGCACGCAGCATTGTTGTAATTCTTGAGTAGCGCCATGGCCTATCTTCGATATTCACGAGACTGTGATTGGCATGTTTTCGATGAGGGCCGGACAGGTGAGTCTGAGAGCCGTCTTGCCGTGTGGCACAAGGACCATGAGGCTCAAGGTGCGTCGTATACTGTGAGCATGATTCAGAAGATGCTGGAATTGGAAGACTACTCCGGTATCCCCGGGTACCAGCCGCACCATAAACGCATGATCCGTGAAGCCTTCGAATCCTGGCTGCTCGAGCAATCAAGTGCAGAGATCTAGCGCCGGTTTCGTCTCATAACCTCGTCCGCGCGCGGGATGTGTTGATGAGCCGTCTTATCGGTGTGGCGTTAGCTGTGGCCGGCTGTGGTTTTGAGCCGCTGCAGGATATGGTCCAATCGTTCCTGATGGGGTGAGGCGAGGGACTGAAACTCAATGCCGATCCCCTGTGCTCCGGACCAGCGCACAACGGCGCCTTGAATGAGGATCGGGGTCTTGTCTTCGGGGATATAGAGCAGGAGATCCACCTTCATTCCCGCGAAGGCTCGAAAGGGACTTTCGAGCCGACATCCTTTGCGCGAGAGATCCAGCGCCTTGTCGATCTGATGAAGGCGGTGTTGGTGAATGAGGGTGCCGGAAAAAGTTGCCTGGAATCTGGGATATTGTCGCACCACCATAACGAGGTTCTTTTCTGCGGCCTTGCCGCGGGATGGCCGTACGAATTCTCATTGGTGAGAGTATGCAGGTGCGGTGCCTAGTTGGAAGCCATGGCGATCGTCTTTTCCCTCATACATATGCATGTTTGAAAGTCATTGACTCAGACAGCCCTGTTCGCTCATGAGCAGAGGTGAAGGCAAACGGAAACGTCATGTTGACGTTGTGCGCGTGATTACGGACGAGAAGCAGAGGGCAGCGCTGATCCAAAGCAATCCGCGGTCGGACATCGCGCTGCTCCAGGCTGGAGATCTCTGTTTGAGCATGAAAAGTGTCAGTCCCTATCGAGCACTTGTTGTGGAGAAATCCATCTCACATCGACCGCGGACCTAACCCATTATCCTTCCTCCTCCCTTCCTCACTGTTCTGATCTTCCAAACCCCTTCCCCCCGGCACGTAGGAATTGTCTTACGGAAAGACGGCTGAATATCTGACATTAAGGCTGGACGCCATCTGATCGTGCGCCATGCTGATGTCGTGTGGAATGCCGCTATATATCTGAAGAAACAGGCAATCCTGCCTACGTGAGCATAGGTCTACATGAAAGGGAGGGAGCATCATGAAGTTGGAGAAAGCACAAGAAACAGGAGAGAGGAAGCCACGCACGGTGATGTCCAATCAGACCGGTGTAACTAGGCCGATCAGCAAGACTGCGAAGCACGCGCAACCATCGTTCGACGATATGCATGCGCACATCGCCACACGGGCCTATGATTTGTACATCCAGCGGGGTTGCCGAGAAGGCTGTGCCGTGGATGATTGGCTGGATGCCGAACGGGAAATCGTGGGCCGTGAATTTCCAGTCTCGCCCTAATCAGGGAAAGGAGACTCACTGTGATCCCTACATAGACGGTGTGTTCGCGGTGATCGCCTATCCGGCACACTAAGGCGTCTCAGGCACTATGGGTTTCTGGTCGATCCAGACAGAGTGGGCCACGAACAGAATGTGGGCTTGAACACTACGGCGGTCGTCTTCACGATAACCACCTTCAATTCCGGCGAGAGCTGGATACAGGCACCCCTTCTCACCAACGCTTGTTCACAGTGAGCTCAAGGCTCTTTGTGGATTGATCGAGCAACATTGCTCTTCTAAAGTGCGAGCGACGACGGAGCGTGGCTGGCGGGTCCAACGTCTCCGACTCCCTCCGCGATTGTCATGGAATACACGGCGAACTATCAGAAAGGGATATATGACAGGTTGCCACGTTCACAGAGGGTATCTTTTCCCCTGGTTAGTTGTCTGTCTGGTGCTGGCCGTTTGGGTGGGGAGTCCCCGGCTTCTCGCGGCTGCTTTGGTCACGCAGGAAGAAATGAATAGCGTGCGGGTCTACAAGCAGATGGCAAAATCCACCGTTCTGATCGCCTCAGCCTATGTCAGCGCCCATCACGTCGCCCAGGCATCGGGGAAAGGGTTGGCATCGGGTGTCTTGATCGACGAGCATGGCTCGATCGTAACCAATGCACACGTTGTGGCAGGGGCGGCCAACATCACGGTGACATTGCACGATGGAACTCGTCTTCCGGCAGAGCTGATCGGAAGCGATCCGCAATCGGATGTTGCGCTGCTCCACGTGACACTTCCGAAGGGGCCGTATACCCCTGCTCATCTGGGTGATTCAGACAAGCTGGAAATAGGCCAGAAAGTCCTGGCGATTGGGCATCCTTTTGGATTGGGCTATGCATTTTCGACCGGCATTGTGAGCGGATTCGGCAAACTATTTGAGACCAAGCAAGAAGTATTTCAAGAGCGTGTCATACAGACCACGACGCCGATCAACCCCGGCAATAGCGGCGGGCCGCTGGTCGATTCCGAGGATCGTGTGATCGGAATCAACGCGTCCATTTTGGCCGGCGCTCAGAATATCGGATTCGCCATCCCGATCAATACGGTCAAATCCATCGTCGCGGAACTACGCAAGAATGGCCGTGTGATTCGTCCCTGGCTCGGCATCAAAGGTAAACTTGTGACCGATGAATTGCAAAACTTAATTGCGCTTCCGCTACCCAGCGGCTTACTCATCATCGATGTGGACGATGGGAGTCCGGCTGAGGCGCTCGGGCTCCATGCCGGCAAACTGGATGTCATTATCGAGGGAGAGCCGTGGGTCTTGGGCGGCGATATTATCGTCGCAGTCAATGGGCAAGATGTGAAGACCGGCGAGGACTATGGCAAGATGTTCCAGCAGCTGAAAGCCCAACAGCTCATTGAGATCACGGTGTCCCGAGACGGCGTAAAGCGCACGATGAGCGTCACGCTGGGGGAGCGCCCGACGCCGTCCGGCTCCCTAGAACATCCCAAGTTCGAGGTGCCTCCTGTCGTCCCACAGGGGCTGAACTTTGTGCCGTTTTGATGTAGTTCGAGGGACACAAGAGCGGTGCGCGATCAAGATCAAGATACCGAAGACCAGGAGCTTTTCACGGGAGATCGGTCACAGTGCGTAACGCATGATCGGAGTAGGGGCAACTCCTAGTTTACCCGCAGAAGAAATCATGAGCCCTGTGGGAATCGGTTCAATCGTGTTTGTGTGTATCTTCGGCAGCGCGATGCTCGGACGTTATCTTCGCACCGTGCTGCCAGACCATCACCTGACCGATGATCCAATGCGTGTCGTTACGCTGAGTACCGGCCTGATCGCGACGTTGGTTGTGATGGTGCTGGGCTTGCTGATCTCTTCTGCAAAGACCTTCTTCGAAAGTATCAACGAGGAGGCCACGCAGAACGCCTCCAAGGTCGTCCTCCCAGACCGTGCCCTAGTTAATTACGGGCCGGAGGCGAAGGAAACCCGCGAACGGCTCCATCATATTCGTTGGGCCCGGTGTACACGGGCCCAACAACTCAATCGTCTTGGCGACTTTGTTCGCCTCCGCGCTGTCGGTCTCCGGCGCGGTCTTTCTGATCGAAGCGTTGGATCATCCGCTCGATGGGTTGATGCAGGTCTCCAGTGCTCCGTTGCGCAACGCGCTCGCCCAGCTTAGGCAGTAGATGCTTATTCGCCAGGCTCTACGTACAACGGCTGAATCGCGACGCAATTGCGCGTAGATCTCGAAGAGAGCGACCCAATTGGGATAATTTCTCGGTCGGGTATTGAGGCGACGGGCGGGTGTTGGCTGCTGCATGACCAGGTTGAGCAGGAGCCAGGATTATCTGGACCGCGCTAGTGTGTGTAGATCACAATATGTCCAGGGCTGGTGAGAATGCGGCGTATTTCCATGGCGGTTGTCGCCACTCTTCCCACATTCTACTAAGGAAACGCATCGATGCTTGAACGGATGATCATCGGTTCGCATACGCAGCGGCTCTTGGTCTGCTTCGCTTGGCTCGTGCTGATGTGCAGCGAGTTCTACACGTTTCGCTACATTGTATGCCGGTCACCCTGGCAACTGGGTTCAGCATGAACATGTCGCTAGAGAAGAAGATTGTGGTGGGCCTCGTGTTCGTAATCATCCTGCTGTCTGGAGTCGGGATCGTCTCTTATTGGAACACGACCGACCTCATAGATCGTGAAGTCCGGGTCTCCCAAACCCATCAGGTGCGGGAAGTAATCGAGCACCTGTTTTCTCTGATGGAGGACTTAGAATCCACGCAACGGATCGATCTTCTCACCGGTGAGAACCAGTACCTGCAATATTATCGTGAGATGAGCCAAAGCGTGGAAGCCGTGCTGCACAATCTTGAAGTCTTGACGAAGGATGACCAGGCCCAGCAACAACACCTTCTTGCATTGCGTCCGCTGATTGATTTGAGATTGACACAACTCAAAACATCGATCGACTTAAGGGATGTGGGAAGGGTTGACCTGAATGAGTTGAAAGTCGTTCTGCATGCCGGCAAAGAGACCATGGACAAGACCAAAGTGGTGCTCGATGCGATGCGAGACCATGAGCAGCTTCTGCTGACCAACTGGTCGAAGCAAGCAGACAGGGCGGCCTCGTTCACGCTGTCGTTCGTTGTAGGCGGAACGTTCTTGACCATCGTGCTTGCTATCGGGGGAGGAAGGCGGATCTTATACGACCTGTCGAAGCGCAGGCAGGCCGAGAGAGATGTGCTTGCCGGCCGTGCCCGAGAAGCATTGATTTTGCGTACCGTGCCCGCTGTGATGTATTCTGCAAAGCCATCTGGGGATTACGGTGCATTGTGGGTGAGTGACAATATTGAGGCGTTGACCGGTTATTTTCCACGTTCATTTTTGGATGACTCATCCCTCTGGGCCTCGAGACTGCACCCCCTCGACCAGGAGAGAGTCTTCATGGAATTTGAGAAGATATCTGTTGGTGGCGCACTAGCGACGGAATATCGCTGGCAGGTGCACAGCGGCGAGTACCGCTGGTTTCGAGATGAGGCGGTATTGATTCGGCGATCGGACGAAACCCCACAGGAAATCGTCGGTCTCTGGACCGACGTCACCGCACGAAGACAAGCGAGTGAGGTGATACGAAGACAGGCCGACATTATCAATCAGATCCAGGAAACCGTTATCTCCATCGATCTGGACGGCCATGTGCTGAGCTGGAATAGAGGGGCGGAAAAGATGTTGGGATATTCGGTGGAAGAGGCGCTTGGCAAGCATATCTCATTCATCTACCCGGAGGAAGACCGAGAGTTCCTAGAGCGTGAGGTCATCGGCCCTGTGAAGGTTAAGGGAACCCACCAGGTCGAGGTTCGCAGGAGAACCAAGTCCGGGGTGCTGCGTTTTGCCCAGCTTTCACTCACGTTGCTGAAGGATGACACAAATTCTCCAACCGGCATCATCGGGTATTCGATGGACATCACCGATCGGAAGCGCGGGCAAGAGGCGCTGCTCAATTCTCGCAACCAACTCGCTGCGCTCGCCGTTCGCCTCGAATCGGTGCGAGAAGAAGAGCGAACAAGAATCGCGCTGGAGGTTCATGATGTGTTGGGACAGGCGTTGACGGGATTGAAGCTGGATGTGGCATGGGTCCACAAACGGATCACAGAATCGATCGAGCCAGCCCGGCCTGCCGCTGTGCTTGCAAGACTGGCTTCGGCGCTTGAACTCCTTGACTCGACCATTCAATCGGTGCGTGATGTCGCGACGACCTTGAGGCCTGGCGTCTTGGACGAACTCGGCTTGGAGGCTGCGGTCGAATGGCAGGTGCGAGAGTTTCAGCATCGAACTGGGATTGCATGTGAAACAACCATCTGGCCTCATAACATGGCATTCGGGCCTGAGCAATCAACCGCGCTGTTCCGTATCCTCCAAGAGGTCTTGACCAACGTGGTGCGGCATGCGCAAGCCACCAAGGTCCACATCAGGTTGGAGCAGTCTGGTGAGCAGGTGTCCTTGCAAGTTCAAGATGACGGCAGGGGTATTAGTGGCGTGGAGCAGTCCGGGCCGAAAGCGTTCGGTCTGCTGGGGATGCGCCTGCGGGCCCAGCAGCAGGGCGGTTCGTTCGACATTCAGGGCACGCCGGGAATGGGAACGATGGTCACCGTCAGTATCCCGCTGTATCGGGTAACAGATGATTAACATTATCCTTGCAGACGATCATCCGTACCTGCGCCGCGGTCTCGTCCAGATTCTCATCGATGAATTCCCTGGAGCCGTGGTCGGTGAAGCATCGAATGTCCCAGAGCTGCTGGAGCTAGCGCAAAAACAGCGGTGGGACGTGGTCGTGCTGGATCTGACGATGCCGGGACGCGGCGGGCTGGAGGGGTTGCACGAACTAAAACGGCTCTGCCCGAGCCTTCCCGTGCTGGTGCTGAGTATGCATCCTGAGGATCAGTTTGCCGTGCGGGTGTTACGCGCAGGGGGCGCTGGATACCTGACGAAGGAAAGCGCTCCGCAGGAATTAGTTCATGCCATTAAGACAATCTGGAAGGGGGGGAAATACATCACGCCCAACACGGCTGAACTCCTTGCGGCACACCTTCAGCAACACGGTGACAGCGAGCAGCCGCTTCACAATTCCCTATCCGATCGTGAGCACCAGGTGTTCAGTTTGATCGCCGCCGGACACACGATTACGGACATTTCCGATCAACTCTCCCTCAGCGTCAAAACCATCAGTACCTACCGTTCCCGCATCCTGGTGAAGTTGAATGTCAAAACGAATGCGGACTTGGCGCGTTATGCTGTTCAACATCGTATCGTAGAGTGATTACAACAATATTATATCCATCCTGGGCTCTCTAAAGTAGTTCACTGCCAGCGGACATCTACGCTAGGTTTTCCCTTTCTTGCTCTATCGTTTCTCTGTCAGACGATTCCTACAGACGGCATCGGCCAATTACCACAGGCATGAGCGACTTACTCTTATCCCTCCCAATGAGGGGATGGTGTGTACTTCAGTTCACAGGCCATTGGGGAGAATGATCTCTGACTCATTGTAACGGGCCAGGCAATGTACGCATACGTCACTCATGGGGCAGGGAGCCGACTGGGGAGAAAAGGGGGCTGGAGATGAGTTGTCAGCGCTGCGGGGGTGTGGTGGCTGCCGAACTTGCGGCTGCGATGTACAAATTGGTTTGTGAAAGGGGCGTGATCGAGAACCAATACTGCCATTGCGACGAGGACGACCGTCCGGTGCAAGCGGATTTGCATCGAGATGGGAGAGGTGCTCTCGCCGAGAAACCGCCTCCTGAAATCACGATGTCGGAAGGGGGAACCCCATGATTGGCTATGGAAAACGTGTGCTGGTGGTCGACGATACGGACATGATGCGGCTGTTTCTCGCTGAGGTGCTAGGGCAAGAGGGGTTTGCTGTGGTGCAGGTGTGTGATGGTGTTCAGGCGTTATGTGAACTGCAACGGCGTCATTTTGATGTGGTGGTTACCGACTATCACATGCCTCGCCTCGATGGGCTCGATTTCCTCCGGCAATCTCAAATGACCTGGCCTGAGATACCGGTCATTTTTTTCTCGGAGATAGAGTGGGATAAGAACGACCTGGCGGAGGCCGGAGGAGCCTTTGCCTGGGTTCGTAAGTCATCTGATGCCGGTGTTCTTGTGAGTATGCTGGGCCTGGCTGTGGCGCAGGGCGTGGAGCAGGGTATGGAGTGGGGATCGCAGCACGTAATGGAGCGAGTTGGCGCATAGGAAAGTCTGTGCATAGGAAAAAGGAGGAAGCGATCATGGGCACAGGAAATGCGGATGCGGACGAGGCCGTTCTGAATATGCTTCAACGCTATGATGTGCTTATGGTGGAAGACCTCATCATTGGGCGGCCGGATTTCAGCTATTCACAATTGTTTCTCGCCATCGACCGACTGAGCCGAAAGAACCTGATCGCGCTCCATCGAACGGGCATGAGCTACCAGATCCGTCCGATGAACCAAGAGCGGACCCTCGGCCAGGACCAACAGCATGAGGATCTGGCTGCTTCTCACCGGTGACGAGCCTGACATTTGCGAAGTGGTCGTTGGATTCCTGCGAGGCTATAACCCGTGCTAACCACCCCCCTCTTGTGCCTCGTGGTATTCTCTGGGCTCGTATTGCTTGGGGTGGGGGTGTGGTTCGTGGTGCAGCAATTGAGGTAAGGATGGGTAAGCCAACGGAGTTAAACATCTGTGGTCTCGGCTCAAAGATTAATACTCAGTCACCAATGAGCAAGTTATACGAAGAGAGTATCTATGCTTAACCCAAGAGGAAGCTCACGCACTACTGCTACGAGTGGGAATGGCGTGGCTATAGATGAAACCTGCAGGAATTTGAGATGTGCCTCTGTTTCAAAAGGTAGAGAGGGAGGGCGATTATGTCGGCCGCTATGCGAATTCTTCTGGCCGTCGACGAATCCGAGAACTCCCATCGCATTGTCCAGTATGTCGGATCTCTCCTTGGCCGAACACCTGATGTCGTCGTCACCCTCTTTCATGTGCTCAAGCCCATGCCGCGGGGGTTGCTGGAGCATGGCGGATCGGAGAATCCTGCCGCTGAAGCGCGATTGAGCGAGCAGTTGCGCGATGAGCAGGAAGGCTGGATTCGGAAGGAACGGGAATCCGAGTGCCATGTCCTGAAGCAGGCGTGCGAGACACTGGCACAATTTGGGTTCGACTTGGGCCATATTGAGGTGAAGTATGGCCATGAGGACGATATTGCCAGAAACATTCTCGAAGCGGCGCAAAGCGGGCATCATGGAACCATCGTTGTGGGGCGGCAGGGGACATCCAGGATCAAACAGATCTTCGGCGGCGGTGTAACCGATCAATTACTGCGCGATGCTAAGGGCTTTGCGATCTGGGTGGTGGAGTGACACGATCGGTACCTATCGAGCATCCATTGTGGAGAAGCCTATCTCGAATCGTCCGCACGGCGAATGTCTTTGAAGTCCGATGAACTAGGCCTGTGCCGGTTGAGTCATTCGGAAATCTGTATTTGGTTGGATGCCGACGGATATTCGGCCCCTGTCACTATCTGTCGTTTTAGTCGAAACGTTCGGGCCACCAGTGCTCGCACAAGAATAGGAGCGACAAACGCAAGGAGGAAACGATATGTCGTGTGAACGATGTGGGGGATTGATGGTCATCGAAGCTATTTGTGATCTCATGGAAGAAGAATCCCACAGGGGGATCAATACGAGACGGTGTGTGAACTGCGGAAACTTTGAGGACTCGACCATTCGTGCTAACAGAGTTGTTTCCCGTTTGCCGAGACCTATTACGCCACACATAGTGGGAGCCAGAAGACTGAGCACTACTCAGCCACGCGTGTTGGAGCGAGCCATACAAACTGACAGTGTCATTGCGGAGAGCCCGCGGGTTCGTGCCCCTCGTCTTCCTATAGGCACCCCTTCCGCCAAAACACGGAGACTTGAACCTGCATCCATTGAACGACACATCCAGATCGTACAGACCCAAAGGCGGTACGCATGAGTATTGCACAGTCGTTTCTACGGAGACGCTCTCGATAATCTGGCCTCGCGACTGACCAGCTGTGCTCGCGTCTCTTACACGTCGCATCATGTGGCTGGATCGGAGGTCGGGGTATCTTCAGCGTGTTGTACGGGCGTAGTTGTTACGGTAACCATTGGGCATGGTTTTGTGCGTCGGTAACGGGTGTCTGTGGCCGTATCACTTGGCAATCGTGATACTGGGAACCCCGACGCGAGGCACCTCGCTGACGGTCATTTGGAACAAGAGATACAGCATTTGGAATGCCTCGCGGTTCCAGCGAGCCAGCGGCCCCGTGGTGTTGACCGAGTAATATTTCCCATGGGACTGAATCGATAGATCTGCTTCCGAGGGAGCGCTATCCGACAGCACGAGCTCCATGGTGCGGACGGGATTTTCGAGGACCTCTGGGGTTCGAGGATCTTTGTCAACGTAGTATTCAGGTTCTTCTCCGAGCGATCGGCCAAGAAAGTTGAGAATGGTATAGAAGCTCCGCAGCCGGAAATCTCCCTTGAGGGGGTATTCGCCTCCGACGTGCCCGGGACGAATATCGAAGGAGACATCGTTGAGGTACCCTTCCTCCGTTTCATCGATCAACCTGGCCCGTTCCTCAGGTGGAAGTGTGTAGGGGTCATAGTTGGTGATGAGAATTGGTCCCGTGATTTGTTTTTGAAGGGTGTAACTGTTGTCTTTCTGATTGTAAGTGACGAGATACTCTTTCTGTAATGCCTGAAAACCTTCGGCTGTGACCGAATTGGCGGGAATGGTCCAGGTCCGATTATGGACGAGCGGTTCGGTATGGAGATGGTTCTGGTCTTGAATGGCCGAAAGGTGCGTCACCACCCGGCGGAACATCTCGTAGCCCGTCCGATCTGCCGGTGAATTGCGATAGGCGACCTCCTGGCCATTCTCCGTGATCCGCAGTTCCTGGGCCATCAGCCGGAGCAATAGATCGATGTCGTACCGCTGCCGGAGGAGGAGGAGGAACTTGGTTTCCTGAAAGGGGGTCAAGAGCCGCTTGGTAAACTCTTCCCCTTCGATCGGTGCGATACTGATGGTAGGGTTCTCAGCCACGCTGCCGCCGAAGATCGGCATGAGCGCCCTGCTGGCCTCTCCCGTGAGTGCCGGAGTGGCGCCGGCGCTGACACGGAAATCGAACGTCGCGGCGATATTCGAGACGCCGGTGAAGTGAATCGGTTGATGCTGATGGGCGCGGGCGATGTTGATGAGCAGTTGTTTGGAGATGGCATCCGTGATCGCCTGATCATAGGCTGTCACGGCGCGATTCAGCGTGATGGGTGAGAGGCAGCCGGTTACGGCCAGGCTGCAGACGATTCCCGACAGAATCAATTGTGCGGGGGATGTTAAACGCTGTCCCATCGTCATGTGAACCACCTTCGAGCGAGCCCGACCATCCTTCGGCAGGTTTGTAGCATAACTGGCATGGGATGCCTAGCGGATCGTTGCCAGATTGTTTGATGCTGGGAGCCCTCTGTGGAGAGGATGTGGGTCAAGCCTGCGATTGACTGATTGAAGAGGGATTGCGGTCGTGCGGCATATCCGGATTCTCTTTTTTGCAAGAGGTCGAATCGTAAAGGAGGAATCATCTGATCGAGAGCGTCCACCCTCCTGCGACCGGGTTTTCGATGATTGAGCCTCAGGCTCTTGCTCTTGGCTTAGATCACAGAGTCTGAGCTATTCCCAATAGCACAACCGACAAGACGATCATCCACCGACAAGAACATCGTTGCTGTATGGTCATCCCATTCCCTCCTCATCGCTAGGACCCGCATCACGCCGATGGACGATCTCGTACAGCACCGGCAAGACGACCAAAATCAATACCGCCGCCGTCAGCATTCCGCCGACCACTACTCGTGCCAGCGGCAGCTGCGACTGCGAACCAATTCCTGTGGCCACAGCGGCCGGCAAAAGACCGATAGCTGCCCCCAAAGTTGTCATCAGTACTGGCCGCATGCGCTCCCCGGCACTTTTCAAGATGGCGGCCCTCAGATCATATCCTGCCTTCCTGCGGTCTTGGATCCGAACGATCAGGATTAAGCCACCCTGGATTGCCACTCCGAACAGCGAGATGAATCCCACCGCCGCTGAAATGCTGAAATCCGTTCCGGTGAGCAGGAGCGACAACACGCCTCCGACCAAGGCAAAGGGAACCGCACACAATACCAGTAACGAATCGCGCAAGGAGTCTAAGGCGAGGAAAGCCAGGAGAAAGATGACCACAAGGCTTACTGGTACGATGGTCATCAGGCGCTTTTTTTCATCCTGCAACTGATCATACTCTCCATGCCATTCCATCCGGTACCGTTCAGGCAAGGTGACCTGTTGGTGAATCAGCGCTTCCGCCTCCGTGACGGTGCCCTCTAAATCACGCCCTCGCACGCTGAACTTGATCGGGATGTACCGCTCGTTGTTTTCGCGATAAATGGTAAACGCCCCGGTCTGCATCGTGACCGTTGCGAGCTGCTTCAGCGGAATACGCGCGCCTGCCGGCGTGCTGACCAGGATGTTGCTGATCGATTCAGTATCCTGTCGATACTCCGGCAAAAACCGTACGACCAGATCAAACAACTTCTCACCTTCATATACCTGCGTCACCGCTTGACCCCCGATCGCGGCCTGGACCACCACATTCACATCCGACACTTGCAACCCATAGCGCGCACTCGCCTCACGATCGACCTGGATGAGCAGGTTCGGCTGCCCCACCAGGTGAAAGATACCGAGATCTTTCACGCCCCGAACCCCGTGCATAACATGCTCAATCTCGCTAGCCTTTGCCTCCATAATCTTCAGATCAGGGCCGAAGAGTTTGATGGAGTTCTCTGCCTTCACCCCCGACATGGCCTCTTCAACGTTGTCCTGAATCACCTGCGAGAAATTGAAAATGACCCCCGGAATTTCTTTCAGCCGCCCATCAATCTCTTCAATCAGCGCTTCTTTACTCAATCCGGGACGCCATTCCTTTTTCGGCTTGAGATTGGCCAAAAACTCGGCATTGGAGAAGCTCGTTGGATCGGTGCCGTCGTCGGGACGCCCCAGTTGCGACATAACAGTCGTGATTTCTGGCGAGTCGCGGAACAACCGACGAACCTCGCTCGTCAACCGTGCCGCCTGGTCGAAGGATATATCCACAGGCATCGTGGCACGAACCCAGAGGTTCCCTTCTTCCAAGGCCGGCATGAATTCCCCTCCAATCGACTTCAACGCCACGAACGTAATAGCCAGAAGTCCGACGCAGACGCCGACGACAGCAGTCCGATGGCCTAACGCCCACCCCAAGATGCTGTTGTAGAGGCGACGGATTCGGCGCACGACCATCGTATCATCCTCACTGATCGTGCCCTTGAGTAAGAAAGAACAGAGCACGGGGGCCAGCGTAAAGGCCATCAAGAGTGCGCCCACCAAGGCAAACCCATAGGTAATGGACATAGGGGCGAAAATCTTCCCCGGCACACCCGTCATCGTGAAGAGCGGAATGAACGCGACCACGATAATGGTCGTCGAAAAGAAAATCGGTCTTCCGACCTGCCGCGCCGCGCGGACAATCTGTTGGGGCATCGTTAAATTGTGGAGCTTCCTGTGCGCCAAGACGGAGAAGATGTTTTCCACCATGATCAAGGTGGCGTCAACCACAATACCGAAGTCGATGGCTCCGAGTGAAATGAGATTCGCCGACTCTCCGATCAGGACCATCATCGAAAAGGTAAAAAGCAATGAGACCGGAATGGTCAACGCTACAATCACCGCCGCACGCAAATGGCCCAAAAACACAAAAAGAATGATGAAGACCAAGACCATGCCGCTGATGAGAATGTCCATGACGGTCTCCACCGTCGTCTGGATCAAGGCCGAGCGATCGTAGAAGGTTTTGACCTTGACCCCGGCCGGCAACTTCCAGGTGTTGAGTTCCTCCACCTTGTGCAGCACCTTTTCGAGGACGGGCCGTGACTTGTAGCCCCGTTGGAGAAGGATGACACCTTCGACGACATCGTCGCGCTCATCGATACCAACTTTCCCCAATCGAACCCGGGACCCGACCGTGACATTCCCCAGAGTCTTGATGAAGATCGGTGTCCCGTCTTTTTCCGCCACCATCACGTTCTCGATATCTGGGATCCCGTTGATGAGGCCCAGTCCACGAATGTTGTAGTTCTGCGGGCCAATGGTCAGATAGTTGCCTCCGACGTTGGCATTGCTATTGGTCAAGGCGGACATGACTTGCGACAGGTTGACGCCGTAGCTGATCAATCGTCCCGGATCGATATCGACGTGATATTCTTTGGTCGTCCCACCGAACGCCGTCACATCGATGACGCCGGGAATGCGCCGGAACTCCCGTCGAACCTGCCAGTCCTGAATCGTCTTCAAGTCTGTGAGCGTGGTCTCGTCGGTCCCCGTAAGTTCATATCGATAGATTTCGGCAATCGTCCACCAAGGGGATAGCGACGGCACCGCTCCGGGAGGCAGTTTCACCGAGCCCAGTCGATTCAAGACTTCCTGGCGGTCGCGAAAGATCTCCGTATCAAAATTGAAATAGATCTTGATGTCGCTCAACCCGAAGATCGAGATCGAGCGAACGTCCGAGACGCCTGGCATACCGTTGAGTGCGACCTCGATAGGAATTGTGATTTGGCGTTCGATCTCTTCAGCCGACCAACTGGGATACTGGGTGATCAATTCGACCATCGGCGGCGAGGGATCGGGATAGGCGACGATATCGAGGGTATGAAAGGCGTAGAGCCCGCCGAACAGGAGGAGAAAGCCCAGGATGCAGACCATGACCCGCTGGATGAGAGAAAGTTCGACGATTCTGGCTATCATGGGGTGCGATTAGATTCCAATTCGAAAGAGGAGAGCCGTGCGTGGGAGCGCTATCCTTTGACTTCCTGTCCCTTGATCAAGACCGCGCCCTTCGTCACGATACGTTGTCCCGATGTCAAGCCTTCCAGGACCCGCACCTGATCCGGTGAAATCGTGCTCACTTTGACTTCCCGTTTGACATAGTGACCGGCGCCTTCGACGACGTATACAAACTGTTTCCCATCCACTTCCAGCACCGCTTCACGAGGAATCATCAGGAGCGGCGTGGATTCTCCGACCTCAATATGGAGGCGCGCGAACATTTCCGGCTTTAGCCGATGATCCTTATTGTTGACCCAGGCACGGAGCTTGATGGTTCTGGAGGTCGGGTCAACCACGTCACCGATGGTGGCCACGGTCGCGGGGAAATTCACGTCCGAATACGCCTCTACGCTGACTTTGGCAGACTGCCCCTCCTTCACCAAAGAGAGATCCCGTTCATAGACATCCGCTACTATCTGCAGCATATCGAGATCGGCTACCGTAAACACGACCTGGCCGGAATCTCCTCCGATCGACTGGCCTGGCGTCACATTCCGTTCCACGACGGTCCCGGCCAAGGGACTCTTCATTTCGAATCGCGACGTGATTTTTTGCCGGTCGAGTGGCTTATCGAGTTCCTCCGCGGGAACCCGCAAGGACAACAACCGTTCTTTCGCACGGCGGAATTCCGCGCGCGCCTTGATCAATTCATTCTCCGCTTGCTTGAGGTCCTTCAACGCCAGCGCCTTACTCTCATACAAATCCTTGGCCAACTCGTGGGCGCGTGTCGCATATTGTAGATCCGAGTCTTCCTTGACGTATTCTGAATAGGCTTGGGCAATTTCCTGACTATCCAACACCAACAACACATTTCCTGCCTGCACACGATCACCCAAATGCGCCCGCACCTCAAGGACCCGCCCTTGGAGCGGAGAGGAAATTCTTGAATAGCGATCTTCGCCGTAAGCAACCTTTCCGGATAAACTGAGGTCATGAACTCCCGACCTGAGCTCGACGAGAGCTGTTTCCACCCGTGGATGCGGTTCCGCAACTGATCCGGCTACCTGGGATGGAGGCGGGGCAGCGGCGGAAACTGTGGGTTGTTCTTCTCGCCCACAGGCAGAGAGCACCAGGCAGCCTAAAACGAAGGTTGAGACCGTTAGAGTAATCAGTGGGCCGCGAGAGTCAATCGTACGCGCACCCTTAACCTGGCTCGTCACGACCCGATCTCCTGCCCCACGGCGCTTTCCAGCTGAAAGAGATTATGCTGGTAGTTGAACAAGGCTTCGATATAGTTTTGCTGAATCGTCCGCGAGGTGCGCGCGGCATCGAGCAAATCGATAATCGTCGCGCCGCCCCGTTCATAGGCCCGTTCGACGATCGTAAAAGTCGAGCGGGCATCTTCCAATACCTCACCGAAATAGGCTTCGACCAATCGCCGGCTCTGCAGCAGGTTGCGATAGGCGACGTCCACTTCATTCTCAACTAGATTGGTGGTCTTATCCAAGTCGGCTTCCGCCGACTGGAGGGAGACTTCCGCCTGGAGAATCCCACCTTGGTTTCGGTTAAACAGGGGCAAGGGAATGCCTGCACTGAGCGCGACTTGGCCTGGATTATCAGGCCCGCGCGCTCCCTGAATCGCGTATCCGGCCCCGATCGTCACATCGGGAATCCGGTAGGACTTCGCCAGCTTCAGATCGGACTCCCTCTGGGAAAAGGTATAGCGTTTTGCGCGGATATCCGGACGCGCATCGAGAGCGGTCACGCGCAATTTTTCGATGTCGGGATCGATCCGGCGAAAACCCAATTCCGTGGTCAATTCCAGCACCGTCTTTGGGGATAACCGCAGCAGCTGACGAAGATCGCCTTTCGCCGATTCTGCCTCCTGCAATGATCGGATCACCTGCGAGTAAAAGTCCACCATCTGCAAGCGAATCCGAATAAGATCGACTTCCGCGATGTACCCTTTATTGAATCGGATGGTATTGATCGCGAGGATACGGGAGAAACGTTCACGATTTTCTTCTGCCAACACTAACCTGCGCTGAGCCAACTGAATCCGGTAATAGGTGTCCTTGACGGTAAACCCGAGTTGCCGCACCGCATCTTCGAAGGCTGCTTCTGCCGATTGCGTGCCGTACCCAGCACTTTCGATTCGATAGCCCCGTTTCCCTGCTAACTCGAACAACTGAGAGACTTGCGTAAACAACTGTCCGCTATTGGACAGAGTCCTCCCTTGCGTATAGGAGCTGAGTGTCCCGACCGAAACAAACGGATTCGGGAAGAGCCGCGCGGTGACTTCCTGCCCTTTTGTATGCTCAATTCCGTACTTGGCAATGAGCACATCAAGGTTTTGACTGAGGAACAGTCCCAGCGCCTCGTTCACGCTGAGACGAAGTGTTTTCGATGCCATGGTAGCCTGTTCAGGAGCCGGAGATGGCGAGGCCGCACCGGAGGGATATGCAGAAAGGCTCAAAATGCTGAAAACGATGATGTGGCAGATGGGACGCAATTGTCGATCCGCAAACACAAACAGTCCTCCGTGTAAACCACTGTATGGTGTGGGAGGTGAGCACAGTTGACCGCATCAACCTCTCAAGCGAATCTTGATTATACAGCGTGCGGGGGGCGAAGCAAGGAACCTCTTGATAAATATGTTCTTAGTCCGCATTATTCAAATTTCATACTCATCGGTAGACCGACTCCTGCACGTCACTACTTCCAGAACCGCTTGGGAACGTCAAACGAGTACCGGAGTTGAACGGCCGTATATTTTTGAACGAGTCCTGCCTTATCTAACGGTTGGTCCTGCTCCTGATACAGGCTCAGTTCCATATCGTCGCGAAACCGCAGCGCCACCCCTATAACCCAGTCCAACTCGGTGGGGTTGAGCTTGTTTCCGGCCTCCCGGTCTGTAAAGAAATTCATATCTCCGTACAGCACGACTCTATTTTTATAGAGGTCGAGATCCGCATGGGCCACATACCGAAAAAGGGCTCTCCCGGTATTATCCGGTCGCGCAAAGTAGCTACTGTTATGAAACAGCCAGCCGGCACCGGCATAGGCTGTCAGGTTCTGATTGGGAAAGGTGCGCTGCCACCAACTGAAATCCTGTCTGGCTTGAAATCGAGAAGTCAGTAACGTATCGGCATACGCTTGGACGAGACCGCTCTTGTCAAGCGGCGCATCGCGCTCGTACTGGAGACGCCAGCCCCACCGGTCGATCAGCCCGGTGAAGGCATAGGTGCCATCCCATTCGCTCAGAGTGATCCATCCTTTTGTTCGATCTGAGAAGAAGTTTTGATCAGTGTAGAAGGTCAGATACTGCTTGTAGAGGTCAGTTTCCAGGTGAAGCATGTGTCGAAGACCGACCAATCCTGTGTTATCGGGGCGAGCAGCGAAACTCGGGTTGGACACGAAGGCGGCCGTGAGGAAGTATCCTCCGAACAAGGTCTCTTCGGCTTCCCGTGCTGCCACGGTGTCCGGCTGCTCCATCGATGGCAGCGGACGGCCATACTTTTCCAACGCAAAGGACAAGGATGGTGAGGCCAGAAGCCCAATGCTACTCAGGGCCAGGAAACCAACCGCAAGGACAAGGGTGGTAATCTGGCGCTGTTCCAGACGCCTCTTTCTCCCTATTCGGGCAACGAGCCACACTGAGTAAACGGTGAGGTAAACCTGTGTGTGACGGACGATGAGAAACGTCATGATGTACTCCTTTCTCCCTGTCCCCGAGGACCGGGCCGAAGCCATCATCACGCTCGTTGGATTAGGCCACGAGAGGAAAGGCTACGCAGAGGGATCGGTAGGGATTTGAGGGTATGGCATTCAAGCCAGCTATATCAGATTGACTACTACTGCCTGCATCCATGTCTTTCCTCCCCTGACGAGATAATTATCCTGTATCTGTACGTTGTTGCGTAGCAGCGTTCAAACAACAGAACCTTGAGGCTTCTACCTCAGCGAACAAGATGTGTCAACTACAAACTTCGGCCATATGCCTCATGATCGATAGCACAGTCTTTATTGAACACATACGTGAAAAATCTCTTCGCAGTGATCCGTAGCATCAATCGACCGGGGCACCGATCTATACTCTACCCCCACCACACGATCATCTGCCATAAGGAGATGCGCCCAACATCCATGATGCGCTCCTGACCTACTGGACTTGGAGGAGGCAAATGATTCCTCAAGCATGGGCGCTTCTTTGTAGTATGACAGTACAGTTCCCTCGTCCGTCTTGGCTTCTTTAAGAGGGCTGCCTGCACAAGCGACGAGTTCTTGTTTGCTTTTCCCAAGCAAGGCTTTCCCGGTAGGGCTCGCTTCGATCGGCTGAGACGCAGCACAGCCGATGAGCCCAACAAAGCCGATTATGAGGAGGAGTTCTACGATAGGGTACGGTGTGCCGGAAGCCAGCAAAGGTATTCTCATAAATGTGTTGTATATCAAAGGATAGGTTTTAGCTACCCCTCGACGTCACCGCGGTACCAAGTTCTCTGGGGTCCGGTGAAATCATGGTCAATGATTGCTTGACCCTGGACGTCACGCCCCACGCTCTGTGGCCGTTGGCGGACTTCTTCAGCATCCTGTTAACGCTCTTGGTTAGAGAGGGAAAGAGAAGATGTTCTCTTTCGCGGGGCTGGCATGCGCTGCATCGAAAATGACGACTCTCATTGCATTGCGGAAGCGGGCTCTGGATAATGCGCGAAAGGCTCTAAGCCCAGTGTCATTTCTTAGGCGATAGGCGGTATTGAATGTCTTCCATTTCTTTGGCCCTGCTCATCTTCGGTGTCTGCTATCTAGTCATCATCACCGAGCGGATCCACAAGACGATTGTGGCACTGTGCGGGGCTGCGGTGATGATCGGGCTCGGTGTGGTGTCACAAGAGGAGGCGTTTTACTCCCATGAGTTCGGTGTCGACTACAACGTCGTGTTTCTGTTGATAGGGATGATGGTGATTGTGAACATCGTTCGAGAGACCGGTCTCTTCGAAGTCTTGGCCATCTGGGCGGCGCAGCGGGCCGATGCAAAGCCGTTTCGTTTGCTGGTATTGCTGGCGCTGTTGACGGCTGGGCTTTCGGCCATGCTCGACAATGTCACCACCGTTCTGCTCATGGCGCCCGTCACGTTGGCGATTACCAAGCGACTGGAGCTTAATCCCATTACATTCCTTGTGACCGAGGCGCTTGCATCCAATATCGGCGGGACTGCGACGCTGGTCGGTGATCCTCCCAATATCATGATTGCCAGCAAGGCTGAATTGAGCTATCTCGACTTTCTGGTGGTCTTGGGTCCGATCGCTGTGGCGATCATGGTCGTGTTTGTGGCTGCACTTTGGGTCATCGTTGGGCGGACAATGACCGTGGCCCCGCATCTGCGAACGGCGGTTCTGGCATTGAGTTCACGGGAGGCCGTGTCAGATCGACCATTATTGCATCGCTGTCTCTGGCTGTTGGGACTCGTCAACGCGGGGTTCTGTATGCATTCGCTCATTCATCTTGAGCCGGCCACGATTGCCCTCCTTGGCGCAAGCTTGTTCATGCTGATCGGTCGTGCGAGACGGAAGCGGGAGGATGCAGAAGAGTTGTCGTATTTGACCGATGTCGAATGGAAAACCATCTTCTTTTTTATTGGGCTGTTTATACTGGTCGGTGGATTGGTGAAGGTTGGCGTGATTCGCTACCTGGCGGATCAGTTGGTTTCGGTGACGCAGGGGAATCTTGCGGGCTCTACGATGGCGGTGCTCTGGGGGTCGGCGATGCTCTCAGCCGTGGTGGATAACATCCCCTACGTCGCGGCGATGAATCCGTTGATTGTGGACCTTGCCCGGTCGCTTCACCCTGAGATTTCTGATTATGTGACCTTGGTACATCAACCAGACATTATGCCGCTGTGGTGGGCGTTGGCGCTCGGAGCGTGTCTGGGGGGGAACGGCACGATCATCGGTGCGAGCGCGAACGTCGTCATTGTGGATATCGCGCGCAAAGCCGGCTATTCCATCTCATTCTGGCAATTCTTCAAGTTTGGGTTTCCCGTCATGGTGGGGTCGGTATTCATCAGCGCGTTGTATCTCTGGCTTCTGTTTCTCCGCTGACCTCGCCCCCTAGAAGGACCTGAAAAATTCCGCCAGCGGCAGACGACTGTTAGTTTGGTCTATTTGGTTGAATTAGACTAACCGGATAAACCAGATGAACCAAATCAAGCAAATAAATCAGACCAATCCATCTAGGCGAAGGAATTTCCTCGCTGCTGTATGTCATGGGCTACAGCCGTAAGATCCTCGTAAAAACAGCTTGATAGAGTGATGCTGGCCTCGATGGTGAACTCGTTTCCCTTCGTGATAGATATGGTTATTGAGAATAGAGGGGTGGCCCGTACTTCAAAATGCCCCATAAATAATGTTGTCGGCTCTCTTCTCACCGACGGTACGGTGCTTGCTTTTCTCTCTATAGAGTCTTAGCAGGCTGAGAAAAGGTGAAATCGGAGGCCTAGTATGACAACGCACACCTATGAAGAAATGCTTTCCAGCTCCACAGCAGTCGCCCGGTGGGATTGGAACGTGAGAAATGGAAACAATGATGTTGACCAAGCGTCTGCTGCGATACCGGCTAGGACCATTCCTCCGGGCCGCCGGTGTGAGGCGCGCATGGACTATCGGCGCATGTGTTCGTATGAGGTGCTCGAAGCCATTGAGGGAGAGTCGATCATCATCGAGCAAGGAGAGGCCTTCGCACTCAACCGGAGCACGGAAGGAATACTTCTCCTCTTAGCCTTGGCTCCTCATGTGAAACAATTGATCGAAGTACACACTCCCCGTTTCGGATGGGGCCAGACCGTGAACGTATTTGAAACCCGATGGGCCAAACCCCTACAGGTAGAGGCATTCGGAAATCTGTACCTGGTTGGATGCCAACGGATATTTGGCCCCCTTCACTATCTGTCGTTCTAGTATCCCATACCACTGACGGTTGATGCTCCCCTTCAGAATTCAGCTCCTCCTGTCTGCCACTTGCCCTCGCTGATACAGAGGGGTAAGATTGGTCGTCTCCGCTCACCTACATCGATAGGAGGTGCTATGGCCGTTCGCACCACACCCTCAAAACCACGAGTTTCTCTCGACCGAAACATCGAGCGGATGCGGAAACAGCTGGTCGAATTCGCCCCGTTTTTGGGCAAGGGCAAGCAGACACGCAGCCTGGAGGAGTTCGATCTGGAAACCGAACGGCTGATCGAAGATCTCCTCGGACAGACGTTCTGACTTGCTGCATGCCTATGAGTATGCTGAGCTAGGTGAGGCGGCAGGATTGGTCAATATGACAGATGAGGCGCCGGAAGGCACCGGCATGGATAGTGAGCGCCAAAGCCTGTTGCAGCGAGGCCGCGTGTTGGAAAGTTGTGTGTCGGAATTGGAAGCACGCCGATCTGCCGGAACGAAGAAAAGCAAGGTCGGACGTACGCTCATTGGTCCGCAGATCGCCGAGCACATGTCCACTGAGGTTCGGGACGTGTCGCAGGATGCCAGCCTGCGACAGGCAGCGCAGCTGATGCAGCAATGGAAGATGGGGTCGTTGCTTGTCACCAACAGCCAATCATACGTCGGTATCATTACTGATTCAGCCCTGACTCGCGAGGTGGTGGCCAAGGGGTTGGATCCCAATACGACCGTGGTCAAAACATGCATGCGATCACCTGTGGCGACCATTGAAGGTGATCGGTCGATTATCGATGCCGTGCGCATGATGAAGGAACGGGCTACCAGGCATCTGGCCGTGACACAAGACGGACAGATCATGGGGGTGATATCAGTCTCCAATATTCTGCGGTACTACTCGGGTATCGCCTAACAGCATGTTGCGTGTCGTTCGTACAGCGTGGCCTGACCGGAGCGCATAGCTGATGGCTCGAAGGAGCCTGGGGTTTCACTTTCGCTGCCATCGGTTATAAGCCATTCGTTCCCATAAGAACGGGAGGTGAGAGATGGGTCCAACTAAGGCGATCGTGAAAGAGAATGGGCTCTATGAAGTGGTAGGAGGAAGGCTGATTAAGGACGGTTTTGTCGGCCGACAGGAACTTGAAGACTACGTGAAACACCATTATGTAATATTGCCAGTGCTCGACAACGCGGGAAATCCCTGGCTGCTCGATGAAAAGCCGGTGTATTGTCTCCGTGGCACGCAATACGAAACCGTAGATGATCAGAGGGTACACCTCGCGCGTTGTCCGGATTGCGGTGGCATGGGAATCAGATCAGACGAATTTACGGTCGAATCGGATTGCATTCGCTGTACGGCCTGCGGGCATGAATTCGATGCGCGATTGGAAATGATGGAAACATAAAGAGGGGGCGGCCTTGTTGGTTTCCCGTGCTCACGGAACTCCCACGATGAAGCTGTGGTCGTTCGACGCGCGCAGGTACATGTGTGTTGCTCTCGATAACATTATCTTTCCGAAAGCTTCATTCTTCGCCCGAGCCTGCAAGGGGAATTTGGAATATGCCTATGTATATCCGGGGGAATTTGGATGTACATCGTGATGTATACTGTATTGCCACATCTGTATTGACACATAGAGTAAAGAGAGTTAGGATTTCAGGGCAGCACACATACAGATGAATCAATATAGATTATCTGGGTCGGCTATGGTGAATATCGGCGGTTCTTCATATTAAGACAGAGGGGTGGATCACAGTTTTCTTAACAAGGAGGTCAGTGTATGGCTAGTACAACATGGGGAGGGGGGGCGGATCGGGGCTACGACATGTCGCTCTGGTACGATTCCCGGCCCCTCAAGATCGGCTGGTTTACGATGTTGGCGGCGGTAGGGGCCGAGGTCGTCTTTCAGCGCGTCTTTGGGTATTCCCACGGCTTGGACTCCATGACGCCGGAGTTCGAAAACGTCTGGATGGGGCTGTGGCGCTTTAACGTGATTTCCAACATCATCTTCTCGGCCTCCACCCTCGGGTGGATATGGAGTACCCGGGATCGCAACATTGCCAACGTGGATCCCAAGACCGAGCTCAAGCGGTACTTCTATTGGATGATGTGGCTTGCGGTATACGTGTTCGGCGTGTACTGGGCGGGTTCGTACACTTTGGAGCAGGATGCGTCGTGGCACCAGGTGATCATCCGCGACACCAGCTTCACGGCCAGCCATATCATTGCCTTCTACTTCACCTTCCCGTTGTACATCACCTGTGGCGTGGCGAGCTATCTGTATGCCATGACCCGGCTGCCGCAGTTCAGCAAGGCGGTGTCGTTCCCCTTGGTGGGGGCGATCGTGGGGCCGATGATGATTCTTCCCAACGTGGGCCTCAATGAGTGGGGGCATGCGTTCTGGTTCGTCGATGAACTCTTTGCGGCGCCATTGCACTGGGGCTTTGTGACCCTGGGCTGGTGCGGATTGTTCGGGGGCACGGGCGGCGTCGCGGCGCAGATCGTCGCGCGCATGTCGAACCTGTGCGATGTGGTCTGGAACGACGAGAGCAAGGACTGCTTGCACGTGATTCCATACTAAGCTGAGCTGTCAGTTTCGGCGTTCTAAGCGCCAACCACGGGCGACCTCCTATCTAGGAGATCGCCCGTGTCGTTTCAAAGTCAGACCTATCGCAAGAGCAAGGAAAGAGTACGCATGAACTATGTGAGCAGGTTTACTGCGCCATAGGTTTGTAGTGCAGTGTTAGCGAGACATAAGCGATGAGACCCTTCCTGTCTGACCTGTCCGAACTCCAGGAGATATTCTCTCATTGACATAAAGATGAAGGCAGGAATATGAAAAATGTGATTGTGCTCTCACCATCAGAGAGGAGGTCGCTGATGGAAGACCTTGGTTCACCGGATCAGAATGTCTCGGCGAATTGAAGGCGGATTGCTCGGCTGGACTGACACTTTCATCATCGATGTTCACATCGTTCTCGTATGCGGGATCCACATAACAAGACTCGATCGAGAGAAGGAAGCTGACACAGCGGCTCCACCGTATGAGGTGAGCCACACTGTCAACGTCGAGTCGGCTCAAGATTCTCAATTGCATACGGGTCTTCCGGTATCACAAGCACACAAGGGTCGCCGGTATCATCCTAAGCGTCCATCACCTGCAGCGCATGGGTCTTTCCTTTCTCTTTCCCTTGATGGCTGCCCGTGGTGTTTCTCGTGCTGATATCACCCGGGGGTGGGCTAGAAGGAGAAGTAATTCAGATTTGATTCACCAAAGGAGGCCACCATGCTAGTCCAAGACGTCATGTCAACCGGGATTGTAACGGTTCAGAAGACAGATACGATCCGATCAGCCGTGATGAAAATGATGCACCGTCACTGTGGGTCCCTTCCTGTGGTCGAGGCAGACAATCGGCTCGTTGGAGTGGTGACGTTGCGAGATGTCTTGATACAACTGTATCCTAACTATGGCGACTATATTCACGATAGCGTGCACAGCCGGAGTTTTGTCGAGATGGAAGATGGGTATCCCGAGGTGCTTGGTGGGAAAGTCGAAGACATCATGAGCAAGAATCCAATGACGGTCGCGCCCCACGATCCTATTCTGGAAGCCGCCTCATACATGGGTCTCAAGAACTTCCGTCGCATGCCCGTTGTCGACAAGGGCACGCTCGTTGGGATAGTCAGTATCAGCGACATCAACCGCGGGTTATTCATAGAGAAGGGGATGCAGCGCTGAGCGAGCCCGCATTATTCATGACGGTTCGTCGCGAAATCACGCAGTCGCGCCTTTCTGCCAGTCTCGTTTGAGTCATGGATCGGCGATTGCGCAGAAGCTGCTCATGAATAATGTGAGTTAGGCTTGGCTGGCCGAGAAAATTGAACAGTCAATCGCCATCTTACGCATCACCCTTAGGCGACTTTCTGCGGCGGGAGCCTGTGATGATTTTCTCCAAGGGTACTCATCTTGTTTTTGCCTCATTCTGCGTCGGAGTCTATGTGGGGCTGGCACGGGGTATGCGTGTACGTGCCGATAAAATGTGGAGACAGTCTTGTTGACTTTCGTTCAAGAGGGGTTATACGTTGAAATTGTACGTACAACGATTCATGTGAAAGGGGACAGCCCCCGTACGCACTGTCAGTGCAATCCCCGAGGTCACTCCGAACCAAGGAGGAGGTGGATATGATGGCAGACTTTAGTCCACCAGACCACAACGGCCCGCCGAGTCATGGGCGGGCTTCTCGTCAGTAGGCTAGCCAGTTCTACAGCGGCTCTTGTCTTGGCGTGCAGGCAACATCCATAACATATCGATGAGCCGTTGTAGGGCACCTGGGCAGGCAGGTTGAACACCAGCGGCTTCACAGAGCCGCGTCTCTTCTGACGGGTCGCCTTTTAATCCTATTCCTCGCACGGGTTTTCGTTACCAACTCACAGGTGTGTGTCTTGCGTACGTGACGTACGTGAGAAGGAGGTAAGGAACATGTCTAGTACAACATGGGGAGGTACCGACCGTGGGTATGATATGTCTCTCTGGTACGATTCCAGACCCCTCAAGATCGGCTGGTTCGCAATGTTGTTCGCGGTGGGCGCCGAGGTCGTGTTTCAGCGTCTGTTCGGCTACTCTCACGGCTTGGACTCGATGACGCCAGAGTTCGAAAACGTCTGGATGGGGCTGTGGAAGTTCAACGTGATTTCCAACATTATCAACGCGTCCGTGATCCTGGGGTGGCTTTGGAGTACGCGGGATCGCAACTTGGCCAACTTGGACCCTAAGACAGAGCTGAAGCGGTATTTTTACTGGATGATGTGGCTCGCGGTGTATGTGTTCGGTGTGTATTGGGCGGGGAGTTATACGCTCGAGCAGGACGCGTCGTGGCATCAGGTGATCATCCGCGATACGAGTTTCACGGCTAGCCATATCATCGCCTTCTATTTCACCTTCCCGCTCTACATCACTATGGGCGTCGCGAGTTACCTCTATGCCATGACCCGGTTGCCGCAGTTCAGTAAGGCGGTCTCATTCCCCTTGGTGGGGGCAATCGTGGGGCCGATGATGATTCTTCCCAACGTGGGCCTCAATGAGTGGGGCCATGCGTTCTGGTTCGTCGATGAACTCTTTGCGGCGCCGTTGCACTGGGGCTTTGTGACCCTGGGCTGGTGCGGGTTGTTCGGGGGCACGGGGGGCGTGGCGGCGCAGATCGTGGCGCGCATGTCCAATCTGTGCGATGTGGTTTGGAACAACGAGAGCAAGGATTGTTTGCACGTGATTCCGTACTAGATCGTGCAGACAGCTTTGGTGAGCTGGAAATAGAGAGGCCGTCGGTGTCCTCGTCGTTATCATCGGGCGACCTCCTGCCTAGGGGGTCGCCCGTGTTGTTTATTTTGAAAAAGGAGCCCGAACCCGGCGGGGCGTTGCGCCCTGGTCATTCCACGACCTACAGCGTATAGCCTGACGCGTTGCGCAGCAGGGTGCTGGCATAGCAAGGGGCTCGGGCAGAGTCTTCAGAGTCATCGACGGCGATCAAGATTCGTGCGAGAAGATTATTCCCGCGAGGAGTTTCGTTGGGAGAGGATGCGACATCATAAAGTCACCAGACTTCTGTGGGGGAACGATGGAATTTCGCGACCACAGGAAACACGAGTGCGGCAACATCCCAGTAGCGCATGCGGATCGCGTTCGAATGGGTCCCGGCTTGGAATACGATTTCCTCGTCTTCCGTGAGCGATCGATCGACATACACAGGGAGCCTCTAGAGGTTGCCGAAGGGCGGCATGGCGCCCAACTCGCAGTCGGGAAACAGGCCTGTGATCTCATCCTCAGTTGCGACCTTTCTCTGAGGATCGTATGATAGGGCCATGACTTTGGAACCTGTCACGCGCATCAAATCGAAGACGCCCGTGCCCTACGAACTCACGGCTATTCATCACGATACCCACGACACGAAGACCTTTTGCTTTGCCTTGCCTGACGACGCCACGTTGGACATGCTGCCCGGCGATTATCTTTACGTCCACGCGACGATCGATGGAAAAACAGTGAAACGGCCCTACACGCCCTCGTCGATGCCCGGCGCCACTGGGTACTTCGACTTGACGGTCAAGCGGTACGAAACTGGCACGATTTCGAAGTATCTCCATGAGCGGGAGCCAGGAGATATCGTGCTGATGAGCGGGCCGAATCCTGGCGGCCATTGGGTAGACGGAATGGCGAAGCAGGTGGGGTTTGTGGCTGGCGGCACTGGCATCACCCCGATGATTGCCATCATTCGCTGGACTCTTGCCAAGAGCCTCCCTGTTGAGTTGTTTCTGGTCTTTGCCAACAAGGCCGAGGCCGACATCATCTTTCGAGACGAATGGGACGAGGATGCGCGCGAACACGCGAGCTTCAATTGCTATCACGTTCTTGAGCAGCCACCTACAGGCTGGTCGCAGGGCACAGGCCGTATCACTGAGGACATTCTGCGAGGGCATCTTCCGCCGCCCGCTTCTGACACCGTGATCTTTCTCTGTGGCCCCCCGGCGATGGTCGATGCGCTGGAAGCCACTCTCAAATCGATCGGACATTCAGGGCAAGCCATCATTCTTCCATAACTACTCCAACGTGCAGATTTTTCCTCTCTAGCCTCTGGCAATTGGGCTTGAACTCGCCCTGGTAACCCCCTGGTATCGGGTGATTCAAAGAAGGATAATACATTCATCGTTGCACTGGTCGCTTTCACTTCCCGGGAGGCCGCTATGCGAATCCTTCTAGCCGTCGACGAGTCCGAGAACTCCCATCGCGTTGTCCAGTATGTTGGATCTCTCCTGGGCCGAACACCAGATGTCGTCGTCACCCTCTTTCATGTGCTCAAGCCCATGCCCCGAGAGTTGTTGGAGCATGGCGGATCGGAGAATCCTGCCGCTGAGGAGGAATTGAGCGTGCAGTTGCGCAATGATCAGGATGCCTGGATTCGCAAGGAACGGGAATCCGAGTGCCATGTTCTGAAGAAGGCGTGCGAGATGCTGATAGAGGCAGGATTCGACACGAGCCACTTGGCGGTGAAGTATGGCCATGAGGATGATATTGCCAGAAATATTCTCGAAGAGGCGCGAATCGGATGTTACGACACCATCGTCATGGGGCGGCAGGGGACATCCCGAATCAAGCAGATCTTCGGCGGCGGCGTGACCGATCAATTACTGCGTGACGCAAAGGGCTTTGCGATTTGGGTGGTGGAGTGAAACGGTCAATGCCTCTCATATTGAGCAAGAGCTTGCCGCGAGAAGAAACGGAGCCGGGAGTTTCTGTTGGAGTGCCTCGTTTCGTGTGCGGCATTGCGTGGTTGCTCCTGCCTCGGTAAAATCACCCGCGTTGATCTTTTCTCCGAGACTGGCTGATCCCACGTGGTATTTCGCTTACGCATCGAATATGAATCGTCGCAAATTGAAGGAGAATCGTCATAGCTGCCATTGGCGTACGTTTCGGCTTTCTGGTCACTGGTCACACTCCTCTTTCTGAGTTGTGTCTCAGCGTCTGCGAAGTGGGTGGTTGTGGAGAAAGACTATTTGTTGCCAGGGCTACAGACTGTATATATCGATCCAGACACCATTCACAGAGAGGGGAGTCGGGTGACGATGCGGCAATTAATTAACTTTAAGCGGATGCAAGGGAGTGCGAGAGGACCCACCAAATTTTTGTCTATGGAGATGTACAAACAATTCGATTGTATGGAAAAGCGCTTTCGATTGTTTGCCTTCACGGGTTCTCAGGCCGTTTGGCAACCGGTATATCGGCTAATGGATAGGTAGAGAAGGACAACTGGATACCGGTTGAACCAGAGAGCATTAACCAAGCTCTATGGGAAGTGGTCTGCGGTAAAGAGTGATCACACGACTGCTAGCAATCTTTGGCATAGAAGGTCACCCGCGATTACAGCATAGGGTCAACTGGTTCTGCCACTTGTCCCGAGGCATATGAGGCAGGGAATGATACAGAGCCTAAAGAAGTGCCGGTATGTGAGAAAAGGCGGCCTAGCCTTCCCTTTCCCAGTCCCCTGTGGATTCTGCCATTTCTATGTCTTCAACTTCCCGAAGATGCCTAGTGGCGAATAGAGGGTATACCGCCAACTACTTGGGCCAAAGGAATAAAACGTGTATGCCCAGATAGCCACATCGGTCAGGTTGCCCCATTCGGCCTTTCCCTGCCACGCATGATACACCACTAACAAAATGCCTATGATAGAAATAAAGCGAAGGAGATGGCAGCCCACCGACAGCCGAAGAAGAGAGAGCGCCGTGGCTCCCATGAGACCGCCAGCGAACAAATCCGATGCGAAGAGGGCACCATCGGTAAGATCTCTAGAAAAAAAATGCCATGCTCCCATCCACATGAGGAGAACATGAAAACCCCACCACGTAATCGTCCCAAGAATCACATCCCTCTGCGAGGTCTCCATGGAACAGTCCTCATCTACTCCGGTTACTGACGACAGTCTTTCGCTCCAATGCAATTCTTCGCACCTGTGTCTGCGACCAACCGCCACATACATTATGTGGCTCAGTGCGTCCGTGCTACCGCACGCGAGCGGGATACTATAGCAGAAACCGATAACGAAAAGCGGCATTGCGTGGGCGCCTAAGTCTCGTTAGAATCCACCCACCTTGATCTTCTCTCAGAGACTGGTTGATCTCATGTGGTATTTTACGGATGCATCAAATATGAATCGTCGGCCAATTGGGATGAGGTACTATGTAGCGGTGTCCGCGCTATTTGTCTTTGCCGTTCTGGCAAATCCATGTGGCGCGCAAGCGCCGCCACCCGTGCCAACCACGCCTCCGGTTCAGACTCAAGCCGGACAGACGCCACAAGCCACTATGCCATCGGCTACGTCGAGTGCTGGGGCCTCCACAGCCGGGTCCGCATCTGTGTCGAGTCCCGGGGTTGGCTCCTCAAGGAGTTCAGATGTCGGGAAGAGGTTTGGTTCCGTCGGACAAGGTCTCCCCGGAATGCCTGGCGGCCCGCCGATTAAGGAATCAATGGGGTTCCAGGATCCCTCAAGCCGGTACATGCGCCCCCCGGTGATTCCAGCTTTGCTGTGCGACCCGGCCATCAATATCCCTTGCTAGCTGATTGTTCTGGTTCTTCTGGCCCATCTGGTTCAACCAAACAAACCAGAGCAACTAGCAGGCTGTTGACAAACTCGCCGGTTGAAACGGATTCACCGTCACGGCTGTACTCACGCAGGTCTCTGTGTGGTGATTGGTCCGTCTGGTCTGCTGGGTGAGCCGTCCATGTCCTGTTCTCTCCTGCCTCCCGCACATCCCCAGGTCCCATGTGCCCCCTAGGTCGGCGTCGGGAGTACGTTGGCCAGCCGCTTCAGGTTGCGCAGCCAGCCCAGCAGAGAGGCTTCGTCTCGGACCTGCAGGAGCCCTCGCCGCTGAAAGCGCCGGAAGCCGTGCCAGCATTTCGCCTCGCCCCAGAGTTCTTCGATCTTCTTCCGTGCCCGCTGTGAGAGGCGGTAGCCCACCGTCCGGCTCAGCCGTCGCACCCGCTGATGGATGGCCTCTCCTCCAGTCGTCTTGGCGGCAATGTGTGGGCTGATCCGCCGTCGCACGAGGGCGGTCAGGAACGGTTTGGCAACATACCCCTTGTCCGCGCCCACGGTCTGAATCCGAAGATCGTGCGTCGCATGAAACCGATCGATCAACGCCCGCCCGCCGTCCGTCTCTGAGGCCGGCCCTCGAAACGGCTCCACATTGATCCCCACTCACAGCCGATGCCGAGTTTCCATCAGGCCATTCACGGTATAGCCGACCATTGCCGCGGTCCCATTCCCCTTGTTCGCCAGCTTGGCATCGGGATCCGTCGTCGAGACATGCGTCTGATTCGAGCGCCGCTCCCCGCGAAACGTGACCGTGGGATTCCCCGGATCCTGGTCCGACTCCGACCCCGCATCCAGGGACCGAATCCGTTTCTTGTAGTCCTCTGGCTTCAGAAATACTTCTATCGGAACAACGCGCTTGTGCGACGCATTGGCCTGCACCAGCGTCCCATCGAGCGTCGTATGATGCGACACCAACTTCTGCTTGATCGCCAAGGCGACCGTCTCATCAAACAACCGTTCGAGCAGCCCGCTTTCCGTAACGCGCCGCTTCCGATTCTGTGAGAACGTCGAGTGGTCCCACGGCATCTGCTCTAACGCTAGGCCCACAAACCAGCGGAGGACCAGGTTCCCGGTCAGCTCGCGCACCAAGGCCCGTTCCGAGGTCACGCCCAGCAGATACCCGCCCAGGAGAGCCAGGAACAGTTGTTCGGGCGGAATGGACGGGCGGCCGGTCTCGGCATACAGCGGCTCGCAGAGCTGCCGGATTCGCGCCGGGTCGATCAACGGGCGGATCGTCCGCATCGGATGATCGGCGGTCACATACTGCTCCAGATTGATGTGGTAGAACATCGACGGCTGGGGATCGGCGGGACCCATCATGATAGTGGCCCTCCTGATGGAGCCTTCTCGTATCACAACTGCGACGGAAGGAGGAGAGGGTTTGTCAACAGCCTGCTAGATAACCGCAAGCCAAGAAGATAGCTTTTCTCCCCGTCCGGTAGTCGTCTATACTCCCCCATTATTTTGACCTGTCTGATCTTCTGTTCTAATTGGGAGCGAGGTCGTGGCATGGTCCAATCGGAGTACGTCTTTCAGCGAGTTGAAGATCAACGAGAATTGGAACGGCTCAGGATGATCGAGCAGGTGTTCGATCCGGCGAGTCGGAGACGGCTGCTCGGTACTGGTCTGCAACCAGGCTGGCGCTGTCTTGATGTCGGGCTCGGCGCTAGGTCGATCATGACTTGGATGAGCGTGGCGGTTGGTCCGACGGGCCAGGTTGTAGCGGTGGATCTTGATCCGAAGTTCCTCGGTGAATTGGGGACAATCGAATGTGAAGATTGTCCGGGCCGATATTGGGACCGCACAGCTCCCAGAACGGTCGTTTGATCTGGTTCATGCCCGGTACGTCTTGATCCATCTTCCTGGCTATGAGGTAGTGGTGACGAAGATGTTCGACAGCCTCAAGCCGGGAGGCTGGCTTGCTCTGGAGGAGCCTGATTTTTCAGCCTCCCGTGGCATCACTGGCGATGAGCAGGAATTGGCGTCTCTGCGCAAGGTCAATCAGACCATCGAACAGATGTATGCGACATTGAGAATGGACTCCGCGCTGGGACTGAAGTTGCCTGCCTTAATGCAACGGTGTGGACTACAATATCTCACCGTAGAGAACGACGCCCTGCTCTGCGCTGGGGGGGGCGGCATAGCCACAGTGATGAAGCTGTCTACTGAGCAATTGCGTGGGAAGTATCTGGCCACAGGAGTCGTTGGACAGTCCGATCTTGAGCAGTATTGCCGATTTGCTGATGATCCGAACACCTGGGCCATCTACTACGCCACAATCGCCGTGAGCGGTCGGAAAGCCGGAGGCTGAGATGTCCGTAGATACACCGGTGTTAGTTTTACCCGGTCTTGGTAACTCTGGCCCGCAACATTGGCAAACGCTCTGGGAGTTGCGCCATCCCCAGTGGCAGCGCGTGGATCTTGGGAATTGGAACAGGCCGATATGTGACGATTGGGTTCATGCGTTGGATGTTGCCGTACAGGCTTGTCCTTCTCCGCCCATGCTGGTGGCTCACAGCCTCGCCTGTCTCCTGGTGGCTCATTGGGCACATCGTTCAGCGCTGGTTCCAAAGGGAGCGTTTCTCGTGGCGGTGCCCGATCCCCAACGCGCCAGTTTCCCTGCCACGGTGCTTGGATTTGTACCGGTGCCGATGGCGCCGTTCGCGTTTCGGAGTCTCGTGGTCGCCAGCGCGAATGACTCGTTCGGATCGCTGGCCCATGCCAACCATTGTGCGATTGCTTGGGGAAGCACGTTCATCGATATCGGCCAGGCGGGACACATCAATGCCGACAGTGGGCATGGTGAATGGACGGAGGGGCATGCGCTCCTGCAACAATTCATGGCCTAGGAGCCTGCCTCGCATAACTGAAAATGACAGATTTGATGGACAAATCACGTTAGCTGAGCCGAGATCGACGACCCAGAGCCGAACACATGTTCAAAATTTTTGTGCTTCCTCATATGGGACAGGCATCTAGCTCCCTGCAAAGATTTTTAGTACAATCCATACGTGTCGCCCCGGAGGCCAGTCATCCTGACCGTGATTCTTCGCTGAGACACCATGGTGTTAAAGAAATTACCTGTTACCGTCATTTCCGGATTTCTCGGTGCGGGCAAGACGACTCTCGTCAATCATATACTCACGCAAAACACCGGCGCCAACATCGGGGTGATCGTCAATGAATTTGGAGAGGTCGGGATCGACGGTGAACTCATTGTCGCCGACGAAGACGCACTGATAGAGATACGCAACGGCTGCATCTGCTGCACCGTGCGCACTGATCTGGTGGCAGGCGTGAAGGTCCTTCTGGAGCGCAATGACATCAAGTTGGATCGCCTGATCATCGAAACCTCTGGACTGGCCGATCCGGCGCCGGTGTTGCAAACTTTTCTTGCTGACACTGATCTGTTGAACCGAGTCGAACTGGAGTCCGTCGTGACACTGGTCGACGCAGTCAATTTCCAACGTCAGATCGACGACGGCATTGCACGTGAACAGATAGCCTTCGCCGATCTGATTGTGTTGAACAAAGTCGGTCTACTGAAAACTGATGACATCGCATCCCTGGAACATGAGTTGCGCGCGATCAATCCGGTCGCGGCTCTCATTTGCACCAATAACTCCGAAGTGGCCACCAATACGCTGCTTGGTGTGCACCGGTTCTCGTTGCCCCATGTGCTGACGATAGAACCCGGCATCCTGGGAGACGAGCACGATCATGAACACGACAATTCAATTATCTCCTGTGCAGTTGAGACCATCCATGCGCTTAACCCGGACCGCTTCAATCGCTGGGTCAATCAGCTGGTTCAGCAGCAGGGCCAGCACATCATGCGCATGAAAGGTGTGTTGAATTTCCACGGCGAAGCGCGGCAGTTCTATTTTCACAGCGTGCACATGCTGCTGGAAGCGAAGCCCGGAAAGCGCTGGCCATCCGATGAGATGCGGCAGAGCCGGTTCGTGTTCATCGGCCGTCATCTCGACAGTGCTGTGCTGCAACGCAGTTTTCTCGATTGCGCGCACGAAATCTCTCGTCGTTCCGTTGCCCAACCTGTCTGTTAATCGGAGCCTATTGTGAAACTACCACACTACCTCGGCGGCCTGGAAAATCTTGGGCCGGTCAATTTTTTTGAAAAGAAAGTATTCATGGCGGAGTGGGAAAAGCGCATCTTTGGCATTCACACGGTGATGATGGCCGAAAGCACCCATTTGGCTCACGCGCTGCCCAAATATCCGATTGCGCAAGTGCCGACGACGTTCAAGGAAATCTGGACCTGGGCATCGCTGCGCACCGGCGCCGAAAGCATGCAGCCGTTCGAATATTTCAAATATCGCTATTATGAAAAATGGCTGATGGGTATCAGTCAATTCTTCATCGATCGCGGCTATGTGGCCGCCAAAGAATTGGCCACATTGACCGAGCATTACCGTGCGAATCCCAATGCGCCACTACCGGAGCACCCCAATCCGATACTCAAGGAACAGGTGGTCCGGTACCTTCATCACGGCGACTCCGGTCTGCGCGCACCCGCAATTCCGGCTCGTTTTACCGTCGGCGACACCGTCTACGCTGCCGACCCAGAGGCCGCCGATCACACCAGACTGCCGGGATTTTTGCGCAACAAGCAGGGCACCGTTACCGAAGTGTACCCAGGCGCTTTCGAATACTTTGTGTCGACCGGACCTGACGGTCTGGCCGGGCCGCAGCATGTGTATTGTGTATCGTTCAAGGCTTCAGACATCTGGGGGGCAGGCAAGAGCGAACCCAACACCGTCATTTATGCCGACCTTTTTGACGCGTACCTGAAGCCTGCGCACTAAATTCACGTGAAGAAAGTCTCATGGCCGAACTCTTTGATTACGATGAAAACCGAGAAGCCGTCAGCGCGGCCAAAGTACGCGCGTTGGAAGCGTTGCTGATCAAAAAAGGCGTGCTTGGAAGTGACTCTGTCGATGCGGTGCTCAGCCATTTCGAAACCGTTGCCGGCCCTTTCAACGGCGCCCGTATCGTGGCGCGGGCGTGGCTCGACTCAGCATACAAACGTCGGTTGCTTGAAGATACTCCGAAGGCTATCGCCGAACTGAACTTCCCGGGCATGAATGGCGCCGAAGGCGAGCACATGAAAGCCGTCGCCAACAGTGAGTCTGTGCACAACCTGGTGATCTGCACCCTGTGCTCCTGCTATCCGTGGCCGATGCTGGGCCTGCCACCCTACTGGTACAAAGATCCGGTGTTTCGCTCGCGCGGTGTGCGTGAACCGCGTGCCGTACTGCGTGAGTTTGGTGTGGCGATTTCCGCAGACAAGGAAGTGAAGATATGGGACAGCAGTGCGCAGATCCGCTGGTTCGTCATTCCTGAACGACCAGCCAACTCCGAGCATCTGAACGAAGCCCAGCTCGCGGCATTGGTCACACCGGAAGCTATGATGGGGGTCGCGCTGGTTCCTTCTCCGCCGGCCGTATAAGGCTCCTGATGTTTACTCGATTCGAAGAATATGCCGCAACCCAGATGCTTGGGCAACCTGACTCGCCACCACGCAGTGAGGGAAAGCTGTTCTTTAGCGAAGCATGGCAACGCACGGTGTTCGGTATGGCGCTGGCCTTGTCCAAGGAGGGTCATTTCGAATGGGAGGATTTCAGGCAAAATCTGATTGACACCATCGCGGCCTGGGAAAAAGATGCTTGCGTCGGCGATACCAGGTGGGACTACTACGAGCGCTATACCCTGGCCCTGATTGCAATACTCGAGCAACGCGGAATTCTCAAGCCTGGCGAACTGGCGCGGCAGATGATCACAGACGAAGCGAGCAAGTGAACTACATAACACCCATTCAATGCGGGGTGTCGCACATCTGTCTGCACGAGAAGTCCCATAGGTAGTTTCAGAACGCTAGCTTGGCTCGATGGAGTACCTAGGAGCCGTGGCTCATACAGTTCTCACCCCGTGACGAACGGCCTCGTGGTTCACGTGATCGAGCCGATCCAGGACGATGCCATGCCCTGAAGCGAACCGTGGGACAAGCGCACTACCGGTCAGGAAAGGAGGACGTATGTCAGAGCAGCCGGTGAGTCAATTCGATACCTTGTCGCTTGATAGTCTCACTCTTGCCCTGGTCGTCAACGGTATGGGTGTCTGTACCGACGAGGCGGTTGCGGATCTTCGCCGCTATGTTGAATCCAAAGCGATCACTCACACCGCGATGGAATTCAATGCGTCCCTGGAGCGTGCGAAACAGTACTTTGCCGAAGGGGACGCCCACTTCTTTCTCTGCGACGGGGAGCCCTGTCAGCGACAAAGACGTTTTGAGGCCACCGCCAACGCTTTGCAGTATGAGGCTGAGCGCATCGGCTGTCGGATTTCACCCACTGCCTGTCAAGGACCCTGCAAGCAAGCGCCGCTGGCGTTGCTGCGTGTGGGCCACGGATGTGAATTATTTTCTCAGTTCGCGCACCGTCGGGAGTGGGAGGCTGTGTTGGGTTTTGTCCAACGAGCGGCTCAGGCGAAGACTGTGCTCGTCGATGCCGGGACAGCGAAGCCGTTCCGGTTCGATCCCGTCCATGAACCGGAGAAGCCCAGTGCGGCGCTTGAATACGTCCAGTTCCTGTTAGGGCATTTCGAAGGCGCGGTGGAGTTGCCTCTAGAGCAACGCTCCATCCAGAAGGAGGTTGTTGGAAGTTGGGAGGCCGGCGGCCGCTTTCTGAGTCTTCGAATGGCTGCCACGTATCGACGGACGAATGGCTCGTGGGATCGGCATCAGGTCTTTATTATCGTCGGTCCTGACGAGGAGACCGGTGCACTCGTGAGCAGGGCATACACGGACGGGGGAATGATCCACGAGTTTCACATCGTCATCGAAGAGAAGCGGCTGATGTTTGCGGATCGCGTGCCGCACCACGTACCTGCTGTGGCCGCTCGAAAAGTGCTGACTCCCACCACGCATGGATATGAAGAGACGCTGGAAATCGACCGGGGCCTCGGGGTCTTCGAACCCTATTACAGTATGCCCATACTGAGAAAGTAAATCTTGGCTTCTTCATGCCTTCGCTAAGAGGGCAGGGAAAAATGATCATGAAGGACGGATTTTTTGAGCATCTGCTAGACGTATAGGGTCCGGTAGTCCATCGTTGCCAACGTCTGTCTTCCCAGATCCCACTCGATAGCGAACACCGCCGAACGTGCCGAAGACAAGGACAGCAGACGCTTCCCGTCCTTGGCTACCACACTTTCGGCTTGACGAAAATCGAGGGTCTTGTCTGGCCCGGTCCGATTGCACACCAAGAGTGGGAGCCCTGTGTCTCCGGTGCACCGTTCCCATTCGCCATTCGGGCCATGTAGGCCCGGCGCCCATGCGGCCGATGAGACCAGTAGTTGCGCTCCTTGGTTCAGGAGGTTTTTGGCAATCTCCGATGTATATGCATCTGCACAGATCAGCATCCCGACACGTGTAAACGGAGGAACTGAAATGGCGACCGCTTGCGTTCCGGGGGTCGACCAGGCCTCCGATCCAACTCGCAATGTATGAATTTTTCGATGTGTGCCGAGGATGGTTCCATTCGCTGCGATCACAAACAGGCTGTTGTAGAACTTGCGGGATTTTCGGTCCTGTTCGGGAGAGGATAGAAATACAGTCACGCGCAGTTGCGCGGCGAGTCGTGATATGCGTGTCATCCACGAGTCTGGCTGCGGCAAGATCCACTCTGTCCCGATGCTGTCGGCAAACGTATAGCCGGTGAGAATGAGTTCTGGCGTGATGATCCATGTCGCGCCGAGTCGTGCGGCGGCGGTGACTGCCTTCTCGACAAGCCGGCGGTTTCCTGTGAGGTCCCCCGGGACAGGCGCAAGATGGAGCAACGCGATGCGTAATGTGCGTGTCGGCATGTGATCGGGCCGTCAGATGAGAGACAACAAGGCCATTACCGTCCACGAACGTAGCACAGTCGAACGCACAGGTGAAACCTTGAATCGGCGTCACCCACTTCTTGACAAGGCGCCGTGATATGGGAAATATGCATGAAAGACCTGGTGGGGGCACGCCTGTCGTATTCTCGAGAAGGATTGGCCATGGGCCGCTCCGCGGCCTTCTATCAACGGACGGGGCCCAGTATCTCCGGAGGACGGAAGCAGAAGCGAGCGTGGTTATGAAGCCGGTCATCCAATGTGAACGGACGGGCTGTGGTATTGCCAGCGTCGCCGCGCTGGCTGGTGTGAGGTATCGGGAGATGCAGCGTGTAGCGAATAGGCTTGGCATTGTTGCCGACGATCCCAGATTGTGCTCCGAGACCGGCTACGTTCGGAGACTGCTTCAGGAGTCTGGAATCAGGTCTGCGAGTGCCGAAGTATCCTTTTCCTCATGGGACGCCCTGCCGGATCTTGCGCTGCTCGCCGTCAAATGGCACAGAGTACGGGGTCGCTCGTTCTGGCATTGGGTTGTGTTTTGGCGAGGACCGTATGGACCTGTTGTGCTCGACTCGAAGCGTGAACTCCGCAACCATGTACGCACCGACTTCGGTCGCATAAAGCCAAAATGGTTCATTCCTATTAACTCCACATAAGGAAGCGGCTACATCCTTGAGCCGATTACTCTGTCGATGACCAAGCCTTTCCCTCCCATCTCGGATGGCAAGCCTCGCTGCGGCTGGGTCGGCGGCAAGCCACATTTCATCGCCTATCATGACCGTGAGTGGGGAGTGCCGGTTCACGATGACCGGAAGCATTTCGAGATGTTGCTGTTGGAAGGCGCGCAGGCGGGTCTCACGTGGGAAACGATCTTGCTGCGGCGGGATGGCTATCGTCGAGCGTTTGCGGAATTCGAACCCAAGAAAGTGGCGCGATTCACGGCAAAGAAAAAAGCCGCGCTGCTGAAGGATCCCGGGATCATCCGCAACCGGCTCAAGATCGACTCGGCGGTGACCAACGCGCAGGCCTTTCTCTCTGTCCAGGAAGAATTCGGATCGTTCGATCGCTATGTCTGGCCGTTCGTGGGAGGCACACCGATCGTGAACCGCTGGGGTATGATGGCCCGGGTGCCGGCGACGAGCGCGGTCAGCGATGCATTGTCCAAGGATCTCAAGAAGCGCGGCTTCAGATTTGTCGGCAGCACAATCATCTATGCCTACATGCAGGCGATTGGGCTGGTCAACGATCACACGAGTGATTGTTTCAGACAAGCTTCACGCTAACAGCTGGCGCATGGTAGCTGTCCTTGTTTCTTGTCAGCAGGGAGAGGTTGCCTGATGATGAAACGATATCGGTGCGCTGCCGCATCGCGGGAGGCGGCAGCGCCGGTATGATGTTGGCCCGCTCTTGGCGCGCGCAGGCGTTGACGTTGCGGTGTTAGAGAAACATGCCGACTTTCTCCGTGATTTGGGGGCCGCATCGCACTAACAGCGGTTCCTCTTGGTTATTTGGCTGAACCAAACAAACGAGACAGACCGGATCAACCAAACAAACCAGATGACCCTGCCTTGCGTCTTAGTTGGAGTTCTCCGATGAAGTAACGAAGGCTTTCCGGTAGCCGGTCACTTTTTCCAAGTAGTGGCGGGTCTCTTCATAGGGCAGATGTTGGTGCAATTGGTCGTAGACGCCGGCCGGTTGGAGGCTATTGATTTGGTTGACGGCAGTGGTGCGGTCACGCGAAAAGGTGCGGAAGACGTTGCTCGGGCCGGTATTGTAGGCGGCAATCACACAGTACTCGCGCGACACATTGTGATCCACGGCCTCCAGCTGATTAAACATCAACACGTTCAAATAGGCAGTTCCCAACTCGACGTTGTTGGCTGGATCGAATAGGTAATCTCGTGAAGGGGCCACGTCCTGGCCTTTGGCCTTTCGGTAGGCTTCACGGCCCCCGCTGGTGGGAACCAGTTGCATGAGCCCATAGGCGGGGGCCGAGCTGACGGCATAGGGGTTGAAGTTGCTCTCTGTGCGGATGACGGCGAAGACCAGGCTGGGGCTGATGCGATATTCTTCTGCAAACTGCTGAACTAGCGGACGGTATTTATCCGCCTGCTTCATCGGGAGATTGGATACCATCGGGATCTTGACGTAGTGAGCCGTCTTCTTGTTCCCATCCTGGTTGACCACGCGAGTGGAAGATTTTTCCTCGAGGAGATAGGCGGCAAACGGCTCGGCGTCCTCCGGTGTGCGCATTGGTTTATTCTGCTGATTGAGAACGAGACCAAAGAGGTAGGGGGCCTTGTCGCCGGTGAGGACTATTTCTTTGTCGGAAAATAAATCGACCGATCGGGGATCTTGAGGGGTCAGGATCGTCGTGATCACGGCATTCTTGAGACTGCGTTGGGGGTCTTGATCGTCGAGGGTCTCAACCAGGATCTCGCCTGCATCAAAGTCGACGATCGCCCGGCTCTTGTAGTTCTGCGTGTATTTCACATACTTCTTGCGTTCGGGCAGTTGGATTTCCTTCTTCCCCCAGGTCTTTCCGACATTCACCCCAAGGACGGCGAGGATGGTCTCAAAGTCTTTCTTTGCCTCGCGAAGATCTCTGAACAGCGCTTCAGGGTCGCGCGTGTATTGGTCGAGACGCTTCTTGGCGATCTGTGCCGGATCTTTCCCTGATGCAAGATCGATGATGGCCTTGCCAGTCTGGCCCTTGGTGACTCGTTTAGCCGCTGTGAGGACTCGATCAGTCGTCTCACAGCCGGATGTGAGCAAGGCGAAGGTAAGGATCAAAAGCGTATAGAGCGAGATCGATGGGCGCATGGGTGCATTGTACAGATTTTGTAAGGGTCTACAAGGGCGCGTGGGGGGAGGGTTGGCCCGGTGAGTCCCCTGAGGGCAATGTAGAGAAAATCGGAAGCCCTCGCTCGGGTATATGGCATGTCCCTGGGAAATCGATTGCGCAGCAATCGGAAGGTAGGGCGGGTGAAAAATGCCTGCCAGCGGGTGGGCGAGTAAGAACGTTGCGCGCAGTGGGGGACTCTTCCAGGCCATCCAAGAATAACGTAAACGAGCAAGAGTCTGCTTTGCCCTCCTGTCCTCACCAGCTTTCAACGTGCTAAATTATGAACCTCGTGATCGTCTATTTGTGGAAAGGAGAACATCATGTCTGAGAGGAAAATCATTGCAGTGGTGGGAGCAACAGGCGCGCAGGGAGGCGGATTGGTTCACGCCATTCTCAACGACAAGAATAGCGGTTTCAGTGTGCGCGCGATCACTCGAGATGGGCAATCTGACAAGGCGAAGGGGCTGGCGGCGCTGGGGGCCGAGGTCGTGGTGGCAAACTTGGACAGCCCTGAGAGTCTGAAGCAGGCCTTCGCGAGAGCCTATGGGGTGTTTTGTCTGACGAACTTTTGGGAGCACTTCTCGCCGGAGAAAGAATTGACCCAGGCCAAAAGTCAGGCGCAGGCTGCCAAGGACACCGGAGTCCAGCATGTGATCTGGTCTACCCTGGAAGACACTCGCAAGTGGGTGCCGCTCAGCGATAATCGCATGCCGACTTTGATGGGGAAGTATAAGGTGCCGCACTTCGATAGCAAGGGCGAGGCCGATGGCGAGTTCACGAAGATCGGGGTACCCACGACCTTCCTGCTCACGTCCTTCTACTGGGACAATCTGATTCACTTCGGCATGGGTCCGAAGAAAGGGCCGGATGGGACACTGGCGTTCACATTACCGACAGATGACAAGAAGCTCCCTGGTATTGCAGCTGAAGACATTGGAAAGTGTGCGCTCGGCATTTTCAAGAAGGGCCGTGAGTATATCGGCAAGACTGTTGGCATTGCAGGCGAGCATCTGACCGCTACACAGATGGCTGCCGCGTTGACCAAGGCGCTGGGCCAAACAGTGCGCTACAATGCCGTGACGCCTGAGATGTATCGTGGTTTTGGATTCGTCGGCGCCGAGGATCTCGGCAACATGTTTCAGTTCAACCGCGATTTCGAAGCGGTCTTCTGCGGGGCGCGCAATCTCGACGTATCGCGCTCATTGAATCCCGCATTACAGACATTCGAGCAGTGGCTTTCTCAGAACAAGCGCCGTATTCCGCTCAAATAATGCCTCCCAGTATTTGATGATACCCTGTCCGATCCGCGACAACGGGCGATCCCTTCTTGCTCTGGATTACGTATATAATTAGGCTTTCGCTCTCCCTGAGGTTATATTTAGATCGAGGTGAAAAATTCAAGTTCTTCCATCATTCGGTGCTCCAGCAGGCAGTTGAAGCAGCCCGCCAGCGGATCAGACCGTGCCGTGTGACGCGCGAGAAGGGTGACCACAAGGAGACGTTTCTATGAGCATTCTAATCGTCAACGATTCCGAAGAGCAGCGTGAATTGCTCGCGCTGATTCTCAAGACAGCCGGGTATCGCTCGTTGCTGTTTATGGAGTCGGCCGAAGAGGCATTGAAACGTTTAGGCATCGGCGCCGAACCCCATCCATCCGAACGAATTGAAGTCGTGCTGATGGATTTCCTGATGCCTGGTATGGATGGGCTGGAGGCCTGTCGTCGGATCCGGTCAGAGGAACGACTCAAGCATCTTCCGGTGATCGTCGTGACGGCAAAAACAGAGCCGCCCGATCTCATGGATGCCTATACAGCCGGTGCGACGGATTATATTCGCAAACCGGTGGTTCCCATGGAACTTGTGGCGCGTGTCTCGATGGCGATGACGATAAAGGAGGAATACGATAACCGGGAAGAGCGCGAGCGAGAGCTTGATTCTAAGACCAAAGAATTGACTCGGGCGGTGGACGAACTGAAAACCCTTCGAGGTACACTCTGCCTCTGTATCAAATGTAAGCGAGTCCGGACGACTAGCGGCGTCTGGCAACGGATCGAAGATTATCTGGAAGAAAAGTTCAGTGCCAAGATTACGTCAGGGGTTTGCAATCGCTGTGAGAAATGAGGTGTCTCTCTCGACATCCGTGAATCGCGAGAATTGGCTGGCGCTTTGATTCATCTAGAGCAGTTTTGATTTAAGTGTATACATTCTGTAGGATACCCTCCATTGTGTTCTTGATGGAGGTAACAGGATGGATGCCTATTCGCAGGATCTACGGGACCGGGTGTTGCGAGCACTGGAGCGTGGGGATCGTCCGACGGCCATTGCAGAGCGATTTGAAGTCAGCCGGGTCTGGGTGTATCAGGTGCGGAACCGACTCACGCAGACGGGACAGCGTGGCAGT